>NZ_CP019344.1:1702500-3157500 GCF_002117125.1 Nonlabens spongiae
TTTTGCTTGTAATGTCCGGGTCATACATGACAACGATATCATATATGACGCCCTTCTTGTATCTCTACAAATTGTTTCTTATTGTCCCGGATACGTAAACGTATCCGAAACGCTCGTTTTGATCTTTTCAGTATGTCAAAGAACTTTTTTTCAATTAAGAATTCATGTTTATGAATCTAGAATTGAAACGATCCAACTACGCACAAGGCTTCGTCGGACATAGTGGAGAATATCGGAGTCGAACCGATGACCTCCTGCGTGCAAGGCAGGCGCTCTAGCCAGCTGAGCTAATTCCCCATTTTTTAGTTATGAGTTATTAGTTATGAGTTATGAGTATACCCTACCCTTAACCTACCCAACTTCTAAAATTTCCTTTATTCTATAAATGAACATTATGCGATTTAGGCTTTCGCGAAAGCGTAAAACAGTAGTCTCGGGCAGACTCGAACTGCCGACCTCTACATTATCAGTGTAGCGCTCTAACCAGCTGAGCTACGAGACTCTATGTGGACCACCCGTGGCGGACCCAAGATCTTAATTGACAGCGCCTCCTTAATCGAAAGCTTTTAAAATAAACACGCCGATCGGGCGTCGCGGAAAAGGCAATGGAATCCCTCTCTACTTGGTTCCGTTATTTCAGGAACTCCAGAAAGGAGGTGTTCCAGCCGCACCTTCCGGTACGGCTACCTTGTTACGACTTAGCCCCAGTTACCGGTTTTACCCTAGGCAGCTCCTTGCGGTCACCGACTTCAGGTACCCCCAGCTTCCATGGCTTGACGGGCGGTGTGTACAAGGCCCGGGAACGTATTCACCGCATCATGGCTGATATGCGATTACTAGCGATTCCAGCTTCACGCAGTCGAGTTGCAGACTGCGATCCGAACTGTGATGGGGTTTGAAGATTCGCTCCTCCTCGCGGAGTGGCTGCTCTCTGTCCCCACCATTGTAGCACGTGTGTGGCCCAGGACGTAAGGGCCGTGATGATTTGACGTCATCCCCACCTTCCTCACGGTTTGCACCGGCAGTCTCGCCAGAGTCCCCGGCATGACCCGCTGGCAACTGACGATAGGGGTTGCGCTCGTTATAGGACTTAACCTGACACCTCACGGCACGAGCTGACGACAACCATGCAGCACCTTGCAACATGTCCGAAGAAAAGTCTGTTTCCAAACCTGTCATGCTGCATTTAAGCCCTGGTAAGGTTCCTCGCGTATCATCGAATTAAACCACATGCTCCACCGCTTGTGCGGGCCCCCGTCAATTCCTTTGAGTTTCATTCTTGCGAACGTACTCCCCAGGTGGGTTACTTATCACTTTCGCTTGGCCACCCAGCCCTCAATCGGGCCGGACAGCTAGTAACCATCGTTTACGGCGTGGACTACCAGGGTATCTAATCCTGTTCGCTACCCACGCTTTCGTCCATCAGCGTCAATATATTGTTAGTGGCCTGCCTTCGCAATCGGTGTTCTATGTAATATCTAAGCATTTCACCGCTACACTACATATTCCGGCCACTTCACAATAATTCAAGACGTCCAGTATCAATGGCAGTGCCGGAGTTGAGCCCCTGCATTTCACCACTGACTTAGACGCCCGCCTACGGACCCTTTAAACCCAATGATTCCGGATAACGCTTGCACCCTCCGTATTACCGCGGCTGCTGGCACGGAGTTAGCCGGTGCTTATTCTTACGGTACCGTCAACTCCCCACGCGTGGAGAGGCTTCTTCCCGTACAAAAGCAGTTTACAACCCATAGGGCCGTCTTCCTGCACGCGGCATGGCTGGATCAGGGTTGCCCCCATTGTCCAATATTCCTCACTGCTGCCTCCCGTAGGAGTCTGGTCCGTGTCTCAGTACCAGTGTGGGGGATCTCCCTCTCAGGACCCCTACCCATCGTAGCCTTGGTGAGCCGTTACCTCACCAACAAGCTAATGGGACGCATACTCATCTCATACCGTAACCTTTAATCAAATAGCGATGCCGCTTCTTGATACCATGAGGTGTTAATCCAAATTTCTTCGGGCTATCCCTCAGTATGAGGCAGATTGTATACGCGTTACGCACCCGTGCGCCGGTCGCCATCTTCCAGCAAGCTGGAAATGCTGCCCCTCGACTTGCATGTGTTAGGCCTGCCGCTAGCGTTCATCCTGAGCCAGGATCAAACTCTTCATCGTGATGTCTCTTTTGTTTTAACAATGAGATCTGTTGTACAGGATCCCACTACCTCCTCAAATGACGACAACCCGATCGACATATCGTGTCTATTCTATATACTTTCTTTATTATTGCTGTTCTTACCTTGAAGATTTCCCTGCCTATATATCTAGGACGGGAATCCTCAGAACTGTGCTGTCAACCAATATCTCAATGAACCTCTACCGGAACTTGTAAAACCAGAATCAAAAAGGACAAAATTCAATTTGTTTTCCCTTGTGATATTCCAGCCTTCCAGTGAACTTCTGCCTCGTAAAACATATCGTTGTTTCGCTAAGCGGGTGCAAATATACAGACACTATTTCTTTCCAACCAAAACTTTTTGCAAAATAATTATAGGTTTTTTTGACTTCTTTAGCCACCCCTCTAAAAACCAAATGCTTAGACCACAAAAAAAAGCGAACTTTTTTTGACTCCAACCCCCATTACTTCAAAACAACCCTCCAAAAGCTTCTACAGCCTTGATGGACCAAAAATCAGGGCTCGATAGAATATCTGCCATTAGGCGCGGAACCCATAAGCCAGCTTAGTAGACTTGAATCAATCTCAAGGTTGCGATATCTAGAACCTGAATTGGGGTTTCATATTCATCAAAGCCTTATACAAAGTTTACTCGGTCTAAAGACCAGGCGTGAAATTGAAGCTACTTGACTTTACTATACTTTGATGGACTATCGCTTTGCAAAGCGTATATTTATAGGGGAGCTAGACTCAAAGATTAAAACAGATGAGGCTTTGAAGAATCACTTCACCATGTCAATTTACCTCAGAAGTATTAATGATAACATCCAAGAAATCATTTTATGGGATCAGTTTAGCTTATTGCTGAGCAGGTATCTATAACGTAAGTACATCATCACGCTTGAAGCGGTTAGTCCCGCGCACAGTCCAATCCATATTCCTGATAAAGCCAGATCAGTTTTCAAACCTAAATAGTAAGATACCGGCAAACCGAGAAGTCCATAAGACACCATACAAATCATACTAGGCACCCAAACATCTTGTAGACCTCTTAGCGCACCTAGTATTACAACTTGAAATCCATCTGAAATTTGAAACAGGGCCGCAATCAACAGAGCAGACGCCGCAAGTTGAATAACGCTAACTTCTTTAATATATAAGAGTGGCAATAGATCGTTCAGCAAAACAAAAAGTGTTGCGAACAAGATCTCCAGTACCAGCGTCATCAAGAATATAGAACGAGCGATGCGCTTGAGATCGATATAATTCTTCAATCCTACTTGATTTGAGACTCTAATGGTTGCCACCACACTTAACCCTACTCCAAACATGAATGTTATTGCAGACAAGTTCAATGCTATCTGATTTGCCGCTTGATACTCTGTTCCTAATTTACCTGAGAGAATTATCGCCGCAGTAAACAATGACACTTCAAAGAACATTTGCATGGCGGTGGGGAAACCGATATTCAACAACTTAAGTACCGATCGTTTTGAGAACTTGATCGACTTATCGAAGAATTTTTTGAGTTCTCGCTTTCGCGAAAGCGTAAGATAAATAAACAGAAACATCAAAACTCTTGATGCAAGTGTGCCAATAGCGGCCCCTTCTACCTCAAGCCTTGGAAAACCCCATTTACCGTATATTAAAAAGTAATTGAGTAATACGTTAACCGCATTTGCACCAATTGCCGCATACATAGGAATAGTGGTGATGGAAAGACCGTCTGAAAATTGCTTGAGACCTTGAAAAAGCATTAAAGGTATCAATGAAAGAGCCACCCATCGCATATAGGGTATTGCCAGTTTTACAACTTCTGGCGGTTGATCCATATGGTGTAGGATAGGTTCTGCCAAAAAGAGCAATCCAGAAAGTATCATACCTAGAACTACGCAAAGCAAAAAGCCGTTATCCAAGTAAGATCGGGTTTTATCTAGAGTCCCATTTGAATGAGTTTCTGCAACTAGTGGTGTTATGGCAAAGGAAAATCCTATACCGATGGACATAGCTACAAAAACAAGGGTATTGCCCAGTGAAACTGCAGCGAGCTGAGCTGCACCCAACTTTCCCACCATAATGTTATCAGCAAGTGCTACAATTAAATGAGCAATCTGACCCAAGACTATCGGGTAGGCTAATTTTACGTTTGTGGGTAATTCTCTTGTATAATCTGAAAGTCTCATCTAGCAACTTAAGCCGACGAAATTAGTGGGATTTTCAGGAAAAAAAGATCAATTATTCAGAATTGAGCTGGTCTTTGTAAAGCTGAAGGTTATTTTGTTCAAGCTCTGAAAGTTCTGGAAAATCGATATCCTTATATTTATTTAGTTCTTCCAATAAAATCCTAGCGACTATAAGTCTTGCCATAGGCTTATCATCTGCTGGGATGATGTACCAGGGCGCTTCTGAGTTATGAGTATGTTTTATTGCTTCTTGATAACAGTACTGATATTTATCCCACAGCTTTCTTTCCGCAAGATCTCCTGGTGAGAATTTCCAATTTTTTTCAGGTTTGCGCAAACGACGTAACAGACGATTCTTTTGCTCGCCCTTGCTTAAATGGAGAAAAAACTTAAAGACAATTGTACCGTTCTGAACAAGTTCCGTCTCAAAATTATTGATTTGATCAAAACGCATGTCCCAAAAGTTTTGATCGACATCATCAACATTATTAATGCCTGGGAGCTTTTCAGCCATCAAATATTCTGGATGAACTCTTGTCACCAAAACATTCTCGTAATGGGTACGATTAAAAATACCGAAGGTTCCTTTTTGAGGTAGTTTCACGTAGTGCCTCCACAAATATCCATGACTGCGCTCTAATTCTGTAGGAACCTTGAAACTGTGCTGTTCTACACCACGCACATTAAAATCCTTGAACACCTCGCGAACCAAACTATCCTTACCTGCAGTGTCCATTCCTTGGAAACAAGCGAGTACCGAGTATGTATCATTCGCAAAAAGTTTTTCTTGAAATTTTGCGAGATCTCGACGCACTTGATCTAGTTCAGCTTTTGCTTCAGATTTTGAAAGGGTAATGCTGTCACGCGTTGGGATTTGTGATAAATCAACATTTGCAGATGCAAGGTATTTCTTAGTATCCATAGACTATTGCTTACTAGCAAAAAGGGTCACATCTTTTTTTGAGATTTCATCTCCCCCTAAAATAATCAACCTTTCTACTACATTACGCAGTTCTCTAATATTACCCGTCCAGTCATACTCTTTCAAGAGTTTTAGAGAATCTGAAGTGAATTTTTTTGCACCATTGCCTTGTTCTTGCGCTATCTTTTTAGCGAAATGTTCTACCAATAATGGTATATCATCTCTGCGATCATTGAGAGAGGGTACATTTATCAAAATGACAGCTAGGCGATGGTATAAGTCCTCACGAAACTTTTTGTCCTCTATTTCTTTCTTTAGATCCTTATTAGTCGCAGCGAGAATACGCACATCAACCTTAATGTCCTTGTCGCTACCTACGCGCTGAATTTTATTTTCTTGAAGAGCTCTCAGAACCTTAGCCTGCGCTTTGAGACTCATGTCTCCTATCTCATCCAAGAAGATCGTACCACCATTTGCGGCTTCAAATTTACCTGCACGATCTTTATTTGCTCCTGTGAAACTACCTTTAACATGACCAAAAAGCTCACTTTCAATAAGTTCACCTGGTATTGCTGCACAGTTTACCTCAATAAACGGTGCCTTGCTCCTATTGCTTTTTTCATGCAGCCAGTGTGCTACAAGTTCTTTACCTGTACCATTACCACCGGTAATGAGTACCCGAGCATCTGTAGGTGCGACTTTTTCAATAATATTCTTAATAATGGTAATGAGCTCAGACTCACCTACCATCTCATAATTTTTACTGACTTTCTTCTTGAGCCTGGTGTTCTCTGTCACTAAAGTTTTCCTATCAAGAGCATTCCGCACTGTGTTCAACAGGCGATTCAAGTCTGGCGGTTTAGAGATATAATCAAATGCTCCGAGCCTCATGGTATTAACGGCAGTCTCAAGATCACCATGTCCAGAAATCATCACAACGGGTGTATCAGGCTTGATTTTTTTAATTGCTTCAAGCACCTCCACGCCGTCCATTTTAGGCATTTTGATATCACAGAGTACCAGATCGTAGTCTTTTTCTTTAATCATTTCTATACCGCTGAGGCCGTCCTCAGCTTCAGAAACGTTATAGTTTTTACTTTCTTCGGCTAGAATTTTAACCAGAACCCTGCGTATTGCACTTTCATCTTCTATTATGAGTATTTCTGCCATTAAATTTTAAATTTTATACCAGCTCGAGAATAAAACGTATTGGTTTCGTTAATAATTTTCACATCATCCCCATCTGTGTTACGCAATCTTATCTCATTTAAAAACGTGTAACCAGCATAGACATAGACTGATATGTGCTTGGTAAAATTGTATTGATAACCTGGTCCTGCCATCGCTGTAGTCATGGATATGTTATCCCCTATCCCTCCATTTGTATCTACATCGTTCTGAATATTTGCATAAAAACCGTCAAGTCTTGCATATAACTGAACGCTATTTTTATCGTCAAATCTGTATCTAAGATTCATTTTGGGCGCACCTAAGGTAAAACTCCAGTCTTTCTTAAATTCTCTATAGTAATTCAAATATGGCAATGGAAAGGGTCTTCCTACGGTAGTGCTGTACTGTACACCTACCACGAGTTGCCAGGGCTTCCCTCCATCATCTCGTTTCTTCTCATTCTTAATAAAATATGCTGATGCTGATACAAAGTAATCATCTTTAACCGGCTTTGCCTCGTCAAAGTCAGAAGCTATCAAAACCCCAGCTCGGGAACCAAAACGCCAGTTATTCTTCAGCGGTTGTGTATAACCTAGAGCTATCTCGTAGCTTTCGTACCTATCGGTTGAGAATTCTTGGAAACGTTCTGTGTCACGTATCACCATGTGAACATTCCGATACTCGATAAACGGCACGAAATAAGTCCCTTCCCCTACTTTGAGAGGAATATTTGCAAATGTTCTGAACCTTCTGAAGCTGTTATCAGATTTTCTCTGCGGGAAATACGTATATTCAGCTCTGAAGAGATCTGTTCCTTGTGCGTCCGCTTTCGCGAAAGCGAGAACTAAAAATAAAGCTGCAAGAACACTTTTCATATCAAGAAGTCTTTTGAGCTCAGAAAATCAATTGCGTGTGTCATAAAAATGAACATCCCTTTGTGGGAATGGTATTGTGATGTTATTCTCCCTAAATGCCCGGTCTATCGCAAATCGTAGATCACTTTTAATACGTGGATCAGTGAAACTGTCCTCAACGAAAAAATAGACTCCAAAATCTAGAGAGCTATCCCCAAAGTTATTGAACATCACAAATGGTTCAGGACTATTTAAGATAGCTTTAGACTTGTTTGCACAATCTAAAAGCACTCTCTCGACCAGTTTTGTGTCACTTCCATAAGCGACGCCTACTTCAACCACTTCTCTAGTTTTAGGGTGGTTTTGTGTATAATTATAAACGGTTTCTGTAAGAAATAGATGGTTAGGAATTACAAGAATCTTATCGTCGCGGGTAATGATTCTTGTACTGCGCAGCTTGATCTCAAAAACACGGCCTACTTTACCGTTCATCTCGATAACGTCATTAACAAGCACTGACTTATCAATAAGAATGGTTACGCCTGCAATAATATCCTTGAACAGATCCTGCAATGCAAAACCAAGACCCACAAAGAGCACAGCCGATGCCGTGAAGAGCGCCGTAAGATTGACACCGTTAGTACTCAGTACGATTACGATGACAATGATGTAAACGACATAGTTGAAGAACTTAAAAATGCTGTCAAATTTGCGTTTGTCAGCAATGTCCATTTTTCTCGTGAAAAAGCGTTTTACAAAATTTAGAAATATAGAAGTTAATACGATACCTATGACCGCAAGGATTACCATCCAAGTATCAAGATGAAAACCCTCTTCACCTTTTTGACCTATGATTGGGTAGTTCAAAAAATCCTTAATCTCTTGCCAGTTGATATCCATTCCTCTCTTAATACTTAAGCCACTTGTAGAGCTCTTTCCAGTTTGTTTTTTTGCCGTACATCAAGATACCTATGCGATAGATTTTTGCAGATATAAATATCATTAAAAATATAGATCCATAAAGTATAGTCATACTTAACAAAATCTCCCATATGGCAATTTCTCCAAAGGGTATGCGCATCAACATTACTATGGGAGACGTCAGTGGAATGTATGAGAAAACCACCGCAACCGTTCCATGTGGACTATCCATAACTGAAAAGAATCCTACGTAAATAGCAAGCATCAACGGTAAAATGACTGGCAACATAAACTGTTGTGTATCTGTCTCGCTATCAACTGCAGCACCGATAGCTGCATAAATAGACGCATAGAGAAAATACCCCCCTATGAAATAGATAAAAAAACAAATGATCAATTTAAGTAATGGCAACTGAGCTACGTCGTTAAGTATCAATTCAATTTTAGAAGCATCTTGTGTTGTTGCGATAACATCTGCATTTGCGGGAGTCGTAAATGCGTCTACTCCTAAGATCATAGAACCTACAGTTACTAAAATCCCACCCAGGACTACCCAAATAGCAAACTGAGTAATTCCAGCAAGGGATGTACCCGTAATTTTTCCCAGCATCAAGTACTTAGGCTTTACACTGCTTACAATGACTTCTATGATTCGATTGGTTTTTTCTTCAATTACAGATCGCATCAACATATTGCCGTAGATAATGATAAACATCATTAAGAGGTATCCAGCAGCTCCACCAGTCGCTATCTTTATCCAGCCTGCTTGTTTGCTGGTTTGTTCTCCACTGAATTTTTGAAGTTTTATATCGTTATCCACCTGAGCATTTGCAATGGCAGTGAGATCAAGACCTTTTGAGAGGTAATTACCTTCAGTAGCTTTTTTATTGATTTTGTTTTCAATTGCTTCTATAAATCCTGACGATGGCGAGTCATCTGAATAAAAAATAGCTTGATCCAATCCCTGCTGATTGCCGTTGAGCAATAAAAGACCATAATAATCTGCCTCGCTGCTGGCAGTAACAGCCATGTCCTGAGACATATCTTCTAGAAGTATGTAGTCTGTACGTTCTGTATCTTCAAAGAGAGCCGCATAATCTTGACCCGTAGAATCTAAAATGGCCACCTTACGCATTTCATCAGAATTAATACTGGTCAACCAACTTATCAATAAAACAACGCCCACAAAAATCAACGGACTTACAAATGTCATGATCACAAACGTGCGATTACGTACTTTATTGAGATACTCTCTTTTAAGTATAAGCCAAAGTTTATCCATGATTGCGTACCGTTTGAATGAAAATATCGTTTACGCTCGGAATAATTTCACTAAAATGAACCAGTTCTCCTAGTGAGGTCAACACATTTAAAACTGACGGAAGCGTCACTTCCTCAGGTAACTGTATCGTAAAATCGAGAGTAGAATCTAGTCCTTTGAGCTGGGTAGATTGAGGTTGCAAATCCGTTGGGACTTTTTCAAATGTAGATTGAGCATCATTTGTAATGAGTGAAACAGCATAAGATCTGGATCTGAATCTTTGTTTAACCTCATTCAACTTTCCTTCAAGAACAAGGTGTGACTTGTTGATCAATGCGATATGGTCACACATTTCCTCAACACTTTCCATGCGGTGCGTTGAGAATATGATGGTTGCTCCCTGATCCCTCAGGTTGATAATCTCATCTTTTATTAAATCTGCATTAACTGGATCAAAACCTGAAAATGGTTCATCAAAAATCAATAATGATGGCTCATGTAACACCGTTACGATGAACTGGATTTTCTGCGCCATACCTTTAGAAAGCTCTTGCAACTTTTTGTTCCACCAGCCTTCAATCCCCAGTCGGTCAAACCAGTATTGCAATCGTGCTTTTGCCTCGCGCTTAGATAGACCTTTGAGCTGGGCAAGATAAATGCACTGCTCACCTACTTTCATAGTTTTGTAAAGGCCTCTCTCCTCAGGCATGTACCCTATATCGGCAATATGTTTGGGATGAAGAGGCTCTCCATTGAGCAGGACTTGACCTTCATCGGGCATGGTAATCTGATTGATGATTCTGATCAGACTGGTTTTACCAGCGCCATTAGGTCCCAAGAGTCCGAAAATACTTCCCTTGGGAACTTTAAGCGTCACGTCACTAATCGCAGTGTAATCGCCATAAGTTTTTGTAATGCCTCGCGCCTCGAGTGTATATTCCATTGAAAATTATATCAAATCGGGCTAAAATACCAACTTTATAGGTTTAATCATTACGTATAAAACATCAATTACATTTAAGTTCTTAAATGTAAAAAAACTACACTACATCATTATAGGTAATTCTGCGCGATAATAACCCCAACCTATAAGCATGTGAATCGCTTTCTTCTCATCAGGGTTGTATAAAGAAATACTTAACTCATCAACAAAATCTTTTACTTTTCTAACGGGAATCTTTGCTGCGACTACATCAAAGTCTGATTCATAGGAATAATTTCCCCAGCCATCATTTTCTTTATTGATACGGATTTCCCACTCATTTTCATAAGGAACGACAATCATGGTATATCTTCCTGCAGGCAACTTTTGCCCGTCTATCATTGCAGAGTCCATAAGCAACAACTCTGTACTCTCATTTGCTCCCAGCCTCCACGGCTCACCTATTTTTAAAACACCGTCTTCTCGGTTATCACTATCGCGCAAAAGTTCTCTCCCGCTCAAACTAGGCCTACTATAAAGTACCCGAATCTTAGGCTCAAGACTTTTACGTTGCACAGCAGTTTTTGCAAATTTTCTTTTGGCGGCATTAGCTGGGTAATAAGCCGCATCCATAGGGCTTTTGTCCAAAGGCGCAAATTCCTGTGCGCTCCCGATCAGACTCATTAAAAAAATCCCTAATACTAATATGTTTTTCATCTCGTGAATTTTTATTTGTGGTTAAATATAGTCAGCAATTGAACAACTATTATATGAACTAAGGATTTTGAATTGTTTCGCTTTCGCGAAAGCGTAGAAAATTTTACAGAAACTCAGATTTGTAAAGCATCAATCCGCTGGCGGGTGCGATATGTGCCAGATGGATGCGGTTACTACCATCGAGCGTGTGCTCAAGTTCCTTCAGTGAGACTTTTCCTAAGCCTATGTCAAATAGCATCCCCATCATAAGTCTCACTTGGTGCCTCTTAAACCCAGACGCTTTTACACGATATAAAAAGCTGGTTTCTGGAAAAAAATTTGCGGTGAAAAGATCGTTCACCACAATTTCCGACTTCTCGATATGAACCGTGGTCTCTGTCGTCGAGCTGGGTTTATATACATAGGACCAGAAATCATGATTACCTTCAAACTTTTTTGCAGCTGTTTTCATGAGTTCAATATCAAGAACCTCCTTTATATAGACCATCATGGAAGCACAGAAGGGATGAAATTTTTTACCATGTGAAAAGAGGTAAATGTATTCCTTGTGTTTACTAGCTTGAATAATGTTGAAATCTGCATCTGTTTCCACAATTTCCAAAGCTCTGATATCGCTGGGTAGATTTAAATTGAAATTTTCAAGAAACAACTCGGTATCCAGAGGTTCCTCCTGCTCAAGGAACAATTCTATCCAGGTCTCGTTTACAGAAACCTTAGCATCTGTACGACCCGCGGCAAGAACTTTAAAGTTTGAATGGTCAAATACAAAGCGTAACGTGCGCAGCACCATGCGCTCTACAGTAGGAATCCCACCAGGCTGCTTTTGCCAGCCATGAAAGCGGAAACCCAAATACTGCAATTTGATTAAAAAATATTGACGCTTTTTTTCGTCAAATGGATTGCGCTTCATGAGTACGTATTAAAACTTTTCATTTGGGAATTTGGCAAGATACTATTCCTGACCCGTTGTGCTAGTTAAAATTAAAAAACAGATTAAAAAAAGACCGTGCATTTTGTTGATATTCAGTATATTAATGGTGCCTAATCTGTAATTCTGATACCATGCACGATCTACCTGCAATGTACAAAAAACACCTTTCCTACCTCATTGATCTCTACCAAACCGTCACGGTGGACGGAAACTTCATCAAGCGACCGGTCAACACGAAAATGAATGACCTGGAGGTCATGGCACTCGCCATTACCGGAGAGGCGGCCTCGATCCCCAGCGAGAACCTATTGTTTGCCGAGATAAAGAAGCACTTTCGCGAGGACTTTCCCATGCTGGTCGACCGCACCAGGTTCAACCGGCGCAGGCGCTCGCTCGAGCCACGCTTCAAGGAGTCCGCGGGACTCTTGGGCGACCGTATGGATGATGGCAGATCTGCCCTTCTGGTGGACTCGATGCCCTGTCCCATCGTGCACAACGCCAGGGAGCACCGCATGAAGATCTGTATGGAAGATCTGGGCACGGCTCCGAGAAAGGGCTACTCGGCGGTTGACCGCCTCTACTACATTGGATACAAGCTCCACCTGCTCATGAGTACGCAGGGCATCTTCCATGACATGGCAGTGACCCCAGCAAACGTACACGACATAAAGTTCCTGAAGGAAAGGCAGTACGACGGTAGCGAGGAGAGGCAGATCATCGGCGATCGAGGCTATATATCCAGGGAGCTCCAGGCAGATCTGTTCACAAGCTACGGTATAGAACTTCTCACCCCACCCAGGAAAAACCAGCTGGTCAAAAGCGCATTCTCGCCCGAGAGGAGAAAGAACCGTAAGTTTATAGAGACAAGGTTTTCACAGTTATGCTCCCAGTTCTCCATCAAGATCAACCTGGCAAAGAGCTTCAAGGGCTTCCTGACAAGGGTCTCAAGCAAACTGGCCGCAGTTGCCATGCTGCAGATGTTCAATAGGGAAAACAACAGACCAATAAATAGGATCAGGCATGCATGGAACTACTAGCACAACGGGTTATTCCTGATATCATTAAATGAAAACACTGTTTGATCAGATTATTCAGCATTCCATTCTACATAAAACTGATCTAGAAATTGTAACATGAAATTATGACGTTGTTGGGCCTTTAAACGACCAGGTGTTGTATTCATGAGATCCTTCAGCAATAATAGCTTTTCATAAAAATGATTGATTGTAGGAGCTACGCCATTTTTGTATTCTTCTTTAGTCATATATAATTGTGGCGGCACTTCTGGATCGTAAATTTTATTGTTTTTGAAACCACCATAATTGAAAGTGCGTGCAATTCCTATCGCTCCCATGGCATCGAGTCGATCTGCATCTTGAACAATTTGTAACTCAAGTGTTTTCTCTCTGTCCTCATCATGACCTCCTTTAAATGAGATATGCTTCACAATATGGACAATACCTGACTTTTGAGCATCAGTGATCGTCAATGCTTCTAAATATTCTGAAGTTATTTTGGGACCTATAGTTTCATCTCCATTGTGAAACTTGCTATCAGCAATATCATGTAATAAAGCACCTAATTCAACAACTATTTTGTCTGCTTGTTTAAAATGGGCAGCAATGGATAGCGCATTTTTTCTAACCCGGTCTATGTGGAACCAGTCGTGTCCACTTTCTGCATTTTTAAGGGTGGCCTTTACGAAATCTTCTGTTTGTTTGATCATTTGCTACAATAGGTTTTAATAGTTACGCTTTCGCGAAAGCTTAAAATAAAAAAATCCCTTCCATCTCATAGATAAAAGGGATTGCTTATGTAAAGACTTTAGGCAGTCTACATCTTAGATATATCGCCACTGCCAATAACGGATTTCTTCATACTGCTGGTGGATCCTTTATAGCGTAGATCGCCTGAGCCGGCAATACTGGCCTTCATGTTGCCACCATTGCAGTAGACTGAAACATCACCACTACCTGCGATGCTTGCCTCTACGTTATTTGCCTTCATGCCAAAGGCTTCAATATCACCACTGCCGGCCAGACTCGCATCAAGATTTTCAGTACGGCCTTTTAGTTTAATATCTCCACTGCCCGCGAGGGAAACGTTGAGCGTTTCAGATTCTGTATGCAAATTGATATCTCCGCTACCGGCAAGTGATAACTTGAATTTACTGTTGCGCAAAACCATATCGCTGTAAATGTCACCGCTTCCCGCAAGGCTCACACCACTTATTTTCTCTACTGGCACGGTGACCTTTATTCCTTTACGAGTGCTGATATTAATTCCCTTTTTTACACCTACTATGAGTTTGCCTCCTTTAGTTTCTATCTCAAGGTGCTCCATGATGTTAGATTCTGCCTCTACCTTTATTGAACCTTCTGATCCATCTACCAGTTCAACATCAAGACTGTTATTAACCGAAACGAAATCATAATCGCTGGTTTCAAAGGTTTTTGTAATGACATCACCGTTTCCTTTAACGCGTTTACCGCTTCCCCACCATTGGGCGCTTGCGATATGACAACTTGATATTATTAAGATTAATGTGAGTACTTTTTTCATGATTCTATAGTTTTAGGTTTATTAAAATTAGTTTCTTTTTAGTGATACGCTTCCAAATTCGCTTTTGATCTTTATCATTCCAGAACTACTAGATCGTCCCACATAACCTGAAATGCTTTTTTCTGTATGATCTTTTGAGGAATTTGTTATTTCTGCATCGCCAGAAGTATTGATCCCTGCAAACTCGGTATCTATATCAAACCTAAAGCTTGCATCTCGATGGTAAATCAAGTCTATTCCAGTATAGTCTGACCGTACGTTAACGGACTTGATATTTTTACCCAATTCCCTAACTTTTAATGTTCCGAAATCCGCTGTTATATCCAGTTTTTCCAGTACCACACCCAGTCTGCTGGTCGTATAATCTGCGCGCCCTACCACACTGATACTTTCTTCAGTTTCTACAGTTCCAAAGTCTGCCTTGTAGTTAAGCCTCTCAGTTTTGTGAAGTCGAGCTTTTGTGTAGTCACCTTTAAACTCCAGCTGCTCACAATCATAGAGATCAAAGTCACTAAAATCTGCTCTGATAATTCCAGACTTCATATAATCAATGTGTGAGTTACGCGTGTAGTCAAAACTCAGTTCATTCTCTCGAGCCATAAGTTGGCCAATATCCAGTCTACCGTAATCGCAGCTTATATCTGCACGTCCTTCTAATTTATCGATGATAACAGCGCCATAATCATTGCTTAAGTCTAGAGAAGCGGTAATCGGCATTTTAACCACATAATCGATCTTCACTTTCCCATTATAGCCGCGGTTGTTATTGCTTTTGAACAAATCCCAGAAACTGAAATCATCGTCACCACTGTTTTCACCATTAAAGGTTCTGGCCTCTACCATTTCACTTGAGCTAGTAAAACGTACATCGATGTCCTTGAGCTGTTTTTCTACTCGAGATTCATCATCACCATTAACCTCAACCACGATTTCAAAAGTTACCTGTGGTTGATCCCAGGTGGTGATAGTAACATTACCAAAGCTGTTACTGATCTTCACCATTCCATCTGCATTGAGGGAATATTGCTTGGATAGTTTTTTGCTTTTGGTATACTTGCCTCTGCCGTTTCCCGCTAAGTTCAAAGCAGGCACCAAAAGTAAAAGTGCCAGTATCTTATATAAATTCTTCATTTCTATTTTCTTTTAGCATTTTGAGTTGTTCAATCTGTTGTTGCGCTTTTTGGAGCACATCGATCCTACTTTGAAAGTTAGCAATCATCGCTGCGATAACAGTTTTGTTGTCACTATTAGCCTTGAAATCCTTTTGGATCTTCTGGTAATCATCCTCTAGTTTTTTGAGAATCTGCTTAGTATCTGCAATGATCAGCTCGGTTTCAGGAGACTGTTGCTTGTTAAGTTGCTCCAGCTCATAGGTTATGGTGCTGGTAAAAAAATCTTGGGTCTGCGCCATTTCTGGTGAAACATCTTCAAGACCTTGATCAAAATCTTTTAGGTTTTGAGCATAATTAAAGCCTCCCAGTCCAACAAGTATCGCCAGCCCAGCAACCAGTCCCCATTTGAACAAGCTTGTCATGGAAATTACCTTCCCTTCTTCTGGTTTGTCAGCTATTATTTTTGAATCTGTATTCTGCTCTTCACAGGCGGCCTCCAGTTTTTCCAAAAAACGGTTTCTGTGCCCGCTAGGCATTTGTTCTGTATCAAAATCTTGTTCTGCAAACCACTTCTCTAATTCTTTCATATCGCTTGCAATTTTTGTCTTAAACTATCTTTTGCTCTTGAGATCGTCGTGCGGCAGGCACCATTTGAAATACCTAAAATCTCGCTGATCTCTTCATTATCCATACCCTCAATCAAACTCAGGGTCAACACTTCTCTGTACCTATCGTTCATGGCTTTCATGATTTCAAGGACTTTTTTAGCAGTCATTCCAGCGCTCTCCATGTCGATTTGCTGGTCTGGAACAGCTTCCATCTCATAGGAAACGCTATCATAATCTACCTTTTGCATCTTCCTATGTTTCCTTAAGTGGTTCAAACTGTTGTTCACTACGATGCGTTTAAGCCAGGCGCCGAAGGTTGCCCTACGGTTCCACTGTGACATTTTCTGAAAGGCGGTAATCATACTTTCCTGCATGATGTCTTCTGCCTCGCCCTCATCTTGTACGATGCGCAGCGCCACGTGATACATCCCCTTACAATATTGGTCATAAACCGCCATCTGGGATTTGCGATCTCCCTGCTCGCACAGATCATAAAGCTGTATTTCAGTTTCAGTAAGCGTCACTCGGTTAGTGTTACGACATAAAGATGCGTATATATCCATGTTGTTACACCAGCATGGCAAGAAATTTGAAAATTTTCAGGTCGCGGTATGCGATTCCTGAAATGCAAGAGGATATTTTCCTTTTACAAAACGCTGATTTTCAGAATGATGATTGATATAGTTATGCTTTCGCGAAAGCGTGCAAACCACAATCCACCGCAACCTAATAAATACTAATTTAAAAAGCCACCGAGTGACTGACACTCTGGCTAATCGAAATTATATGTTTGATTCAAAGAAATTAAAACTAGACAACTTGTCACTTCAAGAATTTGAGCAGGATGCTGAATTCATACCATTATTGAGCAGCGAGGACGAGGAGGAGATGAATGCCGAGAGTGTTCCAGATTCTCTACCTATTTTACCGTTGCGTAACATGGTACTTTTCCCTGGTGTTGTGATTCCCATCACCGCTGGGCGCGATAAATCCATCAAATTACTGCGTGAGGCAAATTCTGCCAAAAACGTGATAGGTGTCGTTGCTCAAAAAGATGAAGAGGTTGAGGATCCTGACCACAAAGACCTGCACGATGTAGGTGTCGTGGCGCGTATTCTTAAAGTCTTCAAAATGCCTGATGGTAACACAACGGTGATTATTCAGGGTAAGAAGCGTTTTCAGCTAGGTGAGATCGTGAGTGAAGAGCCTTATCTACGAGCCAAAGCGATCGACATTCCAGAGCAACGTCCTGAAATGGATAATGCCGAGTTCAACGCGATCATTGAAAAAATCAAGGACCTATCGCTTGAGATCATCAAGCACAGTCCCAATATCCCGACGGAGGCATCTTTTGCGATCAAGAATATTGAGTCCAACTCATTCCTAGTGAATTTTGTATCGTCAAACATGAATCTTCAGGTTGCCGACAAGCAAAAGTTATTGCAGATAAGCGACCTTAAGGAGCGAGCTTTGGAAACGTTGCGTTTCATGAACATCGAGTTGCAGAAACTTGAGCTCAAAAATGATATCCAGTCCCGTGTCCAAACTGATATCAATAAGCAGCAACGTGAGTATTTCTTGCACCAGCAAATGAAAACCATTCAAGAAGAACTGGGTGGTGGTGTGAGTTCGCACGAGGAGCTGGATGAAATGCGCCAGCGTGCCAAAAAGAAGAAATGGGACGACAAGGTCAAAGAGCATTTTGAGAAAGAGCTCTCAAAGATGCAACGCATGAATCCACAGGTCGCAGAGTATTCCATCCAGCGTAACTATCTGGATTTATTTCTGGACCTTCCATGGAATGAGTTTTCAAAAGATAATTTTGACTTGAAACGCGCTATGCGCATTTTAGATCGGGACCATTATGGTCTTGACGAAGTGAAAAAGAGAATTATCGAATACCTCGCTGTTCTGAAACTGCGTAATGATATGAAATCTCCTATTTTATGTCTTTATGGACCTCCTGGTGTGGGTAAAACCTCTCTTGGTAAATCTATTGCAGAAGCTTTGGGTCGTGAGTATGTGCGTATTTCGCTAGGTGGTTTACGTGACGAGGCAGAAATCAGAGGGCATAGAAAAACCTATATAGGAGCAATGCCGGGTCGTATCATACAGAGTATTAAAAAAGCTAAAACATCGAATCCCGTTTTTGTATTGGATGAGATTGATAAATTAAGCAGCTCTCATAATGGTGATCCCAGCAGCGCAATGCTGGAAGTACTGGATCCAGAGCAAAATAATGCTTTTTACGACAACTTCCTTGAAATGGGGTTTGATTTGAGTAAAGTGATGTTTGTGGCAACTTGTAATAGTTTGCAGACCATTCAACCTGCTTTACGTGATCGTATGGAGATCATCAATGTTACCGGTTACACGATTGAGGAGAAAGTCGAGATCGGTAAACGCCACCTACTTCCAAAACAATTGAAAGAGCACGGTCTTGATAAGTCGCACCTGAAATTAGGCAAGCCTCAAATTGAAAAAATTGTCGAAGGCTATACTCGAGAGAGTGGTGTGCGAGCGCTGGACAAGCAAATTGCCAAAATGGTACGTTACGCTGCAAAAAGCATCGCCATGGAGGAAGAATATGATCTTAAAGTAAATAGCGATACGATCGTAGAAGTTCTGGGAGCTCCCAAACTTGAGCGCGACAAGTATGAAAATAACGATGTTGCCGGAGTGGTGACCGGCCTTGCCTGGACTAAAGTAGGTGGTGATATCTTATTTATAGAATCCACGCTCAGTAAAGGCAAAGGCAATCTCACTATTACCGGTAACCTAGGAAAGGTGATGAAGGAAAGTGCCACGATCGCGATGGAATACATCAAGTCTAATGCTGATGTGCTGGGCATCAATCCAGATATTTTTGCAAAATATAATGTGCACATCCACGTCCCAGAGGGAGCAACTCCTAAAGATGGACCTAGTGCTGGTGTCACGATGCTGACTTCGCTTGTGAGTTTATTTACTCAGCGGAAAGTAAAAAAGAGCATCGCCATGACGGGAGAAATCACATTGCGTGGTAAAGTTTTACCGGTTGGTGGGATTAAGGAAAAAATACTTGCAGCTAAGCGCGCCAAGATTAAGGAAATTCTACTTTGTGATCAAAACAAGCGCGACATCGATGAGATTAAGCAGGAATACCTAAAAGGATTGACTTTCCATTACGTAAGCGATATGAGCAATGTTTTAGAATTAGCTTTGACTAAGCAAAAGGTGAAGAATGCCAAGAATCTTGATGGTGGGGATTATTAGGTGCTATTAGCTTTTAGCTATGAGCCAATAGCCTGTGCTGAGGAATTTTCAGATAATTCATAAATTGTAATTTACTCCTCAACAATCAATCTCCCCCTCCACGTCTCATCAACATTGATGAACGCAGGTTGAGATTTAAGAATAACATCTCCGTAACCACTTATGGTTCCGGAGATGTTTTGTTTTACGTCCATGCGCCACTCGTTAGTTCCACGGTGTAAGATCGTAGCATTTTGAATAATAAGTTCTTCAGCGAGTAATCGGCCATCGCCTTGATCCCAATTTAGAAACGCATTTTCAACCGTACCCGATAAATAGAAATTGGAGAGTTTGTTGGTATTGATGATTAAATTACCTACGTCCAGCTGGAGCCTAAAGTTTCCAGAAGAATGGTAAAAGTCCTCTTCTGGACCATCGTTTGAAACCAGCGTTAGATCTTCAAAAGTTAGAACTCCATCTGAAATAACGTCAAGTCCCGTACTGGATCTGATTTCTTTTAGGTCAGGAACGGTGATTTCAACTACCGTAAGACCATAATCCCGTACTACGTTACAGCCATTATCATTGAGTATCATGAGACGCTCGTCTTCAACCGTAATCTCGATGTCATTAACAAGGTTTTCTCCGGTTTTCATAACTACTTTTTGAACATCATCTTGTTTTACCACCAGACCAGTGCGTTCTAATACGGTTACCTTATCAAAAAAATCTACATCAAATTCAACGGAAACCTGATCCCCAGCGGCTTGAGTACAATTCAGCCCGTCTTCTGAATCGCAAGCATTAAATCCGACCAAAACAAGGATCACCATCAAATATCGAAAATCTTTTAAACCGGACATCCTCATAATTTAAAGCCTTTAAATCGATAACCCACGCCCAGACTTACGCCTTCGGCAGCAGCTCCATGAGAATGTACTGTGAGTGAGGCAAAAATCTTATCGGTTATACGACGCTGCAAACCTATTCTGTTATAAATTCTGGTTTCAAAATCTATAGGCCAATACAAGTAGTAACCCAATTGAGTCAGCAGGCTGGTTTTGCCTAAATGCAGTTCATGTCCTACAAAAACACTCACACGTTGATAATTTTCATCACCTGTTAACCCTTCTTCAGGAAAGCTGTTTGCTAGGTAATCCCGATACTCTTTTAAAAACTCGGCAAAAAACACTTCAGTTCCCAATTGCAAGCTGCTTTTAATGTTGATGCGTTTATCTGCGTAAAAAGAAAAATCGTAAAAAGGGTACTGACCACTTCCTCTAAAGTCACTTTCATTAAAACCTAATCTTCCCACCAGATTAAAGTGAATAGGTTCAGAATACGCTTTTTTTTCCCAAATCTTAAATTCAGGAATATTCTCATGATTAAATGTATAATTCAAGCCAGCGTTGAAAAACCAAGTGTTAGTCGAGTTATTCGGAGCCCTCATATTGGCATTAGAATAATGGATAATGTTAAATCCCGCTTGGAACCCAAGTCCATGGTAAATGTTCTCCTTTCTGTAATTAGCGAGAAGAAACGTAGAACTGGTAAATCGAGTTCCGTAGGCATTGTTTCTGGGATTATCAACCGCGTCAAAAGGTTTGGTCATATAACCCAAACCCTGCCCTATTCTAAATTGAAGATTGCGCTTTAAAAAATAAAAGTTGAAATGCGCGTAGGCACTATACGCCTCCCCCAAGAAAAAGTTTTTCATGTCCTGATACGCGACGCTTATTCCCCAGTCTGGATAACCATACCTGGCTTGCCACTCTTCTTCACCGAAAGTCTTCTGATTATAGCTCAACAAAACCCCTTTAGGATGATCGGTGATTAAATGGGCAATGTCTGGATTATGCTCGAGAATCGTACCATGCATGAGCGATGCGTCTACTGTGAAGATGGATGGTAGTTCTTCGGTATTTTGTGCTGATACCGCTTTCGCGAAAGCGAGAACCACAACAACCCAAACATAAATTCTGTTCATGGGACGCTAAACTAAGCCAAATCAAAACTTCAAAGAGTTCAAAATCTAATTTCTTCGACTAAAGACTGAAATAATTTTTGAACCAAATCGTGGTCATTTGTCGTTACGAAAGTGTCACTTCGAGTGAATTTCATTTTGACGGTAGGAGAAATGAAATTTATATCGAGAAGTATTGAAATTCTCGATCATCAACGGTTCTCGGTACAATTTTCTCTTGCAAAGCTGAAGAAAATCACTCAAACTGATATCTTGAGGTACAACTTTAATCAAAACAACTCCCGCGCCACAGCCTCGATGTTGTCACTTTTACCCATGCTATAGAAATGCAGCACGGGAACACCATATTCTAGAAGTTCTTTGCTTTGCTGAACGGCAAACTCCACGCCTACTTGACGTACTTCCTTATTGTTTTTGCACGATTCCACCGCATCCACAAGCTCCTGAGGTAAGTCCAGATGGAAAGTTTGTGGCAGAATATTTAAGTGCTTTTTTGTAGCAATGGGCTTGATACCTGGAATGATAGGCACATTGATATCCATCGCTCGAGCCGCTTCTACAAATTCAAAGAATTTATTGTTGTCAAAAAACATTTGGGTCACCACATAATCGGCGCCGGCATCTACCTTTTCTTTAAGTCTTTTCAGGTCACTTTTCAAACTGGGAGATTCCTCATGCTTTTCTGGATAGCCGGCAACACCTATGCAAAAGTCCACATCGCAAGAAATTTCAATCACCTCGTGCAGATATTTACCCTTGTTCTGAGCCTGAATTTGCTTCACGAGATCGATGGCAAATTCATGACCTTCCTCAGTCTTTGAAAATCTTTTTTCCTCTTTACGCGCATCGCCTCGCAAAGCCATCACATTATCGATTCCCAAGTACATACAATCCACCAGCAGATATTCGGTTTCTTGTTTTGTGAATCCGCCACAAAGTATGTGGGGAACTGTGTCTATTCCATATTTATTCTGTATGGAGGCACAAATCCCAAGTGTACCGGGACGCATTCTGGTAAGTCGTTTTTCCAGCAGGCCATTTTCCTTTTCAATGTAGATGAACTCTTCTCGCGAGGTCGTAACATCAATAAATGGTGGTTTGAACTCCATCAAAGGGTCGATATTGTCATAAAGTTCCTTGATGGATTTCCCTTTAACAGGTGGTATGATCTCAAAGCTAAAAAGTGGTTTGTCAGCTTTCTTTAGGTGATCCGTTATTCTCATAGTGATTTTTGCGAGTTGGGTTTTGGGTTAGTCGGCGATGTTAGGATTGAGCCAGCGTTCTGCTTCTTGATAGGTAATTCCTTTGCGCTCTGCATAATCCTGCACCTGATCTTCCTTAATCTTCCCCAGTCCAAAATACCGTGCTTCTGGATGCGCGATATAATATCCAGAAACACTTGCCGCTGGCCACATCGCGAGACTTTCTGTCAAGCGTACATTGATTTTTTCCTTAACACCCAGCATTTCCCAAATCGTCTGTTTCTCTAAATGATCTGGACAGGCAGGATAACCGGGCGCAGGTCGAATCCCTTTGTATTCTTCCTTAATCAACGCATCATTATCAAGGTGCTCATCGCCCGCGTAACCCCAGAATTCCTTTCTAACTTTGAGGTGCAGATATTCCGAATAAGCCTCTGCCAGTCGATCAGCGAGCGCTTTTAACATAATGCTGTTATAGTCGTCGTGATCTTTTTCAAATTGAGCTGCCTTTTCTGCGACTCCAAAACCTGTACTCACGCAAAACGCACCGATATAATCTTGAACGCCGCTATTCTCAGGGGCGATAAAGTCTGAAAGAGCAATATTGGGCTTGCCCTTGGCTTTTTTGCTTTGCTGGCGTAATGTTCTGAACGTAAAACCGCCTTCGTGATCTACGTTGATATCATCTCCTGCATTTTGGGCTGGGAACAACCCGTAGATTGCACGGGCCTCTAGCCAATTTTCTTCAATGATTATTCGCAGCATTTCCTGCGCATCGGCAAAAAGTTCTTTTGCTTGCTCTCCCACTACCTCATCAGTCAAAATGAGTGGATATCTCCCGTGTAGATCCCAGCTTCTAAAAAATGGCGACCAATCGATGTAATCCACCAGATCCTTGATCTCAACATCATTGAATTCAAAAACACCCAGTTTGTTAGGTTTTATCGGGTGATAATTTTCCCAATCGGTGGTCCACGGATTCTTTCGTGCTTCCTCGATGCTCAGGTATTCCTTCTTTTTTGATCGACCTAGGAAATCGGTTCTTAGTTTTGCGTATTCTTCTTTTTTCGCTTTCGCGAAAGCGTCATGACTACCATCTTCCTTCTCAATAACGGCACCAGCAATCGTAACCGCTCTACTCGCGTCATTTACATGGACTACCGTGCAGTCATATTCCGGATCGATTTTTACAGCGGTATGCGCACGAGAAGTCGTCGCTCCGCCTATCATTAGCGGCACTTTGAAGTCGCGTCGCTGCATCTCTTTTGCCAGGAAAACCATTTCATCGAGCGATGGAGTTATCAAACCACTCAAACCGATTATGTCCACATCATTTTCAATGGCTGCATCAAGAATTTTCTCTGGTGGAACCATCACACCCAGATCGATGATCTCGTAATTGTTACACGCCAGCACCACGGAAACAATATTCTTACCGATGTCGTGAACATCGCCTTTAACGGTGGCCATCAAAACCTTACCGTTTGAAGACTTTGCACCGTCTTTCTCCTCTTCAATAAATGGCAGCAAATATGCCACCGCCTTTTTCATGACACGAGCACTTTTTACCACTTGAGGCAAAAACATTTTTCCACTCCCGAAAAGGTCTCCCACGACATTCATACCAGTCATCAAGTGCCCTTCAATTACCTCAATGGGCCTACTGACCGACTGCCGCGCCTCTTCCACATCTTCAATGATAAAGCCATCGATCCCCTTTACTAGCGATCTCGTGATGCGCTCTTGCAGTGAATCCTCTCGCCAGGAATCGTCCTTTGTAGAGGCTTTGGTGGTTTGTGTAACACTTTCTGCATAATCGAGCAATCGTTCTGTCGCATCATCGCGACGGTTGAGCAGTACGTCTTCCACGTACTCCAACAGTTCTCTATCGATATCATCATAAACCTCAAGCAGAGCTGGATTTACTATCCCCATATTCATACCGGCATTTATCGCATGGTATAAAAATGAGCTGTGCATGGCCTCACGCACTGTATTGTTTCCCCTGAAACTAAAACTCACATTACTTACTCCACCGCTGACACTTGCGTACGGCAAATTGTTACGCACCCAGCGAGTTCCTTCGATAAAGTCAATGGCATTGAGTTTGTGCTCCTCCATTCCAGTCGCTACTGGAAAAATATTGAGGTCAAAAATGATGTCCTCTGGTGGAAACTTTACTTTTTTGACAAGGATTTCATAGCTGCGTTTTGCAATTTCAATTCTGCGATCATATGTATCGGCTTGTCCTACCTCATCAAATGCCATGACGATCACGGCTGCTCCATAACGTTTTATGGCTTTAGCTTGTTTAATAAATTCTTCCTCACCTTCTTTAAGGCTGATTGAATTTACGACGCATTTTCCCTGGACTACCTGAAGGCCAGCCTCAATGATTTCCCATTTAGAACTGTCGATCATGATAGGGACCCTTGAGATATCAGGCTCGGCAGCGATTAGGTTCAGAAATTTTACCATTGCAGATTTCCCATCGATGAGACCGTCATCCATATTGATATCGATGATCTGCGCTCCGTTTTCTACTTGATCTCTCGCAATCTCAAGAGCTTCATCAAATTTTTCTTCTTTGATGAGTCTTAAAAACTTTCTGGAACCGGCGACGTTTGTACGCTCACCTACGTTGACAAAATTGCTCTCTGGCGTGATGACGAGCGGTTCAAGACCGCTTAATTTTAATGGTCGACAATCAGTTTTAGACATGCGCTAACTTGTTTTGTGCAGGAATAGTTCTAGGCGTGTAATTCTTTGCGAGCTCTGCGATCGCCCTAATATGATCTGGTGACGTGCCACAACAGCCGCCTATAATATTCACCAAGGACTTATCGAGGTAGGTTTTTATTTGAGCTGCCATTTGCTCAGGGGTCTCATCATATTCGCCAAAAGCATTAGGCAATCCCGCATTAGGGTGCGCGCTAATTCCGTAAATGGATTTATTACTTACAGACTCTAAATAAGGTGTGAGTTGTTTTGCTCCCAGCGCGCAATTAAATCCTACGCTTAGTAACGGTAGATGCTCTATGGAGATTAAAAAGGCTTCTGCGGTCTGACCACTCAGGGTTCTTCCTGAAGCATCCGTTATTGTACCGCTGACCATAACCGGAATATCTATCCCTAACTCTTCTTGGAGTTCCTCAATAGCAAAAAGTGCTGCTTTTGCATTAAGCGTATCAAAAACGGTTTCTACCAGCAATACATCTACACCACCTCTCACTAATGCAGCAGCTTGCTGCTTATAGGCCACACGTAACTCTTCAAATGTAATCGCCCTGAAACCAGGATCATTGACATCGGGAGACATGCTTGCGGTTTTATTAGTTGGTCCGATGGAACCAGCAACATATCGCGGCTTGTGCGGCTCTTTTGAGGTGAATTCATCAGCGACTTTTTTGGCGATTTTGGCACTTTCTTCGTTCAGCTCATCTACAAGAAATTCCATCTCATAGTCTGCCATGGCTATGGTTGTGGCTGAGAAAGTGTTAGTTTCTACAATATCAGCACCTGCGGCAAAATAATCGGCGTGGACTTGAGCGATGGCCTCAGGCTGTGTTATGGAGAGCAGGTCATTGTTTCCCTTCACATCACTAGAATGATGCTTAAACCGATCTCCTCTAAAATCCTCTTCTTGAAAATTGTATTTCTGCAGCATGGTTCCCATGGCCCCATCAAGAACGAGGATGCGTTCTTTAATCGCTTCGGTTATAGATATTTTATTCATAGACTTTTCGTCGGTTTAAATGAATTGAACCGTTATCCGTAATTATTAAGTCAAAAGAATCTTAGTCGTTATCTGGCCGCATTTTAAACACGGTAGAATGAGGCACCTTCTGATAGATCAGGGTTGCCAAGGTATCATAGAGTCTAATCTCTCCACCTTTCTTTATAACTCAATAAAAGAATGAACTACAGCAAAGATGCATTTCAAGAAGGTTCTGTGCAAGTTTTTTGATAAATAGGTATGCGGGATGCGGGATGTGAGGCTTCAGGATTTGTAGATTAGAGTAATAAGTTACATGCTGTAGAATTTGAACTATGAATTTGCGTATTACTGATTCAACTTTGGAACTTGGAGCTTGGAATTTGGAGCTTGGAGCTTGGAGCTTAGAGCTTAGAGCTTAGAGCTTAGAGCTTAGAGCTTAGAGCTTAATTTTTTATTTTCTCAGAAACGCAAAATCACTACAAGGAGACTCTATCTGGAAAGAATTATTCTATCGAGATTTTGGAAAAGAGCTCCTTTCGCAATAGCGAAATCAACACCAAAACATAAAACACATAGTTCAGAAAATAAGCGATTACGACGCCTTCTTCTTGATAAATGGGGATGATTAAATAGCTAATGATCACGAAAAAACCTACGCTGGCTATTTCAGCAATGAGGTATTTTTTGAGTTGGTTCTGAGCGATGAATCTAAAGGCCATCACTGTGGTGACGATTTTAATTAAATCGCCTGCTAGCTGCCATTTGAATAACGGAACAGCTCCAGAGAATTCTGCGGTAAAAAGTAATTGAATGATAAGTTCCTTGCATAAGAATATGCTGACCAAACCTAAAATTACGATGGGCAAAATATTCTTGTAAAAATGTGTAATTGTAGAGCGATAATTTCTGATGCTACTGTCTTTGCTCAAACTGGGCAAAACATATAAACCTATGAGTGAAGTAACAAACATCATGTAGTAGTTTGAGATTCTACTCACTGCTTCCCACCAGCCAGCAGCTTCATCGCTTACTTCAAGCATGACCTGTTTGCGAATGAAAATATAGGCCGCCGGCAACATTACTGCACTCGCTAGAGCCATAATACTGTACTTCAGCAATGGCTTTGCTATTAAAGCATCAAAGTCAATATTGAAAATTTGGGTTAAACGGAGTGATTCCTGATGGTCCTGTTTGAGCCAGAAACCTATGGCCAAAAGCGATTGAATGAAAGGAACGACGACCATTCCGTAAAGCGCACCGAGCAAATTATAGTTGTAAATCAAATAAGCAGATACCGCAAATAATGCAAGACTAGCGCAAATGTTAAGAGTAATAAACCGGCGATACCACTCATTACCCTGCATCAAACTGCTTAAGATTATGAATACCGCATGAAAAGGGAGGGAAATACCCAGAATTCTAAAAACCCCATCGTAAGAAACTTCACTCGCGATAAGCGTATCATCCAACCATGATGCATAAACAGCACAGAATGCCCCTATTAAAATGGAAGCGACTAAAGACAGGCACCAGGCGGTATTGAAAGTCTTTTTCAATCTATCGCGGGAGCCTTTTAGTTCTGCAGCATTTTTTACGAGACCGTTATCCAACCCTAAAACGGCAAACCGACATACGCCTTGAGTAAAATCTCTCAAATTTCCCATGACAGCCATGCCAGCAGCGCCTACAAATCGTGAGATGATTTGAGTCATGAACAGCCCTATCACGATACGAATACCTACATGAATAGAATTATAGCCAGCTACTTTGAGCAAAAGATTTTTATTCAGTCTGGTGAGTAGGCGTTTCAAGTATTATTTCTCAGTACAATGTGATGAGTCTATCGCTATTGCAAGGTATTGCATTTACGATTTATATCGCAACAAGATTCTGTAGCACGTAGAAACCTAAAAATAAGAATAGTACAACGTTTACGATAAAAGCAAACGCCTTCTTAGTACTATGACCGTCCCTAATGCTGAGCAGGGCAAATACAAATCCAGTCAGGACTGTAATCATGAAAAAGGTTATGAGAAACGCAGTAACGTCATTCATTGCCGTATTATCTTTTGTGCGCTGGACCGTACTTAGAATCAAAAATACGACCATCAAGATTATGGATATGATTGAGAAATGAAACGAGCGTTTTGTGAATTTCAAAAGTTATTTTTTTAGTTACGCTTTCGCGAAAGCGTGATTATCAACTCTTAACTTTAAAACCCATCTATTCATTTGAGATTCTTTTGCTCCGAGCTCAGACTTATAACGTTTTAATCCTGTATTTATACTTCCGTCTGGTAAATGTGTGGTGCCAAAATCAAAAAATTTAAATCCCTTATTCTTAAAATCCTTGAAGGATTCCTGATTTAAGTAATCCATTGCACGTAACTGAAATCCTGTAGGAGTACTGGCTGCGTATTGATTTTTGACAACTTCTCGATCCAGGAAAAAAAGTGATCCAGCTACAACCTCTTCTTCAAAACGTACCGTTTTCAGAATTATATTTTTCGGGAATCGAGATTTAAGTAGGGTAATCTCATCTAGCGAATGAACCGGTGTTGAATCATGCCTTGCCTGAAGCGATGGAATAAGCACCGAATGCCAATAACTCGCTAAATCTTCACTTTGAGCGTAAGAGAGGGTATTAAAAGTACCATTGCGATAACCCGCAGATTTTTTCCCTGATATTAGGATCTCATCTTGCAAATTCATCCCCATACTGCATAAGGAACGCGACAGCTCAAAGCCAGAATTTTCAAGTTGCACCTCCATTTCTACAATAGATATATCATAACTCAAGGGCGGTAGGTTAATTTCTATTTGATTAATTTGATTTGTATCTAGATACGAGATAGTCGCGTCTAGAACCTCTCTAAAACGTTTTGAATCATAGGACTCCATTAATAGACCACCATAAGTTAACCCACCATGAGAGCAGAACTCTCGACCCTTTTTATGAGCTGGGATACAGGCAATGAGATCACCATGATTATAAACTAACAGGCTGTAATCCTCAAAACGATCTGAGTGATACTCCATAAAATCTCGCTGATGCATAAAAGAAGCATTGCAGCACTTGGAAACAAAATTGTTCCATGCATCTTTCAAATCGGGTGTGTATTGTGTTACAGAAACCATGTACGAAGCAACAAACTTAAGCTTAAAAAGTACGTATAAAAAAACCAGCAAATTGAATCAATCTGCTGGCTTTATAATTTAAAGATAAACAGGAGAATTAACCCATTTCTTTTGCTTTTCTCTTGCGCTCATTTTCGTCAAGATAGATTTTACGTAATCTTAAGTGATTAGGCGTTACCTCAACGTATTCATCCTTTTGAATGTATTCAAGCGCTTCTTCAAGAGTAAATTTCACTGGTGGTGCGATCTTTACTTTATCATCAGCTCCAGCACTACGTACGTTTGAAAGCTTCTTTGTTTTAGTCAGGTTCAAAACAAGATCGTCTGGTCTTGAATTTTCTCCTACTACCTGACCGGTATAGATTTCTTCACCCGGCTCGATAAAAAACTTACCACGATCTTGCATTTTATCCATAGAATAAGGAATCGCAGTTCCTTTTTCCATAGAGATTAAAGACCCGTTGATACGTCCCGGAATATCACCTTTGAAGGGCTCAAAACCTACAAATCTATGGTTCATGATCGCCTCACCTGCAGTAGCAGTAATTAATTGATTACGCAACCCTATGATACCTCGCGATGGAATTTTGAACTCGCACAGCATGCGGTCCCCCTTAGGACTCATACTGGTCATCTCACCTTTACGCATGGTCACCATTTCCACAGCCTTACCACTCACGCTTTCTGGAAGATCGATAGTCAATTCTTCTACAGGCTCACACTTCACACCATCTATTTCCTTGATTATAACCTGTGGCTGACCTATCTGCAATTCATAACCTTCACGACGCATGGTTTCTATCAAAACCGAAAGGTGCAATACCCCACGACCGAATACCATGAATTTATCAGCACTATCGGTGTCGTGTACTTGAAGCGCTAGGTTTTTTTCAAGCTCTTTTGTCAAGCGATCCTTAATATTTCTAGATGTTACATATTTACCATCTTTTCCAAAAAACGGTGAATCATTTATCGTAAACAACATACTCATGGTAGGCTCGTCGATAGCAATAGTCTCCATAGGCTCTGGATTTTCAAAATCGGCTACGCTGTCGCCTATTTCAAAACCTTCAAGTCCTACTAGAGCGCAAATATCTCCAGCGTGTACTTCTGAGACTTTGGCACGACCCATCCCGTCAAATACATAAACTTCTTTAACGCGAGTTTTTTGTTGGTCTCCGTTACGCTTACAAAGCGTTACCTGCTGGTTTTCTTTTATGGAACCTCTTTTCACACGACCTATAGCGATACGTCCGGTGTAGTTTGAAAAGTCAAGCGAAGTAATAAGCAACTGAGTCGTTCCTTCTTCAACCTTAGGTGCTGGCACATGCTCAATCACCATGTCTAGAAGCGGCTCGATGTTTTCAGTTTCCTGCTGCCAGTCCTCACTCATCCAGTTGTTTTTTGCACTCCCGTAAACGGTAGGAAAATCCAGCTGCCATTCTTCGGCACCCAGTTCAAACATGAGGTCAAATACGGACTCGTGGACTTCTTCTGGAGTACAGTTTTCTTTATCAACTTTATTGACTACCACACAAGGTTTCAAACCTAGATCCACAGCTTTTTGCAATACAAAACGAGTCTGCGGCATAGGACCTTCAAAGGCATCCACAAGTAACAGAACACCGTCTGCCATATTGAGAACGCGTTCTACTTCTCCACCAAAATCGGCGTGACCAGGAGTGTCGATGATGTTGATCTTTGTTCCTTTATAATTTACTGAAACGTTTTTTGCCAGAATGGTAATCCCGCGTTCACGCTCGATGTCATTATTGTCAAGAATGAGCTCGCCCGTGTTTTCGTTCTCACGGAAGATCTCGCAATGGTGTAAAATTTTATCTACCAGCGTAGTCTTACCGTGGTCTACGTGGGCGATGATTGCGATATTTCTTATATCTTTCATAAATCGTGCTTCTTAGCGGCTGCAAAAGTACTCTTATTTCTCGGGTATTGCGTTAATTATAAATAAGTTCAAGATTATTTCATCTTGTGAGTAGAAATAGCGGTAGAGCCTCAAGTTTGAGACTAGGTCTTATTGGATTTTTTTTTGATGAAGGCTTGAACTGTTGAGGGGTTTAGAAGGAGATGATGAGTCTGTTATTTATTACGCTTTCGCGAAAGCGTAACCTTCAAAATCCTACCAGCTCCAGACCCAGATCGCGATATCTTGATAGAAAATCCTTAGCAAAATCACAACCGCAATACAAGTTCCAGTCAAGATCCAAGAATACCGTTTCTGCAGAATGGAAATGAGGGTAGCGATAAAAATGAGCAGGTGCACCGCCGCGCTAAAGTAGATCGGGTTGTAAAGGTTTTGCGGCATGAGCGCATTTTCACTCACTGGGTCAAACAGCAGCGGGACTAAAGCGGTAGCGATGATAAATAAAGAATAAATCGCTACAATCTTAGTACCTATACGAAGGCTACGGTCTGAAAAAATGGGTGGTGTATTATCGCTCATAAATGGTGAATCACGGTCAGGGGCTAATCCTTACCTGCTTTGAACAGCGTATCTTTTTCATCTTTGGAAAGACTATCGTACCCACTCGCAGAAATTTTGTCTAAAATCTTATCGATATCGGCTTGATTAGGCGCTGCAGCTCTGGATGTTTTAGTAGCCTTACCAGCAGTTTTAGTTTTGCTATTGCGATACACGGTTTTCATGCGTGAGCTACTCTTCCTTGAGCTTGATCTGCGGCTGCGCGATGTACTGGAAGTTGTAGATGACGACTGAAAAAGATTGGCAAAAAAATCACCCACATTTGCTACGGGTTCAAGGATATCGATACCGTCTTTCATTCTAATCGCTGCATAATACCCAACGACCATACCGGCGAGGTGACCTAGACCGGAACCAGCTTCAAAACGTGAAGTCAGTGCAAACAAATTGATTGCGAGGAAAGCATAGCCTACATATTTGAGCTTAATATTGAAAAAGATCAATCGAATCTCACTCTCAGGCAAATAAGTGCAAACAAAAATGATCAACGCAAAGACTCCTGCACTTGCCCCCAGTGCGTAGTCAGCACTGAAATAGGATGGTAGTAGAAACGTAGCCAAGGTAAAAGCAGCACCGCCTCCCAAAACGCCTAGAAAAAACATACTCAAATACTGTCGCCCTCTGAATATATTGAGGAAAAATTGAGCTGCATAAAACAGGCCTAAAAGATTTCCCAGTAGATGAAACAATCCTGAATGTAAAAATGCGTGAGTAATATATGACCACGGCTGCAACAAGGCCGGAACAAATCCAGCAGGCAGCATGAATTGTTCAAACAAGGGCTCGTAAAAACGTTGCATGATCCAGCCTATAATCGAGGTTATAGCAATTATTGCCATCAATCGACCGCTGGTGTTCCAACTGTTGTATTTACTTTTTGCGTCGTCTAGAAAACTCATAAATTTAATAAAGACGGTGTTTGTTCATATCGTTTTTTTTCCAGTACCAGATCATGACAAAACCAAAAACTGCTCCTCCGAAATGCGCCAAGTGCGCCACTCCAGGCGTACTCTCGATGATGTTAAAAGTAGCCAGTACTTCACGACCTATAAAGAAGCCTATCAAATATTTAACTTTAATAGGGATAGGAATGAAAAGCAACTGGATCGTCCGGTTAGCAAAGAGATACATGTATCCCGCCATAATTCCGTAAATAGCACCGCTAGCTCCTACCATGGGCGTCCAGTAATCTTTCACATTATCGGCCACAAGTAATTTCTCGTTGTACGCACTTATAATATCAGCACGCTCGTATCCTTGTTGCATCAAATCTGCAATGGCAAGTTCATATTCAACAAAATTAATTCCAGCTACGGCTAGAAATGAACCTATACCACTTGCTATGTAAAAGAATAGGAATTTTTTACTCCCCATCCAGGTTTCAACATCACTACCCAGAATCAATAACCACAACATATTAAAAAGGATATGGCTCAGATCGATCCGGCTGTGCATAAACATATGCGTGATAGGCTGCCAAAGTTCAAAATTCGGATTTTTAAAGAACCACAAGGCAAATAGGTCATATAAATCTGGCGCAATAAATACCGTGCAGACATAGAAAACCACATTGAGAATAATGAGGTTTTTTACCATGGGTGTCAATCGTCCAAACATGCTAGTTGAATTTTGAATTTAAGTTCTCACCCGTGATTTTCACGAAGGTCTTTTTACCGTCAGGAGTAAGACCAGGTTCTTCACAGCAGAATAGTTTGTTGATTAAATGTTCCATTTCTTCCATTTTCATGGATTCTCCACTTTTTATGCGCATGTGTCGCGACATGATCTCGGCGAGGTGACGCTTTCGCGAAAACGTATTTTCTTCCGGCACCTCAACCTCCTGACCGGCAATCACCGCATCTAATACGGATTCCACGTGATTTTCTTTGAGTTCCAAAGGCAAGCCTTCGATTTCAATAATATTGTCGTCCAGCTTTTTGAAAAGAAAGCCCATTTGTTCCAAATCGCTTCTAAGTTGGGCTAGAATCGCAACTTCATTTTTGGATCGGTTCAATTTTATAGGAAATAGCAACTGTTGGCTTACGCTGTTTTGCGACCTGAATTGTTGTAATAAATATTCAAACAAAACACGTTCATGAGCCCTGCTCTGATAAACCACCAGCAATCCGCTTTGTAAGGTACTGATGATGAATTTACGTTGTAATTGAAAGATATTTCCTTTCTTCTCTTGACCCTCATCAAATAAGGAAGCTTGCTCGTCGCTGCTTTCTACAATGGTCGCAGATTCATCTGTTGCGGCATAAAGCGCTTCCCATGGCGCAGGGTCTTTCTTGAAACTTTGAAATGATGTGATTGATTTTGGTTCTCTGGGCGTCGCGGGTCGATCGTCAAAACCAGCATCGCCGCTTCCTACTCGTTCATTCTTGAACGGATTGAAATTACGGTCTACTTCTATTTTAGGCGTATTTACCGGAGCTGTTCTGGCCACATCATAAGGAACCTCATATTCTGTATCGCGTTCAAAATCGATCGCGCTCACCTGAAATTGTCCTAAGGCGTGCTTGACACTTGCTCTAATAATCGCATACAAACTATGCTCATCGTCAAATTTCACTTCCGTTTTTGTGGGGTGAATATTGATGTCCACGCTATCGCTAGGCACTTTCAGGTATAAAAAATAACTGGGGTTTGCACCATCTTTTAAAAGCCCTTCAAAAGCAGCGGTAATCGCATGGTGTAAGTAGTTATGTCTTATAAAACGATCGTTCACAAACAAAAATTGGAGCCCTTTCGTTTTACGAGCAAACTCTGGTTTACCTATAAATCCAGAAATCGTGACAATCTCTGTCTCCTCTTCTACCGCAATAAGCTTTTCATTGGTTTTAGAACCCATGATGTTAACGATGCGCTGTCTTTTGTTACCGCTGGGCAGATTAAAAAGGTCGTTGCTGTTATGAACAAAATGCATAGTAATATTAGGATGGGCTAGTGCTACTCGATGGAATTCATCGGTAATATTGCGTAACTCTACATTGTCAGACTTCAGGAATTTACGGCGGGCTGGGACATTGTAGAACAAATTGGAAACACTTATCGTTGTCCCATGCTGCATTACAGCTGGTTCTTGGGAGCTTACTTTGCTTCCTTGAATGTGGATTTCAGTCCCTAGATCTGTATCGGGTTGTTTGGATTTCAAAACCACATGGGCAATTGCCGCAATGGAAGCTAGTGCTTCTCCTCTGAAACCTTTGGTATGTAAATTAAACAGATCATCAGCCGATTGGATTTTAGAAGTTGCATGACGTTCAAAGGCCATTCGCGCATCCATCATGCTCATGCCTTTACCATTGTCAATGACCTGGACTAAAGTTTTACCCGCATCTTTTACGATGAGTTTGATCTCTGTCGCACCCGCATCGATCGCATTTTCCAGTAATTCTTTAACCACACTAGCCGGTCGCTGTACAACCTCACCAGCAGCGATCTGATTTGCCACGTGATCGGGCAATAATTTAATTACATCTTGCATGCACCTATCTACCACTAAAAATACTTAAGTCAAAATCCATAAGCCATAGAAATAAAGCGACGAGAACAATTATGATCACATAAATCCTTGTTCTCACATTTGCATCACTCCCCTGTCTAAAATCGTCTATGGCATTATTGAATTTACCCTTCAAATTTGTTTTCTGGACTGTCTTGCGCTGATCGTCAAATTTATGTTTGATTTCAAAAGGACGTGAACCATCGCTAGATTTGTAATAACGTGGCTCGTAGTCAAATTTCTTGTTTTTGCGTCTGTGTAGAAGTCCCATGATGAATTGAATTTACAAAGTTACGGTTTACCCATCACAATGGGCAAAGATCGTTCCGTTGCTTTCGCCCTCGCATCACTTTTAGAATCTTAGTCATCAATCACTACATATTGTCTTAACCACCTATTAAGAAAGATCCGTTAAAGCCTGTTAATGGAGGTCTCACTTTCGCGAAAGCGTGCTACATTTAAAATAAAAAATCATGAGCAAAGAAGATGTAAAGCCAGAAAAAACTAGTAAAAGAGAACAGGCTATCAATATGGAAGAGACGCATGGAAAGAAGATCAACCATCAAGTCGCCGACAAAAAAGAGCACCACCAGCCGCGCGATAGCGTGATGGATCAAAGCTAGAACTACAAAATCTGCTGAAAAGGCAGATTTTTTTTGCCGCCACTCGCAGAATTTAAAAAAAGAAGTATATTTGCAGCCGCTTGCGACTAGGGTCGCAGTGGTCATATGGAGCAATGACAGTCCCGATAGCTATCGGGAGGTCGAAAGTGGGAAACCGCGCTCCACGAAATGGAGAAATGGCAGAGTGGTCGAATGCACTGGTCTTGAAAACCAGCGAGGGTCACACCTCCGGGGGTTCGAATCCCTCTTTCTCCGCTGAATATCATTCAGAAATTAGAAAAGTCCTGTAAACACTACGTTTATAGGACTTTTTCTTTTGGTACATATCCCAAAATGCACATCCTTTCGCATTCTACAAGTGACCTGATCGGTGACCTTTTTACAATCTACAAAAGGTCACCTATTTGTTTATAACCATTTGAATTTTAATAAGTTGAATTCAACTAGGTGTCCTCTAAAAATCGTAAATTAATAACTAAATAAAGGTCACCAACATGAGCAGAACATTTGGAATCCTATTTTATTTGAAGAAAAATAAAGTAGACAGTAACGGACAAGGACCCATTTATCTACGAATCACAGTAGATGGGAAAAGAAAAGAAGTAAGCGTTAAAAGACGTATTGAAATTGAAAAGTGGAATACCAGCGCAAATCGAGCAAAAGGCCGCAATACCTCTATCAAAGAACTCAACACCTATCTCGATATCATTACTTCGAAGATTTATGAGTATCAAAAGGAACTTATTCAAGATGGTGAGATCGTTACAGCCGAAAAATTAAAAAACAAATACCTCGGTAAAACCATGCAAGGCAAAACCATTCTTCAGGTATTCAAGACTCATAACGACCAAGTAAAAAAGTTAGTCGGTCAAGACTTTGCACCAGGAACGTTAGAGCGATATGAAACTGTATACCGTCACTTATCAAATTTCATGGAGCACACGTACAATGTTATAGACGTTCAGTTAAACAAAGTAAATCACCAGTTCATTACTGATTTTGACTTTTACCTACGCAGCGTAAGAAACTGTGGTAATAACAGTACGGTCAAATACATAAAGAATTTTAAAAAGATCGTACGCATAGCTATTGCAAATGGCTGGATCAAGCAAGATCCCTTTTTAAATTACAAGGTAAAGGTCAAAACTGTGGAAAGAGAGTTTCTTTCTCAAGAAGAAATAGCAACCATGTTCAGTAAAAAACTGCACACCGATCGATTAGAAGTCGTGAGGGATATTTTTATTTTCTGTTGCTTTACAGGGTTTGCGTATGCCGATGTAAAAGACCTCACTCCAGGACATGTAGTAAAAGGGATTGATGGAGGTATGTGGATTAATACTAGCAGAATGAAAACTAAGGTAAAAACTAACATTCCCTTGCTGGACATACCTCTGCAGATCATTGATAAATACAAAGATCATCCAGTTTCCAGTAATAAGAATAAACTCTTACCGGTACTGAGTAATCAAAAGTCCAATGCCTATCTCAAAGAAATTGCCGACTTATGTGGCATCAATAAGAACTTAACCACGCACCTAGCCCGACACACCTTTGCTACTACCGTAACCTTGACTAATGGTGTTTCTATAGAGTCAGTAAGTAAAATGTTAGGTCATACTTCCCTTAGAACTACGCAGCACTATGCAAAGATTGTAGATAAGAAAGTGAGTAATGACATGAACGCGCTTAGAAGCAAATTAAATGCAGACCAGAAAAAGGAAAGAAAACAGCTTTCCAGCTAGTGAGTTTTCAACAAAAACAAAAGCCCTGTTTCCAACGAATCAGGGCTATTCTTTTGATTATTTGAAGATATTTTGATGAAAACTTGTCAATAAATAATGCTGTATATCAGTTCATTATATAGCATTTTGTCGTAATTTAGAGACGATTTAAATAAAGATTTGCGCCATTCAAACTAATTCACAACATTATGCATCTAGAAGTAATCATAACGGATGATTTAGAAAACTTCAAAAAAGAAATCATCCAATCCGTAAGCCAACTATTCAACAACCAGCAGCAACCTACGCAATGGTTAAAGAGTGCCCAAGTAAGGGAAATGCTTAGTATCTCAGCAGGTACGCTACAGAATTACCGCGAGAAGGGACGCTTACCCTACACACGTATAGGAGATACCATTTTCTATGACCGGAACGACATCGAGCGCATTCTTAACCAAAACAAAGTAGGATCATGAAACTATACTTACCACAGAACTTAGACTTATTCACAGTAAAAGAAGAATACCCCACCTCCATACCTAACGCGGTAGATAAATGCGCTTACATCTGTTCATTGATATTGATGTCTAAGCAATACAATAAAGACCGCATGGATGACGAGTATATCCCGCTCCATTCTACTAAGCTTCAAAAAGTAGTAAATGACTACAAGGCATGCCTAGATTATTTGGTAGAGTGTGGTATCATAGAGATCAATCATCACTATATAGTTGGGGAACATTCTAAAGGGTATCGCTTTACAAGGAAATACGATACCGTTGCAGTTCCATTCACAGCCCTTAAACCTACATTCAGAAGAAAACTCAAGCAATTAGAGAATAATAGAATAGGCTACACTAAGCACCTCAATTACATTACTAAATGGCTCAACAGCAATTTAAAGATCAATGAAGAGCTAGCAGAGCAGTATATCAATCTCAATTATAATCTAAAAACTCAATTCCCTGATTTACGCGACTACGATCAGCGTGAAAAGAAGTTTAAAAAACCAGAGAACCAATTCAAATTTTCGTCTTTGGTATTGGAGCGTTTAAAGAACGAAGACTACACTTATGCACAAGACAGAAATGTTTACCGGTTGCATACTAACCTGACGAATATGCCTAGCATATTGCGCAATGCCCTTACCTACAATGGCAAGCCTCTAATTTCAATTGATATTAAAAATAGCCAGCCGTATCTGGCTATTTTATTATTGGTGAATTGCTTTAGACTCACTCGCAGAACAAAGCCAAAAACTGAACTAAAGATTGATTTTGGCAGAAAATTGCGCGAGACCATCTCCACTTTTAAATCGTCAGAAAATGTGGGCAGAAATTGTCGCTCGTCAACTTTTCTTGATAATGATGATGTAAACAGTACTAAATCATACTCTAAAGAGATAGATAATGAAGATAGAGTCAATATCAAAGACATTAGATTAAAGGATCAATCTACTTACATTATGTTATTAGATCAGCCTGTATCCCAGTCTGCTATTGACATTGACCTGTATATTGAAAAGGTTACGGGAGGTAGGTTTTATGAATACCTGGGTGAGTTGTTTTCAAGGGAATTAGGTTATGAATATGCAGATAGGAACAGAGTAAAAGTAGAAGTGCTCAAACTATTCTTCTCTTCAAATAGTTTCATATCTCAACCAGACGCAGCAGCAAAGAGGGAATTCAAAAAGCACTTTCCTACCGTTTATAAAATCTTTAGCGCAGTCAAGAAAAAGAATAAGGCAGATCTGGCCATACTCCTTCAGAGCATTGAGAGTTACCTTATGCTGGACGTTATCGCAAAGCGCATATCAAAAGAATTGCCCCACGCCCCTATCTTCTCCATACACGACAGCATCGCAACTACCCACGAGTATGCAGATGATGTAGAACGCATCATGAATGAAGAACTTACTAAGGCTATAGGCATCGCTCCCAGGCTCAAAAGAGAGTATTGGAAAGAAGATCATATTCTAGAACAAATGCGTAAGTTGGAGAGCAGTATTAACGCAGCGGGATAGACAGTTGTTTATCTCGCTTTCGCGAAAGTTGATTATTTTTAAGATCTAGTTCTTAACATCAACCATCCCAGTTTCCAACACAAGACTTAAAAGTCATGACCAAAGCCAAATCAACAGACATGCATCCTCTTGCGATAAACATTCTTAAACTCAATAGATATAACTACGACTTTTTCAACTGCGAGCAGGTTGTGTTTTTTGAATATATAGTAGTTAAAGGAATGGCTTTTAAAAAACGTAATGAGTTTTACCATAGCGCAGAGACAATCAGAACGGAGACAGGTATAAAAAGAAGTTCACTAAGAACAATAATAAATAAGTTTGAAACGCTGGGAATCATCTCTACAGTAGTTAAAGGGATGCCGCGGGTAACTCATTTTCAAGTCCACTATCCCAGAATAGTAGAATTATTTCCTAAAATCTATCAGTTGTCTGAAAACGGTCAACTGCCGTATGAATTAAGCAAACAACTAGCTGATTTCTTCTTACCATTAGTAGACAACTATCAAGAAAAGAATAATAATAAGAATACTAAAGAAGAATTTTCAATAGAAAAATATGACAGCGAATCAGAAGTTGAAGACGCTTTACTTTTCTTCAATGACTTTTTAGCTCAGTTTCGATACCAAAACAAGATTGCACCAGCAGCATTAAAATACAAGGAACTTGATTTTATAAAGGCCCTAAAAGTTTATGATCGGGAAACCATCATTGAATTTGTAAAAATTTATTTTACAGACAAGGTAAATCCTAAACTCAGCAAATTCTTTGAATTTGATCAAATTTCAAAAAATCGATTGGTTTTTATAGAAAAAACAAAAGCTGAAGAGTACAGTTACGCAAAGAGTTTTATCGATAAACTTCAAAAGAGATACATACAGCGTTTAAACATGCATAATAGAAACGATTCTTACTCTCGAGGTAAAAACGAGAGTAAATTGGTGGTTACAGAAAGAATAGTACAGAAAATGATTAATGCACTCAGAGTTAAATCAGAGGTGGAAATAGAAAACGCTTTTGTACCATACATTGATGAAATATTGAAAGGAGAATCTTCAGCCCGTAAGATCTTGCCTTATTTCCTTTCGATTAAAGAAGGTGAATACGAAATTATTGATACCTATTTAGAATAACCCGTTGTGCTAGTAGTTCCATGCATGCCTGATCCTATTTATTGGTCTGTTGTTTTCCCTATTGAACATCTGCAGCATGGCAACTGCGGCCAGTTTGCTTGAGACCCTTGTCAGGAAGCCCTTGAAGCTCTTTGCCAGGTTGATCTTGATGGAGAACTGGGAGCATAACTGTGAAAACCTTGTCTCTATAAACTTACGGTTCTTTCTCCTCTCGGGCGAGAATGCGCTTTTGACCAGCTGGTTTTTCCTGGGTGGGGTGAGAAGTTCTATACCGTAGCTTGTGAACAGATCTGCCTGGAGCTCCCTGGATATATAGCCTCGATCGCCGATGATCTGCCTCTCCTCGCTACCGTCGTACTGCCTTTCCTTCAGGAACTTTATGTCGTGTACGTTTGCTGGGGTCACTGCCATGTCATGGAAGATGCCCTGCGTACTCATGAGCAGGTGGAGCTTGTATCCAATGTAGTAGCGGCGGTCAACCGCCGAGTAGCCCTTTCTCGGAGCCGTGCCCAGATCTTCCATACAGATCTTCATGCGGTGCTCCCTGGCGTTGTGCACGATGGGACAGGGCATCGAGTCCACCAGAAGGGCAGATCTGCCATCATCCATACGGTCGCCCAAGAGTCCCGCGGACTCCTTGAAGCGTGGCTCGAGCGAGCGCCTGCGCCGGTTGAACCTGGTGCGGTCGACCAGCATGGGAAAGTCCTCGCGAAAGTGCTTCTTTATCTTGGCAAACAATAGGTTCTCGCTGGGGATCGAGGCCGCCTCTCCGGTAATGGCGAGTGCCATGACCTCCAGGTCATTCATTTTCGTGTTGACCGGTCGCTTGATGAAGTTTCCGTCCACCGTGACGGTTTGGTAGAGATCAATGAGGTAGGAAAGGTGTTTTTTGTACATTGCAGGTAGATCGTGCATGGTATCAGAATTACAGATTAGGAACCATTAATATACTGAATATCAACAAAATGCACGGTCTTTTTTTAATCTGTTTTTTAATTTTAACTAGCACAACGGGTTAGAATATTATAACATTCAATATGGTTATGATAAGAGTTAGCAACCACCTTTCAATCAAAGATCTTTCAATCCTTTGATAATAACGCTTTCGCGAAAGCGTAAAACGAAAAAACACTCATAACCCAAAATAACCCATGGCTTTTCATGGGCTACTTTATTATAAATAAAATCTTTCATTAGTGGCAAAGATGCATAACTTTGAGTCGTAACCTTTCTTATTAAACGACCATGACCACATCCCAGATAGAAAAGAACGTAACCGCTTTAGCCAAAAACTTCGATAAAGAAGAGTTTGTGTTTGATCTATTGAGAGCTTATGGTATTTCTAAAACCTCTATTACACGTTTAAAAAATGGGGATTTTAATTTATCTAAGATAGAGGGCGAAGTACTCTATAAGAGCAAGCTATATTTTAAGGAAATAAAAACAGGTTCTGTATTATCAGTCATAGACGACTTGACAAAAGAGCCTGAGTCCCTTAAACATAATCCTAGGTTTGTTGTTGTAACCGATTATGAAACTCTCGCAGCAAAAGATATAAGAACCGGTGCTGCCCTAGACATCCCTATTCTTGAAATCCATAAACACTTTGGCTTCTTTTTGCCCTGGGCGGGACAGGAAAAGTATAAATCACCAAATGACGTACAAGCCGATAGAGATGCCTCCTACAAAATGGCAAAGCTCTATGATATTTTGGTCACAGAAAATCCAAACATCTATGACGATGGTGGCCATAATCTAAATATCTTTTTATCGCGTTTACTCTTTTGCTTTTTTGCTGAAGACACAGATATCTTCCCTATTGAAGGGATGTTTACAGATACTTTAGAGCAGCATACTCAAAAAGATGGAAGTGACACACATACATTTCTAGATAGATTGTTTAAAGCCCTAAATACGAAGGACAATGGTAAGGAGGCTTCACATTTTAAAGAGTTCCCTTATGTAAATGGTGGCTTGTTTAGAGACACTATTGTATCACCAAAGTTTACAAAAGAAGCACGAAAAATCATTATTGAGTGTGGTGATTTAGATTGGAGCGAGATCAATCCAGATATTTTTGGTTCCATGATACAGGCGGTGGTAAACCCTGCCTATCGCAGCGGTTTAGGCATGCACTACACCTCTGTACCTAATATCATGAAGGTGATCGAGCCTTTGTTTTTAAATGAACTGTACGAGGAGTTTGAAAAGTATAAGGAGAACTCCAAGAAGCTCGCCAACTCATATACAGAATATCAAAACTCAAAATCTTTGACCCTGCTTGTGGTAGCGGGAATTTTTTAATCATCGCTTACAAAGAGTTAAGAAAGTTAGAAATAGAGATTTGGAAACAAATAGATTACCTTAAAAAACAACAACCTACCTACCAAACAGAAACAGTTTATACTCAAATCAAGCTATACCAATTTTATGGTATTGAGTTAGACGACTTTGCTCATGAGATGGCCATACTATCTTTATGGTTAGCAGAACACCAAATGAATAAAATCTTTGTAGATGAGTTGTTCGATTTTGGTAAGGCAAAACCAATTCTGCCCTTAAAAGAAGCAGGCCATATTACAAAAGGTAATGCCACACGTTTAAATTGGGAAGATACTTGTCCTAAAAATGAAGATGATGAAATTTACATATTAGGAAATCCACCTTATTTGGGAGGTAAATCTCAATCAAAAACTCAGAAAGAGGATATGGCGATTGTGTTTGAAGGTGTAAAGAAGTTCAAAGAACTTGACTACATAAGCTGTTGGTTTCTTTTAGCTTCCAAGTATATTGTTGGTCAAGAAAAAAGCAAACTAGCATTTGTTACTACAAGCTCAATTAATCAAGGTGCTCAAGTTGAACAACTTTGGCCTTTAATTAAAAATCATAAAAATGAAATTTTCTTTGCTTACAAACCATTTAACTGGAATAACAATGCAAAGGGAAATGCAGGAGTAACAGTTTCAGTTATTGGAGTAAGCAACAGCACCAATTCTACAAAATACATTTAAGAAAACAAGCTAAAAAACCAGGCTAAAAATATTAATGGCTATCTATTGCCTAATGAAGATATATATGTAACTAAAAGACCGAAACCATTCTCGGGACTACCAGTCATGATTACAGGAAATAGTCCATATGAAGGAGGTAATTTAATGCTTACTCCTCAAGAAAAAGAAGAATTAATTAGTTCATATCCTTCAGCAAGTGGGTTAATTAGGAAGACTTTTGGAGCTAATGAATTCATTAAAAACATAGAACGTTATTGTTTATGGATAGAAGATACTGTGCTAGATCAAGCTCAAAGTATACCTCCTGTTAACGAAAAAATAAAAAAAATCAAGGAGTTAAGACTAAAAGGAGGGGATGTAGCAAGAGGATTAGCTAAAAGGCCTCATCAATTTAGATATACACATACGGGTAAAACGGACATTATAATTGTACCCATTGTATCATCTGGTAGAAGAGAATATATTCCTATAGGATTTCTTCCAAAAGAATCAATCATCTTAAGTTCAGCTGCTGCAATTTATGATACTGAACCTTTTGTATTTGGTGTTATAAGTTCGAGATTACATATGTTATGGGTAGAAACAACGGCAGGTAAACTAAGAGGTGATTTCCGATACTTAACAGGTCTTACATATAACACATTTCCCTTCCCTAGAATCAATTCGAAACAAAAAGAACAAATCAACCTACATGTATTTGCTGTTTTAGAAGAAAGAGAAAAGTATTATGGTAAAACGTTAGCACAATTGTACGACCCAGATAAAATGCCTAAAGGCTTAAAAGAAGCACATCATCAATTAGATATTGCCATAGAGCGTTGCTATCGTTTAAAACCTTTTGAAAGCGATACAGAGCGTTTAGAATATCTTTTTAAAGAATATGAAAAGATGATAAATAAGAATACCCTACTGGAAAAACCTAAAAGAACACGTAAGAAGAAATGAAGAGATTTGTAGGTCAACTATTCAGATACGGTGGTGACTATAAAGACTTCATCACAGACACTTATGAATCTGCTGTTATAGAAAGAGCTTTTTTACAGGATAATATTATTAGAATGAGCTTTAAATATCAGGATAGCAATACCAGCGTCCAAATCAACTTAAAGTCAGATGATAATCTGTTATTCATAGGTTCTTCTAAAGCAATTGATGAAGATGGATTTTCTGGAAAAATAAAAGTCAGGTATTACCACAACGGTAAGAATGCCTTACTAATAGGTACATGGATTGAAGATGGAGAGATTGACACTTGTGTCATTGAGCTGCAAGAAGTAAAAGAATTTAAAGATTAAATATGCCAGATATAGTAAACGTTACCTACCAGCAAACCGGTAAGAGCAAAAAGACTAATGAGTTAGGGATGCGAGAAATGCAACAAAAAGCATTTGAAGCGAGAACAGCTCAGTATTTACTTATAAAAGCACCACCAGCATCTGGTAAATCTCGTGCCTTAATGTTCATAGGGCTGGATAAATTGGTCAATCAAGAAATCAAAAAAGTAATTGTTGCGGTTCCTGAGAGATCTATCGGCAGCTCATTTGCTCAGACAGATTTAAAGAAGTATGGATTTTTTGCAGATTGGTCACCTAATCCAAAATACAACCTATGTACTCCAGGCGGTGAACAAAGCAAGGTTAAAGCATTTCTTGAATTTTTAGAAAGTGATGAACAAATCCTGATCTGCGCACATGCTACGTTACGTAATTCATTTGATGCTATTGATGAAAAGCAATTGAACGATTGTCTATTAGCTATTGATGAGTTCCACCATGTATCAGTAGATGGTGATAATAAACTAGGCATGGTGTTAAGTAATGTCATGGCAAAATCGACTGCCCATGTCGTAGCTATGACGGGATCTTTTTTTAGAGGTGATTCTGTTCCTATTTTGTTGCCTGAGGATGAAGCTAAATTCACAAAGATCAAATACGATTACTATCAGCAACTTAATGGATATGACTACCTAAAGTCACTTGGAATCGGCTATCATTTTTACCAAGGTAGATACACCTCTGCTATTAATGAGATACTTGATGAGAACAAAAAAACAATTATTCACATACCTAGCGTCAATTCAGGTGAATCTACTAAGGATAAATATGAAGAAGTCAATAGAATAATAGATAGCATAGGTGAATTAGAATTCCAAGATCCAGCAACAGGTGTTCTATATGTAAAAAGTAGTACAACCGGTAAGACCTTAAAAATCGCAGATTTAGTTCACGATAATCAAAAGGATAGGGATAAAATTCAAGAGTATCTGCGAAATGTGTCGAGCGCGGATGATATCGACATGATCATAGCACTAGGCATGGCAAAAGAGGGATTTGATTGGCCATATTGTGAACATGCGTTGACGGTAGGTTATAGAGGCTCTCTTACCGAAATTATTCAGATAGTAGGTAGGGCAACAAGAGATAGTGAAAACAAAACACACGCACAATTCACTAATCTAATAGCACAACCAGATGCGGAAGATGATTTAGTAAAGTTATCAGTAAATAATATGCTTAAGGCTATTACTGCTTCGTTATTAATGGAGCAAGTATTAGCACCTAACTTTAAATTCAAACCAAAATTTCCCGAAGAGGACGAAATTGATGATAGCGAAGAGGATGATGATACGATAAAAATCAGAGGGTTTAAGCTCCCAAGTTCACAAAGAGCAAAAGACATTATAGAAAGCGACATCAACGATCTCAAGGCAAAAATTATGCAAGATGACCAGATGCTTAAAGCAATGCCTGGTAATGTGGACCCAGAAGTCATCAATAAAGTTTTGATTCCAAAAATCATCAAAGAGACCTACCCTGATTTATCAGATGATGAAGTAGAAGAAGTACGCCAGCACGTAGTTGTAGATTCTGTTATTAAGAATGGAACGATCGAAGAGCAAGGTGATAAGCGATTCATTCGCATGGCAGATAGTTTTGTAAATATTGACGATATTAACATCGATCTGATAGACACTATAAATCCTTTTCAAAAAGCATTTGAAATATTGTCTAAATCGGTAACAGCATCAGTATTTAAAGCTATCCAAGAAACTATTGATGCTACGAGAATTCAGATGACCGAAGAGGAAGCCATCATTCTATGGCCTAAGATTAAAGCCTGGATTGCAAAAACCGGTGAACAACCCAGCATTCAATCTTTTGACCCTAAGGAAAGACGTTTAGCAGAAGCGATTGTATTTTTAAAAGAACAAAAGCGTAAAGCCCAAGCTAATGAGTAAAAAGCAAACATTAGAAGATATATTTAAAGACGATGAGTTTGGAATCTTAGATTCTAGACCCATAACCTCTAATGTAAAATCTGAAGATGAACGCTTGATTGAATCTTTTCAAGAGATAAACACTTTTTACGAAAAACACCACAGAGAGCCAGAAGCCACAAATGTCACAGAATTCAAATTGCTTTCAAGATTGAAAGCTTTGAGAAATGATACCAAAAAAACAGAAATTTTAAAACCATACGACAGCCACAACCTTCTTAACACAAATGAGGAAGTTAAGTCTGTTGCTGACATCATCAACGATGATGATTTGGGGTTATTGGATACAGAAGAAACCTTATCAATTTTCAAAATAAAAAATGTTCCTAATTCAAACGAACGTGCCGAGACTGATTTTGTAGCCAGAAGGAAGCCTATGAGTGATAAGAATTTTGCACCTTATGAAGTACAGTTCAAACAAGTACAGCAAGATTTAAAAGTTGGAAAACGCAGATTGAAGAAGTTTCAAGATGTAGAGCAAAATCTTTATAGTGGTAATTATTATGTTCTTGATGGTGTGCTATTATTTTTAGAAGACGATGGGATTGAAACAAGAAAACTAGGGACGACTGAAAGGAAAGATGGAAGAACTACTATTGTTTTTGAAAATGGAACTAAAAGCAATATGTATTATCGTTCATTATCTAAATCCCTATACACTAACGGAAGTATAGTATCAGAAACCGATGAAGATGTAGAAAAGGAACTTTTTGACAATGCTAATTTAGTAAATGAAGAAGATGCTGAATCGGGTTGGATCTATGTACTCAAATCAAAATCTATCGATGAAAACATATCCTCTATTCAAGATCTGTATAAGATAGGATTTTCAACTGTACCAATTCAGGAACGTGTAAAGAATGCTTCTAAGGAAGCCACTTATTTATTTGCAGATGTAACAATTGTTTCTGGATATAAATGTTACAATTTGAATGCTCAAAAGTTTGAAAGTCTTATTCATAGGTTCTTTGCAGAAGTTTGTTTAGATATTGATATACATGATGATCGAGGTCGAAGAATTATGCCCAGAGAGTGGTTTGTAGTTCCCCTCAATATAATTGATAAGGTAATTAAGCTGATCCTATCTGGAGATATAGTTAATTACAAATATGATTCTACAAATCAGAGATTAGTTGGGAAATAGATTGTAAGTATATGTTTTTAAAACAGTTGTTTCGGCATGAGTATTGTTATATTATGTCTAAATAGATGGGTATATATGTAAATTCTATGTGCAATTACATATATTTGCTCCTGATAAATAAAATATTGCTGTACTATCAGCAGTTATAACATCATGAATAACAAAACTTTACATATCAAAAAACCTTCTAAAAGGCTTCTTGAATTTGTACGTTCTCTAAAAGAAAAAAAGGAGGAGGACAAAAAGGTACTACTCTCTAATAAAGATTTGTATTTTAAATAATCTTAGTGATTGCCAATACTGTAATTCCTTTTACCAGTAATGCTGGCAGTCAATATCTTATAAAGTTATCATTATTTGAATCAGGATTAGACTTTGATATTCCTGTGATGGACGTTTCTATTACTTTAGTTGAAAAAGCTGAAAAAGTTGTCAGTCTTAGTGATCTGATTAACATTTGCTATTTGATAAAAGATTATCTCATGGATAATCGTGTAGTTCTTTATTACTACTGTGATCATGGCGGTGATGATATCTTTATATCGGAAAGGAATAGTTTTAGGAGTCCTCAAAATTACAGGAGTAATCTTTTTGAGAGATTATTTGATTTTTTAGATACCGAAAATTATGTAAGAGATCAAATAATTATTGGTGATGAAGACAGCAACGATGCACACTTCATTTCGCTAATCTCCAGAGAAGAAGACAAAAGTCATTTAACTGATATCAGCATACAAGTTCAAAAGATGAACGACAAATAAATCCAAGTTTCGTCATTTAATAAATATCGGGACAGGTAGTTAGGTATATCTCAGTCATTACATTTAGCTTCATAAATCATATCTGCAAGGGTGTGTACTAATAGAATAGCTTTTTATATGCTAGTGTATTAATTGATAAATAAAAGCTTTCTAGCCAGTCAATCCTTGCATATACCATAAGTCCCGCTGCCTTACGCACAGCGACGGCAAGACGGCGCTTATTTGATTTATTTCACACATTTCATTCCTTCGATATCCGCAATTCTCTTTTACCCATACCCAATATGGATACGCTACGCTAAACTGTTTTTATGGGTAAAACCATTGCTTAATGTTGTGCGAGCCTGCGTGTCGCTTCGGGCTTCGGGAGGTCACAGTTTTTGTACTACCCATGCTGCAATAAGAGAACATTGCAAAGCTTGAGAATTCATCTAACTATTTGCATGTAAGTTTTTGTATTCGCACAAATCAATTTGAAGGAGGGTGTTCACTTATTCCAGCCGCTGGCAAGAGCTATTCATTCATTCAGCAATTTAATCCGACGCTCACGGCATTAAAAGGCTAACCATCTGAAACGATAAACCCTGTATACAATTGAATAAACCACTTGATATGATCGATTTAAATCGCCCCTTAATGCCTATTCCATTCTTAAATGGCTTCATTCATTCACAGCCCTTGCCCTCCCCCAGCCGAACAAAAAACTGCGCCATCCCTCGTGTCAAGACATAAACGTGAGGACATTCCGCAGGGCTACATGTCATCACTCACATTACCCTTCGCTAATCTCGCAGTCGGCTCGCGCGACTTCACTACTAAAATCATCGGAATTAAATAAGATATCTACTTGCTTGGTTGGTAGGATCAAAATAGCCAAAGTAAAGCGGGTTGTGCCTTTATCAAGGCACGCTGATGGGCGTTCACTTTGGCTATTTTAATCTTAGTTTTTACATCTATGCATAATCATCAGGAAAACATTTTGAACGACTGAATAAGACATAAAAAAAGCTCTTTAGATATACCAAAGAGCCTTTTCACCAACAGAACAATATTTTTATACTACCTCGACGATATTCAATACGTTATAAGCACCATTCTTTAAAGGATACTGAACACCATTGATCTCCTGAAAAAATTCCACCAGAAGTAAGTGAATTTGAGTACCAGGATCAGATGGAACCGATGCAGGAAGTAGCGATATATTACTTGACGCAGAATCGATAGGAAAATTCTCGGTAGGACTGTAATCAATTGCATGGCTTGATAGCTCAAAGTCAATCTTTGCAACCGCAGATCTCAAACTGAAATGTGTAGCTCCAGATGGAGACGTAATAGTTTCAGTCGGGACCATATTAGGCATTGTTACCTCGCCCGTAGTAGTATCAACGTCAAAAGGAGCAAACAAGACAGCACTTAGTTTTGCCCTATCGTTAAAATCAAAGCTTTTCAAGAGACTTTTACCTTCCACCCCTGAAATACCTTCAGCTACATTACGCTGCCCTCTCACAGAGGTTGTATCAAGGTTTTTGATTGCAGCCATTTTCTGAGTCAAACGACTGGTCACCCGGTTATCCTTAGCCTTCAACAGTAAGTTTCTTACCGCTGTTCTCAAAAGCTTCCCTGAACTAGCAGATTGACCGAATTCAGAACCGTTTTCACGAGTTCTCTCAAAAGCTGGATCGTTTTGGATGCGTTCTTTAGATACACCTCCCTTGGTACGCACGAGGTAACCCTCTTTACCCTTGTAAAAGGTAAGGTTATCGAGAGTACCTTCAATTTTGATAAATGAACTAACCTTTGCCATAGCTTAAATTTTTAGAATTTTCTCAAATCTATACGAGTCCACCACCCAATCCTAAAAACTGATTCCGTTCTGTTCACAATCTGCCGAAAAGTAGCTTTATCACTTATATTTCAATGATTTATATTTCGTAAATTGTAGGTAAGTAATAAATATGTAAGTCATACTTGAAGTATAGCAGAAGTATGGATAGTGTATGAAAACTTAACAAGATGAAACGAATTTGCATGTATCCTAAGGACGTTCAGATCATAACTGGTAAAAGTGAACGCTACGGAAGAAATGTCATCTCAGACATTAAGAAACAGCTCAATAAAGAGAAGCACCAGCTTATTACAATAGATGAGTTTTGTAATTATATGGGTCTAGAAATTAAGCAAGTAGAGCCATTAATCAAGTAAAAAGTTATATCTTTACTTTGATTGTAAAGGGCACCTATTAGGTTACCTCTCAATGCGACAGGACATAACTAACTGAATATCAGTATATATTTTAAGAGGTTCGAATCCCTCTTTCTCCGCAAAGGAAACCCGCAACGAGAGTTGCGGGTTTTGTGTTTATAAAAATTTTGTAGGTATGGTGAACAAATAAGCTTTTTGGATAAACAAAATTTCCATTTTCTATATTTCTCACATTTTTCTGCAATCATATCGTTCAATTCCTCCAACCAAATCATTTGATTATGTTAATAGTTCCTTTAAGTCAACCCAACCGACTTAATTTAGGAACATGAAAGTTTTACTTTCCGGTGCAAACGGCTACATAGGAGTACGGTTGCTATACGAACTTCTCAAGGCAGATCACGAGGTGGTTTGTGCTGTGCGCAGTGCTGATAGACTCTCCGTACCGCAAGATATTAAGGATCAGGTTGAGATCGTGGAAATCGACTTTTTAAAATTAAAAGACCATAATCCCATACCGCAAGACATTGAGGCGGCCTACTACCTCATCCACTCCATGACCTCGAGTACTGAGAATTTTGACGAGATGGAGTCTGAAAGTGCTGAGAATTTTGTCAAACTGAACAGCGAGACTTCTTGCAGACAGGTCATTTACCTCTCAGGCATCGTTAATGAGGAGGAGCTGAGTAAACATTTGCTTTCGCGAAAGCGGGTAGAAGAAATACTGCGTTCTGGTGATTATAGTTTAACGGTTTTAAGAGCCGGAATCATCGTAGGTAGCGGAAGCAGCAGTTTTGAAATTATACGCGATCTGTGTGAAAAATTGCCCATCATGATTACTCCCAGATGGGTCAATACAAAGACGCACCCGATTGCCATCAGGAACGTGATGAGTTTTTTGATAGGCGTTTTGGGCCGGGACGACTGCATGAATGAGGGCTATGATATAGGCGGTGATAGTGTACTGACTTACAAGGAAATGATGCAAGGGTATGCAAAAAACCGAAAGCTCAAGCTCGCCATCATTACCGTGCCTGTGATGACCCCTAAATTGAGTAGTTACTGGCTGTATTTTGTGACCAGTACCAGTTATAAATTGGCTCAAAATCTGGTCAACAGCATGAAGGTTGAAGTGGTTGCAAAACCAAATGATCTCGCAGAACGACTGGGAATCGAGCTATTTACCTATCAAGAGGCGCTGGAAATGGCTTTCGCCAAAATCGAGCAAAATCAGGTTGCCAGCAGCTGGAAAGACAGTATGGTAAGCGGTAGGTTTAGAAAAAGCTTGAATAAGTATAAAAAAGTTCCAGAATATGGTGTTGTGCGCGATGCTCAGAAAATGAAAACTAATGAGCCAGAGAAAGCGCTAGAACGCATCTGGTCCATAGGTGGTAAGAATGGCTATTATTATGCAGACTTCTTATGGCGCATACGCGGTGCACTAGACAAGCTCATGGGCGGTGTGGGATTGAGGCGTGGACGCACCAACCAAAACACGATTTTCTCTGGGGATGCACTGGATTTCTGGCGGGTTCTCGTCGCTGATAAAGAAGAAAAAAGACTACTTTTATTTGCAGAAATGAAAGTACCAGGAGAAGCCTGGCTGGAATTTGAGATAGACGATGATAACGTCATTCATCAAACCGCCACCTTCAGACCGCGAGGACTAAAGGGCAGGCTCTACTGGTACTCCATGCTTCCCTTCCATTATTTCATCTTTCATGGTATGATTAAACATATTGCTGGCGCAAAATGATTGTCTCCCATTATGAGATTAAATCCCCCAAAATCTCATAAGAAATAAACATAACAAAAAGAAAGAACCCTAAAATCCAACAGTTAAATGCTATTATGATTGATTGAAAGCCACTGTAAATTACTGATTACAAACATACCTCGCTGTAATCACTATTGTTTACGGATTTCCTCAATTTTAAAAAAATGATTGGGTCAGTTTCAAGGCGGTAAAATATTGATGGCATAAACAATTGAATTTGTAAAAGTTACAAACCACCTGCACTTTTTAAAAATCATTAGATTTTATTCGAGCATTGAAAATCTTCAAGACTAAATAAACCTTAGCTAGATTGATCTAGAATTAGATTATGCCTAGATCCTTCACGATTCCAACAAGATGGGTTGCATTACGAGCATTAAACTGGATCAAAAGTCTATTTTGCCTTTTTTCAATGGAACTTATGCTGGATGGTGAAATATTATTTAAATCAAAATTTGACTTGATTTCTTGTTTTGATTTTCCAGCAGCAAGTAAACTCATCAACTGGATATCATAATCATCAATTTCAAGTTCATCATGGTCTGACAAGGCATTATGAACTTCCTTTGAGAAATATTTCTCATCATTACTCACCGCAACCACAGCTTTCTTCAAATCGGCTGGCCCTCTTCTACCCTTACATACAAATGCATCAATATTACAATGTTCTACAAGTGCTCTTACCTTATGTAAACGTTTATCTACAGAATAGACAATAACCTTGAGATCAGTAAAATCTTTAATTTTTTGTAAAAGCTGTTCGCCAGAATGAATTGTAGTTTTTCTATGATCTGGTACAAAACTCAAATCTGTAATAAGGAGTCGATAAGGTAGTCCATCTTTTCGGGCCTTGATCAATTTCAAATAGGCTTCATCACAATACTGTACGTGATCGACGGTTTCCGCCCCTAAGCTGTTGAGCAATTCAATCACACTCAAGCCAATACTACCTAGATCTTCGGATATAAGAGTTTTTAGAATCAAAATATCAAATCGTTATAACAGCTTTGAAACCATTTCCATTCTCTGATTCAAATGTAATTGCTCCATTCATAGCATTAATACGGTTTTCCATATTTGTGATTCCATTACCTTTCTTAAAATCAGCAACTTTACCATTATCTTGATATGAGATTTTAATCTGCTTGCAGGTTTGCTGAAATGAAAAAGCAACGTGAGTTGCATGACTATGCTTTTTCATGTTGGTCAGGAGTTCTTGTAGAACGCGATACAGATTAGTACGGTCTTCTAATGTGAGACCTGCCCAATCTATTGTTCTGAGATTCAGAGCAGTAATATTTACAGAATCATTTTTATAATCTAATAGCAGATTCTTAATTGAAATGGAAAAATCTTTCCCTAAATCTATCTGGCTATTCTCATTTGAGATATCCCGTACACGATGATAGATGTAGTCCATTTCATTTATGAGCTGGGCATCTTGCAATTGCTCTTTATCCATTTTAACCATGGTATGATAGAGGTCGTTTGCTATCTCATCATGATTTTTTTTGGAAATACGGTTTTCAGTTTTAATCGTTTCTTGTATTAATGCGAGTCTGTTGCGCTGTCTAATTCTGTAATATAAAAGCAGAGAGATGAGCAAGATCACCACGGTGACCACGATAAAGATGAATGTGTTATACTCATTTTTCAGACGTAGTTGCTGGGCTTCTCGCTCTTTAAGCGCCACTCCATAACGGACTTCGGCGAATTTGTTAGAGTTGATTTGATTTGCTCTATCTAAACTATCTTTGAGAATCACATAGCGATTAGCAGTTTCGACATCCTCAAGGTGTAATAAATTCTCTAATGCTGTTAATTGTAGTGTGACAAGCCCAATGCTATCTGCAAACTGCAAAGCCTTAGATCCATGGGTCTTTGCTTTAATAATTTTATCGTTTTTTAAATAGTGTTGAGAAAGTCGCAGGTGACTCCAGTACAATTGGTCTTCAAAATTTAAACTATCACTCAAATTCAAGGATTTTAGCAGAATCGACTCTGCTTCCGGTAAGTTCATGGCTGATTTAGTTCTACCTATACCTTGAAAAATTCTAGCTTCTAATCTGAAGTTTTTTGAAAAATCTTTTAAAGCTAAGGCATCTTCAAAATACTGCAATGCTTTAGCATACTCACCTAATATGTAATACGAAATACCTAAGTTGCTATACGCTATCGCTAAATAAATAGGGTCGTTTGTTAAGGCAACGACTTTGTCATAATATAAAATGGATTTTTCAGGATCGGCCGTATTCATTTTCAACATACCTAACTGGTTATAGGTCTTGAGTTTGGCAAGTTGGCGCCAATCTGAATTTTCGACACTATCCAAAAGCTCTAATGCTCTGATAGAACTGGCTTCGCTTTGAAGGACCTCTCCTAATTCATGTTCAATGTGAGATTTGATTGACCACGTATAGATTCTTCCATCAATATAATTATTACCATGATGATCAAGCGAATCTACAATTTGAATAATCTCTCCGTAATATTTCAATATCTCAGATCTATCTGAGGCATTAAGGATGGCTGATTGAATGTTTTCTGCCCTAGTAATCACATCTTGAGCAACACTGTTTGAGTTAAAGAAAAGGCAGACTAAAACAATTATAATTCTACATAAAATCATTACTCAAATTTACTATGCAGATACGTAATGACCCCCTTTAAATTATTTTTGAATGCTGCAGTTTAATTAAATCAACCCCAAGTCTTTTACGATCCCAATAAGATGCGCATCATTTTTGGCATCAAAAATCATAAGTAGTCTTCGCTGACATCGATCGATTACACTCACACTATTGGGCTCAATATTCTGTTGGTTTAAAATCGCACTGATTTCTTGCTTAGAGTTCCCTTCAGACATGAGTTGGAGCAATTTGATGTCATAATCATTAATGTCACGGTCTCTGTGATCTATGAAGGCAGAAAGTACATCCTTTGAGTAGTAGACATCATCCTCTTCCACCATTCTGATAGCTTTTTTTAGTTCTTCAGGACCTTTTCTACCCTTGGACACGTACGCGTCGATTTCATATTTATCAACGAGCATGCGGACTTTTTGTAGATTATTATCAATGGAGTATACAATTGTTTTAATTTCCATTTGCTCTCGAATTCTTTTAATCAAGTGCATACCGTTTTGGATATCATCACTTTTAAAATCAGGACCAAAACTCAAGTCAGAAATAAAAAGGTCATAAGGTTTACCGATTTGTTGAGCATACATAAGCTTCTGATAGGCATCATCACAAAAGAGTACGTGATCTACTTGAGTCACGCCCATTTGACCTAACATCTCAACTACGCTGAAGCCAATACTGCCTAAATCCTCTGCAACCAAAACTTTTTGAAACATAATACTTATAAAATAATCGCGGCTTTAAAGCCGTGACCTTTCTCAGACTCAAAGGTAACAGAACCATCGATGGATTTGATACGGTTTTTAATGTTGAGTAAACCATTTCCTTTCAAAATATCAGATCCCATGCCATTGTCCTGATAGGAAATTTTGATCGTATCATCGTTTTGAGAAAACATAAATACCACATGTGTGGCACCACTATGCTTTTTCATGTTAGTCAATAGTTCTTGCAAAACCCGATAAAGATTGGTTTTTTCATGAGCCTTTAATTTTGACCAGTCCATTTTTCCTAAATTTAGAGTCAAAATATTTACTTCTGAATTTTTGTAAGCAATAAAAAGATCTTCTAAATCCTTACTGAAATTGCTGTCAGGATCTAGCGGGCTATTATCTCGGGAAATGTCTCTCACTCGGTTATAGATGTGATCTAAATTATTTAAAAGGCTCTCGTTTTCTGGTACAACTTTTTGTAGCCCGAGCATAGTATGATAAAGGTCGTTTGCGATCTCGTCGTGCATTCTTGCCGAGATGCGCTTCTCAGTATTTATGCTTTCGTTCATAACAGCAATCTTATTACGTTGTCGGCTACGGTTATAAATAAGTATAGAGGTGAACACAACAACGATAATAATCGTTGAGAAAATCAGGAAATAGTATCTATTTTTGGTTCTCAACTGCTCGGCCTCTCTTTCTTTTAATGCAACACCGTATCGTATTTCGGCAAATTTGTTGGAGCTGCTCTGCTCCACGCGTTTTAGACTATCACTAAGAAAGGCAAATCTTTGAGTTGCTCTTTCATCTTCAAGTTTTAAGAGATTTTCAAGAGCCGATAATTCAAGTGGTATCAATTTGCTCTCTTGTGCAATTTGGAGTGCATTTTCTGAATGAAAAAGAGCCTTGGATTTATCCTCATTTCTAAAGTAATGTTCTGAAAGATGTAAATGACTGTAAATTTCACCTTCCTTCAAATCCAAACTATCACGTATTTTCAAAGAATTCAGCAGTGTAGATTCGGCGTTCGAGAGATCAAGCATTGATTCAGCGTGACCTAAATCATCTAAAAATCTAGCTGTAAGCTCTGGCTTATCTAGATTTTCTGAAAGATTTAAAGCTTTCTCATAATGAGAAATAGCTAAATTATATTCCTCTAACTTAGTATATACGAGCCCTATATTACCATAAACACCAGCTAAATAGGCAGGATCGTCTGTTAAGGTTAATACTTTACGATAATACTTCAGAGACTTCTCATATTCTACCAATTCTTTTTTTAAAATTCCAAGTATATTATAAGTTCTTATACGAGCGAAGTTCATCCAGCCCGATTCCTCTGAACTGTCCATCATCTTCAACACATTAATAGAACTTGCTTCACTTTCCCTCAACTCGCCTAATTTGTATTCTATGGCAGATTTAATTGTCCATAAATATATTTCAGTATCAATACTTTTAGCAGGTTTTCTTTCAAGGGAATCTAAACTTTTCAGAAGCAACTGATATTGATCTAGTATTACCGTCCTTTCCGAAGTTTCATAGACTTGGTTTTCAATTTTAGTTAAGTGTGAAATAGTGCCCTGTGCTTGACATATTGAGCCTATTAGAAAAAAAAAGTAGGGGAATGTTGATCGCAATGAAATCATTCCCCTAAAATACGATGTGAAATATTTATTTATGTTTTGTATATATCAATTCTCATCCGAATTTTCTTTTGGCGGAGGCGTTCTCATTAAAGTTTCATTGGAATAACTGTCATGTTGCTCATCTAATTCCTCCGTGATTCGTTCTGGAGTGCATGAAAAAAGTGTAGTCATCAATAGTCCGCACGCTAGTAGCATAAAGGGCTTTCTCATAATAATAGTTTTTAAATGGACATACTCGTGGCTGTCCGATTAGTAATCAGATTTTTGAAATTGAAATTAAATTGTGTTGGGGAGATTAATTCCCTCAACCCTGAGAAGTGATAAGGGTCATAAATAAGAATCAACGCCACTTCTCAACCAGCGGTTTTTCTTACTTGACGCCTTACGGCTAAAACCTCGATTACTTGATATCTATGATTTGCGCAGATGAACGAGATTTAGATTACAAATAAACAAGTGTTTTGAGAGATTTGAAAGAAATTTACCAGAAACTAATTGGAAGATATTTTCCGTACTTTTTAGTCGATGAAAACCTCGGTACTAGAATCGCATAGGCTTTTGATTGTTAACGCTTTCGCGAAAGCGGAAACTGAACTCAGAGAAGCCAATATCACAAAAATATCGAAGTATAAAATGGCTGAGCGGGTATCCCATTATTTAACTTCTAATGGTTTTTCCTACGGTTATAGATCTTTGACCAATCTTTACAATGATGCGATGACTGAGGGCCAAATAGTTGTTATCAAGCAAACTCAAGTGATTGAACTGTTATCCATGTATTTAGGATATGAAGAGTTTGCTGAATTCAGGCTCTACACCAAAAAGAATACATCCGATCCCTCCAAAACCAATCATGAACCCGTTGATCCAAACTAGGTGTTTGATATAAATTCTAGGTATGTAGAAAAACATTTTAATGGCTGCGACCTATTAAAACTTCAGCCTCTAGATTTGAAAATAGATTGCATGTGCGGAAGATCCCGGTAACTTCTCAACTCACAAGTTTATGACATAAAATCCGCTCGACTTGAGAGTAGGCTTTGTTCTTCCCTTAAAATAAATTCGTCTAATCAGGGCAATGTTTGTTGAAGAAAAGAATCAGATCAGGCAAATTTTTGTAATTGAACTTACTTCCTTCATCAAACTCTAGTTTGAGGGGTTTGCAAGAGCTCAGGCATGTCAACATATTATTAATCTCAAACTCGCTTTCCAGATAACCTGTGTAGAACAGACTCTCCACATAGAGCCATGAATTTGCTTCGTGCCATTCACGCAATAGGGTGATTTTGCCGCGATCTATGATTTCCATTTCCCTTAAATACCTTGAACCACTAGGTCGTTGTACCTCTACAATTTTATAGATGATAGGCCGTCTATTTTCGAGTTTACCATACGATGAGATGTCTGAAGCCAGTAATTTTTTCTTAGCGCCATTTGGAAGCTTTAAGACATACCTTCGTTCCTTTTGCCAGAAATGGTGATGATCTTTGATTCCCAGAACATAAATAGTATCACCAGATTTTGTTTCAACAAAAGGCTTCAGTACGTCTTCCTGAGCAATAGAAGCCAATGTTGTGAAGAGTAAATAGATCATAATTAAGCTCGTGCGAATCAAATTCATATTTAGCTATTTGTATCCAAACTTAAACGCTCTTTATTTCCAAAACCATTAGACATTTGCCTTAAAAAAAAGGGTCGCAAATTGCGACCCTTTTCAAATAGATTTTGATCTAAATTAGATATTCAACCAGGCTTTTCTGACTGCAATTTGCTCAGCAGTTGCATCTGGGTCTTCAACTAAACTTTTACTTGTTGCCATAGGCGTGGTAAGTGTAGCCTTTCTCTCGATCTTCTTGCCATCACGTTCTATGGTATAAGTAATTTCATCGCCAGCTTTCCATTGAAATACTTGACCTATTACAGTTTGAGCGTTTGCAAGATTCAGATCTGAGCCGTTGATCTTCAGGATTATATCATCTGCCTGAACTTTCTGCTCTCTCCAGAATGAGTTTTCAAGAGCCATAGCGCTGAATTTGATCAACTGGCGCTCGCGATCTGCATCAAAGATGATGTTTTGTCCTCCAGCGAAAATATAAGTAGTCTCCACTTCTTCTTCAGCCAGCATCAAGCCTGCTTTATTAAAAAACTTCTCGTAGTCGATAGGTGTATCACCTGCTACGTGAGTTCTTAAAAACTCTCCTATCGATGGATACGTCATTTTAGTGATTTCCTCGATCAAGGAATCGTCGGCAAAGGGCTTGTCCTTTCCATATTTAGTAGAAAGCTCTTTCATCAAGCTCAACATACTGCGGTTTCCATGACTCTCTTCACGCATCATGATGTCTATGCACATTCCTATCAAAGCTCCTTTTGAATACACGTTGATGTAATTGTCCTTATAAGGTTCTTCAAGAATGTTTTCACTCATTGTAGTAAAACTCATCGCGTCATCATAATTCATGGAACTAGCGATCTTACCCATGATCTCCTGATAGAATTCATCTGGAGTTACAAGTCCTTCAGCAACCTGGAAGTGTTGAGCAAAATACTCAGTAACACCTTCATACATCCACAAGTGCTTTGAGAAGGTGGGCTGATTATAATCAAAATAATGTACGTCTTCTGAATGTACAGAAAGCGGAGTAACGATGTGGAAAAACTCATGAGCAACAACATCTGTCATGCTAGAAGCTAATCGTTCTGAATCCATCATCTCTGGAAGCACTACAACGGTAGATGTATGGTGTTCCAGAGCTCCGAAGCCTTTGGGGGCAGTCTCAGACCCATCTGATAGGTACAGGTAGATATCATAACGAGCTGTGCTGTTGATGTCCCCTAGGTAAGCTTTCTGCGCTTGCATGGTTTTAAACATGTTATCCTTTTGACTAGCAGCAGTGTGAGTTCCATTAGGAGAATAAACGCTTAGGACGATTTTAATATCTCCTACCATAAATTCCTCAACATCGAGCTTCCCATACATCATAGGATTATCTGTAATATCAAAATAACGATCAGCACGATAGCTAGTTGTCATTTTTGAGCCATCTTCAGACATTGATGTTGCCACCTCTTGCAATGCTGATGTACGCACAAAATCAGCTGGAGCGGTAACGTCTAGGTTGTATGCGTTATTTTTAAGAGAATCAAAATACCCTATGAAACCATGAAGGTTTAAAACATAATTTGAATCTTCAATATTCGTTCCTGATGGAGAAAATGGCTGCTCATTCCCTATTCCGCCTGTTTGCTCGATATCAAATGTATCATTTACTAAATAAGTAATGTAATCTAAGTCTTGGGCATTTGCCACAGTCCATGTGTTGTCATCTGCTCTGTTAACAGCCATCTCTTTCCCAGTATAATCATAGGCTACGAGATCGTCCACATATTTACCAAAATCACTCACAGAATAAGTCCCTTGAACAACTCTAGGCAATCTATAAGTAACCATATCTTGAGTAAATCTACCTGGGTTAATCGTGACCGGTAATTTATCATTGACAACCATGGTAAGATCCATGGAAGTCATAATGGGATTTGCCGTGGCAAGATCATTTTTTTTCTGTTTTGTGGAACTACAGCCCGTCAACAATAAAATTGCGAGAACTGAGGAAAATACATATTTCATAAACTAAATTAAGTGGGATAATCCCGTTTAAAATTCAATGATTGGACTGATAGTCTAATTAAATGTTACTAATTACTATCAAGATTTTGGAAGAAAGACCTCTGCCATCATACACCTTACAGATCCCCCACCTAAAGTTTCAATTGTAGTAATGTCTGGATGAATGATCTCATTATAAATACTCAACTTTTGAATTTGCTCACCTGTTAAAGATCTATAAGCTTGATCACTCATCACTAGATAGCGTTCTCCTTTATTATTGTGAACCTGCATCATATTACCTGCAAAAGAGGCTACTTGTTGTTCTGTAATAGCGATCACCTCTTTACCGCTTTCTTTGATGTTTCTCAGAAGGTTTTTCCGTTCTTTTTTATCATCAACACTATCGAGACAAACTACAGCAAATTGCTCTCCCAGCGCCATCATCACATTTGTGTGATATATAGGCATACGCTGGTCACCCACACTTTGATTTGCAGTAAATATTACGGGAGTGTATTCCATATCCTCGCAAAATTCTATCAGCAACTCTTCATGGGCACGATCTGAAAGAGAGCAATAAGCCAGCTCGTTCTGGCGATCCAGCAATAAACTACCTGTTCCTTCTAGATAAACACCCTCTTCCTCTGCGCTGGAGTAATCTAAAACGTTGCTTATTTTAAATCCTTGCTCCTCTAGGGTGTCAAGAACCTCCGGTCTCCTTTCAAGTCTACGATTCTCTGCAAACATGGGATAGAGAACGACGTCCCCATTCTCGTGCGTAGATATCCAGTTATTAGGAAATATGGAGTCTGGCGTATCGTGTTTGTTATCGTCTTCTATGATGATGACGTTAATGCCTTTTGATTGTAACGCTTTCGCGAAAGCGTCAAACTCTTTCTGCGCCTTGCTGTTTTGATCATTGATCTCAGCATCTTCATCTTGGTAAAAATTATTTACGGCAGTCTGTTCATTCAACCGGAAACGCACCGGACGGACCATAAAAACGGTATCTGTAATTTGCTTCATAACTTTAATACTAGAAAGACTTTTCAATCTCTTATCAAAGGTAAGGTGGAACAGCGCAGCAGTCCTTCTTGTTTTGCAATCTCTGCATAAGGTACTTCCTCAACGGTTATGCCGTGGGAGCGCAACCATGTGTTGAGTCTAGTGAAATTACGCTCGCTGATGACCACATCTGGAGCAATGGAGAAAATGTTAGAATTCATGTGAAACATTTCTTCCTTTGTAATCTCAAAACAATTCTCCTTGCCAAAAAAATCTACCAGATAATGATATTCCTCCTCCTGCAAAAATCCATTTTTGTGAATAATGCATTTATCCTTACCAACAGGCTGGAAACAACAATCTAAATGCAAGGCATTACTATAGGGATCTTCATTATCTTTTCTCAAATTGAATGAAACTACTTTCTTCTGTGGAAAAGTTTTTTCAAGCCATTCAATAGCCTCCGGATTAGTCCTTGCGATAATGTAGTCTGCATAATCAGCTCCACGATAGGTACCTACAAAAATATGATCACCATAAAGCATGACGTCCCCACCTTCAATGTGCACTTCCTCTGGAGGCCTGATTACATTTTGAGGATCAATCTGGTCTATAACGTATTGAATGGCATCAATCTCATTCTCCCGATCGGGAAGAATATTAGATTTAACGAACTTATTGTCAATTACAAAACCTATATCGCGCGTGAAAATTTGATTACAATCTTCTATGGTTTTTGGTCTAAAAACCTGAACGTCATATTTTTCAAACACGGCAGCGACAGCAGTCATTTCTTCTACCATATCCACAATCTGCGGATAAGTTCCCTGTTTAATGTGTAATTTACTTTTAGGATCATAAGCATCTTCTAGCGATGGTGTGGGCCCATTACTGGCCGCCGTACCTAGAATAACGCTACGTAAACGTGAGGTCTCATCGTTTACGTGAACATTGATTTTATTCATGCCACAAAGGTAGCGATAACGTTATAGGATGTGAAATAGTAACTGGTATAAATAATAAAAATTCCACCTGCTATAAAGCATTGAAAAATTTAAGTAAAGGAAACAACACAAACCAAAAAACCCCCTGAAAAACAGAGGGTTTAAGTATATATTTTTACTATCAAATTCTATCGCTCAGAAACTTCTTTAAATGCTCTGTGATTTTCTCCTGTATAGATTTGTCTAGGTCTACCTATAGGTTCTTTATTCTCGCGCATTTCTTTCCATTGTGCGATCCATCCTGGCAGACGACCCAATGCAAACATTACTGTAAACATCTCTACTGGGATTCCCATGGCACGGTAAATAATACCTGAGTAAAAGTCTACGTTAGGATACAATTTGCGATCTACAAAATAGGAATCTTCTAGCGCTTCTTTCTCGAGACCTTTAGCAATATCTAGGATAGGATCTTCTACACCTAGGTCACCTAAAACTTCATCAGCAGCTTTTTTGATGATTCTTGCTCGTGGGTCAAAGTTTTTATACACTCTGTGACCGAAGCCCATCAAACGGAAAGGATCCTCTTTATCCTTGGCTTTGGCCATATATTTCTTAGTGTCACCACCATCTTCTTTGATGGCCTCAAGCATTTCCAGTACCGCTTGATTAGCACCACCATGCAATGGCCCCCACAAGGCGTTAATTCCAGCACTTAAACTTGCATATAGACCTGCATGAGAAGATCCTACAATGCGCACAGTACTGGTAGAACAGTTTTGCTCATGGTCTGCATGGAGAATTAATAGTTTATCTAATGCATTTACGACAACCGGGTTGATGTCGTAATTTTTGTTAGTCTTTTTGAACATCATTTGCAAAATGTTCTCCACATAACCTAGATTGTCGTCTCCATAATCAAGCGGCTGACCTGTTCGTTTTCTCAACGCCCATGCTACAAGAACTGGGAATTTACCCATGATCTTAACGATTGCGTTATACATATCATCTTCATTCTCGATATTTACAGATGAAGGATTGAATGCGATTAGAGCACTAGTCAGTGAAGAAAGCACTCCCATAGGATGGGCAGATTTTGGGAAACCGTCCAAAATTTTCTTCACATCCTCATCGACATGAGAATTTTCTTTAATGTCTGAATGGAATTTATTCAGTTGAGATTCCGTAGGCAACTCTCCAAAAATCAATAAATATGCAACTTCAAGAAAATCTGCTTTATCTGCAAGATCTTCAATAGAATATCCACGGTAGCGCAAGATCCCTTCTTCTCCATTCAAAAAAGTGATCGCACTTGTACAGCTACCAGTATTTTTATAACCTGGATCTAGAGTCACGAGACCGCCCGTTACACCGCGCAAAGCCTTGATATCTATTCCTTTTTCATCTTCTGTTCCAGTTATAATAGGAAATTCATACTTCTTCCCATCGAACTCTAAAGTTGCCTTATCTGCCATTTGATTTCTAAAATTTTAACCAATTACGAAAATACGTTACAGCCTTCTTATTTGATAATTTAGGAGCTCCTGATTTACGATTTTAGCATAATTTTTTGTAGAAAAAGATGTATTTGATGGTTTGTATTAAACATCTGTCAAAAATAAAGCCACCCCTTAAATATAGAGATGGCCTGAAAATGATATTTGAATAAAATTTATTGAATGTTACGCTTTCGCGAAAGCGTGCCAAACAACATCAATTCTCATCACATGCTAAAATTGAAACGCCTTTCTACCCGGATAGAAGGCATTTTCAGCTAGTTCCTCTTCTATGCGCAGTAACTGATTATATTTTGCCATACGATCTGATCTAGATGCAGAACCAGTCTTGATCTGTCCCGTAGTTAAAGCTACGGCTAGATCAGCAATCGTGTTGTCTTCAGTTTCTCCACTACGGTGCGACATCACAGATGTATAGCCAGCTTTATGTGCCATATTTACCGCTGCGATGGTCTCCGTAAGTGTACCGATCTGGTTCACCTTGATCAAGATACTGTTTGCAATATCGTTATCGATTCCTTTACTCAGGCGCTCTACATTTGTCACAAATAAGTCATCTCCTACTAGCTGGACTTTATCACCGGCAAGATCAGTAAGCTGTTTCCAACCTTCCCAGTCGTTTTCATCCATACCGTCTTCAATAGAAATGATGGGGTATTTCTCAACTAGATCAGCAAGGTATTGCGCTTGTTCTTGAGAAGATCTTACTTGTCCTTTGTCCCCTTCAAACTTTGTATAATCATACTTACCATCTACATAAAACTCTGCAGCTGCACAATCTAGCGCTATCATCACATCCTTTCCAGGATTGTAACCTGCATTTTTAGTAGCTAATAAAATTGTGTCCAAAGCATCTTCAGTACCATCAAGGGCAGGAGCAAAACCACCCTCATCACCTACTGCAGTGCTCAAACCTCGATCATGCAATGCTTTTTTGAGATGGTGGAAAATCTCTGTCCCCATTTGCAATGCATGTGAGAAACTTTCAGCTTCTACCGGCATGACCATAAATTCTTGAAATGCGATGGGTGCATCTGAATGTGATCCACCATTTATAATGTTCATCATGGGAACAGGTAGTGTTGAAGCACTCATCCCACCGATGTATTTGTAAAGTGGTTGACCCAGTTCTGCAGCAGCAGCTTTTGCGCAAGCAAGAGAAACTCCCAAGATTGCGTTTGCTCCTAATTTTGCCTTATTGGAAGTACCGTCAAGCTCGATCATTTTATTGTCGATAAACGCCTGCTCAAATACCGATACGCCCAGAAGTTCCTCAGCGATGGTTTCATTTACGTTTGCGACCGCTTTAGTCACTCCTTTACCCATATAAGAATCACCTCCATCACGCAATTCAACCGCTTCATGCTCACCGGTAGAGGCTCCTGATGGCACAGCTGCACGTCCCATTACTCCATTTGAAGTCAAAACATCTACCTCTACCGTAGGATTTCCACGGCTATCAAAAATTTGTCTAGCATGTACTTCTATAATCGTACTCATACTTTTAGTTCTTTGGATTGTTAATTAGTGAAATAAAATCGTCAAATAAATATGTGGCATCATTAGGCCCAGGACCTGCCTCTGGATGGTATTGCACTGAGAAACAAGGAGCATTTTTCAACTTGATTCCAGCAACGGTATCATCATTTAAGTGGTAGTGAGTTACCTCTACATTTTCGGTTTTCTCTGCCTCCTCACGGTTAATTGCAAAACCATGATTTTGTGATGTAATCTCACCCTTCCCGGTTAAGATATTTTTAATGGGATGGTTGATGCCACGGTGCCCATTGTGCATCTTATACGTTGAAATTCCTTGAGCTAAGGCAATAACTTGATGCCCTAAACAAATCCCAAACAGAGGTTCTCGAGCAGCGATAATATTTTGAGCTGTCAAAATAGCATCAGTCAAAGGTTGTGGATCACCTGGTCCATTTGAAATAAAATATCCATCTGGCTCAAACATCTTCATCTCTTCAAAACTTGTATTGTACGGAAAGACTTTGATGTACACATCACGTTTTGCAAGGTTTTTAAGAATATTGGTTTTAATACCAAGATCCAAAGCTGCCACTTTATATTTGGCCGATGGATCTCCAAAAAAATAAGGCTCTTTACAACTCACTTGTGAAGCAAGCTCTAACCCCTTCATACTTGGAACATCCTTCAATTGTTGATGCAAAGCTGGAAGGTCATTGACTTGAGTAGAAACAATAGCATTCTGAGCACCATTCTCGCGTATGTAAGCAACTAAAGCTCTCGTGTCAACGTCAGTTATAATTACCAAATTATTTTTAGATAAGTAACTCAGTAAATCTTCATCAGCTAGTGAACGGCTAAAGGTTTCAGAAAAATTTTTGCAGACCAATGCGGAAATCGTAACACCTGACGATTCACTTTCTTCGATTGAAGTCCCGTAATTACCGATGTGAGCATTTGTAGTAACCATAATCTGCCCAAAATAGGAGGGATCGGTAAAGATTTCTTGATATCCCGTTGTACCGGTGTTGAAACAAATTTCTCCAGTAGCGGTACCCCCTAACCCAACTGCCTTTCCATAAAACGTGGCTCCATCATTTAGGATGACAACCGCGGCTTTTTTATCTATATATGCCATAATTCAGAATCAAAAATAACGATAAAAAAAAGGATCAATGCAAGAACATTGATCCTCTAAATAAAGATGAAATGAAGATTTTATTCTTCTTCATTTGTGTTTTCAGTATTTGTCTGTGCTGCCTTTTTAGAACGACTACGTCTGCTTCTACGTGTTGATCCAGATTTTTTCTTCTCACCCACGCTGTATAGCTCGTTAAAGTCTACCAACTCAATCATAGCCATATCAGCATTATCACCAAGTCTATTACCCAATTTAATAATACGAGTATAACCACCAGGACGATCAGCAACTTTTGCAGATACTTCTCTAAACAAGGTTGTCACAGCCTCTTTACTTCTAAGTTTAGCAAAAGTTAATCTACGATTGTGTGTAGTATCTTCCTTTGACTTAGTAATAAGTGGCTCTACATATTGTTTAAGAGCTTTTGCCTTTGCTACGGTAGTATTGATTCGCTTATGCTCGATAAGAGAACAAGCCATATTTGACAACATGGCCTTGCGGTGAGCCGTCTTTCTACTTAAATGATTTACCTTCTTTCCGTGTCTCATTATAATCTATTTATGAACTAGGCTTTACCTAGTCACGGTCTAATTTATATTTTGAAAGATCCATTCCGAAATTAAGACCTTTAACGTTTACCAATTCCTCCAACTCAGTCAATGACTTTTTACCGAAGTTTCTGAACTTCATAAGATCATTTTTATTGAAAGAAACTAGATCTCCCAAAGTTTCTACTTCAGCAGCTTTAAGACAATTCAATGCTCTTACAGAAAGTTCCATATCGACAAGCTTAGTTTTAAGCAATTGTCTCATGTGAAGGCTTTCTTCATCGTATGTTTCAGTCTGAGCAATCTCATCAGCCTCAAGAGTTATTCTCTCATCAGAGAACAACATGAAGTGATGGATTAAGGTTTTAGCCGCTTCGGTTAAAGCTTGCTTTGGATGAATACTACCATCAGTTATGATTTCAAAAACCAATTTTTCATAATCAGTTTTCTGCTCGACACGGTAGTTTTCTATGCTGTACTTTACATTCTTGATAGGTGTAAAGATGCTGTCAATTGCAATAGTACCGAGCGCTGCACTAGGATTCTTATTCTCCTCTGCCGGTACATAGCCCCTCCCTTTCTCTATAGTCAATTCAAGATTAAGGTTAACGCTTTTTTCAGTATTGCAAATCACCATGTCTGGATTCAAAACTTGAAAACCAGAGATGTATCTTTGTAGATCACCAGCAGTAAACTGATCCTTACCAGAGAAAGAAACATTTACTACTTCACTGTCAACTTCATCAATCTGTCTCCTAAAACGAACTTGCTTAAAATTAAGAATGATTTCAGTTACATCTTCAACGACACCTTCGATAGTGGTGAACTCATGATCCACACCTTCAATTCTGATTGAAGTAATTGCGAAACCTTCTAACGAAGAAAGTAAGACCCTTCTAAGTGCATTACCAACAGTAAGTCCATAGCCTGGTTCAAGGGGTCTAAATTCGAATTTGCCTTCAAAATCGGTTGAATCAATCATGATCACCTTATCCGGCTTCTGAAAATTTAATATTGCCATTTGATTACTTTCTTGTTGGTTATTATTTAGAGTACAATTCTACGATCAACTGCTCCTTAATATTTTCAGGAATCTGAATTCTCTCAGGAACTGAAACAAAAGTTCCAGACATGGAAGCTTTGTTGAAAGTTATATAGTCATAAACCTTATCGTTAGAACTAAGTGCATCATCAATCGCAGTAAGTGACTTCGACTTTTCCCTTACAGACACTTCATCACCAGGTTTCAATTGATAAGATGGGATATTTACTAACTCACCATTAACAGTAATGTGACGGTGAGAAACTAGTTGACGTGCTCCGCGTCGAGTACGAGCTAATCCCATGCGATAAACCACATTGTCCAAACGTGATTCACAAAGACCTAGAAGAACTTCACCAGTAATTCCAGTACTTCTTACAGCTTTTTCAAACATCAATCTAAATTGACGCTCAAGAATACCATAAGTATATTTTGCCTTTTGTTTCTCTTTGAGCTGAACAGCATATTCAGACTCTTTTCCACGGCGACGGGCGTTACCGTGCATTCCTGGAGGATAATTTTTCTTCTCCAGCGCTTTACTAGGGCCAAAAATAGGCTCTCTAAATCTACGAGCTATTTTTGCCTTAGGACCTCTATATCTAGCCATTTATAAAAATTTGATACGGTGTACTATGAATTCAGGTCAATATCCTTCGATAGTCTGGTAACCGCAAAGTTAAAATTGATTATACTCTTCTTCGTTTAGGTGGACGACACCCATTGTGTGGTAAAGGGGTAACATCTATAATCTCAGTCACTTCGATGCCTGAGTTATGAATAGTTCTTATAGCACTTTCACGACCGTTACCTGGACCCTTAACGTAAGCCTTAACTTTACGTAGACCTGCTTCATGTGCAACTTTTGAACAATCCTCAGCAGCAAGTTGCGCTGCATAAGGAGTATTCTTTTTAGACCCCCTGAAACCCATCTTTCCTGCAGACGACCATGAAATTACTTCTCCCTTTTTGTTAGTTAAAGAAATAAGGATATTATTGAATGAAGATGAAATGTGTGCCTCTCCAGTACTGTCAACTATAACCTTACGCTTCTTAGCAACTGTTTTAGACTTTGCCATAATGTTTACTTATTATTTAGTTGCTTTCTTCTTGTTAGCAACAGTCTTACGTTTTCCTTTTCTGGTACGTGAGTTATTCTTGGTACGCTGCCCTCTGAGTGGAAGTCCAGATCTATGACGTATACCTCGATAACAACCAATGTCCATCAACCTCTTGATATTCATTTGGGTCTCAGAACGCAATTCACCCTCAATAGTAAACTCACCTATAGCATTACGGATCTTACCTATTTCGTCGTCATTCCATTCATTCACTTTCTTGTCAACACCTACTCCAGTAGATTCTAGAACTTCTTTAGCACGACTTCTACCTACACCGTAAATGTAAGTTAAGGCGATCTCGCCTCTCTTGTTTTTTGGTATATCTACCCCTGCAATTCTAGCCATAGCTTAACCTTGTCTTTGTTTAAATTTTGGGTTTTTCTTGTTGATGACATAAAGACGACCTTTTCTACGAACAATCTTACAGTCAGCACTCCTTTTTTTAATTGACGCTCTTACTTTCATAATTAGTATCTATAAGTGATCCTTGCTTTAGTCAAATCGTAAGGACTCATTTCTAATTTCACTTTATCCCCTGGTAAAAGTTTAATATAGTGCATACGCATCTTACCAGAAATATGCGCAGTCACCACGTGACCATTTTCTAACTCTACTCTAAACATTGCGTTAGATAAAGCCTCAATGATCGAACCATCTTGTTCTATTGCTGATTGCTTCGCCATTATGCTACTTGTTGTTTTCTATTTTTTCCTGATTTTATCAAACCATCATAGTGTCTGTTCAATAAATAGGAGTTAATCTGTTGCATTGTGTCGATGGCTACACCTACCATAATCAAAAGAGATGTTCCACCATAGAATAGGGCCCATGCCTGGGTGACGCCCATTAGAGAAACAACAGCAGGAAATATCGCTACCAATGCCAAAAATATGGATCCAGGAAGAGTTATCTGAGACATAATACGATCTAAATACTCAGAAGTTTCGGTCCCTGGACGGATCCCTGGGATAAAACCACCATTCCTTTTGAGGTCATCAGCCATCTTATTAGTTGGAACTGTAATAGCCGTGTAAAAATATGTAAAGACAATAATCAAAAGTGCGAACACCAGATTATACCAAAAGCCAAAAATATCAGCAAATAAAGCCGCGACTTCTTTAGCCCAGCCTTGTTCAAGTGAACCTAAGGCAGCAGGAACAAACATTATAGCTTGAGCAAAAATAATAGGCATAACTCCAGAAGCATTCAGCTTCAATGGAATATATTGCCTTGCTCCGAAGGCATTCTTTTCGTATCCACCAGTGGCAGTTCTCCTTGCATACTGAACTGGGATTCTTCTGGTCGCCATTACTAACATAACACAAGCCAAGATAATCACCAACCAAATTACGACCTCAATAAGAACAACAAAGGCTCCACCACCATCAGTCCACTGCGTGTTCAATTCCTGAAGGAAAGCTTGGGGAAGAGTAGCTATGATACCAACCATAATTAATAAAGAAATCCCATTACCAATTCCTTTATCAGTAATTTTTTCTCCTAACCACATTGCAAAAACACAGCCGGTGACTAGTATGATGGTACTTATAACTACAAACAATGTCATGTTATCCTGCATCATGTATGCGGATCTAGGTACACCTAGTGTTTCAAGACTTAGTAAATAACTAGGTGCTTGAATCAAACAAATACCGATCGTTAACCACCTAGTAATCTGATTGATTTTTCTCCTACCTGACTCTCCCTCTTTTTGTAATTTCTGCAAATAAGGAATCGCGATTCCCATTAATTGAACCACAATACTTGCAGAAATATAAGGCATGATACCTAAAGCAAACACAGAAGCATTAGCGAATGCTCCTCCTGTAAATGCATTTAAAATACTTCCTATTCCTCCTCCTTCAAAGTTTGATGAAAAACCACCTAACTGAGTAGAATCGATTCCAGGAAGAACTACTTGGGCACCAAAACGGTAAACGAGGAGTAAAGAAAAGGTCATTATAACCCTATTCTTGAGCTCCTCAATCTTCCAGATATTTTTAATGGTTTCGATCAATTTCATTTGATTGGTTTAAATAGTTGTCACTGAACCACCAGCAGCTTTAATAGCCTCAGCAGCAGAGGCCGAAAATTTATGGGCAGTTACATTTACTGCCTCTTTGATCTCACCATTACCTAAAATCTTAACAAGATCATTCTTTCCAACCAGACCAACATTAACTAGATCTTCAAAACCAAAATCCTTCTCTAAACGATTGGCCTCCAAATAAGACTGAATAGTAGCAAGATTAATCCCTTGATATTCTGTTCTGTTGCGATTTGTGAAACCGAACTTAGGAACACGTCGCTGAAGTGGCATCTGTCCACCTTCAAAACCTATTTTCTTAGAATATCCCGATCTTGACTTAGCACCTTTGTGACCACGAGTGGCCGTACCGCCCTTTCCCGAACCTTGACCTCTACCTATTATTTTACCGGCCTTCTTGTTAGAACCTTCAGCAGGTTTTAGATTATTTAAACTCATGTTACAACTTTTATGCCTTCTCTACAGAGACTAGGTGTTCAACTTTAGCTATCATACCAAGAACAGCAGGGCTATCCTCGTGTACACGAACTTGATTCATTTTATGAAGACCTAAGGCTTCAAGTGTTCGTTTTTGACGTGCGGTACGATTGATCGCACTTTTAACTTTTTTTACTTTTAACTTAGCCATTACCAACAATCTTAACCGTTAAAAACTTTTTGAAGAGAAATTCCTCGTTCCTTAGCAATAGCCTCAGGACTTCTCAATTGTAGCAATGCATCAAAGGTAGCCTTAACCACATTGTGGGGGTTAGACGAGCCTTGATTTTTACTTAGTACATCATGAACACCGACTGCTTCCAGAACAGCGCGTATTGCTCCACCGGCAATAACCCCAGTACCTTCAGAAGCTGGCATCAATAGAACTCGCGCGCCACCAAATTTACCTTTTTGCTCATGAGGGATAGTACCTTTTTGTAATGGAATACGTACTAGGTTTTTCTTAGCATCCTCAACAGCTTTTGAAATAGCTTCAGAAACTTCTTTTGATTTACCTAAACCATGACCGACAACTCCATTCTCATCACCTACCACGGTAATTGCAGAGAAACCAAATGCACGACCACCCTTAGTTACTTTAGTTACACGCTGTACACCTACCAAACGATCCTTCAAATCAAGACCTCCTGGCTTTACGGTTTCTACATTTTTATATTTTTGATACATCAAATGTGTGTTTTCGATTAAAATTTAAGGCCAGCCTCTCTTGCACTATCAGCAAGAGCTTTAACGCGTCCATGGTACAAGTATCCGCCACGATCAAAAGCAACAGCTTCAACACCTGCTTTTTGAGCACGATCAGCTATCAACTTACCGACCTCTTTTGCTTGTTCAGTTTTCGCGGAAGCGGAATCTAAATCTCTTGAAGAAGCAGCTGCTAGAGTCTTACCATCAACATCATTAATGACTTGAGCATAGATTTCTTTGTTACTTCTATATACCGCCAAACGAGGGCGAGTAGCATCACCAGAAACAACTTTTCTGATTCTTGACCGTATTTTATTTCTACGAGCTGACTTTGAAAATGCCATAATTATTACTTTTAAGCTGACTTACCAGCCTTTCTTCTTATTTCTTCTCCTACAAACTTGATCCCTTTACCTTTGTATGGTTCAGGTTTTCTAAACTCTCTAATCTTGGCAGCAACTTGACCAACTAACTGCTTATCATAAGATGTCAACTTGACGAGCGGATTCTTACCTTTCTCAGAAACCGTCTCAACTTTAACCTCAGGCGCTATATCAAGAACAATGTTGTGAGAAAATCCAAGAGCTAGATCAAGCTTTTGACCTTGATTGGAAGCTCGATAACCTACTCCAACGAGCTCTAACTCCTTAGTCCACCCTATTGAGACACCGTGGATCATATTATTAATCAAGGCTCTGTACAAACCGTGTTTAGCGCGATGATCCTTGGAATCTGTAGGACGATCAACAATTACTTTGTTATCTTCTACCTTTACATTTACTCCATCTACGGGTTGCGTTAATTCACCAAGTTTTCCTTTAACCGAAACCTCACCGTTATTAACTTTAACCTCTACTCCTGAGGGTATATCGATTGGATTTTTACCTATTCTAGACATAACTTAAATACTTCTTTTAGTAAACGTAACAAAGAACCTCGCCACCTACATTCTCAGTACGAGCCTGTTTATCTGTCATGACTCCCTTACTAGTAGACACAATAGCAATACCGAGACCATTTAAAATACGCGGTAGCTCTTTTGCTCCAGAATACTTACGTAATCCAGGTTTAGACAATCTTTGAAGATCCTTAATTACGGACTCTTTTGTTTCTTTATTGTATTTGAGAGCAATTTTAATTACCTCTTGAGCTTTCCCCTGCTCGAACTTGTAACTGAGGATGTAACCCTGATCAAATAAGATCTTAGTTATTTCCTTCTTAACATTTGAAGCCGGTACTTCTACAACTCTATGACTTGCTCTTACTGCGTTTCTTATTCTAGTAAGATAATCTGCGATAGGATCTGTATTCATAATAAAATTTATTTGCTGATTACCAACTAGCTTTTTTTACTCCAGGGATTAAACCTTTATTAGCCATCTCACGGAACATTACACGAGAAATTCCAAACTGTCTCATATAACCCTTGGGACGACCCGTTAATTTGCAACGGTTATGAAGGCGTACCTTAGAACTATTTTTGGGTAATTTTTGCAACGCTTCGTAATCACCAGCCTCTTTTAGCGCTTTACGCTTTTCAGCATATTTATCCACTAAAGCTTGGCGTTTGCGCTCACGCGCTTTCATTGATTCTTTTGCCATATCTTAATTCTTTTTGAAGGGTAAACCTAATTCTTTTAGCAAAGATTTAGCCTCATTATCAGTCTCAGCAGTTGTAACGAATGTAATATCCATTCCAGAGATCTTATTGACCTTATCAATGTTTATCTCTGGAAAGATAATTTGCTCTGTTATACCTAGATTATAGTTACCACGTCCATCAAAACCATCGGCCTTGATACCTTGAAAATCACGAACACGTGGAAGAGCAACGGTTACCAACCTATCCAAGAATTCATACATCTTTTCACCACGCAAGGTCACTTTGACACCGATAGGCATACCTTTTCTCAACTTAAAAGATGCTACATCCTTCTTAGAAAGCGTAGCAACGGCCTTTTGACCAGTGATAGCAGTGAACTCTTCGAGTGAATAATCGATTAATTTCTTATCAGCAACTGCAGCACCTACTCCACGGCTGAGTACGATTTTTTGTAATTTTGGAATTTCCATGACATTTATGTAGTTGAATTCTTCCTTCAACGACTGAGTCACTTTTTCCTGATACTCCTTCTTGAGCCTTGGTACGTATGACATGATTAAATTACTTCTTTATTTGTTTTAGCAAATCTAACTTTCTTACCGTCTTCTGTACGATATCCAACCTTTGTAGGATTACCGTCTTTATCTAACAGTGTTAGATTTGAAATATGTAATGGAGCCTCCATTTCAACAATTCCACCTTGAGGATTTGAAGCACTAGGCTTTTGATGTTTTGAAACCATATTAACACCCTCTACAATGGCCTTATTCTTTTCACGAAGTACTTTCTTAACTACTCCTTGCTGACCTTTATTCTCACCTGCTAATACCTTGACGGTATCTCCAGTCTTTAATTTTATTTTAGTCATAGTTTATACTTAAAGCACCTCTGGCGCTAGTGAAACAATTTTCATGAATTGCTTATCACGCAATTCACGTGCCACAGGTCCGAAAACACGCGTACCTCTCATCTCCGAAGTAGGATTCAACAAAACGCAAGCATTATCATCAAATCTGATGTAAGACCCATCAGCTCTTCTCACTTCCTTCTTTGTCCTTACAACTACCGCCGTAGAAACAGCTCCTTTTTTAATGTTACCATTAGGTGTAGCCTCCTTAACAGAAACAACAATTTTATCACCTACGGATGCATATCTACGCTTTGTTCCGCCTAATACCCTGATACAAAGAACCTCTTTAGCACCTGTATTATCAGCGACCTTTAATCTTGACTCTTGTTGTACCATTACTTAGCTCTTTCTATGATTTCAACTAATCTCCAATTCTTAGACTTACTCAACGGACGGGTCTCCATAATACGCACAGTATCCCCCTCGTTACACTCATTTTTCTCATCATGAGCCACATATTTTTTAGTCTTAAGAACAAACTTACCATACATGGGGTGCTTCTGTCTTTTGACCTCTGCAACCACGATGCTTTTATCCATCTTATTGCTGCTTACAACACCAATACGTTCTTTACGTAAACTTCTACCTTCCATAACTATTAGGCTTTGTTGTTATTTAATGCTGTGCTAAGACGAGCAATAGTCTTTCTTGTTTTAGTTATCTGAGAAGGATTGTCTAAAGGCGACATTGCATGCATTCTTTTCATTTCTGCATAACTTGCTCTAGCTTCTGTGAGCTTTTGCGCTACCTCCTCTTGAGACAAACCTTTAATTTCTGACTGCTTCATGATAATTTTATTCTTGATAATCGCGAGCCACGATAAACTTAGTTTTTACAGGTAACTTCTGAGCTGCAAGCCTCAGGGCTTCACGTGCAGTTTCTAATGGAACACCAGAAACTTCAAAAAGAATACGACCTGGCTTTACTACCGCTGCCCAATATTCTACATTACCTTTACCCTTACCCATACGTACCTCTAGAGGTTTTTTAGTGATAGGCTTATCTGGGAAAATTTTTATCCAAAGAGAACCTTCTCTTTTCATATAACGAGTAGCTGCGATACGAGCTGCCTCAATTTGACGAGAATTTATGAACTCTGAGTCTAACGATTTGATTCCAAAAGTTCCATAAGCCAACTGGTTACCCCTTCCAGAGTTACCTTTCATACGACCCTTTTGTTGCTTTCTAAATTTTGTCTTTCTAGGTTGTAACATCTTCTATCCCCTTATTTTCTACGTCTGCGGTTATTACCACCTCGACCTGCGTTAGACTTACCTTGCTTCTTAGACATTCCTACAAGAGGAGAAAGATCTCTTTTACCGTAAACCTCTCCTTTCATAATCCATACCTTAACACCAATTCTACCATAAGTAGTGTGGGCCTCTACCAGCGCATAATCAATATCTGCTCTAAAGGTAGATAAAGGGATACGTCCATCTTTGAAAGACTCTGAACGTGCCATTTCAGCACCATTTAACCTTCCGGATATCTGGATTTTGATACCTTCAGCATTCATTCTCATCGCTGCTGCAATAGCCATTTTAATAGCGCGACGGTAACTGATACGATTCTCAATTTGACGTGCAACACTAGCTGCAACTAAGTGAGCATCTAGTTCTGGTCTTTTGATTTCAAATATGTTGATTTGAACCTCTTTTCCTGAAATCTTCTTAAGCTCTTCTTTTAAGCGATCAACTTCCTGTCCTCCCTTACCAATTATAATACCTGGACGAGCTGTTGTAATTGTGATCGTAACCAACTTAAGCGTGCGCTCAATAATAATTCTTGAAACACTAGCTTTTGCCAGACGAGCGTGAATGTATTTTCTAATCTTATCGTCTTCGGCTAATTTATCTCCGTAATCGTTACCACCATACCAGTTAGATTCCCAACCTCTGATGATTCCTAGACGATTTCCTATTGGATTTGTTTTTTGTCCCATTTCTTCTTAGTTAGACGTTGCCGTTTTTGCTTCACCCAAAATGAGGGTCACGTGATTAGATCTCTTTCTTATTCTGTGAGCCCTTCCCTGAGGAGCTGGACGTAATCTTTTAAGCATAGAACCACCATCTACTCTTATCTCCTTAACAAATAAATTTGCTTCAGAAACATCGCCATCCTCGTTTTTAGCTTGCCAGTTTGCGATGGCAGAAACTAAAAGCTTATCCAGCTTTCTCGCAGATTCTTTAGAACTAAACTTCAAGATATTTAAAGCATCCTCAACTCTTTTACCTCTAATAATGTCAGCAACGAGTCTCATCTTTCTAGGAGATGTAGGACAGTTATTCAATTTCGCGATAACCAGGTTCTTGTTCTCCTCCTTGCGTCTGAGCGCAGATTCTTTCTTACGTACTCCCATGACAATTACCTTTTACCTTTATTTTTAGAACCACCATGACCTCTATAGGAGCGAGTAGGAGAAAACTCTCCAAGCTTATGACCCACCATGTTTTCCGTAACATATACAGGGACAAATTGACGACCATTGTGGACAGCTATTGTTTGACCTACGAAATCAGGAGTTATCATAGACGCTCTAGACCATGTCTTGATTACACTCTTTTTACCAGACTCAACATTTTGAGCCACCTTAGCTTCCAGCTTATGAAAAACGTAAGGTCCTTTTTTTAATGAACGAGCCATAACTTATTTCTTTCTACGTTCTAAAATATATTGAGTACTAGCCTTATTTACATCACGTGTACGGAAACCTTTAGCTGGTATACCATTACGTGAGCGTGGGTGACCACCAGAAGCTCTACCTTCACCACCTCCCATAGGGTGATCCACAGGGTTCATTGCTACCGGTCTTGTCCTAGGCCTTCTACCTAACCAGCGACTTCTACCAGCTTTACCACCTACGATTAATTGGTGATCGCTGTTTGATATGGCGCCTATAGTAGCCATACATTCTTGAAGAATCAATCTTGTTTCTCCAGAAGGCATTTTCACGGTCGCATACTTACCATCACGAGCCATAAGCTGAGCAAATGAACCCGCACTACGCGCAATGATAGCACCTTGACCCGGTCTTAATTCTATACAACTGATGATTGAACCTAGAGGTATATTCGCAAGTTTCATAGCGTTACCCACTTCTGGAGCAACATTTTCACCTGAAACTATATTCTGACCTACGGTCAAACCGTTCTGAGCGATCACATAACGCTTTTCTCCATCCTGATAATTTACCAAAGCGATAAAAGCAGTCCTGTTAGGATCATACTCTATGGTTGCTACAGTAGCAGGTATACCATGACGATCACGTTTAAAATCTATCATACGGTAGCGGCGCTTATGCCCCCACCTTTATACCTCATAGTCATACGACCTGAAGCATTTCGACCACCTGAACGTTTTTTCGGACCAAGAAGGCTCTTCTCCGGCTTATCAGTAGTGATGGCGTCGAACCCATTCACAACTCTAAAACGCTGCCCAGGAGTAACTGGTTTTAATTTTCTAACTGACATTGAATGTCTCTATTATAAATTACTATATAAATCGATGGTATCACCATCCTTAAGTTGTACAAATGCCTTTTTAACAGCACCTGTTTTACCAACCTGCATTCCTGATTTTGTGTATTTGGCTTTACGCTCGATACGAGTATTCATAGTCAATACTTTTACCACGTCAACTCCATAAACTCGCTCTACCTCGTTTTTAATCTCAACCTTATTAGCCTTAGGAGACACCACAAAACCATATCTATTATACAGCTCACTATCTCTAGTAGCCTTTTCTGTAATGATGGGTTTTATAAGAATACTCATGACTAGTTTGTTAAATTTTTGACCACTTCTTCTAGAGCATCCTCTAGAAGAACAAGATTTGTTGCGTTTACTATCTTGTAAGTGTTTAATTCTGAATGTGTTAGCACTTCAACACCCTCCAAATTTCGCGAAGACAAATATACATTATTATTTGATCCACCCAACACAAACAAGGATTTTTTATCTACAAGCCCTAAATCCTTTAAAACTGCCACAAAATCCTTTGTTTTAGGAGCATCTATCGAGATGCTATCCAAGACGGTAATATTACCTTCTTGAGCTTTCAAGCTCAAAGCACTTTTTCTGGCTAATCTCTTTTGATTTTTATTCAATTTGAAAGAATAGCTACGCGGTACAGGACCAAAGATTCTACCACCACCTCTAAAGATGGGAGACTTTATGGAACCTGCTCTCGCAGTACCTGTTCCCTTTTGTTTTTTAATCTTCCTTGTACTACCTACTATCTCAGCTCTTTGCTTAGCCTTGTGTGTACCTTGACGCTGATTAGCTAGATATTGTTTAACATCCAGATAAATCGCATGCTCGTTAGGCTCAACACCGAAAACGTCTGCAGAAAGCTCTACTTCACGTCCAGTATCTTTTCCCTTGATGTCTTTTACTGCTACTTTCATTACTTCTGAACGATTACGTAAGAGTTCTTGTGTCCTGGAACACAACCTTTAACTACAAGTAGGTTCTTATCTGCAACCACTTTAAGTACTCTTAAATTTTCAACTTTAACTTTCTCGCTTCCCATCTGACCTGCCATGCGCATTCCCTTGAATACACGAGCAGGATAAGATGCAGCACCGATAGATCCCGGAGCTCTCAAACGGTTGTGCTGACCATGCGTTTGCTGACCTACACCACCAAAACCGTGACGCTTTACCACACCTTGAAAACCTTTACCCTTTGAAGTTCCAGAAACATCTACAAACTCACCTTCGGTAAACATCTCAACCGTGATGCTATCACCTAATTTGTACTCCTCATCAAAACCTTTGAATTCAGCAACTTTTCTTTTGACAGCAGTACCAGCTTTCTTAAAGTGACCCTGGGCCGCCTTAGAAGCATTTTTGTCTGATTTGTCATCGAAACCGAGCTGAAGGGCAGCATAGCCATCCGTTTCTTCAGTTCTGACTTGGGTAACTACACAGGGGCCTGCCTGTATAACGGTACAAGGGATATTCTTCCCGTTCTCGTCATAGATGCTGGTCATACCTATTTTTTTTCCTATTAACCCAGACATATTTATTGATTTAAAATTTATTGAGATCCCGCTTTCGCGAAAGCGGGAATCTTTTAACTCTATCTATTAATTACACTTTGATCTCTACTTCCACACCGCTAGGCAACTCAAGCTTCATCAACGCATCAATGGTTTTTGAAGATGAACTGTAGATGTCGAGTAATCTTTTGTAAGAACTAAGTTCAAACTGCTCTCTCGACTTCTTGTTCACGTGTGGAGAACGTAAAACAGTAAAGATCTTTTTGTGTGTGGGAAGAGGTATGGGACCAGTAACTACTGCTCCTGTAGTCTTCACCGTCTTTACGATTTTTTCAGCAGATTTATCTACCAGCATGTAATCGTAAGATTTTAATTTGATTCTGATTTTTTGACTCATCTGTTGAATATTAATTGTTTCCTTTTGACGCTGCGATTACTTCTTCACTAATGTTTGAAGGAGTCTCTGCGTAATGTGAAAATTCCATAGTAGAAGTTGCACGACCTGAAGAAAGTGTACGTAACGTAGTCACGTAACCAAACATTTCAGAAAGTGGCACATCTGCCTTAACAACTTTTGCACCTGCACGGTCGCTCATGTCGTTAACCTGACCGCGACGACGGTTCAAGTCACCTACGATGTCACCCATGTTTTCTTCGGGAGTTAAAACTTCAAGCTTCATGATAGGCTCAAGAATTACTGCTCCAGCTGCTTTAGAAGCCGCTTTGTAACCCAGTTTAGCCGCAAGCTCAAAAGATAACTGGTCAGAATCCACAGGGTGGAAAGAACCATCCTTAAGTGTAACTCTCATGCTATCCATTTCAAAACCAGCAAGAGGGCCATTTCTCATAGCTTCTCTGAAGCCTTTTTCTACTGATGGAATAAATTCCTTAGGAATGTTACCACCTTTGATCTCATTGATAAACTGTAGACCTTCCTTCACTTTACCATCCTCATCTTCATGAGCTGGCTCCATAGTGAAGACAATGTCTCCAAATTTACCACGTCCACCAGATTGCTTTTTGTATACCTCACGGTGATCTGCAGATCTAGTGATCGCCTCTTTATACTCAACTTGTGGAGCACCTTGATTAACATCAACTTTGAATTCACGCTTCAAACGGTCAACGATAATATCAAGGTGAAGCTCACCCATACCAGAAATAATCGTTTGACCGGAAGCTTCATCAGTTCTAACTTGGAAAGTAGGATCCTCCTCAGCAAGCTTTGCAAGCGCCATTCCTAGCTTATCAACATCAGCCTTTGTCTTAGGCTCTACCGCGATACCGATTACGGGATCAGGGAAGTCCATTGATTCTAGGATGATTGGGTGTTTTTCATCAGACATGGTATCACCAGTCTTGATATCTTTGAAACCAACAGCAGCACCTATATCTCCAGCCTCGATAAACTCGATAGCATTTTGCTTGTTAGAGTGCATCTGATAGATACGTGATATACGTTCTTTCTTACCAGATCTATTGTTCAATATATAAGAACCAGCATCAAGCCTACCTGAATAAGCGCGGAAGAAAGCCAAACGACCAACAAATGGGTCTGTAGCAATCTTAAATGCAAGAGCTGCAAATGGCTCAGTTACGTCTGGTTTTCTAATTTCTTCTTTCTCAGTTTCAGGATTGATCCCGACGATTCCTTCCTTGTCAGTTGGAGAAGGCAAGTAACGACATACAGCATCTAGCAAGAACTGAACACCTTTGTTTTTAAATGCTGATCCACAAATCATTGGAATGATAGACATATCCATTACAGCGGCACGAAGAGCGGCATGCACTTCTTCTTCAGTAATAGAATCTTCATCTTCCATATACTTCTCAAGAAGGTTCTCGTCATAAGCAGCAACCTCCTCAATAAGAAGTCCTCTATACTTACGAGCCTCTTCCTTCATGTCTTCAGGAATATCGATCACATCAAAGGTTGACCCTTGAGTCTCGTCATGCCATACAATAGCACGGTTCTTAACAAGGTCTACGATACCTTTGAAATCTGCTTCATCACCAATGTTCAGTACGATCGGCACAGCATTAGATTTCAACATATCCTTCACCTGTTGACATACAGCAAGGAAGTTAGAACCCTGACGGTCCATTTTGTTCACGAAGCCAATACGTGGAACCTTATAATTATCAGCAAGCCTCCAGTTAGTCTCAGATTGTGGCTCAACACCATCAACTGCACTAAACAAGAAAACAAGACCATCAAGCACTCTTAGCGAGCGGTTTACCTCTACGGTAAAGTCCACGTGACCAGGAGTATCAATAATATTGAAATTATAATCCTTAGTTTCTGGAGTAGGCTGAGCGTTTTCCATCGGGAACTTCCAGGTACAAGTTGTAGCAGCAGAAGTAATCGTGATACCACGCTCCTGCTCTTGTTCCATCCAGTCCATAGTCGCTGCACCATCGTGAACCTCACCTATTTTGTGAGAAACACCCGTGTAGTACAGGATACGCTCCGTAGTTGTAGTCTTACCAGCATCAATATGTGCGGCAATACCTATATTTCTTGTGAATTTTAAATCTCTTTGTGCCATCTTTTAGAATCTAAAGTGAGAGAATGCTTTGTTAGCTTCTGCCATTTTGTGAGTATCTACTTTCTTCTTAACAGCAGCACCTTCTTCCTTTGCAGCTGCAAGAACTTCAGCAGCAAGCTTTGCAGAGAATGATTTCTCGTTTCTCTTACGCGCATAGCTGATCAACCACTTCATTGCAGTAGATATCTTGCGGTCTGGCCTGATCTGCATAGGGATTTGAAATGTCGCACCACCCACTCGACGGCTACGCACCTCTACGTGAGGCATTACATTTGAAAGAGCATCCTTCCACAGCTCAAGAGCCGTTTTTTCTTCGTCTTGATTTTTCTCCTCAACGATATCCATCGCATCATAGAACAATTTAAAGGCAACTGATTTTTTACCGTGCAACATCATCATGTTGACAAATCGAGTTACCAGCTGGTCATTGAAACGCGGATCCGGAAGGATCGGGCGTTTTTTCGCCTGTCTTTTTCTCATTTCTTCTTGTTGAAATTGTTAAATAAAAAGAGCAGCTACTTGAGCTACTCGATTAAAAATTACTTCTTAGGGCGTTTTGCACCGTATTTGGATCTACGTTGTGTACGATCTGCAACACCAGCGGTGTCCAGAGCTCCACGCACGATATGATACCTTACACCTGGCAAATCCTTTACCCTTCCGCCTCTAACCAATACTATCGAGTGTTCTTGCAGATTGTGTCCCTCTCCTGGAATGTATGCGTTTACTTCCTTACCATTAGTAAGACGTACCCTTGCTACCTTTCTCATTGCTGAGTTAGGCTTCTTAGGTGTAGTTGTGTAAACACGTGTACAAACTCCACGACGTTGAGGACAAGAATCTAGAGCAGCCGATTTACTCTTCTTGGTTATCTTAGACCTTCCTTTACGTACTAATTGTGAAATCGTTGGCATATTATAATATTACGCTAATAAATTAATCCCCTTTTTAGGGTCGGCAAAGGTATAAATAAAAAATACTTATTCAAACCTCACTCTCAAATATTTACAATTTATTTTTTATTTCGCGTTTAACCTCTATAAGTCGATCATTCTACGTGCACAAGTTTTTACTTTTCCTAACATCCATAATGCTTATTACCCCAACACTCCTGTCCGGACAAAATCGTGGAGTCAAGGTAATGAAGGTTTCTACCTTTGGCAAAAACCACGTTTCAGAAAACATTATTGAAAAATGTCATGAAGCTAAGGCAAAAAGAAAACTAGACAGCATTCTCACGTCAATACAAGCTAGCGGATTCCTTACGGCTCGACTGAATAAACCCTATAGATATAAGGACACGTTACGAGCAAGAATTGACCTTGGTTCAAAAATCAACGTTGTAGATCTCCAAGAGGTGTTTTTCTTTTCAAATCATTCTTCAGAAAGTACGCTTTCGCGAAAGCGAGACTACCACCTACCCTTCTCAGAATACTTACTCAGAATACAAACCATTGAAGACAGTTTGCAGATGACAGGTGTGTCCTTTTCCAAAATTGAATCAAAAAACATCCAAATCAACGGCGATACGCTAAAAACAAAGCTTCATATCAATACGAGTACTAAAAGATATATTGACGATATCGTAATAAAAGGTCTAAAGAAAACGCCCAAAAACCTAAAGCGGTTCATACAAAGTAGAAAGCTTATATATAATAAGGACAACATTAAGCTGGTAGAACAAGAAATAAATAGTTCAAGGATAGCAAAAATCGCCAGGCCCAGCGAAACTCTTTTCAAAAAAGACAGCACTAAACTTTATGTGTATGTAGAAAAAAGTAACGGTAACAGCCTGGAAGGTATGTTAGGACTCAACAATCCCGATGGTGAAAAAACCCAAATTAACGGCTTTGCCAATCTTGAGCTTATCAATATTCTCAATACAGCAGAAACACTAAAACTAGACTACAGAAATGATGGTAACGATATTTCAACCCTTAATGCGTTTGCATCTTTCCCGTTTTTACTATTCAATAAAATAGGTGCCGACGCCGGAATCACAATCACTAGAAGAGACAGCACCTATCAAAACGAGTCGTTAAAAGCTGGCCTATTTTATCAACCGAGACTCGCCTATACCTATGGATTGAATTATGAATCCCTCAACAGCAATGATTTAAGCTCTAATGACCAATTTGGGACATTTCAAAAAAACGGACTCAATGCTAAGTTGATCCACTCTCGCAATACCGGAGTTAGTTTTGACAAAATACCCGATATCTATTACAACTTGAATCTAGGCTATTATGACAGAATGGTAAATGTTAAAAAAACAAATCAGTGGCAACTTGACGCAACCTTTCAAAAAATATGGCATCTAAATAATAAGAATGAGTTCCTGACGCGGATTAGAGCCTTCCATCTTGAAACGGAAGATTTACTCTTCTCAGAATTAAAACAACTAGGAGGCATACAAAGCATGAGGGGTTTTACTGAAAATAGTATTGATTCCGGTTCTTTTGGAACACTGATGACGGAGTACAGACGTTCTTTTAGCACCAATTTTTATGCTTACACGGTAGCTGATTTTGGCAGATTCGAAGATTTTAGCGCCTCAGAGATGCGAAATATTTATGGTTTAGGATTAGGAGCAGCAATTTTAACACGTTCTGGCCTGCTAAGTTTGAGCGTTGTAAATGGGAGTTTTGACGAAGCTAACCTAGAGCTATCCAGCGTTATAACTCATTTAAACTTAAGGATTAATTTTTAAAAATGTTACCTGAATGTTAAGGGAGGGTTAGTTAAATGCGTAATTAACCAAAAAAAATGTTGCTTTATTAACTTCTTTTTTTGATTTTTGGCACTGGCTAATTCAAATAAATCTAAACATGAAAACAAAATTAAATGGAATTTTGACGCTATTGCTAGCGTTAGTTGCGCAGGTAGCTTTTGCGCAACAGACCGTTACCGGTACGGTGACAGGGCCAGATGGAGGACCCATTCTGGGGGCAACCGTTTTGGTCAAAAACAGTTCTGTATTTGCATCAACTGACTTTGATGGTAAATACACAATTCAAGCGAGTCCAGAGGACATCTTGGTTTTCTCCTACACTGGGTACGACACCCAAGAAATTATAGTAGGTGATCAAACTACAATTGACGTTTCTATGAAAACGTCTTTAGATGAGGTTGTTGTACAGGCCTATCGATCTACGACTACTAAAAGAAGTATTGTAGCGTCTTCTGTAGTAACCGCAAAGCAACTTGAAGACCGTCCTAACGCAAGTGCAATACAGCGTCTTCAAGGTCAGGTTGCAGGACTATCCGTTCAAACTTCAACAGGACAACCTGGTGCTAATTCCCTGATACAGATACGCGGTGTAAGCTCTATCAACGGTAATACTGAACCTCTTATCGTAATTGATGGGATACCAGTAGACGAAGATGTTTTCAGAACTATCAACCCTCTAGATATTGAAAGCACCACTGTTCTTAAGGATGCTGCAGGTACTGCAATTTATGGTAACCGTGGTGCCAATGGTGTGATTGTTATTACAACTAAGCGTGCCGATTTCGACCAAGACCTTACCGTGAGATACACTTCACAAACCGGTTTCACAGAACTTCTAGGGGCTGATTATAATTTATTTAGTGCTCAGGACTACCTTAGATTTGAAAGAGAAAATGGAGTTGGAGCAGGTGCTAATGGTTTTGACAATAGTGGTACTCCATTGACCGATGCTGAAATTGCAGCGTTTAGTGTTAGCGAATCTTGGGAGGATGCATTTTATCGTACAGGCCGTAATACACTGCACAACTTGAACTTGAGCTCAGGTGGTAAAAACCTCTCTCAAGTTACAACGATAGGTTATGTTGAGCAAGAGGGTGCTTTATTAGCGTCGGACCTTCAGAGATTTACCCTGAGAAATAATCTTAATATCAAATCTGAAGATGAGAGATTTACTTCTCAAACTTCTATGCAATTAGGTTTTTCAAAAAACAATTCTCAAACAGAGCCAGATAACGATAGAAATAACTTCATTTACTTCAACTCTATCTTTGGAGCCAACAGAGGTTTACCTTATTTCGATCCAAACAATAGCCAAAATTTAGAGCGTTGGGTTGATGGATTGCAAGCATTTTACTCTCCTTATGTGACACTGGATAACACAAGATTGAACACAAACAAAGAAGACGAGATAAAAATGGTGATAGGAGCAAATAATGCTTATAAGATCACTGATCACATTACTGCTCGTTATAATATTGGTATGGATTACACTCAGGAAAATTATCTACGAGTAGCAGATCCTAATTCAGCTCTTGCAAGAGTACATGCTAGCTTTATCGGCCCTGATGCTGTAGAAGGTTTTCAAACTGAATCATTCTTTAGAGACTTCAGATTCAACAATACCTTGAGCGTTGGATACGAAAACACATTTGGAGCAGATGAAAATGGCGAAGGTGGTCACACTTTCTTAGCAAACCTTTACACGGAATATGTAAAAGGTCACTTTAAATCTTTCAATTATTCTCAAACAGGTCTTAATCCAAGGACTTTTTCACCAGGAAATGGTGCTGGTTTCGTAGCAGATGTAGAGGATAACGATGAATTTGTTCCAACAGTAGGAGCTTCTAAAGCATCTACAGGTTTGTTCTCTTATTTTGGAGAGATCGATTATGACTACGATAACAAGTTTGGAGTATTCGCAGCACTACGACGAGATGCATCTTCTAGATTTACAGGAGATAATACTTGGGGTACTTTCTGGTCTGTGGCTGGAAGATGGAATGTTTCTGAAATGGACTTTATGCAGGATGTTTCATGGGTTAATAACCTTAAAGTAAGAGCCTCTTATGGTACAACTGGAAATGAAAGAATTGCTGGAACTTATTACGGTGCCCTCAATAATTTTAGAACCTTATTTAATACTGGAATTGGTTATGGGGATAATCAAACCTTTTTCCGTTCTCAATTAGGTAATGAATCTCTACGTTGGGAAACTATTAAAACTGCAAACCTAGGTATCGAATTTGGTTTGTTCGAAAATAGACTTCGTTCCACTATCGAAGTATATGATAGAAAAACTGAAGATCTTTTCTTCAACATCTTTGTATCTACACTAGTAACTCCTTCTGGTTCTATACAGGCTAATGTTGGAGACTTGTCGAATAAGGGTGCAGAACTAGCTCTGAACTACGACTTATTCAGAAGCGACCAAGCGGACGGATTTAACTTTACAGTTAATGCTAACATTAACTATAATGAATTTGAGGTTACTAAAATTGATGCAGAAGGTGGATTGATCGACAATGGATCTACTGTTATTCAAGAAGGAGCACAATTGAATGAGTACTTCGTAGTTCCTTATCTTGGAGTGAACCCTGCTAATGGTAACCTCTTGTTTGAAGACATTAATGGAAATCCAACGGAAAACCCAACTCTTGAAGACAGAAGGTTGACCGGTACTGATTCTCAACCTGATTTCCAAGGAGGTTTTGGATTTAATACAAGCTATAAAGGTTTCTTTCTTGAATCTCAATTTGTTTTTATGACAGGACTAGAAAGATTTGACAGCAACTTAGCATCGTACTACGACATAAATGATTTGGGACAGTACCAATTATCTTCAGATCTTGAAAGATCCTGGACACCAGATAATCGTATTACAGATATGCCAGCGGTAAATGCTACAAACCTATCACCTGGTGTAACAAGTGATCGTTTCCTTATCAACTCTAACTTTGTCAGATGGAGATTCTTACAACTAGGATATAATTTTGACAGAGAAATGTTAGAAAAAACTTTCCTACAGAATGTAAGAATTTATGCGAATGGTGAAAACTTAGCTACGTTTAGTAACTGGTTAGGATTTGATCCAGAAAGTACTAGACAATCTGAGTTGAACCGTTATCCGACTCCACGTACAGTTTCTGTCGGTATAGACTTAACTTTTTAAAAAAAAAATGATGAAAAAAATAGTTTTAACTTTTGCAGCGGTAGCTATGCTATTTAGTTGCCAGGATGCAACCGAGATTAACCAGCCCAGTGAGTTCAGTTTTGATGTTGCTTATCAAAACGTAGATGACGTAAAGACTGGTGTTTATGCGGTTTATTCGCAAACCAACACTACGGCAGGTATACAATTCACGTCTCAATTTACTGATGAGTGTGGACTCGGTGAAGCTTCTGGTAACGGTAGCGACACCCACAGGCTGCAACTAAATGTCAATAATACATTTGCAAATGCACTGTTTTCCGGTTATGGGGGTGCTGTTAGAAATGCCAATATCTTTTTCACAGGTGCCGCGGGTGTGACGCCAGAAGGGGCTGATGAAGAAGCCTTGTATAATGAAGCTCTAGGAGAGGTTCACGCTTTAAGAGCTTATGCTTACACCCAATGGATGGCATACTTTGCACAAGACTTGAGCGATCGTAATAGTTTAGCCGTACCAGTATTTGATTTCATTCCTGCAGTAGATTATGCTCCAGAAAGAAATACGGTTCAAGAAGTCTATGACCAGATTCTTTCTGATCTGGAAGAGGCAGAACGTTTACTTACACTTTCAGGAACACCTTACTCAGTAGATTTTGTATCACTCGACTTTGTAAGAGCATGTAGAGCGAGAGCAGCTGCTTATGTAGGTGACTACGCAACGGCTAGTTCAAATGCTCAGGCAGTTTTGAATAATTTCTCTTTACCTTCTACTGCTAGCGAAAGTGATTATAGACAGGTTTGGGAAGACGTCGCTGGCGCTGGTACAGCTAATGAAGTTGTTTTTAAATTCAATAACACTTTAGCGGTGGGTAGTAGCATTGGTCAAATTTGGAACACGAACTCTAGTTCAGTTGCTGGATCTCCATTATACGAGGTTAGTAGAAGGTTATTTAACATACTAGAGAGTAACGAAGCAAATTTTGGAGATATCAGAAGAGATGTTTATGTAGATCCTTCCTCTTTAATTTCACCCGATTATGATAACGATCCTAATCCAAGATTCAATGATATCATTGTAGTGGACAAATACCCAGGAGACCCTAGTATTCCAGGTCTAGTAGGTGGTTATACAAATGATCAAAAAGTGTTCAGAACAGCTGAAATGCACCTTATTCTTGCAGAGGCTGCCGCTGATGCTAACAATCTTTCTGAAGTTGGAAACCAGTTGAAAGAGATACGCGACGCGAGATATACTTCTCAAGAACCTGCACCAAGCTTTGGTACCTCAGCAGAGGCCTTAAGAGAGATTCTTAATGAAAGATATATCGAGCTTGCTTTTGAAGGACATCGATACATTGATCTCAAGAGATTAGGTCGTGAAGCTAATCAAGGTTTGGATAGAAATGAAACAGACTGTTCTTTGTATCCGTCAGCTGAGTGCGATTTACCACCATCTGATTTCAGATTAAGAGCTTTACCGATTCCAGCAGCAGAAAGACGAGCTAATAGTAATATTACTCAAAATGATGACTATTAATATAAAATAGGAAAAGATGAAAAAAATAGTTTATTTATTAGCGGCGGTGGCACTTTTAAGTGCTTGTGACCCACATGAAAATCCTATTTACGATAATGTAAATGGAGGAACCTACTTGAGCTTTAATCGTAGAGCTATAGACGTACCTGTAGATATTGATACGGATAACTTTTCTAGATCACAGGATGTAGTTATTTCTGTATCAACTATTAGTGATACAGATAGAACTTTTACAGTGTCTGCGAGTGACGAGTCTACGGTAGATGCATCTAACTATCAGTTGCCCCAAACTGTAACTGTTCCAGCAAATAGTTATAATGGAACTTTTACTGTAAATTTTCAAGATTCCGATCTTGAAACGGTGGCAGAAACCCTGATCCTTGAGCTGGATGGTGCAGATGCATCATTTGAAACTCCCGTTGTACTCAACGTTTTTCAAGTATGTCCTATTCCAGCGACTTACATGACTGGAGCTTATGAGATTTCGGATAATCAGATTGTATTTAGTAATACTAATTTTGTTACTAGAATCGTAGATATCCAGGCTGGTGCCTCGGCAACTACTCGTCAATTTACGACTAATTGGGGTAGTGCTACAGCACCTATGTTTACCGTAACCTTGAACTTGGTTTGTAACGAGTTGATCTACGCAAGTACAAACTCAACAGGCTTTACCGGAGGTGGTGAGCCAATCGTGATCATGCCTGCAAGTGAGAACGACTCTACTTATGACGTATCTGACGATAGCTTCTTTATCGTAGAATATGATAACCTAGCGGGTTCATTTGGAACATTTGAAGGATCATTTTTCTTGATCAAGCAATAATTTAATTCACTTTATAACTGACCCCAAACCTCACGGTTTGGGGTTTTTTATTTATCATTGCTGACTATGAAAGCACCTCAAAATATTTTCGGAATACGAGCGATCATTGAAGCTATAGAAGCTGATAAAGAAATAGCCAAGGTCTATCTACTTAAAACTGGAGACGGAGTCTTGTTTCAAGAACTTAAGAAACTCTGTACGGCTAGAAATATAGCAACCTCATTTGTTCCCGTAGAAAAATTGGATCACATGGCCAATGGTAATCATCAAGGGGCAGTAGCTACCATTTCACCCGTGTCATTTCATGACTTAGAAGAATTATTGGAAAGTCTGGATCCAGACGATAAAAATGTAATCCTATTGCTGGATGGAGTGACTGACGTAAGAAATTTTGGAGCGATTTTGAGAACCGCAGAGTGTACAGGTGTTAAAGCGGTAGTTATCCCAGAAAACGGATCAGCGCCCGTAAATGCCGCCACTATAAAGACCAGCGCAGGAGCTGCTTTTAATATTACCATCTGTAAGGTAAACCACATCAAAGATGCCGTTTACGTGCTGCAATCCTATGGTATAGCTACCGCTGCAGCCGATGAAAAAGCAGAAAAACTAGTTTATGAAACCAATCTTAACAAATCTATTGCGATCATTATGGGGAGTGAGGAACGCGGTGTCAATCCCTCTACCCTAAAAGTAGTGGATCATCATTTCAAGCTACCTATTAGAGGTTCTATAGCGTCCTTAAATGTATCTGTCGCTTGTGGTGCTATTTTATACGAAGTAGTACGTCAGCAAACTTATTCTTAGATCTTAATACTAATATGGATTAAGTTGAACAATTGCTAAACCAGGTGTATTGTCACATTTATAACTGAGTTCTGCATTTAGCCCTGAACAAGACCCACCATTAAATGTAATTAATCTAACAGAAGAGGTAATAGGACCTCCTGCAACACAATTTTGAGTTGATGAGCCCGTGTTCGCGCAATCTGAATTATCTACAATAAAGAGATTATTATTATAAAATACCCTCGCTGCAATGAATTCAGTTCCCAAAGGAGCATTTAAAGTCACAGTACCACCACCAGGTACGATTTGAGGAATTTCAGAATCAAAATTACAGTTGCTAGAATTATGAACAATTCCTTTTAGTTCAACTTGACAACTTGAGCCATTTGTGAATGTAAGTTGTGTATCCTGAGCCATTGAAAGCCCAAAACATATAATAGCTAATAGTAGAGTAAATCTTTTCATATTTAATTTGTTTATATATAAATATAGCAAATTTATTTTATTCATTCCTCCTCTTTTATTTCTATAAAATTTCCAGACTCGTCGAAGTGCTTCATAAACGGGTCCTCTTCTTCTTTGTATTGTGGCTTCTGCCAAGAATAAATAAGGTCTGAATCGGCTTTTACATTGATCAAAGATGCTATAAGAAGTCCTGAAATGAATCCAGACAGATGTCCTTCCCAAGACATTCCGACTCTTATAGGCAAGACATACCACACCATACTGCCGTAGAAAAAGATCACCACCAGACTTAAGGCCACCAATTTAAAACGGCGCATAAACAAGCCTTTAAAGATCAAAAAGGAGGCAAGCATATAGATGATCCCACTGGCACCTATATGATAGGAGTTTCTACCTATCAACCACGTACAAATTCCTGTCAGTATCAAACCATAGATGAATATGTGCAACGCATCTTTACGATAGAAAACGCGTAGTCCAGTGATCAAACACAAGGCAGGGATCGTATTGCTCCATAGATGATTTAAGTCTCCGTGTAGAAAGGGAGAAAACAACACACCTCTCAACCCTTCCCAAGTTCTTGGTAAAATACCAAAATCATTGAATCTGGATTGGAAAACAAATTCTACAAAAAAGACCAGCCACATTAGACTTATGAATATTAATCCTGGCCTTACAGATTCAAAAATGCGTTGTTTAAATGATTTTTGCACGCAACTATGAATCAAAAGAGAAGCCAACTGATTAAATCCTCGAGTTGTATGACAAAACTTCTACTTTTGTGCCAGCTATGGAAAACACACCTCTCGCAGAACGCCTAAGACCCCAAGATTTAACGCAGTACCTCAGCCAGGAACATCTTGTAGGGGAAAACGGTACCCTCAAAAATTTGATCCTTCAGGGAAACGTGCCGTCCCTTATTCTTTGGGGCCTCCTGGAACTGGAAAAACCACGCTCGCACAGATTATTGCAAATCACAGCAAGCGTCCATTTTTTTCATTGAGCGCAATCAATAGCGGCGTTAAAGACATCCGTGAGGTGATTGACAAAGCCAAAACGGCAAATGGTCTCTTCACCGCAAAAAGTCCCATACTTTTCATTGATGAGATCCACCGTTTCAGTAAATCTCAGCAGGACTCTCTTCTTGGAGCTGTAGAACGTGGCTGGGTGACCTTGATAGGCGCCACTACCGAGAACCCGAGTTTTGAGGTCATTCCGGCGCTTTTGTCTAGATGTCAGGTTTATATTCTTGACGCTTTCGCGAAAGCGGACCTCATCAAACTACTTGAGAAGGCCATCAAAGACGATCCCATCATCTCTAAAAAGCAAATCGAGCTCAAGGAGACCAATGTACTATTGAGAATAAGTGGTGGTGACGCCCGTAAGCTTTTAAACACTTTTGAACTTATTATAAACGGAATAGAAGATCATAAGGTGATCATAACTGATGAACTGGTCAACAAAATGGTCTCTGCTAACCCAGCTCGCTATGACAAAACTGGAGAACAACATTATGACATCATAAGCGCGTTTATCAAGTCTATAAGGGGAAGTGATCCTAATGCAGCCGTTTACTGGCTAGCACGCATGATTGAAGGTGGCGAGGATTTGAAATTTATTGCGCGTCGCATGTTGATTCTTGCTAGTGAAGATATAGGGAACGCAAACCCTACAGCGCTTATTATGGCAAATAATACGTTTCAAGCCGTTTCCACCATAGGATATCCAGAATCAAGAATTATCTTGAGTCAATGTGCCGTTTATCTAGCGACCTCGATAAAAAGTAACAGCAGCTACCTCGCCATAGGAAAGGCGCAGCAACTTGTGAAGCAAACTGGCGATCTATCAGTGCCGCTGGGATTAAGAAATGCCCCTACAAAATTGATGAAAGAACTGGGTTATGGTGAAACCTACAAATACGCTCATGACTACGAGGGTAACTTTGCCCACTACGATTTCCTTCCAAAGGAAATAAGTAAAACCCTTTTATATGAACCTGGCAAAAACCCAAGAGAACAATCCCAACGCGAGTTCCTACAGCGCAGATGGAAAGATCATTACGATTATTAAGAGAAAAACTTTTTGATTTCTGCGAGAGTTTTGACCCTATAAGCTTCCAGGTCAGTAGGTTTATGAATGTCGAAGTAAATTGTTTTCATACCTACTTTTTGAGCCCCTAAAATATCTGCTTCAAAACTATCTCCTATCATCACACTTTCATTTGGTCTAGCCCCCACCCGATTCATGGCGTCGTGAAAAATTTGAGGATCTGGCTTTTTTATACCAGCCTCTTCGGCGGTGAGTGTCAATCCAAAATATGTATCTAACCCAGAACGCTCCATCTTTTGTTGCTGTACCTCGCGAAATCCATTTGTAATACAATGGAGTTCATAATTCTGAGACAAATCATCTAACAAGTCAATACATCCTTCAAACAAATGATTGTAATTAGGCAAATAGGATATATATAAATCTGCAAAGAGATCAATCTGTTCACGGGTAACTGTATAATTACAGGCATCAAAGGCACTTTTAAGCCTATGAAATCGCAAATGCTCCTTCCCGATCTCATTGTTGCGGTACATACGCCAGTATTCTAAATTAAGTGGCTCGTAAATCGCAATAAATTGATCCAGATCAAGTGTTACGCCTTGCTCCTCAAAAATTTGACGATAAGCAAGTTTACTGTTGAGGTCAAAATCCCATAACGTATGATCTAAATCAAAAAAGAGGTATTTGGCATTTTTAAACTTCATAATCTAGGATTTGTTCTAAAATCGTAGTGGTGTGTGTGGATTTACCATTATCAAATTGCGCGTAGTCAAATTGCACGATAAAATTACCATGTGCTCTTTTTACCACATCAAAAAGCTGACTGACAACTATGCGCTGTCCGTTAAGAGTTCTACCAGAGATGCTTTTGTAATGTAACGCATAAGGGTGAATCAACAGTGGCGTCTGTATTTCATAATCCAGATCATAAAAGTAGAAAGGATTACAGGTGCTCGCTCTGAATCCCGGCACGGAATCGTATCCCATACTGTAATCCTCTTTGTACTCAACGTCTACAAGTTCCCTGTAATAGTTGGGCATATCTATACTGGATCTGGCGATCATGACTTTTTTAAGAGGTCTCTTGAAATGATCTTCAAAGATTTTAGTCTCATTAGTAATGTTTTCCTTATCAGGCTCTTTAGAATATCTAAGGCCAACTCTCACATAATCTGCCACGTATTTTGCCAACTCTATCAACCATTTGTTATGATCAAAGTTTCCATAATCCTTACTAGAAACATTGAAAAAGAACATCATTTTTTTGAGGCCTAGGACCTCATGATTTTCTTTTGTTTTGTCCTTGTATAGAGATATAAGTCTACGTTCGTTTTTGTAGGGATCAGGAATTAGTCCAGTAATAGCGTAAAATTGTCTTAAAAGCGTCGCCCATTTAAAATTACTGATAGAATCCCACGCCATGGCAATATTAGCAGCCAGGCCCAAGCCCTGATATTTTCTCAACCGGTCGACTTCAAGATTTACGGTAATTTTTGCAGGCGCTGGTTGTATGTCAGTGAGTTTAGGATAGATTTCCTTTAACTCACAATAAAGTCGCTCGCACCACAAATCAATTAATGGAAGATCAACAAAACCCGCTTTTACAGCAATGGATTCTTGAGCGTCGTATCTGCCTTCTTCATCTTTTACCTGTGGTAAATACTCTTCATACCTGGTAATTAGAAAAAATGCCGCTGAGAAAAGGTCAAAAGGAATACTGCTGCTTTTAGGTGCCGGGAAAATCGCTGGAAGATCATCCCACTTACAGGAATTTACATCGTGAAGTTCTATACCGAGCTCATCCAGCAATCCCATACTCCAGACAAACATTTCATTCCCTAACGGCTTGAGTCCATAAGACATTTTTGCGTCTTCATGTCCTACAAACTTTTGTATGTCTGTCGTGAGCTCATAGGGCTGATTCAGCAACCTTTTGAAGATATGCTTGAAAATATAGTCTTTGCGCGATGTGATTTTTGCGGTATAGATTAAGATCATAGCATATTTTCATCTGCAAAGCTGTAGTAGCCTCTTTGAGTAACAATGAGATGATCCAGGACGCGTATATCCATGGTTTTACCGGCATTGACAATCTTCTGGGTGATCTGAATATCTTGGTTGCTAGGCTTTAAAGTACCACTGGGATGGTTATGAAAGAGCATCAACGCTACTGCTCCACTGAACAAAGCCTCTTGATAGATCATCCTTACATCTACCAGTGTTCCCGTGAAACCGCCTTTGCTAATTTGTTTTTTACCTAAAACTTTATGAGAATTATCCATCAACAAGACCCAAAACTCCTCGTGAGCCAACTCACCCAAAACCGGTTGCATTATCGTATAGCCATCATGACTGCAAGCGATTTTTGAAACACTCAAAGGAGTTTCCATCGCCCTGCGACGTCCCAACTCCATTGCAGCGGCAATGGTGATGGCTTTTGCCTCACCTATTCCCTTGTAGGACATGAGTTGTTTTAAACTTGTTTTACCTAAAGCATCAAGAGAGTTTGAAACATTTTTCAAAATCAATCGACTTAATTCCACGGCACTCATCTTGCGAGTACCACTACCTATTAAAATGGCAATTAATTCTGCCTCACTTAAGGCAGAACTGCCTTTCTGTAAAAGCTTCTCGCGCGGTCGATCATTCTCAGACCAGTCTTTAATGGAAAAATAATCTGCATCTTGCGACATAAGGGCAAGATAAAACATAAACGCTTTAAAAGTGCCTAGCGCACAAAAACAGGTTGATTGCTTTTTTCTGTATATTTTTCTGAGAACGCATAACCGTCTTCAGCAAAGTTCAAAATAGCTTTCTTATTCTGAGCTTTATTGTCCACTAGGTAACGCGCCATGCTTCCTCTCGCTTTTTTGGCATAAAAGGCGATTACTTTCAGTTTGCCATTCTTGAAATCTTTAAATACCGGCTCGATCAATTCCCCTTTCAGTTTTTTCTTGTCGATTGCCTTGAAGTATTCCTTGCTGGCTAGATTAACGACCAGCTCGTTCTTTTTCAGTTCCTTGTTGAGCGTTTCTGTAAGTTGGTCACGCCAGTAGGCATATAAATTTTTCTTTTGACCTATCGCAACTTTGGTGCCCATTTCAAGTCTATAAGGCTGGATCAGATCCAGTGGCTTCAACATACCATAAAGGCCTGATAAAATTCTGATTTGCTGCTGTGCGGTTTTAATCTGCTCGTCAGTCATGGTGTAGGCATCCAGACCGCTGTACACATCTCCATCAAAAGCAAAAAGTGCCGGCCGGGAATTGTTATCCGTAAAATCCATACTGAAATCAGAAAACCGAGCATAATTAAGCGCTGCCAGATTCTCGCTAATTCCCATAAGTTCCGCGAGTTCCTTTTGCGACATTTTTTTCATCACGCCGTGGATCTCCTTGATACCATCTTTGAATTGCGGTTGGGTAGATTTAGGAGTAGGTAGTGCAGAACTGTAATCTAAAGACTTAGCTGGCGAGAGCAATATTTTCATGATAGGTTTTATGCAAAAATAGCGTGCAAGCTCCTTGCTTTCTCTAAAATCTAGTTAAGGCTAAATTTTGAGCTGGTGATTCTTTGATATCTCGCTTTCGCGAAAGCGTAAACTCAACAAACCTCTTCTCTATAATAATCGATTCAAGATCCCGAGAGGCTATTTGAGGCGTAGGACCTCCATTTTTCAATACACCGAAGCATGTCTTCTGGAATGGGCGACTCAAAAGACATTCGCTCGCCTGTGTGTGGATGCTGAAAACCCAAGGTTCTCGCATGCAGTGCCTGACGAGGCAGTATTTTAAAGCAATTATCCACAAATTGCTTGTATTTAGTAAAGTTAGTCCCCTTTAAAATGTGATCACCGCCGTAGCGCTCATCGTTGAATAAGGTATGACCTATGTGCTTCATGTGCACCCTGATCTGGTGGGTGCGACCGGTTTCCAACTTGCATTTTACCAATGTCACATAACCCAAATCCTCAATTACCTCGTAATGGGTTACAGCCGGCTTTCCTTTGTCAGCGTCATCGCCGCTCCATACCGTGTTTTGCAACCTGTTTTTGGGGTGCCTGCCGATATTTCCCTCTACGGTTCCTTGTTTTTCATCAAATGAACCCCAAACGATCGCGATATATTCTCGCTCGCTGGTTTTATTAGCAAACTGATCAGAGAGATGCGCCATGGCGTGCTCAGTTTTTGCGATGACTAGAAGGCCGCTGGTATCTTTATCTATACGATGTACCAGCCCAGGTCGATCGCTACTGTTATTGGGTAAATTTTCAAAATGGTGAATCAGAGCGTTGATCAAAGTTCCCGTATAGTTCCCATGACCGGGATGCACCACCATGCCAGCAGGTTTGTCTACGATCACAAGATGATCATCTTCATAAATGATGTTCAACGGGATATCTTCAGCAATCAGTAGATTCTCATGCGGCGGATGCTCTAAAAGCACACGTACCTCATCGCCAGCTTTCACTTTATGGTTGGACTTTACCACTTCTCCATTCACCCAAACAGCGCCATTTTTTATATTCTGCTGGATTTTGCTGCGCGTTGCGTTCTCAATAAAGTTCATTAAAAACTTATCTACGCGTAGCGGTTTCTGGCTTTCGCCGGCGGTGAACTTATAATGCTCGTGAAGGCTATTATTTTCTGGGCGTAATTTTGGGGAGAACTCTTCACTCATCGTTATCCATTCCTATTCCTGAATCTCGATCCATACTCCCTTGACGATTAGGGTTACCATCTCCTAAGACCAGATCTATTTTTGATGTTTTCTTGAGTTTTTCCCCTGGTTTCACTTCTCTACCTTTATACTTCATTTCCAAGACCATATCTAGCGATACATCAGGCTTGTAAATTATTTCACCTACTTGCAAGCCTAAGGCTTCTAAAGTAGGAACTGCTTGCCTTTTAGTTTTAAAAACAAGATTAGGAACTACGACTAGACCGTATCCGCTTGCGTTGATTTTTATGTAAATCTGTCTATTTTCCTTCACAAAGGTATCTGCCGCTGGATCTTGCTCAATGACCGTACGTGGCGGATAATCTGGATTGTAGCTGGAGCTGTCTATAATCTTGCGGCGCAAATCCAGTTCTTCTAGTTTTTCATCTACCTCACTCAGCGTCATACGTTCTAAATATGGTACTTCAATACGCTGGTCATGATTAGTATACCACCCCAACCAAAACAGGTAGACAAAACAAAGAACCACCACCAGAACAATGGCGAGAGCCACCTGAATCCAGAATGTCTTGGTAAACATGAATCTAAAGAAATTCATAACTATACTGAGCTTAAATACCTATATAATCAGTTAGATTGTAGGTAAAATTAATTTTCAAAGATACTAATAGTACTCTACCTTGTGGAGTCAACTTCACTAACTTTGTCTTATCACCTAAACTAAAGGTACATGAAAAATATTGCCATACTCATGGGTGGATATTCCAGCGAGTGTGAAATAAGCTTGCGCAGTGGCGCTGTAGTTACAGAAGCGCTCGATAAATCCCTTTACAATTGCTATCCTATTTCTATTGTGAAGGAGGGATGGTTCTACACCTCTAGTAATGGCGAGAAACATTATATTGATAAGAATGATTTTAGCATCACCCTGAATGGTGAAAAAATAACATTTGATTGCTGTTATAACACTATTCATGGTACGCCAGGTGAAGACGGTAAACTTCAAGCCTATCTGGAGTTGCTGGGCCTTCCACAAACTTCGTGCGATTCTTATGAAAGCGCCATCACCTTTAACAAACGGGATTGTATCGCGGTTTTGAAACCATGGGATATCAAAACAGGTGATCATATCTACATCAATAAAAATGATGAAATCGACCTTGACAAAATTGTCGACCGTGTAGGTTTGCCTTGTTTTGTGAAGGCAAATCGCAGTGGTAGTAGCTACGGTGTTTCAAAAGTCTACAGTGAAGAAGAAATGCAAGACGCCCTAGATTTTGCCTTTCAGGTAGATCATCAAATTATCATTGAATCTTTTCTGGAAGGAAAAGAGGTTTCAGTTGCCGTTTATAAAATAGGTGACGAAATCAAAAGCTTCCCTCCTACTGAAATCGTAACTGAAAATGATTTTTTTGATTACGAAGCTAAGTACGAAGGAAAAAGTAAGGAAATCACACCTGCTCGTATCTCTGAACGTGAACTTAAAAAGCTTCAGGAAATCAGCAAGAAGGTTTATCAAGTTCTAGAATTAAAAGGTATCGCTCGAGCTGACTTTATCTATCACAGAGGCAGACCTCACTTTATTGAAATGAATACCAATCCCGGTATGAGCAAGGAGAGTATCGTTCCACAACAGGTTGCCGCCGCAGGCTTTTCTCTTACCCAGATCCTAACCGAGGTTATTGAAGATTGCATCAAAAGAAACAAATCATGAAGAAAGCTGTTTTCCCAGGAAGTTTTGACCCCATAACTCTAGGCCATTTTGACATTATCGAGCGCGGGTTGGGGTTGTTTGATGAGATCATCATTGCCATAGGTGTGAATGCTGAGAAGAAGTATATGTTTGATTTGGACTTACGCAAATCATTTATAGAAGAAGCCTTTATCAACGAGCCTAAAATAAAAGTGATGACTTATGAAGGCTTGACTATAGACTTCTGTCAGCAGAACGGTGCACAATTTATTTTGAGAGGACTGCGCAATCCAGCCGATTTTGAATTTGAGAAAGCTATTGCGCATACAAATCGCAAGCTTTCTCAAATAGAAACTGTTTTCTTGCTCACCAGTTCTGGAAAAAGTTACATTTCCTCATCCATCGTGAGAGATGTGATCAGAAATAATGGAGATTATACAGGTCTGGTACCACCTACTGTAAGAGTTTGAACTCAAACCAGCCCAGATTTGAATTTCTTTAAACACCAAACCTTGACAAAATGACTCGTTATTTATTACTACTTTTTGCTCTGACCTTATTTTCATGCGGCAAGGAGGAATCAAGTGATGTTTTTATACCTGCCGGTGGGGATGAAGGCAAAGAGTTCATCACTCCATTTGAAAAAGGTAACGGCAACCAGACTGCTACTTATGAAGAGACCATTTCTTTCTATCAAAGGCTTGCCGATAACTTTTCCACCGTAAAAATTGAAGAAATAGGAATTACTGACAGTGGAAAACCTCTCCATCTGATCACTTATTCTAAAAATGCAGTCGACTGGGAGCAGCCCTATGAAGATCGCATAAAAATTCTGGTGAATAATGGCATACATCCAGGCGAGAGTGACGGTATAGATGCTACCATGATGCTTATAAGAGATCTCGCTGCAGGCAAAATCAACGCTCCAGAAAATCTAATTTTCAGCACTATTGCGATTTACAATGTAGGTGGATCTTTAAATCGCAACTCCACAAGCAGAACGAATCAGAATGGACCTGAATCTTATGGATTTAGAGGCAATGCCAGAAATTTTGACCTCAACCGTGATTTCATCAAAGCAGATACCCGCAACGCATTTGCTTTTTACGAGGTGTTTCATAAAACGTATCCGGACCTTTTTATTGATAATCATGTGAGCAACGGCGCAGACTATCAATATGTGCTTACGCATTTGTTCTCGCAGCATTCAAAAATGCCTAATCCTGCGGGTAAATACATAAAAAACAAATTACAGCCTCAACTTGAGGAGCGACTCAAAAAGAGAGACTGGGACATAACGCCATACGTCAATGTCTTTGGCCGTACTCCTGATTCTGGTTTTTCACAATTTATGGATCATCCCAGATACTCGACGGGCTATACCTCGCTGTGGAACACCTTAGGCTTGATGGTTGAAACCCACATGCTCAAGCCATATAAAGACCGGGTTGAAGGTACGCGGGTTTTAATGGAGGAGATGATTGCTCTGGGAACACAAAACATGGAGCAGATCAAGAAGGTGCGTATTGCTTCTTTGAACAAAGACAAACAGCTGAAGAGATACCCTTTCAATTATGTGTTAGATACCACAAAAGTTGACTCGCTAGACTTTAAAGGTTTTGAGGGAATCATTTCTAAAAACGATGTCACTGGCAACGATCTTCTCACCTACGATCGTACCCAACCTTTCACTAAAAAAGTTCCTTATTTCAATTATTTCAAGGCTTCAGACTCGATTAAAATCCCAGATTATTATATCGTTCCTGCAGGTCAGTGGGAAGTTATCGATCGCTTGCGGGCAAATAAAGTTCAAATGGAGGTTGTAGGAAAAGACAGTACACTTAAGGTTAACTCTTATAAAATCAAATCTTACCAAACATCGCGCAACGCTTATGAAGGTCATTACCCTCAAAACAGCGTTGAAGTTAAAGAGATGGTTGAGAGGTTACGCTTTCGCGAAAGCGATATCCTAATCACAACGCGACAACCTGCCATCAGGTACATTGTAGAAACTCTGGAACCACAAATGGCAGACTCGTTTTTCAAATGGAATTTCTTTGATACGATCCTTCAGCAAAAAGAGGGATTTTCGACTTATGTATTTGAGCAAACGGCAAAAGAGTTATTGAAGCAAAGTGAGAGCCTGAAAATTGAGTTTGACAGCCTCAAAAAAGCAGATAAAGAGTTTGCCAGAAGCAGTTACAGACAGCTGGAATGGCTGCACAAACGCTCTCCCAACTACGAGAAAGCACACTTAAGCTATCCGATTTACAGATATTTCAAAAACTAGTCTGGAAATAATTGCCTGATGTTAGCGTAGCTTTTTTCCAAAGCTAGGGACATCATGTCTTTACTTAACCAGACTGCTTTGTCGATTCCCTCTTTAACTTGAGGGTGCAATTCACCGTCATAATCGGTCTTCATGATGTACCAGTGCGTGAGCTTGATGCGCATGTCAGATTTCCAAGAAAAAATGTGGTAAGTATGCCCTAGATACCCCTCAATAGTTAGATTTTTAACGCCCGTCTCCTCCTCAACTTCTCTTATAGCTCCATCTTCCAGTGATTCTTTTTTCTCGACCTTACCTTTAGGCAGATCCCATTTCCCATTGCGGTGAATGAATAAAAAATCGTTGTCAGCATTTGTAACAAGACCACCTGCAGCAGTCACCACAGGTAATAACTTATGGAATCTAGGTAATAGCTTTTTAGGATTTCTTGAATAGAGTGCGACCTTGTTCAACTTCCCTTTCTGAATTTGTTTAACTATTTTTTTAAGATCGACATTCTTAATCTTGAGTATCTTATGATCGGGAAACGCAGTTTTGTCTGAAGTCAATATTATTGGGACTTCTTTGACGAAAACTTTATACATTTGAGCCATGGTTAGAGATAAGGAAATCGCGAGTAAAACCGCGGAATTGTTGTTGCAAATTAAAGCAATAAAACTGCAACCACAAGACCCTTTTACATGGGCAAGTGGTCTTAGGTCACCTATTTACTGTGACAACAGAATAACGCTTTCCTATCCACCTATCAGAAACTTTTTGAGAGAGCACCTTGCAGACACTGTCGAGGATCAATGGGGAAAACCAGACGTAATTGCTGGAGTAGCCACAGGAGCCATAGGTATAGGCATGCTGGTTGCAGACTATCTTAATCTTCCTTTTATCTATGTACGTCCAGAACCTAAAAAACATGGCCGTCAAAATCAAATCGAGGGTCATCTTGAAAAAGGTTCTAGTGTCGTGGTTATAGAAGACCTCATCAGCACTGGTAAAAGCAGTTTAAATGCCGTTGAGGCTCTCAAAAATGCTGGCGCACAAGTAAAAGGAATGGCGGCGCTCTTCAGTTACGGTTTTGAAGATACCGTCAAGAGATTTAAAGACCTAAGCTTTGACCTTTACACACTCAGCGATTACGAGCAACTGATCACTAAAGCTAATCAAATGGGCTATCTCAATGAAGAAGAAGCCCGATTATTATCAAGCTGGAGAAAAGATCCAGCAAACTGGAACCAAGCACTCATTTCATGAAACTAGAAAGCCGCAAAGTAAACACCTCAAAATCACCAGAGGAATTATTCCATTTTTTGACATCTGCTGAAAATTATCAGCAATTGATGCCTGAGAACACAAAATTTGAAGCTTACGACAGCGAGAAATTTTTATTCGGTCTTAAAGGCATGCCTGAGATCAAGCTAGTCATCAAAGAAAAAATCCCTTATTCAAAAGTGGTACTGGGCTCAGCGAGCGATAAACTCTCCTTCACCCTTACTTGTGATATTGAACAAATGGGCGAGGAGTCTCAAGCGCAATTGTTTTTTGAAGGTGACTTTAATGCCATGATGGCGATGATGATCAAAGGACCGCTTAATAAGTTTTTAGAGACACTAGCCACTGGTATCGAGAAGCTCTAGAAACTAGTATAATCCCACTCAAGTTCCTTGAGATCATAACTAGACAGTTTGCCTCCCACTTGGAGTACAAGCTTACCACTTGGATCAGTCCCTATTACCATTGCCGTGAATTGCATACCGTTTTTGGAAAAAACCAGTTCTCTATTAACGCCTAACAGTTGAGAAGTGTACAATTCATCGATTTGCTCTGGCTCACGGTGGTCTTTAAAGAAACAGTTAATAAACGAGTTTAAAAACGGGTCGATTTCAAAGTTTTGACCAGTTAGTTCACTAATTGAGCTTGCATGAGGTAGCTCATCAAATTCCTTCTGGTTGATGTTGAGACCTATTCCTATAATGGAATGTGACAGTCTGCCTTTTTTGAAGATATTTTCCACAAGAACACCACCGATTTTTTTCTTTGCTGACAGAATGTCGTTAGGCCATTTGATCTTAACATCGAGTCCTGAAACAGCAGCTATGCATTCGGTTAGTATCACGCAGGTTTTTTGATTGATCTGAAAGGCATTCAGGTCGTCCAGATTATCTCGCAACGTACTGAACATAAGGTTCTTTCCTGGTTCAGACTGCCATATAGCACCTCTTTGACCTCTCCCTTTTGTCTGGTGAGTTGTGTAGACCGTAAAGCCATTAGGTAATACGCTTTCGCGAAAGCGAGATCTCAAAACATCACTCGTAGAGGTAGTGGCATGTAATTTGACGACATTTTTCAACTTTGAGGTCTCGTTTAGTACACATTTAGTAGTCGGGCTTCAAAAAAAGAATAAATTTGTTAAAGCAAAAAATTTTTAATGACTAAAGAAAAGGTTTCCGCAGACGTTCTCATAGCTCTTATCATAGAAGGTATCGAAGAAGTCAAGGGAAATGATATAACCATTCTAGACCTAAGAGATATCGAAAATACCGTGACTAGCTATTTTATCATTTGCAACGGTACCTCAAATACACAGGTCAATGCAATTGTGAACTCAGTACAACGTACGGTAAGCAAAAAAATTCAAGAAAATCCATGGCACACAGAAGGCTCAGATCAAGCTGAGTGGGTGCTCATTGATTATGTCAATGTCGTTGTGCATGTTTTTCAGAAACATATTAGAGAGTATTACGACTTAGAAAGCCTATGGGGCGATGCTAAGACAACCACCATAGAAAGTTCCTATTAAAGAAAACACATCATGTCTCAAGATAAAACTCCAAAAGGTGGAAAGCGACCGGTTATGCCAGGTGGCGGTAAACCTAAATTCAATATATGGTGGATCGTTGTTCCTATTGTAGTCCTATTTCTAGGCTATAGTTTGTTCAACAACACCTTCAATGCCCCTAAAAAAACAACCTATAATGAATTCTTTGACTTTCTTGAGGACGGTGAGATAGACAAGGTTGTTGTCGTAAGCAATAAGCGTATTGCTAGAGTATTTCTTACAGAGGAGGCAAGAAAACTCCAAAAGCATAAGAATGCCAGACGCGATAACGGCATTAACAACGTTCCATTACCGCAATACAGTTTTGAATACGGTGATCAGGAAACTTTTGAACGGGAGCTGAAAGAGACTATTCAAGAAAATAATCTTGAAACTGAGTATGTTTTTGATTCAGAAGATGAAAGTTTATGGAACTTACTGGGAACCATTCTCCCATTTGTGATCATCATAGGAATCTGGATCTTCTTAATGCGCCGCATGAGTGGTGGCGCCGGCGGTGGTGCTGGAGGCCAGATCTTTAATATAGGAAAAAGTAAGGCTAAACTTTTTGATCAAAAGACAGACATCAAGACTACTTTCAAAGATGTCGCTGGTCTCGAAGGCGCTAAAGAAGAGGTCCAAGAAATAGTAGACTTCCTTAAAAATCCTGACAAATACACCTCGTTAGGTGGTAAGATCCCTAAAGGAGCCCTACTGATCGGTTCTCCGGGTACCGGTAAGACACTTCTTGCCAAAGCTGTTGCAGGTGAGGCTAAGGTTCCTTTCTTCTCTCTTAGTGGATCTGATTTTGTGGAAATGTTTGTAGGTGTAGGCGCAAGCCGTGTAAGAGACTTATTCAAACAGGCTAAAGAAAAATCTCCTGCTATAATTTTTATAGATGAAATTGATGCCATAGGTCGCGCTAGAGGTAAATCAAATTTTTCAGGTTCTAATGATGAGCGTGAGAATACGCTGAACCAGCTATTGACCGAAATGGACGGTTTTGGTACAAATACAAATGTTATCGTTCTAGCAGCAACTAACCGAGGAGATATTCTGGATAAAGCGTTGATGCGTGCGGGTCGCTTTGATCGTCAGATTTATGTGGATCTTCCAGATGTAAGGGAAAGAGAACAAATATTTGAGGTGCATCTACGCCCCTTGAAAAAGGTGGATAATGAATTGGATACAGCTTTCCTCGCAAAACAAACTCCTGGTTTCTCAGGGGCTGACATTGCCAATGTCTGTAATGAGGCGGCTCTTATCGCTGCTAGAAAAGGTAAAAAAGCGGTTGATAAACAAGATTTCCTAGATGCGGTAGACCGTATTGTAGGTGGTCTTGAAAAGAAAAACAAGCTTATTACACCATCTGAAAAGAAAACAATTGCTTATCATGAAGCGGGTCATGCCACGGTGAGCTGGATGACAGAGCATGCTGCACCATTGATAAAAGTTACTATAGTGCCTAGGGGACAATCACTAGGTGCTGCATGGTACCTTCCAGAAGAACGCCAGATCGTGAGACCAGAACAAATGCTGGACGAGATGTGTGCAACCATGGGTGGTCGAGCTGCAGAAAAGGTGATATTCAACAACATTTCAACAGGTGCTTTAAGCGATCTAGAAAAAGTAACTAAGCAGGCACGTGCTATGGTAACCATTTATGGTTTGAACGAAGTAGTGGGAAATATTACTTACTATGACTCCAGCGGCCAGCAAGAGTACAGCATGACAAAACCTTACAGTGAAGAAACTGCTGTAACCATAGATAAAGAGATTTCTAAGATCATAGAAGCTCAGTACCAAAGAGCAATCAAGATACTCGAAGAGAATAAGGATAAACTCACTGAACTGGCAGAGCTGCTTCTTGAGAAGGAAGTGATCTTTAAAGACGATCTAGAAAAGATTTTTGGTAAAAGGCCTTTCATAAAAGAGCAACCTATCGCTTTAAAATCTTCTACCCGATCTATTCCCATGGAACCAGAGGTGATTGAAGAGTCTGAAAAGTTAGAGCAAAAAGAAGATGATAAGACTGCAGAGTAGGGCATTGCTAGTAAACTAGAAGTCCCTATATTTACCTAAGGTCAAAATGAAGCAGGCAATTGCCTATGAGTTTATTTAAGAAGTTATTCAATCTTTCTCAAAAGCCAGAAGAAAAAACTCAGGAGAAGACTCCCGACGAGCGCTCTAAGTACATGCCGGAGCAACCTGATCTCCCTGTAGATGAGCGTTTCATACACCATTTTACACGATTGGGAGGTCGCTTCTTATATTGTCTCAATCAAGATGAAGTAGACCATAACTTTAAAAATATTATTAAAGAACACGGCTGGGAAAATTCTGCTGCCTTCTGTCCTGATGCAAATTTGAAAGAAAGATTTGATGACTTAGATCTTGATATTTCATGTAATAACCTTGAGGCAGACATGTTGATATCTCGATGTGAATACATCATCGCAGACACAGGTGCTATACTATTCTCTTCAAATCAAGTGAAGCAATTCAAAACTTTTGAATTGCCAGACACCTATGTTATTTTAGCAAGTACGAGTCAGATAGTGGAATCTATTGGTGAAGGTTTAAGAGGTATTAAAATCAAAAATCAGCGTGATATTCCTACAAATATCACGACACTTAAACATTTCAAAAAAAACGAGCACAGCGACGACAAGGATCTAATGACTTATGGTGCTGCCCACAAACTCGTTTATTTGCTTTTATTAGAAGACTTGTAATATGCGGGAACTTCTAGTAAGATCCGTTTCAGGAATAGTCTATGTATCATTAGTTGTACTCAGTGCACTTTATTCTCGCGATGTATTCATCGGTTTGTTTTGTGTATTTGCATTTATCTGCTTGATAGAATTGATGCCCATGATACGCTTGAGGCAATGGTTGATTTATCCAGTGCTTCCTCTTGCTTATTATTTTATAGTGTGGCAAGGAGTTTCACAGAACATTGTTCTCGTTTTGCTTGCTGCAACGATTTTGGTCAACATCTATCTAATCAGAGATCTGGTGTTAGTCAATAGAATTGCTCTTTTCAACACTAAGAAACACATCATCGCACTATTGTATTTGATAGGAAGCAGCCTATTCCTTGCCTTGATTCCCGATGTGGTCCCAAACTATCAACCAGAGTTGTTGATTGGAATTTTTGCGATCATCTGGGTCAATGATAGTTTTGCCTACTTAATTGGAAAAAACTTTGGCAAGCATAAACTGATGAAACGCATTTCTCCCAAAAAAACTATCGAGGGTTTTGCCGGAGGTCTTATTATGGCCATGGCTGGCGGTGTAGGTCTTTACTTTTACCTTCATCATCAAGGTCTAGATCAATATGGAATTTGGGACTGGATCATCATTGCATTTGTAGTAGCTTTATTTGGGACCGTCGGTGATTTGATCCAATCAAAAATCAAGCGACAGGCCGCTGTAAAAGATAGCGGTAGCATCATGCCAGGTCATGGAGGAATTTTTGATCGTATGGACAGTATTATCTTTGCAGCACCATTTGCATATTTAACCTTTACTATAATAAACCATGTTTCATAAAGAAGGAAAGGCGTCCATACTCATTGCATTAGTCGTTCTGGCAATTCTGACCGTAGTTGCTGCCACGATCACTATGCCGGAGTGGCTATCCATTCTTTTGATAAGCATAGGTGTTGCGTTTCTTTGTATTATTCTTCAATTTTTCAGGAACCCAAAACGAGTTTCAGTTGAGGACGACACTACTGTGGTTTCTCCAGTAGACGGCAAGGTGGTCGTCATTGAAGAAGTTCATGATAAAGAATATTTTGATGGTAAGCGCATGATGATTTCCGTGTTTATGTCACCTATAAATGTGCACGCTACGAGGTATCCTGTAGCCGGTAAAATTGCCTACAGTAAATACCATCCTGGTAAATATTTAGTGGCTTGGCATCCAAAAGCGAGTGAGGAGAATGAACGCACTACCGTGGTCATTGATCACAACAACGGTAAAAAAGTCATGTATCGACAAATCGCTGGCGCACTCGCAAAGCGCATCATGAATTATGCTAAAGAAGGAGATACCGTAAAGCAAGGTTTTGAAAGCGGATTCATTAAATTTGGTTCTCGGGTGGATGTTTATCTTCCTACTGATGCAAAAATTGAAGTCGAACTCAACCAAAAAGTTAAAGGAGCATCCTCTATCCTAGCAAAGTTTTGATGCAGGGAAAAGAACTGGACATAGCATTTGAAGAAGCCTTCCAAAAGGCCTCTCAAGAAGAGCAGAGTCTCGTACCACCTGATCTTCAATTACATCTTTATGCTTATTACAAAAGAGCGATAGACGAGCCTTATGTCAGCAATCGCAGTTTTGAATCCAATGATTTACGCAGCGCATTCAAGATGAACGCCTTGATCCAAGTGCAAAATATTTCTCGTTCAGAAGCCAAGCGGCGCTACATTGAGATGATTGAGGATCTTTATCCTAAACCTTGGTGATTTAGGTATTAGTTGCTGGTTGTAAATTGGTAGTTGCCAATTTACCTCTTCAAACCTTTGTCATGGTGGACAAGCGTAGTAAGTCCAGTGCAGCTGTAGAGTCAGCATCTCAAAAAATAGAACTCTAAGGTATTTAAAATCAAGACATTAAAAATGAGACTCTGAATCCCTCCTACCGTCGGGTTCAGAGTAACAGTTTGGATTTAAGTACAATTAAATTTGATTCCGCTTTCGCGAAAGCGTAACCATGATAAGCTCTACAGATTCATTAATCATGCAGAAATGGATGCGTTAACTTATAATGGAAGGAATACAGCACTAGTCCGACTTTGGAGCGCACGTCTAGTTTTTGGAAGAGTTGGGAACGGCAGGCGTCCACGCTTTTTATGGAAAGGTTCATGTGATCTGCTATTTGCTGGTACGTGTACTCATTATCGTTACAGATTAGCTCTATAAGCTGCAACTCGCGATTAGTAAATTGCTCGCGCGCTCTTGACCCTAGGCTTTCTACTGTGGTCTTATTGCGCAACAGCTTCAGGATCTCCTCAAAATTGTCGTAACCATGCTCGTGAACACGATTGATCGTGCTTACCAACTCATCGAGATCGCAAGTCTTGTTCAGAAACCCTCGTGCTCCTACTTCATAGGCATCGATCTTTATTCCCTGATCATCGTGCTGGGTAAGAATGATGCATTTGATGGAACTGTTTTGGTTCTTAAGTTCCTTGAGCACTTGAAGACCATTCATCATGGGCATGGAATAGTCGAGTAGAAAGACATTGGGTTTTTCTTCAAGTTCTTCCACTTCTTTGACAAAACGCAGCCCATTCTCATATTCTATGGTGACTTCAAAATCCTCATTCATTTCCAGCAATTGCTTGAGGCCGTTACGCACAATCTTATGATCATCTACAATTCCTACGCTGATTTTTGAAGCCATTTTATTCCTGTTTTCTCAAAATGGTCGTGGTACCTTGTTGCTTTTTTGAATCTATCTTGAGTTCATAATTGATCAACGATGCCCGCGACCTCACATTTTCAAGACCATTTGAATCAACTTTTGAATCTATGTCAAAGCCTACTCCATTATCGATAAAAGTAAAGATAGGAAGATCAGGACTTTTCAATCTTACGACAAATTCTGTTGCTCGGGAATGCTTCAACATATTGTTGAGAAGTTCTTGGAAAATGCGATAAATGATTACCTTTTCCTCGGTGGAGAAATTGAAGGCTGCCGGTTGCTCCATCTCGCTCTTGAAACTAATATGCTCCAGTCTTTTCACACGTTGCAATTCTTCATTGATGGCTTGCACTAGAGATAGTTTTTTTAATGAGTTGGTCGTAAGGGAATGACTTAGGTTCCTTAAATTATGTGATATATCGCGTACGGTCTCCTTTATGGGTTGTAGTGCAGCTGTCATTTCAGGATTTTTTTGCTTGAGCTGCTCCACTTGCAGGTTGAGCACGGTAAGTCGTTGTCCCGCATCGTCGTGAAGATCAAGAGCGATATTGTTCAAGGTTTCTTCTTGTGCCTCCAGAGCCGCCTGGTTGACCGCTTTTTGCTGTTCCAATTGTTTTTCAAATAGCAGCTGGTTGTATTTTTTGATTTTAGAGACGTAAACTTTTATTAGGATGGCGCAGAAAAGGATCGCCATGCAGACGAAGAGGAATGTGATGATGATTCCTATGGCGATGTCAGTCATTGATTAGACTTGTTAAGTTTTGTAAAGCTAACTGCAAACACCATCAATAGAGTATAGTATACTATGCTTCCACTATAGGACATTACTTCATATAAACCTATTCCAAAAACCTCTTCACTTCTCAATTTACTATCTCTGAATGCAAAAATGAACGACATGCTACAAAAAAAAAGTAAAGGGGCAGAAACAAATGCAAATTGTCTATGCTCAAAGAAATCTAGAGCCTCGTTTTTTAGTTTGGAAAAACATACTATTAGAAGAACCACGATATATGTTAACGAACTAGATATGAAAGAAAAATACAACAAACCTTCAGTTTCAATTAAAAGTTTATCAATAATGTAAAACGCAACATAGCCTGCAGGAATAAAAACACGACAATATTTTAACTTAAAAATATCAACTGCGATGTAAAGCCATAACGTTTGATGTATCAAGAAGTATAAATTGTAATAAATAAACATAGAATCGCTATCGATGCTGAGATAACCTAGCGTTTCCGAAATACAGTTTATAATTACAACTGCCAATAGGAGGTAATAATATTTATTGAAACTAAAGCAAAAAATCGCAACCATTAAGGTTGCGATTGAATACCATGTTATGATAGATATATTTTCCAATTAAATTAGGCTTAATCCTTTGTACGGTGGTCGATAACTGAGATTGTAGTAGCCGGTTGATCCGTTACCAGATATTTTAATGGTGAGTAATTTTGAAGAACTTGAGTCATCTGGATCTTCTGCTATTGCGATGAACTGTAAACTTTGCTTACCATAAATCGACTCCATACCCGCAAGAAAGACATCTGAAAAATAATTATCAATCGTGGCTGATCCTTTGGGAATCTCACCTATGGGTTTCCTTGTTATTTTCACTGAATTGGAGTTCGTATCAAATTCAAAATTAGTATAGTATCCATAAGACGGAGTGATGTTATTGAGGTGAAAATCATGATTCTGCCCATTCTCATCTAAACAGGTCAAAATATCCCCATGATCTATATCATCATTTCTCTTATGATAATCATGAACCATAAGGCTAAGTTGCCATTGTTTCGTGTAGTCGATATAACCTTTTTCATGTGATAATTCAATGAAACTGATCTTATCATCCAATTTAGGGATATTAGAAAAATTTACAAACTTAATTCCCCCAATCTCTTGGACGTGAATACCATTTCCGCTGTTGATTTGAATATTGTTTTTATAGATCAATGTTTCCATAAGTCTTTGATTTTAAAGTTCGACCTAAAACTACTCAATCTCCTTAACAGTTTGTTAGCGTTTTTCCTATTTGTTTGAGGTTTTCTCCTATTGTGAAACAGGGCAAAGCCTGTTGTGTGCCATCAATACGAATGATAGTTTTGCTATCAGAAATAATGGGAACCGGCAGTTCTAGCCCTGTTCACAGATAGTCATCCAGACAATAAAAGTGAAAAGAAAGAGTGCTTTATTATTTATGTATGTGTGTAGTTTTTACGCTTTCGCGAAAGCGTAATCTAAATTACTCGTAAGACAGACCATGACATCAAAGTCTGCCTCCAGCCACCTAAAACCATTGCAATCCTTGCGTTTCAACTAAATCAGTATTAAATTCGAACTATCCCTGACTAATGATCAACAATAACCTTTTTCCCCACCGCATCGTTTGCATACACGGTAATTCCTCCTCATCAAGAGTCTTTGAGTGCCTCAAGGAGCTGGAAGGCGCTCACCTCTGCATCGAGGCTATAGATCTTAACGGTCATGGCAAGAACCAAAATTCCAAGACCGAGCAAGATTTTACAATTGCCACCTATAAAGCCCAGCTTATTAAGGCGATCAATGACGGCAACGGGCCAGTATTGTTGATAGGCAATTCATTGGGCGGCAACCTAGCCATAGAAATTGCAGAAAAAATTGACCATTTGAAGGGACTGGTGATCATGGGAACGCCGGTGCTCAAAAAACCTATCAACTTTGAAGAGTGCACACACCCATTACCAGAACTCGCGACCTACCTGACTGAGAAGTCCACGGATCATGACATTTATAACGCCATAGACTCTACCGTGGTGGACAAAACAGTTATCTCACACTTAAAGGAAGACTTTAAAATTACTGATGGCAGGATCAGATCGGTCATGGCAGCAGATCTGTCTAGCAGTAATGCGTTTGGGGATGAGTATTCTATTTTTACACAACTCGATGTCCCACGATATATCATAAACGGCAATCAAGATGCTCTTCTAAGATTGGATTACCTAGGGACTTTGGTAAAAGAGAGCAGCGGCGATGTCACATTGATCAAGTTTGATAACTGCGGTCACTATCCCAGCGTGGACCGTCCCGACCTCTTTATGGAAACCGTTCAAAAAATTGCCCATGCAGTATTTGAATAGGGAAAAACATACAGAAAAAGAGTTTTTACAGAAGGGAAAGCACTTTGCTTTCAAGCTCAGGAAGCTTTATCTCAAAGACCCAGAAAAATTCTACGATCTGCAGGACTACTATCCGTTCCCGGTCTACATCAACCACCGCAAGACTATTGAATACCATTTTATCAACGAGAAGTTTCTGGGCATGGGACGCGAGGTCGAGCCTATCGTGAGAAACGGTAAGGACTACTTACTGCGCGTCTCTAACGTTCCACTCTTCAACCGTGCGATGGAGAAGGCCAGGACTTTGGATAAGAACAACGACCATCAGGCCGTGTGCAACTACCTGCAGGCGATCAGATTGAATAACGAGAAGGAGGAGCCCTTTGTCACGAGCAAGATTCTAATCGACGATGCACTAACCATGAATGTCCCCTTGCTATTTACTGGCGAAGACAGCTTCTCTCAGGCCTTTAAGGAGATACTCCCCAGCAATAAGCAGGAACTCCAGCAATTCTTAAGGTTCCAGACCCTGACCAAAAGAGAAAAACAGATCACGAGACTCATAGGTCAAGGCCACTCTTCAAAACAGATCGCAGAGATGCTCTTCATCTCACCGCATTCCGTAAAGACCCACCGCAAGAACATCTACCAGAAACTGGACGTGCACAATGTTTCCACGTTGTTGAAACTGAATCTCGTGAACGACCTCGCTGGCTAGAAACGCATTCTCCCGCCTCTCTTCCCGACCACAATATACCCCAAAAGAGGTATTTGCATCCCCTTAAGACGGTTCTAGTTTTGGATTGAGTTGAGTGGTATGAACTTATTCCATGAATGTATATGTGGTTTCTCGCTTTTGCGAAAGAGGGATACAGAACTTGAACATGCTTTTTTATTGCCACTATCAAGAAATAGGGTTTTTCCTATCTAGGAATAGGGGAAAGCCTTAAAGGATTGTTAAGTAAACAGATAGGTTTGGTGAATCAAATACTTCAAGACATGAGAAATTTATACTTTATCTGTCTATTTAACTTCATCGGTGGTGTATTAGGAGCGCAAGAGCAGACAGACACCATCACTATTGATCAAAATATTGATGAGGTAAGCTACAAAGCTTTTGACAAGATCATTCAGCGAGACCTTAACTTTCTGCTCTTTGAAAATATCGCACCCCAGCAGGGCATTAGTTTTACAGCAAATGATAAGGGCAGCCAGCTTAATCTAAGTGGAATTTTATATTCTGGCTACAAAGGTATCTACACCATAAATGCTGAACTCTCCTCTACTAAAGGGGTGTATTTATTTGATGAGGATGGCGGCGAGAAAGGAACGGTTACATTCAATTATTTTAAGGCGTATCACCGAAAATATTTTAGAAAGTCCATCGAGGATCAAGACAAGATGCGAGGAGCCCATTTTGCCTTGGAGAAGATATTTCATGCATACGCAAAACTTGACACCTTAAAAACAATCCTTGACAAAGGAACAAATGAACCTGAAATAGAGTCCAATTACCTAAAAGCAAAGACAAAGCTACAGTCGCTTTCCAGAACCCATCTCAATTCCCAAGATGTACATGCCTTTGGTCAATTAGACAATTTCAGCTACAAGATGGTTAAATCAAAAGCTGGTGATAAAACTGTAAAAATTACCTATGACTGGAAACCCGCACGGATGAACGTAAAGAAAAAATACGATCTAAAGTCATTGGAACGGTTTTGCGAGCATATAGAATACATTCATAAAAAACTGGAAGAAGAATTAATCGAATACGAAATTCAAACGGCAAAAAAGAACTGGGAAACAAAGCATACGGTCTTTTTCAGCCTGCACCCTTATTATACAAGAGAATCACTAGACCTCTATGAAATTCAAGATGATTTCTCAAATTCGTTCCAAGAGATCAGCGGCGACCTTTATGGTATCAAGATTAATTTCCTGAACTATTCCTACGAGCGATTGGCAAAAATGAAATGGTGGAGGCCCCACCAGTTCTTCCTGCAAGTAGGTGGCAATTTAGGGCGCATCTCAAACCGTTCCAACTTTAGGGAACAACAACTTGCGTTTATTGATACGCTGGAAACCAGTAACGGAACAGTTCAAAACATAACCTCTAGAACCGGCTTTACCAGTCCCAGTGGGAGGTATCAATACGGGATTGGCTTTGGACTTCATACCGCTGTCTACGTGTTTCCTTGGAAATACCCATTTGGGCTCTTTGGGCAGATCAGCTATTCAGACCTGAACTTCTCGTCTGGTTCAGGAGTATCTGACAGCAGGACGATACCATTAAGAGCAGGTTTCCTTCTCAACCTTAAGAATAAGAAAAAAGACGTGGACAGAATTACCATCCAGGCCTTTGCAGATCGTTCTAACCTACGTCTCGACCCTAGTGCAAGTGATGATTGGCGCTTTGGTATAGGTGTGGGACTACCTATAAAATTTTAAACAATAATTATTAATCATAATCCCTTACCCATGAAAAACTTACTTACGACCCTCACAACAGCATTAATGCTGTTCAACGCCATTACCTTGCAAGCCCAAACCACCATAACAGTAGACAATACGCCCGGCAGCGGCGCTCAATTTTCTGATATTCAGAGTGCCGTCGATGCGGCAAGCAATGGTGATACTATCTATGTACAACAATCACAGTCTAATTATGGGGTCGTGGTAGTGGACAAGCCGGTCACTATCATTGGTAGGAGCGCTCTCGATGCTAATTTTATTACAAGGATTCAAGAAATAAGACTCACCATCGGATCCGACGGTACAATTATCCGAGGTGTAAGCGTAATAAACGGTATCTCAACTGTAGGTGAGGGGGGCGCAAACCCAACGACTGGAGTCATTTCAAACATCACAATAACGGAATGTACAACATCTATAAACTTAGGTTCTGATGGTTCATCCGATAGCTATGATGTTCAAAATATCACTCTGAGCGGTATTAATCATCGCGGTATTGATCTAGACTCGACAGTAAGCAATGTTCTTATCGATAATTCTTCAATTACCGCCTTGTCCGCTTCAAACCCCAGCGCATTGCTAGTTTCAAATTGCATTTTTGAAATGAGGAGTACATCCCAGCCTCAAATCATTAACTCCAATGTAAATGGTACTATAACTATTACCAACACGATTTTTGAAGGTCCTGTAAGCACGCTCAGAATAAGCGGCAACTACAGTTTGAGCTTCTGTCTGCTTGTCAATGTAAACGATCCTACTAATCCGGTTACTGTTGAACCGAACACTTCGGCCACAAACAATGTCAACAATTGTATTTTTGGTCAGGATCCTCTATTTGTTCTCAATGGGCCTATTCCAGGCGGGCAGGGAATATTTACCACAATCCCAGATTTTAACCTTCAAACTGGATCACCAGCAATAGGCGCGGGTTTTCAGGGCGAAAATATTGGATATGAAAGTACATTCAATTTTAAGCGTCTGGGAAAACCTAGAAATTTTCCAGAAGTAAAGATTACAAACTTTACCAATATAAGCCAACCAAACGGCACGCTGACTTTTGAGATCCAGGCGACTTCCCACTAAAATTTAGAATCATGAATTCAGAATTTAGAATTATGGGATCAAATCATCTTTCAATAGGCAAACTGTTTTTGACATTTTTATTTGTTCTGCTGTGTTCCGCTTTCGCGAAAGCGCAAGACATCACGACCGCAGAATACTTTATAGACAATGACCCGGGAGTGGGACAGGCTACCATACTCAGCCTCAATAATACGGGAACAAATCTTACAGATCAATTTACGATCAACACGGGCAATCTCACCATAGGCTTTCACAGACTATACACAAGGGTGCAAAATGCAAACAACACTTGGGGTCACTACGATGGTTTTCTTTTCTATGTGGCTGACACCACTCCCGTAAGCAATCCTGCCCTACCTGATCTTGCCGCAGCAGAATATTTTATCGATACGGATCCTGGCGTGGGGCAGGCAACGGCGATTCCCCTCAATTCAAATGGCTCCGCTATCACCGATACATTCATGGTCAATGTAGGCGCGATCACACCGGGTTTTCACCGTCTCTATGTGCGAGTGCAGGATGCCAATGGCGTCTGGTCGCAATACGATCAGTTTTTGTTTTACGTTACCGATCCCAACGACAATCCGCCCGGGCCGCTGCCCACTATTGTCGCGGCAGAATATTTTTTGGGAACTGATCCAGGACTGGGCAATGCAACAGCGGTTACACTTACACCTACGGGAACTCCTGACCATTTCATGTTTGACATTGATTTTTCAGGCTTGCCAAGTTGTTCAACGACTCCTTTTCACTTGAGGGTGCAAAATAGTGATGGTGTCTGGTCCCTTTACGACTACGATCCCGCGCTGCAATTGCCCGACACCGAAGCTTCTGTTGCAGATAACGCAAGCCTCACCACGATAAACGAACAATGTGAGGTCACCAGCCTTACCGCGCCTACGGCTACAGACTCTTGCACGGGCATGCAGGTAACTGGTACGAGCAACGTGAGCTTTCCTATTACTGCTAGCACTACGGTTTCTTGGACTTATGACGACGGGAATGGCAACATCACAACACAAGACCAGCAGATCATCGTTCAGGATACAGATGTTCCCGATGCTGTCGCACAACCTATTACGGTAGACCTCAACGGAGCGGTAAGTATTTCCATTCTCCCAACTGATATAGACGATGGATCGACAGATAATTGCTCCACGCCAGTATTGACCCTGTCACAGAACACTTTTACGGCAGTAGGAACGTATCAAATTACCCTAACGGCTACAGATTCCGCTGGAAATTTTGATGAGGATACAGTGACGGTAACCGTCGTTGATTCTACGTTGGGTATTCATGATCAGGACATCTCCGCATCGTTTGAGGTCTACCCCAATCCTACGTCGGGCGATTTGCATGTAGAGTCCAGCCAGCAGTTGGAGCGCATTGAACTGTACTCTATTACCGGAAAACTCCTTATGTCAATAAATGAATCGGTCGATGTTATCGATCTGTCAAAATATCAATCCGGCTTCTACCTAATCAAATTTATGGACGTGTACGGCAATACCGCTGTAAAACGCGTTATCAAAAATTAGCCACCAGCCATTTTTATGGCACAGCGCCTCGGGAATTAGGGGAACCGAGGCGCTTTGACTTTTAGTTGGATTCTTTTGGTTTTTACGCTTTCGCGAAAGCGTAAATAATTGAAGCCTTTTTAATTAATAGGGTTTTTCCTAACGAGGAATAGGGGAAAGCCTTAAGCAAGCACCAGCCATGTAATTACATTTTAAAAAATGTAAAAGTTTGGATTATGAATTTAAAACTACCTAGTATCGTTATCATTTATTTTATTTTGATGATCACGCAATCGCACGCACAAAACAACCTTGAATCTATAGTGGAACAGTTCTGGAACGGAGCTTCTTATGAAGACTCTAACGGCCGTGATCTATTCTATGACTCAAATGGAAATTTAATTACTGATATATATTATTTCCGAAACGGTTTAACTTGGGAACCTTCTGAAAAAACCGATTATATATACGGATCAAATGGAATGGTCTCGCAAGAGATATTTAGTATCTATCAAGGATCTGGCATGCCCACTCCATACTCCCGCACCAGCTACACCTATTCTTCAAACAATGTTACTTTTATACTGGACGAAGAGTTTGAAAATGGTCAATGGGTAAATCAATTAAGGGGTCAGCTCTCGTATAACTCAAATGGTATAAGCCAGTTTCTAATTGAAGAATGGACTGGATCGTCTTGGTTTCTGACAGAAACCATTGACTTTATATATTCAAACAATCGACTTACCGAAGTGAACTTCGAATACTGGGATGGTTCACAATACATTAATGATGGTCGAGACCTCTACACCTATAATTCAAACGGTCAGGTGGCCACCTATACTATTGAATCTTGGGATGGTTCCAACTATGTAGATCCTGAAACTTTAGAATATACTTACGATGTTGCAGGCAATCTTACCCAGCTAAGAGAATCATATGATAATGGAAATGGCAATTTATTTGTCAATCTTTCAGACTATAATTATGATACTAATAATCTTATGGCATCGTACAATAATCCCTTCAACGACCGAACCGGTATAGATTATCTCTTTGATGTTCAACCTAATTATGTGAATCAAATTTCTGAAATTCTCACGACTCAAGACAGTAACAACAGTGGGAACTTTACGCCAAGTAATCGTAAGTCGTATAATTATGATACCCAGCTGTTGAGTGCTCAGGAAATTGTTACTGAAAATGAAATAATCGTTTTCCCAAATCCTACCTCCAGTATACTTTATATCGACTCGCAGCAAGACTTAAAACAGATAGATGTATTCTCAATTACTGGCAAACTTGTTTTGACGTTAACTAAGAATCTTCATGAAGTCAATTTGTCAAATTTAACTTCGGGAGTTTATTTAATCAAACTGCAGGATGTAAATGGAAATTCATTTGTCAAACGGATCGTAAAGTCTTAGCCAACCAACCATCTTAATGGCACAGCGCCTCGGGAATTAGGGGAATCGAGGCGCTTTTTTTATTTATTCGCTTTCGCGAAAGCGTCATTAAAAAAAGTAATAATCAGAAATAGAGTTTTTCCTATTTACAAATAGGTTTTTCCCTTAAGAATGAAAATTAACGCAAAGCTATATTTGAATAAGTAAATAAGGGAGACTTTTCATGTTTATTACTTAACCGCCATCAAGTTTATGGCACAGCGCTCTGGCAATTAAGGGGAAAAAGCCAGGGCGCTTTTTTTATCTCTTCTTCCGCAACAAATAAATCGCTAGCGCCACAACACATACCAGTATCGCGATAAAAAAAACAGTAATTCCAGAAAGTGGATTCATACCTTAAGATTTAAGAGCAGCAATACTGCGCTCCAACGTTTCAATCTTAGCAACGGCATCTGCCTGTTTTTTCTTCTCTAATGCAACCACTTGTTCTGGTGCATTGTTGACAAAACGTTCGTTACCTAATTTCTTTTCCACTCCCTTCAAAAATGCTTGAGCGCGGTGTAATTCCGATTGTAGTTTTTCAAGTTCAGCTTCAGTATCTATAGCGCCTGCAAAGGGAATGAAATACTCATTAGAATTGACCCTGTAGCTAGCCGCTCCATCCAGTTGCTCAGAAATGACCTCAATTGAGGATATGTTTCCCATTTTCTGGATGAGGCCGTCATAGCGATCGCTCGTCTTTTCGTTATTGATCACTTTCAACTCTATCTCGTTCTTAAAAGCAATCTGTTTTTCCTTACGCACTTTTCTTATACCTGAAATTACGTCTTGAACTAACGTGAAATCCTCCAGAAGCGATTCATCAATCTGATGAGCCTCTGGCCACTTGTTGACACAAAGAGCATCTTTTGAATTGCGCTCTCTTAAAGAATGCCACAATTCCTCAGTCGCAAAAGGTGTGAAGGGATGCATGATCCTCAAATTGTCCTCAAAAAGGTCTATAACTTCCTCGTAGGTTTTGGCATCAATAGGTTGCTGGTATGTAGGCTTTATAATCTCAAGCAACCAACCGCAGAAGTCGTCGTAAACCAATTTATAGACCGCCATTAACACATCACTGATGCGGTATTTTGAATAATGATCTTCGACCTCTGAAAGTACCTGACTGAATTTACTTTTATACCACGCAATCGCTTGCTGGCTGTGCAAAGGTTGCTCGATGGACGCATCTACTTCCCAGCCTTTGATCAAATCGTGGGCACTCAGATTTTTCTTGATAAATCCTTTTCCTTGCTGACAGAGCGCCTCGTCAAACATCAGGTCATTGCCAGCAGCGCTGCTCAATAACAAGCCCACACGTACACCGTCTGCACTGTACTCCTCAATCAGTTTTAAGGCGTCCGGACTGTTGCCCAGCGACTTGGACATTTTACGCCGTTGCTTATCACGCACCAGTCCCGTGAGATACACTTTGTCAAAAGGTTTCTCGTCGCGCAATTCATAACCTGCAACGATCATACGCGCCACCCAGAAAAACAAGATATCAGGACCCGTTACCAAGTCACGAGTTGGGTAATAATAATTGATCTCTTCATTTTCAGGCTCCAGCACACCATTGAAAACACTTATAGGCCACAACCAGCTTGAGAACCAGGTGTCTAGAACATCAGTTTCCTGTCTGAGGTCAGTAGCCTGGATGGAGTTGTTGTTTGTACGCTTTCGCGAAAGCGTTACAGCCTCCTCCACACTTCCAGCTACTACAAAATCTTCTTTTCCATCACCATAGTAATAAGCTGGAATGCGTTGTCCCCAAACGAGTTGACGTGATATGTTCCAGTCGCGCACATTTTCCATCCAGTGGAAATAAGTACTCTTGAACTTAGAAGGCAAAAGCTCAACGATATCTTCTTTAACAGCTTTGATCGCCGGTTGTGCGAGTTCTTCCATCTTGAGAAACCACTGGTCAGAAAGTCGTGGCTCGATGACGGCGCCTGTGCGCTCACTAGTACCTACTTTGTGAACGTGATTTTCCTTTTTTAGCAAAAACCCTTTTTCATCAAGCTCCTGACTGATCTGTTTGCGCACGTCAAAACGATCTTTACCTTCATAATGCAGGCCGTAGCTATTGAGCGTTCCATTTGCATTGAAAATATCGATCACCTCTAAGTTGTGGGTCTCACCTATCTTTTTATCATTCTCATCGTGAGCGGGAGTAATCTTGAGTGCACCCGTACCAAATTCTGTATCTACATAAGAGTCTGCAATAATCGGTATCTCGCGATTTGCAATGGGTACAATAGCTGTTTTACCAACGAGTTTTGTGAATCGATCATCTTCTGGATTGACACAAATCGCCGTATCACCGAGAATAGTTTCAGGTCGAGTGGTAGCGATCACAATATGATCATCGCTGTCTTTGATGGCGTATTTCAAATAATAAAGATGCCCGTTGCGCTCTTCATAATTCACTTCCTCATCGCTGAGTGTGGTTTGAGCTTCTGGATCCCAATTCACCATGCGGTAACCGCGGTAAATCAAACCTTTTTTATAAAGGTCGATAAATACATTAATCACGCTCGCACTCATGTCATCGTCGAGGGTAAACTTAGTGCGTGACCAGTCGCAACTTGCGCCCAGTTTTTTGAGCTGTTCCAGAATGATTCCACCGTACTCATGGGTCCAGTCCCAAGCGTGTTGTAAAAACTCTTCTCTTGTCAGGTCGTTTTTATCAATTCCCTGATCCTTGAGTTTTTTGACAACCTTAGCTTCAGTCGCTATACTGGCGTGATCTGTTCCCGGCACCCAGCATGCATTATAACCTTTAAGTCGCGCACGGCGTATCAAGACGTCTTGAATGGTATTGTTGAGCATGTGTCCCATGTGTAAGACTCCCGTCACATTAGGCGGCGGTATCACAATGGTGTAGCTTTCCCTATCGTCTGGAACTGACTTGAAAAAGTCGTGTTCCATCCAGTAGTCATACCATTTTTGCTCTACGGTTTGCGAGTTGTAATTAGAAGCTAGGGACATATTGGCTCAATTTTTGACTATCAAAGGGCAAAAGTACCATTTAACCTTTGTAAAGCATAATGAGTTATACGATTATAAATCGTAGATTTATCGAATACTTTCCAGCTATGAAATATCCTATTTTGATTACTGTTTTACTGAGTATCCTAAGCATAAGCTCGATCCATTCTCAGAGCGATGCCCAAACTCTCAATACCACAGTTGAATTTGAGGCCACGGTTTTGGATTTTGGAACAATTAGTAAGAGTAGTGATGGTCGCAAAACTTTCGTCTTTAAAAATACTGGAGAGGAACCTCTGGTTATATCTAAAGTTTTTTCATCCAGCCATTTGAGGGTCGTCAAATATCCACAAGAACCTGTTCAGCCCGGTGAAAAGGGAGAAATCGTAATTAAGTATGACACCAATCGTGTAGGACCTATTGTGAAAACGGTGACCGTTATGATGAATATCAAAGAAAAAGCGATTCCGCTTCAGGTGAAAGGTGAAGTGAAATTGTAAAGGCTATTCTATTATTGGCTTCAGTTTTAGTCGCACCTTGTAGTATTCTTTTCCGCGTTTCATTTTTAATTTGACTACAGATCCTGGATCGCGGTAAAATAAATATGTGACTTCTCCCATACTGAATTCGCCCAAGTCCTTGTTAAATAAGCCAACTACCTGATCTCCCTCTTTTATTCCATTGAGATCTGCTGGAGAATCTGGAGCGACGTAGGATACGATGATTTTTTTGGCGTATCGATAGAAAAATGTTTTAGTCTGCCCGATTTCTATTTTCTTCATAGAGCGCACTTCTGTAGCTTTATCGGGATCGTAATTATATTTCACATCAGTCACCAGCTCTTCCTTACCTTCCCTGAGTTTTAATCCAGCCATATTATAATAAAAACCATCTTTAAAAGCCCTTGTTTGACGCAGATATAAAAATTCATCATCATAGTCAATCACGACTTCAAAACGTCTTAGAACCTCACCTCCTATCGAGCCGCGATTCAAATCACTGGACTGGAAATTTTCTCGATCCAATTCAGGGTAGGCAAAAGTGATTTTATCAAAAGTAAATTCGCCAATTTCAAGCGTATCAACTTTTGAACGGAATCCATATACATCACCACTCATCCCAAAACCAAGATAGTCCCTGAATCCTTTAACAGGCATTTTGAATTGCTCATCTTTTTCAAAAAGCCAAAGCGCGTCTCCACTACCCGTATCCAGTAATAAACGCGTAGGCATTGCTGAACTATCATTTTTGACTTGAGCGTTTATATATAACTTCTCGCTTACTTTTTCCAGCTTTATTTTTTCATATCTAGATAATCTCAAAGCAGATTCATCTTTGTAGGTTAAAATACGTTCACGACGAAAGTCTAGTTCAACTAAATGATTTTTAAAAAATTCAATTCCTATAATACCATTCACCTCAGTACCCAAAATCGGTAGAAAACTTATCTGACTTTCAGTAAGAACATTAATAGTTGCATTTTCAGATTTCAGTTCGCCTATTTGAATAAGGTTTTGAGAGCTTTCTATCGCTTTAAAAGGCTCTAAGCTTCCATAACCCCTGATGGTCGTTTCTCTTCCTTGACCTACATTCAAACTGTCGACACCATTTAAATTGAAAATGGTAGATCGAGACGCACCACTGTCAATGATAAATCGCAATTCCGTACCATTAACTTTTGCTCTAGCGATCATGATTCCAGAAACCACATCTACAGGTATTTCTACCTCATCAGCACCGTCAGGCAAGGTGAACTCTAGCGCGCAGAGCGGTAAAATAAATACAAGAATTGCTAAGAGGTTTATAAAATTTCTCATCTTCACTTGTAAGATCGTCAAAATGCATGGCACTCATGACACCAAATAGTACCTTTGTCGTAATTAATATAAGAAATGCCCAAAATATCTGAAAAAGGACAGGCGATGCCGTCCTCTCCCGTTAGAAAATTAGTTCCCTTTGCTGAAGCTGCCGTCAAAAAAGGCAGAACGATCTACCAGTTAAACATAGGACAACCAGATATTAAAACTCCTGAACAAGCCCTTCAAGCCGTTAAGGATGCAGACATGGAAGTACTTGAGTACAGCCATAGTGCAGGTAATCAAAGCTACCGCGATAAATTAGCAAATTATTACAACAATTTAGGTTTTGACATCTCAAGTGATGACATTATAGTATCAACTGGCGGTAGTGAGGCATTACTTTTTGTGATGGGGTCTATTTGCGACCAGGGTGACGAGGTGATTATCCCAGAACCGTTTTATGCAAATTACAATGGTTTTGCAGCGGCCAGCGGCGTTACCGTAAAACCCATTCATACTAAAATTGAAGAAAATTTCTCACTACCCTCTATTGCAGAATTTGAGAAACTCATTACTGATAAGACTAAAGCAATTCTCATCTGTAACCCAGGTAACCCGACCGGTTATTTGTATACCGAAAATGAAATGCAGCAACTGGCAGAATTGGTTAAAAAACACGACCTTTTTCTCGTAGCTGACGAGGTCTATCGAGAATTTGCCTATGATGGCCGCATCCATCACTCTGTTTTGAGTCTTAAGGGTATTGAGCAAAACGCCATCATGGTAGATTCCGTATCAAAAAGATATAGTATGTGTGGTGCCCGTATAGGCTGTCTGGTTTCTAAAAATAAGGAAATCATGGGAGCAGCAATGAAATTTGCCCAGGCGCGATTGAGCCCTCCTACTTTTGCTCAAATTGCTGCTGAGGCTGCTCTGGATACGCCCCAGGAGTATTTTGACGAGGTTATTCAAGAGTACATTGAGAGACGTGATTTATTGATCAACGGGCTCAAAGAAATCGAGGGCGTTAAGGTAGCTAACCCAGGCGGCGCATTTTATTGCGTTGCAGAATTGCCCGTAGAAGATACTGATGCTTTTGCGCAATGGTTGCTGGAGTATTTTGATTTGAATAACGAGACGGTCATGGTCGCGCCTGCAGCCGGATTCTACAGCACACCAGGCATGGGTAAAAACCAGATACGCATTGCTTATGTTCTGGAAAAGGAAGCAATAAGAAAGTCTATCAAAATCTTGCAAGCGGGTCTTAAAGAATACACGGCGTGATTGAGGTCCGGGAGCAATTTTCCTTAAAGGAGTATAATACTTTTGGAGTTTCCGCTTTCGCGAAAGCGTACATAAAAGCAACCTCACTGCAACAATTAAAGGAAGCGATAGGATATTGTAACGGTCAGGATATTTTCTTGCTGGGCGGCGGAAGCAACATGCTCATCAAAAACAATATTGAGCGCACCGTTGTACACGTATGCCTAAAAGGTAAAGAGGTTCTCAATAATGTAAAGGGCAAAGTCAGTCTGAAAGTCATGGCTGGCGAAAACTGGCACGAGCTGGTTCTCTACTGCATCGAGCAAAACTATGCCGGTTTAGAAAATCTATCTCTTATCCCTGGAAATGTGGGGACTGCTCCTATTCAAAATATAGGTGCTTATGGCGTAGAACTTAAGGATGTTTTTGTGAGTTGCGATGTTTTGGACACCGCGACCCTTGAAGAAAAGACGCTGACTAAACAAGAATGCAAATTCGGTTATCGGGACAGTATTTTCAAGAATGAGGCGCTGGGAAAATATGTGATCACCGCTGTCACATTTGAGCTGACTGATTTGAATTCTACAGATGATTATCAGCTTAAAACGGATTACGGCGCTATAAAAAAGGAACTTGCCCGACTTGAAGGTCCCGTGAATATTCAAAAAGCATCTCAGGCAGTCATTAATATTAGGAGTAGCAAACTCCCTGATCCTAAAGTTATAGGGAACAGTGGTAGTTTCTTTAAAAATCCAGTGATAGAGAAACGCTTGTACGATGACTTAAAATCCCGCTTTCCAGATTTACCATGCTATCCTTTGGATGATTTGCATGTCAAAGTTCCTGCTGGATGGTTGATCGACAAGTCTGGATTGAAAGGCAAGCGATATGGCGATGCTGGAGTGCACGATCGTCAGGCACTCGTTTTAGTCAATCATGGTAATGCAACCGGTGAGGAGATTCTAGAAGTGGCACATAAGGTCCAGAAAGCGGTTAAAAAAACCTTTGATATCAATATTGAAATGGAAGTTAATCTGATTGAAGGCTAGTGATAGCCCGAGTAAATCTCTTCATCAATAAATTCTAGTCGGCATGGCGTTTGTCTTGTATATGTAAATTTTATCTTTGCATTATGGATTTAAAACTATTTTTAATCACCTTCGGTTTATTAGCACTAGCTTTTGCTGGAATTGCTATAAAAATATGGGGAAAGAAAGATGGAAAATTTGCCGGTACTTGCGCCAGTCAAAACCCATACCTAAACAAAACAGGCGAAGCGTGCAGCATGTGCGGTAAATTACCCGACGAGCAGGATTGCAAAAATCCAGAGAAGACCACTCGATAATTTATCATGATCCTAGATCTCTTCGTCTGGTTTCTGGCCGGGTTCACGATTCTTAATTTAGGGTATTACCTATACTTCTCAAAGTTCTCTTTTATTACCAAGTCAACTTGCGATCGCACTTCGACTACGCTCAGTGACATCGCACCACATGCTTCTGAAACTATTGATGCGGTCTCAGTAATCATTTGTGCTAAAAACGAAGAGGAAAACCTCAAAAGATTACTACCGCTACTACTTGAACAAAACCATCCCAATTTTGAAGTAGTTGTTGTAAATGACTACAGTAAGGACAACACACTTGAGGTTATCGAATCATTCATGGAGAAAGACTCCCGAGTAAAATTGGTAGATATTGTTCCAAATGAATCTTTTTGGGGAAATAAAAAATATGCTTTAACGCTGGGGATCAAAAAAGCGAGAAATAATAAGTTACTTTTTACTGATGCCGATTGCACACCAGCCAGTAAAAGTTGGATCTCAGAAATGACTCAGCAATTAGTGGATAAAAAAACTATTGTGCTGGGATATAGTGGCTATGAAAAAATAAAAGGTTCCTTCCTCAATGCGCTTATCCGGTTTGAAACTGCCATTGCCGCCACCCAATATCTAAGTTACGCGGTAAGAGGAAACGCTTATATGGGAGTAGGTCGCAACCTCGCTTATACCGCTGACCAATTTTACGCCTCTAGTGGCTTTATGAGTCACATGAAGGTTTTGGGTGGTGATGACGATCTTTTTGTAAACGAAGCAGCAAACCGCGAGAATGTTGCAGTGAGCCTGAATCCAGATTCATTCACTTACAGCGTGCCTAAAAAATCATGGAACGCGTGGTGGAAGCAAAAAAGAAGACACATCAATACCGCTGGTCATTACAAATGGAAACATAAAATCGCTCTGGGGCTATTTTTTGTTTCTCAAATAGGCTTTTTTGCATCGGCTGTAGTTGCTGGAATTTTTAGTCCTTTTTGGATGATTGTATTGGGAATTATTGTTTTGCGTTATCTAGTCACCTGGCTAGTAATAGGATATGCGTTCAAAAAACTACAGGAGTCAGCGCTTGTTTGGTTTTACCCGTTTTATGAAGTCATTTTGCTCTTCAGTCAGGGTGCGTTATACTTCAACAACCTTGTTGCTCCACCCAGATACTGGGAATAGTCAGTTTTGAAAATTCAAACGACTACTTAATCACTATTTTTGTACTATGGAAACAATCACAAAATCTGTCGCTCCACCTAAAGGAAAGCCCAAATGGCTCCGTGTCAAACTTCCCGTAGGTAAAAAATACAAGGAATTGCGTGGAGTGGTTGACAAATATGAGCTCCACACCATTTGTACCAGTGGTAGCTGTCCTAATATGGGAGAATGCTGGACAGAAGGAACGGCTACTTTCATGATTTTAGGTAATGTATGTACGCGTAGTTGTGGATTCTGTGGTGTGAAAACAGGTAGACCAGAAGACGTAGACTGGGCAGAACCTGAAAAAGTCGCTCGCTCAATCAAACTGATGGGCATCAAGCACGCAGTAATTACGAGTGTTGACCGTGATGACCTTAAAGACATGGGTTCCATCATCTGGAAAGAGACTGTTGCTGCGATAAGAAGAATGAATCCAGAAACTACGCTGGAAACGCTCATACCAGACTTTCAAGGAAATACTCGTAACATCGACCGTATTGTTGAAGCAAATCCTGAAGTAGTTTCCCATAACATGGAGACCGTAAAGCGTTTAACGCGTGAAGTAAGAATCCAGGCAAAATACGAGCGCAGTCTTGAAGTACTTCACTACCTTAAAGAGCAAGGTATCAACCGCACAAAGTCAGGAATTATGCTCGGGCTTGGAGAACGTGAAGACGAAGTCATTGAAACTTTACACGATTTGAGAAAAAACGATGTGGATGTAGTGACGCTGGGTCAATACCTGCAACCTAGTAAAAGACACTTACCCGTTCAGGAATTCATTAATCCTGACCAATTCAAAAAGTATGAAGTGATCGGGAAAGACCTTGGCTTTAGACACGTTGAGAGCGGTGCATTAGTACGTTCTTCTTACAAAGCGCATAAGCATATTTTGTAGATTTTAGCTTCGTCAAATCCATCTATGTCAAGTCGAGCGGCTCCCGATAGCAATCGGGTCGAGACTGTTTTAACGTCGCGATCTCTAATCGTTCTTCCGCCGCGGCGGACTCGAACTGACAATTTCAACTGAATAAAGCATGATTAAAATCGCAATAAACGGCTTCGGGCGTATAGGTAGGGTATTTCTAAGAACGGTCATCGACCATCCTGAAATTGAGGTCGTAGCAATCAATGACTTGGCGAGCCCTGAAGTCATGGCACACCTTTTTAAATATGATTCTATCCACGGTGTACTCGATAAAGAAGTAAATCATGGCAACGATTTTATTCAAATCGGCAAGCATCAAATCAAATTTTCTCAGCATAAACAACTGGAAAGTCTCGACTGGAAAAATGTAGATATTGTCATAGAATCGACGGGAAAATTCAAGCTAAGATCAGAACTTCAAAAACATCTACAAGCTGGTGCTAAAAAGGTCATTTTGAGCGCTCCACCGGTGGAAGATGACATCAAGACCATTGTTTTGGGAGTAAATGATGCGATTATAGAACCCTCAGACCTCATTATTTCAAACGCCAGCTGTACCACAAATAACGCAGCACCCATGATCAAGGTGCTTGATGAGCTCTGCGGTATCGAGCAGGCTTACATCACCACGGTGCACAGTTATACGACAGACCAGGGATTGCACGATCATCCCCACCGCGATTTGAGACGTGCAAGAGCCGCTGGTCAGTCTATAGTTCCTACCACAACGGGAGCCGCCAAGGCATTGACTAAAGTTTTTCCGCACCTCAGCGAAGTCATTGGTGGTTGTGGGGTGCGCGTTCCAGTGCCTAATGGGAGTCTTACGGATATGACCATTAACGTGAAGAGAGGTACATCAATTCAAGAGGTGAATGATGCTTTTTCCGCTTTCGCGAAAGCGTACCCAGATTACTTCTCCTACACAACGATCCCACTAGTTTCTAGAGATATATCAGGCAGTCCCTACTCCTGTATTTTTGATTCAGAAATGACCAGCGTAATCGGTAAACTGGTTAAACTCATAGGGTGGTACGACAATGAAAGTGGATACAGTAATCGATTGAAAGATTTAGCGCTACGAGTGGCTGGACTCGGGTAGTTGTTTGGATTTAACGTAGTTGTTGTTCTCAGGCTGTTGGCATCGATTGGAACTGGACATCAGTTATCCGTTATTAGTTGATAGTAGCTAAATTGAGGTTATCAGATACAGATAAAAATTAGTTGGTAAGGGCAGGTTTAAACCTGCCCTTACAGACCTCAAGTTGGCGCAAAGCCTCATACTTAGATCACTTAATATTCGTGAAATCCAAATCTTCTTCTCCTAAGAACTTAGTTTCGATCTCAATGAAATAGAGATTTGGGATTCCAAACTTTTTCAAACGCATGTAATCTTTCTCAGTCGTGATGATGAAATTCATTTTCCGAATTTTTTCTATATCCTGATCCGTAAAATTATGATGATCAGGAAATTTGAGGTGATCCACTTCAAGAAATTGAGAGAGGTGATCTACCAGAGGTTGCGGTTTTGCGATGCCGGTAACCAAAGTAACTTTCTTTTGTTTCAAACCCTCCAAAGGAAGTTTTTCATCGCCTTGTAAAACATTTGAATAACCTATATAGGCAAAATCCACAGTTTGGTATGATCGCGGCTTTATCTTTTTACGAATTTTATTTTGCTCGCCAACGCTCAAATTGGACGGGCATTTTGTGACAATAATATGGTCTGCTCTCGTTACTCCAGCAGCGGACTCACGCAAATCTCCGGCTGGTAAAACAAAATCCTGGTAATAAGGTCGATCGTACGATGTTAACAAAATGTATTTGTGAGCTTTCACGTGCCGGTGCTGATAAGCATCATCCAGCAGAATCACATCGAGATCATATCTCTCACTCAAGTTTTTAATTCCCAGAACACGTTTTTCGGCGACAGCGACTTTTATGGAATCGGCAAACTTTGTTTTAATTTGCAGCGGCTCGTCTCCCACTTCTTTAGGAGTGTGACTTGTTTCTACCTCGAGATAACCGCGAGTCGATCTACCGTACCCTCTACTTACCACTCCGACTTTTTTATCGGTTATGGAACGAATCAAATATTCAATCATAGGTGTTTTACCCGTTCCACCCGTGCTCAAATTTCCTACTGCTACCGTAAACACTTTGGGGCGGTATTGCTTAGTGAGTCCCACGTTGAAGAAGAAATTGCGCAAAGCCGTTATAAGGTCATAAAGAACCGCGAAGGGATACAGCAAAAGACGAAGTTTGCGCATAAAGCGAAATTAGTGATTTTGAAAGCAGTGAACAGCAAATAGTTTTTGGATGCTTGATGTGATGTTAAAATATGTCGTCGGTTGTGGAAACTGAATCAAATTAGATGCAGCAGTTCCCGTGGCAGATAGCTTGTTCTCAATATTTGATATAGATTTTTATAGGATTACCTTAGTTTTGGGTTTTATTGAGCTTTCAAATAAAATGCGGTGGTCTGGCCTCAAGACCATTAACAATTAACTTAAAACTGGTAAACCACGCAATGATCACAATCAAACAAGTCACCGATTATCTAGAAATTCTCGCCCCTCGTGCTTACGCTGAAGATTTTGACAACACCGGTTTATTGACGGGAAACAAACATGACGAAGTCACGGGAATACTGGTAACGCTGGATTGTTTGGAAAATGTGGTAGACGAGGCGACAGAAAAAGGCTGCAACCTCATCGTCACTTTTCATCCTATCATTTTTAAAGGATTAAAGCACTTGCAACCTACTGATTACGTGCGTAAAGCGGTTGTCAAAGCAATCAAAAAAGATATCGCCATTTATGCAATTCATACAAATCTGGATAGCGTGAAGGGAGGCGTGAGTTACCGCATGGCAGAAGCACTGAACCTCAAAAATGTAAAGACACTCGTTCCAAAAAAGAAATTGCTCAAAAAATTGACGACCTACGTCCCTACTGAAGATGTTGAAAAAGTCCGTAATGCCTTGTTTGATGCGGGTGCTGGATCGCTAGGAAATTACTCAGATTGCAGTTTCAGTCATGAAGGAGTCGGGACTTTTAAAGGAAATGATGAAAGTAATCCGGCGATAGGACAGCAGGGAAAACGTGAAAAAGTTGCCGAGACGCAACTCAATCTGACTTTTCTTCCACACCTTGAGATTCCCGTTTTGCAGGCCTTGCATCGCACCCATCCGTATGAGGAAATTGCTTATGAGATTACCACGCTAGACAATTTCTACCAAAACATAGGACTTGGGGTCATCGGTGAATGGGAAACACCACTTTCTAAAGAAGATTTTTTACAAAAAGTGAAGTCCATTTTTAAGTGTGGAGTGGTAAGATTCTCGCTTTCGCGAAAGCGAGATATCAAAAAAGTAGCGCTACTGGGAGGTTCTGGAGCCTTTGCCATTAAAAATGCCATCGCTGCCGGAGCTGATGCGTATGTTACCGCAGACCTCAAATACCACGAATTTTTTGAAGGATCAGAAATGCTTTTATGCGATATAGGACACTTTGAAAGTGAGCAGTTTACAAAAGATTTATTGTATGAATATCTTAGCGATAAATTTAGTAGTTTTGCAATCCTTTGTGCAGAGGCACAAACAAACCCAGTAAATTACTTTTAATAGATGGCAAAAAAGACTGAGGCTACCGTAGAAGACAAGTTAAGAGATCTTTACAACCTTCAACTCATCGACTCTAGAATAGACGAGATACGCAATGTACGTGGAGAACTTCCACTAGAAGTTCAAGATCTTGAAGATGAAGTGGAGGGTCTTACAAAAAGACTGGCCAAACTGGATGCCCACCTAGAAGAACTAGGCGATAACATCACAGAAAAGAAAAACATGATCGCAGAGTCTAAGGCTCTGATCGAGAAATATGCCGAACAGCAAAAAAACGTGCGTAATAATCGTGAGTTCAACTCTTTAAGCAAAGAGATCGAGTTTCAAGAACTTGAGATCGAACTTTCCGAAAAGCACATCAAGGAATTCAAGGCGCAAATCGAGCAGCAAAATGAAGTGATCGAAGAACACAAGGGCCGTCTTGAAGAGCGCAAAGAGCACTTGAAGCACAAGAAGTCTGAACTGGATGAAATTCTTAAAGAGACTGAGAAGGAAGAACAAGCCCTTATGAAAATGAGTGCAGACTATGCAAAATCTATTGAAGAGCGTTTGATCAAAGCCTACACCCGTATCAGAACCAACGTTAAGAATGGTCTTGCCGTAGTGCCGATCGAGCGTGGTGCATCTGGAGGTAGTTATTTCACCATTCCACCACAGGTGCAAGTTGAGATTGCTAGCCGTAAAAAGATCATAACTGACGAGCACTCAGGTCGTATACTTGTAGACGCCGCTCTTGCCGCTGAACAAGCCGAGACTATGGATAAGACTTTTGCGAAGCTGTAATTCAGTTGACTGTTGACTGTTGACTGTTGCAATAATTGAATAGAATATAGAAGCCACCGCGATGCGGTGGCTTTTTTTATGGTTTAAATCTAATTTTTGAATTCAGTTAAAGGAACATTCCATTCCACGGTGAGCGGTTGCGCATCTTCTATCTTTCCGGACTCATAGATTCCCAAACCAGAAAATCGACCTTTGAATTGTTTCTCATTCAATATTTCTACAGTCAAGACTCCTGAAACAGGGAGCACGTTCAACCACCTACTTTTGTCTTGAGAGGGCATGTTGATGAATACACCAAAATATTGAGAGGTCAATTCAATTTCATCATCAGGCAATTTCTCCATCTCACCGCTGATTATTGCTTCCAGCTCAGCAGCTACCTTTTGCAATTCGTCCATCGCAGCCATATCGCCCTGCTGAATTCTTTTACTGAGCTGCTTCATTTTCTCTTCGCGTTTCTTGATCTCAGCATCAAGTCGTGGCTTGGAGTCTTTCAAAACCGCTCTGGTTTTATCTGCGATTTCATTGCCTTGCTCGTATTCTGACATACCTCTTTCAAATTGAGTAGTTTTCATTACCAGCGGTTTATCCATCTTAATGGGAAAACATTGGGTCATACCAACAATTAAAATATTCATCGCTTCAGGATGGTTGATCAGTACACCATCTTGCAACTTGTCTAAATCTGGAAGTTTCTCCTCCAAAAGATTGACATTGAATTCATCGCTATTCTTTGTTAGTTCTGCTTTATACACAGCTTTATAAGTACGGGATTGTCCATCAAATGTGTAGGTGATTGTCTGTGAGAAGGAGATTGAACTCAGGACCACAGCAAGTATGCTCAGGATCGATAATTTCGAATAGCTCTTAAGAGGTCGTTTCATTTTTCATTAATTTAAAAGGTAAACTATTGCAAATTAAGTAATTGATAAAAATACATATTTTATAAACTTCACCTCATATTAAAGTGGGTCTGAAAAAGGCATCTTACGGTCTAATAACTACCTGGCTGCATTTACTGATATCTTGAACATTTCACCTTTAACGGGTTTTTGGTACGCTTCTTTCTTAATGTCGATTAGATTCGCTAAAAAGTGAAAAAAAATGAAATTATTGACATTAATCCTCGCAGCCTTTTTGAGTACTGGCTGTGCAGAGGAAAAAAAAGAAAAGGAAATTGTCCAAAATATCGAACCCATAGAAGTCGCTGCACAAAACGGCATGGAGCGCGCTTATTTTGCCAGTGGCTGTTTTTGGTGTGTTGAGGAAATCTATGAAAGCGTAAAAGGAGTAAGTGAAGTAATTTCTGGCTATTCAGGAGGAAATTCAGACAATCCTACCTACCGCAATCACGCAGATCATGCTGAGGCTAATGAAGTGATTTACGATCCTGAAAAAGTGAGATTCAAAACTTTGGTAGATGTGTACTTTGCCTCTCAAAATATTGAGCAAGAAAATGGTCAGGGGCCTGATATAGGTCACAGTTACAGATCCATCATCTTCTATCAAAATGCGGAGCAAAAACAAATCATCGATGCAAAAATCGCTGAGTTGACCAAAGAAGGATACGATGTAGCCGCAGAGGTGAAGCCATTCCAGAAGTTCTACAAAGCTGAAGACTATCACCAGGATTACGCTACGAATAATCCGAATAACCGCTACATTCAAGGGGTCAGCATCCCTAGATTCAAGCGTTTTGCCTCAAAGATGCCTGAGGTAGTAAAAAAAGAAGCATTGCAGCATTGATATTTTTGACTTACGACCGCTGCGCTTAACGACGAAAGACGTATGACCATAAAAGCTCTCTTGAACGAGAGCTTTATGTTTTATACGGTTGCTTCAACAGGCTGCATCGCCCATTCATCTATCCAGCGGCTTAAGACTTTTACCCAGTCCTCGCGATCGTTAAGGCAAGGGATAACGTGGAACTCCTTACCTCCTACTTCGTGGAAAATCTCTTCGCCTTCCATTGCGATTTCTTCTAGTGTTTCCAGACAATCGCTTACAAATGCCGGTGTAGCTATCGCAAGTTTTTTAGTTCCTCCCAGTCCCATTTTCTCAATGGTGCGATCGGTATAAGGCGTCAACCATGGATCAAACCCTAGGCGTGATTGAAATGTGGTGGAATAAGTTCCTTCTTCTAATTCTAAATATTCGCCTACGAGTCGAGTGACTTCCTTACATTGATGGCTGTAGCAAAATTGATGGGCAGGTGATGGAGTCGCACAGCATTTTCCATCCATTTTACAATGCCCATTAGTGATATCGCTTTTTCTGATGTGACGTTTTGGGACGCCGTGATAGGAAAACAACAAATGCTCGTACTCCTTACCTTCAAGAGATTCTTTAATGGATTCAGAAAGCACTCGTATATAATCGGGATGATTGTAAAAAGGCGGCATCTGTGTGAATGACATTTGCGGGTACTTCTCAGCTCTAATTTTCTCTGCCAGCACAACAATGGTCTCCACCGTCGCCATCGCAAATTGCGGATAAAGCGGTATAAGCAAAACCTCGTCAACTCCTTTTTGATGCAATTCTTCTAGACCATTTTCTATAGTCATGCTCCCGTATCGCATTGCTAAGGCAATAGGAACACTAGTAAAACTATCAATCTTATCTTGAAGCCGTTCTGATAGCACGATCAAGGGACTCCCCTCATCCCACCAGATTTTAGAATAGGCCTCGGCACTTTTTTTAGGTCTGGTATTAAGAATTATACCTTTTACAAGTAACGCTCTTAACACATAAGGAAGATCGATGACACGCTCATCCATCAGAAATTCGTCAAGGTATTTCTTGACATCCTTAGGATCTGTACTATCTGGCGAACCTAGATTTACTAATAAAACTCCTTTGCTCATAATTTAGTGTTGCATTTCAAAGGTCGGAAGATTTCAAGCTTTATTACTTATAAAACTGTTTGTGGTGCAAAATTCTAAAAACTACAACTCGTTTATCTTCCATTATAAAATGAATAGCATATGGAAACTTTTTCAAGTGAGCTAATCTGATGTCTCGATATCTCGACTGATACTGCAATGGGTTTGTCTTGAGCTCTTCAATCTTACTCCAAAATTCAACTTGGAATCTACTTGCTAAATCGGCCGAAATTTGCTTGTAATACTCAACCGCTTCTTTGAAATCGATAAGAGCCTCTTCATCAAAAGTCAGGAGATGAACCATTTTATATCTGAGCTTTAAACTCTTCTTCAGACATGAGAAGACTTTTGCCTTTTTTATACTGTTCAAGTTTGGCGTCCATCATGGATTTATATTCGTCAGTAAATTCTAGATTATTAGCTTGTTCTCTTAAGATGTGCTCCATGTAATTCTTAAGCTTCCTGCCCTGCTTTTCTGCTTGGGCCTTTAAAATCGAGATGGTATTTTGATCAAGAGCGACTTCTTTCCTTTGTTTATTCACTGCCATAATTCCATTGTTTACGATAAATATACGTATAACTTACGTGTCTATTGAAGGTGACGCTTTCGCGAAAGCGTAACACCTCAAGCACACCGCTCAGTTTCTCTGAATAGGACCATCCCAATCATCATCCTCATCATCGTTGTCCATTTTAGAATTATTGAAGGTAAAACCGCTCAAATCTTTTTTGCTGTAGCGATTCCAAATAAACAATGGCATAATGACGAAAAATATGAAAAGCGTCGCCATACCGATGTACTTATGACCAGATGCAGGATCACCATTTTCCACTTCATAAAACCCATAACCGATTACCAGTAGCGCGGCGATCAAGCACAATAAAAGAAATTTTAAGAAGTTCATGATGTGTTGCTGTTTGCGCTTAGGTATTATCTTCTCGCCGTTCGCTGCTAAAATATTAATATCAGTTCGAGCAGAAGTCAGGAACGAATTTAAAACGAGAAAATAAATCAGGTTCGACTATAGCACGACTCGGCTTCAATCTATATTCAGAATTCTATAATCGATATTCAATATTCAATCCATCGTGACCTTCAAGTTCAGCTCCTCAAGCTGCTCTTGATCAATTTTTGATGGTGCATCAATCATGACATCGCGACCGCTATTATTTTTTGGGAACGCAATGAAATCCCTGATCGTTTCCTGACCTCCCAGTATAGACACCAATCTGTCAAAGCCAAATGCCAAACCAGCATGCGGCGGTGCACCATACTCAAAAGCATCCATCAAGAAGCCAAACTGCGCTCGAGCCTCCTCTGGTGTGAACCCAAGGTGATCAAACATAGTCGCTTGAAGCTGCTTATCAAAAATACGCACAGAACCACCTCCTATTTCATTACCATTCAGCACAAGATCGTAGGCGTTTGCGCGCACATTGCCAGGATCTGAAGCAAGCTTCTCGATATCCTCAGGTTTAGGTGATGTAAACGGGTGATGCATCGCGTGGTAGCGCTGTGTCTCTTCATCCCATTCCAGTAGCGGGAAGTCCACCACCCACAGTGGTGCAAATTCATCAGCTTTTCTTAAGCCTAAGCGCTCTGCCATTTCCATGCGCAATGCGCTTAATTGCGCTCTGGTTTCATCGGCTGGACCGCTCAATACACAAATCAGGTCGCCTGCTTCGGCGCCGGTTGCTTCTGCCCATTGTGCCAGATCTTCTTGTGAGTAAAATTTATCGACGCTGGATTTGTAGCTCCCATCCTCGTTGCACTTCACGTACACCATACCTTTGGCTCCTACTTGCGGTCTGCGCACCCAGTCGATGAGCTTGTCGATCTCCTTACGGGTCATGCTTGCTCCACCGGGAACTGCAATTCCTACGACCAGCTCTGCCTCGTTGAAGATCTTGAAATCTCTCGCTTTCGCGAAAGCGGAAACATCACCAAACTCCATCCCAAAACGAATGTCTGGTTTATCATTACCGTACTTTTCCATCGCCTCCTGATACGTCATACGTGGGAAGCTGTCCAGCTCCACGTTTTTCAACTTCTTGAGCAGGTGCGTGGTCATCTCTTCAAAAATGTTCAACACGTCTTCTTGCTCCACAAAGGACATCTCACAGTCGATCTGTGTAAACTCTGGCTGGCGGTCTGCGCGCAAGTCCTCATCACGGAAGCACTTCACGATCTGGAAATATTTATCCAGTCCACCCACCATGAGCAATTGCTTAAAGGTTTGTGGGGATTGCGGCAAAGCGTAGAACTGACCCTCATTCATACGCGATGGCACTACGAAGTCACGAGCTCCCTCTGGCGTGGATTTGATCAAAACCGGTGTTTCCACCTCAACAAAATCCTTGCTAGCAAGAAAATTGCGTACTTCCATTGCCACACGCGAGCGGAATACTAAGTTCTCACGCACGGGATTGCGACGTATATCAAGATAACGGTACTTCATGCGCAGCTCCTCACCACCGTCTGTTTCATCTTCTATTGTGAATGGAGGCGTCTTTGATTCGCTCAAAACAGTGAGTTCGCTCACGAGTATCTCGATGTCGCCTGTAGGTATTTTGGGATTTTTAGACTCCCTCTCGATTACGGTACCTTTTGCTTGAATAACAAATTCACGACCTAGCTGCTGGGCTTTTTTAATCAATGCTGGATCTGTACGCTCTTCATCAAAAACCAACTGGGAAATCCCATAACGGTCGCGCAGATCTACCCAAACAACAAAACCTTTATCCCTGGATTTCTGAACCCAACCGGCAAGAGTTACTTCTTTGCCTATATCGCTATTTCTCAAGCTGCCACAATCGTGCGATCTGTACATAATATATCGATTTATCGAGCTGCAAAAATAATGGTTAGTAGATGAGTATGGGAGTTTTTGAGTAGGGGAGTTTTGAGTCCGTCAGTATAATATAACATACTTCAGCACAAGATGTTTGTTTCTCTGTGTCGAGACAATGAAATCCATCCACATAAGGGAAGATAGCCTGGAGCTTGGAACTTGGAACTTGGAACTTGGAACTTGGAACTTGGAACTTGGAACTTGGAACTTGGAACTTAAAATTAGATCGCTCAAAAAACTTATTTTCAATTACTTAAAAATACAATGTAAATTTAATGTTACCTAATCTTTGCGCTAATGTAAATTTAATGTTATCTTTGATTCACTAAATACTCTAGTTATGAAGAAGCAAGTAGCAATTTTGATGATGATGGTAATGGGTTTCCTTTCTTTTGGACAAGATCAAAAACCCAAGGTTGAAACGCTGGAGAATGGCTTGACACAAGCTACATTTTATCATGAGAATGGTAAAGTCGCTCAACAAGGAACGTTCTTAGACGGTAAAAGACACGGTGAGTGGATCAGCTATGACACAGATGGCAACAAAACCGCTGTAGCACAATACACTCAAGACAAAAAATCTGGAAAGTGGTTCGTCTGGAAAGGTGACCAACTTACTGAAGTGGATTATGAGAATAATACCATTGCAAATGTGAACAAATGGGTGAGCAAAGAAGCTGTGGTAAGCAACCGCCCGTAATTGAAAAACACAAAAATTTTCAAAAACCTGCTCCTCACGAGCAGGTTTTTTTATGCCTCAGCTTTAAGTTATCACACTGTTCTACGACTATTTCTTAACAATGTTTTTGTTTAAACTTTTACATCTAAAGCTTAAACGCATCGTATTTTTACCTTAAATAATTTTGACATGGCAACCGCAAGTAAAAAGTCTACTTCTAAAAAGACCACAAAGAAAAAAGAGCTTTCTCAACAAGATGTGATCACAGCTTATATGGACTACGTCTTAGAACACGAGAAAACGCCTAAATCGGTCTATAAATTTGCCAAGGATAACGGCATGACTGAACAAGAATTCTACCAATTCTTTGGGAGTTTTGAGGGGTTGCGTAAAGAAATCTGGAATACGTTCTTTACCATGACCATGGATGTTGCTCACAAAAATGAAGATTACGAGCACTTTTCCAACCGTGAAAAGATGCTGACTTTTTTCTACACCTTCTTTGAGCTGCTCACACTCAACCGCAGTTACGTGTTGTTTACGCTCCATAACCATCAAAACATGATGGATAAAATGGATCAGCTTAAAGGCCTGCGTCGTCACGTAAAGGATTTTGCTAAAGATCTGATCTCTCAACGCAACGAGACTAAATCAAATATATTATTGGAGCGTTCAGAGTCCATTTATAGTGAGGGTGCCTGGGTACAGATGCTTTTCCTTTTGAAGTTCTGGATGGATGATGATAGCGCCGGATTTGAGAAAACAGATATGGCCATAGAGAAATCGGTCAATACGATTTTTGATGTGTTTGACAATACACCGCTGGACGCCGTTTTTGATTTTGGGAAATTTCTTTGGAAAGAAAGGAAGGTTTGATTCAGTTGGCAGTTGCAGTTGCCAGTTGCAGTAACAATAGCAAATTGAAATTTATACTGTTGACTTAAAATTTGATTCCGCTTTCGCGAAAGCGAGATTCTTTAAAGCAGTATATAACTGAAATACTCTGCACTCATTATTCTGAACCCTTAATTGGTAAACATGAAAACACTCGATAAAATACCGACTAGCAAAATAGGCCGCACCACCGAGTTGGTTAAAACGGGTGCCAAAATTGGAGCCAACTATTTAAAATATTATTCAAAAAAAGCGGTCAACCCCAGTCTGGACCGCTCTTCCCTTGATGAAGATAACGCCTCAGATATTTATGACGGCTTGAAGAGTCTGAAAGGAAGTGCGCTGAAAGTTGCTCAAATGCTGAGTATGGACAAAAGTCTATTGCCCGGTGCTTACGTAGAAAAATTTAGCCTCGCTCAATTCAGCGTGCCACCACTTTCTGCGCCATTGGTACGCAAAACCTTCAAAAAGTACCAAGGAGCCTATCCAGAAGATATTTACGATTCATTTTCAAGAAATTCAGTGAATGCAGCCAGCATAGGTCAAGTTCACAAAGCGACTAAAAACGGTAAAGAACTCGCCGTCAAAATTCAATATCCTGGCGTTGCTGATTCTATAAGTAGTGATCTCGCCATGGTAAAACCTATCGCGATCAAAATGTTTAATCTGAAAGGTGAGGATAGTAAGCGCTACTTTGCAGAGGTTGAAGACAAGCTACTGGAAGAAACCGATTACGAGCTGGAGGTAAAGCAAAGTCTAGAAATTACTGAGGCTTGTTCTCACATTCCCAACCTTAAATTTCCTAATTACTATCCGGAGCTCTCCAGCAAGCGTATCATAACAATGGACTGGATGAAAGGGCAGCACTTGAGTGAGTTTGCAAAAACAGATTTTCCCCAGGAGACCGGGAATAAGCTGGGACAAACGCTTTGGGATTTTTACATGTTTCAAATGCATGGTCTGAAAGCCGTACATGCTGATCCGCATCCCGGAAACTTCTTGATTTCTGAAAATGGCGATTTAATTGCAATTGATTTTGGCTGTATCAAGGAAATCGTTGAAGAATTTTATCAGCCCTACTTTGAGCTGGCAGTTCCCGCAAGCATCAACAATCCCGAAATTTTCAGACAAAAGCTTTTTGAACTGGAAATTTTGAGAGAGGATGATACCGAAAATGAGATCAATTACTTCTCGGCACTATTTCACGAGATGTTGAGCTTATTCACTAAACCCTTTCAAAGCGAGACCTTTAACTTTGCCGATGCTACATTTTGGGATGAAATAAGTTCGCTGAGCGAGAAATACAGCAACGACAAAGAGTTGCGTAAGATGAACGGTAATCGAGGCAGCAAACACTTTTTGTACATCAACCGTACGTTCTTCGGACTCTACAATTTGTTGCACGATCTTAAAGCAACAGTCAGAACTAGGGAGTATGTGAAGTTTCTTGAGGAGAAGGGTTTTGAGAATCATCCGGCGTTGTGAGCAGCTACATAATGGTTGAAAGTTTTGGTAAGGGCAGGTTTAAACCTGCCCTTACTGAATCTATGATTTAACAAAACTTCTAAGATTTGTATATTGTATGCTAGAAATCCAGCCAACTCACCATGTCCAGAAATTTTCATCAGTTACACCTACATCTTGTATTTGTTACTAAGCACCGAGATCATCTCATTAATGATCAACTGGAAAAATCTCTTTATCAACATTTGTGGGTAAAAGCTCATGAGCTAGAGTTATTTCCGATCGCCATCAATGGGACTAAGGATCATTTGCATCTTCTAATCGGCATCCCGTCTACTTTATCTGTAGCGAGTATCGTGAAAAATCTCAAAGGTTCCAGTTCTAGGTTTGCAAATGATTTCATGGGAAACCAAGATCTTTTTCAATGGTCTCGTGGGTATGAAGCATTTACTGTCAGCAAAAAAGATATACCGATGATCAAAAGCTACATCAGAAATCAAAATGATCATCATAAAAAAGGAAGCGTTAAGTCAGATCTGGAATTTTGAATCTGGCCAATCATATACGTTTTGATTTGAGTAAGGGCAGATTTAAATCTGCCCTTATTGGGAAACTTTGTGTACAACTTGAACCCATCTAAGAAGGGGTCAAAACCTGCCCTTACTGAGAGATAACCCTACGCCTTTGACTTCCCGCTAATCATACCGACAAGCAATATAGTTTTGTAGCAAAAAACTCCTAAATTCCCTACTTTTGCGCCCTTGTAAAACACTGGTGGAATGAGTAGTAAATTCAATGAATACAAGGGTCTGAACCTCCCTAAGGTAGATGATAACGTTAAGCAGTTTTGGAAATCAAACGAGATTTTCAAAAAGTCTGTGACTACACGCGAGGGTAATGAACCATTTATATTCTTTGAAGGGCCTCCTTCAGCAAATGGCCTTCCCGGGATCCACCACGTTATGGGAAGAACGATCAAAGATCTTTTTTGCCGTTATAAAACACAGCAAGGGTTTCAGGTAAATCGTAAAGCAGGTTGGGACACTCACGGTCTTCCCGTAGAATTGGGCGTTGAAAAAGCGCTGGGCATTACTAAAGAAGATATCGGCACAAAGATCAGCGTTGAGGAATATAACCAGGCTTGTAAAGATGCCGTACTCAAGTATACCGACATCTGGAGCCAATTGACTCAAGACATGGGTTACTGGGTAGATATGGATGATCCATACATCACCTACAAGCCGAAGTATATGGAGTCTGTCTGGTGGTTGTTGAAGCAGATTTACAATAAGGACCTGCTCTACAAAGGCTACACGATCCAGCCCTATTCACCTGCTGCGGGAACAGGCTTGAGTTCGCATGAGCTCAATCAGCCAGGCACCTATCAAGACGTTACAGACACCACCGTAACTGCCCAATTCAAGGTGAGTGATCCTTCACAATTGCCTTTTGAGACTAGCGGAGAAGTGTTTTTCCTAGCTTGGACTACCACGCCTTGGACATTGCCATCCAACACGGCTCTTACTGTAGGTCCTAAAATCGATTATGTACTTGTAGAAACTTTCAACCAGTACACGGGTGATCCTATGCAGGTAATTCTCGCTGAGAAATTGGTTAAGAATCAGTTTGGGAAAAAGTATGAGGCTTTAGAAGGTGACGCTTTCGCGAAAGCGAGATCAGAATATCAACTAGGCGATAAAAAAATTCCTTACACCGTACTGGCGACCTGCAAAGGAGCTGACTTAATTAACATTAAGTACGATCAACTCCTCGACTACGCAAAACCATATCAAAATGCGGAGGACGCGTTTAGAGTCATCGCTGGTGATTTTGTGACGACCGAAGATGGTACCGGAATCGTGCACACCGCTCCTACTTTCGGAGCAGACGATGCGCTTGTTTCCAAACAGGCAAATCCACCTATACCGCCTATGCTCGTTCTCGATGAAAACGAGAATCCTGTACCATTGGTCAATTTACAAGGAAAATTCAGAGATGAGCTGCCAGGAGTAGGCGGAAAGTATGTAAAAAATGAATACTTCAATCCAGAAGAAGCGCCTGAGCGATCGGTAGATGTAGATATCGCGATCTCATTAAAAGAGCAAAACCGCGCCTTCAAGGTGGAGAAATATGTCCACAGTTATCCCCATTGCTGGAGAACGGACAAACCAGTGTTGTATTACCCGCTAGACAGCTGGTTCATAAAAGCGACCGATTTCAAGGACCGCATGCACGAGCTCAACAAAACCATCAACTGGAAACCTGCTTCTACGGGAGAGGGACGTTTTGGGAATTGGCTCGCAAATGCTAATGATTGGAATCTTTCTCGATCCCGTTTTTGGGGAATCCCATTGCCTATCTGGCGTACAGAAAATGGTAGCGAAGAAAAAATCGTGGGTAGCGTAGAGGAATTGGTCACCGAGATTGGGAAATCCATCGATGCTGGTTTCATGGAGAAAAATCCGTTTGAGGGATTTGTGGTAGGTGATATGAGCGAGGAAAACTATAACCTCGTGGATCTCCATAAAAATGTGGTGGATCAAATCATATTGGTTTCTGACAGCGGAGAAAAAATGATGCGCGAGGCAGACCTGATTGACGTTTGGTTTGACTCAGGTTCCATGCCTTATTCTCAATGGCACTACCCTTTTGAAAACAAAGAGGCAGTTGAAAACGGACTCAGAAAGGCAGATTTCATTGCTGAAGGTGTGGATCAAACACGTGGATGGTTCTACACCTTACACGCGATCGCGACCATGATCAGCGATGACGTGGCATACAAAAACGTAGTTTCTAACGGGCTCGTTCTCGACAAGAATGGTCAGAAAATGTCTAAAAGACTAGGCAACGCCGTAGATCCATTTGAAACACTCAGCAATTTTGGAGCTGATGCCACCCGCTGGTACATGGTTTCTAATGCAAATCCATGGGACAACCTGCGTTTTGACCAAGATGGTATTTTAGAGGTACAGCGCAAGTTTTTTGGGACGCTTTATAACACCTACAGTTTCTTTGCTTTGTATGCAAATGTTGATGGATTCCGCTTTCGCGAAAGCGAGATCCCACTAGCAGAGCGCCCAGAAATAGACCGCTGGATCCTTTCAGAACTCAACACCCTGATCAAGGACGTGACCGCATTTTATGATGATTACGAGCCAACCAAAGCCACTCGAGCGATTACCACTTTTGTGACGGAAAACCTAAGTAACTGGTACGTGCGCTTGTGTAGACGTCGTTTCTGGAAAGGAAGCTACGAGCATGATAAAATTGCTGCCTACCAGACGCTATATACTTGTTTAAAAACGGTAGCTCAACTGGGCGCTCCTGTTGCTCCGTTCTATATGGACCAACTCTACCGTGACCTGACCAGCGTTTGTGAGGAAAATGCGGGTGAAAGCGTTCACTTAAGCACGTTCCCTACGGCTGACGATTCCCTAATCAATAGCGAGCTGGAAGAAAAAATGCACAAGGCGCAAATCATCTCTAGTTTGACACTTTCATTGCGTAAAAAGGAAAGCATTAAAGTGCGCCAGCCGTTGCAGCGCATCATGATCCCTGTTTTGGATCCTAAAGAGCGTGCGCAGATCGAAGCCGTTGCAGATCTCGTAAAAAGCGAGGTAAACGTGAAGGAAGTAGAATTGATCGATGACGCAAGCGGAATTCTCGTAAAGGAGATCAAGCCTAATTTTAAGGCATTGGGACCTCGATTTGGGAAAGACATGAAGGTGGTCGCAGCTCAAATAAGAAGTTTTCAACAAGAAGACATCAATTTGTTAGAAAAAAATGGCGAGAAAACAATAGATCTCAATGGTAAAGAAGTTACCTTGACCCTGTCAGATGTAGAGATAACCTCCTCAGATATCGAGGGATGGCTCGTTGCCAACCAGTCTGGAATAACCGTCGCGCTTGACGTGACTCTCACTCCAGAATTACGTAATGAAGGGATCTCACGAGAACTGGTCAACCGCATTCAAAACATAAGAAAGGATTCTGGTCTTGAAGTGACAGACCGCATCAATATCGTGATGCAATCGCATGAATCCATGAACGATGCCGTGAGTGAAAATGAGCAGTATATCAAGGATGAAACTCTAGCAGATGACTTAACCTTAAAACAACAACTCGATAACGGTACAGAAATTGAGTTTGACGATATAAAGACCGTTATTGCGATCAAAAAACTATAGACATGAGTACAGACGAGAAATTGAGGTATAGCGATGCAGACCTCCTACATTTTAGAGGAATTGTAGAGAAAAAAATACGTGAGGCTGAAGAGCAACTAGAGCTTATCAAAAGTGCTTTTAAAAACGATTCTGACAACGGTACTGAAGATACGGCTCCGCAATTCAAAGCGTTTGATGAAGGAAGTTCTGTTATGAGTAAGGAGTCTAATGCGCAACTTGCCATCAGACAAGAGAAGTTTATACGCGATCTCAAAAATGCTTTAGTAAGAATTGAGAATAAATCTTATGGAATATGTCGTGTGACAGGTAAGCTGATCAAGAAAGAACGTCTCGAGCTTGTTCCTCATGCCACGCTGAGCATCGAGGCAAAAAACATGCAATAGTCGTTGACCAGAGTTACCTTTCAATTTATATCAAGCCTTTTTGAGCATTTTCAACAAATGTGTTCAAAAAGGTTTTTTGTTTTTTGGGGACTTTGGGTTCTCGTTTTCATGAACCTTCCTGCCTTAGCGACACGACAGGCAGGAGCATACTCCCAAAACGATTCTCGCAATATCATCAATTCGAGCATAAAAGGTAGCGATTTTGAAGTCGTGGACATCGTATTTGATACATACGTTGCTTTAGAAATTGGAAATTCTACGGATGGGAAAGTCCTACTATTTGAAGAAGAAAATGGTGAGTATAAAAATGCGATACAAGTGCGCCGGACTATTGAGAAGGACAGTTTGAAATTGATAAACACGAAATCTTTATCATTTGAATTTCCACAAGACAAATTAAGTGCGCACAAAGTCATCAATACTTCGCTCAAGTTATTGATTCCAGAAGGTAAAAAGGTCATAATCAATGTAAGGGAAGCAACTGTTTTGTGCGAGGGAAGTTTTGAAAGTATTTACGTAAATCAACTTTCTGGCACATGTAAATTCAAGATGATCGAAAGTGATGTAACGGTAGTAAGCGTCTACGCCGATATTGATTTTGAGCTTTCTGATCTTCAGAACAAACAAATTCTAAGGGAAAATCAGAAAATGAAATTTTGGTTTGGAAAGGGTGCTCGCTATAGTGCGGATCTGCAAACCATTCATGGGAATATAAGCTTAGAGAGGTAGTGTAATAAGTCTTATTTTTGGCACTCTTTAGAAAGAAATGAAATTATCCAAAGCCATACTCATAATCATTGCCGTGCTGTTCATAGATCAGGCGAGCAAGATTTACATAAAGTTGAACTACCCACTTACGGGAAGTAGAAATCCGATTGTGGACTGGGGGAAATTCCAATTGCTTTTTTATGAGAATGCCGGAGCGGCATGGGGTTTTGAAATTCCTGGCGACTATGGAAAAATCATTCTAACGGTTTTTAGATTGTTTGCTATATGCGGTATTGGTTACTGGTTGTGGACTAGTGTGCGCGACAAAGGACCTAAAATACTGAGCGTTTGTATTGCCTTGATTTTTGCGGGAGCGCTGGGAAATATAATTGATTCAGTTTTTTATGGTCAGCTTTTCTCGAGTAGTGTTCACGGTGTCGCAGAATTTATGCCTGAGGGCGGTGGTTATGCACCGTGGTTTTACGGTGAGGTTGTAGATATGCTGTACTTTCCGCTTTTTGATGGCGTCTGGCCTAATTGGGTTCCTATGGTAGGTGGAGAGAGCTTTTCTTTTTTCAATGCCATTTTTAATGTTGCTGACAGTTCTATCACCATAGGTGTTATGCTGCTGATTTTGTTCAGTAAAAAAGCTTTCCCAGATAAGAAAACGGCTTGATTTCAAACAAAATCAATTAAGTAAGTCCTTTCTTTAATTCTGTCAAGACTGATACCTATTTCCTAATATTTTCTAAATTGAGTTCTTGAACTTACGTATCTTGGGATCATGATTCTAGATGCAAAAAAAGCCCTTTACCTCTTACTGGGCTGTTTCCTTATTTCAAGTTGTCAAAATGTCCAAGAGAGTAAGTTAGAAGAAGAGCTAACATCGCTCGATCTGGTCAATCCATTTATAGGTACAGGTGGTCATGGTCATACGTATCCTGGAGCTTCTGCGCCTTTTGGTATGATGCAGTTGAGTCCAGACACCAGACTAGATGGCTGGGACGGTTGTAGCGGCTACCATTATTCTGACTCTTTAGTTTACGGTTTTTCCCATACGCATTTGAGCGGTACCGGAGTGAGTGATTATGGTGATATACTTTTCATGCCAACTGATCAACCCTACCTGAATAATGGCGCTGATGGCAAGCAAGGCTATCGGTCCTCATTTTCACACGATCAGGAAAAAGCAAGCCCAGGATATTACGAGGTAGATTTATTAGACACTAATATTAAGGTCAGACTCACCGTTTCTAAAAGAGCAGGTGTCCACGAGTACACTTTTCCAGATGCCGACTCCCAATACATGATTTTAGACCTTGAGCATCGAGATGAGTTGCTTGAGCATGAATTCAAACCTATTTCAAAAACGCAATTCAGCGGAAAGAGGTTTTCAAAAGCATGGGCTGCAAATCAAATGTTGTTCTATTATTTTGAGACTTCACACCCTATTATAAATCTCGACGAAATTGATCAAGATCAAGCTGTTTATGCACTAAAATTTGACAATCCGAATAACGAAAAAGTTACCATCAAAATTGGAATCAGCGCAGTGAGTGCTGAAGGTGCTAAAAACAATCTCAATACAGAAATAGGTAACAAGAGTTTTGATCAAGTTCTAGAAGAAACTCAAGCATTATGGAAACAAGAACTGGATAAAATCGAGATTACAGATAATAACCTAGAGAATAAAAAGATCTTTTACACATCACTTTACCATACCATGCTGGCGCCTAATATCTACAATGACGTAGATGGTAGGTACCGTGGAATGGATCTCAAAATACACGAGGCTGAAAACTTCGATTATTACACTGTCTTTTCTCTTTGGGATACTTACCGGGCCGCGCATCCACTCTACACCATCATTGACCAAAAAAGAACAAACGATTTCATCAACACCTTCAATGCAAAATATGACGAGGGCGGCATCCTCCCTATATGGGACTTAAGCGGCAATTACACCGGCTGCATGATAGGATATCATGCCATTCTCGTCATTGCAGATGCCTATCTTAAAGGTATAAATGACTATGATGTAGAGAAAGCTTTCCAAGCCATGAAGCACAGCTCTGTCCAAGATCACTTAGGACTGAAAAGCTATAAGGAGATGGGTTTCATACCCGTAGAGCTGGAATCTGAAAGTGTTTCAAAAACCTTAGAGTATGCTTACGACGACTGGACCATCGCCCAAATGGCTAAAGAAATGAATCGACAAGAGGATTATAAAACCTACATTCAGCGAGCTCAGAACTATAAAAACCTTTACAACCCACAGACACGATTTTTTCAAGGCCGCATGCGCAACACGTGGTTTGCCCCTTTTGATCCTGCTGAAGTCAATTTTAATTACACCGAGGCCAACGCTTGGCAATACAGTTTGTATGCACCTCAAGATATCAGCGGACATATAAATTTGATGGGAGGTGATGATGATTATGAAAAACATCTCGACCAGCTTTTCACAGCACCTCAACAAACTTCTGGACGGCACCAAGCAGATATCACCGGTCTTATCGGTCAGTACGCGCACGGCAACGAACCCTCCCATCACATGGCTTACCTCTACAATTTTGTGGGTAAACCGCATAAGACTCAAGAGCGCGTTTACGAGATCATGAATACTTTGTATCAAAATGCTCCTGACGGCATTTCCGGAAACGAGGACTGTGGCCAGATGAGCGCGTGGTACGTCATGAGTACCATGGGTTTTTATCCTGTGACGCCGGGTTCAAACCAGTATATCATTGGCACGCCATTGTTTCAAGAGGTGAATATAAACCTTGAAAATGGCAATAACTTTAAAATCGTTAAAGAGGGAGAAGGCATTTATGTTGCTGGTGTTGAGTACGCTTTCGCGAAAGCGGAACAACCACAATCTCTATCTAAAAGTTATATAGACCATTCCATGATTATGCAGGGCGGCACGCTTACCTTCAAAATGAGTGAAACCCCTGAAGAATGGGCAACCCGCAGCGAAGATAGACCAAGCACCACAATTGAAGACCACCTGACCGTGAGCCCTCCGTTCATGGCAAGTGGCGAGATTGCTTTTGCAAAAAGCACTCAAGTTGAGCTACAAAGCATCGATTCAAATGCCACCATTTTCTACCGATTAGGTTACAAAGGAGGATTTAAAAAATACGAGAAACCTTTTGAAATAGACAAACCCATTGTACTCACAACCTATGCAGAACGCGATGGCAAAAAAAGCACGGCAATAAACACCAATTTGTACAAATATGACGATCGCTTGACCATTAAATTGGGGCATAAATATGCGCAACAGTACAGCGCTGGCGGCGATCAGGCACTCATAGACGGGATGCGAGGAACTCTAGATTATAGAAGCGGAACCTGGCAAGGAAGTCAAAATCAAGATCTAGACATCACCATCGATTTAGGAAATCTGCGTGCGATTACGACTGTTTCAACTGCATTTTTAAAAGACCAGCGCAGCTGGATATTTTTTCCAACGGATGTTGAGGTTGAACTCTTAGGTGAAAACGACAACATTGTTGCGTCAAAAAAAGTACAACTACCTGAAACGGGAAAAGAAGAAGTTAGAGCCATTCATCCCGTTTCTTTAAACTTTGAACTCACTAAAGGTGTCCAGAAAGTAAGATTGAAAGCGGGTACAGCGGGCAAGCTCCCAGAATGGCATCTAGGTTACGAGCATGGTGGCACCGCCTGGACATTTATAGACGAAATATCCATAAACTAAATCCATGAAGAGATCAGACTTCATTAAGCTTAGTGCTGCTGGTGGTATCTCACTCACACTAGGAACGCAATTGCTGGGCTGTACTGATAACAAAAAACAGAAAAAAATGAGTCCATCAAAACCTATCTCAATCTGCACTTGGGGATTTGTAAATGCAAACGCCGCAGCTGCCGACGCGCTAGAATCTGGAATGAACGCTTTAGATGCTGCAATTACCGGTGTTCAGATCGAGGAAGAAAACATTAAAAATACCACCGTAGGAAATGGCGGCACTCCAGACCGAGAAGGCCATGTGACTCTTGATGCCTGTGTGATGGATCATAACGGTAATGCTGGTTCAGTCGTTTTTGTTGAAAATTATACCCGTGTAGCCACACTGGCAAAAATCGTGATGGAAGAAACCCCTCATGTGATGCTTGCAGGCAGAGGCGCTGAGGATCTCGCTGCAGAAAATGGATTTAAGAAACAAGACCTCCTCAATGAGAACACCAAATCAGCGTACCGAGAATGGTTAAAGACCAGCGACTACAAGCCAGTAATCAATATAGAAAATCATGACACCATCGGTATGTTGTGTATGGATAAGAAGGGCGACATCAGCGGTGCTTGTACTACTTCTGGACTTGCTTATAAAATGCATGGACGTGTAGGCGATTCTCCTATCATAGGTTCTGGATTATTTGTTGATAACGAGGTAGGAGGTGCTGCTGCAACGGGAATGGGTGAGGAAATCATGAAGTCTGTTGGGAGCTTCTTAATTGTCGAACTGATGCGACAGGGCAAAACACCCCAAGAAGCTTGTGAAGAAGCTGTTCATCGTATTACAAAAAAGGGTGGCTATGAGGATTTTCAAGTAGCCTACATCGCCATCAATAAAAATGGTGAGACGGGCAGCTATTGCATTCATCCTGGTTTTGCTATGATGGAATATCGTGATGGAAAAAATGAACGAGTCAACAGTAAATCTTTTATCAAAGCATAATGACTCAAAAGAAAAATTACTCTGTTCCCTTTATCATTATAACCACGCTTTTTTTTCTGTGGGGATTCATTACGGTTTTGGTAGACAGTCTCGTACCGCGTTTGAAAGATGTCTTCGAACTGAGTTATTTTCAGGCAGGCATGGTACAATCGGCATTTTTTGCGGCGTACTTTGTTTTTTCAATTCCCGCGGGATCGCTGCTCTCCAAAATCGGATATAAGAATGGCATTTTTATAGGATTGCTGACCATGGCTACGGGTTGCTTTTTATTTTATCCAGCCTCTTCGATACGTTCTTTTCCCATCTTTTTGATAGCCTATTTCACTCTTGCTGCAGGGATAACCATTTTACAAGTTGCTGCAAATCCTTATGTAGCTGTTCTAGGCAGCGAAGATGGCGCCAGTAGCAGGCTGAATTTATCACAAGCTTTTAATTCGCTAGGGACTGCAATTGCACCAGCGTTTGGAGCAGCTTATTTATTGAGTGATAAGATTCTTTCTTCGTCAGAAATCAAGATGTTGAGCACCCAGGCTCAAGAGGAGTATTACCTATCTGAAGCGATAGCCGTACAGGATCCGTTTTTGATATTTGGTGGAGTGCTAGCTGTACTAGCCTTGATATTCCTCTTTCTTAAACTACCTGTTATTCAGAAAAATAAGTCAGGTGGATACCTCAAAGTTTTGAAAAACCCTAAAGTTCTGAAAGGAGCCTTGGGAATCTTTGTTTACGTAGGTGCAGAAGTCGCCATAGGCTCCTACTTAGTCAACTATTTTATCAGCCTAGATCTCGCTGAACTTATTAAATCCAGCTCGTTCCTAAGCTCTATTGCTTCGACCCAAGTAGGTGAAGATTTGTATAGCATTGATAACAAGGCTATTGTGGGAGCATTCGTTTTCTTGTATTGGTCTGCAGCGATGATAGGTAGATTTTTAGGGTCTGTCCTGATGCGCTTCTTTGCTCCAAATAAGGTATTACTGGTATTTACCTTAACCGCTGTCGCGCTGATTTGCATGAGTATTTCAAACACAGGAACTTTGGCGATGTTTACGATTCTTGCGGTGGGCTTATGTAACTCGATCATGTTTCCCACGGTTTTTACCTTAACGCTTGATGGTCTGGGAGACAGCAAACCACAAGCCTCGGGAATCATGTGTACTGCGATCGTGGGTGGAGCGGTTATCCCTGTTGCCTTCGGAAAATTAGTAGATACCTACGGATTCACGATTGCGTTTCTCTTACCGATGCTTTGCTACCTCTACATCGCATTTTTTGCGTTAGGACAGAAGATAAGTCTCAAGACGATCTGAAATCTTAAATCAAAAATTAAAAATCTTTTCAGGAGTAACTAGGTAATCCAGCCGTTGATCGTTTTCATTGGCTTCTATCAAGTCGGGTAACGGTTCAAAAAAGTTCAAACCGATTTTGATCGTTTCTGGACGGCATTTCTCTAGAAATCGATCGTAGAAACCTTTTCCATAACCTACTCTATTTCCCTTCAGATCGGCTGCGAGTAAGGGAGTGAAAACAACGTCGATTTGAGATTCTTGGATCTGGATATTACCTTCTCCAGATGGTTCGGGAATCCCATATTTATTGAGCTTAAGGCTCGTCTGATCGGTAAGTAGATAATGGTTAAGAGAGTAATCTTTGAAATTACCTTTTGAGACAATCAAATTTTTATCGCGTCCTTGCAGAACTTGCAGCAAGTATTCGGTTTGAATCTCATGCTGTTTCTCAATACTTAAAAAGAGATGGTAATTCTGAAGGTTCCAGATGTCAAGTTTTAGACATTGGTTAGCTATTTCAATACTCTTTTCCTGTATTTGCTTTCGCGAAAGCGCACTCCTTCTTTCCTTAAATTCAAGCCTTATCTCCCTCTTGCTTTTCATCTATTGAGATATGAAAAATGGCATCGCCCTGATAGACCAAAGGCGCATTGTTAGTATTGATAATATACCCGGCATTTGGAGCCTTTACTTTGAATCTCATGCTGCCGTACGGGTCAGTAATGGTGGCGATGAATTCATCTTTTTCAACTCTCTTACCACAGGGGACTTTTGCATGGAAAAGACCGGAATAACGAGCACGCAGCCACTTACTCTTATTAATGATAATGCTTTCCTTGTGCTCGTCAGGCACGGGAATGGAAGTCTTGAGCATCTTGAGATGATGCAGTACACGCAAAGTCCCATCTACTGCTTCACCCACGATTTCCTTATCGCTGCGTTTAGACTCTCCCCCCTCAAAAAGTAAGTAAGGTTTCCCCATTTCTGAACAGGTCGCGCGGAAGGTTTTCTTCACATTGCTGCTGTACATCAAGAATGGTGCGTGGAAGATTTTTGCGAGTTTCAGTGATTCTGTTTCAGACTCAGAAATACGTAAATGTGGCGCGTTAAAGCGCTGGGCTCCACCGGTATGGAAGTCCAGCACATAATCGACATGTGGCAAGATTTCATTTACAATTTGATAGGCAAACCTACTGGCGAGCGCACCTGTTTTAGTCCCAGGAAATACGCGATTCAAATCCCTACCATCAGGAAATTCCCGCTGATTATTGAGGAAACCAAAAATGTTCAAAATAGGAATCGCGACAATAGTCCCGGCAGCGGGCTTGTTGTACTTTTTGGCGATCATTTGTCGCACGGTTTCCACGCCGTTGATCTCATCGCCGTGTATCCCACCAGTGAGCAATACCACCGGTCCTTCTTTTTTACCGCGCTCGATAATTACAGGGACCTCAACCGTGGTAGAAGTATACAATTTGGCGAGATTAAAATTGAGCTTGTGGCTGGATCCGGGCAGGATCTCTGTACCTAAAATCGTAAGTTCCTTAAATGTTTTAGGCATTTTTCTCTACGTACTTGATTATTTCCTTGGCAATGTTCACTCCAGTCGCTCCTTCTATGCCTTCCAGTCCTGGCGAACTATTAACTTCCAGAACCAGTGGACCACGACTACTTTGTAAAAGATCGACGCCACAAACTCCCAGACCTAAAGCTTTGGCAGCTGCAATTGCTGTTTGTTCTTCGGCACGACTGAGCTGTATTTTTTTAGCAGTTCCACCTCGATGCAAATTGGAGCGGAACTCACCTTTCTGCGCCTGGCGTTTCATGGCACCTACCACTTTATCGCCTACAACAAAAGCACGCAAATCTGCACCGCCAGCCTCTTCAATAAACTCCTGCACGATCACTCGGCTTTTTAAATCATTGTGAGCGTCTATGATAGCATCTGCCTCTTCAAGCGTTTTGGCTAGGTTGACACCTATTCCCTGAGTTCCCTCAAGAACCTTGATCACAACTGGTGGACCGTCTACCAGCTCACAGATATCATCAGTATGTTCACCAAAATTGGTAAATACCGTACTGGGCATTCCCACACCAGAACGAGATAGTTTTTGTAAGCTATGCAACTTGTCCCTACTCATCACCAATGCGTTAGAAGAAACCGTAGAAAAACAACCCATCATTTCAAATTGACGCACAATGGCTGTACCGTAAAAAGTAATGCTGGAGCCTATGCGCGGTATGATAGCATCTGGTTTAGGCAGTTTTTCTGCGTGGTAATAGACCAGCGGTTTTTGCTTCTCCAGTTTAATATCGCAATACAGAACATTAACCGCTCTGGTTTTGTGGCCGGCTTTTTCTGCTTCCTCTATTAATCTTTTTGTGCTGTATAGGCTCGTGCTGCGCGAGAGTATATCAATCTTCATGAATGGATTTCAAATAAGAAACGTCCTGAAGCTCAGGATCGACTATAAATTTTTTTGACAGAAATTTTCTTCCCAAAAGCACCGGGAAACGCATTTCCTTACGGTTGCTCAAGGTAAGGGATATTTTATAAAGCTTCCCAAACATTCTTATGTTTGCCAGCACCTCATATCGAGTCTCCAGGCTGCCGTTGCTGCTGCGCACATTGGTGATCTGGTAATCTTGAAACTCCAGTTTCTTGCCGTGGTATTGCTCGTGGTCCTCGTCCAGAAAAGTGGCGCACAACACGCCGTCTTTTTCTTCAATATCCTGACAATGGATGCTACTGGTATAAGCACCCGTATCGACTTTAACGTCCACATTTTTCAGTTCCAACCTTGGAAAATCTGCCTTATCGGTGCGGCCTATGATGATTTTATCGTCGTACACTTCAATTTAGTTAAGAGGGCAAAGATGCATTTAATGCAGGATTAATTGTGTTTAATAATTGTTACGCTTTTTGATTTCTCGCTTTTGTTACCGCTTTCGCGAAAGCGGAATTTTGTTCTTGATTATTCAATTAATTGGGAAATTGAAAATCTTTAGGCAATGATTCTGATTCAATTTTCTTTATATTTATTGACATATCTAAGCAACCATGGATTTAAAGGACTTCATCTTCATAATTTTTATATCATGGATCACCTTCCCTTTGGCTCAAAGCTACGATTGGGCTTATAGAGGGGGGGCGATATCAACTTCTCATCAGGTAGTGTTTCACAAATAGACGAAATGGAACATATTAGGCAAATAGCTGTGGACAGCCAGAACAATTATTATTTCCTGGCGGTAGTTTCTGGAGGCAATACAGATCTTAATGGGCAGCCATTTACTAATTATAATAGACCAAGCGGAAGTACGGACACCTTTTTGTTCTCCACTGATTGTTCTGGTAATTTTAGATGGCAAAAAACCATAGGAAGCTATGGTACCGACCAGCCCCAGCATTTAAGCATCGACTCAAATGACAATATATATGTGTCGGGAAGGTTTTTGCCAAGGCTCAACAGTAGTGACGGCTTTACCCATTTTGATAATGATGTTATAATAAACTCACCCCTTACCATTTCCACTCCAGGCCCACACAATAAATCCATTTACTTGATCAAATATGATAGGGGCGGTAACTTTCAATGGCTGGAGCTACCGCAAAAAGACCAAGCCGACATTTCAACCATTCAAAATTCTTACAGCTTTGGACACGTGACAGATTCCAGCGGCGTCACCCATTGGCTCATGACCATGGGGCCAGGCACCCACCTTAACGGCGCCTATACCACCTCCACCAATGAATACGGCATCTTCAGGTTTGACGACCAGGGCAGCTACCTGGGCCATACGCCCGTGGACATGGGCTTTAATGGAGGCCGTGCGACTTATGGTACCACCCTGGAATACGATGAGCTGCTCGACCGTTATTATATCTCTTGGTATAGTGATCCACGAAGTGCAGACAACTTTCAATTTATGGGAAACATGCTCAACACCAGTACCATGCTGGCCGCCATCGAGAACGGAACTGGCAACCTGATCTGGATGAAAGAGTCTACCAGAACGGGCAATACACAAATTCTTTCAACAAAGGTTGATGATCAGTCAAACGTCTATATTTCAGGCATAGGTTTTACCTACACTACTGGTGCCGATGGCATTGCAGGTTATTTCTTTACCAATACAAGGACAAATGGCAACATGAGCGGTGGTGCCCCTTTCCTTATCAAGCTCGATCCACAGGGCAACCTGTTGTGGGGAACCAATCCTGATTTCAATGCTGATCGCGGAGCTTATGACATTACGATCAACGGCAATGAAGTGGCAATTGCCACGGGACTACTGGTGTCCACAAACTGGGGTGGGGCCGCCTACAGCGATAACGGTGCTACGGACGAGCAGCCCGTGGTCGCAAGGTTTGATGCCGCTACCGGCGCTACGCTGGGGCTGCATCCCATAAGGGGAAGCGGTGGTAGCGAGGATCTGGCCACCGCCATCGCCACCGATACTTTTGGCAACTACGCCGTGGGCGGCTATATGTTCAGCAGCAGCCTGTTCCAGAACAGCCCGGGCATCACTCCCCTGCAGCGCAACGGTAGCGGCCGCACCGACTTCTGGTTTGCCCGCCTCGCCACCACCGACTGTGCCGGCGTGCCGCTCTCTACGGACCAGGTCGTGAAAGAGGGGTTCAGCCTCTACCCTAACCCGACAAATGGCCTGGTGTCGATTAGAACATCATCTCAGATCGACCGGTTGAGTATCCATGATCTCTCTGGTAGGCTGGTGCAGCAGCCAGAGCTAGATGGTAGTAACCGTATGGATGTTTCATCATTGCCCACGGGCGTCTATCTCGTCACCTTGAAATCTGTTCATGGGGAGTCAACCTTGAAGTTGGTGCGGGAATGAGTGTTTAAGTTAACGCCTGCTCCAAATCTCCTAAAAGATCATCAATATCTTCAATTCCTACGGAGAGTCTGATTAACGAGTCAACCACACCCGTTTTCTCACGTTCCTCTTTTGGGATGCTGGCGTGCGTCATCGTGGCTGGGTGACCGGCGAGCGATTCCACGCCGCCCAGCGATTCTGCCAAAGTGAAAACTTTCAATCGTTCCACTACTTTTTTTGCGCTTTCTAAGTTTCCTTCTTTAGTGGTAAAAGAAACCATTCCACCGAAATCGCTCATTTGCTTCTGGGCAATCTCATAATTGGGATGATCTTCAAAACCAGGCCAGTACACTTTGTCCACATGGGGATTCTTCCTCAAGGCATGCGCGACCGCTTTACCGTTTTCACAATGACGTTGCATGCGCACATGTAAAGTTTTTATACCACGCATCACCAAAAAACAATCCATAGGTCCTGGAACGGCACCGCTTGCTTTTTGGATGAAATAAAGACGATCTGCGAGCTCTTTATCGTTTACGATCAGCGATCCCATAACTACATCGCTATGACCTCCCAGGTATTTTGTTGCGCTATGCATGACGATATCTGCTCCCAATTCTAGCGGTCGTTGCAAATAGGGCGTAGCAAAAGTATTGTCTACTGCAAGTAACAGATTGCACTTTTGCGTTAATTGACCTACCGCTTCTATATCAATGAGGTTCATCATGGGATTAGTTGGTGTTTCTACCCAAACTAATTTTGTTTGCTCATTCACATACGATTCAATTGTGGAAGCCTGTGACATATCCACGAAGTGAAACTTGATTCCAAAATCCTGATAGATTTTAGTGAAAAGTCTGTAAGAACCACCATACAGATCGCCAGTAGAAATCACCTCATCGCCTGGTTTCAATAGTTTCAAAACCGCATCAATCGCCGCAATACCAGAACCGAAAGCAAAACCATGATTCCCATTCTCGAGACTGGCCAAGGTTTTTTCAAAGGCAAGGCGGGTGGGATTGCCGCTACGGCTGTATTCAAAGCCCTTGTGATCTCCTGGACTCTTCTGCTTGTAAGTCGAGGTAAAGTATACGGGAGGCATCACTGAGTTGTAAGCGGGATCGACTTCAAAGTCGCCACCATGTATGGTTTTGGTATTGAATTTCATTTTAAGCTTTTTGATCAAAGATAGAGGGATTCAAGTTTAAGCTTAAGTGTAAGACTAAGCTCAAGTTTAAATAGATGTAGAAATCTAGGGTAGAGAAATGTTAACAGATTTTAACTCCAAACCGTTTTTCCGTGGCGGCGGACTCGAACTTACAATGACGTAATAGATTTATGATTGGATTCAAGGCAATAATCGGCTTTGATTTTGATTTTAAAGTTCTCGCTTTCGTACCTCGACGAGCTCGGTATGAACTTCATTCCCGCTTTCGCGAAAGCGAGAATGAAAGCGAGAATGAAATCGAATTCCTAAAAATATCCAGCTTAACTTTGCAGCATGAAAGATCAATTTATTTATCTAGAAAGCTGCAACACCTGCCAGCGTATTAAGGGAGGGCTGAATTTGCCTGAAGATTTCACTCTTCAAAACACTAAGGAACAGCCAGCTACCGAGGAGCAGATCGAGTTTTTAATGGAGCAGGCAGGCTCTTATGAAGCGCTGTTTAACCGTCGCGCTCAACAATATCGTGGTCGCAATTTGCATGAGAAAGATCTTTCTGAAGCTGATTACAAAGAATTGTTACTGGACCATTATACTTTTTTGAAGCGTCCCATCTTGATCAAGGATGGTAAAGCCTATATAGGAAATAGCAAAAAGGTAGTCGCTGCCGCAAAAGAGGCGCTTTGAACATACGTCATATAGCCATTTTCTGCGGTTTTTGTGTGGCATTATTCTATGCCTACAACTTTACCGCGGCAAAAGAAGTCGTTCCCGAGCACATAGGTCCGTACGGATTGACCTGGTTTAGGGTTCTGGTGACGGGATCTATATTTTGGATACTTTCCTGGCTGGCTGGACCTAAAGAAAGAGTTCCCTTTAAAGAACTGCCACTTATCGCACTCGCTGCATTTTGTGGCGTGGGTTTCAACATGGTGACTTTTATGAAAGGTCTGGAACTTACGTCGCCTATCAGCGCTTCGGTACTGATGGTCACAACGCCCATAATTGTTCTGGTGCTCAGCGCCATTTTCTTAAAAGAGAAGCTCTATGCGTTGAGAATTATTGGAATTCTGGTTGGATTTTCCGGAGCCGCCATGCTGATTCTCGCCTCCAGTGATGCCACCGAAAACGCGACTGATCCAGCAATGGGTAATTTTTTGATTTTTGTCAATGCGCTGTCATACTCGTTTTATATTCTACTGGCAAAAAAGCTGACCGCAAAATATCATGTGTTTACCTTAATGAAGTGGCTTTATTTTTTTGGAGTCTTATTCATCACACCCTTCGGGATTTCTCAGGGACTGGATTTTGACTTTCAGGCAGCTTCCATGGAAACGTTGCTGTTTGTAGGTTACGTAATTCTATTTGCGACTTTTGGTACGTATATGCTCAACATAATCGCCATTAAAAATTTAAGACCTAGCGTTGTAGCGGTTTTCGTTTATCTGCAACCCTTATTAGCGGGAATGATCGCTGTAGGTCTTGGCAAAGATGAAATCAATACCACCAAAATCATTGCTGGCGTTTTGATCTTTGCTGGGGTGTTTATGACAAGTTTGAAGAGATCAAATAATCAAACTATCGTCGTAGATGGAAAAGCTTAATTAAGGCCCTAATCCTCTAGGTCCTCAGGAAACTCGCCATGTTTGCGGGTATCCATTTTGGTTAAGGTTTTGAAATCTTTTGATCGTGGGAAGTTTTTGATCAGCTCGTAGAGTTCCTGATCGAGCGGAGTAATCTTGCGCTCTTTAAGATTCATCCACGCACCCATCATTAATCCGCGAGCGAGGTTATTTCCTTTTTCATCATAGAATTGATGTCTGAAGCTGAATAAGCTACCATCTTCACTCATACCCGTCACCTCACAACTCACTTTGATAGGAGTTCCTTGATGAATTTCTCTAAAATAAAAGATCTGTTCTGTAAAAATGACGGGACCTATATTGAATTTATGCATCTCACGCTGACCAAAACCGTTTTCAATCAAGAAAGCCATGCGAGTATGACTCATAAAATTCTGGTAAGCGCTATTTGCCATGTGTCTATTAGCATCTAGATCACTCCATCTTACATCAAATTCTTTAATGTACATTACGATTTTCTTTGTGAGCTAAATTATATTATGCACGCATAATAATCTAGGACTTTACAAAAATTTAAATTCTTTATTTATGGATCAGATGCTCTCTAGAATTCAGCTTTTGCATTGCACGCCATAAGAACCAAGCGGTAATAATGGTAGAAGAAATATCAGCAATGGGAAAACTGATCCAAACACCTAATTCTCCATAAAACTCTGGTAAGATATAAATGAGTGGAATGAGAATGAATCCCATACGTAACAAGGTTAGTAATAGTGCCGGAGTAGCTTTACCAATAGCCTGGTAATAAGCCGCACCGATTAACTGAATAGCGATAACAGGTACTGCAAGAAACACCAGTTTTAGGGCAAAAGAGGTTTGCTCGATTAAATCAGGACTGTCGGTAAAGGCATCGGCTATTTCTTCAGTAAAGAAAAACAGACCTGCAAAAATGAATACGCCTAGAACACAAGCTACAATAATTGAAATAACGATAACTTCCCAGACCCGCTGCCATTTTTGCGCTCCATAATTAAAACCGGCAATAGGTAAAAATCCTTGAGTGATTCCCAATACTGGAAAAAGCGCAAACATCATCATGCGGCCTACGATCCCAAACACGGCCACGCTGGTCTCACCTCCTAAGTCGTACAATACATTATTCATGATGAGATACAGCAAACTACTATTGGCCTGTCTAGCGAGGGTCACAAATCCTAATCCGGCTATCTCAGCTACAATAACCCATTTCAGAATAAAATGGCGCCAACCACAGAGCAGCTCACTTCTTCCTGATAAGAAAAACCAAGCGATATAAATGAGACAAACCAGATAACTAGAGGTAGTTGCCCAGGCTGCACCTTCCATACCCATGTCCAGTTCATAAATCAGCACATAATCTGCGATAAGATTACCTACTGACGGGATAAGCATGGCGATCATAGCATGAGTAGGCGCTCCCTCGGCACGTATGACATTATTCCCCATCATACTGAGCGCAAGTAATGGGACGCCGTATAGAACGATTTTGTAATAGATTTTGGCAGGCTCAAAAATATCACCCTTACCGCCGAACATGGGAACGAGATCATTGATATACACCAATCCCAAAACCACCATCACCGTTGAAATGAGCAGTGTCAAGGTAAGCATGTTGCCGAAGGTGGCTTTGGCCTTTTCCTTTTGCTCCGCTCCTAGAGCGCGGGATATGATACTCGCCCCACCTATTCCTATGGCCATCCCCAGCGCAGCAATAAAAAATGAAACGGGTAGCACCACATTGATCGCAGCTATAGCGATATCACCTATCCAGTTCCCGACCAGAAGTGTATCAATGAGAATATTAAGCGACATGACCAGTATACCTATACTTGCTGGCACGGCTTGCTGAACAAGTAACTTTCCTATAGGCAGTTTACCTAGCGTTTCAGATCTATTTGCTCCTACTGCTTTCATGAAGGTCAAAAATACGACTTGCTTCATGGTAGAAATCACCAGAATCATCAGTTGTTCTTATAGCTTGTTGAGCAAAATGAAGTCAGAACATGTCAAGGAAAATGATGTTGCTTACGCTTTCGCGAAAGCGAGAAAAAAAAACCACTGTGACACTTTTAAGCCCAATACTAATCTCAATCGTTATCGTAAAAAGAATCGCATTTTCCATTCCTCAAAATTTGTGGTTTTCAAGGAGTTTATATCTTGCTAAGCTTAGTCTAAATTGAAAATTATGTGTGGAATCGTAGGAGTGTTTCATCTCAAAAATGACATATCTAGTCAGCGCAATGAGATACTGGAACTCTCTAAAAAAGTGCGCCATCGCGGCCCAGACTGGTCGGGAATCTACGCAAGTGAACACGCTATTTTAGCTCACGAACGCCTTACAATAGTAGATCCTACATCTGGTGGCCAACCCCTGTACAGTCCAGATGGTTCAATCGTTCTTGCAGTTAATGGTGAGATCTACAACCATCATGAAATCAGAGAAAGATACCCTCAGTATGATTTTCAAACACAGTCTGATTGCGAGGTGATTCTTGCGTTGTACCAAGATTTGGGATCTAATTTCCTAGATGAATTGAGAGGAATGTATGGTTTTGCACTTTATGACAGCAAAAAAAATTTCTTCATGTGCGCTCGAGATCATCAGGGAATCATACCGCTTTATCACGGTCGTGATGAGAAAGGTCAGTTTTATGTAGCAAGTGAACTCAAGGCACTTGAAGGTACCTGTAATGAAATTGCGCAATTCCCGCCGGGTCACTTTTACTCAAGTGATACTAACGAGTTCACACAGTGGTACGATCGGGACTGGAAAGATTTTGAAAACGTAAAGAACAACACAAGTTCTATCGATGACTTGCGCAAGGCCATGGAAAAAAGCGTTCATGATCACCTTATGAGTGATGTACCTTATGGAGTCTTGCTTTCTGGCGGACTGGACAGCAGTATCGTAAGCGCCGTGGCAAAAAAGTATGCCGCACGTCGTGTGGAAAGCAAAGATTATAACGAGGCTTGGTGGCCTAGGCTGCACAGTTTTGCAATAGGTCTTAAGGGCAGTCCAGATCTAGCGGCGGCTCAAAAAGTAGCAGATCACATAGGTACGGTCCATCATGGAGTGAATTTTACCGTTCAAGAAGGTCTTGATGCGATAAAGGATGTGATTTATTATTTGGAAACCTATGATGTTACCACGGTAAGAGCGTCAACTCCCATGTACCTACTCGCGAGAGTAATTAAAAGTATGGGAATCAAAATGGTGCTATCTGGAGAGGGAAGTGATGAGATTTTTGGTGGTTATTTATACTTCCACAAGGCACCTAATGCAGCGGAGTTTCATAAAGAAACAGTCCGTAAATTGGATTCTTTGTATCTCTACGATAATCTGAGAGCTAATAAATCCCTTGCTGCATGGGGAATTGAAGGGCGAGTTCCTTTCTTGGACAAAGACTTTATAGATGTTGCCATGCGACTCAATCCTGAGGACAAAATGTGCAAGAACGGTAAGATTGAGAAACACATTCTGCGCGAGGCTTTTGAGGACTACCTACCCAAAAGTGTAGCCTGTAGGCAAAAAGAACAATTTTCTGACGGTGTGGGATACAATTGGATCGATTCTTTAAAAGAAGTGGTTGAAACAGAAGTGACTGATGAGATGATGGAAGCAGCGGCGTTTAAATTCAAGATCAATCCTCCTCAGAACAAAGAAGAGTATTATTACCGCAGCATATTTGCTGAACATTTTCCTAGCGACACAGCGGCCTCATGTGTGCCATCGGTCAAATCGGTAGCATGTTCTACGCCTATCGCTCTTGAGTGGGATGCAGCATTTAAAAATATGAATGATCCTTCAGGAAGAGCGGTGAAAGGAGTTCATGATGATGGGTATTAAAGCTGTCTAAAAGTATTGTATGTTATACTTATCACGTTTACATTTGCAACAATGAAAATGATAAACAATATAACTTGGTGGTGGAATTTTACAGCTCAAAAGCCGTAAAGTTGCCCTATACAAAATATTCAAAAGGTCTACTTCACGGTAGGCCTTTTTAGTTGGTAGGAATCAAACTGATAAAAATGTTTCAAGCAGAAACGAATTTTAGAAAAATAATAGCAGATACACTTACCCCTGTAGCCATATACATGAGGTTAAGGGACAAATACCCTAATAGTATCCTGCTGGAGTCAAATGAATATGGAAAACGTAGTAATAGTTATAGTTTTATTTGCAGCAACCCTATTGCTGAATTAAAGGTAGATGGGGATCGTTTTCAACAGTTTCTCCCTGATGGCAGCTCTGAATTGAAAACCCTAAAAAAGGATTTTGATCTCGCAAAGGCGCTAAATGGATTTAAAAGCTACTTTCAATCGCCTGAATCAGAATTCCCATTTCCCATTCAAGGATTATTTGGGTTTTTAGGTTATGACTCTGTACAGCACTTTGAAGATATTGAATTTCGCTTTCGCGAAAGCGAAACAGAAAAAATTCCCGAAGTACTCTATCATGTATATCAGAATGTCATCGTATTTGATCATTACTTCAATCAATTGTACGTTTTTGATCATGCTTATGATGGGGCTGCATCACAATTAGATGACCTTTTAAGTATTATCAGACACAAGGATGTCACGGAGTACAATTTCACCCTTGCTGGATCAGAAAAAAGTGAGATGACTGATCCAGAATTTAAAACTCTTGTGGAGAAAGGAAAATCTCACTGTCATCGAGGTGATGTTTTTCAAATGGTACTGTCACGCAAATTCACTCAAGAGTTTAAAGGAGATGATTTCCAGGTCTACCGTCAGTTGAGAGCGATCAACCCCAGTCCCTACCTCTTTTATTTTGACTACGGTAATTTCAGAATTTTCGGAAGTTCTCCAGAGGCTCAATTGATAGTAAATGGTGATCGTGCAAGTATTCAACCCATTGCTGGAACCTATAAGCGCACTGGCGATGATACTGCAGATCTTGAAGCAGCACAAAAACTAAAAAAAGATCCCAAAGAAACGGCTGAACACGTAATGCTTGTTGATCTTGCCCGCAATGACCTGAGCCGTCATGCATCAAATGTGAAGGTAGAGGATTATCAGGACATCCATTTCTATAGCCATGTGATCCATATGGTCAGCAAAGTGACCGGAACTATTGATGAAGCAAGCAAAGTAAATCTAGTGGGCGACACCTTTCCTGCGGGAACCTTAAGTGGAGCACCCAAATTTAAAGCAATGGAGCTCATCGATAAATATGAGAAATCAAGCAGGGAATTCTATGGAGGTGCGGTAGGTTTTCTAGGTTTTAATGGCGATTTTAATCATGCCATAATCATACGTAGTATTCTTTCACGCAATAATCAGCTTGAATTTAGAGCTGGTGCTGGTGTGGTCATAGAGAGCAATCTTGACGATGAGACACAAGAAGTCTATAATAAAACTAACGCCTTGAGAAAGGCAATTAATCTAGCAAATGATGCAGTCAACTTTTAAATTTTTAGTCATAGCTGTAATGGCGGGTATGATGAGTTCTTGTAGTAATGGTGACAATCAAATAGTAGCGACAAGTTTGAAGAAAAAGGGCGATATATATACGCTAGGCTATGGTCCTGAAATGCAATTCAATCAAATAACCGATAGTGTCGATATACTTTTCACTCCAGATGACTACAGCAAAATATTAGGAGGACCCGTCAAACAAAGTGACTTTATTATAAATCGAGATAAATTTCAAATCAGGCTATTCCTTTATGAAAATTACTCAAAAGGACAAGCGCGATTCAGATTGAAACTGCGCACTTACGCAAAAGATATGAAGATCATTGATGAAATGATTATCGCAAGTACTCTAGAAGAAGAGTTGAGCGATGGCTATTTGACTGAAAACTTGAAAGCAGTAAGAAAACATAAAGACAGTAACGACATAGTTATGAAGATCGATGAATATGGTAATTTTAAAAGTGTTGCCAAGTGAGTATAAGGGTTTTTGTCATAGATAATTATGACTCATTCACATATAATCTTGTGCATTATCTTGAGGATCTGGAAGCTGTTGTTACCGTTAAAAGAAACGACCAGTTTGAACTAGATGAGTTGCTCAACTATGATGCAATCGTACTTTCTCCAGGACCTGGCATTCCATCTGAAGCTGGAAAGCTTCTTGAAGCCATCAAATTTATAGCAGGTAAAAAGCCCATTCTGGGGATATGTTTAGGGCATCAGGCGATAACAGAGGTTTACGGAGGGAAGATCATCAATCTTGAGAAAGTCTATCATGGTGTTGCAACACCCATGATTCATGAAGGACATCAACTTTTTTCAGGTATTGAAAAGAATTTTGAGGCTGGACGTTATCATTCTTGGGTTGCTGAAGCATCAAATTTCCCTAAAGAATTAAAAGTCATCGCACGTGATGAAAACGACCAGATTATGGCGCTATGCCATAAGGAACTTCCTGTTTATGGAATTCAGTTCCATCCAGAAAGCGTAATGACGCCGCAAGGGAAAGAGATGCTCAAAAACTTTTTAGAATTAGCACGATGAAAGAAGTATTGCAAGAATTGTTTGAGCATAAGACGCTTTCGCGAAAGCGTGCCTATCAAATACTTACTGCTATCACACAAGGTTTCTTCAACGATTCTCAGATCGCGGCATTTCTCACAGTATATGGTATGCGCGGGATCACGGTTGAAGAACTCGCTGGTTTTAGGGATGCCATGCTCGAGCAAGCCCTTTTAGTAGATCTGGACAAATACAATCCTATCGATCTGTGTGGCACAGGTGGTGACGGCAAGAATACCTTTAATATAAGCACGCTGGCAAGTTTTGTGACTGCTGGTGCTGGAGTCCATGTTGCTAAACACGGGAACTACGGCGTAAGCTCTGTAAGTGGATCTTCTAACGTGATGGAATATTTAGGCTTCAAGTTTACTAATGACACGAGTGTTATTGAGAACCAAATTGCAAATGCCGGAATCACCTTCCTACATGCGCCCCTTTTCCACCCAGCCATGAAGGCGGTGGCGCCCATCAGAAAGGAGTTAGGTATCAAAACATTCTTCAACATGCTCGGCCCATTGGTAAATCCAGCTAAACCAAAACTGCAAAGTGTGGGCGTTTTTAGCCTTCAACTCGCGAGAAATTATGAATATCTGTTCCAAAAAGAGCCAGATAAGCGATACGCAATTATTCACGCACATGATGGTTACGATGAGATAAGCCTTACGGGTAAAGCCCGTATCGCAACTAATCTAGGTCCGGTAGACCTTTCTGCAGCTGAGTTTGGGTTCTCGATGCTAAAACAAGAAGATATCTTTGGCGGTGAGACTATTGAAGAGGCAGCAGAAATATTTGTCAATGTGTTGAACAACCAAGCTACAAAGGCTCAAGAAAACGTTGTTATCGCAAATGCCGCGACGGCTATCATGGTCGCAAAAAATATAAATCTGGCAAGTGCAGTAAGTGAAGCTCGTGAATCATTGATAAGTGGTTCAGCGCTCAGAGCATTCAACACGCTACTCAAGCTTAAACATTCCTGACAAACCATTCAAACACCATTGAGAACCGATTGAACATGAACGACATTCTTAAAAAAATAACTCAGCAGACCTTAAAAGACCTCAGCGTGCGCAAAAGAAACATGACGCTTTCAGATTTGAGGTCCATGCCTGGATATGGGAGAAAAACTTTTTCACTATACGAGTCTCTAAAAAACGGCAGCGGCATCATTGCTGAACATAAAAGGCAAAGTCCTAGTAAGGGTAGTTTTAAATGTCCTGCTGATCTTGAAAAGGTCGTTAAAGGATATGAAAAAGCAGGTGCGAGTGCCATCAGTTGCCTGACAGATGAACCATTTTTTGGTGGATCATTGAAAGACCTTCAATCTGCGCGTAATTATGTGAAAATACCATTACTGCGCAAGGATTTTATGGTGGATCTGTACCAAGTTCATGAAGCCAGAGCTTACGGTGCTGACGCTATCTTACTTATTGCCGCTTGTCTGGATGATGAACAAATGAAAACTCTAGCGATCGAGGCTTTAAACCTCAATCTAGAGATACTTTTTGAAGTTCATAACAAAGAGGAGTTAGATCGTGTTATGCAATTGACTCAATCGTTCAATCCTACAAAATTTGTCATAGGTGTCAATAATCGCGATCTCAAAAAATTTGAGACCAGCATAGAAATCAGCAAATCACTGATAGCACACTTTCCTAAAGACGTCCTAGCCATTTCTGAAAGCGGAATCTCAGATCCAGAAGTAGTAAAAGAACTTAAACAGATTAGTTTTCAGGGTTTTTTAATCGGTGAGCTTTTTATGAAAACTGATGACCCTGGTAGTGCCTTAAAATCATTTATAAAATCGGTGGAGGAATGATCATTAAAGTTTGTGGCATGCGCGACACTGAAAATATCGAGCGCCTACAGCAGCTTGGTGTAGATTTTATGGGATTAATCCGTTATTCAAAAAGTAAGCGGTTTGTGGACGATTCTCAGACCGCCAAAATCTCACAACTACCTCTACGCAGTGGTACAGTGGGTGTTTACGTAAATGAAACTTTTGAGAATATCATTAAAGATATTATCCCGCTGCGGCTGGATGTGGTACAACTGCATGGTGATGAGAATGTCGCTTTCGCGAAAGCGATACTAGAGCTAAACATCAAGGTTTTTAAGGCGTTCCAAGTAGATGCAAATTTTGATTTTGAAATTTTAGAACCTTGGCAAGAGCTAGCCAAGGAATACCCTGCTAAATTGTTTTTCTTGTTTGACACTAAAAGTGACCAGTATGGCGGTTCGGGCAAGAAATTCAATTGGGAACTTCTCGACCATTACAAGGGCGAGGTACCTTTTTTACTGAGCGGCGGCATCAAACTTGAAGACGTGGATCGCATCGATGCATTTAAGCATAAGATGTTTATGGGTGTAGATCTTAATTCAGGTTTTGAGACAAAGCCAGGTTTAAAAGATATAAGTGAACTCACCACCTTTATCAATAAATTGAGATCATGAGTAATTATCAAGTAGATGAGAATGGGTTTTATGGAGAATTTGGAGGTGCTTTCATTCCAGAACTACTCTATCCCAATATTGCAGAGTTAAAAGAGAACTACCTGCAGATCGAGCAATCCTTTGATTTTCAGGCTGAATTTCAAAAATTACTAAAAGATTACGTGGGTAGGCCTACTCCCCTATTTCTTGCTGAACGCCTGTCTGAAAAATACGGTGCCGAAATATGGCTGAAACGTGAAGACCTGTGTCACACGGGAGCGCATAAAGTGAACAACACTATTGGACAGATTCTTTTGGCACAACGGTTAGGCAAGAAACGTATCATCGCGGAGACAGGAGCGGGACAGCACGGTGTTGCCACGGCCACTGTGTGTGCGTTGAAAGGACTTGAGTGTATTGTTTACATGGGAGAAAAGGACATACAGCGTCAGGCACCTAATGTCGCTCGCATGAAAATGCTGGGAGCAACCGTGAGACCAGCCTCCAGCGGCAGTAAAACTTTAAAAGACGCTACAAACGAGGCCATGCGCGACTGGATCAACAATCCAGAGGACACACATTACATCATAGGATCTGTAGTAGGCCCACATCCCTATCCTGATATGGTGGCAAGGTATCAAGCCGTAATCTCGCAAGAGATCAAGAAGCAAATGGAAGGCTTGCCAGATTATGTAATTGCATGTGTAGGTGGCGGTAGTAATGCCATGGGTGCTTTTTACCACTTTCTTGACAATAAAGAATTGCAACTCATAGGCGTCGAGGCTGCCGGGCACGGTATAGAAAGCGGTAAAACGGCTGCAACGCTCACCTTAGGAACTCCCGGAGTTCTGCATGCCAGTCGCAGTATCATGATGCAAGATCAAGATGGTCAAGTGGTAGAGCCTCACAGCATATCGGCTGGTCTTGATTATCCGGGAATAGGTCCTGCCCACGCCTGGTTGAAAGTGAGCGAGCGCGCAAAATATATGGCCGTGACAGATGCTGAAGCCCTTGAGGCTGCCGTAGAATGCAGTAAACTGGAAGGAATAATCCCTGCGCTTGAAACTGCACACGCATTCTCTGTTCTAAAAGATCTGAAATTGAAGCCTACAGACCGCGTCGTCATTAACCTTTCTGGTCGTGGCGATAAGGATATGGAAACCTATATGAGAGAGCTGAAGCTCTAGAAAAAATACTAAGGTGCTTGTCAAGCGCCTCAACCGTAAGGGTGGATCGCATCCGCCATAGCAAATAAATGAAAAACAAACTCACAAAGCTTTTCGAGCGAAAAGATAGAAACCTGCTCAACATCTTTTTTACCGCAGGATATCCCGAGCTTGAAGATACACCCGTTATATTAAAAAGTCTATATGATGCCGGCGCAGATCTGGTCGAGATAGGAATACCCTTTAGCGATCCACTGGCCGATGGCCCTACTATTCAAGAGAGCTCTAAACAGGCTCTCGAAAACGGGATGAGCATCCAGAAACTTTTTGACCAGTTAAATCAATTCAGAATTCAGAATTCAGAATTCAGAATTCCAATTTTATTGATGGGATATTTCAACCCTATAATGCAATATGGGCTTGAAAAGTTTTGTAAACGCTGTAGCGAGGTAGGTGTAGACGGTTTGATCATTCCGGACCTACCACTAGAAATCTACATCAGTCATTATCAAGCTGTTTTTAAAAAATACAATCTCAGCAATATATTTCTCGTCACGCCACAAACCAGCACAGAGCGGATCTTGCAGATAGATGAACAAAGTACAGGCTTCATCTATGCGGTAAGCAGTGCAAGTACTACAGGTAGCAAAAGTGATTTTGGAAGTGCGAGTTTATACTTGGAACGTTTAGCATCTCTTGGCCTCAAAACTCCTATTCTCACAGGTTTCAATATTAAAACTGCTGAAGATTTTCAGCAAGCTTGTCAGTACGTGAACGGTGCGATCATAGGGAGCGCTTTTATCAAAGCCTTACAAGACGATGGCAAGGTTGAGAGCAAAACGAACCAATTTGTAAAGAGTATATTGAGTTAAATGAATGCAAAATTTGAGTTTCGCTTTCGCGAAAGCGAATTCACAATTACTTTTGCAGCTATAATGAGAAACCAAACACATCATCATCATTTTATACTCACCCAGCAGGCGAGCTAAAAGTGTATTGATGATATTCATAGCATATAACCCGTCTGTTTAAGGCGGGTTTTTTATTTTCTAAAAAATAGAATCGGCTTAAGCAGGCAAATAATTTTACTAATGACAGAAACGATCAAAATCGCAGTACAGAAATCAGGAAGACTGAGTGAAAAATCACTTCAACTTCTGAAGGACTGCGGTATCAAATTCAGTAATGGAACCCGCAAGTTGACCAGTAAGGCAAAGAATTTTCCGCTTGAGATTCTTTTTTTAAGAGATGATGATATACCACAATATGTAGCGAGTGGAGTTGCACACCTGGGAATTCTTGGACTCAATGAAGTCGAGGAGAAAGATCAAAAAGTAGATGTAGTCAAGCAGCTCGGTTTTGCGGGATGCAGATTGAGCCTTGCCGTTCAAAAGGATACTGCATATACAGGTCTGGAATGGTTCAACGGCAAGCGTGTTGCGACCAGCTATCCTAATATCGTTGAGAAATTCTTTGCCGATAAAAATATAAACGCTACTACTGAAGAGATAGGCGGTAGCGTGGAAATCGCTCCGGGAATAGGACTGGCAGAGGGAATCTGCGATATCGTTTCTACTGGTTCGACTCTGATCATGAATGGTCTCAAAGAAGTTGAGACGGTCATGAATAGCGAGGCCGTGCTCATCGCTACTCCTAATCTGGAAGCAGCTCAATCAGATCTGCTTCAGAAAATATTATTCAGACTTGAAGCGGTTCAAAACGCCCAGAAAAGCAAATACATACTTCTCAATGCCCCTAATGAGAAAATTGAAGAAATAAGCGCGCTTCTTCCTGGAATGAAAAGCCCTACTGTTTTACCTCTTGCTGTGGAAGGCTGGTCCAGCTTGCACAGTGTCATTTCAGAAGAGGATTTCTGGAACGTCATTGACCAGCTTAAAGAGGCAGGTGCCGAAGGAATTCTAGTCAGTGATATTCAAAAACTCATTGCATAATGCTGAAAATCATTAAATACCCCAATCAAAGCGAGCAGCAAACCTTGCTAAGTCGACCTACTCAGGAAAAGCAAAATGTTGATAATGCTGTTCAAAGCATCATAGAGCAAGTAAAAGAAAAGGGAGATGATGCTCTGTACGCTTTCGCGAAAGCGTATGATCAGGCACAATTATCGTCTCTAAAAGTCTCTCGTGAAGAAATAGCAACTGCTGAAAATCTGGTGAGTGACGAGCTGAAAACAGCAATCAAGACTGCATACAATAACATCTATAAATTTCACAAAGCCTGCTATACACGCGAGTACCCAGTAATAGAGACCATGCCAGGAATTACCTGCTGGCGCAAGTCGCTGCCTATTCAAAAAGTAGGACTCTACATTCCAGGCGGTAGCGCTCCCTTGTTCTCTACTGTTTTGATGCTTGCCATTCCTGCACAAATTGCAGGTAATGAACGCGTCGTACTCTGTAGCCCAACTGATGCGAGTGGCGCTATAAATCCGGTGGTTTTGTATACCGCTAACCTGTGTGGAGTTACTAAAATCTATAAAGCTGGTGGTGCGGGTGCCGTTGCCGCCATGACTTATGGGACTGACAGTATCCCGGCCGTAGACAAGATTTTTGGTCCTGGAAATGCCTTTGTCACACGTGCGAAAGAATTGGCACAACAGGCTGGTGTCGCCATCGATATGCCGGCAGGTCCAAGTGAAGTTTTAGTCATTGCAGATAAAAACGCTAACCCAGAATATGTTGCTGCCGATCTACTTGCTCAAGCCGAACATGGTCCAGACTCTCAAGTTATTTTACTAACTGATAGTTTAAAGCTTACAGAAAAAGTAAATGAAGAGGTGATTTCTCAATTGAGCACGCTTTCGCGAAAGCGAACTGCTAATCAAGCGCTTGAAAACAGTAAAGCAATTGTCCTAAACAACCTAGAAGATTGCGTACGCTGGTCAGATGCTTATGCTCCAGAACACTTGATTATCAATACGGATAATGCAGATGAACTGGCAAGTAAAATCAAAATAGCTGGTTCCATTTTTATAGGACCTTACACTTGTGAAAGCCTGGGTGATTATGCCAGCGGTACCAACCATACTCTACCTACATACGGTTATGCCCGAAATTATAGTGGGGTAAGCGTGGACAGTTTTGTAAATAAAGTCACCTATCAAAAAGCAACAAGGCAAGGAATTCAAAACCTAGGACCAGCGGTCGAGTTAATGGCTCAAGCTGAAGGTCTGGACGCGCATAAGAATGCTGTGAGTGTGAGAATTAAGAATGTAGAATGATGAATTCGGAATTTGATTTAAAATTAATTGTTCGCAAAAATATCTGGGAATTGAAGCCGTACTCAAGTGCGCGCAGTGAATTTGATTTGTATGGCCTTTTGGGACAACCTCTAATATCTTCCACTGAAGGGGAACACATTGATGCCACGAGTCAAAATTCCCCCTTGGGGGAAATGTCCGCAGGACAAAGGGGGCTTACACTTCTAGACGCAAACGAAAACCCAGAATCTGCTCAAAATTTGAACAGATATCCAGATCCTTTACAAAGTGAACTTAAGGCTGAGCTGGCAAAACAGAAAAGAATTTCTAAAGATCAGATTTTTATAGGTAACGGTAGTGACGAGGCGATTGACTTGCTCTACCGTATTTTTTGTGAGCCCGGGAAAGACAAAGCTCTGATTTGCCCACCCACTTATGGAATGTACGAAGTTAGTGCGGCGATCAATGACGTGGAGGTGGTACGAGTGCCGCTTAAAAAGGATTTTTCGTTTGATCTCAATGAGATCCTGAATCGAGTTCAGGGTGACAGGAAAGTTAAAATGATCTGGATCTGTTCTCCTAATAATCCTACAGGAAACGCGCTTTTAAAAGCTGACCTCAAACACGACTGGCAAACTGAAAATTACACCCGTGGCGGAATGATGGATATGCCTTTCAGTCCAGAATTTGAACAAGAGATGCTAGAGAACCAGCGCAAGCTGGATCAATTGTTTGGAAATTTTAATGGAATCATAGTGGTTGATGAAGCCTACCACGATTTTACAGATAATGTCAGTTTTATAAATAGACTCGATGATTACCCAAATTTGGTGGTCTTACAAACCATGAGTAAAGCGCAGGGACTTGCGGGAGCTCGTGTGGGATTTGCATTTGCAGGTAAGGAAATAATTGAACTGTTCAATAAAACCAAACCACCTTACAATGTCAATGAGCTTTCACAAAAAGCAGCATTGCAAGCCTTAAAAAATAAAACTGCAACCGAGAAGTCAATTGCTCAATTAGTCACCAATCGTAAATGGCTGGCAGATCAATTGACTCAATTTGATTTTGTGAAGAAGGTTTATCCTAGTGAAGCCAATTTTATATTGGCAGAAGTTGAAAATGCAAATCAGTTATACAATTATTTAAAGGATAATAACGTCATTGTACGCAATAGACACAGCCAGATTCCTAACACGATTAGGTTTACCGTGGGAACGAGACTTGAATGTGAGAATGTTATTAAAACCTTAGATAAGTTGAATTGATTAAGATGAAAAACGGGCTAGAATATTTATTTATAATCCTTGGAGCAATATGTGTTGTCCTATCAAGCTATCGATTATTTTAGAATAATGACTACACAAATAATATTATAGGTATCATCGTTGGCATCGGCTTGATAAAAGCTATGTGGGACAAAATAAAAAGGTCAAGAGAGAGTAAACAGAACTAACCGCTAAGAGCTTATCGCTAAAAGCTAATTATGAAAAAAGTACTATTTATAGACCGCGACGGCACCATCGTCAAAGAACCACCGGTGGATTATCAGCTGGACAATTTTGAGAAATTGGAATTTCTACCTCAGGCCATTACGCAATTGCACCGCATTGCACGTGAGCTGGATTACGAGCTGGTGATGGTGACAAATCAAGATGGCTTGGGAACAAAAAGTTTCCCAGAGGACACCTTCTGGCCGGTTCATAATTTAATGATGAATATTTTGAAAAGCGAAGGTGTAGAATTCAGCGAGGTGTTGATTGATCGATCTTTTCCTGAAGACAAAGCTCCCACCCGCAAGCCAGGCACGGCACTCATGACGCATTACATTAAAGGTAACTACGATCTTGAAAACAGCTTTGTTATAGGCGACCGCAACAGCGATATGCAACTGGCCAAAAATTTAGGCTGTCAAGGCATCCAGTTACCTTCAATTACTGATGACAGCAATTTTGAGGATCAAGAAATTATCGCACTCAAAACTGACAGTTGGAAGGAAATCTTTCAATTCTTGCGTGGGCAGCCGCGCAAAGTGAGCGTGAATCGAAAAACAAAGGAAACCGACATTCAGATTACGCTCAATCTTGATGGGTCAGGGAATGGTACAATCAACACAGGACTCAAATTCTACGACCACATGCTGGAGCAGTTGCAGCGTCATGGTTCACTGGATCTCAACATCAAGGTGGACGGTGATCTGGAAATAGACGAGCACCACACCATTGAAGATACGGCGATTGCGCTAGGTGACGCTTTCGCGAAAGCGTTATCTACAAAAAAAGGTATCAACCGTTATGGCTTTTTGCTACCCATGGATGATAGTCTAGCTCAGGTCGCGATTGATTTCGGTGGAAGACCGTGGATCGTATGGGAAGCAGATTTTAAGCGTGAGTACGTGGGCGATATGCCTACGGAATTATTTTTCCACTTCTTCAAAAGTTTCAGCGACGCTGCCAAATGCAACTTGAATATCAAGGTTGAAGGAGATAACGAACATCACAAGATCGAGTCGGTGTTTAAAGCTTTCGCGAAAGCGGTTAAAATGGCCGTAAAACAAACTGGTGATGGGAAATTACCGAGTACAAAAGGAGTGCTATGATCGCGATAGTTAAATACAATGCAGGTAATATAGGTAGCGTGACTAATGCTCTGAATCGGCTGGGTGTTAAGAACATAGTAACGGACGATCCAGATGAACTTAAAGCCGCCGACAAGGTCATTTTTCCAGGTGTGGGCGAAGCCAGCACCGCAATGAAATATCTGAAAGATCGCGGGCTGGATGAGGTGATTTTAAGCCTTAAGCAACCAGTTTTAGGGATTTGTCTGGGAATGCAGCTCATGTGTGCGCACAGTGAAGAAGGTAATGTGGAATGTCTAGGAATCTTTGATACGGTGGTGAAGAAATTTCCCAACTCTGGAGAATACATATTAGACAATACGTCAAGCCCCCCTGTCCCCCAAAGGGGGGAAAGTATCCATGAGGGTCAAGAACAGCTGCAATACTTCAAAGTTCCACACATGGGTTGGAATGGAATCGGTGCGATTAGAACCAGAAAACACAAGAGTGTGCAGCAACTTGTTCGTGAGGCAAACCTCTCTTTCCCCCCTGTGGGGGATGTCCGCAGGACAGGGGGCTTGGCGCGGCCACACCACACAAGTACAAACAAGCAGTTTGCAAGCAAAAGAGAATACGCTGGTAAATTGCGTAGAGAGATGACCGAATCAGAAGTTATTCTATGGTCACAAATAAGTAATAACAGTAGAGGAACTAAATTTTCCAGACAAGAACCCATAGGCGGTTTTATACCTGATTTTGTTTCTCATGAAACCAAACTAATCATTGAGGTAGACGGTGCTATCCACAATTTCCAGAAATCTAAAGATAAAGAAAGGCAAATCTATTTGGAAAATCAAGGATATCAAGTACTTCGATATACCAACTCTGAAATCAAAAATAATCTCAGTCGCGTTTTAAACCAGATAGATTTTGCAGTTGAAAAGAGAAAGTGTGAATTGCATACTACCAAGACCCCCTACCCCCCAGAGGGGGGAAAGGTTCATGGCGATGAATTTAATCGAACCAATTTTGTTTCCTCCAGTTCCCCAGAGCAAGAGCAGAGAGATAGAATTTTGTCTGGCAATACAAGAAAATCAAAGCTGCTAAGAACTATTCAGTCCACAAACGACGTTTACTACGTCCACAGCTACTACGCAGTTCCAAATGAAGATGCTATAGCAGTTTGTGATTACATCTTACCTTTTGCAAGCGTGATGCAAAGGGACAACTTTTACGCCACGCAGTTTCACCCAGAAAAAAGTGCTGCAGTGGGAGAGCAGATTTTGAGGAACTTTTTGAGATTATAATCAACAAGATGTCAAGTCGAGCGACAGTCGAGACTGAATTAGAGTACACAAATCGGCGAAAATTGCCGTTCAAACTGACAAAAAGAACAACAAATGAGAATAATACCAGCAATAGACATAATAGACGGCAAATGTGTCAGGCTTACTCAAGGTGATTATCAGCAAAAAACCATCTACAGTAAAAGCCCTCTTGACGTAGCCAAGAAATTTGAAGATCACGGTATAGAATACCTTCACCTAGTCGATCTTGATGGTGCCAAGCAGTCCCGAGTGGTCAATTATGACATCTTGGAAAAAATTGCCAGCAAGACCAGCTTAAGAATCGATTATGGTGGTGGAATAAGATCTGAAGAAGATGTAAAAACCGTTTTGGAATCTGGTGCACGACAACTTACAGTAGGTAGTGTAGCCGTTAAAAACCCTAAAGATGTGGAACGCTGGCTCAAGATTTATGGAAGCGATAGAATTATTTTAGGAGCTGATGCCAAAGACGGTAAAATCGCAACGCATGGCTGGCAGAAAAGTAGCGAGTTGGACGCCCTTGATTTTATCAAAAGCTGGTTAAAAAAAGGGATTGAATACGTCATTTGTACTGATATTTCAAAAGACGGCATGCTTGCTGGCCCCAGCACAGAGTTGTACAGCAAAATCTTGAATATAGATACAACAGCACCTGCTGAATCCATTATCCCATCTGCTGATGATTTTGAGAATAACATTCAATTGATCGCCTCTGGTGGTGTCACTGGTATGAATGACTTACATGAATTAAAAGAAATGGGCTGTGAAGGTGCTATCATCGGGAAAGCGATTTATGAAGGGACAATTACACTGAAGGAACTGAGAAAATTTATAGAAACGACATAAGATAAGAAAATGCTGTTGCATTTTCTGACTTAGGACTAAAGACCGAATCTGGTTTCATAAGAGTCTTAAGTCAGGCTTTGTTCACGCAAAGCCTAATCTTAAATCACGAGCAAAGCGAGCAATATGCTAAAAAAAAGAATCATACCTTGTCTAGACATCAAAGACGGGCGCACGGTTAAAGGAATCAACTTCGTTGGGTTGCGCGATGCAGGTGATCCAGTAGAGCTAGCCCAGCAGTATGCCGAGCAGGGTGCAGATGAGTTGTGCTTTTTGGACATTACGGCGACCATTGAAAAGCGAGAAACACTCGTTCCTCTTGTGCGTGAAATTGCTGCTGTTTTAAACATTCCGTTTACCGTGGGCGGTGGAATTAATGATGTGCGACTCGCAAAGGAAATTATCAAAGCTGGTGCCGATAAAATTGCCGTGAACAGCGCAGCCGTAAAGAGGCCAGAACTTATCAATGAACTCGCAAAAGAATTGGGAAGTCAATGCGTGGTCGTGGCGGTGGATACTAAAGCAATTCAGAATTTTGAGTTAAGAGTTCAGAATGATCATGATACGAGATTTAAGTCAGATGAAAATGAGATTCCGCATCAAGTGCGGAATGACAAATCGACTAACAAAGTCTTTGTAGGTGGAGGCCGCTACGAGACAGAGCGAGAAACGATCTCGTGGTGTATAGAATGTGAGCAGCGAGGCGCTGGAGAAATCCTTCTCACCAGTATGGATCACGACGGGACTAAAAATGGGTTTGCACTTACAATCACTGATGAAATCTCGCGCAAGCTCAACATCCCTATTATCGCTTCTGGAGGAGGTGGTACCGTAGAGCATTTTACAGAGCTTTTTAGCAAAACACAAGCCAGTGCTGGACTTGCGGCGAGTATTTTCCATTTTGGCGAGCTACCAGTTCCGGAATTGAAAGAACAGCTTGCTGGAAAAAATATATCGGTCAGGTTGCCTAGAACCCTGATCAACTAAAACAAAGCAGATGTCGCTAGAACCTAATTGGAATAAAGCTGTAGATGGATTATTACCCGTCATCATTCAAGACGCTAGCAGTCTTCAGGTTTTGATGCTGGGATATATGAATGAGGAGGCGTTCTCGCTTTCGCGAAAGTGTAACAGAGTCACTTTCTACTCACGCAGCAAACAGAGAATATGGACTAAAGGGGAAACCAGCAACAATTATCTTGATATCGAAGAAATCAAGTTAGATTGCGATCAAGATGCCATCTTAATAAAAGCAAATGCCCACGGCCCTACCTGCCATCGCGGTACGACGAGTTGTTTTGACTCGGTTTCAAAAATAAGTTAATCAGAAAGTAATATAGGTGCTGGGGCTTGTCCAGCATCACAGATAACATGATTATGTTCACTTTAAAAGATTTAGAAAAAACCATCCACCAGCGCATTGATGATCAGGTTCAGGGCAGTTATACCTACTCGCTGTATGAAAAAGGGATCAATAAAGTCGCTCAAAAGGTAGGTGAAGAAGCGGTAGAAACGGTGATTGATGCCGTAAATGGAACTGACGAGGATTTTCTTTATGAAGCCGCCGATTTGATGTACCACTATATCGTATTGCTCAAAGCAAAAGGCTTTTCCTTAGAAGACATAGAACGAGAATTGAGTAAAAGAAAATAGGCGACACTTCCCCAATGTGCCGCCTACCTCAATTTAAAAAATGTACTCAATTATAGGGCTAGATTGAACGAGCCATCTGTCACATTTAAAGTATCTGTGTCATCATCTTGATTACGTGCCGTAAACTCAAAAGTACCTTTGATATTTGTAGCAGTGCGTTCTGTAATGGTAATCGTACCTACATCGCCACTGTTCATATAAGGAGCTGCATAACTAGTAGATTCAAAGGTTGAGGTATCTACTATTGTATAGGTAGCCACGGCAGTGATGCTGTTTGCATCATCAAAGTCATAACTGGTTTCCTCAATTACTGGTCGTGTGACCTGGATGGTCATGGCTTCTCCATTCAGGTTAATGGCCGTGATCTGCAAAAACTCAGTACCTCCATTAGCTGTGATTCTACCTACAGTTCCCTGACTGATCGACTGAAAGGAACTCCCATTTACTCGAGCAATTACTTCTCCTTCTCCAGCCTCGCTTCCTCCACCTGATGAATCATCATCGCTTGAACAAGATGTTAAACTAATTGCGATCAACATCATCGAGATCGCAAAAATTGATTTGATTTTTTTCATAATAATTGAATTGTTGATTAATAATACAAAGTTGAGGGATCCCTCAGGTTCTTGAAATAGGGTAATTGCCCTATATTTAAGACAAATATCAACTACATTTTATACTTATCATTCATATAATTAAGCTGATCATCGATAAAAGCTTTTCCTGAGAGGTATAAGGCATCGGCAAATTTGTTTGAATCTACTTCCACCATCTTGGCATCTTTTGAAACTGTGCTCGTCCATTCTGTAACGGTCCACATATTCCCCACATCATAAGTCTGACTGGCTTTACCCCTATTGAAGGATTCTACTTTTACATTTTCAAGAACGCCGCTTATTTGTAATGGCTTTTTCAGGTATCCTTTCCATACTGTTTTTTTCAAACCAGATCCTTGTGATAGATTAAAAGCAGTCTCAAGGTCATAGACACTCTCTTGACCTTTCATACGCAAACCTTTTTCTACGGGCGCAGTAACAGATTTTGTGCCTAGGGCAAGATTGGTTTTGATTTTTGCAGTAGCTCCGGCCAGGCCATCCAGCCATCCACCACCGGTTTCACTCCAGCTCATGACTAAGGTAATATCGAGAATAATGGCGTCGTCCATCTCCTTTGAAAGTGCATTGTTACCGCCGCTCAACGCTGAACCGACGGCTTTGAATCCGCTGAGAAATCCGCGTTTTTTGGAATCCTTTCCTTCCGCCTCTTTTTTACTAGCCAAGCCGTCAAAACTAGAAGGGATTATTTCTAGAAATCCTGGCGTCGCGCTCTCCCGCATGATGGGACCTTTAAGCGGTACTGCTTTTTTATAAAACTTGGTTTCTTTTGCCTCATCTACATTGAGCAGTGTGTAACCTTTGGATTTTAGGTCAGTAATCAAGTCATCGTAAAGCTTGTCTACTTTGGCCTGCATGAGATCAGTATCTACACCGGTAAGTCCCAGAGCTGCTTTTGCTGTAGCTTCACCTCTTCCCTTTCCTCTAAATTCTCGCTTTGCCTTGTAGTCCACATCTTCCCTGTAGATTTCAACCAAAGCGTTAAAATTAGCAATATAGACTTCCTTCGAGGCCTTTTTCTTTGGCTTTTGTCCAGAGTCAAAAACTTTAGATTTTAATTCTCCCAGAGTTTGCGCTTTCGCGAAAGCGGAAAAAAGAAACAGCACTGTCAGGACAGAATAGATTATTGTTTTCATGATAAATGTGTTGAATGTTTTGTAAATATCTCACAACCAAAAAATCAGCTCAATAAGTCAACTGCCCTATTTTAAATACGGCCTAATTAACGCGGTCTTAACCGCAATAAAAGAGCTCAGGCTGTACTTTTAAAAAAAATTAAAAAATGAGTATGATTACCACACAGCCACTGTTAGATCCGATTACTTTAGGAGCCGTAGAATTAAAGAATAGAGTCGTTATGGCTCCCATGACCCGTTGCAGGGCAGACAATGAGCACCGTGCACCGGTCCAGAAACACATAGATTATTATACACAGCGTGCGGGAGCCGGACTTATCATTTCAGAAGGAAGCGAAATTTCTGAACGAGCACAAGGCTATCCATATGTGGCTGGAATATTTAACGAGGAGCAAGTAAAAGGCTGGAAAAAGGTAACGGATAGTGTGCATGAAGCTGGTGGGAAGATTTTTTGTCAATTATGGCACGTAGGTAGAACTTCTTTACCTGATTTTCATGGTGGAGACCTGCCGTGGGCTCCCAGCGCAGTAAATCCAGAAACTGAGCTTTACAATCATAAAGGTGAAAAGAAAAAGACCGTCACTCCACACGCGATGACTATAGATCAGATCAAGCAAACGGTCAAAGAATTTGGAGATGCAGCAGCAAATGCAAAAAAAGCTGGATTTGATGGGGTGGAAATCCACAGTTCAAACGGTTACCTGATACACCAATTCTTCAATGAGAATTCAAATCTTAGAACTGATGAATACGGCGGAAGCCAAGAGAACAAAGCTCGATTCTTTTTTGAAGTACTCGAGGCAGTCAAGGAAAGCTGGCCTGAAAACCGCATAGGCTGCCGTATGAATCCGTCACTTCACGGAGTTTTTGGTATTGAATCAACTAAAAATACCATTCCATTTTTTGACTATGTCATTGATAGACTAAATGAATACGACCTGGCCTACTTACACCTCTCAGAACCTTTTACAGACGTGAGTGACATCGATCATCTCGTGACTAATATCGCAGAGCATTATAGACCTATTTACAAAGGTAACTTGATAATCAATGGTGGATTTGATCGTGAGTCTGGTAACAAAGTGATTGCAGACGGCCATGCAGATTGTGTTGCCTTTGCAAAACTATTTATAAGCAATCCAGACCTTGTAAAAAGATTTGAACTCAAAGCAGAAACCGCAGACTGGGATCAGGACACCTTCTACACGCAAGGTAGAGAGGGCTACACAGATTATCCCGTGCTGGAAGAAGAAGCTGTCAAGGACTGATTTGCAAGTCCATTAAGAAGCATTTTAGGCAACTCAATTTGAAGATCGGCTATTTCACTGGCCGATCTTTTTGGTATCCATAGGTAGATAGATCTTAGTGTGCTCAGTAAATTAAATAGCATGGTATCTACGTGAAACGATTTGAACTCTTCATTAGTGATCCCGTCTTCTAGGATTATCTTGAAATCCCGTTCATAATCTTGTCGCATTCTTTGATAAGCCTCGTAGTCTTTTCCCTCAAGGTGCATCCAGTCATTATTTAGCACCGCAAGTTCAGCAGGGTAACTGAGCGCTATATTGATATGGAGCTGTATGAGTTGTTCCGCTTTCGCGAAAGCGGAATCCCCACCAGCACTGATCTCGTTCATACCACTACTAAAACTTTGTGCCACCTTCAAAACAAGAGAAGACAGTATCTCGTGTTTACCAGATATATGATTATATAGGCTAGATGCTTTGATATCAAGTTCTTCTGCTAGATCTCGCATCGTAATCGCAGAGTAGCCGCGCTCTTTGAATAGTTTTGCTGCAGCATTTAGTATCGCCTTTTTTCTTTGAGTCATGAATGGCAAATTCAAACTTTTTTAAAAACAGAGTTAGCTCACCTGCAAGTTACATTTAATTTTACTACATGATTGAAAATATAGAAAGCAACCCACTTATTGATAGACTACCGCCTCACCTAAAACAGTTTATCAAACCTCAGAACTATGAAGACTATACCGCTCAGGATCAAGCTGTATGGAGACATGTAATGAGGCGCAATGTTGAATACCTGAGTAAGGTGGCGCATGGATCTTATCTAGATGGTCTCAAAAAAACAGGTATTTCTATTGAAGAAATTCCCTCCATGTATGGGATGAATCGTATCCTAAAAGAGATAGGCTGGGCTGCAGTTGCAGTAGATGGTTTTATACCTCCAGCAGCTTTTATGGAGTTTCAAGCTTATAAGATTCTCGTCATAGCATCTGACATAAGAAAAGTGGAGAATATTGAATACACTCCTGCTCCTGACATAATTCATGAAGCGGCGGGACATGCACCTATCATAGCCAGTCCAGATTACGCTGAATACTTGAGGCGTTTTGGAGAAATAGGTAGTAAAGCTATAAGTAGTGCTCATGATCACGAGGTTTATGAAGCTGTGCGACTATTGAGTATTTTGAAAGAATCAAGAACTTCAGAAAATCAAGAGGAACTGACCTCAGAAATAAAAAAAGCTGAATGTGAGATCGATCGACTTCAAAATAAAAAGGTTGAGCCTAGTGAAATGGCTCTTATACGTAATTTACACTGGTGGACTGTTGAATATGGTCTTGTGGGCGACCTTAACAACCCTAAAATCTATGGTGCTGGACTTCTATCTAGTATAGGAGAAAGTAAGACATGTTTAAATCCTGAAGTCGAAAAAAGACCTTATAGTATTCAAGCTGCCTATCAAGATTTTGATATCACGCAAAAACAACCTTTTCTCTATGTCACACCAGATTTTGCGTATCTGAGTGAAGTCCTAGAGGAGTTTGCAAATACCATGGCAGTAAGGAAAGGTGGTCATCGAGGATTAAAAAAATTGATTGAATCTAAGTCTCTCGGAACTATAGAACTGAGTACCGGACTCCAAATTTCTGGAGTTTTCTCACGCATGATTTTAAATGAAGACAATGAAGTAGTCTTCTTTAAAACCCAAGGTAAAAGCGCTCTCGCTTACCGCGAAAAAGAGCTCATAGGTCATGGCGTTGCTGCTCACGCAAATGGATTCTTATCACCTATCGGCAAATTAAAAGGGATCAATCTCGCCATTGAAGACATGGGACCTAGAGATCTTCAAGCGTACAACTTTTACGATAATCAGCGTATTGAATTCACCTATGAAAGCGGAATTACCGTAGAAGGGCTCAATATTACCGGAATGAGAAATATCAATGGAAAATTGATGCTTATTCAATTTACGGATTGTACGGTAACCTACAAGGATGAAATTTTGTTCACACCCCAAGATGGAATTTTAAATTTAGCAGTAGGTAAGGAAATTGTTAGCGCTTACGCAGGACCAGCTGATTATCATAGCTTTGATCTAGTGTATCACAAGAGCACTACAGAAACGTACCAGTCAAGACTTTCTGAGAGGCAGAGAAATATCGACTTTTTATATTCTCGAGTCCGTCAAATGAGAAAAGATAAGCAAGTGGACATTCAAAAGTTAGATGAACTTATTGATGAGGTAAACAACACTTATCCAGATGAGTGGTTACTTATGAATGAACTCAAAGAATTGAAATTATAATTGATTTTAAATGTTGAATTCTAAAGTAATTTTAGTACCCACAGAAGGTATGCTACTTATTTTGAGATCTCCATTGAGGGACTGAGCACTAGCGTGCATTAGTTTTATGCCGCTGCCTTTTGCAACTTCAATAGAATCGTATCCTTGACCATTATCATGACAAATTATACTAACTGAACGTTTCTTAAAGGTTATAAGGTGAATATAAAAATCTGCAGCTGAGTGCTCAATCGCATTGTGAGCAGATTCTAAAAGATATTGCCCAATGAAAAAACCTTGCCTTTTGTTAGTTTTATACTTAAGTCTTCTGGGTAGTTTATTTTGAAGTTAGGTACTGGTTGGTGATCAACGGAAAGTATTTGGTGCAGTCCTTGGTTTAATGATTTTATTTTGTCCAAATTGATAGTCTTAGCTTCAATCAGATTGTTAATTAAAAAATGATAAGCTGATTTTTTACACCTGATGGGAACTGTTCAAGATTCTGTTTTTCATTTTCTAAAAATTGGTTGTCTTTGTACAGTTCATCTTTTATTAAAGTAATTTTTTTGGCCCGATTTTGACTTTCAAAATAATCGAGAATAGAAATGACAACTAATCCTATAGCTATACCTAAGAAAATGTAATTTACAATAGTCATATTCCAATTTACAAAAATGTTTAGTATGTCATTACAGCTCAACTTTAATGAATTTTAGAGACATACCAATTCCAGATAGAATTCTTTATTAAAAAAGCGATCCAACTGGATCGCTTTTTATCTATGTAGTCAGTTTCAGGACTCAGTCAAACAAGAAGTTCACCCAGTCCGTACCATTGAAGTAGGCGTAGCCTACCTTGAGTGAGTCGGAGGCATTTGTGTTGAACACCAGCAGGGAAGTTGCGGGATCCAGAATCGTCACGCGATCTGAACAGCCCTGTAGTGCCACCCTTGGGATCATCACGCCCCTGTTGCTGGAGTTCACGTGAAGTACCGCACTATCGTCAGGGGTATCGATGTTGATGCCCACGCCCGTATTGAGCGCAAGGCTGTCTATAAATGCAACCGTGGATCTTTGCGCGAGCGCTCGGTCCACCACTCCATCTCCGTCCGTATCCACTTCCGCACGTACCACGGCCACGGTCTGTACCTTGCTGAAGAGAAAGCTCTCAAACCTTCCCGATCCATCGGTCTTTCCATTCACCGTTGCAAGGGTTGCCTCCCCACTCTCCACCGTCAGGCGTACCGATACTCCCGGCATAAGCTGGCCCTCAGTGTCCCTTAGGGTAAGTCCCACCTGGCCACCATCGCCCAGCATATCTCCCACCGCATCCACGGCCTCAAAACGGGACTGCTCCAGATCGGGCATGCCCCTATCCAGCCCGGTATCTGCAAGGCCTACTGCCATGCATAAGGATACCATCGCTAATATCAACCTGTTTTTTCTCATCTCTTTCTTCTATCTTTTATGATCCTTCCCTTTCAGGAGAGACCACTTATGGTTTAATTGATTATAGTTTACAGACGTTCTTACGTTGCTCAATTCTAGGTCTTTGATCTCCTATCGCGCACAGACGCTCTTCCACTCGCTTCCATCCCAGAACACGAAACCGACCTCCAGCCCACCAACGGCTGCCGTGTTGTATACCAACAGTGTTACCGCGGGATTGGTTATCGTGGCCGTATCCGCCGTACCGGTAAGCGCCACCCTGGGGATCAATACCCCTTTATCCGTACCGGCAACTTCAAGCACCGTTGAACTGTCTGGAGTCTCCGTACCTATTCCAACGTGGCCACCCGTATTGAAGCTGGACACATCGGTCGTGAACTGTATCGCGGTGGGCGATCCCAGGGTCACCGTCGTATCTGGCGTACCGTTCCCTGTAGTGTCGTACATGGCCGTGAACTCCGATACGCCCGCACTTGCCGAGGTTACCGTACTCTCGTAGATACCCGAGGCATTGGTCGTGCCGCTCGGACTCGTGATGCTGGCAGGCCCACTGGTCTTCACAAACATCACCGCAACTCCATCCTGTGGGACGCCGCCGCTTCCTATCAGGCTTATGCGCAGCGTTGCCGTGTCGCCCATCGTATCCCCAAGCGAGTCCGGAGCGGACAGCTTGAACATCTGTGGGGTGTCGCTCGCACTGCAGTCGTTAAAGACCACCACGTCCAGCTCGCGCTCCGACGTGTTGGTGTCAGAGTCCGTACCCACCACCGTCACGCTGTAGAGGTTGTTCCCGTCAGTGTCCAGGGGCGACTCGTAGTCGCGCTCCACCATGCTCACCACTCCGTTTGAGGAGTTGATCGTGAACAGGGACGCATCAGGACCGGAAAGGCTGTAGGTAACCGTGCCCACCGGTGTGCCCGTGATGCTTGCCGCCGGGCTGGTGTAGGCAACGTTCTCGTTCACGCCCTGGTCGCCGTAGCTGTCGACGCTGAACTGCGCCATGAGCGAGAGCGGTAGCAGCAAAAGTGACAACATGAGTCCAAATGACGACTGGTTGCCGGTTTTGGAACTATTTTGGTTTCTTTTGTTTTGGTAATCCATTCTCAAGATTCGTTTTGGGTCCATGCCCGGTTCTATGTTTTGTTGGGTCCCGCTTCCGCGAAAGCGAGACCGAAATTTGAAATCTACTGTCTCAACTGATCACGTTCCAGACAGATACTCCTCCACTCTGCACCATCGAAGAACACAAAACCTACACCTAAAGAAGGACTCGCGTTTGTGTTGTAGACAAGCAGTGAAGTCGCTGGATTAGGGATCGTACTGGTATCCGAACAGCTCAACAGGGCCACGCTAGGTATGAGCACTCCCTTGTCCTCACTGAATACCTCAAGTACCGATGATGGGTGTGGCATGCTCACGGCTATTCCTACCTCTCCACAGGCTTCCCTGTCGTCGATGCTGGATAGGAACCTCACCGGTGTCGGGTTGCCCAGTTCCACATCGGTATCTGGTGCTCCGGTGGTAGCGGCATACCTCGCGGAGAAGGTAGGCGTGCCCACGACCGTGCTCGATACCGTCGCACTGAACAATCCACTGGCATCTGTGGTTCCCGTGCTGGTCGTCACGAAGCTCGCGCTGCCGCTCTCGAGGCTTATGCTCACCTGAACGCCTGATCTCGGAGCTCCACTGGCATCGGTAACCTCGACCTGTAGCACCGCGTTGTCACTGCTGGAGGCAACGCCTATCGGATCCGTTGCCCTCAACTTGTTCTGTACCACGTCTATGTCCTCGCATTCGTTGTTCACGATTACCGTGAAGTCATCTGTGGCAACCGGGCCCACGCTCGAGGTCGAAATGATCGTGAGGTTGTAGAAGTTGTTGGTGTTGTCATCAACCGGGTTCTCGAAGTCCCGCGCCACCATGCTCACCACTCCCGTTACAGGGTCGATCGTGAAGTCCGCTGCGTCAACGCCACCCAGGCTATAGGTAATCGTGCCGCCGGGTGAGTTGGTCAGGGTGGGAGCCACGGAAGTGAACGCATTGTTCTCCAGTACGGTCTGTGTAGGCATGTCCACCTCAAAGTCAAGAACATCCCTATAGTCCACGTCACCTCCCGCAAGAACATCTCCATCGGTATCGGTGAAGTTGTCCGTCTGGGTGCCGTCATACTTACCGCTTGGATCGTCATAGCCATCACCGGCCACAGGATCATCCACGGTATCTTCAAGACCGTTGTTGCCTACTACTCCGTCCGTGCGGCCATCGCCATTTGCATCCGTCAGACCGTCTCCGCTCTCGTCTATGTCAAAAAGGCCATCGTTGTCGGAGTCGGTATCCAGATAGTCAGGAAGGTCCGTGCCGTCCGTATTCTCTGGAGTTATACCAATACTTCCATCACCATTAGCATTTCCATTAGGAGTTACGTCGTAAGCATTATCCAAACCATCTCCATCATCATCTAGTCCAGTCGGAGCAATATACCCCACTGTTGATTGTGATTCAATGTTGTCCGGTATGCCGTCGTTGTCCGAGTCCAGGTCAAGACTGTTCACTATACCATCACCATCACTATCACCTTCTACAAGTAAGCATGAATTTGTGATAGTTGCTTCGATCCATTCAGTCCTACCACCCGAACGAACAGTCATATCAATCTGGATGAACTGAGTCTCATTTGCGAGGGTATAATTGTAAAATGAAGTAGTATTTACATTAACCTGATTAGTTTGTGGGTTCGTTCCACCTCCAGGGATGTAAGTTCCTCCAGTTGTTTCTGAAGTAACAGCTGTTCTATTTTGTGTGCCATTCCCCCAAATATCCAGTCTTATCACTGAGCCTGACTGATAGACTTGACCTAAATCAATCACGAAGTAATGATTAACGCTATTCATTGCAACACCATCGTCGGCAGTAGCCACTCCATCGTTTATCGCACTGAAGTTAGTATTGCCTGTTAGAACATTTGATTCTCCCTGAACAGCACTAGAGACTGGAACCGAAGATGAATTACATTCTATTTGACCGTTAAATTCCTCAGAATCCAAAATCCCATCATTATCGTCATCGATATCTACAGCATCTGGAACACCGTCACCATCAGTATCTAGCTCTACAGTGACTGTAACAAATGCATTGTCACAATTTGTTGTAGTACCAGTACCTTCTTGACATATTCTGTATTCAATCGTATAAACACCAGCCTGAACCCCTGCTCCAACATTTACATCTCCTGTTAAAGGATCCACAATAACTCCAGCATTAGTTGTACTGATTTGTGTAATATCGACATTTGCAACAGTAGCTTGTAAACCATCAACAGTATCATTATCCAGCACATTGATTATTCCGTTACTTGCTACTCCAGCAGTTGCACTAGCAGCATCATCAATTGCGTTGATTTCTGGAATATCTCGATAATCAACGTCTCCACCAATCAAAACATCACCATCTGTATCCGTGAAATTATCATCTTGTGTATCATCAAATTTTCCATTTACATCTGAATAATCGTCAATACCACCAGCGTCTACAGTGTTATCTAAACCATTGACTCCTACTGCTCCATCCGTACGACCATCATTATCTGCATCTGTTAAACCATCGCCACTTTCATCAATATCGAAGAAGCCATCATTATCTGAATCAATATCTAAGTAATCAGGGAGATCAGTACCATCTGTATTTTCTGGATCTAAACCATTACTTCCAGTTCCATCAGAATTACCAAATGGGGTATCGTCATAAGCATCATCCAAACCATCCTCATCATTATCCACGCCTAAAGGGGCAGTATAACCTGTAGTGCTTTGAGCTTCTATATTATCTGGAATACCATCGTTATCAGAATCAAGATCTAAATTGTTCGGAATACCATCATCATCAAAATCACAATCCGAAATTGAACCATAGATAGATCCAGTTGCTAGTGTCTGTCCTGTTACATCCTGATCTATAATGAATGTATTGGTAGTTCCTGAATTCAGAGTTACAGTGTTGAATGTATTGCCGTTAATCAAAACTAGAGGGAATAATGGTCCATTAGTCACCTTGCTTCCGAAGAAACTAACATTACCGCTATCATCAATTATAAGCCTAATTAATGGTGTATCCACATTGGATTCAGGACGATCCCAAATTTGAGGAATTCCACCCACTCCATAAGCATCACCATCTGCAAACTCAACCGTTACCGTTTGATCTGTTTGAAATTCAAATTCTTGAGTGGCCAAATCAACGCCATTGACATTTAAGCTAAATGCATTATCCAAACTTAATATGTCCAGTACGAAGTTATCTACCGGCGAAACTACCAACCCGGTTGAAGAGTTTCCATCTGCAATGCTGAAAGTTGTTTCGTCAAACCTAACTTCACACTCTTCAGTATCCAAAATCCCATCGTTATCATCATCGATATCAACTGAATCTGGGACTCCGTCGCCATCAGTGTCAGTCTCGACGGTAACAGTAACAAATGCACTGTCACAATTTGTAACAGTTGCTTCTTGGCAGATCCTATATTCTATCGTATAAACTCCTTCAGGAACTCCAGCGCCTACATTTACATCACCTGTTACAGGATCTACCGTTACACCAGCATTGGTCGTGCTGATTTGAGTGATATCCACATTTGCAACCGTAGCTGGCTGACCGTCGACAGTATCATTATTAAGAACATTTATTATTCCATTACTTGCAACTCCTGGCAGTGCACTTGCAACATCATCCACGGCATCTATTTGTGGCACATCTCTGTAATCCACGTCACCACCAGTCAAAACATCGCCATCGGTATCGGTAAAGTTATCAGCTTGCGTATTATCAAAGGTTCCGTTTACATCACTGTAATCATCAGCGATTTCTAGAGTATTATCTAAACCGTTGTCACCCACCGCGCTGTCGGTACGTCCATCACTATTTCCATCAGTAAGGCCTGAACCTGATTCAACGATATCAAAAACTGAATCATTATCTGAATCGAGATCCAAATAATCAGGATTGTCAGTTCCGTCAGTGTTTTCTGGGCTTAAACCTATTGAACCAGTTCCATCGCTATTACCATTTGGAGTTTGATCGTAGTTGTCATCCAGTCCATCACCATCAGCATCAGAACCAGATGGAGCGGTATACCCTAAAGTTGTCTGTGCTTCTATAATATCTGGAATCCCATCATTGTCTGAGTCTAGATCCAAACGATTTGCGATTCCATCACCATCTGCATCACATATTAACTCTGATTCCGAAGCGATTTCATCGCCACTCCAGGTTTCTGAATTAGAATACCTTGCAGCGTCCATAAGACCATCAAAGTAACCAGAAACGTCAGCAGAAGTACCCCCACCTATTGGGCCTCCTAAACCTCCATCACTTCCATGGCCAGGTATATTATTAAACGTCGTTGTAACAGTTGTAGCTGGAATTCCATCTAAGTACAAGTTCATTGTACCTGAGTCAAATGTTGCCGCTACATGATGATAATTGCCGTCTAGAGTCAATACAGTAGGATGTACGATGTCAGTTTGTGAGCCTACCCCACCATTTCTAGCACTATAAGTCAAAACATCGTCATCTAGCCACAGGGTAACACCATTAGTACCGCCTCCTTCTTCATAAATGATACGATCACCGACCAAGACATCAGGTTTTATCCACACTGAAAAGCTCAAGTTTGTATAGGTGGCTTCCATAAAGCCACCATCTTGACTGTATCGTATGGCATCATCCGTCCCGTCAAAGTTAGCAGCATTAGTTCCCTCAACCACATCTGTAGAGTAAGTCGGACTGGTTGTACCACCAAGGGCACGCTCATTGTTCCCGTTTCCAGAAACGTCATTTGTGTTACCATCTAAAGTCCAAAATGCATCAACAGTTGTAACAAAGGTTGCAGCTTTATCTGAAGTAGGACAAGATTCTTCTATATCATCAAGTATTCCATCATTATCATCATCGATGTCTGCGGAATCGATCACTCCATCTCCATCTGTATCAATACCGAGTCCGCTTACGGTAACGCTTACAGTAGCTATATCACAATTTGAGGGCAAGGCCGTTTGACAAATCTGATACACCAAAGTATAATTTCCTGCTGGAACCGTATCAGCTACGCTTAGTTGACCTGCGGGATCAACGGTGATTCCAGGATCAGAAGAAGAAATTGTAGTCACTGATACATCTGAAATTAAAACAGGATTTCCATCCAACGTATCATTATCCAAGACATTGATCACATCATTAGCAGCAATTCCTTCATTGGTTGTAACAGCGTCGTCTATCGCATCAATAATCCTAGGATTATCGGTTATATCTCGATAATCCACATCGCCGCCTAGATTGACATCACCATCTTCATCGTCAAAGTTGTCTTCTTGGGTGTTATCGAAGTCCCCTTTCGCGGAAGCGTAATTATCACTGGACTCGAGGGAATTATCAAGACCATTGAATCCAACTGTTCCATCTGTCTGACCATCACTATTACCATCAGTCAGTCCTGAACCAGATTCATCGATGTCAAACAGTCCGTCATCATCTGAATCAAGATCCAGATAGTCAGGATTCAGGCTGCCGTCTGTATTCGTTAGCGTTAAGCCCGTGGCGCTTGTTGTGTCATTATTTTCATAGCTTGCAAATAGACCGTTTGCGCCCACACCTCCCGAAGGAGCGATATAACCCGTTGTGGATTGCGCCTCGATGTTATCTGGAATACCGTCATTATCGCTATCGAGGTCAAAAGAGTTGATAATACCATCATCATCAAAATCCAATGCAGTACAATACCTAAATTCATAAAATTGAACTGTAGAATTAGAAGCATTAGCTCCATCCTTACCATGCTTTATATTCACAGTATCTACAGGACCGTTAGCAGTGATCAAGACAGAGCTAGCTGGTGCGAGATTTCCACTGGATGAGTTGCTGGTAATTGATTGAGGTGAATTAAAAACTAGATCTGCTCCTAGATTAATATCAGTTATTGTAATAGGCACATCCACTCCATCCAGACTAGCGGTTAGGTTTAACCTATCTTGATTGTCCAAGCCACCCACTTTAAATTCAAATTCATAAACAGGTTCACTAAATTCAAATTCATGAAATGCAAAGTCACCGTTAGGAACATTAGACTGCTGATTTTGAGCATTAATAAACACACCGTCTACACCTGTATTTGTAGTAGTAGATATTCCCGAGTTCCAAACTGCAGAACCTTGAAGACTATAAGTATAATCCATTGACGCTCCATTAAATGGGTAGATTCCAGCTTGTGTTCCAGGGTCAGCGGTTGAAGAGAAAGTACTACCAATTGCTACAAAGTCTGTTGCAGGACAAGTAAAACCTTCATCTACATCAAGAATACCATCATTATCATCGTCGATATCAACATCATCAGGAACACCGTCGTTATCACGATCATTATTTGTAACCGTTACAAAAACGGTAGCCGTATCACAGTTTGATGGACTCGCTGTCTCACAAATGCTGTAAATTAATTCGTAGGTACCATTGTTTACGGCAGCAGATACGTCAATGTTTCCATTAGCGTCTAGCGTTATGCCTGGATCATCAGAACTGATTGTCGTCACCGTAACATCTGCCGGCGTTACAACTACACCGTCCAAAGTATCATTATCCAGTACATTGATTAAATCATTGCTCGTTGTCCCTTCACTATGTGAGGCAAAATCGTCGTTTGCGTTGATCAAAAGCACATTTACATCATCATCACGGTAATCTACATCACCGCCAGTGTTTACGTCTGAGTCAGCATCCGTAAAGTTGTCGTCTTGAGTATTATCAAAACTACCGTTGACGTCGGCATAGGTATCTAGGGTTTCCAAGGTATTATCCAACCCATTATCACCCACCACACCATCGGTTCTACCGTCAGTATTGCCATCTGTCAAACCGCTACCGCTCTCGTTGATATCAAAAAGACCGTCCTCATCAGAGTCTACATCCAGATAATCTGGATTTCCGACCTCATCTGTGTCTACAACCTGTATCCCCTCTGAACCGATACCCAGGTTGCCGCCATTAGGCGTGCTGTCAAAAGCATCGTCAAGACCGTCTTGGTCAGCATCTGAACCACTGGGTGCGACATAGCCTAGAGTGGATTGACCTTCGATAATATCAGGGATACCGTCATTATCAGAATCCAAATCAAACTGGTTTTCTATACCGTCTCCATCTGTATCACAAAATGTAGCTTCACCATCGCCCAAGACTGAAAATGGAATGGTCGTCTTTGCTATGGTACCTGATGAGTAACTTACCGAAAGAGTCTGACCTCCTCCATTCTCATAAAATAGTACCTCAAAATCATAGACTCCCGGTGTCAGGGCAATGGTTCCGGAATTCTCCACAGGACCATGATCGCCATCGTTGTCAACGACCTCATTTCCATCAATGAAAAGCTTTGAACCATCATCAGAATTTGTGAAGAATGTATAGGTTTCTGAGGTGTTTATTTCAATGCGACCTAAATATCTAATCGAAAAAGTATCGCCATCAGCTGGAGTTACAACGGATTGTAAATTTGCAACGTTAAAATCTGACACAAATCCGGTTCCAGCAGCAGTTGCTGAACCTTCTGATATATTATCCACAGTATTACCAGCCGGAACACTGTCATAAAATTGATACCTCAATCTTCCAGTAGTTCCCAGGCCACCGGAACAAATGTCTTCGTCAATATCTAGAATACCATCGTTATCATCATCAATGTCAACGCTGTCCTCTACTCCATCGCCATCGCGATCAAATACGGCGTTGACATCTTCCCTATAGTCTACATCACCGCTCGCTGATTGTGCGTTGGAGTTGCTGTCGGTAAAGTTGTCAAACTGAGTATCGTCGAAAATTCCGTTGACGTCGTTGTAGTTATCTGCAGATTCCAACGTGTTTTCTAGACCGTTGTTGCCTACAGCTCCATCTGTTCTACCGTCACTGTTTGCATCGGTCAGGCCAGATCCTGACTCATTGATATCAAATAGGGCATCGTTATCAGAATCCAGGTCTAAATAGTCAGGGTTGTCGATTCCGTCAGTGTTTTGAGGAGTCAATCCATTTGATCCCACTCCGTTGCTATTGCCATTGGGCGTATCATCAAAGCTATTATCCAAACCATCATTATCGTCGTCAGAACCAGAAGGTGCTACATACCCCACCGTAGGTTGCGCCTCGATAATGTCTGGAATACCATCGTTATCTGAATCTAGGTCCAGACTGTTGGGAACACCATCGCCATCATCGTCACAGGCTGATTCATCTACGGTGATCGCAATGGAATCGATATCAAAGTCTGTGATACTGGGCGTGCTTTGCTTGGTGATACGTAGATACCTGAACGATTGGGTTGATTGAAACGTAGAAGTTACCGCAATTTCAGAGGTTGTTGAAATTGGAAAAAATGCGGCTCCAAACGTGCTGCCATCTAACGATTCATCGATGATGGGTTGAGCTGTTCCTGTTTGCCCGGGTAGTCTTCTCCAAGTAAAGGTAATATCAGTTCCCGGAGCAAGCGTTCGCCCAAAATCAATGGTACTGATGTTTCCATTTGTAGTCCATGAAGCGAAAGCGCCATCAGAGGGTCCTGTGATATTGGCTATGTTCGTGACACCCGTGGTCGCTTGAGTTGCCACGGCATTTGCCGTTTCTGACGTGCATTCCTCCGTATCTAGGATACCGTCATTATCATCATCTATGTCAACAGTATCAGGTACACCATCTCCATCAGTATCCACGCTATCTATATCATCTCGATAATCGACATCTCCATTTACTGAAAGCACATCGCCATCTGAATCTGCAAAGTTGTCTGATTGCGTATTGTCAAAAACTCCATTTACATCAAAATAATTATCATTTATTTCTTCCTCAGTTATTAAACCGTTATTACCAACAGTTCCTGTAACCTGTCCTGATGATTGAGCTAAACCTCGACCAGATTCAACTATATCAAAAGCTCCATCATTATCTGAATCCAAATCAAGATAATCAGGATCATCCGCACCATCTGTGTTGACTGGCACAATGTCAGTTCCACCTTGAGCCGTCTCGTAATTATCATCTAGACCATTGTTGTTGGCATCGGTCATCCCAGCTCCTGATCCACTAGGCGCTATATAACCTAAAGTCGACTGTGCTTCTATGTTGTCTGGAATACCATCGTTATCCGAATCAAGATCTCTAGAATCTGGGATACCGTCGTTATCTGAATCAAGAGATGGCAGTCCACAAGAAATCCTTAGGGAATAAGCCATAGCAGGTTCAGTTCCGCCACAAATAACACCTACGTCTGCGCTCGCGTCAACGTCGATGATAATTCCCGGCGTACCACCACCTACGTCGATAACTTCAACAAGTCTGTTCAAAGCAGGCGTTACAGCTTCCAAAGCACCACACTGAGTGGTTACATTATAGGTTGTAGCTGGAAGCGTTTCATTATTGAAACCAATTTGGAAAGTCTCTGTAGCACTGTTTAAATCACCACGTGCCAGGAGGTTATCGACCAAAACAAAATCTCCGATTGACACATTCAAACCTGATGCGTCATAAACCACTTCAGAGGTACCTCCAGCAGTTGTAACCTGTCCGTTTGTATCTAAAGTTTGTTCTGAGCTATCACATGTATCACCCTCTAGTGTATCTGGAATTCCATCGTTATCATCATCAACATCTGTACTGTCGTCGATGCCATCCCCATCATTATCTGATATACAAATTGCTGCTTGAACATTTGAATCTGTTGAACTGATGTCGTTTTGACCACCGTTAGCTTGATTGGGAACACCATTAGCATCGATACCAGTGACGGAAACATCGAGCTCCTCATCTGCGTCAAGATCTGTAAAGTCAAAACCACCATCACCCTCAAGAGCATCAGGACAACCATCATTATCTGAGTCTGTATCCAAATAATCTGGGATCAGATCTCCGTCTGTGTCTATATCTGTACATTGTTGATAAGACTGAATCTCTAAATAGTCTACTTCGAGAATACCACCATTATCCACAGTCATTAAGAGACGTATATACTTGGTATCGCTCAACAAAGTATAGGTAAATGTGGAGGCCGCAGTAGAAGAAGAGGCAAAGGAAGACGAATTGCTGGTAACACTTCCATCGAAATTTGATTCTTGAACCTGAATTGTCTTGGTTGCAGCTGTAGATGCAAAATAGCTGATTTCAATATCTGTTCCCTGTGGAACGGTAACTCCTAAATCTATTACCAACTCATCATTAACGGTATCAAACTGGGCACCATTTGAATTCACACTGTCTAGAATAGCATTCTCATCAGCTACACCATTATTAACAAAAACATCATTAGCTCCTTGAGGTGCCGTGTTTGAGCAAATACGTTCATCAACGTCAAGAATACCATCGTTATCATCGTCATCATCATCCACATTATCCGCACCATCAAGATCATTATCCTTGTCCAGAATGAAGATTTTTCCATCCCCATTATCAACAGTTGCCGCCGTAGTTATAACACTGGTTATCGTAGAACCTATCGGCACTATGTCTTCTAAATCAAAAAGTGCAATTCCGAGTGTACCGCCGTTTTCAACCACTCGATCTGAAAGCCAATAATCAACATTTCCAGTGGGGGCCGTTACATCACCTGGAGTTCCCGTTCCACCTGGACCAGAGAATGCTCCTCCAGCAGGATTCACAAATGTTTCTCCTAGACTTGTGATGTTTGAAGTTCCAGGAGCAGAACCAATTATTTCGATATGCAAACAATTGTTCGCATTTCTTTCCGTCACCGCAATAATAGAACCTGCTGCCGTAACAATATTGTCGAAAATTAGCGTTTGCTTTTGACTGTTGGTGGTGTCTATTGCCCCAAAATTATCGCAAATGCTAGCCCCATTACCATTTGATTCAAAATAATGATTAAGGTTTCGATCTTGATAAGCCGCAAGTGCAGAATCATCCCAAGTCGCACTAGCGCTGGTATTTTCAACAGTTGTACCATTGAGAAGAATATTGTTTCCTCCATTTCCTGCAGGCCCCACTTGATTAAGCACGTACCCTGTAGGAGCGATCAAATCGTTATAAACAACTCCGTCAACAGTTATACTTTCCAAAAATGCAGGTGAACTATTTGTAGGTTGAGGACCCGCCCATTGAAAAGAAACGTCGGACTGTATACTAGGAGCATTAGTTTGAGAAAATGCATTAATGGAAAAAATAGAGAAAATTATGATCAAAATTCCATGTGAAATTTTGGTCTGATACGAGTGTCTGAATGCGTTCAAAAGGTAATTTTTAACCATTATTTTGGGGTTTAGAATGGGGTAAAACATCCTAAAACAAAATTAATTTGATATCATTTTATAATAATTAATCATGAGTTATATACCGAAATAAAAGCGATAAATTGACATATGCAACACATCAAAAAACACTCAATAACTCAACATTGCCACAACATATATAATTTAAAACACTGATTATAAGAACTGTAATTTTATATTTATCCGATACAGCAGGGATGTCATGTCACTATGTAGTTGATCGAATTTTGTCTATGTGACCCAACTACAACGATATCGTTATCGTTTAAAAAATCGACGAAGTGTTGAGCTAATAAGATTAACAGTAATCTGTTAAAATTAAGATTCTTATAGCAGGATATTTAAACATGGCTTTGACACGATTTTTAAAAGAAAAAGGATTTCATGAAACGAGCAAGTTTACATTCCTTCTCTTACTAATCTTTTCAATTATTAAGAGCTCTCAAATAAATCGATTTTATATACTCTTTATGACAATAGAGTATTAGAAAAAATTTACCTAAGCTGGAACATTAATTCTTTGCTAGACTTAAGTACAACTTAATTTGATTGTAAGGCTTACAGCCGCATTGATTTTTACCATATCAATCTTTATTGTTGCCCATTAGTTCACGGGCTCCACTTTCACATTTCTAAGAAAGTCTATAAACCAGATCAATTATCGAGTCTGCGGATCATGGATCTATAAAGCTCCCATATTCTAAAGATAGGTTCACTACCTGAAAACGAACTGGCTAAGTGACTACATTCACCAGAGCAGAAAGAAATACCACTAGTGCTTTGTAATCAATCACCGAAGAAATTAGTAAGAAATATGACCTCTTTTTTACAATCGATGGTGATATAGAGCTTATCGTTGAGCGTACAGTTACTGGTCTTTCCGCTATTGCCAATCGTATTCCTATAGGTGCCTCAACGAAGTTCGATGGAATAACAAAACCCATGTTCCTAATTAGATTACAGATACGCTGATCATAGCAATTGGTATTGCTAAGTATGTGCAACTACAGGTGCCCAATTCAAGATTTATTGTCCGATGTATGAGTTTATCAATTGAGTTTAAGAACAGGTGGTTTAAAAATGCCACCTAGAGAAAGTAGAGAACGTTAATTGTATCTGCTCCGTATGATTTTATAGAAAATTTCGCATCTAGATGTGCTGATGGTGGAAATCAACGCATCCTCATGAGCACTGAAGTACCTTCTCTGACTTTGGCTACTAATCGGTAATACGCTTTTATATAAGCGCAACTATGTATGTTGAGACGATTTCAGCGGCACAAGTTGAAGACTTATAATTTTAGAATAAGATGGACACGATATCAATCTTTTGAAAACTTAAGCGACATGGTTGTTCTAAGAACACCTATATCAACCTATTCTTCCGCGCCTTCTCAACAGCTTCTAGTTTAGAATGAACCTGCAACTTTTTGTAAATGTTCTCAATGTGCTTCCTTACCGTACTGGGAGATAGAAAAAGGTTATCTGCAATCTTTGTGTAGGACAAGCCTTGGGCAAGTTGCTCCAGTACATCAACCTCTCTATCGGTCAGCTTAAAATCTTCTTCTTGTGACTCGGCAACTTTGATGGGAGAGCGTAGCAATCTTAATGTTTTCAGAGCAATGGAAGGGGTCATGGCCGCTCCACCCTGCATGGTAGATTCTACACCATTTTTAAGTTGTTCAGGCTGTACATCTTTTAATAAATAACCATCCGCACCGGCTTGAATAGCATCAAAAACCAAATCGTCATTATCAAACACGGTTAACATGATTATTTTAATATGTGGATATAGGGATTTAACCTCCCTAGTCGCCTCCACCCCATTCATGATCGGCATTTCTATGTCCATAAGAATGATGTCAACGTATCTATCCTTTGCTAACTTTTCTATACAATCTTGACCATTTACCGCCGTAAATCTGAGGTCAAATGCGTCGAAAAAACTCAATTTCTCTTTAGTGGCCGCAGTGAGAAAGGAATTATCATCTACTAGCGCATACTTGATTGTGTTCATGATGAGGTTATTTAATTTTCCGCTTTCGCGAAAGCGAGATCATTATTACACCCCACTAATCTATAATAATAATTAGAATGAAGGTAATTCTCGGTAGATAGACGTTCTAAAATGGACTAAATACCTATTTTTAAGTTATGAAATTAGATTACCAGCACAATAGAGATGGAGGCAGGTTCACTGTAACTGATTTTACCTGTAACGCCTCTCTTGAGATGCTTAAAGACAAAAAATTATTTAAAATCATATGGTGTCGTAATGGCAAAGTAAACCTACAAATAGATGGTTATAAAGTTGAACTCATTGCAGGTCAGGTTCTTTTTTGTACACCTGTAAATCAGGTAGATATTCCTAAAAATAATCATGAAATCGTTGCCTATCTATTCAACAGAGAATTTTACTGCATCTTACAAAACGACTCAGAAGTCTCATGCATGGGAATGCTGTTTTATGGATCTAAGAGTGCTCCCATTGCCGATTTAAATGATAAGGATATCAAAAATTTTGAAGCAATTCTTGTTTTGCTTAAAGATGAGTTTCAAATCAAAGATCTAATTCAAGGTGAAATGCTCAGAACCTTACTTAAAAGAATGTTGATCACCGCAACTAGATTGATTAGGAATCAGCAATTTAACAGCAGCTCTAGTATAAAGCAAATAGAATTAATAAGAAAATTCCATATTCTAGTAGAACAACATTTTAAAGAAAAACACGCGGTTGCAGACTATGCTAAACTCCTTTATAAGTCACCCAAAACGCTCTCTAATTTTTTTAAAAAGCACGAAGTCTCATCTCCTTTAAAAATCATTAACGACAGAATTATTTCTGAGGCAAAACGATTGCTTCTTAATTCCAACTTAAGCGCAGAAGAAATAGGCTATGAACTAGGTTATAAAGAGCCGAGCCACTTTTCAAAATTTTTCAAAAAGCATGTAGGCATGTCACCACTCAGTTTCAGAAAAAGCTAATACTGAAATCTTAAGCATCACTCAATTTACAAAAGCATATAGTATATATTAGTTTATACTTTTCTGTAAAGCGCCCTTTAACCAATCAATTTTCCAAAGAAATTTTGGGCTCAATCCTTTTCATAACCCTTAATTTCAACAAGAGATAGCTATCATTTAAACTACAAACCCGATCTCTAAAACTTTGTTAATTTGTCTATATTAGCCTATTGCAAAATCATTTAGATGAAAAGATTCCTTATCCTCGTTCTTATAATATCAGGTTTCTGTTTTGCGCAATCACCGCTTGATACCGCACACGCAGATCTTAAAAATGCTGAAAATGCTAAAGACAGCATAAAGGCTTATCAAGACATTGCCTGGTTTATTCAGCGCAGTCACATTGATTCTTCTTTTTATTACAACGAGAAAGCTCAAGCCATTGCTGAACGTATCAATGATCAAGATGCCATAAACACAAACAATAAAGAACTTGCTGGGTACTTATATCGTTCAGGAAAGTACGAGGAGGCCAAAAAGGCTTACCTAGATGTTTTAAAAATTTACGAAAAAGCCGGTGACAGCCTTAATGTGGCAAAAATTAATACCAATCTAGGTGCCGTCTATCAAAGTGGATCTGAGTCTCAAAAAGCTATGGAAAGCTATATTAGTGCTTTAAGGTTTTTTGAAACTGATGAAAAATATCTGGCAAATACCGCCACTACTCTAGCTAACATAGGTGTGCTGTACAAATCCATGGGCAACACCCAGAAAGCACTCGATTCTTACTTAAAAGCAGAAAAAATTCATCAAGCTACGGATAATGTCATGGCACTTGCCAACATCAAACTTAATCTGGGTGGGCTGTATGTAGATCAAAAAGACTTTGAAAAGGGTGAAAAGTACCTTACGGAGGCAAGAAATATTTGTCTAGAAACCAATAACTACTACACGCTCGCGGCTGTTGATCAAAATCTAGGAACAATTGAAACCGCAAATGGAAATTATGATGATGCTCTCGAGTATTTCAATGAATCTTTAAGCATCAAAACACAAATAGGCGATTTGAATGAAGCTGCAACCACCAAAGTGAGTATCGCCACCATCCAGACTGAATTAGAAGATTATGATTCTGCGGTTAAAAATTTGAAAGAAGCCATTTCAGTATTTGAAGAAAACAACAATTCAGAGCGATTGTTGATCGCCTATCCCGCGCTCAATGCCGCTTACATTTATATGAATGAGCAGGATAGTGCTTTTGTTTATTTGGACAAGTACACGATGTTGCGAGACAAAATCGCTCGAGAAGATGCGGTAAGAATTACCTCTGAGCTTGACGCAAAATATGAAGCTGAAAAAAAAGACCGCCAGCTCGCAGAACAACGTAATGAGATCCTAAAAAAAGAGCTAGAAGTCAATCAGCGCAACAATATGCTCATTCTATTGGGACTTGTCTTGCTTGCAGCATTGATTTTAGGTTACTTATTATATAGACAGCAAAAACTAAAAAACAGACAGCTCAAACAAGAGGCAGAATTAAGAGAAGCGCAAGCACAATTAGAAACTCAAGAAAGATTGCAACAGCAAAGACTGCGGATATCGCGTGACTTACATGATAACATCGGTAGTCAGCTTACCTTTCTCATTTCCTCTCTCGACAATCTTAAATACGCTCAAAATGTAAGTAAGGAAATTGCCAATGAGAAACTGGACAACCTCAGCACCTTTACCCGATCTACCATTACAGAATTACGCGACACGATCTGGGCAATGAACAAAAATGACATTTCAATCCAAGATCTCAAGGACCGTTTATTGATTCATCAAGGCAATGCTCAAAATGCGGGTAAAAACTTCACCGTGGAATTTGCTGATAATGTGAACGTGAACGAGCAGTTCAATTCTGTAAGGGGAATGCATTACTTCAGGATCGTTCAGGAAGCCATCAATAATGCTATGAAATATGCAGATACTGATGATGTTTCCGTAAAATTTGAAAAACAGGGCAACCAATTGGTGACTCGCGTAAATGATCGCGGTAGGGGTTTTGATCCTGAAAAGCAAGAAACTGGTAATGGCCTCAGAAATATGAAAGAACGGGCCCAACTTATGGAGGGCAGCGTAAAGATTCATTCAGAACCAGGGAATGGAACAGAAATCACCATTTCTGCTCCCGTTAATTGATCCTATTACTCTGAGATAATTTCTAGAGTTCGCACATAATTTTTGACCGAAGCCTGAACTTGAGCAAGTCTCAAAACATACTGCGGTAATTGAACAGCAAGTTCTTGATGGTCATCAAGGCAAGCTTGAATATTTTGATCCGTCCATCGCAGTTCTTGCATGAGCAACTGATTTTTGGCACGGTTCTCATGAGCCAGAACCGATTGTGATCTCCTGATCGTTCTCAATTCCTCCCGCTGCTTTGAAGCTGCCCTCATCATTTTATTATTCCGTATAATAATCGTGATGATGCCTATTAAAAACAGCAACATTATGAGCAATACGAAATAATTGAGAAAAGCATTCATGGCAGCATCATGCAGGGTTTAGATTTAGAATAGATTTCTACGATATACTATTTCCCTACCACGTCCAGCGATCTCACGATATTGAATCGGTCATCAGTGAGGTGCATTTGTACGTCATCGTTTTCAAAGATTTGCATTTGAGCCAGCAATGCCACCGCATTGAAACTATAGTCGAGACTCTTGTCCGTATGATATTGATCTACCGCTACCATTTTGATATTAACGATACTATCTTTAAGAATCTGGAAGGAAGCCGTACCATTTTCACCATACCCCATGGTGTCCATCATTACTGAAAATCGCTGTGCCTGTTCTTTAATGGAATCCGGTTTATAGAAAACCTCAACACCATTTGATTCCACACTAGGCCCGTACCCATCAAGATCGCAACTTGCCAAGGTCATAACGACCGCCAGCAATAAAATAACTTTTTTCATAAGATTAAATTTAGAACTACAAATTTGCCTCCCTTCTCAAGTTTGATCAATACGGCAAATGCCCTAGATCGCTCACTTTTATGTCAAAGCTCACAACTCATCGCTCACAGCTCATAGCTCATAGCTCATAGCTCATAGCTCATAGCTCAAAATTCCACTTTACTTCGTAACTTTTCCCTTTCAATTTTGTTTACCATTATTTCGATATGAAGAATCCTTTAATTTGGTCTATTATTTTAATTGTTCTCGCTTTCGCGAAAGCGGAATCGCAACAACTTCCCGAGCCGCCCGTGGCACAGAAATTTTACGAAAGCCAAGAGTTCAGACAGCTCGGCCCTTTCAGAGGTGGCCGAAGTGCAGCCGTGACCGGAGTTGCTGGCAAGCCTAATCTGTTCTATTTTGGAGGAACCGGTGGTGGTGTCTGGAAAACAGAAGACGGTGGCCGCACATGGGAGAATATCTCAGATGGATATTTTGGCGGATCCATAGGCGCAGTAAGCGTTGCGCCCAGCGATCATAACGTGATCTACGTGGGCGGCGGTGAGAAAACCGTGAGAGGAAACGTTTCCAGCGGTTATGGAATCTGGAAAACAGAAGATGCTGGTAAAACCTGGAAAAAGGCAGGGCTTCCAGAAAGCAGACACGTGCCACGCATCGCAATCGACCCCAATAATCCAGATGTAGTCTATGCTGCAGTTTTGGGAAACATCTACAAACCCACACCAGATCGAGGTGTTTATAAAAGTACCGATGGTGGGAAAAGCTGGAAGAAAACCCTTTTTGCCAATGAGCAGGCAGGCGCGGTTGATCTCATCATCGATCCAAGTAATCCGCGTAATATTTATGCTACTACATGGCGCGTGCAACGCACACCTTACAGCCTATCCAGCGGTGGTGAAGGCAGTGCGATGTGGAAAAGTACCGATTATGGTGAAACCTGGAAGGAAATTTCAAAAAATGAAGGGTTTGCAAAAGGAACTTTAGGCATCATGGGAGTTACCGTTTCTCCCTTAGATTCTGATCGGGTTTACGCTATCGTTGAAAACAAAGATGAAGGCGGTGTTTACCGCAGCGATAACGGAGGTCTAACTTGGCGCAGAACCAATAGCGATCGTAGCCTGCGACAGCGTGCCTGGTACTACACCAGAATCTATGCTGACAGCCAGAATAAGGATCAAGTCTATGTAGTAAATGTGTCCTACCATAAAAGTGCGGATGGTGGACGCTCCTTCTCAAGCGCAAGAGCTCCGCACGGTGACCACCACGATCTGTGGATCGCACCAGAAGACCCCAATCGTATGATTATGGGAGACGACGGTGGCGCACAAATTACTTATGATGGAGGAGGGACTTGGAGCACCTACCATAATCAGCCTACCTCGCAATTCTACCGCGTTACGACCGACGACTCTTTCCCTTACAGGATTTACGTTGCTCAGCAGGACAATGGAACGATTAGAATTCCACATAGGACAACTGGCTACAGCATTTCAGAAACGGACTGGGAAGGAACCGCAGGTGGGGAAAGTGCTCATATTGCCGTTGACCCAAAGGACAACGACATTGTTTATGGAGGAAGTTACGGTGGTTTTCTCACCCGCTATAATCATAAGACTAACCAGCAACGAGCGATCAATGTGTGGCCAGATAATCCTATGGGTCACGGTGCAGAGGGAATGAAATACCGTTTTCAATGGAACTTCCCCATCTTTTTCTCCAAGCATGAACCAGAGAAGCTGTACGCCTTTTCAAATCAGGTGCATGTAACCACAAATGAGGGTCAGAGCTGGGAAACCATCTCGCCAGACCTTACGAGAAACGATCCCTCAAAACTGGGCAGCAGCGGTGGACCGATCACTCAAGATAATACGGGAGTGGAATATTATTGTACGATTTTCGCAGCGGCAGAATCTCCCCTTAAAAAAGGAGAACTCTGGATAGGGAGCGATGATGGCTTGATTCATTTGAGTACAAATGGCGGTAAAAACTGGAGCAATATCACACCCAAAAAGCTTCCAGAATGGTCGCAAATCAACAGCATCGAGCCCAGCCGTTACGATCCCGCGACTTGTTATGTGGCCGCTACACGGTATAAATTGGGTGATTTCACTCCTTACCTCTATAAAACCACGGACTACGGTAAATCTTGGAAACTCATTACAGACGGCATTCCTGCAGAGTTCTTTTCACGGGTGGTAAGAGAAGACGATAAGGATCCTAACATTCTATACTCAGGAACGGAAACAGGTCTTTTCATATCTACCAACGCTGGCGGTAGCTGGATGCCGTTCCAGATGAACCTGCCTATCGTACCAGTAACAGATCTGGCAGTGAAGAACAACAATCTTATCGTGGCGACCCAGGGACGTAGTTTATGGATTCATGATGATCTGGAACTGGTAAGACAGGGACTTAAAATGAGTTCGCTCCTGCCTGCCAAGGCACGACAGGCAGGTTCGCGAAAGCGAGATAACGCCATACTTCTTAAACCTAAAGATGCCTACCGCATGCAAGGTGGTGGAAGATCAGGTTCTCTATTAAGCGGTGAAAACCATCCCGCGGGAGTTCAAGTGCATTTTTATTTACCGGAGTATAATAAAAAAGACACCGTGGCTCTTTCATTTTATGACGAGAAGGACAAGCTGATCAAGACTTTTGGCACACATGAGAAGGAAAGTAAGCTCGAAGTCAAGGAAGGAGCCAATAAATTTAATTGGAATACGGTTTATGATGGCGCAGAAAAGCTGGATGGAATGATATTGTGGTGGGCTAACCTTTCAGGCCCTCGAGCTGTTCCGGGAACTTATAAAGTAGAGCTTAATGTCAATGGAGAAGTTCAAGAGCAAAACTTCAAAATTATGGCCACTCCAGATAGTGAAGCTACCGTAGCAGATATGCAAATGCAGTTTGACTTCATTTCGGAAGTCAATGCAACAGTAGACGAGGCTCACAAATCCATCAAAAACATCAGGAGTTTTTCCAAAAAGCTTGATGCTTTCAACAGTTTCTATGGCGACAGCGAGGACGATAAAGTTCAGGAGATGGTAAAAATGGCCAAGGAAATGAAGGAGAAATTCAGCGAGGTGGAAAAAGCCCTTTATCAAACCCAAAACCGCAGCGGTCAGGATCCACTAAACTTCCCGATACGACTGACCAATAAACTGGCTCACCTCAACAGTCTTGCACAAGTAGGCGACTACGCTCCTACAGATCAAAGCATCCAAGTCAAAAATGAACTTACAGCAGAGATCAATAAGGAACTGGGCAAATTCAACGAAATCTTAAATCAAGACATCAAAGAGTTTAATAAGCGATTTAGGGAACTGGGATTGGATTATTTAATGGTGGAGAAGGAATAAGACATGGAAGTACTAAGTGGTATATGGAAAGGATATTATGAATATGGTCTAGGTTATGATCTACCTTATTTTGGTGAGCGTGTGAAAATTGAATATCATTTGGATTTCAAAAACTTCAATTTGACCGGCACCACTTATGAAGAACCATCAGAATTTTCAGTCGACTCAAAAGGTTCAATTGATGGGTTCATTGAAGATACGCTTGTTTCTTTCACAAAGAAATATCCAATTTATCCAACTGTAAATGAAAACGGTAGTATTGAGCTCAAACCTGGTGAGTTGATTGTCAATCATACTGGATATTACGATAGGGAACGTCAATCGATATATGGCTTGTGGACTATCAACAACCCAGATACCGTGAATGAAGAATATGAGATGCAGCAAAGCGAAGGAATCTGGTTGGTTTCAAAAGAGTAGATGATAAAATGTTTCGATGGAAAAACAAGTCGCCAGAATAAAAGATTTGGATTTGAATAAGCGCTATTCGTACGCTGATTACAAAAAATGGACTTTCGAGGAAAGATTAGAACTGTTTGATGGACGTGTTCACCTATGTGACAAAACCACTTACAGGATTCATCAAAAAGTCACTGGCAATGTATTCGCTAATCTTTTCAATCAATCAATTATTAGACAATGTGAAATTTACATGCTGCCATTTGATGTTGTCCTTTCTAAAAACATTAATGTTAAGGACGAAGAAGTGTTTACCGTAGTACAACCCGACATTTGTATCATATGTGATCCAGAAAAATTGACCGAGGCAGGTTGTACGGGTGCTCCTGACTTGATTGTAGAGATCATTTCACATTCCACGGCCAAAAAAGATTATAACGAAAAGTTCAATCTGTATCAGGAAAATGGTGTGAAAGAATACTGGATCATCAACCCAACACTGGAAAATGCTGTGGATACCTATATTCTGGATAATGAAGGAGTCTACCAATTGAACCATCAATTTGAAAAAGGTAATGGAATTGTCACTACTCCCCTTTTTCCAGACCTGCAATTGAATTGCTCCGATTTCTTTAGATAGATATAGAGATACCCTTATATTTGCGAGCCTAAAATAGGCCACGCAGCTCATCCCGATAGCCATCGGGAGAATAGAGCAAATGGCTTTATAAAATACACGGCCCTGTGGCGCATCCCGATAGCTATCGGGAGAATATCGCAACTGGGTTAGTAAAATACTTGGCCCTGTGGCGCAACTGAATAGCGCACTGGATTTCGGCTCCAGCGGTTGTAGGTTTGAATCCTACCAGGGTCACGACACTCACAATCCCGATGGTGGTAGCCATTGGGATTGTTTTTTTGAGACCGTTGCAAGTGGACTTTCAAAAGGGATCAAGGAAATAATTATATGACCCGATAGGGTCGGGATTGTATTTGCAACTTTGAACTTACTAGGATCACAACGTAATCCTGCCGAGGTCACGAATAAATCACTAAAAAGTGAATTGCGAAGCGAGTTTCAAAATTGAAGCTCGCTTCTTTTTTTGAAACTTCCGGAGTAATTCTTTTTGTGATTTTCAAAACGGAGCTATTTTATAATTTCCAACCATTCTACTAATAAAAAAATGAAAACATACTAACCATAAGACTTTCAATAGAATATACATATTATTAACTAATTTTTAACTGTTAATTTAAGAACGAATTGATTTTTGCTTTGAATAATAAATTAGGTTTACAATGGTATACCAACTAATCCTTTAAACAAAAATCATGAACAAAACAAAAAACCTATGGCGATGGTCTGCAATGGCTATGCTAAGTCTCTCTCTCTCTCTAGTTAGCTGTGAAGATGAGATTACAGAAGAAAAGCAAACAACTTCGGAAGATCAACTCTTTGCAAAATCTTCAACAGAAAAATGTGAATTTCAACCTTATGGACTCTACTTTAATAATGGAGTTACCAGCGATTGCGATCATAATATGATGCACTTTCCATCTTGGGAGTCATTCGCGCAAACTCTAGAGCAATTGGAAACCGCTATTGATACCCATGAAGATAACTTCTTGAATTCTCACGGACATCTTAGTGAAGACCCTCTCAACGATTTGGAAGAGTCAATTAGTCATCACCCAGATCAACCACTAATTGACTATGAAGACTCTCATCATTTCTGCTCACTAAGAAAATTTGAGGAGGCGGCAGAAAATGCATGGCTTGATGCATCAGACCAACCGGGATGGACCTTTGATGATTGGGCAGAAAATCAATTTATAGTCGATCCTGTTGAGCAAACACTTTACAATCCACAAAACGAGGTGATGATTTGTAATTTCATTTACAAAGAAATGGCTGAAGGTTGGTTGATTGTAGACTCCACGCATCCTGACGCTTCCAGCGCTTTGGGATCAGCAAATGAAGGAAACTCATTAGAGCAAGTAATTCAACAGTTTGGTGGTAATGAGGAACAAGCGGGAGCTGCTTCTGCTGAATTTATCAATCCGAACGCTTGCTTTTATAAAAGTAGCGACTCTAAAGGCGTGCAGCTTTCAGGCAGTTATGCCATGAAAAAATCTAACCAAATGAGAAACAGAACTTTTGATTTTACAGATGCTGGAAATACAAAGGTGTTCAAAGCATTTACTAGGAATTACAAAAAGAAGAATAGTAAATGGAGAAAACGCCGTATCAGTAGCAGCGCACGTATTTATGGGGATACTTACGAGAAAGATTCGTCATTGCCGGCTAATTCAGAATCAGATTGCATTTTTAAAGAAGAGGAGGATGTACAGGGACGATACAGAAAAAAGAGAAGGTCAAAAGCTAAACTAAGAAGACCTTATGCGGGCGGTGAAGAGATTGGCACTATTGATGACGCTCTTTTCTCTGAACACAGACAGCGCCCATTTTATGAAACTCTGGAGTTTGAAAACTAATAATTTTTTTCAAATTATCATACTGGCGCTTATGCTAAGTGCCAGTATGATTTGTTATTGTCAGAACGATAACAAAAACAGTAATTTACCTCCTAAAACCTTTCCAATAGGGTTGCGGGTAGGACTGCATAATGATTTCTTTTCCAATACCAATGAGAATGATTTTATTGAACTTGAATACAAAGATCGGTTAACTTTTATTGCTGGTTTCGATGTTGAACTTTTTAGAACTAGACAATGGCTGTTTACCACAGGTTTTTTCGTTAAAAATATATCTCAGTCAAAAAGCTATAATATCACGGCAGATCAACTAGGAAGGGAAAGAGGCACTAATGCTGAATTTATAGAATCACCTTATTGGACGTATCATTTACCAGTTGAAGCACTTTATAGATTTAATAAGTCTACAAAACACCCTTTATATTTTAAGGGAGGACTGGAGTTACAGCACTACGGATACACACCAGGCAGGTATCGTCATCCCTTTTTAAGTGTGAATGGAATACCTAGGACGATTGGAGAATACGAGGAATATCAGAGTCCTTTTACATTTGGGGCAAACCTCGGTTTAGCTGGTGATATTTATTTAAATGATAATAGCAAGTTTAGAATCGCGCTTACCGGTCATTACCATTTCCAAACGATGGAAGAAACCTTTATAACTACTACTAATCTAGCTGTGCCTGGAGCTACTTCAAAACATGAGTGGACAGGACATTATATCAACCTATCCCTTACTTATTTCCCTAAGAAAGGATTTATACGTTTCTAAATGAAATCACTATCTGTATTTATTTTTTTTATACCCTTATTTCTCGTTGCACAAACTGAACAGAAGAACTCAAAATTGTTATTTGACGATATTATTAAACTAGGTTTAACAGCCGGTTATCAAAATAATTTTGAAAAAAATGAGACAACAGTAGGTTATGAATATGAAATTGATGTTACCAATCACTACTTAGTTGGTTTAGATTGGATGTTTGCTCGCACAGGCAAATTCTTATTCAAGACTGGTGTTTATTACGAATCCTTTGAATCAAATAGTTATCTAAGGGTTCCAGGATCTTTTATTAACATCCCTGATGATTTTATAGAAAATGATACCAGAAACCTAAGTTTCTACACTTTAGAATTAGGTACAGAATATTTATATAAAATTAATGAAACAAATTTCTTAAGCTTTGGTTTATCTATAGATATGCGATGGCTTAATAAAGATGATAAATTTGCACGTGGGAGGGTTTTATCAAGTCCTAGTTCTGAAAATGAGTTGTTATTAATCAACCAGAGCACTAGCGAGGGGTTTATAGACTTCCCTATTTCTTTGAACTACTACTACAAAACTAACTCCTCAGGACTATTCAAACTAGGTGTTTCTGGTTCTGTATTCAATGATAGAATTTACAATGATCAAATCGAATACTTTGATCAAACTAACAACAACTTTAGAAGTTCCTTACACGGTCTTCGTAGAAAACACATACAATTCTCTCTTTCCTGGTTCCCACCCAAAAAGTGGTTCAGCAAAAACCCAAACTAATCACCCCACCGCCTTTAGCTTCTGGATTGCGCTTTTGTTGAGCTTGGATTCTGCGTAGGATTTAGTGACGTTTAATTCCTTTTCATCTGATCCTGGGAGGTCAAACATGGCATCGGTTAAGATGGCTTCACAGAGGGAGCGCAGTCCACGTGCACCTAGCTTGTACTCAATAGCTTTCTCAACGATGTAGTCCAAAGCACCGGTGGTGATGCTAAACTTGATATCATCCATCTCAAACAATTTTTCATATTGCTTGATGATCGCATTTTTAGGCTCGGTTAGAATCGCTCTTAGCGTTTTAGCATCCAGCGGATTCATATACGTCAGCACCGGTAAACGGCCAATGATTTCAGGAATCATTCCAAAATCTTTAATGTCTTTAGGAATAATGTATTGCAGCAAATTATCCTTTTGCACGACTCCATCATTTGAGATACTCGCGCTAAAACCTACCGCCTGCATGTTCAAACGCTTACGGATCACCTTCTCGATACCGTCAAAAGCCCCTCCAGCAATAAAGAGAATGTTCTCTGTGTTTACCTCTATAAACTTTTGATCAGGGTGTTTACGACCACCTTTTGGCGGCACGTTTACTGTGGTTCCTTCCAGCAATTTGAGCAATCCCTGTTGAACTCCCTCTCCAGAAACATCACGCGTGATGGATGGGTTGTCTGACTTACGAGCGATCTTATCGATCTCATCAATGAATACAATACCAGTTTGTGCCTTTTCCAGATTGTAGTCTGCCGCTTGCAGCAAACGCGTCAAGATACTTTCAACGTCTTCACCTACATAACCCGCCTCAGTCAATACTGTGGCATCCACAATGGCTAGAGGCACGTTAAGCATTTTGGCAATGGTTTTCGCGATAAGCGTCTTACCGGTACCAGTTTGACCCACCATCATGATATTGGATTTTTGAATCTCAACATCGTCCTCAGTAGGTTTTTGTAGCAACCTTTTATAATGGTTGTACACCGCAACTGACATCACCTTTTTGGTAAAATCCTGACCTATAATGTACTGATCAAGGAAATTTTTGATCGCCTGCGGTTTCTTGAGTTCCAGCTCATTGCTGGAGATTCCAGAATCACTCGATCCGTGATCTTCCAGAACGATCCCGTGGGCCTGTTCTATACAACGGTCACATATATGCGCGTCCAGACCTGCTATCAACAGATTAGTCTCTGACTTGCTGCGACCGCAAAAACTACATTCTAATTGTTCTTTACTCATTCTTTAGTAAAATTTGCACCTGCCTTAAAAAGACAAATACTTACGGGTGGTCGGTTATTGTGTTTGTTAGTTCCGCTTTCGCGATCCCGATAGCTATCGGGACGAGATCATCAACAAATGCTCTCCAGAATTACTTCTCTCTTACAAGAATCTCGTCAATCATTCCGTATTCCAGCGCCTCGTCTGCCTTCATCCAAAAGTCACGATCTGAATCTTCTTGCACCTGCTCAACTGGTTTGCCGGAGTGCTTTGCAATGATGTTGTAAAGCTCCTCTCTTAACTTGACGACTTCTCTAGCCGTTATCTCGATATCGCTCGCCTGACCTTGCGCGCCTCCAGAAACCTGGTGGATCATCACACGACTGTGAGGAAGTGCACTACGCTTGCCTTTTTCACCCGCACATAGTAAAACAGCTCCCATACTGGCCGCCATTCCTGTACAAATCGTCGCTACATCTGGCTTGATGAATTGCATAGTGTCATAAATACCCAGACCGGCATAAACGCTACCGCCTGGCGAATTTATATAGATCTGAATGTCTTTATTTGCATCTGTACTCTCAAGAAAGAGCAACTGCGCCTGAATAATATTGGCCACCTGATCGTTCACTCCCGTTCCCATAAAAATGATGCGGTCCATCATAAGACGTGAGAATACGTCCATGGCAAGAACGTTCATCTGACGCTCCTCGATAATATTAGGAGTCAGATTTGACGGGTACATGCGACCCATGATTTTATCATAGTAGTTTGGGTTGATTCCTTGATCTTTAACCGCAAACTTTTCAAATTCCTTACTTATGTTCATAATCGTAATATTAGGAAGCGTAAAAATAAAAGGCGTTAACTTCTCTATAAAAAAGTTAACGCCTCAAGATACGATTTTCTTATGCCTTTAAGCGCCGTAAGCCTCTTCAATAAACTTCTCGTAAGAGACTTCTTTCTTCTTTAAAGAGACGTTTTCTTTAAAGAAGTCCAGCATTTTCTCGTTTTGCAACTGCTCGCTCATTTTTTTCACCTCATCTTGATTACTCATGATGCGTGCCACCACTTGATCTACTTCTTCATCAGTCGCTCCGGTATGACCATACTGAGCCATCTGTTGACGTATCATGGTGCGAGCATACTCCTGAAGGTCTTCAAATTTGAGTTGCAAGTCCTCGTTGTTCTTGATCAGGTTACCTTCGATCAATTGATATCTCAAGCCTTTTTCAGAACGATTGTATTCCTCCTCGGCTTCTTCAGCAGTCATTTCTTGCTCACCATTATTTGCGATCCATCTTTTAAGGAAATCAGCTGGTAAGTCAAATTTTGTATTCTCAATCAAACTCTCCGTTACATCAGTCAAGAGTTTTTGATCGGTTTGCTGTGCGAATTGTTTAGAAGCATCTTCTCTCAAACGCTCCTTAAGCTCGTCTTCGCTTTTAATAGCATCAGGACCAAAAAGTTTGTCAAAAAACTCTTGAGTCATCTCAGCTTTCTCGCGCGTATTCACTTCAGTAATTTCAAACTCAAGCGGCACATTGATTCCTTCGTCTACCTTTTCTTGATCGATCTTAAGAAGATTGTTCAAATCTTGATCGTTTTCAAAGAGATTTTGAGTTTTCAACTTGAGAACATCACCTGGTTTAGAACCAACTAATTTCTTCATATTAGTTTTACCCTTGATGCGATCTGTTTTGAAAGTAGCGTCCACATTGATGTCTTCATCGTCGTTTCTGAATACTCCAGTAATTTCGTCTCCCTCGGCAACCTCATCTTTGTTGACTAATTTACCGTACTGCTCTCTTATTCTATCGATTTGATCATTGATAGTTTTATCATCCACCTTGATTTCATAGCTCGTTATCTTCTTACCTTTAAGATCAACGTCAAATTCTGGAGCAAGTCCTATTTCAAATTCAAAGTTGAAATCTTTAGCGTTCTCCCAATCAATGTCTTCTTGCTCTTTAGGAAGCGGATTCCCTAAAAGCTCCAACTTCTCTTCTTGAATATAAGAATTGAGCTTTTCTTGAATCATTTTATTGATCTCATCCACCATTACGGGAACGCGATACTTTTTGTTGATCAAACCAGCTGGCACGTGACCTTTTCTAAAACCTGGGACATTTGCTGTCTTACGGTAATCTTTAAGGATCTTCTCAACTTTTTCCTTATAATCTTCTTGCTTGATCTCAAGACTCAAGACGGCGTTAAGCGCGTCAACATCAGTACGATTGATATTCATTTAAAGGCTTTTAATGCTTTTATTTTAGGGCTGCAAAATTAGTCTTTATCTAGATGTAAACAAAGCTTTTAGGAAAACGAGAAGTCAAAGAGTTTAGACGCGAGAAAAAGAGACGAGAGGTTAGAAGTGAGAAATTAGACCTCCGAAGTGTTTGAAACCTCCGAAGTCTTGTTTCAACAGAATCTTTTCAATTTAAGGTATGGCACTAGACAAATGCCTCAACGTCGTTTCTAGCAGTTTACAAGCATCGTTATGGGAACCCTTGGCGTTTGCGAAGCGAAACTGCGAGCAATGCATAGCGAACAGCGAATAACGAATAGCAAATATCTTACAGCGCATTCAAGGCGCTCAGCGCGACGCGCAATTACACTTTCTCCACCAGCAAACTCACCGCATTACCTCCGAAACCGGTCGAGTTCATCAATATGCGTTTTGGAGCATTAGTTATGCTATTTTTTAAATCAAGATAGGGAACGTTTGGATAGAATTGATTTTCAAAGATCTGTAACGCCATCGTCAAACTCAAAGCGGCGCTAGCTCCCAAACTATGACCTATTTGCCATTTATTATTGAGCAAAACGGGAGTACTTTCTCTAAAAACCTGTTCAATCGCACGCAGCTCTGATCGATCACCTTTGATGGTTCCTGGTGCATGGGTAACGATAGCGTCGATCTCGTTTTTAGGAAAATCCCTTAGAGCTTGCCTCATCGATTGTTGCAGGCAAAAACCATCTTCCGAAACGGAGGTTGGGCTGCTCAAAGTTTCTACAGATGTACCGAAACCTATAATTTTTGCCTTGGCAGATACTGGCTCAACGGTCAGATGAAACAAACCTGCTCCCTCACCTAAAATCATGGTGTTTTCTGTTTTTTCAACATCAAGAGCTCTACATGGAAAAGTGCTTTGATCTCTTGAATAAATGCGCAATGCCTTCATCTGCGCAATCGTAAAATCGGTCAAGGGTGCCTCGCTCCCACCTACAAGAAATGAATCAGCCATTCCTGCCTTTATCCAAGCCATTCCGTTCAGAATTGAGTGTGCAGACGTCGCGCACGTAATGGAATGAGAAAACGCGGCAGCGGTAGTGCCTAAATGTTGTGCTACCCAGCTAGAGACATTTCCCAAAGTAGTAAGCGGTGAAGCAACGGCCGGAAGAATTTCACGACCAGACGTAGCTTGAAATTTCGCATAAAACTCCTCCCAAAGTCCCGTAGCTCCCCTACTGCTCCCAATATTGATTCCACATGATTGAGGTAAATTTTGAAACTGATTTGCCACAAAAAGTGCCAGCTGAACACTACGATCCAGAGTCTGATATTTGATATTTTGAGTCAAAAAATCGGCGAGATTAGCTTCAGTTTCTTGATCTAATGCCGCAATCCATTCACCGTTTTTATTTTTGGAAAAATGAGGTTCGGCATCATTTAAAAAATTCAGGCTTGGCGCAACAAACTTGTATTCTTTTATGTAAATATCTCTACTCAAATCTTGTGAATTACTTTCTAATTCTGAAGTTCAAAAGTCGTGACAAACTCTTCTAGAAGTTCATAAACTCGATTTAATTCTGTGCTGGTCGTTGTAAAAGGTGGAACGATGTAAATCGTGTTTCCTAACGGCCTTAAAAAAACGCTACGTTCCCAAAACCAATTGAAAATTTGATCTCTTTGATTGCCGTAACGACTCATTTCCAGCTCAACATCTATTGCAAGAATAACACCTTGATGTCTCACTTGAGCAACACGATCATGCTGAATAATTGATTTAGCAAAAACAGCATTACGCTCTGTAGTCATTCTGATTCCATCCTGAATAGTTTCACTATTCAGCAAGTCGATTGCTGCTGCCGCAGCTGCGCAGCCCAAAGGATTCCCGCTATAAGTATGACCGTGAAATAGTCCTTTTGCAAGGTCGTCGTCGTAGAAAGCTTGATAAATCTCTTCCGTACAACTCGTGATCGCCATGGGCATGATCCCGCCGGTTAGCGCTTTGGAAAGACAAATGATATCGGGTTTTTCAGCAATTTGATCGCTGGCAAAATTGGTTCCCGTTTTCCCAAATCCTGTCATGACCTCGTCTGCGATGGTGATGATTCCGCTTTCGCGAAAGCGAGACAACAACCTCCCCATAGCTGCAGCATCATTCAACTGCATGGCTGCCGCTCCCTGAACTAACGGCTCATAAATGAAACTTGCCACCTCATTCTGCTGGATTATTGCCTCAACCTTTTGGAGCACTTCATCAATATTGCTAGCTGTAGGCGCCGGAATACGCTCAACTTCGATAAAAAAGTCCTGAAACGCGCCGTTGTAAACCGATAGACCGCTAGCGCTCATGGCACCAAAAGTATCTCCGTGAAAACCGTTTTCTAAGGCAATGACCACGTTACGTTTTTCACCTCGATTGAAGTGGTACTGAAACGCCATTTTTAAACCGATTTCAACGCTGGTGCTTCCATTTTCAGAAAAGAAAAGCTTGAACTGATTTATCGGTAAAATATCCAACAATTTTTGAGATAAAATTGCAGCTGGCTCGTGGGTCATTCCAGCAAAAACCACGTGATGTAAGCGATCCAGCTGATTTTTAACCGCGGTAGTCAACTTAGTGTTTCTATGCCCATAACTGCAGGTGTACCAGCTTGAAATCGCATCAAAATAGCGGTTGCCCTCAAAATCATAGAGGTAATTCCCTTCTGCCCGATCGATTGCGATGGGAGCTTGCGCTGTTTTATGCTGCGTCAAAGGATGCCAGATATTCTTCTGGTCTATTGCTGTAATCTCTTCCCGATTCATAATTGCTCCAAAGCTGATTTGAATTTTGTGGCATACTGATCAACAAGTTCAGAATTAATAGCCTCGTGCTTCTCAATGATTGCGAGTGTGGGAACGCTGGTCATTTTTTCAATGATCTCAATAGTCCCTTCTAGATCCACGTGATTGTAAATGATTCCAGCGCAATCCAGCCCTCTTGATTTCAAGGCTTCCACCGTGAGCAAGGTGTGATTTATCGAACCCAAATACCCTGAGCTAACCAGGATCACTTGATCATCTGGCTCAATCAAATCAGCGATGGTATGTCTATCGTTAAGGGGCACGAGTAACCCGCCTGCTCCCTCAATGATTAGATGGTTATCAGTTTGCGGTCTGGAAATTTCTTCCAGTCTTATCTCTACACCATCTTTTTTAGCAGACTCATGCGGACTCATAGGCGTTTGCAATCTATAAGCTTCTGGATGAATCACGGACTTTTGATTACTGATTAAAGTCTGAACTGTTTTGCGATCTGTCGTGTCGAGACCGCTTTGTATAGGTTTCCAGTAATCGGCTTCAAGAGCCTCGGTGACTATTGCCGAGACCACGGTTTTTCCTACATCGGTTCCTATTCCCGTAATAAAAATCTGCTTCATGATCATTCTTTCGGCTGCAAAGGTCGGGCGTAGTGCGGTAATTATGGGTGTTGAAATGGATATTTGGTGTGTTGTAGTAGAATAAAGTTGCAGTAGGCAAATTAGTTGAGTTGAGCTATCGTGAAATAGATACAGAAATAAACTAATCCAGATTTTATCGATATTTAATAGCTTACTGCCTAAGGCGTAAAGCCTAGAGCGCGGAGCGCAACTAATTAAAATAATGCCCGCAGTTCTTACACTGGAAGGAGAACTTTTGCTTTAATGGAGACAGGCTGTAATAGATCGCTGTCATAGTTTCTTTGAAAGTACGTGCGGTGCTAATGTCTATGAGTTCGCGAGCCTGGCGTTTGCCACAATTGGGACAGGCAACATAATCCACGCGATTTTTAACCAGTTCTGGATTGCTCGCTTCTAATATTGCCATCGCTTTGACGTAATCTTCACGGTAGACCTGCATTTTCACGCCGCCCAAGGCGTTTGTAGCAAATGGATCTGTAGCAACGGTAAATTCATCCTTGAGAAAAACCGTTATGTTCTCACTCTCCATTTTTCCCTTGAGCACCATGGCTTCGGCAGGATAGCTAAAAACGGCAATGGTTCTGAATTTACTCAACCTTTCAAGATTTTTGCCAGCAATTTAAGCATGTTTTGGATTTCGTGTTTGGTATTATAGACATGTAGGCAAATACGCAATCGCTCTTGTCCCCGTGATACAGTAGGTGATCGCATTGCTCTGATATCGTAACCGTTTGCCTGAAGTTCTTGAGCTGCCTGCGTGACCTCGCTATTCCCTGAAATTTTACAGATCTGTATGGCGGTCTCGTCCCGGTAGCTATCGGGATCGCGAAAGCGTAACCTCAAACCATTTTCCAGCACCTGATCATTGAAATAAGAAATAATCTCACGCAATTGAGGCACTAGGTTTCTATTTGACACTAGCTTATCATAACCCGCTTCAATGGCTCGCAATGAATGTTCTGGCAGCGCCGTGGTATAAATGAAACTGCGGGAAAAGTTGACCAAATACTGCTTGAGATCTTCACTGCCTAATACCGCAGCTCCGTGTGCGCCCAATGCTTTGCCAAAGGTCATCACTCGTGCAAAAATCTTGTGCTCCAAACCAAGCGATTGCGCCAGCCCCTCACCCCTATCGCCCAAAACTCCCAGCGCGTGAGCCTCATCCAGAATCAAATGGACATTTTCGTATTTGCTGATGATTTCGATCATTGATTGCAAATCTGGCTGGTCTCCATCCATGGAAAAAACCGATTCTGTGACGACGTAGACCTCGCGATCCTCAGCTATGCAAAATTTATCGAGCAAAATCTCTAAGTGCTGTAAATCGTTGTGCGGGAACTTGATGGCTTTGGCATGTGACAACCGGATGCCATCGCGCATACTGGCATGTACCAAACTGTCGTAGATAATGAGATCTGCACGATCTGCCAGACAAGAAATCAATCCCAGATTTGCATCGTAACCGCTGTTGAAAATCAAAGCCGATTCTGCTTTATGAAAATTGGCGATTTGCTGCTCTACCTTTTCATGGAGCTGACTGTGACCACTTATGAGCCTGGATCCAGTTGCGCCACTTTTAAAGACACCTTCTACCTCGATCGTCCTAGCAAAACCCAGATAATCGTTTGAGGAAAAATCGACCAGATTTGAATTAGGCAACTGCAAACCGCGCAAGTTACCGGAGAAGTGACGCATGCCTAATTTTCGGTGAAGCTTATCTGGTAGCATGCAGCAAATTTAAAACAACTCAAGCGGTAAAATAGGCTGATTCAATGGTTATCCCACAAGTTAAAACAAGTTTAAATATTATCGTTATTCAATAATTTTTCTATTTTTGTTATCGTTAAACGATAATATTATGAATTGGCTTTCTGTTTTAAGAGCAATTTTAAACCTGTTGTATTTCTTTGCGTGGATGAGTGCCTTGGCCGCTCCATTAATGCTTTTTATGGCGCTATCTGGAGTTGATATTTATGTGTCTGGAATCGATATCGATGTTGTTCAAAACAAAGTATTATACTATAGCATTCTCATCGCTAGCGTAGCGGATCATTTTTTCTATTTAGCAATGATTCACCACTTAAGAAAAGCGGTCTACAAAATCAACCGGCGCCAGCTACTCAGCTTTGACCTGAAGTCTCACTTATTTAAAGCAGGATTGTTCTGTGTAATAGGTGGAATGCTGACAAAAGTTTGTGGGGCGGTATTCAAGTATTTTATCTATCCACTCTATCCACTGTTGTATGAAGATTACCCAAGAGTTAGGACTCCGCTTAATATTAACGATAGCTTTGATTCTATATTTTTGATTCTGGCTTTCGGGATTTTTTTAATCATCTTTTCCAAAATCATCGAGCGCGGCTTGATGCTGCAGGAAGAAAATGCGCTTACGGTATGAAGATCAATCACAAAAAATGGTTTCTGACCTTAGCTGGTTTTGGCCAGGGAATCTCGCTGCTCGTAGTATTGGGAATGATCATATCGATAATCATTGTCATGATCGATACTTCTCAGATTTACTACGAGAGATCATTAGATGATTATATTTTTAGAGCAAGACCTTCTATTTTGAATGAGAAAACTTGGAGTCTGATCTATAAGATTTTTACCATCGCTGCTGCGCTGCTCATTTATTTAGGTTTTAAAAGACTGTATGGCTTCGGTCTAAGACTGGATAACAACTTAGCTTTAGATCAAAAAACGGGCAGAATCCTCAAAAAAATGAATGTATTGTTCTTTACTGGTATCTTGATACGTCCCATAGGGATGAATGCACTAAGCTTTATTGACTTTTTCTCTGTAGAAACAACAAAATATTGGCATCTGGATGGAAGTTTGTTTTTCTCAATTCTAACGTTAAGCTTTATCGCTCTATTTATTCATTTGATCGCAGATCTGATTATATCGGCAGGGAAAATGAAAGAAGAAAATGATTTGACAATTTGATGCATGATATGAATTCATATTACGCTTTCGCGAAAGCGAAACATCCCAAAAACCATTTTTGCAAATGCCCATAGTCATCAATCTTGATCATATGCTGGAGCTACGAGGCATGAAGAGTTACGAGCTGGCCGATGCTATAGGCATCACAACTGCAAACCTATCCATCCTAAAAACTGGAAAGGCAAAAGCGGTGCGTTTTTCAACCTTGGAAGCTATTTGTAAAGTGCTGGACTGTCAACCGGGAGACTTATTAGAATACCGCACTGAATAGAAAGTTCTTGTCTCAGAAAGAGGATTTGAATTTGAATCAGAAAAATCCTGAATAATTATCATATTGTCAAGATAAGCTTATATTTAGCCTTTAAAATAAAGTTAAGATGAAAAAACTATTTTTTATTGCAGCTCTAATCGTTACTGGAAGTGTAGCTGCACAAGATATCACAACAGATTTTGCTATGGCTGTCAAAGCTGGCGATATGGATCAGGCTAAGTCTTTTATTACAGAAGAATCAGTCAATGAATGTCATGATCTTACCAGAAAACAAGTGAGCATGATGGTTTTTATCCTATCCACAGGGAATGATGAATTACTAAAATATGCCGTGGAAGAGAAAAATGCCGATGTAAACATTCAGTGTGGGAAATACACACCTCTGAGTTGGGCTGCAAAAAATGGGAGTGCTGAAACAGTTGCTTACCTGCTGCAGCAAGGTGCTGATAAATCCATCGCAACAAAAGGAAAAACGGCTATGGACTGGGCGCAATACTACAAGCGCAACGAGATTATCGCAATGCTCGACTAGCTTGTCAAACCCCACAAAAATCTAACAAGCCTTTTACCTCTTAGTAAAAGGCTTTTTTAATGAATGGAAAATCGCAAATGAGGTTGTTTTTTCCTACAGTTTTTACTTACTTTTACTAATTGATGCAGCCCAAAACACTTATTAAAAAGTACCCTGAAATTCAGGACCTTGATAAATGCGAGGATGAACCCATAAGGTATTATCCAAACGTTCAAAGTCATGGCTGCCTCATTGTCACGGACTACAACTTAAAAATTGTACAAGTCAGCGATAATATAGAGGACTTCATAGGTGAAAATGTCAATTATCTCCTTGATAAAGTCCTCAAACAGGTTCTGGATGCTGACATAATTCAATATATTGAAAAATGGCTTGACGGCACCATTGAGGATAATAGTCGCATTTTCACTATACATAATAAATCCAGAACTTTAATATTACATAAAAGTGACCTTGAGGTACTAATTACTATTGAGGGCAATGAATATCACATTGATCCAGCGCTATTTCAGGTTCAACTCCTTACGGTATTTGAAAAGCTTTACAACGCAAAAGATTCACAGGACTTAGTGGATCGAGCTGCGAAGAGCGTAAGAAAGCTCTTAGGTTTTGATCGAGTCATGGTTTATCAATTTGATTCAGAATGGAACGGTAAGGTCATGGCAGAAGACCGAGACCCTAAACTTGAAACCTGGCTTGATCTACATTTTCCTGCCACTGACATTCCTGCAACTGCTAGAAAGCTTTTCCAAGAACAAGGTGTACGCTCTCTGACTGATGTTAAAGATCCTTATGCAGCACTAACACCTACCATCAATCCTTTAACTGGTGGACTGACAGACTTAAGCCAAAAAAACCTGAGAGGAAGCTCTTCCATTCATATTGAATACCTAAAAAATATGAAGGTCGGAGCTACGCTTAGCAGCGCTATTATTCATGAGGGTAAATTGTGGGGTTTGATCGCCTGTCATCATTACAGCAAAAAATTTGTAGGCCATCAATTAAGACAGAGCTGCAAGCTATTTAATCAAATGTTTTCCTCTCAAATCAGCCTTAAAGAGTCTAAAGGCTCTTTAAGCAAGGTGGAAAAGATCACTAAGATTAGAACAACTCTACTCAATTACATGAGTAAAGATTTCAACATTGTAGATGGGCTCACCCTGAACAAAAAAACTGCGTTGAACCTTATACCGAGTACTGGTTTTTATGTGATGCTCGATGAGCAAACGAGACGAATCGGGAAATGTCTTAAAGAAAAAAAATTAAAGAAGCTAGCAGCTGAGTTGATTGAAAGATTCCCAGATAGGCAAATAATCGAGCTTGACTTCATCTCGAGAGAATTACCATGGATGGCATCGCATTCTAAAAAGGTATCTGGTGTTTTATTATGCAGATTTTCTAAACGTACAGATGAATATGCCATGTGGTTGCGTGAAGAAAAACTCAATACAATAAACTGGGGAGGAGACCCTTCTCAAGGAACACTTGAATCTACGGGTGAAAAACGACTGTCGCCCAGAAAATCCTTTGAGAAATTTTCAAAAGATGTTGAGTGTACTTCAGACCCATGGCTTGTACATGAAGTTGCTGGAGTCAAGGCTTTAATCGATGATGTCAAAAATCTTATTGTTACCAAGTTTACTGAAATCAAGCAATTGAATAGACAGCTTCAAAGCTTGAACGAAGAGTTAGAGAGCTTCAGTTATTCTGTGAGCCACGACCTGCGTGGACCATTGAGGGGAATCGATGGTTTCGCACAAATCTTGATGGAGGATTATAATGAGTCCCTAGATGACTATGGTAAAGATGCGTTAAAGATTATTATCAAATCTGCTGATAAGATGAATAGCCTCATGGACGACATTTTAGGCTACAGTGGCTTGAGCAAACATGATAAGATTGATGAGTTCATCAACGTGAATAAGCTGATTGAAGATGTGGTCCAAGACAGCAAATTAACTGACGACTACCCTCAGACCGAACTTAGAGTCTCTCCATCACTCCCTCAAATTTTTGGTGATAAGGTAATGATCTATCAGCTGTTTTTGAATTTACTTACAAATGCTTACAAGTACAGCAGTAAATCTGAAACCCCTATTGTAGAGATAGGAGTTGAACAGAAGGGAGATCAGATCATTTATTTTGTCAAGGATAACGGTATAGGCTTTAAACCAGAATATGATAAAAAGATTTTCGGTGTATTTACGCGCCTGGTAAAAGATGAGTATAAAGGTACTGGAGTAGGTCTTGCCATAGCCCAGAGAGTTGTCTTAAGGCATGAAGGAGACATCTGGGCCGAATCAAAACTGGGCAAAGGTGCAACATTTAAGTTTTATCTAGATAAAGAGCATCATGCCGACTGGAAATAAAACAATCATTCATATAGAGGATCGGGAAGAAGATATCATGTTCGTAAAGAGAGTTTTAGAAAAACAATATTTAGATCTCAACATTTTGAGCATGAATGATTCAGAAATTGCCCTAGAAGAAATAAATGATGGCACTTTGCTAAAGAAACGTCCTCGATTGATTTTAATCGATATTAAAATGCCTAAAATATCAGGCTTTGAACTTTTAGAGCAATTCAATGAAAATGAAAACTTTATAGGAATCCCCAGAATAATTTGGAGCAGCAGTAGCCAGCCTGACGATATTAAAAAAGCCTATAAACTAGGCGCTAATAGTTATTTGGAAAAACCCAAGGACTATAGCAAACTTAAATCAGCATTATTAACAACGGTTGACTACTGGCTCAACCACAACCTCATTAAGTCATGATTACACAGCCCCTTAAAATATTAGTCGTTGAAGACCAAGTGACCGATGCGGCCCTAATTCAAAGGCAAATACGCAAATGTGTCGAGGAGGTAGAAATTACCATAACGGATAATCTACTTTCATTTAGACATGCGTTAAAAACCTTCATACCCGATTTCGTTTTCACTGATTTTCAGATGGTAGGATTTAATGGATTTGAAGTTATGGAACAACTTCATGAAATCTATCCTAATATTCCCCTGGTCGTCATTTCAGGAACCTTAAATGATGAGGAGCTGGTTGCTCGTATCATCAATAAAGGAGCTTCTGCATTTTTACTCAAATCTAACATCAGTGACCTGCACTCACGATTAGAGCCTATTTTAACAGAGGTACTAGAAAAGCAGCAACGTCTTTTTATGAAGCTGGAACGCCAGCGTGAAGAGCGTCAAAAAATCGAGCGCATCCATGCCATTCTCAAAACAGCAACAAAAGACGAGACCAGCCACGATGAAAAAACCAAAGAGTATTACGAGAAACTCATTTCTGAGATTTCAGACAACTTACCTAATGTTATAAAATAGCATGGAATTGATCGAGCGCATCCGCAAAGAAAGTAGAGCCATTCACGACCGCTTAGAAGGGGCAAGCGGCGTGGATAAGATCATGGACGGCAGCGTGACAGATCAGCAAGTTGAGGAGATATTGATTAAAAATTATCTCGCTTTCGCGAAAGCGGAACAACAAATAACCCAGTTCCACACCATCGAGCGTCCTATGAGCCATCGTATTTTGGAAGATTTGGATCAAGAACAGATTGATGCGAATCTGGATGACGGCTATCAACTGAACAACAAATACGAAGCGTTAGGAGCTCGTTATGTACTTAATGGAAGTATGTTAGGTGCTGCCGTAATTGGGAAAAACCTCAGATCTTGCCCAAGAGTTTCCCAAAAAGACTGGCAGTTTTATCGCAAACCAAATGCTGATGAACGTAAAGCCTGGCCAGAATTACTACAGCAAATCAATCATGAAGATTATTCAAAAGAGCAACAAGATCAGGTCTTAAATGGTGTGATGAAGACCTTTGACCTTTTTGAAGCCGTCTATGGACAACCGGTTAAAAGTCTAGAGCGACACTAATAAATTTCATTTTTGACCCATAAAATGCTCAAGTTATTAAAAATAATGAACAGCTATGGTCATGATTTTGTTTTGCGCATATTTGTAGTATATAAATTCTACCTAAAATGCGTCAAAGCTTGTATCTTTTGGCAGTTATACTGCTATTAATTTCCTGTCAAAACAATTCTGACGATCAATCTGATCTGGAAATCGGTTCCCCAGATGGTGCCCTTGTTTTAAAATTTGATCTTTCAAAAGACGGTAGGCCTTTTTACACTACATCGTATAAAAATAAAACGGTCATAGACACTTCCTATCTAGGTATGGATTTCAAAAATCTGGACAACTTTGATCAAGATTTCAAAATCACGTCTAGTGGTACCGCAGAATTTGATGAAACCTGGGAAATGCCATGGGGCGAGCAACTCGAGGTACAGAATAAGTTTAATGAACTATGGGTAAAACTACAAGAATCTAATGATTCCGGTCGGACTCTGGAATTGCGTTTTCGTATTTACGATGATGGTATAGGTTTCCGTTATGAAGTTCCAGAGATGGAGAGGATCGACACCGTTTACATAACAGAAGAAAACACAGAATTCAATCTCACTCAGGATTACAAAACTTTTTGGATACCTGGCGACTGGGACATTTATGAGCATTTGTACAGCACCACTAAACTGTCTGAAATCAATGTAGACAAGTACCGCAACCATTCCAATCTCGCCCAGACCTATATTCCAAACAATGCTGTAAATACGCCAGTTACCATGGTGGGTACAGACAGCATTCACATCTCGATTCACGAGGCAGCACTAATAGATTACAGCGGTATGACACTGGGCGTAAACAGTGAAAAGCTAGGCTATAAAAGTATTTTGGTGGGTTCTGAAAATCGAGATTACAAAGTCAAAAAGACGCTCCCGTTTCACACGCCCTGGCGCAGCGTACAAATTACCGACAACGCTCCTGACTTGATCGAATCCAAGCTTATTGTCAATCTCAACGAGCCTAATAAACTAGGCGATGTTTCTTGGTTCAAACCCATGAAATATACAGGTGTGTGGTGGGAGATGCACCTGGGCAAATCCACCTGGGATTATGGCATGACCCAGAGTATGGATTCTTGGAAGGACACCGGCAAAGCCCACGGCCGCCATGGCGCCACGACTGAGAATGTGAAGCAATTCATCGAGTTTTCTGCTGAGAATAATATCGGTGGTGTGCTGGTTGAGGGCTGGAATACTGGTTGGGAACATTGGATCGGTTTTGAGGATCGGGAGGGCGTCTTTGACTTCGTAACGCCTTATCCTGACTATGATCTTGAAGAGGTTACCGCTTTCGCGAAAGCGAGAGACGTACAGATCATCATGCACCACGAGACCAGCGCCGCGACCGAGACCTACACCAAACAGCAGGACACAGCTTTTGCACTCATGCAGAAATACGGAATGAATACTGTCAAAACGGGTTATGTAGGCAAAATCTTGCCGAAGGGCGAGTACCACCACGGTCAGTACATGGTGAATCACTATAATAACACTGTAGTAAAAGCGGCCGAATATAACGTGGCGATCAATGCCCACGAACCTATAAAAGCTACCGGATTGCGCAGGACTTACCCCAACACCATCTCACGAGAAGGCTTGCGAGGCCAAGAATTCAATGCCTGGAGCAGCGACGGCGGTAATCCACCAGAACATTTATCAATCGTCGCCTTCACGCGCATGCTTGCTGGCCCCATAGATTTTACACCTGGAATCTTCAATATCAAATTTGACGAGTACAAGGAGAATAATCAGGTAAATACAACGATCGCACAGCAATTAGCACTCTACGTAGTTATCTATAGTCCAGTTCAAATGGCTGCAGACCTCGTAGAACATTATGAAGCCAACCCAGAGCCTCTACAATTCATCAGAGACGTAGGCGTAGACTGGAAACAAACAAAAGTTTTAGACGGCGCGGTAGGCGATTACGTGGTCATCGCTCGTGAAGAGCGAGAAACGGGCAACTGGTTTGTAGGTGGCATCACAGATGAGAATGTGCGAAGTCAGACGATAGATCTTGATTTTCTCGAAGAGGGAAAAACCTATCAAATGAGGCTTTACAAAGACGGAGAAGATGCGCACTGGAACGATAATCCATTAAGCATAAACATTTCAGAACGTGAAGTAACTAAAGGTGAAGAAATCAACATTGAAATGAAACCAGGTGGTGGATTTGCGATGAGTTTGATGTTAGTTGAAAACGAATAATTATTTAGGCGTAAGACCAGAACAAATGTATAGATTTGTTCTGGTCTTATGCCTTGATTTTTTTTGTAGCCTGGAAAATTAAGAGTAATCTATTTTGTGCTATTCTATTTGGCTGAATAATTTATTACATATCGTCAACCAATAATCGGCTCAAAGTCATACTGTCGGAAAAATTCACTTGATGCATGTACTTTTAGCAGTGTAATCTTTAGTTTATTTTCACTACTTTCATTATTCAAAAAAAGTTTGGTTTTCGCATCATTCTCGTAAAATATTATACCAAGTTCTCTATCATATTTCGGTATAAATGTCATTGAGGTCGTAGTTGGTCGGTCAAATGTATATTCCCTAGAAAAAATCAATTCTCCATTTAGACCGACCGAAAAAAACATTGGTTCACTTTTATGATTGTCATGATTAACACTTTGATAATAGGTCGTATTGAATTCATGTATCAATGAATTAGAAACATTAAGCAATTCTAGCTGACTTACTCCTCTTTTGGAATTAAAGCTAACGCTAAACTCTTTTTGTTCAAATTGATCAAAGCAGGAGTATAAACCATCTTTCATTTCGCAAGTCATAAACCCAAAATCCTTTAATTCAAATGAAGGTATTTTGTAAAGAAGTTGATTTTCCTGATTAAACTTGAAAATATAGGAATAGCTTTTGCTGAAGTACAGATTATTGTCCTTGTTATTGGACTGCTGACAAGAAACGAACATAAATATCGTCAGTAAAGGTAATATGTAACTCAATCTAAAAGTGAACGGTTTCATTCCTGAGGCCTTTAGTGCTTCTATCAAATATACCAATTAAACACTCTCTACTATATTTGTGCAATGCACTTCCTCCCACAAAAAATTGACGACTACATCGTCACACATTCTGAAAATGAACCGCAAATACTGAAAGATCTCACTCGAGAGACCTACCAGAAAGTCTTGCAGCCCATTATGCTTTCTGGATCCTACCAAGGTCGGGTTTTGAGTATGATATCTCACCTGGTGGCACCTAAACGCGTTTTGGAAATCGGAACGTTTACAGGATATTCTGCACTTTGTCTCGCTGAGGGTATGCCCGATGGCAGCGAACTGATCACAATTGACATTAATGAGGAATTAGAAGATCTGGTGGAGCGTTATTTTAAACGCTTTCGCGATCCCGATAGCTATCGGGACACTAATAATAACACCACCCTCACTCAAAAAATAGGCGACGCAACTCAAATTATCCCTGAACTTGAAGGAACTTTTGATCTTGTCTTTATCGATGCAGACAAACCTAATTATGTCAACTATCTCGACCTCATCATGGATAAAGTTCATAGCGGGTCTTTAATCATTTCAGACAACGTGCTCTGGCACGGCAAAGTGGTTGAAGAATTAGATCCAAAAGACAAATCAACACCTATTTTGCTGGAATTCAATAAGCGCCTGAAGGAAGATCCTCGTCTACAAACCGTGGTTTTGCCTATTAGGGATGGGCTTACTCTGAGTAGGGTGGTGTGACCTCACCCCAGCCTTCTGTGCATTCCTCTCCCTCTTGCCTCAGTCGTCGGATGCAATGGGAGAGGGAGCTATCACAGCCGGTCAAATTTTGTCATGCTGAAAGCGCGAAGCGATATTCAGCATCTACTTGTCAGGAGAAAAGGATTCTAATATTATCGTGACATTAATAAACAGACTCTGTCCCGATAGTTATCGGGACGCTCGCGCACTCGCGTACAGGGTGACAACTAGATTTTATTGATTACGGGATAATAGAACAAAGTACGCTTTCGCGAAAGCGTAACCCAGTAAAACTCCTACCAGCATACCCACGATAACGTCAGTAGGATAGTGAACACCTACCATGATGCGAGAAAGGGCAAAGGTGACCGGCCAAATGAAAATTAGCAACAACCATTTTGAATCAATTGCGTTGGGTTTATGATGTGATTTTGCTTGTGTAGTAATAAGCAAAAACGCTACAAAAGTGGCCACGGCAAAGCTTACTGCGCTATGGCCTGACCAGAAACTAAAATTTTCTGGAGTCTGATAAATACGTATGCTGTCCATAAGAACAGGCTCATTATTAGGCCTGAGTCTGGCGATCTGATTTTTGACCAGATTAGTTAATCCCAGCGTTACCGCTGCAACCATAAAAATTCCTAGAATGCTGATAATTGCAGACTTAATCTTATATGCTCGCAATAAAAAATAGAAAAATAAGAGGTATAACGGAATCCAGTTTTCAATCTGGGTGACGTAGATCCAGAAAGTATCAAACTCACCTATCCAGAGGCTGTTGAGGAACCTAAATAACTCCCGGTCGTATTCCACCAGGGTTTCCCACATTAAAATTTACGCTTGATGGAGCCAGATTCTTCGATCTGATCTTTCACTTCCTTGATCTGGCTGTTGATCTTTTTTACATCTTCGGTAAAACCGTGCTCATCAGCGCTTTTTGATATTTCATTTTTAATATCATCAGTAGCATGGCGCACACTGTTCATCGCTTTTGCAATACCACGCATAACCTCAGGAAGCTTATCAGCTCCAAATACCAATATCACGACCAAACCTATGATCATGACTTCTGGAACGCTTATGAATAAGGGATACACATTCATGCTGCAAATATACATTAGCACGTATCGATTGCGCTGCGGGCGATGTTAATTATCCGTATAGATAAAGGTTTCAACGGTCACCTCATCTACCCCACCTTGCGACCGAGTGACAATTCTTGAGCCTGGGAAATTATCGTCACTCAAACTGTAAACAAATTGCACCGAGCTTGACATTGTGAAAGTACCTCCCATAGATTCAAATGAGTTGATCGTGCTGGGTAAGTAACGAGTATAGGGTATGAAATCTTCAAAAACGATAAACCGCAACACATCATTCATATCTCTGAAAGGGTTGTTATTAAAGAAATAGGTCAACTCTTGATAGCGTTCAATAGCATTCCCAGCTGATAGCTCATTGATGCGTTGTACATTAAAATTTGATGTATAATTATAGTTTATAGTTTGTTGCAGCGCATCATTTTCAAAAGTTTGTGTTCTGAAAATTCGGTTTTGAGAATCGACACTAAAAAGCTTTGTGCGCTCAACCGAACCTGTACTATCCAGCAACTGAACCTCATCCCCATCGTAGCTTAACGAGTAGGCTACAGTCGCCCCATTTTCGGTTCGGGTTATATCAGTCAATCGGTCGTTAGATGCATAATTGAATTCATAAGTTATGTTTTGAAGACCTGTGAATAGGATGGTTGAAATAAGACTATCCTGATCATAATTTATGGCAATGTCAGTTAGTACATCATCTGTATCGGGATCAGTGATGATGATTTGGGACAAGCGTACTGCGTCATCAATAGATTCAAGAATCTCCTCAGGCTCGCCCTGTTCAATTAAGGAATCCTCACAACCGATAAGGATCATTACACAAAGTACACTCAATAAATATCGCATGATATAATATTACAATCTTCTAATTAAATGAACACAAAAAAGCCAGATTCATTGTGAATCTGGCTTTAAAATTATGACAGAACGAATCTTACTTCTTCATCTCTTCAAACTTATCCATACTTGCATCTTGTGGCCAGGCGTTGTTTTCCATATCGATATCTGCAGTTTCCAGCTTAGGATCAATCATGATCTTAGTGATTTCCTTTTGGGAAGCTTTGTTGATTTGAACTTCCTTGTCATTGAGTCTCCAGATTTCAGCTGGGTGGGTTACCATTTCAGTAGTTCCATCAGCATAAGTGTACTCGATTATGATAGGCATTACTAAACCACCAGGCTTTTCTACAGTAATCTCGTAGAAGTATTTAGGTGCTTTCATCTTTGAACGCTCCTCAGCAGTAAAGTTGTCGAGCATGTAAGTTTTTAAAGGCTCCACCGTTTGTGCTGGATCTTTATCCTTCATATCTTCTTTGTAGTCTGCACTTCCTTCTTCAACCATGTAAACGAGTGGTGGTAAATCGCTATCAGAAATATTATTAGCCTTCATGTATTCTCTCATCTGCTCGTTCTTCTCGCTGGATACATAGAGACGCTTCACGTCTTTAATTCCCATATCGTTATAGCGCGTCGTGTAGAACCAGCCTCTCCAGAACCAGTCTAAGTCCATAGCACTTGCATCTTCCATGGTACGGAAGAAGTCTTCGGGAGTAGGGTGCTTAAACATCCATCTTTGCGAATACGTCTTGAATGCATAGTCAAAAAGCTCTCTACCCATTACGGTTTCTCTTAAAATGTTAAGGGCTGTGCCTGGTTTTGCATAAGCATTTGAACCAAACTGGTAGGTGTTCAAACCTTTGCTCATAATCGGTGCGATGTAACGCTGATCTCCTGCCATGTAAGGAACAATTTTGGCAGCTGGACCACGGCGAGATGGGTAAGCGTCATAGCCTTCAATCGCATCTGGATAATTTTCTCCCATATCCTGTTCAGCAACATATTGTACAAAAGTGTTCAAACCTTCATCCATCCACGTCCACTGGCGCTCGTCGCTGTTTACGATCATCGGGAAGTAGTTGTGTCCTACCTCGTGAATAATTACTGAAATCATTCCGAATTTAGTACGATCGTTGTAATTTCCTTCGGCATCTGGTCGACCATAGTTCCAGCAAATCATAGGATATTCCATCCCTTGATTCTTTGCGTGTACAGAAATCGCTTTATGGTAAGGGTAGTCAAAAGTCATTCTTGAATAAGACTCCAGCGTTTGTTTTACCGCTTTTGTCGACCACTGTTCCCAAAGCGGGTTCCCCTCTGGAGGATATATTGAAACCGCTGCTACATCCTTCCCTCCTATTTTCACCGCCATCGCATCTGCTACGTAACGACGAGAAGAAGTCCATCCAAAATCACGCACATAATCTGCTTTGAGCTTCCAGGTTTTCATCTTCTTTGAGCCTGACATCATTGCGAGCTTTTCTGCTTCTTCTTGAGTGCGTATAACTACAGGCTCCTCATAAGATTTCATGGCCTGCTCATAACGCTTCATCTCAGTTTTTGAGTAAACGTCTTTACGATTCAACAATTTTCCGGTGCCATCTAACCAGTGATCTTCTGGTACAGTAATATCTACTTCAAAGGTTCCAAAGGGCAACGCAAACTCATCACGACCCCAGAACTGGCTGTTTTGCCATCCTTCCACATCGTTGTAAACACACATTCTAGGATAAAATTGAGCAATCACATAAGCTCTGTGACCATCGTCAAATTGCTCATAACCGCTACGGCCACGACCATCTACGTGGTTGTTGATCTTGTAATCCCAGTCGATACCGAAGGTAAATTTCTTACCCGGCTCCAGAGCTTTAGGCATTTCCACTCTCATCATGGTCTGGTTGATCATGTATTTGAGTGGCTTTCCATCGTCATCTACCACCTTCTTGATATTGAAGCCTCCATCAAATGGTTCTTTCATATAATTACCAGCAAACTGAGCCGGTTGCATGATCGCTGAACTCCTTCCTGAATTTATTAAAGGCGACGGTGAGTCCTTTGCTCTCATATTTTGATCGAGTTGTACCCATAGATACTCCAGTACATCAGGAGAATTGTTTGTGTAGGTAATCTCTTCAGATCCATAGATGTGTGCGTTTTCATCATCCAGTCTTATGTCCATTTTATAATCAGCTCGTTGCTGATAATACTTGGGACCTGGAGCACCACTGGCACTGCGGTACTGGTTAGGGGTAGAGAACTCTTGGTAGAGTTGCCTAAACTTGTTGATGTTGTAATGTTCCTCAGCTTTAGGTTCTTCTTTTTCTTGTTCTTCCTCCTGTGCAAAGGCTCCAAAAGAAACCAAGAACATGCTCAAAAACAGAAACTTGATGGATTTCATGTAGTAATTTTATTGAATTGATGGCTAAAAATACAATTAAAGCACGGTACTTAGAATACTTTCCTAAAAGTTTAGAGAGCTTTCTGGCTTGGCACGCTCGAGAATCATGGTCTTCCGTTTGTCGTTGATTTTAAAATGAACCAGATTTTTTTGCTCTTCAAATACCTCATAAAAAGCATTGAATTCCATGGTTACATTTTCAGGTTGGGCCGTAGGTGTAAATTCTATGTAGAGGGCTATTTGATCAATCTCATACTCTGCTCCTAACAGTTTAGGCTCCACCTGCTTTCCATCTAGAGTTGCGATAAGCTTGAGTCCCAAATACTTTTGAATCGCGTCATAATGATCCTCGATTTCCTCTTTTTCTCCCAGAGTTACTTGATTCACGTTGCGTGCATTCAGTACTCGTTCCAGATCGTCTATAAAAAAACGCGTCACCATTTGCATGGCACCCGCCTTCTTGCTGTACTTGACATTAGAAACTGATACGTAGTATTTATGATCGGCATCCTTATTAAAAGCGATATGGTTAGATGGTGTTCCGCTTTCGCGAAAGCGAGATTCTTTAAGGCAGGTAAAAGAAAAACTCGCAAATATGAAAATAGAAGCTGTTGCTAAGGTTTTAAAAAGCATAGATAATACTAAATGACAAAAATGACTATATGTAAGTTGATAACAAAATCAACGCCATATTTATGAATGATGACTGCTAACCTTTAGTCTCCAGCAAACCTTTTTTTCTTTTAAAGGACTTAGACTGTTCAGAAAGAAATTCCAGTAAGGCAAGCTCATTGTCAGACTCCAGCATTTCCTTGTTCAGACCATTATCTTTTGCGTAATACATAAACTCGTAGAGGTATTCCTTATCCAGATCTAGGAATTCTGCGAGGTAGTCTGTTCCAAATTTATTCTTGACCATGACTACGTTGAACTCTTCTTCCACTGGTTTAGGTTTACCGCTCAGATCTAGATTTTTTAACGATTCACTCACAACCAGCGACCCCAGCAAACCGATTACATTGAACATATTCATGCGCAAACCACTTTGACTCGCTGCAAGTTGTTCAATCGGATACTCATCAGGTTGTCTCACACGATCTGAAAAAGTGTTTTCCATACGGTCTACGGCTCTAACCCGCAAGTTTTCTTCTTCAACACCAGCCAGCACAGGCTTCACATCTACGTCTCGTTTTACCTCGATCATCATAAGGTTGTCTTGAATAATCACCTCTTCTAATTTGTTAACCCCTTCGTTCAATTGCAGTGTAGCAGATTTTCTTTTGATTGTATTTGCACCCACCTCGAGTGTGAATGGTTCAAACTGGACCGCATCAAAATTGAGTTTGTCGCCTTCCATCACATTGATGTAGAAAACACCTTGTTCATTAGTAATCGTACCTTCTAGATTATTGAGATTGAAAATAGTGATCCCTTCAATGGGTTCTTCAGAGGCTGAGGTGACAGTTCCTTTAATCTGAACACGCTCCTTTTGGGCAAAAGCTATTGTAGAAATGAAGAAAATCAGTAATGTAAACTTTTTCATGATGACTTGATTGATTTAGGAAGATACGATCAAATCAACGTTTGAACTAGGTAAATAATTGTTAAACAGAAATAGCTTTTATCTCGCTGTTCAATAATGAATATCTTTGAGTCATGCGCGCAAATCAAAGAGATATGATTGTCGCCAGCACGTCTACATTGCACGGGCAGCGACCACTGGAATATTTACTGGACGAACTCAAATCGGTCTTTACAAATCAAAGTATTAAAAGCCTACTGTTCATTCCGTTTGCACGACCCGGCGGCATCACCCACGATCAATACACTCAAAAAATAGGTGATGCTTTGAAATCTCTTGATATAGAAGTAAAAGGCATACAACAAATGCAGAATACCGTAGAAGCTATTCAAAATGCCAAAGCTATTTTTACAGGAGGCGGCAACACTTTTGTTTTGGTCAAGCAATTGCACGACCATAAATTAATGCAACCTCTGCGCGAAGCAATTTACTCTGGCACTTTTTATTTGGGTACCAGTGCAGGCTCAAACATCTGCGGGCTGACCATGCAAACAACAAATGATATGCCTATCCTACAACCTACTAGTTTTAAAACAACTGGTGTTTTGGGATACAACATTAACGCACATTACCTAGACCCTATTGAGGGAAGTCAACACATGGGCGAGACGAGAGAGCAACGTATCAAAGAGTTTCACACCTATAATTCCGTACCTGTTTTGGGATTAAGGGAAGGAAGTTATTTGAGAGTGAAAGGAACTGAGGAAATTCTCAAAGGACCACACAGCGCTCGAGTATTCAAAGCTGGAGTTGAACCCACAGAAATACAAACCGATACTGACGTATCATTTTTAAAATAGATCATGAAGAATCAAATCAAACATAAAGAGTCTGAAAGTCGTGGAATATTCTATATCCATGATGAAGAAGATAAAAAAATCGCCGAGCTCACTTACAGCTTGGAAAACGATGTTATGACCATAGACCACACCGAGGTAGATCCCAGTAAAGAAGGTAAAGGATTAGGCACAAAAATCGTTCAACATTCTGTAGAATTTGCGAGAGAAAAAAACAGAAAAGTCAATCCGTTATGCCCATTTGCAGAGGTGCTATTTGATAAACATGAGGATTGGAACGATCTCAGAGTATGAGCATCATCATTAAAGAAATACTTGCTGAACAAACCCGCGAGATACGCCAGACAGTTTTAAGACAAGGGCTTCCTGCAGCAACCACGATCTTCAAAGGTGATGAACTGGAAACAACGTTTCATCTAGGTGCTTTTGAAAAGAATAAGCTCGTAGGTATAGCGACTTATTTATTTAAAAATAAAAGTGCTATTCAAGAGTTGTTTTCTGATGAAAAATTTATGTATCAGCTGCGTGGCATGGCCGTAATGGAGAATGAGCAGGGGAAGGGAATCGGTAAAAAGCTGGTGGAATTTGCAGAATGCCGCCTCAAAGAGGATCAGATCGATGTTTTATGGTTTCATGCGCGCACTAGCGCCGTTCCGTTTTACGAGAAACAAGGTTACCAAACCGTAGGCGAAGAATTAGATCTAGAACCTGCCGGACCCCATTTTAAAATGTATAAGGAACTATGATCAAGTGGTTTTTATACATAATGATAGGTTCTCAGATTATGAATGCGCAAACCTTGAAGGATACGCTCATCGGCAAAGCTGATTTGGGCAACAAATCCATCCCTCTTGAAGTGCAAAAAGCTTTTGACGAGATGAGAGCGGCGGCAATAAAAGATGGCATCAACCTAACTATCGTTTCAGGATACCGAAGCTACGAGCGGCAAGAACAAATCTGGAACAGAAAGTGGAAACGCTATGAGAAACAAAGTCTGAACCCTGAGCAAATCTTTGATAAAATCGTAGAATATAGCACCGTTCCGGGCACATCGAGACACCACTGGGGGACTGATCTGGACATTATCGATTCCAGTGCAAGTTATTCAGGCGATGTATTGGTTCCCAAGAAATTTCATGGCGACGGACCGTTTTGCAAAATGAAAGACTGGATGGATCAAAACGCAGGCAAATATGGTTTTGCACTTGTGTATACTATGAACGAGCAACGCCCGGGCTTTAAATATGAGCCTTGGCACTGGAGTTATGTTCCGCTTTCGCGAAAGCGTTACCAGCAATATCTTTCTAACATTAATCTAAAGCAATTTTTACGAATACAAGATATTCTAGGAATGGATCAGGTATCAGACGAGAGGATCAAAAAATACCTTGAAGAACATCTACAGGGAATCAATTCTAATTTAAAACAATAACACTATGGCAAGTAGAGGCGCAAAAGGAATCAGACTGTTTATAGGCTTAGCGATTGTCGCCTTTGCCGTCCTCAAATTTTGCGGCAGCGAGGAAACTAATGAATTTACTGGCGAGAAACAGTATATAGGCATGAGCGTGGAAGAAGAAATTGCTCTAGGGCTCAATGCTACCCCTCAAATGATAGAACAATTCGGTGGGTTACATCCTGATCAAGCCGCTCAGCAACTCGTAGATCGTGTAGGCAATAAACTGGTCGAGAGCAGTATTGCGGCAAATTCACCTTATAAATATGAATTTCATCTACTGGCAGATGGTCAAACGATCAATGCCTTTGCGTTACCTGGTGGTCCTTGTTTTATCACCACCGCCCTATTCAATCAGCTAGAAAATGAGGATCAACTTGCTGGTGTACTGGGACATGAGATAGGACATGTCATTGCAAAGCATAGCGCAGAGCGCATAAGCCAGCAACAACTTGCTAACGGTGTCGTGACCGGTGTAAGTGTAGGCACAGAGGGAATGGGTCAAGCGGCGGCAGCAGTTGCCCAAACCATCACTATGAAATACGGTCGTGACGATGAACTGCAAAGCGATGATCTAGGCGTAAAAATGATGATCGATGCGGGCTATAATCCTGAAGAGATGATAGGCGTCATGAAAATTTTAAAAAACGCCGCTGGGAACAATCGTGTACCAGAGTTTCAAAGCACTCATCCTGACCCAGAAAATAGGATGCAACGTATCAGGGAGTCGATTGAGAAGTATAAAAATTAACTTTACCTAAAATTAATTTAGTTTCACCGCTCAAACTCAAACTCCACTTGCATTTCTCCTCCAGAAATTCTCGCATGTAATTTGTTTCCCTCAATTTGATATAAAATGATAGTTGGAAATTCATTTTCAGGATTTTCTGCTGTGAAGCTGTCTTCAGAAATTTTAATTAGTTTAAAGTCTGTTGAACCAGTTTGATCTTTTTGAGAAACCTTGTAAAACCAGTTTCCATTCTTCCACTTGACAAGTTCTACATACTCCTGCCACACCGTATCATTTTGAACCATCGTAAACCCATGACCTTTATATAAAGGTTCATTTATTTTTCTCCAATTTTCAAAAGTCTGCTTGTCTTCCTGATCATTAGTTCGTTGCCGGGACCTATGAACCAATCAAAATCTACCGAACCTATATAGGGCTCTTACTCGTGAGCAGCAGTATCATTTTGCATACAAGAATTCAGCAAAACGCACGCCATCAAATTCAGAACTGAGAACTTCTGATTCGTATAATCTGTAATTAATCAATAAATAATTTAAAACGAGTAAACCACCTCAAGCTTGTAATCCTTGAGCGATTTTTTGGCATTTTCTAGATCTTCCGTAAAACCTAGGATGTAACCTCCACCTCCAGAACCACAAAGTTTTAGGTAATAGTCACCAGTATCCAGTCCTTTCTTCCATAAAGCATGGAATTGGCTAGGAATCATTGGCTTGAAGTGATCTAGCACTACCCCAGAAAGTTTTTTCACATTCCCGAAAAGGCCTTTTACGTCACCTTTCAAGAAATCATCCACGCACAGGTCAGTGTACTTAACGAACTTATCTTTCAACATGGCACGGAAACCATCTTGCTTCATGTTTTCCATGAATATATTAACCATAGGGGCAGTTTCTCCCACCATTCCAGAATCCAGTAAGAAAACGGCTCCTTTACCGTTTGCCGTTTGCGATGGGATTCCAGCCGGTTCAATATCTTCTTTGCTATTGATTAAAATAGGTAAACTCAAGTAAGAATTGAGAGGATCAAGACCAGAGCTTTTACCATGAAAAACGCTCTCCATCTTTCCAAAAATTTCTTTGAGTGTAAGCAGTTTGTCACGAGTGAGATTCTCGAGTACCGTGATCTTATCCTCAGCGTACTTGTCATAAATTGCTGCTACGAGAGCGCCACTAGATCCCACACCATATCCCTGAGGAATACTGGAGTCAAAATACATTCCAGCATCGATATCTCCTCGCAAGGATTTGATGTCAAATTGTGGAAACTCATTATCTTCTCGACTTAGCTTTTCTAGATGATCGGCAAGACGCGACAAGTTTTTATTAGACTGTGCTTTTTCCTCATTAAGATCGTCACTGATTTTAAGCGCACCGTTATAGAAGTTATAAGGTATGGACAAACCTTTGGAATCCTTAATGATTCCGTACTCTCCGAAGAGTAGAATCTTTGAATAAAAAAGAGGTCCTTTCATAATTTGAGGCTTTTAGCACCGTTGCCTATTTCATCGCAAATATACTGTTCATTCTCACAATACTGCGCCAATTTGCTGTTAATCAGCTTATCTACCTGATCTTTATGATTTTTAGGGTAAAGCATGTGCACATTTGCACCAGCGTCTAGCGTAAAACACACCGGCACATCAGTTTCCTTCCTGAATTTCCATATTTCCTCGATGATCGCCAGTGTATTGGGACGCATTAAAATATAATACGGATGCGATGTCATCATCATCGCGTGCAGCGTGAGCGCTTCACTCTCCACGATTTTGATAAATGCTTCTTGATCACCTGCTTCAAGAATTTCTTTGAGTTGGGTGATGTTATCGTGGGCTTGTTGAAATCTCGCTTTCGCGAAAGCGTGCCCATTCATAAGCTCATGTCCAGCCGTACTGCTTACCGTTTTCTTTCCTTTATCCACAAGCAGAATCACATCTTGATAACCCTTAAAGTTCTCGTGTAAAATATCGCTCACATCAATACCATAATAATCATTACTGGAATCAAACTGAGCGTGTGAGCCCCAAACCACCACTTCACCCTTGATGCTCCTACTGGCACTTCCAGAGCCTAAACGTGCCAAAAATGAGGTCTTCTCAAAATCGATAGGCTTCCCTGAATGCTGGGATTCCATATCCATCAGGCAACTGCTGAGCGCCGCCATACTACTGGCACTGCTGGCAATTCCTGAACTATGTGGGAACGTATTATGGGTATCGATAGTGAAATGATAATGTGTAAGCCACGGGCAATAGTCTTTGACCCGCTGGAAATAAGCCTTGATTTTTGGAGCAAAGTCAGACTTTTCTTTACCATCATACAAAACAGTAAAACCGTGATCGGTTTTTTTTGCAGTAACATTAGTTATCGTTTTGCTCTTGCTCAACGTAAAGCTAATCGATGGGTTTGCAGGAAGTTGTACCTCGTGCTTACCCCAATATTTTACCAATGCAATATTTGAAGGAGCCTCCCAGTTTGCACTTAATACTTCTTTGAGATCGGTAAATGGTGCCTGTTTAAAGCGTTCTTCCATGTTGTAGCAGACTTATAGAGCAAATATATCTTATATCAAGTTATGAATTGTAAGGGTGGCGTTAAGAAAGAGTGTGTGAGTAGATGAATTTGCGAGAATAGCGAACAGCGAATAGCGAAGAGCGAAGAGCGAAGAGCGAAATTTCAAAAAATCAATTGACTATTTGAACTGCAAACCCACGAAGCGATCTGCAACTGTCAACTAACAACTGTGCACTACTCCCTGCCTACCGCCCACTGCCTACTGCCTACTGCTACCTGCTCACTAATTTTAGCCTCGTCTAAATATTTGCTTAGTCTTAAGAAACAAAATTTTACCTTTGTTATAATATTTGTAGGTATGCATTCCATTTCTGAAGAGAATTATATCAAGGCGATCTATCATGCACAGCAAGCGAGTGACTTAGTATCAACCACAGAGATTGCTTCACGCATGAATACGAGAGCCTCATCTGTGACTGACATGCTCAAAAAGCTAGCTGATAAAAATTTGGTGGAATATGTACCTTACAAAGGTGCAAAGCTCACTAAAAACGGACGTTCCTGCGCCATGCAGATCATTAGGAAGCACCGATTATGGGAAGTATTCTTAGTGGAAAAACTTGATTTTACTTGGGATGAAGTTCACGAAATAGCTGAACAGTTAGAACACATTCAGTCTAGAAAACTCATCGATGAACTGGATCGTCACTTGGGGTACCCAAAAAAAGATCCCCATGGTGATCCCATACCTGATAGCGAAGGCAATTTAAAGGAGGTAAATCAAATCTTACTCTCTAAACTACCTTCAGGAACTACTGGAATGGTGACAGGAGTCATAGACACTTCTACTGAGTTCTTAAGATATTTAGACAAATATAATTTACATCTAGGGTCTGTGGTGGAAATCCTTGAAATAGAAGAGTACGATCAGTCACTTAAAGTCAAGTTTGATAATAAACAAATGACACTCACTCAGCAAACAGCTGAAAAGTTATACATCCAAAAAAAATGAAACTGAGAACAACCTTTTTAAGAGATTTCACCTGTATATTCTTTTTCAGTTTACTGATCGTTGGCTGTAAAGATGAACCTAATCAATCTGGTACAAATACAGACAATAGACTAAAAGTAGTGACTACCACTACCATGATAACTGATCTCATCAAAGAAATAGGCGGCGATCGCATTGAATTGCAGGGTCTCATGGGCAGTGGCGTGGATCCACACCTATATAAAGCAAGTGAGGGCGATGTGTCTAAACTCTTTGAGGCAGATGTCATTTTCTACAATGGTTTGCATCTCGAGGGCAAACTGGTGGAAGTCTTTGAAAAAATGAATTCTCAAGGAAAAAAAACCGTAGCCCTAAGTGATGCCGTCGATAAACGTACGCTTATAGGCAGCGAGTATTTTGCCAGCAGTTACGATCCTCATATCTGGTTCTACACTAATTACTGGGAACAAATGGCTGATCTAGCTACTTCGACCTTGATACAAGAAGATCCTTCAAACAAGGATTATTACAACCAGAATTTGCGTGATTACCTAAACAAGATAAATATACTGGAGGACCAGGTGGAAGATTTGATCTCATCCCTCCCAGCTGAAAAGCGCATTCTAGTAACGGCTCATGATGCTTTCAACTATTTTGGAAGACAATACAGCTTTCAAGTAGTGGGACTTCAAGGATTGTCTACAGCAACTGAGGCTGGGGTAAAAGACGTGCAACGTATGACCGATTTTATCATTGACAATGATGTTAAAGCCATATTTGTGGAAAGTAGCGTTCCTCGTAGAACTGTAGAAGCACTTCAGGAATCTGTGCGAGCAAAAGGTAAAGAAATTGAAATAGGTGGCGAGTTGTATAGCGATGCATTGGGCAATAAGGGAACCGATGAGGGAACTTATATCGGGATGTACCTGCACAACGTCAAAACCATAGTTAATGCTCTAAAATGATGACCGAAAAGATCGCCGTTGCTGTGGACGATCTCACGGTCGCCTACAACTACAAACCTGTTTTATGGGACATTGATTTATCCATACCAGAAGGGGTACTTATGGCTATAGTAGGACCTAATGGTGCGGGAAAGTCCACTTTGATTAAATCTATTCTAGGCATCATCGATCCCATTGCTGGTTCAGTAGCTATTTATGGCAAACCCTATAAAAAGCAGCGTAATCTCGTCGCTTATGTACCACAAAAAGGAAGTGTAGATTGGGATTTTCCTACTACAGCACTTGATGTGGTTTTAATGGGGACCTACGGCGCGCTGGGCTGGATCAAACGACCCGGCTCCAAGCAGAAAAAGGAAGCGCTGGAAGCTTTGGAAAAAGTGGGCATGCTTTCTTTTAAAAATCGGCAGATCAGTCAGCTTTCTGGTGGGCAACAGCAACGTATTTTCTTAGCAAGGGCACTGGTTCAGAATGCCTCAATCTATTTTATGGACGAACCCTTTCAAGGAGTCGATGCCACTACCGAGATTGCCATCATCAACATTCTGAAAGAACTGCGCAAAGCCGGCAAAACCGTAATTGTAGTGCACCATGATTTACAGACCGTTCCCGAGTATTTTGACTGGGTAACTTTTCTAAACGTGAAACACATCGCCACAGGACCGGTAAAAGACATTTTTAATGATGATAACCTTACCAAAACCTATGGAATCAATTATAAAGTTGCGGTACAGCAGTAAGCAATTATGAATTCTGAATGTAGAATGCAGAACTTTTATCAGTAAATTTCTTGTGAAATCGCTTTCGCGAAAGCGAGATAACCACAAACAAAACAAACGAGCAAATACTTGAATCTAACGGAATACTTCACGGACTACACACTACGCACGATCACGCTGGGAACGGCTGTGCTGGGCGCGATCTGTGGGATGCTGGGTAGTTTTGCGGTCTTGAGAAAACAGAGCTTGCTGGGTGACGCCATCTCACACGCAGCTTTGCCGGGAATTGCGGTAGCCTTTTTGATCACAGGTGCAAAAGATTCCAATATCTTGTTGCTGGGGGCGCTCGTGAGTGGCTTGCTGGGAGTTTTCTGGATCAAAGGGATCGTTACAAAAACCCATTTAAAAACCGATACCGCGCTGGGCTTGATCCTGAGTTTGTTTTTCGGCTTGGGAATGTTGCTGCTCACCTACATTCAGAAGCAGCCCAATGCGAATCAGGCGGGACTGGACACCTATTTATTTGGTCAGGCAGCTACTTTGGTAGAGAGCGATGTCATTCTTATGAGCATCGTGACCGGAATAAGCTTGCTGATCCTGTTGCTTTTTTGGAAAGAATTCAAGTTGTTGCTTTTTGATAAGAACTACGCGATCACCTTAGGTTTCAACACAAAACTCATCGACGGTTTAATCAGTTTCTTTATCGTACTGGCGATCGTCATAGGATTGCAAACGGTAGGGGTTGTTCTTATGAGTGCCATGCTGCTGGCTCCCGCTGCTGCAGCTCGACAGTGGACTAACAAATTAAGCACGATGGTATTTATCGCAGCTATCTTCGGCGCGATATCTGGGATTGTAGGCACAGGAATTAGTGCCAGTCAAAATAATCTATCTACCGGTCCTGTAATCGTACTGGTAGCTGCTGTTTTTGTAGCCATTTCATTCATCTTCTCGCCAGACCGAGGAATTTTGTTCAAACAGCTCAGACTCATTAGGAACAGACGCGATCTCGAATTAAAGAAAACCCTACATTTCATGTACAACATCGTAAAAAAACACGATGATATCTCGCGACCCCACGCGATTTTGATCTTGAACAACTTTCAAGGGTTTACCCGATCATCCCTATCACAAATGGAGGAAAAAGACTGGATCACCGTCAAGGGTCAGAGCTGGTCCATGACCCAGCAAGGATTTGATATCGCGGCACATTTGTATGACGCAAATATGATAAGCCATGACACCAGCCATTGAAATTCAACTTATCGCTGTGCTGACGGCAGCAGCTTGCGCCATACCTGGTGTTTTCTTGGTATTGCGTAAAATGGCGCTCATCAGCGATGCCATAAGCCACTCTATTCTGCCGGGAATCGTAATTGGATTTTTCATTACTCACGATCTGGCCTCGCCGTGGCTGATTCTTTTTGCTGCTTTCAGTGGAATTATTACGGTCATACTCGTTGAAATGGTTCAAAAAACCGGGTTGGTGAAAGAAGATACTGCAATTGGGCTGGTTTTTCCAGTGTTGTTCAGCATAGGCGTGATACTTATCGCTCAGAATGCAAACGATGTGCATCTGGATATTGATGCGGTGCTTTTAGGTGATTTGGCATTTGCTCCCTTTGATCGATGGATCCTGAACGGTACGGATATGGGGCCGCGCGGGCTCTACCTCATCTCCACTATTTTATTGATCACGATTCTTTTATTGTTTTTGTTTTATAAAGAACTCAAGGTAAGCACCTTTGATGTGGGGCTTTCAAGCGCTTTAGGCTTTTCACCTGTCGTTTTGCATTACGGATTGATGAGTGTTTCCTCGGTAACCACCGTTGCGGCATTTGATGCGGTGGGCGCAATACTCGTAGTGGCCTTGATGATTGCACCGGCAGCTGCAGCTTATCTACTGACTTCTGATTTGAAAAAGATGATCGTGTTATCAATTTTGTTCGGGTGTGGTTCAGCGATTGGAGGCTACTGGCTGGCGAGAGTTCTCGATGCATCGATCTCTGGATCCATCACCACAGTTTTAGGAACGCTGTTTTTACTGGTTTATTTATTTGCTCCCGCAAAAGGATTGATCGCGGTATCCATACGTCAAAATAGACAGCAAATTGAGGTATCCCTCCTTACCTTTCTCTTACACCTGAATAATCATGATAGTCTGGAAGAACGTCGTGTAGGCCACTTACAAGAGCACATCAATTGGGGGAAAGTACGTTCCCGATCTGTCTTGAATCTGGCTTTAAAAAATAATATGATTACCATAGATGAAAAGGTGGTCTCGCTTACGCGAAAAGGAAAAGAATTTACAGAAAAGGCACTCGATTACATCATCTCCAACCGCAATGAGAAAATCGAGGATATCAAGGATGATTTTTTCTTGTTTAGGGGGTGATTTATTAAAGAAAACATGCCAAGAAAAATACTTGGCATGTTACAAACGGATAGCTTTTCATAGTTGACATGCCAACTATGCGTGTTGGCATGTCTTGATGCTATTACGTATACTCAATTAGCATGCTCGAAAAAAGTTTACAGGAAAGCAACCAAACCTCTATAGAAAAATACTTGGCATGTTTGAATAGTAGAAATTAATTTCAAAACTCCGCCTTTCTCTTATTCAAAAAAGCTGATGTTCCCTCTTCAAAATCTTCCGTTCCAAAGCAGTTTCCAAACTGGTCGATTTCTTCCTCATACCCATTGACACTGTCTTTAAAACCAGCATTTACCGCTTTGATCGCCGCACTCAACGCCAGCGGGCTGTTATTCATAATTTTTCCCGCCAATTTCTCGCAGGTAGGCATTAATTCTTCAGGAGTTACTACGTGGTTCACGAGACCGAAATCGTGGGCTGTACCTGCGTTAATCATTCCCGCAGTCATGATCATTTCAAACGCACGCCCCTTACCTACTAATTGTGGCAAGCGCTGGGTCCCACCATACCCGGGAATCACTCCCAATGAAGTTTCTGGCAAACCTAGTTTTGCGTTTCCACTTGCCACTCTAAAATGGGCGGCCATGGCGAGCTCTAAACCGCCCCCAAGAGCAAAACCATTTACCGCAGCGATAACTGGCTTGCTACACTGCTCTACTTTATCAAACAAAGTACGCTGACCTCGAGCGGCCAGCTCTTTACCCTGTTCCACATTAAAATCTGCAAATTCCTTGATATCAGCACCGGCTACAAAGGCCTTCTCACCAGATCCAGTAAGAATAATTACTCGGGTATTATCGTCTTGTTCAACCTGATCGATGGCATTGCTCAATTCGGCAATAGTTTCTGCATTGAGTGCGTTCAGTTTGTTAGGTCTATTAATAGTGATCGTGGTAATGCGATTCTCTGTATTGATTAAGATGTTTTCCATAATTATTCTATCAGATTTTCTGTAAAAATACAGGACTCACAATTGTATTATCGTGTCAAAACTGAAAATGTGTAGAAGAGATTTCAGGATCCAGATAATGTAGAAATAAGAAAGGGGTATTTAAAACACCCCTAACTTTCCCCAAAATTAAATCTTAAACGCAAAGAACATAAATTGTCTTGCCCTAAACATATAACTCAAAGGTGAAGTAAATCAGATGGACGTGAAATAGGGCAATTGACGTAGATGACGTGATATTTTAAAAACTATTTAAGTCTAAAAGAAATTTAAATCAAATTTATCAAGATCGACTTTGACACTCTATGACTTTCTAAATGTCGTATGAATGACTTAGTAATTATCACATGAATTTGAATGAGATCGCTATTTTTATACTCCAAACCGATACGATGAGAATTAATACTGACAAGATTATTGCAGCCCGCATAAAGAAAGGATTAACGCAGGAGGATTTAGCTCAACAAGCAAAAGTCAATCTCAGAACAGTTCAACGAGTAGAAAAATCTGAAACCAATCCAAGAGAGATCACATTGAACTTAATTTGTAATGCTTTGGAAATGGAGATAGATGATGTGATCGTGAGAGAAAAATCTGTAATGGAAAATCGCATTATATCTAAAGTGGTTGAAATCATATTTCTAACACTATTAAACATGATTTTAATGATGATTTTCGGTTACTTGACAATAGATATTAATGCTCAAATTAACAGTGTTATAGGTGGTTTATTACTGAGTATATTCCTCCCATTTTTTATCGTTTTCTTCACTCAAAGAATGGGATCTCTAGAGCGACTCTTGAAATTTGGGTCAGGATTTATCGTGTATTTCTTCCTTTTCCTTTTTTTACACGGATTCCCTAAAGGGTTCGTTAGCGGTCTTTATCCTTGTTTATTGATTTGTGTTACTGTGTTGTATTTCGGAGATGTTTTGACAAAACACTTAGCACCTACGCGAGAAAAGGAATAATTCTCTGCTTGTAGTTTAGTTATTACTCAAACCGCATCGCCTTAACTGGCGAGATAGAACTAACCACTAAAGTCGGTACGATAAGGGCTAGAAAACAAACTATAAAAGTTCCCACGTTAACCGCCACCACGTGAAATATTGATATATAAACCGGCATGACGGTGACATAGTAATTGGCTGGGTCTAGTGTTAAAGGTTGAAAATAATATTGAAATGCGATAAGTCCTAACCCAAGAACATTTCCAATTAAAAGACCTTTCAAAACCAAACTCATCGCATTGTAAAGGAATATTTTACGCACTGTCCAGCTTTGTGCGCCCAGTGCCTTTAGCGTCCCTATCATTTGAGTCCGTTCTAAGATAAGAACCAGCAAAGCGGTGATCATGTTAATAATCCCCACGACCAAAATAATTCCTATCACTCCATAAATATTGGAATCCAGCAAAGCCAACCACGAAAAGATAGTTGGGAACTGCTGCTCGATACTGGCAGCATATAAAGTAGCTCCAACATTGAGATTGATATCGCGGGTGATCAAATCCAGCCGGTCAAAATCACTTATATAGACCTCAAATTTTCCCACCTCATCATCTTCCCAGCCGTTTATTTTTTGCAGATTGCGCAGGTCACCAATGATAAATTTGGAATCATATTCTTGCAAACCGCTGTCGTAAATACCGCTTATGGTAAAAGCCCTTAAAGCCGGTGGGCGCCGGTCTTCACCGCGCATAAAATAAGTAGGAGCCTTATCCCCTACTTTGAGTCTCAATTTGCGTGCAATATCGTCTGAGACGAGTATCTCTTTCCCTGTACGTGAACCATTGAGTTTGGGGAGGTCTCCTTCGATTAAAAAAGGTTTAAAATACGTCCAGTTGTAGGTAGAATCCACACCTTTAAAAATCACACCTTCAAAATCGGTTTCGGTGCGTATGATTCCGCCTTTGGTAATAATAGGTTGCAACTGCAGTACCTCTGGAACCGCCTCAAAATCAGGATAAAAATCTTGGTTTTTTGATAAGGGTCTGGTTGTTGTAATGGAATTGTTCCGGTCAAAAAGCGATATCGCGACATGCCCGTTAAAGGCGCTCACTTTTTCCTTTATCTTACGCTGCAATCCCACGCCAGTAGCGATGGCAATAAGCATGACTATGATACCTATCGCAATTGCTGCCGTAGCAATTTTGATGATAGGAGCGCTTACGCTATTTTTATAACTTGCACTACTCTGTATGCGCCGAGCAATGAAATATTCTAGATTCACAAATTCTCTTTCACTTTTCAAATATACCATAATCGCCTTTGGGCTTTCACTAGGTTCTTGCAAAGGAAACATCAATAATAAAAGTACGACTGTCCCTAGCGATGAGGTGATGGTTGATAGCACGCTTTCGCGAAAGCGAGAACTCAAAAATCCCAGGAAGGATATCATCGCCTTGAAGAAAGATCAACCGGAGCCGGCAGCAGATCATCTGGGAGAATGGGTGGATAAATTGAAGAACAAAACCGTTGCCGTAGTGGGTAACCAGACCAGCGTCGTAAATTCTGGTGAGATTTTAAGACCAGACGGCTGGGATAAGGAAGACCGTGTGCGGTATGTGCATCTGGTAGATACGTTGCTCTCACAAGGCGTGGATATCAAGGCGGTTTTCGCGCCTGAGCATGGATTTAGAGGAACTGCAGACGCTGGGGCAACCATAGAGGATGGGGTTGATGCCACGACTGGATTGCCCATCATTTCCCTATACGGGAAAAACAACAAACCGAGCGCGCAACAACTATCTGGTGTGGACATAGTGGTTTTTGACATTCAAGATGTGGGTGCGCGGTTCTATACCTACATCTCTACGTTACATTACATCATGGAAGCCTGCGCCGAATTGAAGATTCCTATTTTGCTTCTCGACCGCCCCAATCCAAATGGGCATTATGTGGACGGGTCCATTTTGGAAAAAGAGCACCAGAGTTTTGTGGGCATGCATCCCGTTCCCGTGGTGCATGGCATGACTATGGGAGAATATGCCAGTATGATCAATGGCGAGGGCTGGCTAGAAAACAACGCAAAAGCTGATCTTCAAGTGATCAAATGCAAAAAGTACACGCACGACAGCGCCTATCATATTCCCATCAAACCGTCACCCAACCTACCTAATGACCAAGCGATCAACCTGTATCCCAGCCTTTGTTTTTTTGAGGGAACTGAGGTGAGTGTGGGCCGCGGGACTGAAATGCAGTTTCAGGTATATGGATCGCCCTCGCTGGTGAAGTATATCGGCTTTTCATTTACGCCCAGTCCCAACGTAGGTGCCAAGCGGCCTAAATTCAATGGAAAGAAATGTTTTGGTGTGGATTTGCGCGAGCATCCTAGGCTTGATCGTATCGAGTTGGAGTTTTTAGTAGACGCTTTCGCGAAAGCGCCTTCCAAAAAAAGCTTCTTCAACTCTTTTTTTACCAAACTCGCCGGAACTGAAAAACTGCAACAACAAATCGAGAGCGGCATGAGTGCAGAGGAGATCAGAGCGAGTTGGAAAACTGGTCTTGAGGAGTTTGAGATTACAAGAAAAAAATATCTTCTTTATCCTTAAATATTTTGCTATGCCATCATTCTTCGACCAAAAAACTTATGATAGCCTAAGAAATCGTTTGGATGCTTTATCTCCAGATGCGGAACCACAGTGGGGTCGCATGGATGCTGCCCAAATGTTGAAACATTGTCAATACCCCATTCAGATTGCTCTGGAAAAAGAGAAAATGAAACTCAAACCCAATTACATGGCGCGAATCTTTTTCAAAAAGGCGATGTACAATGACAAGCCTTGGAAGAAGAATCTCCCCACGGTAAGATCATTCAAGGTTGTGGATCAGAAAGATTTTGAGAGTGAAAGGGAAAAACTCGATCAATGGATGCAGGAGCTCTGGTACGATCGGGAAAATGAGAACAGGCGGCCACATCCAGTTTTTGGCAAGTTTACAAATGAGCAATGGGGTCAAATGCAGTGGAAGCATCTGGACCATCATTTTAGGCAGTTTGGGGTGTAATCAGTCATTCAACATACCCCACAACCGATCTTTAAGTTGCTGCAACTGGTACTGACTCACTGACGAGATGAACATATAATCAGCGCCATTAAAAGCACCTCGCTCATCCAGATCCTCCCTGATTGCTTCCATCAATTCCTCGTCCAGCATGTCAGATTTTGAGATGGCAATAAAGCGTTCTTTATCCAGCATTTCTGGATTGTACTTGCGCAATTCATTGACGAGAATATCGTATTCTCCAGCGATGTCATCAGCGTCTGCTGGAATTAGAAATAACAAAGTCGAATTACGCTCGATGTGTCGTAAAAATCGATGTCCTAATCCCTTTCCTTCTGCAGCTCCCTCGATCAAACCAGGAATATCTGCCATGACAAAAGTTTGAAAATCACGATACTCGACAATGCCAAGATTAGGCTTTAAAGTCGTGAATTCGTAATTGGCGATTTTCGGTTTGGCGGCGGTTAAAACAGAAAGCAATGTGGACTTTCCAGCGTTAGGAAACCCTACCAGACCTACATCAGCAAGGATTTTTAATTCAAATGTTACATCTACTTCCTCACCTTCGGTTCCAGGTTGAGCGTAGCGCGGTGTCTGATTGGTGGAACTTTTGAAGTGCCAATTTCCACGACCTCCCATTCCTCCTTCGCAAATAATATATTCTTTATCATGCTCTAAGATTTCATGGATCTGTTCTCCGGTTTCGGAATTTCTTACTACAGTCCCAAGAGGAAGTTCTATGATCACATCTTCACCATCATGACCCGTGCGGCGTTGTTTAGAACCATTCCCTCCCTGTTCTGCCTTGAAATGTCGCTTGTATTTGAAATGATACAGTGTCCAGAGGTTTTCATTTCCTTTTAGAATGATATGACCACCACGTCCACCATCTCCACCATCGGGACCACCTTTTTCTAGGTACTTCTCACGGTGCAGGTGTGTACTTCCCTTTCCGCCTCTACCAGATTCTAGGTGTACTTTAGTATAGTCAACAAAATTTCCTTCAGTCATAGTCTCAGTTATCAGTTGATCGTTGATAGCATTCAGTATCAAGTAAAACGATATGACAAAGGTACAGCTATAAGTCGAGTAGGTCTATTTCCACGTCTCTGACTTTTAGGGATAAAAAAACCGTCTCATCGAAGAGACGGTTTGAAATGTGATGTGAAACCTAATTTAATTCTTGAAAAGCTTCACCGTCTTTTGCGCGCCATTTTCCAATTGAATTTGCGCTAAATACAAACCACTTTTGAAAACTTTTGAGTCTACTTCAATCGTGAATGAATCAGGAGCCGACACTAAAACCAACTTACCTAACTGATCAAAAACTTTGATATTTGCGATATCCATGTTTTGGTTTTCAAACACCCAGACCTTGCTGGAAGGATTAGGATACACTTTGAATCCTGCAAAATTTTCATCGTCAACACTTGCGGTAGCGTTAAATGCATAGGTAAGAGCTGATCTTGAGAAAACAATGTCATAGGTTCCGGCTGTTGCTGGAATGTCGTTTGATCCATTAGGCTCGGCAACCCCACCTGGAAATGCTGTTCCTCCCCAATTAATTCCCCAGTCCTGATTTTGTCTAAACTTAATGGGACCATCTGTGAGAACTTGACCATCTAAAGTATAGGTATCACCATCTATTGTGTTCATAAGAATATCAGTTGCATTATTGGGGTCAGGCCAGCCATTTGCTGCTGGACCAACGATTCCTACATCTGGAATTGAGAACGAGTAATCACCTGTTGAAAAATTATAAGTCACCAAATAAAAACCACCTGGCATGGGAATGGAGGCGCCACCTTGTGTAGCAGTACCAGTAGGGAATGCCGTATCTCCATAAACGGTGGCTGTTCCCGTTTCACGGAACTGCAAATCACCCATGATGAAGTTTGTCACTGCAAGTTCATAGGTAACACCATCTACCGTGGACATTTGTGGATTAGAACCACCAGTCACAGCAGTACCTGCCAACTCAATATCAGTAAATGGGGAAACATCGGTAAAACTATAGGTGTTATTATTTAAATCAACAAGAATATCGTAAACCCCTGCCTGTACGGGAATATCATTTGCAGTTATAGATCCAGTAGGAAAAGTATTACCCCCATAGCTGGGATTCCCCCAGTCCATATCAGTCCTGAACTTTGCGGGACCAGTACTCAAGGTTAATCCAGCTATAAAATGGGTTCCATCTCCGTTATTAGTCAACATGATGTCAGGAGTGGGATTAGTAGCAGCATCTGGCCAACCGTTTGCAGCGGGTCCTACGATACCTATATTGCCTTGCGCAAAAGTGAGCATCGTAAAAAGAGCACATAAAGAAAAGAGTAAAGTTTTTTTCATAACATATAATTTGTCTGTTTGCGTAAAGTTAATAAGCAAACCCAATTAACTGATTAATAAGCTACAAAGATTTACGAAATCGTTTTCGTTATAGTTTGAGCCAATAAAAAAACCAGCACCTTTCCGTGCTGGTTGAAAATTAATTTCGGTGGTTTTTACAATTTATCAAATTCCACACTTAAACGATCAGTGATTTCATCAATACTCCCCACGCCATCGACGCCGTAGTATTTATTCTGTTTCTGGTAGAAATCCTTTAGCGGTGCGGTCTCGTTATAATATACTTTAATGCGGTCTCTTATTACACTTTCATTGGCATCATCTGCTCTGCCACTGCTCTTTCCGCGTTCAAGCAAACGCTCTACAAGAACCTCGTCATCTACCTCTAAAGCTACCATACCGGAAACCTGCGTATCCTTGCTCTCCAGCAAACCATCGAGGGCGGTTGCTTGAGCCTCGGTGCGTGGGAAACCATCAAAAATGAAGCCTTTTGCTTCGGGATGCTTTTCTACTTCTGCCTTGAGCATATTGATGGTGACTTCATCAGGCACGAGGTTTCCTTTGTCTATATAGGTTTTAGCAAGTTTACCCAGTTCTGTGGCATTTTTTATGTTATACCTGAAAACATCACCTGTTGAAATATGAACTAGACCATATTTCTCTTTAAGACGTTCGGCTTGAGTCCCTTTTCCAGCTCCCGGAGGGCCAAATAACACTATGTTTTTCATTTGTTTTGCTTGTACGTATAGTTCGGGCAGGTTGCGCCCTAGATTGTTATAGTCCATGCCGTATCCCACGACAAATTTGTTCTCGATATTTTGACCCACGTAGTCTATTTCTAATTCCCGATTATAGACCTCAGGCTTTAAAAACAGCGTAGCAATTTTAAGGTGTTGAGGATTATGCTGTTTCAGCTTTCGCGAAAGCGAGACCACCGTCAAGCCCGTGTCCACTATATTTTCTACAATGATGACCGTGCGCCCCTCTAGGCTTATATCCAGATCCATGTCAAGTTGAATCGTCCCAGTGGACTTTGTTCCCTCGTAACTTTTAGTCCTTATAAAAGCGGTCTCACAATCTCCTTCAAAACGGCGTACGAGATCTGCCATTACCATGAAGCTGCCGTTTAATATTCCTAAGAACACAGGTCGATCTTCCTTGTGGTCACGATTGATTTGATAGGCAAGATTATTAACCGCGTCGCTGATTTGCTGGGCGCTTAGGAATGGCTTAAAATGTAGATCGTGTAACTGAATCACTTTTATGGCAAAGGTCAAAGATACTACGATTGTGCAAGGCGATAAAACCTAATTTACCTCAGTTTTCTAAACATAAGCCTAGAAACGCTGTTCTGAGTGATAAGAATTTTATTTTTGAGGCATGGAACAAACTCAATTCTCATCAGATTTTAGGTTAGGTATTTTGGGCGGTGGCCAGCTGGGTAAAATGTTGCTCTACACCACCCGCAAGTGGGACATCCTGACATATGTCATGGATAAAGACGATACCGCACCAGCCTTCCAAGGCTGTGATGTGTACTTTGAGGGTGACATTACAGATTACGAGGCGGTAATGGAATTTGGCTCTCAGGTAGACGTGCTCACAATAGAAATTGAAAATGTAAATGTGCAGGCACTGGAGGAACTCGAGAAGCAGGGAATTGCAGTTTCACCCAATGCTCGTGTGCTCAACCTTATCAAAAACAAGGCGGTCCAAAAGCAATTTTATCAAAATTACAAGATTCCCACAGCACCATTTAAAGTCTTGGCAAATCCTGATGAAACTGAAGTTTTAGAGTTTCCTTTTGTCTGGAAAAGCGCTGAAGGCGGCTATGACGGCAAGGGTGTAAAAGTGATCAGAAAAGCTGAGGATCTTAAAGACCTACCGCAATCCCAATGTATTTATGAGGAAATGGTCGATTTTGATCTGGAACTAGCAGTCATCGTCGCCAGAAATGCTCGAGGGGAAATGCGCACCTATCCTGTTGTGGAAATGGAATTTCACCCAGAGGCTAATCAAGTGGAATATGTTTTGTGCCCAGCCCGAATCAATCTGGATATTTCAGACAGAGCGAGAAAATTGGCTTTAAAAGTTTCTGAAGCCTATAATCATGTGGGACTTCTGGCAGTAGAAATGTTTCTTACCAAAAGCGGCGAACTTCTAGTCAATGAGGTTGCTCCCAGACCCCATAATTCAGGCCACTACAGCCTTGAAGGTGCCGTAACTGACCAGTTTGAGCAGCACGTACGATGTGTTTGCAACTTCCCGCTAGGCAGTACAGAAAGTACCATGGCCAGCGTGATGGTAAACCTCGTAGGTGAAGAAGGTCATACTGGACCCGTAGTTTATGAAGGTATTGAAGATATCATGACCATGCCTGGTGTCACGCCACACGTATACGGTAAAAAAGAAACTCGCCCTTTCAGAAAAATGGGACACGTAACAGTAGTAGCTCAAGATATTATTGAAGCTCGCAAGATTGCTGAAAAAGTAAAAAGTAGTATTAAAGTGGTTGCTGCCGAATAGCAGAATAGTTGTCAGCATTTTTATCATTCATTTAATCTCTAAGTCTAGATCATAAAATTTCTAGTGGCTACATTTACCTCATGATCAACAAGAGGTTGCTTGTCAAAAATCTGCTCGCACACAATGACGAGAACAGCTTCTACGATAAGAAGCTTAAGATTGATCTTTCTAATAAAGAAGGCAAAGCAAAATTTCTCAAACATATTTGTGCGTTATCTAACAGCAATCCTAAGAACAATAGTTACATCGTTATCGGGATTGATGATAGGACTAATGAAATCGTAGGCACGCACTTTTTTGACGATAGTAAACTTCAAAACTTGATCAACGCCTACCTGACTAATGCGCCACAAATCCAATATGAGAATGTAGCTTTCCCACACCTCCCCAGCGATCAGGTAGTGGGGCTCGTACGCATCGCAGCACAGGATGGGGTTACTTCACTACGCAAGAATATCTGGAAATATTATGGTGGTGCGGTCTTTTTTAGGGACGGTAGTATTTCCATGCCCAAAGTTTTTGACATTGAGGTTGTGGATCACAACTCAGAAGTGGTTCAAAAAATCGAGCGTCAGTCCAGCAATAATATCCAGCTCACGCTGGACAGAGTCGTTGATTTTGTCAAACGTGATAAAGGTGCAATTAAAACCCAATATCAGGTTTTCAAAGAACAGTTTGTCGTATGCTGGTCGGGAAAGACAAAAAAAAAGAAAGGACAGACGTATTATAGCCGGGTGGACATCGAGTTGGTAAACGAGCAAGTAAGGCTGTTTTACAGCGCTCTGGATGAGGTGCAAATCACTTATGATGAGGACTCCTTCACCATTCTGGAATACCTGCATTTGGGAATAGGCGATGCCCAGAAATATTACCCATTGGAACGGCAGCGTTTTTCATTTTATCCTAATGGAACCTATAGTATAGAGACTAAAATATTGTTTAATCCGCCATACTTTGATAGGCGCACATTGCATCATATTTATAATTGTAATTTATCCCTGCTTTCCCAATTAGAGAAAGGCAAGGAATTAAATTCAGATCAGCTGGAGGAACTTAAAAAACTTCCTGAGCAAATGCTTATTTGCCAGTTCAACAACGTGGGTGAACCCATAGAAAAAATGAAAGCCATGAAGCAGTACCTCAAAACCTTTCCTAAGGTTTACAAATCCTACAAAGAATCCCTGCGCGTCTTGCGTAAAGTAACCTACAACTCATGAGAACTATAGTCATAGGCGACATTCACGGCGGTTATAAAGCTCTTGTCCAACTTATGGAACGCGTAGCTCCCACAAACGCTGACCAACTCATTTTCTTAGGCGATTATGTAGACGGCTGGTCAGAAAGTTATGAGGTGATTGATTATTTGATCTCGCTTTCTAGTTCGCTTTCGCGAAAGCGAAATAACGTAAATGAAGCAAAACCCATATTCCTAAGAGGAAACCACGACGAGCTGGTACTCAATTATTTTACCCAAGAAGATGAGAATGAAATGTGGCTCTATCATGGAGGGAAAAGCACCGTAAAAAGTTACCAAAACAGGCCGCCAGAGAAAATCCAAGAACACATCAATTTTCTCAAAAATGGACTCGTAAACTATTATGAAAAAGATGGCAATGGGTTTTTTCACGCCGGTTTTCACAACCTAAAAGGTCCAGCGCATGAGTATTATGAAACCATGTCCTACTGGGATCGCAGCCTTTGGGAAATGGCGTTATGTATGGATTCTAACATCGCAAAAGATGACCTGCGCTACCCTAATCGGTTGAAGTTGTACAATGAGATTTTTATAGGTCATACGCCCACAGATCGGTTGGGAAAACATGTTCCCATCAACGCTGCAAATGTTTGGAATGTAGACACCGCTGCGGCTTATAAAGGCCCGCTCACCGCACTCTGCGTAGAGGATAAGACCATTTGGCAAAGTGATCCAGTCCATACTTTTTATCCTGATGAAAAGGGGAGGAACTAGGTGAAGTTGAAGCTGAAATTGAAGATGAACTTGAACTTGAAGCCGAAGATGAAGACATCTAGCTGATGTCATTCTGAACGGAGCCTAGCGAGTCCCATACAGCTGTCGGGACAGAATCTGCTGGATCGGGACTTCTGAAACCTTTCTAGATCGAGACATTATTATTGAGACTCTGTCCCGATAATTATCGGGACACTCGCTCACTCGCGTTCAGAGTGACGGTTTGGTTTTGTCTTTAATTTTGATTTTGATTTTGATTTTGATTTTGATTTTGATTTTGATTTTGATTTTGATTTTGATTTTAAAATTAGCGATCCCGCTTTCGCGAAAGCGTAACAAACACTATCTTCAACCGACACATTTTAGAACCTAATAACTAACTTAAAATGGGAATATTTGACAAAATCAAAGAAAAGCTAAGCAACGAGTTTATCGACATCGTTGAATGGTTGGATTATACGGAAGACACGATCGCGCACCGTTTTGAGCGCTATCAAAACGAGATCAAGAACAATGCACAACTGATCGTGCGTGAGGGACAAGCGGCTGTTTTTGTAAATGAGGGGCAACTCGCTGATGTTTTTACACCGGGAACCTACACACTCAATACACAGAACCTACCGATTCTCACCACGCTGAAAGGCTGGAAATACGGTTTCAACTCACCCTTTAAGGCCGAGGTCTATTTTGTCAACACCACTCTATTTACGGACGAGAAGTGGGGAACTAAAAATCCCATCACGCTGAGTGACGACCGTTTTGGACTGGTGGAGATCAGAGCCTTTGGAACCTATGCATTCAAAGTTGCTGATCCAGGCAAGTTCATCGTGGACATCGTGGGGACGGACAATAATTTCACCAATTTTGAGATCAACGAGCACCTCAAGAGTTTGATTGCTACGCGCTTTACGGATACCGTAGGTGAGGCCAATTTGCCTATCGAACTTTACGCAGCAAACACCACAGAACTTAGCGACACGTGTCGTGAGGTAATGCAGCCAGAGTTTTTAAGCGTGGGTATTTCCCTAGAGCGCTTCTTTATCGAGAACGTATCCATGCCCGAGGATCTCAAAAAAGAAATCTTTGAATACAGCCGCATTGATAAAATTGACTTAGACAAGCTTACCAAATTCAAAACCGCCAAGGCAATTGAAGCTGCAGCCACTAATGAGGGCGGTACAGCCGGCGCCGGAATGGGAATGGGAATGGGATTTGTGATGGCCCAGCAAATGGGGAACATGATGAATCCGCAAATGGGTTCGCAGCAGCAAGCGCAACAAAGACAGCAACCACCTGCTGCAGCCGTACCGCCTCCCATGCCACAAGCGGTTCAATATTATTACGCAATGAACGGTGCCCAAAGCGGTCCCGTAGGTTATGAGCAGATGCAATCGCTATTTGCGAGCCGCACGATCAACAGAGAAACTCTGGTCTGGAAAGCGGGCATGGATGGCTGGAAAGCGCTAAAAGAGGTAGACGAACTTAAAAGCTTTTTAGGAGGTAATACACCGCCGCCATTGCCGTAAATTTTTAGTTGGCAGTTTTTTGGTTGACAGTTGCTATTGTATAGAATATTAGGGCGGATCGCATCCGCCTTAATATCAAAGGCATATCGTATCGTTTCATATTCAAGCTTTTTGAATCCATTGCGAGTCCATCTATCTTGTTCCAATATTTATAAATGAACCCCACACCCACCAAATCTTCTGAACGCAAGAAATCCTGCATCAACTGTGGTGCAGAGTTGACCTATGAACCCGGTACGGAGTTCATCACTTGTGACTATTGCGGTCACAAAGAGGAGATCGACGAGCCACAACAGCCGTTTGAGGAACTGGAATTGCAGAAATACCTGCAAACCATGGGTGCCCAGCAGCATAGTATGGAAATATCCATGCTGCAATGCAAAAACTGTGGTGCAACTCAACATATTGAGGATAATTATAAATCCCTGCATTGCGTGTATTGTACCATGCCGCTGATCGTGGAGGACATGTATCAGGAAGAGTGGATTTTGCCTGGCGCAGTGGTCCCTTTTCAAATCGATCAGAATAAAGCGCACCAAATTTTTAAGAAATGGGTCGCGGGATTATGGTGGGCGCCCAACAATTTACAGCGCGCTTCACTGAGTCCTGAAAACACGCGTGGATTGTATGTCCCTTACTGGACCTTTGATGCGCAACTCTTTTCTAGTTACCGAGGACAGCGAGGAGAATATTACTACGTCACAAAAACCGTAGGTTCTGGTAAAAACAAGCGCACGGTACAAGAGCGTCGCACGAGGTGGTATCCCGCTGCTGGCGAAGTTTCAGGATTTGTGGATGATACGTTAGTTAGAGCGTCTGAACAAACGGGAGGGCGTATACCGCAACAGATAGCTCATTGGAATCTGGATGCCTTAAAAAGTTTTGACACGAGCTTTCTCGCGGGCTATGTGACTGAGAAATACACCATATCACTCAAAGATGGACATGTTGATGCTCAAAAGAAAGCTGAACAAATCGCCCGGAACTGGATACGCCGCGATATAGGTGGCGATACCCAGCGTATCTCCTCGATGAACATGACTTTAAGTGATGAAACCTTTAAACATATTTTACTGCCGGTGTACATCAGCAGTTATAAGTACGATGGTAAGCAATACAGCTTTTACGTGAACGGCCAGACCAGTAGAATTCATGGATCGAGGCCGTATTCTTCTTGGAAGATTTTCTTGGCAATTATTGCCGCTTTAGCATTGATAGCCTTAGGCGCCTATTTGATGAATTATTTTCAGGTGTAGATCAATCGTTGATTAATTTCTTAAATATATAACGGGTAACAAAAATATCATTGAAACCAGTAGTACCACCGTAACTTTCAACAATGATTTTCTATATAGTATTTGAAAAAATGTTCAACCTTCGTAGTAGTTAGATCTAAATTTTTCCTGCTTTTTATCAAATAACTACTCGAACTCACTATCTCTATATGTTCAAAACGGTCGGGCGAGAAATAGCGTTTCACGTAAATACTATAAGTGTTGAATCTTTTAGTCGATTCTACGGTGCCATCCGGATTTATCGTTTTATTTGAGTTTTCTTCTAACTCAATTTTTGTCGGAGCACCAATAAATCCAAAAGAAAAAAGATCATTTTTCTTAAAAATACCAATACTTATTTCGATAATAGTATTCAAAATCATCAAGAAATTTTTCGTTCCTGAAGTCTTGTGTCTTTCCAAGAATCTACGAGAGTTAAGTAAGGAATATCGGTGCTTGGAATTGCGGTGGTTCTTTTGATAAAATTTAAGAATACAGATGTAATTATAATGATATTCTACTTCAACAATGTACGAGATATTCAGAGAGCATTTGAAAGTATAAATTTCCTCTTCAAATTCTCTCTTTTGATAAGTTCGTTTGTCTTTGAGTATATAATCAAATGATCTTCCAGGCAATGATCAAAAATTGAACCTATAAAGTTAGATAGGAATAAGCCCTGCTTCTATTAGCTTCGACATCAGCAACAGTCAAAACCTTTGCTCTATGCACAACTGACGTTGCACCCTTAGCAGGAGAAGAATTCATCTTACTTACTTTTGTATAAATTGACTTTCTACTGTTTTTTATAATATGTCCCATGATTTGGCAAATAAAGACTATGCAAACGTACAATTAGCGAGCCAAAATTGTTCAAAATAAGTGTTACTTTATCGAATCTATACATTATTTATAATGTGTATAAATAACTTACTATATCTGAATATTGATCGTTTACAATTCTGGAACTATCTAACATTTGTAGAACCTGAACTCAAATCTAATCAACATTCATCGATTTCTTAAAAATATATCGAGTCACGTAGATACCGTTTGAATCACCATCACCACCATAACTTTCTGTACCGCTATTGACAAATGCCAATTCCCAACCTTGCTCAGCCAATTCATTTATCTTTGAAGTAACGACAGCGTCATTTGCGGCAATATTTTGAAATCGGATTCCAGCTATATTGAAAAAGTTCAAAAGTTTGGTTTCCTCAAAATCTTTTACTCGTATCTCTCTTCTACTGGACTTGTTGCGTTCGTCATTTTCTGAACTACGCGTACTGGTAAAATCTCTATAGTCGCGATCTTCCGTTCCAAAAATCATTCTAGATCTACCGATTCCACTAGGAATGATCGATTCTACCACCGTAACTGTTTGATAAACGTAGTAGGGTTTGTTGTTACTGGTTGTGAGTGAATCTGTTTGTGAGAAAGCAAAACCTGAACTAATAAGTATTAGGATAGGTAAAATCAATCTTAAGCGAGAATTGAAGAGCTTCATCTTATAACGGTTAGCATTACTCTATAAAGGTAATCTAATCAACCCAATTTTTTCTCTTGACTTCCTCGAAACCATAAGTCCTCTCAATATTTGAGTAAAAAGCAAACCAGAAATGACCTTCTCCATAAACAATTAGTTTTTTGCTTACCGTAGAGTCAAGAATATGAGTCATCAACTTTTCATTCCTTAAATCATGCACAACTTCCTTGTAATAATCTTTCCTGTTGCAATCATATTTTTGATTCATTGGCGTATTGTAATCACAATTATCCAGTACTACCTTATGATATTGCTCTTCAAATAATGCTACCAAATCCTTCAGATAAAAATCCGCATGAACATCGATTTCAGGCCTTAAACCATAATCATATTGCTTTTGCAAGACATATTTATCAGGATCAAGAATTTCGAAAATAGCTTGCTGTTCATTGCTCAGGACATTCTCCCCAAATGTCAAACCCGTGAGTCTTCTCATTTTTAGCTTAGTTTCCTCCGCATCCGGCTTGTTTTCGTCAAATTTTACGGTTTCATAATAAACAACATAACCTTTTTCCCGTTTTTCTTCAATGAAGATCCTTACATTATCATAATTGGTTGGTTTAGCTATATGCATCATAGGTAAATAGATGACACGCTGATTGTCTTTCTTGAAATATGATGCGTTTTTTGCTATGTCTCGATTGATTTGACTCTTAATCAATACCGACTGACAAGACATGGTCACCACAACTATCAATAGATAAATTACACTTATTAAATTAATTCTTCTCATATCAATTGATAAAAAATAATCAGAATTATCATAAGCCAGACGATTTACCGGAAAAGTAATAAAACTGAATTTCATAAGCGCCAAAAAAAAACCGCTTTCGGCTTGAAAGCGGTTTTAGAAATCAATTTTCAAATTAATTCTTACAAATCAAATTTTATTCCTGGAGCTCCTGCATCCAACGATCCGCCGCGGCGGAGAGAGGAATGCAAATGATTAAAGATCAAACTTAATACCCTGAGCAAGGGGCAAATCCGTAGTATAATTAATCGTATTGGTCTGTCGGCGCATGTAGACTTTCCATGCGTCAGATCCTGATTCTCTACCTCCACCAGTATCTTTTTCACCACCAAAAGCGCCACCTATCTCGGCACCGCTAGTTCCTATATTGACATTAGCGATACCGCAGTCAGATCCTGCAACCGATAAGAAACGCTCTGCTTCTCTCAAGTTATTGGTCATTATGGCACTAGAAAGACCTTGTGCCACATCGTTTTGGATATCAATAGCATTTTCAACATCTCCAGAGTATTTCAAAAGATAAAGTACTGGAGCAAATGTTTCGTGTTGCACGATTTCCATGTGATTTTCAGCTTCCGCAATAGCGGGCTTCACATAACAGCCACTTTCATATCCAGCCCCTTCTAGAACGCCACCTTCTACGATAAGCTTCCCTCCTTGTTTCACCACTTGCTCACGAGCATTATTGTAGCCAGCAACAGCATCAGTATCGATAAGTGGTCCCACGTGGTTATTCTCATCCAGCGGATTTCCAATTTTTAATTGTTTGTAAGCGTCTACCACAGCGTTTTTAACCTTGTCGTACATGCTCTCGTGAATAATTAATCTTCTCGTTGAGGTACAACGCTGTCCAGCAGTTCCCACAGCACCAAATACAGCTCCTATCACGGTCATCTTTATATCGGCATCTGGAGTTACGATGATAGCGTTGTTACCACCCAATTCCAATAAAGATTTACCCAATCGTTCTCCCACTTTTGCCGCAACGATTTTACCCATGCGAGTGGATCCGGTAGCGCTTACCAGCGGGATTCGCTTATCAGTCGTCATCATCTCGCCTACTTTGTAATCTCCATTGATGAGACATGATATACCTTCAGGCAGATCGTTGTCTTTAAGAACTTTGGCGATGATATTTTGGCATGCGACGCCACAGAGCGGCGTTTTCTCGCTAGGTTTCCAAATACAAACATCACCACATACCCACGCAAGCGCTGTATTCCAAGCCCAAACGGCAACCGGGAAATTAAATGCACTTATGATTCCTACAATTCCCAAAGAATGATATTGCTCATACATTCTGTGACCGGGACGCTCTGAGTGCATTGTGAGTCCGTGCAGTTGTCTTGACAATCCTACGGCAAAATCACAGATATCGATCATTTCCTGAACCTCGCCCAGTCCTTCCTGATAGGATTTCCCCATTTCATAGGAAACAAGTTTTCCCAGTGGTTCTTTGAGTCTTCTCAGTTCTTCACCAAATTGTCTCACCACCTCGCCACGCTGTGGAGCAGGCATCGTGCGCCATTGTTTGAAAGCATTCCCAGCGGCTTTCATAACTTTTTCATAGTCTTCTTGAGTTGTCGTAGAAACCTTGGCGATTTCAGCTCCATCTACTGGGGAAGAAGAAATGATTTCCTCACCAGACCCAAAGCTGTTATTTCCTGTTGAAGTTCCGTGGTTAGATGCTTCAAGTCCCAAAGCCTTCATAGCTTCATCGATCCCAAAGTCTTTTGCAATTTGTGACATGTAGTTTATTGATTTTTAGTCCAGCTTGTCAGCTAGTTTTTTAAATACTTTTTTTGGATTTTTATTATCGTAGAGAATGCTGTGTACCGCATTCAAAATGGGAGTTCGCGCTCCTTTTTCTTGATTGATCTTATAGGCGCTTAAAGTTGCGTAATAACCTTCAGCCACCATACTCATTTCGAGCTGAGCACTGCGTACCGTGTACCCTTTCCCCAGCATGTTACCAAACAATCGGTTACGTGAAAAGACAGAATATCCAGTTACCAGTAAATCTCCCAAATAAGCACTGTCGTTGATATTGCGCTTCATTTTGTGCACCTTTTTGATGAATCGTTTCATCTCGCGTATGGAATTACTCATCAAAACACTCTGAAAGTTATCACCATAACCCAGACCGTGAGCTATCCCAGCAGCAATCGCATAGATATTCTTAAGCATCGCGGCATATTCCGTACCTATAATGTCGTCGCTGGTTTTACAGTTGATGTAATCGCTCGATAAGCGTTCTGCCAGAAAATCGGCTTTTTCTTGATCTGCGCAAGCGATGGTGAGGTAGGAAAGTCTTTCCAGAGCTACTTCCTCTGCGTGACAAGGTCCCGTAATCACACCTATATCTTCAAATTCGATTCCGTAATGCTCATTAAAATGTTCTCCTACGATCAGGCCCGTTTCAGGAACGATTCCTTTTATGGCGCTGAAAATGATTTTACCCTTCAACTCAACCGTAAGCGCTTCTAGTTCTTTGTAGACAAAAGCGCTGGGAATGACAAAAATGCAAACATCAGCATACCCGACGATCTCATTGATGTCGCTGGAGAGTTTCAATTGCTTGACATCAAATTCCACAGAGCTCAAATAACTGGGGTTATGCTCATTGCGCCTTATATGCTCGATCGCGTAATCGCTACGCATGTACCAGCCTACTTCATCCAGATTTTCACAAAGCATCTTCACTATCGCAGTAGCCCAGCTACCACCTCCCAAAACCGCAATTTTCTTCGTTTGATCCATAGTTTTCTTAAGCAGGTCTAAAGATACTATTTTCAGCAGCCTTCTTTAAATGATTCGTAATAAATCGGGTGATTGGTTGCTAGGATCGTAAATTATGGTGGTTCCGCTTTCGCGAAAGCGAGAACTAGAAAAGATGAAGATGAAGATGAAGTTGAAGTTGGAGTTGAATAACATTAAGAAAACCTGTCACTCTGAAACCGAGTATGCGAGGTATTCAGAGTCTCCATAATGATGTCTCGACTTAGAATTCTTGTGAATTCCCATCAAACAGATTCTGTCCCGACAGCTGTACGGGACGCGCTACGCTCCGTTCAGAATGACAAAATATAATTTGCTTCGGGTTCATCTTTAACTTCAAGTTCGAGTTCGAGTTCAACTTCTAAAGCTCCCGCACCGTATCAGCGGGTAACCAGGCTTTGCTGCCGTTTGCCAATGAAATTTTGAACCAGTCCTCAAACTCCTCCAAAATCTCAACCTTTGTTCCTTCATGAATCAAAAAGGCTGCCTCCGAGCTTTGGGTAGGCTCGCTCCTTGTCTTGAACTCATCTATGTAGACAATGGCATAGCGCTCGCTATTCATGGAATCTTTTGCGTAGAACGCTGTAAGAATAGTGAGGACAGAAAAAATAACGCCTATCAAAGACAGTATAAAAAAGAGTCGTTTTTTAGCCGGTGTCGCAGAGTAAATGTAGAGTATAATAAGCAAAATCGTCACGAGAACCAGTGCTATACTGGTGTACGCCCACTCATCAACAGTGAGACTGGCGGCAATCTCTTCAATTTTTGCATTAAACCCACTTTCGGGCAGTGGGTCTATCGCGTCAATTTTCATTTGGTTGGCAAATCGCAGATTATTTTGAATCTCCTCATTTTTGGGATCCAACATAAGTGCTTTCTCGAAATTATAAATCGCAGGTCCTACTTCGTTCTTTTTATAGTAAGCGTTACCTAAATTATAATAAACTTCAGCACTGTGTTTTCCTGTTTTTAATATCTGCTCGTAACCTGCGATGGCGACATCATAATTTTCATCGGCGTAGGCTTTGTTTGCATTCTTGAATACATTCAATTCATTGCTAACAGCCTCTTGAGCGGTTGAGAAAACTACCGCAAGCAACATAAAAACTGATAAAACACTTTTCATTTTCATTTTTTTAATTGCTTATCGATTCTATTCAAAACGCTTCCTGCCTTATCATAATCCTCTTTCATACTCGCATTTGTTGAAGGCGTGTAACGGGCAAATTCACAGCTCTGGAGCAGTTCTATAAATTCTTTGCGCGCTTCTTCTCCAGCACCTTTTTCTGCCAGGAGTAGGTCTACACGTTCTTTTGACATATCAGCAGTCTGGATATTTAATTTTGACTTGAGATAGTTGTGAAGCGATCGTTCTAAGGCGATATAGAACTGCTCGTGATTCCCGATGTTCTTACGCGCAGCACTCAAGAATTTTTTACTCAGTTTGTTTGCTGTGCGCAGTCGGTTCCCAGTCACATCTGCCTCGCGACGTTCCTGCTGTTTGCGCACAATCAGCACGATGGGAAGCAATAGGAATGTACCGCCCAGAATCGCCCAATAAGTTCCAGAATTGAAGAAATAGGTTTTTTCTTGAGATTGTAAAACGGTATCTGTTTTTATAAAGGCAAATTGATCGGTAGAACCTATCACATTTTTAGGAGTTCCAGCGGCAACTGCGTTTGAATTACTGTTTGAAGCTGGTGCAGGACCGTCTACCATGATCATGGCTTCGCCGCTATTTAAGGTAACATAACGCTCCTCTTGCGGATCAAAATAAGAGAACTCCACCGGCGGAATCACATATTTACCACCAAACTGAGGAACTATAGTATAGTTGTCTTTAATCTCTCCTCGCATACCACTGACGGAAGTCTGAACGTTATTGATTCGTTCTGGTTCATAAACTTCAAGACTCTGCGGCACTTTAAGTTTCGGAAGCTCCATAAGTTTCAAGTTCCCTTTTCCGGTCACTTCTACGCTAGCGGTAAGGCTTTCTCCTGCCTGAAGTTGCACTCGATCTGTATCTATTTTAAAATCAAAATTACCCACTGCACCCGTGAAGCTTGCCGGTCTTCCTACTGCAGGAAGATCTTTTACTGTTATCGTTCTTGAGCCTGCACTCACCGTCATGGACTCGTTGCTCATGTAGGGACGGCCAAAAAAGTCTCTTCTATTAGTAGGTAACTGTACGTCTATATCTAGGGTTAAGGGTTCGATTTCAAGTTTACCCGTCTTTTGCGGATATAAAACCGCCTCTCTCAAAACAAGATAGCGATACGGCTCACCTTTATATGTTCCGTTTTGTGCTCGTCTATTACGATTGTCAATATTCTGAGACCAAAAATCAGCGTACTTTGGACTATTGACCTCTCGCCAGTTACTTACTCCCGTATTGTTTTTTACATAAAGTTTATACACAACGCGTATCGGCTCGTTGAGGTACGGATTTGAGTTAGAAACCTCAGCCACTAAATGCACATTGTCTTCTGCATCAGGGGAATTATCATTGATATCCTTAGGCTGGGAAACGGCACCCGTGACATTGATCTCGATTATATCAGTCTTGTAGGGCCTACCTTCATAGGTCATGACACCATGCTTGATGGTCAATTTCCCTGTTTTGGTAGGTTGTAACACATATCTAAAAGACTTGCTCATGCTACTGCGACCATTTACCCAGCTTTGCGAGATACTCTGACTAGGCCCTGCGATTACCTGAAAACCTTCAAAATTAGGCGGTGTAAAATCATCACCGTCCACATTCATCTTGAACTCGACGCTCAGTCGTTCATTCAGCGCTACTTTGTTGCGACTCACTGTAGCATCAAAGCTTACCTGAGCTGTGGCTAAGTAACCTATAAAAAATAATATGATGCTCAAGGCTTGTTTCATTACCAGTCTTTCTCAGATTTTACCGCCTTGCCTTTGGCTTTTTTAGCATTTACTTTTTCTTGGATTTTCTGTTCTTCGTTATTCATGGCTTCCAGCAACTGTCTGGCTTGCTGTGGCGTTAATTTACCAGCCTGGCGTTGTGGTGCTTTTCTATCCTGCTCTTTAGGATTTCCGTCACCATCTTTCCCATCTTGGTTTTTACCCTTCTCGTCTTCCTTTTTCTTGCCGTCGTCACCTTCATTCTGGTCGCCGTCTTTTTTATCGTCGCCCTGATCTTTATTCCCATCAGAATTCTCATCTTGATCACCTTGATCGTTTTTATCCTGTTCCTCACCGTCCTCTTTGTCGTCCTGATCTTGATTGTCATCACCGCCGACACCGCCGCCTCCTTGCTTTTCTTCTTCCTTTTTGGCAAGTGCTAGATTATAGCGGGTTTCGTCGTCTGTCGGGTCGTTACGCAAAGCATTTTTATAAGCTTCCACAGCTTCTTTGAACTGTTTGTTTTCAAATAGCGTGTTGCCCGCGTTGTGGTAGATTTTATGCTTTTCTTCCTTGGTGGTTGCTGCCTCAGCGGCTGCTTGGTAATCATTGCTCGCCTCAAAACGACGCTCCTTATTGAAATGTAAATTTCCTAGATTATAGGAAGCTCCCGCTGCTTCTGGGTTTAAGGCGACGGCTTTTTTATAGGCAGCTTCGGCAAGTGCATCGTTGCCCGCTTCTGCCTCTTCTTGAGCGGTCTTTAAGGCGCGCTCGTATTCAATATTTTGTAATGGTGCTTGTGATTGTTGCGCTTTTCCTCCTACGCTTATTCCTAAAAATAGTATTAGAAATAGGCACGCTTTCGCGAAAGCGGGAACACCAAAAACATTTTGCAGGCTACGGCGGACAGGCGCGAAAGCGAGACCCATAAAAACACCACAAACCAGCATCAGCTTCAACGACTTAACAACACCTTGGGTGCAAGCTTGCTGTATATGTCCATTCAAAGATTTAGTAAATAAAAACATCTCTTTACTGTTTTTGTCCCGATAGCTATCGGGATTGTCTTTGTTTTTGATTTTAATTCCTATTCATTAAAAAGATTCAATTTTCTGACCCAGCCGGTCTTGCGCTCCAGATAGAAAACGTCCAGCACGATAAAAAACAAACCGAATGCCAAAAACCACTGATACTGCGATTCAAAATCTGCATACTGCTGGGATTCAAATTCAGTCTTGTCGATTCCAGAAAGCTCGGTCTTGAGTTCTTCAATCACATTTGCAGTAATTGTGCCGTCTATGTAAACGCCGTTTCCAGCCTCTGCGATTTCTGTCAAATTTTCCTGAACCAACTTGGTGATCACCGTTTTTCCCTCACGATCCTTCTTGAATTCCTTGACGATACCGTTGCGCTTTATGGGTATGGTACCCCCTTTAGGCGTTCCCACGCCTATAGTTATGATTCTGATACCTTTCTCGGCGGCAGCTTCCGCAACGCTCGCAGTCTCGCCTTCATGATCTTCACCGTCACTGATGATGACCAATACTTTTGCCGCCTCACTTTCCTCACCGTAATAACTTTCAGCTAGCTGGATTGCCTCGCTGATCGCCGTTCCCTGACTGGAAATGAGCTCGGTGTTCAGCGATTGCAGAAACATCTTAGCACTTCCATAGTCGGTTGTGATGGGCAGTTGCGGCACGGCACTACCCGCATAAGCAATCAACCCGATGCGGTCACTCGCTAGGTTGTTAATTATCTGCGTGACCAGTTGCTGTGATTTTTCCAACCGGTTAGGTGCGATATCCTCAGCGAGCATGGATTTAGAAACGTCTACTGCAAAAACAATGTCGACGCCCTCGCGCTTGACGGTTTCCAATTTGGTTCCAGCTTTTAAATTAACGAGTGCAAACACGCAAAACGCAATCCCAAAACAGATGGTCACCAATTTTAAGATAGGCTTGAACCAAGACCTGTTTGGGATCAAGTGATCTAGCATTTGGCTTTCGGCATATTTCCTTTGTGCGCGATACCTCCAGGCGCTCAAAATCAGAAACAGCACAACCAGCATCGGTATGATGAGCAACATCCAGAAATATTGTTTTTCTTCTAGTAGGTACATGGTTTAGTTATCAGTTATTTATTTTTAGTTATTAGTTATTGTGAGTGGCGGATAGGTCCGCTATTTTAATTTAGTTAATGGTCATAATTCTCTCCTCCAAAAACTCCATCAGAGTCTCCTGATCTTCTTTTCTTATTTCTCTAAGGTCGATTTTTTGCAGGTCATTGGAACGTTTGTAAACTTCTAATTGATCTTCCTTTAACTCAATACGCTTTATATCTTTATATCTAAGCCCGTAGTGCGTTCTGAAACGATTGATTACAACTCTCACGACTTTGTCATTGTATTTAATAACTCTGGTGTGCCACAACTGTTCTGCAAGAGAAATTGACATACCAATCGAACCAATCACCATACATACAGAATATAATATTTCATTCTCCTCAGCCATCATTCCGTATGCCGCAATAAAATATGAAACAGCACTAATCAACATCAATGCACCTGGCCATCCGAACCTCTTCTGTTCAATGAACTTTAAAGACTCGTGCTCTCCAGCCGTCGCTTCTGATATTCTTGATTCTGTCATTTACTTTTAATCCTTTCTGTATTTCGTTCAATTTCTGGCATCCTGACCGCGCTTCGACAGGCTCAGCGTGACAGACATCTTCAACATAAATGGCGGATGCGATCCGCCCTACGATACTGCAAACTGTCAACCTACAACTGCCTACTGGCGGATGCGATCCGCCGCTACTGTCCACTCGCGGGCTGCGCCCGCGCTACGCCACCGTCCTAAACACCTTATACTTCAACAACATCTCAACTCCCAAAAGAATCAAAGCTAATAAAACCAGATCGCGATACTTTTCCTCTACATTGAAAAATTCAAACTGCTCGATCTCGGTTTTTTCCAGCTTGTCTATTTCTGCGTAGATTTCTTCCAGCTTTTTGTTGTTCGTTGCTCTAAAGTATTCCCCACCGGTGTCTACGGCGATCTGTTTCATCAATTCTTCATCAATTTCTACCGGCATCAATCTGAAATTGAAACTCCCATCCAAATTTCTGGAATAAGGCGACGGCGCATTTCCATTGGTTCCGATTCCGATCGTGTACACTTTGATGCCATATTCAACAGCAAGCTCACTCGCTATTTTAGGATCGATAAAACCGCTGTTGTTAACACCATCCGTCATCAAGATAATTACTTTACTCAATGCTTCACTTTCCTTCAACCGATTCACCGCGGTTGCCAGTCCCATCCCGATTGCGGTTCCATTTTCCAAAACACCGTCAAAAGCGATGCTGTTCACCGCGCGCAACGACACACTTTTGTCTGTTGTGATGGGAGTTTTTGTGTAGGCTTCACCGGCATAGACCACCACTCCTATACGGTCATTGGGTCGGCCGTTGATAAAATCTGCTGCTACCTCTTTTGTAGCTTCAAGGCGATCCGGCTTTAAATCTCGAGCCAACATACTCGCACTCACATCTACCGCGAGGACTATGTCAATTCCGTTAGTTGTTTTGGTTTTGGTGGTCACATCGGTAGTTTGTGGTCGTGCCATTGCGGTGATCAATAAGCTTACCGCAAGCAATCGCAAGACCAGCAAAACAGGTCTGAAAGTCGCGAGTAATGATCTGCCAGCTTTGAACCCTTTGATACTGGAAACCTGAACGTTTGCATTCTGCTTGCGCCACGTCCACAAATAATATCCTATGATCAATGGCAGCAGCAAGAACAGCCAAAACATTTGAGGATCCTGGAATTCTATGTTGTTGAACCAATTCATGCTCCAGGTTGTTTTTTAGATTCCAATCCCGCTGGAATTTTGATCTCGATGGATTGCTCTATACGTTCCAAAATCAAGCGACCGTACTCTCTCAGCTCCTCTTCTTCATCATCTTTCTCAACAACGATCATGACTTGCTGCAAACCTCCTGCTTTAGCAAAAAGTAAGATGACATATTGATACTCATCACCACCGTGATCTAGGGTTCCAGCCAGCTCAATACCTTTGTTACCATTGATCTCAATTTCATTATCCAGCATCACGATATTAGACGCCCCTTCTGATTCCATGTTTACGATGAGCGGCTCCATAAATGCATCGGCTTTGAGATCTTCTGGCAATTGCTGCTGGAAGTTCATCGTAGCTACCTGAACCATCAAAGGATCCTCCCACTCGCCGTATTCAAAGTTGTTGAATAACGCCACCGCATTTTTGATCTCATCGGGTAAGCTGATGCTGTCATTGCGCACTAGCACATCAGGCGTGGTCAACTGAATTGCAGGAACTCCATAAGTTGTCGTGATCCAGTCTTGTTCATAAAGGTCGCGCAATTCATTTCCAAAAACCTGATCTTTCACCTCATCCCAGCCGTCTACATAAATCCAGCTTCCAGCCGCTGCACAAAGCAATACGACTCCAGCCGCAATTCCTATGGCAACTTTTTTAGCCCGACGCTTCAATTCTTGCTGGCGGCGGTAGCGCGCATCCTGCATCAATTCCTCTTCAGTAGGTGGCGGTAGTACTTGGTGAATGTTGTAGATAATATCGTTAGTGCGGTTGCGATCTTCCTTGGCGCTGATCGCATCACCTCCCGCTCCTGCAAATTTGATCAAATCTGCCTTGCGCAAAATTTCTTCCAGCGCACGCTCTGTATTTTGAGTGATACTCATGCCTTTTTCAGACATGGCAATTTTCAACTCACGCAACAGCTGATCCGTCGTACTTTCCAGAGTATGACCGTACACTTTGGAATCAATGTATCGGCGCAAAATGTAGGTGAGTTCTGTGTAGTATTCCTTCCATTGGCGGTTTTCCAACAGCCCTTTCTCATCAAGTTTTTGAAGGCGGTACTTAGTCCATTCGTACGGCTGTAAAGTTTCTTCGTAGGTCTTTTTTTCTCGCTTTCGCGAAAGCGCAAACACCACAAACCCTACTGGAATCAGGAGCAACAACCACCACATCCAGCTGTAATCTGGCGGCACGTTAGTCTCCAGTTCCATGGAATCCTTGATTGGGAAAAGTTTTTGTTTAGTGGTGTCTACCACCACCTCGCGCACGCTTACTAAAACGGAATCGCTATAAAGTTGGGCGCTATTTTTGAGAATCTTGAGTTGTGGCACCCAGTAATCACCGCTGTCAAATTGTGTGATACCGTACTGTTTGAAAAGCTTGATCTTGTCAGCAACACGTGTGCTGTCCACAGGGTAACTATTGATCACCTCCATGGCTCCCATGGTTTGTTGCTCTGGGAAAACTACCAAATCCTGTAAAGTTGCTTCAACGGTGATGCCCAGTTTTATCTCCTCGCCTATCTTGATCAGATCGCGATCTACCGTAGTAGGCACCTGTAGGCTGTCTGGAACTTGTATTTGAAATGAGGGCGTTTCGGCTCCGCTCAACGACCACATTTCGACTCCGTGGTTGCCGAGCGTAGTCGAGGTACTCAACGACTTCGCAATTGAGGGGTTTGCCAATACGATTAAAAACAGAAATATGTAGGTCAGTCGTTTTCTCATCGTGCCTTGAAGTATCCCAAAAGTTTTTTTGTGTAATTCTCTCTAGTTTCCAGATCAATGGCACCTGCATCTGAGCGGGTGAAAGCGTTTTTGAAATAAGCTGCACATTCTTTATGGAACGCAGCATAATTTCTGCGCAAACTGCGGCTACTGGTGTTGATGAGTTGCGTTTTTCCGGTCTCTTGATCTGTAAAAGAAACCAGTCCCAGATTGGGCATCTCGGTCTCGCGGTGGTCATAAATGCGCACTCCCGTTACATCATGTTTGCGTCCGACGATTTGCAACGCCTTCTGATAATCTGTATTCATGAAATCAGACATCACAAAAACGATGGCTTTTTTCTTGAGCACACCGCCTAGATATTCCAACGCTTGAACAATATTGGTGGTCTTATGCGACGGCTTGTATTCCAGTAATTCTCTAATAATTCTCAGGATATGAAACCTTCCTTTTTTGGGAGGTACAAAAAGCTCTACTTGATCGGAGAAAAGTAGTAACCCAACCTTATCATTGTTCTGTAATGCGCTAAAAGCAAGCGTGGCGCACATCTCGGTGATAATTTCTTTCTTTAGTTGCTCTTGTGTTCCAAACAATGTAGAAGCACTCACATCGGCAACTAGCATTAAGGTCAGCTCACGTTCTTCTTCAAAAATCTTGATGTGCGGCTCCCCAGCTCGAGCGGTCACGTTCCAGTCAATATTACGTACATCGTCTCCATACTGATACTGACGGACCTCGCTAAAAGTCATTCCACGACCTTTGAAAGCACTATGGTACTCGCCACCAAAAACCGCATCGCTCAACCGACGGGTTTTGATCTCGATCTTCCGGACTTTTTTAAGTAGTTCTTTTGTATCCATGTGGTGCTCGCTTTGCTCGCGGGTGGTTAGTTAACGGTTAATTGTTAATAGTTATAAGATTTGATGGTTTGGGTTTCTATTTGATCCTTGATTTTAGTTGTAAGTTCTTCGTTGATAGTTGTTAGGTCTTTCGTTATTCGCCTTTCGTTATTCGCCTTTCGTTATTCGCCTTTCGTTTTTTGCTATTCGGTTGAATGCTGATTTTAAATTCTAAGTCGTTAGTCCTAAACTTTACTTTGTCAGTCTGAGCTTGTCGAAGACGATTTGACATCTAAAAAGTGAGCTTTGACACCCTTCGACTCCGTGGTCATTGAGCGGAGCCGAAATGCTCAGGGAACATGCTCAGCTTGACAGCTTCACGGTCAGCTAACAACTTACAACCAGCAACAATTAACTTTTAACCATTAACTGATAACTGGCGGATGCCATCCGCCCCTACGGCACCTCGATAGTATTCACAATCTTGTTCACGATATCCTCAGTCGTGTAGTTTTCCGCCTCGGCTTCATAGGTAATTCCGATTCTGTGACGTAATACGTCAAGCACTACGGCACGTACATCTTCTGGAACGACGTAGCCACGACGTTTGATGAAAGCGTAACATTTAGCGGCTTTGGCAAGATTGATCGAACCACGAGGAGATGCTCCAAAACTGATCAACGGCTTCAAATCCTCCAGCTTATACTTCTCTGGATAACGTGTCGCAAAAATGATGTCAAGAATATATCTTTCAATTTTCTCATCCATGTAAACCAACTCCACCGCTTCTTGAGCTCTCAAAATCTGCTCTGGCGACACTACTGCATTGGGTACCGGGAAGTCTTTCTTCAAGTTGGCGCGCATGATATACTGTTCGTCAGCAAGCGTAGGGTAATCGATCACCGTTTTCAACATGAAACGGTCCATTTGCGCCTCAGGCAATGGGTACGTTCCTTCTTGGTCTACTGGGTTTTGGGTCGCCATTACAAGAAATGGTTTCTGCAACGGGAAGGTGGTCTCACCGATGGTCACCTGCTTTTCCTGCATGGCCTCCAGCAAAGCACTCTGAACCTTTGCCGGTGCACGGTTAATCTCATCGGTAAGGACAAAGTTGGCAAAAATCGGTCCTTTTTTGATGGAGAAATCGGCGTCTTTTACGTTATAGATCAAGGTTCCTACGACGTCGGCTGGTAAGAGGTCTGGTGTAAACTGAATTCTTGAAAAAGATCCATTAACGGACTTAGAAAGCGTATTAATCGCGAGGGTTTTTGCCAGTCCTGGAACACCTTCTAACAAAATATGTCCCCTACCCAGCAGACCGATGAGCAATCGCTCCACCATGTATTTTTGCCCTACGATTACTTTATTCATCTCATTTACAAGCAAATCAACAAATTGACTTTCCTGAGCCACTTTTTCATTGATGCTTGCAATATCTACTTGTGTGTTTTGATCCATTATGGGTGCGTTTGGTTTACACTTTTCTTAACCTGCAAAATGTCGTTTTCTTTTGCGCCGCTAAGTTAATCAACGGTTAATTAAAGAAAATGAGTGTTAACGGAGAGAAACTGAAGTTGAAGTTGAAGTTGAAACTAACTCAAATTATTTGTCATTCTGAATGGAGCTAAGCGACGATTCAGAATCTCATCGAGACAGATATTATGAGACTCTGTCCCGATAATTATCGGGAAGCTCGTGCCTCGCTTTCAGAGTGACAGGACAAGTTTGAGTTTAAATTTAGATTTGAATTTTATGTTCGCTTTCGCGAAAGCGAAACAAACACCAGCTCCCTCAGCCTTCTTATCTTTACGTCATGAAAACAATTTTTATCACCGGCGCGACCAGCGGTATAGGTCTGGCAACAGCTGAACTTTTAGCTTCTCAAAACTATCGTTTGATTCTTTGCGGAAGAAATACAGAAAAGCTCATTCAATTGAAAGCTGAACTCAGTGAAAAAACGAATGTTCATGTACTGGAATTTGACGTGCGGGATAAAAATGCTGTTGCTGAAAAAATCGAAAGTCTACCTACTGATTTTCAGAAGATCGATGTATTGATTAACAATGCTGGTAACGCTCACGGTTTAGACTCCATTGATGAAGGAAGTGATGAGGATTGGGATGCGATGATCGACATCAATGTCAAAGGCTTGCTTTATGTAAGCCAGAACATCATTCCTCAAATGAAAGGGCGGAAAGACGGACATATCATCAACATAGGCTCGACTGCTGGAAAAGAGGTTTATCCCAAAGGAAACGTTTATTGCGGTTCCAAACATGCAGTAGATGCTATTACTACAGGAATGCGACTGGACTTAAATCCTTACAAAATCAAAGTGGGAGCGGTTAATCCGGGACTGGTGGAAACCAACTTCAGCGCTGTGCGTTTCAAAGGCGATAAAGAACGAGCTGATAAAGTTTATCAAGGTTACAAAGCGCTACAACCTCAGGATGTAGCAGAGGTGATTTTATTTGCAATCACTAGACCGCCTCACTTAAACATTACCGATCTTACCATGATGTGTACCGCCCAGGCAAGTAGTACGATAGTTTTGAAGGATGAAAAATAGAACTTTAATTTTCGGACTACTGATATTGCTAATGGCCTCCTGTAAAAAGCAACAAGAGCCCACAATTGAAAACATCAATACCATTTTTCAAACCAAGGATTTCAATATCGAATTCCGCATGGATGAGGATCATACTTACAGACTAGGTTTTAGGGAAGGCTATGTGAGTTTCTTCTCCAATGCAAAAACACAACGCAATGTAATTTCCTATGATGAAGCTATTGCGACTAATGCCTTGATCCAAAACCAATTCAACCAGCGCACGCAAGATGAAAACGATCCTGAAATAGCGATCTACGATGATTTTAACGAAGTTAGCTTTCGCGCAAGCGGATTTGAAAACGAACTTTACAATTTACTTAAAGAACTCAATCTAGAATATGTACCCATTAAGAAGAAATAGAAGACTGCGTGCCGGCCATGCCATACGTTCACTGGTTCAAGAAACCATTATTTCCCCTAATGATTTTATTGTTCCGCTTTTTATCGTTGAAGGCAAAAACGTGAAGGAGGAAATCCCCTCGATGCCAAATTATTACCGTTACAGTCTAGATCTCTTGAAAAACGAAGTCAAAGAATTGTGGAACCTAGGCTTAAAAAGCGTTTTGCTATTTGTAAAGGTTGATGATAAGCTCAAAGACAACAAAGGCACCGAAGCCATCAACGATAATGGTTTGATGCAACAAGCTATTAAAACAGTAAAAGATGTGGCTCCAGAGATGTATGTAATGACTGATGTCGCGCTGGATCCCTACTCCAGCTACGGGCACGATGGAATTGTGGAGGATGGTAAGATTATTAACGATGCCACTTGTGAGATTTTGGCAAAAATGAGTATTTCCCACGCTCGTGCCGGAGCAGACATGGTCGCACCCAGCGATATGATGGATGGTAGAATTTTGTACATAAGAGAAGGACTGGAAGAAGAAGGGTTTACAGATACTGGAATCATGAGCTACTCGGCAAAATATGCAAGTGCTTTTTACGGTCCGTTTAGAGACGCGCTGGACAGTGCTCCAGGTTTTGGCGATAAGAAGACCTATCAAATGGATCCGGCAAACCGCTCAGAAGCAATTAAAGAAACCCTCATGGACATCGATGAAGGTGCAGATATTGTGATGGTAAAACCTGGCTTGTGCTATCTGGACATCGTTCGTGATCTTAAAAATGAGGTAGAAGTCCCGATAAGTGTTTATCAAGTGAGTGGCGAGTATGCCATGCTCAAGGCCGCTGCCGAAAAAGGCTGGCTGGATCACGATGCTGTTATGATGGAGCAGGTTACCGCGATCAAAAGAGCTGGCGCCGACTTAATCGCAAGCTATTTTGCTAAGGATGTGGTAAGTTTGATTAATTAATAGAAAGGGAAATGAAAAATTATTGTTATATCCTAATTACCTTTTTACTCCTACTTTCATGTACAAACGATGATAGCCAGGAAGAGGTATTATTAGAGGATGTTATTGTTGAGAATGTTCTTTTTGAATATACCGAAGACCCTGCTAATGGGACTGCGAGACTCAGATATGAGTTTAAGTTTACCAATCCAAATTCGGTGGCAGTTAAGGGTTTCCCTGGTTATAGTTATCAAACACTTCCAGACGAAAACGTGACGTTTTCAATGATACGTAATGACCACCCGTGCGTAAATCTGGAACCAGGCGAGAGTTGCACAATCATGAGAGATATTATCGATACTATTGACCTGAGTTCTATAGATGATATAGTCTTGATTGATCTTAAATACACTATTTCTGAATAAATAAGGCTTAAGACCAGAACAAATGTATAGATTTGTTCCGTAATGCCCGTAAAGTATAGTAAACTTAGCGATTATAAAATCAAAAAAATAATTGGGTGCTTTTGCAGCGATGTTGATGCCACCAAAACGGCCGAGATCCTCAAGCTGAACAGAAAGACGATCAACCGTTATTTTCGACTCTTTAGGGAGGTCATCTTCAAGAAACAGCAGGAGGACAAGAGATTGTTCTTTGGAGAGGTCGAGTTGGACGAGGCTTATTTTGGGGCGAAAAGGCTCAGGGGCAGGAACATGCCCCAAAAGCGTGGTAGGGGAACCTGGAAACAGCCGGTATTCGGTGTTTTTGAGAGGGACGGAAGGGTCTATACCGAGCTTGTTCCCGATGCGAAGAGGGACACCCTGCGGAAGGTCATCCAGAAGAAGATAAGCGTGGAGAGCGTTGTCATTACTGACGGTTGGAGAGGTTACAATGGCTTGTTGGACATCGGTTACAACAAGCATTACCGCATCGACAAGAGCAAGAGCTTCTCAAACAGGCACGGCGTCCACATTAATGGGATCGAAAGCTTTTGGAGCTTCACCAAAAGGAGGCTGGCAAAGTTCAATGGAGTGAAGAAGACCTTCGACCTGCATCTCAAGGAATGTGAATGGAGATGGAAGAAGAGCACCCAGCAGATGGAAAAAGAGCTATGGAAAATGTTATTGAAATATTGACAACTCTACCGAGTTGCCAACATTCCAACAACACATCAACATTATCATTATTTTTGGCTAGAAAATAAAATCTTCTGGTCTAGAGCCTAAATAATATTGAAATACACACAAGGAAATCTAGAGACCGATCGGTTGCGATTCCGTTTCTTAACGGAAGCAGATAAAAGATCTGGTTGCCGTTTTTTAAAGATCGGTCTATATGGAGTTTTTATGCTTAGATGAATCTAAGAGCTTAGAGGAAATCAATAATTTCTGGTGGGAGAAATGCAAGACACGCTACGAGGAAAACCGCGGAGGGTTAATGGCGGTACAACTCAAGTCTACTGGAGAGCTCTTGGGAATGTGCGGGTTGCTAGTATAATCATTTGACGGAAAATCTCGATTAGAAGTCGGCTACTCTTTTCTGCCAAAATCTCGAGGTAACGGTTATGCTACTGAGGCGGCTCATTTTGCAAAAAATTATGGATTTGAGAACGGTTACGATAAAAATTTGGAGGGCTCGCTTGTTTCCATGATTCATCATGATAACCTGCCGAGTAAAGCGGTTGCAAAACGAAACGGTATGCAGCTAGAAATTGAAACGATTTACGAGCGCGGGCAGAATTTCAATATATTCAGCATCACCAGAAAACAATGGGAATGGGATCGTGAAAAGTGAAAAAACCTATACTGTAGAAGAGGCTAAAAGGGCTTTAGAACGTTACTGCGCCTATCAGGAACGCTGCCATCAGGAAGTGGAGCAAAAACTACGGGAGATGGGCATGATCCAGCTAGCCATAGACGAGATCATCCCGCACTTGATCCAGCACAATTTTCTAAATGAAACCCGATTTGCAGAAAGTTTTGCGAGGGGGAAATTCCGCATCAAGAACTGGGGTAAAAACCGCATTGTTAGAGAACTCAAACAAAAAGGCTTGAATGAGCGTACCATCAAACTGGGACTTAAAGAAATCGATGAAGATGACTATGAGGCTGTTTTTGAGACGCTTTCGCGAAAGCGATACAACCAACTAAAAAAAGAAAAGGATAAGTACCGTAAACGTAAAAAGTTTGCTGACTACCTGCTCTACCGAGGCTGGGAGGCTGATCGGGTTTATGCTAAGGCCAAAGAGCTTATTCCCTAATACCTAATTTCTCATGGGTACGCACGATCGCCTGCTCGTTTTTGTGGTCGATCCAGTCTTGGCCTTTTCTACGACGCATGAAATTGTCAAAATGACGCATGATCAAAATATTGTAGAGCGCCTTTCCTAAGTTTTTGATTTTTCTGGGATACGATCGCAAACTTATGGAGAAACCTGGCGTGAGGTAGTGCATATAATGCCAGTAACCCTCAGGCATGTAGAGCATCTCGCCGTGTTTCAAATCACACACAAAACCTTTAGCCTGCTTCAAGGCTGGCCATTTTTCCAAATCTGGATCTGAGAAATCGATGTCCTCACGTGAAATGAGTGAGTGCGGTACTTTGTAGAGGTATTTAGACTGATCTGGCGGATAAATGATGCAGCGTTTCTTACCGTGAAAATGAAAGTGCAAAATGTTAGTGAAATCGATGTCAAAGTGCATGAACACTTTTGAATCGGTGCCACCGAAGAACATCATGGGCATACCCTTGATCAACTTCATACCAAGATTGGGAAATTTAATATCCTTCTGCAGGCTGGGAACTTCCTTCAGAATATTGAAAAGAAAAATACGGAAGTTGGTAGGCTCTCGTTTCAAAAGATCGATATAATCGGTCATTTTCATCTCTGCATGCGCCTGATTGAAGCCTTCGTCGTGTTTTACAGGTCTATCATCGTAAAGCGGCACGGTTTTATCACCAGCCTTCTCCCTGATATATTCCAGGTTCCAGCGATCATAAGCCGGCCAGTCTTCTGTCAGTTTTTCTATCACCACAGGTTTTTGCGGCTTTAGATAGTGTCTGACAAAATCTTCTTTTGAAATAGATGAAACTCTAGGTATTTGCTCTAGTTGTAGAGGCATGCACTCTTATTCTAATGATTACAAGGCTTTGGAAACCTTAGCTACTTGTTTAGCTAGCTCGTTGCGTTCAATTTTGTGTTCAGGACGGCTCCATTTAGGTTTCTCACCCATTGCCTTATATTTAGAGTATTGAGCCTCGACCGTCTCTGGTTGAGCTTTTTTAACGAATGGCTTCATAGGTTCTAATCCTAATAACTCAAACATTTTCATGTCCTCATTCACATCAGGATTAGGAGTTGTTAGCAATTTATCTCCGGCAAAAATGGAGTTAGCTCCTGCAAAGAAACACATGGCCTGACCTTCTCGGGTCATATCAGTCCTCCCTGCGCTTAGTCGCACTTGGGTTTGTGGCATGACAATGCGCGTCGTGGCTACCATACGAATCATCTCCCAGATACTAACCGGTTGCTGTTCTTCCAGCGGTGTTCCCTCTACGGCAACCAGTGCGTTGATGGGCGTACTTTCAGGTTGTGGGCTCAATCGTGAGAGTGCCACGAGCATTCCTGCACGGTCTTCAATGCTTTCTCCCATACCTATGATACCGCCACTACAAACGGTTACATTGGTTTTGCGCACATTATCTATAGTATCTAAACGGTCTTGATAGCCTCGGGTAGAAATAACTTCCTTATAATATTCTTCTGAACTGTCTAGATTATGATTGTAGGCATAAAGACCTGCTTCAGCCAGTCGCTGGGCTTGATTTTCTGTCACCATGCCTAGCGTGCAGCACACTTCCATATCGAGCTTGTTGATGGTACGTACCATCTCCAGTACTTGGTCAAATTCAGGACCATCTTTTACATTTCTCCAGGCCGCACCCATGCAAACCCGTGAGCTTCCGCCAGCTTTAGCACGTAATGCCTGAGCTTTTACTTGCTGCACACTCATGAGGTCATTACCTTTAACATCAGTATGATAACGAGCCGCTTGCGGACAATAACCACAATCTTCTGGACAGCCTCCTGTCTTTATCGAAAGTAAAGTAGATACCTGAACCTGATTTGGATTATGGTATTCTCTATGAACCGTTGCTGCATCATAAAGCAAATGCATTAGTGGGCGGTTGTAGATTTCTAATATTTCCTCTTTTGTCCAGTCGTGTCTCATCAATCAGGGGTAATTTGAACGGGTAAAAATAAGGATTAGTTAGTAATGATAGGTAGTTGAACCGTGTGAGTATTATCTTCCCTCAAGCAGTGTTTATTATGAACTGTTTTGGTTGAAAGTGTTATCGCTTTCGCGAAAGCGGAACAACCCTTAAACTTCACAGGATTTTAGAATCAAGACCTCTCTTTTTCCAAAGTGCTGAAAAGAATAGATCTGATAATAGCCAAGAGTAAAGAAAAAATCAATGCTGGAAAAAATCCATCAACTGAAAAACCTGACACAAACCAATCAGCCAATAGAATTATGATGGCATTTATTACTAATAAAAATAGCCCTAATGTGAGAATTGTAACCGGCAAGGTAAAGAGCACGAGTATAGGTTTCACGATAAAATTGAGAATCGAGATGGCGAGTGCCACCATGATTGCGGTAAAATAACCGCTGGTTTCTACACCAGGCAGCACTTTGGAAAGTAAGACCACAACGATGGCTGTGATCAAGAGTTTGATTAAGAATTTCATAGAGGTAAAAATAAAAAATCCGCCGGAGGCTCCCTCCAGCGGATTCATAATTTTATAGCAAAAACTCCTGCTTAGTCGATTATGTTACTCGTCTGGATCGTGCCGTACTGACCTATGTTAACCATAGGTATAGTTGAGCCATACTGCGCATTAATCGCTTCAATTATCGCATTTGCAGTATACGCATAGCCACGTGGCGTAGGGTGAACTCCATCAAGAGAAAATGCTCCACCAGTTACAAACTCACTGGTAAGCAAACCTCCATTAAAAGGCACACCACCTTGAGCTACTGTTTGAAGCTCAGCACGCGCATCTACTAGTGCAAGACCATTTGCAGCAGCTAGCTGAGAGATAGTAGCATTGTAAGACGCTTGAGCATCGGCAACATTATCTTGCTCATCTGTCGTAAGAACAAATTGATTAGCCATTCCTACGGTCACACCATTTACCGAAAACTGACCCGCTAGAGTTGCTGCGGTTTGAGCAGGAATTCCTCCTTGGGTAAATACAGTGTTCAATTGGTTAAAACGATCTTGGTCTAAAGTACCTATAACTGATGCCGCTCTCAATGTTACGAGATCATCAGCGGTAGCTTGGCGTATTTGACCAAATTGTGGAGCTAAAACCTGTGCAAGACCTGCTGCTTGAGCAGGAGACAATGGTAAGCCTACTGCCGCTCCTATTCCTTGTACTACGGGTGTAAGTGCAGTTGCAAACGCAGGGTTTTGCGAAAGATCTGCAAGACTCTCATCTCTGATAACAATTCCACTGGCACCTGTTGAAGAAAATTGAATACTACGATCAGCTTGACCAAAGGCAGCAAAAACTTGGTTCAACCCTCCATAAACTTGGTTCAACAAAGGTATTTGAGGCCCAAAAGTAGGATCAGCTGGGCTCAAAGCTAGTGGTGGCACCGTTGTAAAAAACGGAATAGAAGTCACATCTGGAATATTTACCAAAGCACCTTTTGCACCATTTGCAGTAAGGGCAGTTACAAGCTGGCTGTAGACTCCAGCAAAAACCATGTTGTTAGTGATATCATTTCCAGCATATGTTGATGGATCTACATTTCCAGTAACATTGTGATCTTCTGCAGCCACAACTTCACCAGTTGAAGGATCAACTTTTGTACCTCCACTAGTCGCATAACCAAGTATATCATTGTTTCCTATCCACAAAGTGAAAAACGTAGGGTTAGCAGCTGCAGCGTCTTGGATCACGGTTGAGGTCTCTGAACTGGAAAAACGTGCGTAATATGGGTTTGCAGTACCCATTGCAACACCAGCAACAGATCCATAACCTGGCGCGGCAAGATGATAACTTTTTGCCCCTGGCACACCAAAGTTATTCAATGGACCGGTGACTTTATTAGTAATATCCGTTGTAGGGGTTCCAGATTGTATCGCTGGTCCAGGATTTCCGTCAGCATCAACGGCAAGTACAAATCGATTGTCAGTAATCTGATTTCCACCAGCAAGTAAACCTCCTAGATTATCATTAACTAACGGCTGGAAGAATTCTCCACCACCTACATGCTCAAGCTGGCCTGCAATGATATTAGGATAACTGTTTTGTTGACCTTGAAGGTATAGTGCTCCATCTGCAAAACCTGCCGTAAGAGAGTTACCTACAGTCACATAATTAGAGAAATCTGCCTCTCCAGCGGTATAGAAATCACCGTCCTCTACAGACTCATCAAACTCGTTCTCACAGCTTACCAGAGCCGTTCCGACAAATAGTAAGCCTAAAATTTTTATATAAGATCTTTTCATCATTTCTTTTATTACATGTTATACGTTACACCTATACCCGGTATCAAAGCTTGTGACTTGTAGGTACCACCAAAAGGTGCGTTAACTGGGACTCCTGGATCAGAGTAGAAGTCATATGACTCGTTAATTTGCTTGAATCTCAAATATAAAAGTGAAGCATCGATTGAGAATTTTGAACTCACGTTGTAAGAAAGTCCGAAGGTGTACCCATTAGAATCGTTACGTGGCGTTTCAGGAGCAAAGTAACCTGATTGAACCGGAGATTCATCAAAGTAATAACCTGCTCTTATGTCCAGCTTGTCCGTAGCATTATACTCTACTCCAAAACGGTAGGCAGAAGCATCTTTATAGTTTCTAGGGTTGATAGACTCAGACCCATCCTCAAACACGATATCTAGAGCTTCATACTCACTCCAGAAGGCACGGTTGTAGTCAAAGGCAAAGAGGAACTTGTCCCACTTGTAAGAAACACCTACTGTTGCCTCTGCAGGTAATGGCAAGGTAGCTTCAAAACCTTGAACACCATTACTTGGAGTCAATGGACTGTTAGGGAAATTAGTAAACGTAGCAGTTCCTTCTGTACTTTCTATATCAATAAGTGAGCGGTAGTTGAATCCTAGCTTAAAATTTTCAGTAGGCGTAAACATAAGACCTGCAGTCCATCCCCAGCCGGTAACACCACTATCTTCAATAGCCACATTTGAGCGATTTCCCTGCTCGTCAGTCAATGATCGAGAAGCATTTCTATTAAACTCTACACCACCTATCGCTAGAATAGGACCTCCACCTATACTAACAGAATCAAAAAGCTGGTAAGAAAGTGTAGGCTGGATAAAGATTGCACTTAGCTCGATCTCATTAACCAGGTGCGAACCTTCCCAATCTGTAGGCCAGGTAACGTTACTACCATAAGGAGTGTACACCCCAAGTCCCACTGCAAAATCGTCAGTCACTTTATAATTTGCATATAGGTAAAATGGCGTTCCAGCAGGGCTATCTGTTTCTGCAAAAGTTCCAAACTGCTCGTTCTGATATGACACATCAGAAAAGACACCAAAACCTCCGGCACTCACACTCAATCTGCTCTCTAGATGTACCAGTCCAGCTGGGTTAAAAAAGAGAATATCGGCACTGTTTACAACCGCGACACCGGTGTGTCCCATCGCGAGCTGCCTGTTACTTTGGGTACTCACGCGATATCCTCCCGCAAATGCCATGGTAGAAACCAGGCACAGTACCACAAAAACCTGTAATTTGTTCATAGTCAATGTTTTCGTAAAAGTTTAGATTTATTTATGAAATCAAATTTAATATTAAATTAATGTTATGCAAGTAAAAGTTTAGATATTATGCAAGCATAGCATTTCTACTTTACGAAATCGATTACGTAATCGTAGAATTTTTCAGGTTGTTCTGCGTGTAGCCAGTGTCCTGCTTCAGTAATGGTTGCGAGTTCCGCTTTCGCGAAAGCGTGATCGATCAAAAGCTTATCAGAATCAGTTATATACCCAGATTTCCCACCTCTTATAAATAGGGTCGGAATCTGCACTGGCTCTATAAAATCTTCATGAATTCCCACTGAATTTTGAGCTGCTCCCAGTACCGGTAAGTTGAATCGCCAGCCATAGGATTTGTCTTTTTTGCGGTATAGACTTTTGAGTAAAAACTGGCGCGTACCAAAGTCATTTATAAAAGGCTCTAACATCTCGTCTGCATCGCTTCTCCTATTGACTTTAGAAAAATCTACGGATTCTAACGCCTTGATGATATCGCTGTGGTGAGGCGGATAGGTCTTAGGAGCAATGTCTGCGATGATGAGTTTCTCGATAAGTTCTGGAAATTGCTGTGCCGCAATCATGGCAATCTTACCACCCATACTATGACCTATTAAAATGATGTCGCTGAGATCGTGTTTTTGACAATAGTTCTTAACGTCCTGCGCCATTTCTTGATAATCAAAAAGATCGCTGTGCGGGCTGCGACCGTGATTGCGCTGGTCCAGAATATGAACGTTAAATCCATTTTCTGAAAATTGCTTTCCCAGCGTTTTCCAGTTGTCTGCCATTCCTAGAAAGCCATGCAAAATGACCATGGGCCTACCCTCCCCCATTATTAATGAATGTAACATCAGGACAATTTTTTCTTATACATGTTAACTACGTTTTCCAGACCTAAATACAAGCTTTCTGAAATCAAGGCGTGACCTATACTCACTTCTTTTAGGTTGGGAATGTGTTTTGAAAAGTATTCAATATTATCCAGTGAAAGATCATGCCCAGCATTGATGCCAAGACTTAAATCATGAGCCGCTTCTGCTGCTTCAACGTAGGGTTTGATGGCCGCCTCGGGATCTTTGACATAACCGATTGCGTAGTCCTCTGTATACAGCTCAATCCTATCCACACCTGTTTTTGCAGCACCTTCTACCATTTCAAGTACAGGATCTACGAATATACTGGTACGTATTCCCATAGATTTAAAATGATCGACCATTTCCTTGAGGAAATTCTTGTTTTTAACGGTGTCCCAACCGGCATTTGAAGTTATCGCATCCACAGCATCTGGAACCAGCGTTACTTGATGTGGTCTTACTTCTTCCACCAGTTTTACGAAAGATTCAATCGGGTTTCCTTCAATGTTCAGCTCAGTAGTTACCATACGTTTCAAGTCTCTGGCGTCTTGATACCTAATGTGGCGCTCATCTGGTCTGGGATGGATGGTTATCCCCTGTGCACCAAATCGTTCTATATCTGCAGAAACTTTTAATAGATCAGGTACATTTCCTCCTCTTGCATTACGTAGTGTCGCGATTTTATTCACGTTCACGCTCAGTATAGCCATAGTGTAGTTTTAACTCAAAAATACGAACTAGTCCCTGAGGGCTTTCCTAAAGAATTGGTTAATTTGCAAGTATGCAGATACACGACTACATAATAAATGATGTGCAACCGCTGGATATCAATGACAGTGTCAAAAAAGCGCAAACCATTTTCTCACAAATGACCTATTCACATATACCTATCATGGATCAAGGTTTTTATATAGGCTGTATCTCTGAGACTGATGCGCATTGCTTCGATAGCAAACAGACCATGGAAGAAATAAAGTATTCCATGTCCGCATTTCAAGTAGATAAAAACACCCACTGGCTTGAAATTTTGAAAGCATTTGCTCAAAATCAGTCCAATATCATGCCTGTACTTGACGAGAATAAAAAGTATCTAGGGTATTATGAGCTCACTGATGTGATGGAATTCTTTAATGAGGCGCCATTTCTCAATGAACCGGGTAATGTTGTGGTAGTCACTAAAGGTTCAACGGATTTCAGTTTTAGCGAGATTGCTCAAATCGTCGAGACCAATGACGCGGAACTTTATGGACTCTTTATAAGCGACCACAAAGAGCATCTTACAGAAATAACCCTCAAAATAAGCACTTCAAATCTCTCTGCGATTCTTCAAACCTTTAGAAGATATAGTTATGAGGTTTTGAGTCTGGACGAAGATGACTCTTATCTCGACACATTAAAAGAACGTTCTGACTATCTGGACAAATACCTAAACATTTAATGAAAAAGCTGGGCATTTACGGTCAGTACATTCAAGACGGCTCTCTGGAAGTGGTCAAGACACTTCTGGATTTCTTTGAGAATCGGGATTGTGATATTACCATCGAGATGGAGTACCATCAAATGTTAAGAAAGAATAATGTTGCTCAAAATATCAAGAGCTTCAGCAAGCTCGATGAATTCTATGATGGTCTCATAAGTATAGGTGGCGATGGTACGATTCTACGTGCCGTGGGTTTTGTGGGATCTTCAGATATTCCCGTGATAGGAATCAACACCGGTAGACTAGGTTTTCTCGCAACAGTTAAAGTGGAACATTTAAAAGAATCCATGGAAGCCTTGCTGCAAGGCAAATACTGTTTAAGCAAGCGCTCACTCATCACGGCGTCGTCAAGCTTGAATGCTGAGGAATTGTTTGACAGAAATTTTGCCCTAAATGAGGTGACCGTAAGCAGAATGAACACCACCAGTATGATTCAAATTGAGACACGGCTCAATGGCGACTTTCTTACCAGTTACTGGGCAGACGGTTTGATTATTTCTACGCCTACAGGATCTACCGGTTATAGTTTGAGCTGTGGCGGTCCAGTAATTTCTCCTAACACTTGTGGCTTTGTCGTTACACCCATTGCGCCTCATAACCTAAATGCAAGACCACTGGTTATACCAGATGACACAGAAATCACATTGAAAATAAGCGGTAGGGAAAATGAATTTCTCACCTCGCTGGACAACCGTATTTACTCTTTCCCAAACGAGACGATCATCACGCTTAAGAAAGCAGACTTCACCATAGACCTCGTACAACTCGAGGAACAGTCTTTTATTAAAACCTTGCGCCACAAGCTACTTTGGGGAGAAGATAAGCGCAACTAAGCAATAAATTTCCATTTGTACTGTTTTGATAACCTACAGAAGGTCAGCTTTTACCTTTAGTAGGTAGATAGATATGTTATATTTGCACGTTTTAAAAATTTGATGCGATACGTAGTAGTGATGGTGGCTATGGTTTGTTTCGCTTTCGCGAAAGCGCAGACCTACGAGCTCGGAATTTTTGCAGGAGGATCCAACATAATAGGAGATGTAGGAAGTACGCAGTTTGTCAATCCTAGAGGTTTCACTCTGGGAGGTGTGGCAAAATGGAACCGTAGCGACAGGCATAGTTTTAGGGGATCGCTCATAGGGACGTTTTTACGTGCTGATGATGGGAACAGTTCAGACCCTTCCAGACAAATGCGCGGACTACAAGTAGACAATAAGATGATTGAAGGTTCACTGGGAATAGAGTATACATTCTGGGATTATGAACTGTACAGCGGTAAGCCACAGTTCACACCCTATTTGTATTTTGGAGTGAGTGTGATTCATTTTTCTAACACGCGCTTAAACAGCAGTGGCAGAAGTTTCACCTTTGATGGTTGGGATACTAATTTTGGGATCCCTATTTCTTTAGGTTTCAAGACTAATATTGCACCGCACATAACCCTGGCTGGGGAAATAGGTGCTCGATACACATTTACGGATAATCTGGACGGCAGTAATCCTGAAGACGGAGGCGCCTCTCAATTGAAAATAGGAAATCTAGACAATAATGACTGGTTCATGTTTACGGGAGTAACGGTAAGTTACACCTTCGGTCGTAAACCGTGTTATTGTAATTTTTAGACATGGCAGAACAACTACTTGACAAAAAACGCATACCGGAGCACGTAGCTGTCATCATGGATGGTAACGGTCGCTGGGCAAAGAAGCAAGGGCTTATGCGTGTGCGTGGTCATGAAAAAGGTGCCAAAGCAGTAAGACAAACCGTGACCACCTGTGCAGAACATGGTGTAAAACATCTTACACTATATGCGTTTTCTACCGAGAACTGGAAACGTCCCAAGCTTGAAGTAGATACTTTGATGAAGCTCTTAGTAAGCAGTCTCAAGAAAGAATTACCTACACTTCAAAAAAACAACATCTCACTTAGGGCCGTGGGTGCACTTGACTTACTTCCCTCCGTAGCACAAAAAGAGCTGAAGGAAGTCATAGAAGCAACTAAAGACAATAATCACATGAATTTAACCCTGGCACTTAGTTATGGTTCACGTGAGGAGTTGATAAGTGTGATTAAGAATATTGCAGGTCAGGTTAAGGAGGGCTCGCTAGAGCTCGATCAAATTGATGCAGAAGTGATCAACAAAAACCTGTACACTAATTTTATGCCTGATGTAGATCTACTCATACGTACCAGCGGTGAGAAACGCATCAGCAATTTTTTACTGTGGCAAATAGCCTATGCAGAACTTTATTTTACAGAGGTCCTGTGGCCCGATTTTAGAAAAGAACACCTCATTGAGGCATTTTGTAACTATCAAGACCGAGAAAGAAGGTTTGGAAAAACAAGTGAACAATTATAAAGGAATGACAAATCAGCTAACCAAGAGCTTCATTGCTACGATCATTCTGCTTACTGGGTTCTTTACCAGTGCTCAAATAGTAACAGATGCACCTATCGGTGAAGAGTCTGTTCAATACCGCATAGGTGAAGTAAAAGTCACAGGTAGTCAATCCTATAATGAGAATACGGTAAGAGCCTTTACAGGATTGAGACCCGGTATGGAAATCTACGTACCTGGAGAAAAGCTGAGCAAGGTCGTTAAGAAAATGTGGGATCTCAAGCTATTCAGCGATATACGCATTTATGCAACCAGCATAGAAGGTGATCCTACTGATGAATTTATAGACACCATCAACCTCGAGATTTATATCGTAGAAGTCCCTAATGTACGGAATGTGGAAATCACAGGACTACGCAAAGGAAAAGCTAAGGACCTGAGAGAAGAACTTAAGCTTCAAAAAGGGACTAAAGCCACTGAAAACTTGATTACTAACACACGTACTTTTATTGAAAACAAATACCGTAAAAAAGGTTTCCTAAATGCCGATGCTCTGGTACGTATCAGGGAAGTGCAAGACTCTGCCTCAGAAAATGAAGTAGACATGAAAATCGATGTTGACCGCGGCAAGAAGCCTAAAATTTCCTACATAGATTTTGAAGGCAATGAACTTATTCCAGATAAGAAGTTACGCAAGGCGATGAAAAATACTAAGAAGCGTAACATCTTAAGAATATTCAAGAGATCTAAATATGTAGAAGAAGATTTTCAAGAAGATCTAGAATCTGTCGTAAATAGATATAAGGAAAAAGGTTTTAGGGATGCTCGGGTAATTTCAGATACGTTGATCAAAGAAAGTGATGATCGTGTGGGCATCAAGATTCAAGTTGAAGAAGGTAGAAAATATTACTTTGGTGATATCAAATTTGTAGGTAACAACGTTTATTCAGATGAGTTTCTACAAAGAAAACTAGGTATTGAAAAAGGTGATGTGTACAATGGGGTAGCCTTTGATGAGCGTATAAGCAACCCTGCTGACCCAGATTCAGATGATATCTCAAATCTATACCAAAACACAGGGTACTTATTCTCTTCAGTCAACGCCGTAGAAACTAAAGTTGAAAACGACACCATCGACTTTGAGATACGCATCGTAGAAGGAAAAGAGGCTTATTTCAATAACATCTCCGTTACTGGAAACACGCGTACTAACGATAATGTGATCTACCGTGTGATCAGAACCACACCAGGTGAAAAATACAGTCGTCAAAAAATTATCAACTCTATACGTGAACTTGGAGCACTAGGGCTTTTCAATGCTGAGAAAATCAACCCACAGCTTAAGAATGTAAACCAGCAAGAAGGTACAGTAGACGTCGAGTACGAGCTGGAAGAAGCTGGTGCAAGCCAGATTGAGCTTCAAGGTGGTTACGGTGGTGGTGGATTTGTTGGGACTCTAGGACTTAGATTCAACAACTTCTCGATACGCAATCTATTCAATGGTAAAGCTTACAAACCAGTTCCTATGGGAGATGGTCAAACTCTCGCAATAAGGGCTCAGGCGAGTACTATATTTAGAACCTACTCTTTAAACTTTACCGAGCCGTGGCTGGGTGGTAAAAAACCAGTTTCTTTTAATGTCTCGCTTTCTCATAGTGAGCAGTACAGAGTGAACCCTCAAAACTTTAGAGAAGTAGACCGTGACCAGCGTTTTTTAATCACCGGTGGTACGATAGGTCTAGCAAAAAGACTGGAATGGCCGGATAATTATTTCCAGTTTTCGCAAGCGCTATCTGTGCAACACTACAACTTGAAGAACTACCGTACGGGTCTCTTTAACTTCCCTAATGGTTTCAGTAATAACATAGCGTATACTGTAGGCCTCACCAGAGACAACGTAGGTGTGAACCCTATTTTCCCCACTTACGGATCACGCTTTTCAGTAACTGCAAAAATGACCCTTCCATACTCCTTGTGGAATGGTGTAGATTACGCTGGTCTCAATGCGGACAACCCTGATCTACCTGACGAGTATCGTACAAACGGTCTTGCTGACCTAGCTAAAATCGATCAAGAGCGTTTCCGTTTCTTAGAATATTACAAAATCAAGTTCCAAGGTCAGTGGTACACGCAACTATATGATAAGTTGATCCTGCAGACTAATACTGAATTTGGGTTCTTAGGCGCCTACAACAGTGACAGAGGCCTGGTTCCTTTTGAACGTTTCTTTGTGGGTGGAGATGGACTTGGCGCCTTTTCTCTCGATGGTCGTGACATCATAAGGATGCGAGGTTATGAGAACAGCTCGCTTACCACGAGTGCAGATGGTGACACGGTGTATAACAAGTTTAGCTTAGAGTTACGTTATCCTATCACCCTTGAGCAGGCGGCATCTATTTATGTGCTGACATTTGCTGAGGCAGCAGGTTCTTATGAGCGTTTTAGAACGTACAATCCTTTTGATGTACAGAGGTCGGCTGGAGCGGGATTACGTATTTTTATGCCGGCATTTGGTTTACTAGGAATTGATTTTGGTTACGGATTTGATTCCGCGCCTAACAACCCTACACCAGACCCTAGTGGATGGCAAGTACACTTTATAATCGGGCAGCAGTTTTAAGTTGGCACGATTATTTCAAATATTGAGTCGTATGATAAAAACAAAGCAATTTTTGACCGTCGCGGTGGTGATTTTTGGTCTCGCTTTCGCGAAAGCGCAACGAGGAGCAAGAGTCGCTTACATAGACATGGACCGTATCATCGAAGCATCACCTGAATATAAAAAAGCAGTCCAACTGCTAGGTCGAAAAGCTGATGGCTGGAAGCGTGAAATGGATGCTATGCAGGCAGAAATAGATAAGATGGAAGATCAGCTCAAAAACGAGCGGGTATTGCTTACCAAAGAGTTGATCGAGGAAAAAGAAGAGGATATCCAGCTCAAGAAAGAGGAGCTCGCTGCTTACCAGCAAAAAAGATTTGGTTCACAAGGAGATTACATTCTTCAACAACAACAGCTCATACAGCCGGTCCAGGATCAGGTATTCAATGAGGTGCAAAAGATTAGCGAGGCAAGAAAATATGACTATGTGATGAATGCTGAAGAGGCTAACTTGTTGTTTGCCGCTGAGCGTCACGACATAAGCGACCTTGTTATCAAAAATCTGGAACGCGCAGGAAAAAGTGGACCAGAGGCCAGACAGGCTAGAGAAGACGCTAAGAAAGAGCTTGATGAGCCGTATTTAAATGTTGAAGAAGCTGAAGCACGTGAGGAGAAAGAAAAGGCAAAGGAGGAACAACAACAAAAAGTGCTCAATGCCCGTGAAGAAAAGTTAAGAAGACGCGATTCACTTCAAGCTGCAAAAAGGGCTTCATATGAAGCTAGAAAAAAAGAAATACAGCGTCGCCGGGACAGTATCAAAGCTGCTCGTGAAGCTGCGCGGCAAAAGAAAGAAGAAGAACGAGAGAACAATCAATAATGAATCAGTGAAGTAAGTATACAGCCCTTATCTTTGCAACCATTTTAATATAGACTAGGATTAACAAAAAAAGAAAATGAAACAAGTAAGAAATTTAATTGCCGCTATAGCTTTAGTATTTGCAGGATCAACTGCTGTTAACGCTCAGGCAACACCTTCAAAAGTATGTCACGTAGCTTCTCAAGAGCTTGTGGAGGCACTTCCAGATGCCATAGCTGCTGAGAAGCAGTTGAAGAAACTGGCAAAAAACTACGATACTAAGCTAGCAGAGATGGATCGTGAGATCCAGACTCGTTTCCAGAATGCACAGCGAGAGGCTCCTAATAAAACAGATGAGGAAAACGAGCGTGTACGTACTGAAATTCTTCAAGGTCAAGAAAAGCTTCAAGACTACTACCAAAAGTCTCAAGAAGCGATGGCTCAAAAACGAGTAGACCTTTTAAAGCCACTTTATCAAAAAGTAAAGGATGCTATCTTCAAAGTAGCTCGTGCAAAAGGTTTTGATTACGTTCTTGATTCAACCACGGGAACTGGAATCATCATGGCAGATGGCTATGACCTTACTCCTGACGTTAAAGCTGAATTAGGTATTAAGTAATTCAGTTTACATATAAATATTAAAACTCCCGCTAGAAATCTAGCGGGAGTTTTTTGTACAAAAAACCCGATCGCGATGATCGGGTTTTTCATTGAATAAAAAATATATGTAATAAATTACTGGATAACTCTTACGTTAACAGCGTTCATTCCTTTCTTACCCTCTTTTTCTTCGTACTCTACTTTGTCGCCTTCTCTTACCTCATCGATAAGTCCAGTTACGTGCACGAAGCAGTCTTGATTTGTTCCATCTTCAACGATAAAGCCAAAACCTTTTGACTCATTGAAAAATTTAACGGTACCTTCTTTCATTGTAATAAAATGTAAATTAAAGTCCAAAAGTAGACTAATTGCAGCATATAAAGACCTAACAATACACTTATTTTGAATTATTTACAGTTTAGTAACCTAAAAAGCACTTTTGGGGCGACCTGCGATATAGGGCTGACTTCCTTTCACGCTACGATCGTACATTACGATACTGCCAGCTACAGAAACATTTAAACTGCGAGGCGTCTCAAATTTTAAAAGGTGGTGTGATCGATTTATGGCTTCATTGCTTAAACCATGATCTTCTGCGCCCAGAAGATAGACGCAGTTACGTGGGTGAACAAAATCTTCCAGTAAAACAGCCTCATCTACCAGCTCGATGCCTACGAGCATAGCTCCTTTGGGAAGGTGTGCATAGAATTCATCAAAAGTTTTATAATGGAAATATGGGAGCGCCGCTACGGCGTTGTGTGTGTCGCTAGCCTGCTTTGCATATCGATTGCCAATAGTAAAGATGAAACTAGCTCCTAGATTCTGCGCACTACGCCACAAAACACCTAGGTTCTCTGGAGTTTTACCGTTTAAAATACCGATGCCGAAATAGCCAGGTTCTAAATTATTCATGGTGATGTAAAAATATGATCCCCTTCTAACACATCTATAGCGAGTCTTAGCCTACCATAATCCACTTTTCCATCAAAAGCCTCATAAATAGGCTTGATAGAATTAGTCTCTTTATGGATTTTCCAGAGCTGATCCAGTTTTTCAAGATCTATCTCTTCAATAAAAGATTGTACTTTGACGTCCCTAAATTTTCTGTATCTTTTCCCTAGGTGTGAGAGAATCGTACTCTCAGTAAGCGAGCGACTTTCAGCAATCTCTTTTACAGTAGACCCTTTCCAGAACTTTTCCACCGTTTCCATTACGGTATCTGATAAACCGCTCGGGTTTTTACGGCGTTTTTTCTTTTTGGAAGAGGGTTTGCTGACTTTAGCAGTTCGGTAAGCGAATGGACCCAAACGTTTTTCTCTAAAATTACGAGTCACATCCAGAAAAACAGATCCGTACTGATCGTGTTTGCTGGAACCTACTCCATTGATATCTGCAAACTCGTTATCAGTAAGCGGTATGCGGCTCGCCATGTCTTGAAGTGTAGCATCGCTAAAGATCAAGTAAGGAGCCAGGTTTTTATCACTTGCAATTTGTGAACGCAATTTTCTTAGCACTTCAAAAAGTTCTTGTTTAACTGGATCGGGTAATGCTTGTGCAGTTGTACTTTTCTTATTCTTAAAATCCTTTGCCGTGGGTACCACAGCCAGCATGACTTTTTGCTGTTTGAAAAGTACTTGCTCTGATTGTGGCGTGAGTTTGAGCTTGTTCTGATCGTGGAAGGCAATTTCAAGCAATCCCTGATTGATCAACTGGATGATATACTGCTGCCAGTTGCTCCACGAGATATCCTTACCCGCTCCATAGGTTTTGATATCCATAAATCCGCTTTCCATCACCGTGGCGTTTGAGGCACCTCTCAGGACATCAATCAACAGATTGAGCGATGCCTGTTCTTGCATTCTATACACGGCACTCAGGGCTTTCTGGGCGATGAGCGTTGCATCAAAAAAGTCGGGTTTGTTTAGGCACACATCGCAGTTGCCACAATCTTTTTCTAGATACTCATTAAAATAATTCAGCAACATGCGCCTGCGGCAAGTGAGGGCTTCTGCAAATTGCTTCATGCGATCCAGTTTTGCCAGCTGTACCTCACTATTACCACTGTTTTCAGCAAATTTGCGCAGCTGGATCACATCAGCATAACTGTGGAATAAAAGCGCACGCGATTCCAGTCCGTCTCGTCCAGCACGACCTATTTCCTGATAATAGCCTTCGATATTTTTAGGCATGTTGTAATGAATCACAAACCGCACGTTTGATTTATCGATCCCCATACCGAAGGCGATGGTTGCACACACGATCTTGATCTCGTCTGTGATGAATTTTTCTTGCACGCTTTCGCGAAAGCGGTGATCCATTCCAGCATGGTACGCAGCAGCAGCATAACCGTAATTTTTCAGCTTCTCTGCCAGACTTTCACAGGTACTACGACTCAAGCAATAAACAATCCCAGACTCCTTGGAAAAATGATTCAGAAAATTCCTGATCTGGGTCATACGCTGGTTGCCGGGACGCACGTCCAGCCTAATGTTAGGCCGGTCAAAGGATGCCACATATTCCCGAGCCTGCGGAATACTGAGTTGGTTTTTAATGTCCGCGCGAGTGGCGCGATCAGCCGTGGCGGTGAGCGCTATAATTCCCGTTTTGGGAAAATTACTTTTCAGGTAGGAAAGCTGGGTATAAGCGGGTCTAAAATCATGCCCCCAAGTAGAAATACAATGCGCCTCATCAACCGCAATGAGTGAAACATTTTCCTCGTTGATGTAGTTATTCAACAAAGAGATACTCTCAGGCGCCACGTAAAGCAATTTTATCGTGCCTTGTTCAAGTTCTTGGAGTATATTTTGCTGGTCTGCAGAATCTTGCGAACTATTAAAATATCCGGCAGGAATACCGTTTTGTTTCAAAGCATCTACCTGATCCTTCATCAAAGCGATCAATGGAGAAATTACCAGAGTTAATCCATTTAAGAGCAGAGATGGCAGCTGAAAACACATAGACTTACCGCCGCCCGTAGGCATCACGACCATGAGGTCGCGACCTTCCATAACATCATTAATGATCTCTTCCTGTAACGGCCGGAAGCTGTCGTAACCGAAGTATTTCTTGAGTATTTCTTTCTTTTGCATGGGTAAAAATGAATTGTATGGCGATAAAAAATCAAAGTTACAGTTAAAAACACTTTTCAATCAAGAGAATTTAAAAACTGCACTCGATAGAGACTTGACATCGAGAAGCTATTGTGCCATCTTTAAAAAATCTATTTTTACAAACAATAAGCTGCCTTATGAAAGTTCACATCATCCTCATATACATTTGCTTTTGTTATTTATCATCGGCTCAAGAATTGAGTGACTATAAATACATTGAAGTTCCCAACCAGTATGAATTCCAGCACGAGCCTAATGAGTATCGATTGAATGATTTAGCCGTTTTTGAGCTGAAGAAAAAAGGTTATGAGGCGTTTAAATCAACTAGCGTTCAACCGCAGGACAAGAATATAGGAGCCTGTAATACGCTCGTCATGGATATTGAAGAGTCCGGCATTTTAAGCAGAAGTTTCATTTTGAATTTCAAAAATTGTGATGGAGAAATAGTTTACTCCACAATCAAAGGAACCGGTAGGGAAAAGGACAATCAAAAAGCTTATTTCACCGCCATGCGTGAAACCATACGTTCCATGCCAGAGGCAATTCAAGCAAAGGCTTCAACTACCGAAGTTATAGAAGCTAAAATTCCTGACTCTGCCGAAACCCAACCTATCGAAGACGATCAGCAAACAAAGTTTCCCGATGAACCCGCTACTGCAGATCGACCGGCTTTAAAGTTTGATTATGCTCAAAAGACCAATCAAGGCTATGGGATTGTTTTAAAAGAAGCAGAAGAAGTAGAAGTATACAACAATGACAAACTCATAGGATCTGGGCAAAAGTCCAGTACTGGATTTTATCTGATTGAAACCAAACAATTTAATGGTGTAGGAATCATTAAGGATGAAATTTTTATTATCGAGTATCGCGATAATGGTGAGCTTGTACGTGTGGAATTACACAAAACTTTTTGAGAACAAGGACTTTGTTGATAGTAGTAGCCTCGCAAGGAATCGAACCTTGATCTAAAGTTTAGGAAACTCTTATTCTATCCGTTGAACTACGAGGCCGTTTCTTGAACCAAATCTACAAGAAGCATCGCACATTTCCATAGCTTTGAACCGAGTGTTTTGCAATTGACCGAGACCTGATTACATCACTTTCTAAATAAAGTGATTAGTTTTACAGCTTACCTCTGCAAAAAGTTCGCATCATGAGTCGATTTCTAAAATTATTCATAGGCGCTATCTTGTTGCTAATAGCGACATTTCTGATACCTATTCTGGACTATTTAAGCGATCAAGTAGACTATGACTTCCCTATTCTTAGATCTCAACAGCGCAACATCATCATCGTAGTTTTTGCATACTTACTAATCGTAGGCATGCGCATTTTCAAAACCTACATTTTAAAGCGGTTTGACATCAATCAAGAGGACAACCTGCATGCGCGCAAAGTGTACACTCAGGTAAATGTTTTTGAGAAGATCATATTTTTTATCATCATTTTAGTGGCTGTCGGGCTTATTTTGATCTCGTTTGATAGCATACGCGAGATTGGTGTGGGGATGTTTGCCTCAGCTGGTGTAGCTGGAATCATTCTCGGTCTTTCTGCACAAAAAGTCGTGGGTGCATTGCTGGCAGGCGTGCAAATCGCGATTACCCAACCTTTCCGTATTGATGATGCGGTGGTGGTAGAAGGTGAATGGGGCTGGATCGAAGAAATCAACCTTACCTATGTGGTGGTGCGCATCTGGGATAAGCGACGCCTGGTACTGCCTTCCTCCTATTTTTTGGAAAAGCCTTTTCAGAACTGGACTAAGACCAGTGCCGATATTGTAGGAACGGTTTTTCTATACACAGATTATACGATTCCGTTTGATGCTTTACGCAAAGAACTTACTCGACTACTGGGAACCGCAGATCTTTGGGACGGGCAGACAAACGTCCTTCAGGTTACCGACTCTAATGAATCTACGGTCGAGGTACGTATTTTAGTAAGTGCACGCAACTCCCCTACTGCTTGGGATTTGCGGGTTTTCATCAGAGAAAAAATGATTACTTTCATTCAAGAAAACTACCCAGACAGCCTACCGCATACCCGCATTCTCATGAAACCCATGAAAGGTGAACAACCGGCGAGTCTTGGTTTCAAACCTGCATAAATTCTGTTGTAAATTGCAATGCTATGCGCTGGACTCTACAACCACCACCTGATCCCGAAAAGACTCAAAAATTAGCCTCAGAACTCGGTATAGACGAGAATCTGGCTGGTTTGCTGGTGCAACGTGGTGTGGACGCTTTCGCGAAAGCGAGATCCTTTTTCAGACCTTCCCTTAACGAGCTCCACGACCCTTTCTTGATGAAGGACATGGCTGCTGCGGTGAAACGCATTCTCACTGCCGTGGGCAACAACGAGAACATACTGGTTTATGGCGATTACGATGTAGATGGCACCACCAGCGTGGCGCTCATGACCACTTTTTTACAAAGTTTTTACCCCAATGTTTCCAGCTATATTCCAGACCGGTATGCAGAGGGTTATGGCGTGAGCTATCAGGGCATCGACTTTGCGCATGACAACGAGATGACTCTGATCATCGCGCTGGATTGTGGGATCAAGGCTATTGATAAGATCGCTTACGCGAAAGATAAAGGCATCGACTTTATTATCTGCGATCACCACCGTCCTGGGAAAGAAATTCCAGATGCGGTTGCCGTATTGGATCCAAAAAGAAACGACTGTAATTACCCCTATAAAGAACTCTGCGGCTGTGGTGTTGGTTTTAAGTTATGTCAAGCCATCGTACAGGAAAACGACTGGGAATTTGAAATGTTGTTGCCTTATCTGGATCTTGTGGCTACCGCTGTAGGTGCTGACATCGTACCGATCACAGGCGAAAACAGAATTTTAGCTTTTCATGGTTTGCAGGTCATCAACGATGAGACTCGTGCAGGATTCAAAGCGATTATCGACCAACTCAAAAACAAGGGTAAACTCACCATTACCGATGTGGTTTTCATCATCGCCCCACGCATCAATGCGGCTGGCCGTATGAAACATGGTTTGCACGCGGTGAATCTTCTAACCTCTACCGATATTGAACAAGCTCGCACATTTGCAGCAGAAATTGAGGCCTATAATCAGGACCGTCGAGATACGGATCGTAGCATTACCTTAGAGGCGCTCGATCAAATTACCGAAAACAGAGAGGAAGAGCGCTCTACGACCGTGGTGTATGATGAGAATTGGCATAAAGGCGTGATAGGAATCGTCGCTTCAAGGCTTACAGAAACTTATTATCGACCTACGCTGGTTTTTACTAAAAGTGGGAACAAACTTGCTGCCAGTGCGCGCAGTGTTTCAGGGTTTGATGTGTATAATGCCTTGGAGCAGTGCTCGGAATTTATCGAGCAATTTGGGGGCCATAAATATGCAGCTGGATTGACTTTGGAAGAAAGCAATTACAAACTGTTCAAGCAACGCTTTGAAGAAGTGGTTTGTGCCACTATTCAAAACCAGCATACTATTCCAGAAATTAAGATTGACGCGCGACTCCCACTGGAAGCCATTACACCTAAGTTCTACCGAATTCTAGAACAAATGGCACCTTTTGGCCCGGGTAATATGCGACCCGTATTTATGACGGAAAAGGTGGTGGACACCGGTTTTGGAAAGTGTGTAGGGGAAAGTGAAGACCACTTAAAAATCAGGGTGGCAAAGAATAAGAGTTCTAGCACTGCCTTTGATGCGATAGGCTTTAATTTAGGAAAGGATTGCGACCTGATCACCGACGGTAAGCGGTTTGATATCGCCTACTCACTAGACCTGAACGAGTGGCAAGGTGTGAGAAGTTTGCAGTTGCGGTTGAGGGGTTTGAAGAGTAGCTAATCGATATGAATTTTGTACCTTGACATGCTAACACGGATAGTTGGCATGTCATCTTCCTAAAAGCACATCAGTATTAACATGCAAAGCCTTCTTCTTGGCATTCTCGGTCGATTTTGTAATATTGATAGGTGATATTAGTGGTTAGTAATTATTAACCTACTTTGGAATAAATGTTATCGTTTCAAACAAAAAACCACGACTCGCGTCGTGGTTTAAGATATTAAAATCAAATAAATCTTCTATGCATTAACTTTTGCTGGAGCCCAGGCTTCACAAAGCATGCCTTCTGCAGCTTTTTGAGGGTGTGGGCATGATTCACTTTTAAATCTCGCGCAACTTGTACAATCGTGATCATTGTCTAGACCAGCTCGCATATTGAAGCTGTTACACGTATACTGATTGCCCACGATTACATCGTGAACAGCACATTTATTTCCTGATTGTAAGTTAGAGCAGTTCTCGCAGTTATTTCCTAATCTGATAGCCATAATTTCTGAATTTTACTCTAAGATAATAAACATAGGTGATGGAATTGTTATAAATAATTGAAAACCAACTCTTTATAAATAGAATAAATAAAAACAAGCTTTTAAGAGCCTGATAAACTGATATCAAGAAAACTATCTATAACCAATCCAAACAAAAGTTTTACATATCGTTATTTAGACTGAATAAAATTAGTTATTTTTGCACTGTCTATTTAGAACGAGATCAGATAATAAGAGTAAATAATTGAACTATGCAGTACAGCAATGTTGAAACTCACGCTCAAAATTCTTTCGGCAGCCTTAAGTTTTGTAGGGATTGTAAATGTTTCACGCTGACTTTTTCCAACTTCGAGTTCAAATTTGATCGTTCTAAACTCAAAAAATTTGCTAACTACCTCAATGATGTATGTGAGGATTACTGGCTCGATAGCGACACTGCCGAAAACAAAAAACGCCCCATCCCCATACATACCAGTCAGCAAAATCTTGTCCTGGTTTTTGACCGCAGGGAATTTGCCGCGTTGAAACAACTGGTTACAACAAATTACGCTGAAACTAAGTTTCTTAGCATTCTGGACATCGACTATCCGCTTATTCTCAATTAAAAACTTAAAACCTGACTTTTGTCAGCTGCGTGGTGATACCGTTTCTCTACTTTTACAGTAGAAAATTCAATCATCATGAAACATATTATCATTCCCGTAGACTTCTCAGCGTTCTCTGAAAACGCCTTAAAAGCTGGTGCTGTGCTGGCTCAAAAATTTGGCGCAAAACTTCACGTATTGCACATGCTGGAACTGTCTGATAGCATCATCTCGTCCTCCAGTTCCTCTGGACGTGATAACGAGATGTTATTCTTGCTGCAGCTCGCTCAGAAGCAATTTGGACCTTTTCTGGACAAAGACTACTTGAAAGGAGTTGAAGTTGAGGCAGTAGTAAAACACCACAAAGTCTATGCTGAGGTGGATAGCATTGCTAAGGACATACACGCAGATCTCATCATCATGGGCTCGCGAGGTAAATCTAGAGAAACTGGATTTTTTGGAACGGGATCAAATACGGCCCGCATGGTTAGAAACAGCGAGACGCCCGTTCTGGTCGTTAAAGAAGGTCAGGATTTCGCTTTCGCGAAAGCGGTCATAGCAACAGATCTCAGCTTGGAGAGTATTCCAGCCTATAAAAAGGCAAAGACCCTATTTGACATGCTGGACTGCGATCACGAGACGGTATATGTTAATAGGCCAGACAGCTCCTTTCTAAGCGATACCGACTTTAACGAACGCGTAGAAGAGTTTGCTCATGCTGGTGGTCCAGAGCAAGTGAAAAGCGTGAACGATTATTCCATCGAGGCGGGCGTACTGTCTTATGCTGATCAGCACGACATAGATCTAGTCGCAGTAAGCACGCACGCTCGCAAAGGTGCAGATTATTTCTTCAATGGTAGTATTGCTGAAAGTATCGCACAGCACTCAAACTTGCCAGTGCTGTCTTTCAAAATTTAGGTAGCTTATCTTATGAAATGCCGTTTTGGAAAGCAGCTCATCAGCTTTTCTGAAACGGCTTTTATCCCTGTAGCTGGTACTCAAAATCGCGCTGATAATCACGCCATTTTTTACCCGTATTGATGGACTTGTAGGTGTCATCAAGCAACATGGTAATATAGATCTCCAGCTTGCGGGAGTCCATTTTACCGGGAACGGGATTGATCATCTCACCCTTTTCATCAAAGAATACCAGAGTGGGATATTCTATAATATTAAGCAACTCGGCAAACTCGTTTTGTGAGCGGTAGTTACGTTTTTTGTTGGGATTCCCGTAGGCCTTTCCCTTGTAGATAATTTGTTCATCACCTTCTGCATTGAAGGCGACGGGATAGTAATTTTCATTAATGAACTGTGCTATTTCCGCTTTCGCGAAAGCGTGCTTCTCCATCCACTTACATACAGAACACCAGTCTGTGTAAGCCTTTAAAAGAATTTTGCGTGGTTCCTGTTTCTGAGCCTCCAGCGCATCGTTCATGGACATCCACTGCACCTGACCAAAGCACACACCCGAAAACAAAAGAAAAACAATCAAGATCTTTTTCATAATGCAAAAGTAATGGCTATCCTAGAAACAAAAAACGCACCGAAGTGGTGCGTTTTAGTAAAAATCCTAACCTAGAATTAGCGGATTCCGTGCATGAGTTTTTTCATAATAGGTGATATGAGAATTGCAAATAAACCTACAGCAATAGTTATAACACCAAAACTTGCATAAACACTTACATAGCTGTAGAGTTGAGAAAATGAATCCCCAGCAGCTTCAGCACCAGATTGAGTCATTCCAGTTACGGATTCCACAATATCACCAAAAAATCCACTAGCAAAAATGTTTTCACTGCCTTTTTCAGAGCTTGTCAATTTAGCAATTCCTCCAGCAAAGAAGTGCCCATAAAAACTACTAAGGAACCAAACACCTAGAAGAAATGAAACAAATTTAGCCGGCGAAAGTTCGGATACCTTAGACAACCCTATTGGGGATAAGAACAGTTCACCTATAGTCAAAACACCATAACCTATAACTAAATAACTCATGGGAGTAAGAGCGTTAGAATCAGCGCTCTGAGCTGATAGGGCAAAAATCAAAAACCCAAGGCCTAGCAGCGCCAGACCTATACCAAATTTAACAGGTGAGCTAGGATTTTTTCTTGCAGCACTTAATTTGGTCCACATCCAAGAAAAAGGAATAGCAAGTAATATTATAAATCCAGGGTTAATACTATTTGTTTGTGAAGCACTCAACAGCGAAAGTTCAACATTCCTATCTGCAAAAGTTGTAAGTGAACTTCCTGCCTGTTCAAAAATAGCCCAAAAAAGTGAGGCAAGAATTGTGAAATAGACGATTACAATTAAACGTCCACGTTCAACAGCACTTACGGTGGTCATGATATAAATTACCACTCCGAGAATTACAGCTGACAATAGGTAAACCAAATATGATTCGTACTCATACTGCCATACTATAATGGCAAAAATTGGCACAGCTATAAAAGATAGAACCGTAATCATGTTTCCCATGTTTAGTCCAAGTGTTTTCTTTTCATACAACTCTTGACTAGGAGGCAGTCCTATATCACCAAAAACATTATCCTTTGTTCCTCTATAAAAAAATATTAAACCAACGAGCATACCTATACCAGCTAAACCGAAACCATAATGCCAACCAAACTCCTCACCTAGATATCCACATATCAAAGGCGCTATGAAAGCTCCTAGATTTATTCCCATGTAGAAGATAGTAAAACCTGCATCACGCCTATTATCGCCCTCCTTATAAAGCCCACCTACCATCGAGGAAATATTAGGCTTAAAAAGTCCATTCCCAACAATTAATAATGCAAGTGACCCGTAAAAGAAAACTGGATGCTCGATCGAAAGAACAAAGTGACCTAATGCCATGAGAATACCACCTAGCATGATGGATTTTCTATACCCTATTAATTTATCTGCTATATAACCTCCTATCAAGGGTGTAGCATAAACTAATGAACCATAGGCTGCATAAATACCATAACTCATGGTATCATCAAATAATAGTTCCTTGGTCATGTAGAGTACCAGTAAAGCTCTCATTCCATAGAATGAAAATCTTTCCCACAATTCCGCAAAGAACAGATAAAAGAGTCCTTTTGGGTGACCAAAAGCCTGAGGTCCAATCAAGGCGTCTAATTCCTTCTCATTATCGACCACGTCATTTGTAAATTGAGTATCGTCCATATATTTAATTTATAGATTTTCTTTGATGAAGTCAGTCATCTTATTAAAAAGATGAATGCGGGTATTACCACCGTAAATACCGTGGTTTTTGTCTGGATAGATTGCCCAGTCAAATTGCTTATTGGCTTGTACCAGTGCCTCGATCATTTGCATGGTGTTTTGCACGTGAACGTTATCGTCTGCACTACCGTGGATCAATAGGTATTTCCCTTTTAGTTTCTCAACGTGGTTAATGGGACTGTTCTCGTCATAACCACTCGCGTTCTCTTGTGGAGTGGTCATATAGCGCTCAGTATAGATCGTATCGTAATACCTCCAGTTAGTCACTGGTGCAACCGCGATAGCTGTAGAGAAGGTATCTGCACCTTTCAAAATACAGTTAGAACTCATAAAACCACCGTAACTCCACCCCCATATTCCTATGCGATCAGCATCTATATAATCCATTGCACCTAACTTTTGCGCCGCGGCAATCTGGTCTTCTACTTCATATTTACCCAGCTCTTTCTGAGTGACCTTTTTGAAATCGGCTCCTTTATAGCCCGTACCACGACCGTCTACACATACGACAATGTAGCCGTCATTAGCAAGCATACTGTGCCAGTAATCATTTGCACCGTACCAGCTGTTACTCACTTGCTGTGAACCAGGACCACTGTATTGAAACATGAGCACCGGATATTCTTTTGAAGCGTCAAAATCGAGAGGCTTCATCATCCACATATTGAGGTCATTTCCATTAACTGCGATCGTACTGAACTCTTTTTCTGAAAGCTTGTACGATTCCATTTTGCTCAATAGCGCATTATTATTTTGAATCTCACGCAGTCTTTTGCCGTCCTTAGCATCATTTAACGTGTAAACTGGTGGCGTGGTAGCGCTGCTGTAGGTGTTGATATAATAAGAGAAGTCATTACTGAAAGAAGCTGAGTTGCTCCCTATCTCATTATTCAGTTTGCGCTTTTTCTTTCCTTTTAAAGAAATAGAATAGATCCCACGATTGATACTGCCATCTTCCGTGCTTTGAAAGTAAATGCGCTTTGATTTTGGATCATAGCCATAATAGCTGGTTACATCCCAATCGCCGCTTGTGATCTGACGCTTTTCCTTTCCGTCTTTATCGTAAAGATATATGTGGCGGTAATTATCCTTTTCACTCGTCCACAAGAAGCTTCCATCTTCTAAAAAAGTAAGGTCATCGGTTACATCTACATAAGCGGCGTCTTCTTCGGTAAAGGCAATTTCTGCATTACCATCCTGATCTACATAATAGAAGTCCAGTACATTTTGGTGACGATTCAAAACCTGCGCAGCTAGGCGGCCATCAGGATTGTAGTTGATTCTCGCTACGTAAAACTCTTCGTTGCGATTGAGGTTTATTTCTTTACGCTTTCGCGAAAGCAAATCATAAACATGCAACCCGACCACGGCATTCTTCTCTCCAGCCTTAGGATATTTGAACACGTAGGGATACTGATAAAGATCACTGCCGTAAACATCCATGGAAAATTCTGGAACCTCACTCTCGTCAAAAGAAAGAAAAGCAATCTGTTTGCTGTCTGGACTCCATTGATAGGCGCGCACGATGGCAAATTCCTCTTCATAAACCCAGTCGCTCACACCGTTGATCAATTTATTGATCTCCCCATCGTTTGTTGCCTGAACAGTGTTCCCGCTCTGCAAGTCTTTGTAATAGAGATTGTTCTCGTAAACATAAGCAACCCTTTTACCGTCTGGTGAGAATGCTGCGCTGCGCACCAGATTATCACTTAGTTGAGTGAGCTTTTTAGTTTTGAGGTCATAAATATGAACCATGGAATTAGCACTGCGCCTAAAAATGGGCTGACGTTGCGATACGATCATGATTTGTTGCTCATCATCACTCAGGCTGTAGTTTCTTATGGGCAATTCCAGCTCAGAACTGCTTACCAGCGTACCCGTTTTCTCACCGGTCAGGTAACTGTATTTATCAATGGATTGGGTACGGTCTGCGTTGTAGTTTAAAACGAGGTATTCTTTTCCATTGTTCATGGATCGTAGCGATTGCAATCCCTGCGTGCGGAACTCACCAGTATAAATATCCTCTACCGTAATATTCTTTTGTGCGATCAGCAAAGCTTGAACCAGCAGAAAACACAAAAAAATGACGCTCTTTTTATTCATTTAATGATTTTATAACGTAGGATGCCAATTTTACTAAAAAAAAGCCAATATACCGCTGCTTTCAGCTAGAAATGCAAGCACATCTTCAAGGTCTGACTTTGTATCTTTACCCTTTAAAGTAAACTGTATGTCCACCACCGTTACCGGTTTTTCAAAACTCAACAAGCCCCAAAAAATAGACTGGCTCACAAAAAACCTGCTTCAGGGTGATTTAAATGCCCGCAAAATGCTGGAACAGTACTGGAATGATGACCAGAAACTGCAGGATTTGCACGACAGCTTTAGTGAGAATACGATTTCAAACTTCTACCTTCCTTTTGGACTGGCTCCCAACTTCATCATCGACGGTGAAGTCTACACGATCCCCATGGCGATCGAGGAAAGCAGCGTGGTGGCCGCGGCGAGCAAGGCAGCCAAGTTTTGGCAGGATCGAGGCGGCTTCAAAACAGAAATAAAAGGCACAACCAAGGTAGGTCAAGTGCACCTCACCTATGATGGCCTGACAAGTGAGATGGAAGCTTTTTACGCTTTCGCGAAAGCGGAACTCCTACAATCTACTGAAACCATAAACGGCAGCATGAAATCTAGAGGAGGCGGTTTGCTCACGCTGGAACTGGTGGACAAAACCAAAAGCATCGCAGGCTACTACCAGCTTCACGCAACATTTGACACGCGTGACGCGATGGGTGCCAACTACATCAACACCATGCTGGAGCAGTTTGCCACCACCTTGCGCACCAAAGCTCGGGAATATCAAGGATTTTCTGCCGCGCCACCAGAAGTTGTGATGAGCATCTTGAGTAATTACGTACCAGATTGCACAGTAAAAGCCAGCGTTTCTTGTACGTTTGAGGAGTTGGGAATCATTAATGGGGTTTATGGGACTAATTTTGCCAGAAAATTTGTGCGCGCAGTAAAAATCGCTACCGAAGAGCCTTACCGCGCTGTGACGCACAATAAAGGAATCATGAACGGGATCGATGCGGTGGTCATCGCGACTGGTAACGATTTTAGAGCCGTGGAAGCTGGGGTTCATGCCTACGCCGCTCGTGATGGTCAGTACCGATCGCTTACCAGCGCTAGAATTGACGGCGACACGTTCATTTTTGAAGGAGAGTTCCCGCTGGCACTGGGAACGGTTGGCGGCTTGACTTCTCTACATCCCTTATCAAAACTGGCTTTACAGATCTTGGGACAACCCGATGCCAGGGATCTAATGCGCATCACGGCGGTTTGCGGACTGGCTCAAAATTTTGCAGCGTTACATTCTCTAGTCACCTCAGGAATTCAGGCGGGTCACATGAAAATGCACCTGACTAACATGCTGGAACAGATAGGAGCAAATGAAGCAGAAAAAGAACAACTAAGAGCTGCATTTACCGAACGCACGCCCAGCTTTTCTGCGCTGAGAGATGCGCTCGAGGAGTTGAGAAATTAAATCCTGTTTTATCATGCTGGAGGGGCAGAGCGACTCCCTTACAGCTGTCGGGACAGCATCTCTTATTTCATGACTAAAGGTATTTAAAAAATGGAGATATTGAGATGGAGACTCTGTCCCGATAATTATCGGGAAGCTCCCATCGTCGCGTTCAGAGTGAATTTTTTTTAAGAAGTATCAGCTAAATCCAATTCAGCTGATCTTTAGTCAATTCATATTGCACATCGCCTGTATGCTTGATTTTTGCTGGCTCAAAGAGTAAAACATGAACGTCTTCTCTGGCAACTGGTTTGTGTTTCACTCCTTTAGGCACGATGGAAATATTACCCTCGTTGAGTTCGATCTTATTATCTCATAATTTCATGCTCAACTGGCCTGTGATGACCATGAATAATTCATCCTCATTTTCATGAGCATGCCACACAAACTCTCCTTTGAGCTTGGCAAGCTTGACCTGCTGACCGTTTAGTTCTCCAATGATTTTAGGAGTCCACTGCTCAGTGAAAAGACTGAATTTATCTTGAAGGTTTACTTAGTTCATGATTTGGTTTTATTGTTACTTGTGTGCCGTATTTGACCTCTATATTTCTTGCTATACGTTCAAAAACCCAAATCTCTGGACTTACAGCAAGAGCTCTTTCCTGAATACTGTAAAACATAGGATTCAGAATCGATTCATTTTCTCTCATGCTTTTATCATAATCCTGAAAAAGTGGTAATTTTTTATTGATCTTAAAGTCTGGCGCGTACCAATTACCCGAATAAAGCTTATATCCTAGATTATCAGGAAGTACATCTACGTAACTGAGAGCGGGTACTACAAACAGCAATATAGCCAGCGTTTTAAGCTTGGGGGTTAGACTTTCGCCATAGAAAGAAACACTAGATCTGAAAAGAAATACAAGCACGGCCATCATTGCGAAATTCCAAGGATACACAATAGCATTCCAGTTCCATTTAAATGGACTTAATTTCCACAGCAAAACCACATGCATAAAGATCAAAAGTGTGCAAGCCAGTTTTCGAGTTCTTTTGAATAAGAGGAGCAGCCCAAACATAATTTCACTGGCAGCAACCAGATAGCCTATACCCTTAGAAGGTTGAAATGGTAAAGAATGAAACCAGACTAGTGGTAAAATACGCTCATGAAACTGATCATTAAATTTATTGAGTCCACTAAATAAATACACAGTTACCAACAGCACGATGAGGCCTTTCTCGAGCTGCCCTGGATCATTCCTGAACACATTTGCAATTAAAAACAAACTCAGATAACAAATGAAATAAGGAGTAAGTCTACTGACGTCTAGCAAACAAAAAACCGTAAATATGATAAGAGTACCAGCAAACCATAATTTGCCTTTTTTTACGGTAAGGAAAAGTCCTAACGGCATCAACATCGTTATTACACCGATGATAAGATTAACGCTAGAATTAAAGGCTCCCATCAAAGAAACCGTTAGCACATCGTCTTGAAATAAAAAGGCTTTGTAACCAATGGCAAAGGTCGCCAACCAGCAAAGCAGAACAGCGAGTTCGAAAAATGTATTACGGGCAAAAGTCTTCATCTGTCATACAAAAAAAGGGAAGTTTTCACTTCCCTCCTTTTCGATTATAAAATTATACTTCTAATTTTCATATGAGTGTTTGTACTCTTGTCCTGAAACAATCTTTAAAATATCTTTTTCCAAAGACTCTCTAGGACGTTCTACATAACGCCCTATTTCCTCACCATCTTTATAAAAAATAAAGGTAGGCACTCTCATGATATTGTAGCCCGAAACAAGATCTTCTGGTTTTCTTTTAGAACGATCTACGGTGATCATGGTTAAATCGTCCAGATCATAATTGGCTTGATCCAATAACTTGTAGAATTTAGGTGTCTCTCTTTTGGAATCACCACACCAGGTTCCCATATAAGCTCTTATCTCAACACCTTCAAGATTTTCCTCTATAGCACTTACTATTTCAGCATCTGGATTGTAGCTATCATAACGAGGCGTAAACCAAGTAGCAAAAGGCTGATACATAAAAGCCGATTTGTTCTGGATCCCACTTAAGTTTCCTGAAGCGTCTTTCTGTGCTGGCAAATCCATATTCTTAGGTGGTTTGGGAGGTGCGGGAGGCACAGGTTGTTGATTGCGGGTTTGTTCCATGCGTGGCGTTGTTGCTGAGGTCGTTTTCTCCTGGGTTCCACATCCTACAACAGCCGCTGCGGCAAGTATCATCAAAATTTTCTTCATCATTTTTTCATTTAGAAGGACTAAAGTAAAGGTTTTTGCGTCATCTCCTCGGGTTGTTGTATTCCCATTAACTTTAAAATCGTAGGTGCAATATCTCCCAAAATCCCATCTTTCACCTGTTTCAATTCTTTATCAACCAGAATAATAGGTACTGGATTAGTCGTGTGAGCCGTATTCATACTCCCATCAGGATTCTTCATTACCTCACAGTTTCCATGATCTGCGATCACGATGACGCTATACTCATTTTCTTGAGCAGCGGTAATCACTTTCTTGGCTGCCGTATCCACTGCTTCACAGGCAGCTACAGCCGCTTCCATAGATCCTGTATGACCTACCATGTCGGGATTGGCAAAATTGAGACAGATAAAATCTGCGGCATGTTCATTGATTTTAGGGACGATGCTGTCTGCAACGCAGTCTATACTCATTTCAGGTTGCAAATCGTAAGTAGCTACTTTGGGCGAGTTGCACATGATTCGATTCTCACCGCTGAAAGGATCTTCCTGACCTCCATTAAAAAAGAAAGTCACGTGCGGATATTTCTCCGTTTCTGCAATACGTATCTGCCTTTTACCGGCTTTAGAGAGTACCTCGCCAAGAGTATTTTTAAGATTGTCTTTTTCAAAAATCACTTGAATTCCCTCAAAACTGTCATCATATTTGGTCATCGTTACGTAATGCAGATCTAACTTGTGGGTATTTTGCTCGTGGTAATCATTTTGCGACAGCATTTGTGTCAGCTCACGGCCGCGATCTGTACGGTAATTAAAGAAGATCACCACATCACCATCTTCTATAGTTGCAACAGGTTCTGAACCGTTGAGCACCACAATAGGCTCGATAAATTCATCGGTTTTACCATCATCATAACTTTTTTGAATGCTCGCTACGGCATCATGAGTAGGCGCACCCAGGCCATTTACGATTAGATTGTATGCTTTTGCCACACGTTCCCAGCGTTGGTCCCGATCCATGGCATAATAGCGCCCTACTACGCTCGCGAGCTGGGCGTGAGATCCCTTCATGTGACTTTCAAGATCTTGAATAAATCCCTTTCCAGATTTAGGGTCTACATCACGACCGTCAGTAAACGCATGAACTAATACATTTTGAACTCCCGCATTTTCTGCAACGTCGAGCAAAGCTTTGAGATGGTTTATATGAGCATGAACACCACCGTCTGAGACTAAGCCTAAGAAGTGGATTTTTTTTGATTCCGCTTTCGCGAAAGCGAGAGCCTCCTCCAGCACCTTCTCATTTTTAAGCGTATTCTCCTTAACAGCTTTGTTGATTTTAGCCAGATCCTGATAAACGATACGACCGGCACCGAGGTTCATGTGACCTACCTCGCTGTTCCCCATTTGCCCCTCTGGAAGACCTACGTTCTCACCGTCAGTGCGCAACGTGGCATGTGGATATTTCTCATAAAGCGAGTCAATGAAAGGAGTATTCGCCTGTGCGATGGCACTTACTTCTGGATCTTGCGTAATTCCCCAGCCATCGAGGATCATTAAAATGGTTTTCTTGTTCAAGGTGATATTTTTTGAATTTCACAAATTACGAAAAATGACCTAAGAAGACTCTCAAATGTGCAAAAAGCCCTACAGATTTTCACGAAACCGATTGAGAGATTGAAAGATTTTCAAAACATGCCAAGCCCAAAACTTGGCATGTTAGCGTTGGAGATTTTTTTTTGCAGCTGACATGCAAACTATTTGTATTGACATCTCTCTATACAATGGACAGATTTATAAATTTTGCAGACAGCTTTCATATTTCTCGTTATCAACCAAACATGCCAAGACCAAAACTTGGCATGTTAGTGTTGGAGATTTTTTTTTGTAGCTGACATGCAAACTATTTGTGTTGGCATGTCTCGACACGGAGAATGAATGTTTAAATTTTACCAAGAATTGACATCTGCAATTCTCCTAGCGATCATCCACCCTCCCGTCCAGGCATTCTGAAAATTAAAGCCGCCGGTGATGGCATCAATGTTAAGAACTTCACCAGCGAGATAGAGATTCTCATGCCTTTTTGATTCAAAATTCTTGAAATTGATTTCTTTTAAGTCCACACCGCCGGCGGTCACAAATTCTTCCTTGAAAGTACTTTTACCATTGATTTTAAATACCGAAGCGGTTAGTGTTTTGGCCAGTACCTCTAGTTTTTTATTGCTGCAATCGGCCCAAGTGGACTCAGCAAGCTCGGCGGTTTGAATTAAATATTCCCAGAGTCGTTTGGGAAGATCAAACGGTCCGTCGTTCAACACTTTTCTTTTACTGGATTTACGTTTTGCGATGAGGGTTTGATAGCATATTGCCTGATCGATATGGTTCAACCAATTGATCACAAGATCAAATTTGTAATCCACTTCATTCAATTTATGGGCTCCCCAAGCGCTCATTTTTAAGATCGCAGGGCCTGAAAAACCCCAGTGAGTAATTAACAACGGCCCGCTGGATTCCAGTTTAAGAAGTGGCACTTCAACACGTGCTTCTAAAGAGATACCAGCCAGTTCCATCAATTTTTTATCAACGGCATTGAATGTAAATAGTGAGGGAACTGCTGGAGAAACTGTATGGCCTAAGATTTCCATCATTTCCCAAACTTTGGGATTGCTGCCTGCGGTTACGACAAGATTTTTGGCTTGATAAACCTTAGACTTAGTCGAGACCTCCCATAATTGATCTTCTTTTGAAATCGAGATGACGTTTTCGCTTGTTTTTATTTGAATTTTATGCTTTCGCGAAAGCGATAAAAAACAATCAATAATCGATTGTGATGAGTCTGAAACTGGGAACATGCGCCCATCATCTTCAATTTTAAGTTCTACGCCCCTATCCTCAAACCAGGACACCGTGTCACCCGTCATGAAGGTGTGAAATGGGCCAAGTAATTCCCGCTCCCCACGTGGATAGTTAGTTGACAGGCTGCGTGGCTCAAAATCGGCATGGGTGACGTTGCAACGGCCACCGCCAGAAATGCGTACTTTTTGTAAAACCTCTTTGCCGCGTTCCAAGATGGCAATGGAGTGATTCTGAGTTTGCTCAGCGAGATTTATAGCTGTAAAGAAACCGGCCGCTCCACCGCCTATGATGAGGGTGTCGAAAAAATCAGTCATTATTTTTGGAAGGATAATTACGTTTCTCAACAAAGTTGCGATTATTTTCTTGTTGTTTAAAAGAGTATCTAAAACAGTTTAGTTTAAGATTTTCAGCGGTAATAAATAAAAGTACCTTTGGCACTAAACATGCACTTAAGCAGTTACTCATTAAGTAATAAGAACCAATAATGAAGACCATATTTTTTGTCACCATACTGCTTTTGCAATTCACCTTAACAGCTCAAAATCCAGAACGGAACTCACTTTGTGAAGATATCCTGAGTTCCAGAATGGAGTTTCTCGTAGACGGCTCCTTCAATAGCGAGAAGGCATTAGAGAGACACCTCTCCCGACTCAAGGAATGCGGTCTTGATGATTATGACGTGCAGTTCTTCAGCAATATGAATTACATGTCGGGTATCTTACGTAAACTCACTCAGGTTAAACCTATTGAGCGATTACTTTACGGAGATCTTTTGAAACAATTAGAAAGTGCCATGGCTACGGAGCGCTATCAGAAACTGAAGAGCGACACCCTCAAAAGTGAGGAATTAGGCGAGCGCGTAGGAACTGAGCAGACTTGGAAAAAAGACAAATTCCTATTTGAAGAACTCGGAGCTTCTCAACGCATTATCGAAGCCGTAGGCAGCTATTTGCGAGAAAATCCCAACAACCAAAAAACCTATCGGGAAATTCTGGAATTTATCCAAAAAAACTGAATCTAGCTCGCTATCACGATTTAACGATCAGAAAGGTATTTTTTAGGAGTGGTTCCGTACTTCTTCTTAAAAGCACTTATAAAATGACTGCCCGTACTGTAGCCTACCTTCAGGCCTACCTCGTTGACATTGTATTTACCGCTGTCTAGTAACTGGCGGGCGTAATCCATTTTGTGATCGAGCGCAAAGCCATGAACCGTATCACCGTATACCTCTTTAAATCCTTCTTTGAGTTTCTTGAGCGAGAGGCCTATTTCAGTTGCAAGATCATTGAGTGATGGTGGATCGATCATGCGCTCGACAACAATCTCCTTGGCTTTTTTGATTTTACGCATGTTCTCTTCGTCAGCAAGGAAAGGACAGGCGTCAAGATTAGCGTCTTCCTCTTTGTTGAAATATAGCGATAACAGCTCATAGGATTTCCCCTTGAAATACAGCTGTTTAATCGCATCATTAAGATTGTAATTCATCAATTGATGCAGCGCTACAGCCATTGCCGGAGAAATTTTACCGTCCATGTAATACTTCTTACCTTTATTCTCTTCACTCAAGAAACTCACATGATCGGCATCTTGAGAGAATAGACTGTGAAATTTAGTTATGGAAACCAGAACGGTGATCATCCAGGTGTTTTTCTGGAGCGTGAGATCCATGGGTAGCCCACGCGAGGGGTTGTAAAGCAAATAAGAGTTTTGTTCATCCAGCTGCAGCTTGTAACTGCCCTCATTAAAGGCCAGTTGCACGGATCCCTTCATACAAAAATGGAACTGTAAATATTTGGAATCTACCTCATTATAGAATTTAGAAGCCTTGTCATCAGTCTTGAACCTGATCACTTGAAAACCCTTCTCAATAGTCGTGATTTCACCAGCACTTTTTGCGATACTTTCCATATTAAATTTTATTTAAAACGACTCTAAATAATGATGATTCCGCTTTCGCGAAAGCGAGACATCTACCACCACTACTGCTCTACCCTCATTTGAAAGCAAAAATAGCCTATTGCGACGAAAATGGAACTGATGGCGTTATTTTTATACTGCTATTAACTTTAATTTTGCGCACGATCGATGTAGAAGTATGGGATCAAATCATTCTAAAAATCAATCTTTTTACTGCATAGGAATTTCCTACCGCAAAGCAGATGCTGAGCTGAGAGGTCATTTTTCCCTAAGTGAAGATGCGATCCATAACCTGATTCTACAAGCAAAGAATGAAGAAATCAATTCTCTTGCAGCCATTTCCACTTGCAACCGTACCGAGATCTATGCCTTTGCCGAAAGTGAAGATCACCTCATGCAGCTTTTATGCGCTCACTCTCATGGAAGCATGGAGGAACTGAAAAACATTGTTTCCGTCTATAAATGTGAACAAGCTATCGATCATCTCTTTAAGGTAGGTACGGGACTTGACAGTCAGATTCTAGGCGATTTTGAGATCATAGGTCAACTGAAAAAAGCATTCAAGCAGGCTAAAGGCCTCAAAATGCTGAATGCCTACATGGAGCGGTTGATTAACGCCGTAATTCAAGCCAGCAAACGCATTAAAACCGAAACTAACTTGAGTAGCGGTGCGACCTCAGTGAGTTTTGCGAGTGTTCAATATATTTTAGAGAACTACGGTAGGCAGTCGCTGGATATCTTGTTGTTCGGTACGGGTAAGATAGGACGCAATACCTGTGAAAATCTGGTAAAACATACCAGTAATAAAAACATCACCCTCATCAACCGCACAAAGGATAAAGCTGAACGTGTCGCAGGTCGTTTTAATCTTGAAGTGAAAGATTATGCACAGCTCGAGGTTCAGATCGCTCAAAGTGATGTTCTCATCGTTGCAACCGGAGCTCAAAATCCTACCGTGAGTAAAGAACTAATCGTTACACAACGACCGCTGTTGATTTTAGATCTTTCCATTCCTAAAAATGTTAAGGAAAACGTGAGAGAACTGGATAATGTAACTCTCGTACACCTGGATGAGCTATCTCAAATTACGGCACAAACAATGAGTGATCGCGAGGTTTTCATCCCTCAGGCTAAAGAAATCATCGATGAGATAAAAGCCGATTTTCAAATGTGGGAACGTTCCAGAGAATTTGCACCTACTATGCAGGCTCTCAAATTTAAACTTGCCATTCTCAAAGACGCTGAGATAAAGAGCAATCGCACCAAATTTGAAAACTTTAATCAAGAACAGGTAGATGCTATTTCTGACCGGATCATTCAAAAAATCGCCGGCCATTTTGCTAACCACCTGCGTAAAGAAGATGAAAACACAGAGGAGACTCTGGATTTATTGAACAAGATCTTCAAGCTTGACAGCGTCGCCAGCTAAAATTATTCCATGACCATAAGAATAGGTACTCGAGATTCTGAACTTGCTATGTGGCAAGCCACCACTGTTCAATCGTTATTGCAAGACCTAGGTCATGAGGTGGTTTTGCATCCCGTGAAATCTCAAGGCGATCTAAATCTTACGGAACCTCTTTATGAAATGGGAATTACTGGAATTTTCACTAAAACGCTTGATGTAGCTCTTGTGAAAGGTGAGATCGATATTGCGGTACACAGCCTGAAAGATGTACCTACGCAGCTTCCAAAAGGTATGGTTCAAGCTGCGGTTTTGCCACGACATTCCCATAAGGATATTTTGGTTTATAAAAAGTCCTTCAACCCTGACGAAGACATGACTATTGCCACAGGCAGCTTGCGACGCAAAGCGCAATGGTTGAACAGTTTTAGCGCCCACAAAGTGGTCGACCTGCGTGGAAACGTGAATACCAGACTCGCTAAACTCGCTTCAAATGAAGATTGGGATGCTGCGATTTTTGCGAAAGCGGGACTGGACCGCATCGGACTATTGGGCAAACTCAAGTCTAACTATGGCTTTGAATATACTGACCTAGACAGTTTTATCCCTGCACCAGCACAAGGTGTAATGATGGTCGCTGCAATGGGAGAACATAAAGAACTCCTCAACGTCCTTTCAAAAATCAATGATTTTGATGCGCAAGTTTGCACAACTATCGAGCGTACTTTTTTAAGGACTTTAGAAGGTGGTTGCACGGCACCTATCGGCGCTATTGCGATTCATAAAGAAAATGAGGTCGATTTTAAGGCATGTTTATCCGGTCTGGATGGCAAACAGCATTTGGTCGTGAATAAGAAATGGCGATGTCCAAAATCTAGCGTAACGTCTTCTCAAAAAGATAAAATTCTTGATCAAGCGATTCTTTTTGCTGAAAACTGTGCGAAAGAACTTCTAAAAAATGGTGGTAAGGATTTGATGGCGGAGATTAAGAGGGAATTGGATTAGCATTTTTCGGTAATTTTACGCTTTTCATTCAGTAAATTTTCATATTTTAGTTGAAAAGTTCGTTATGAGTGCTATTGATATACCTCCAAAAATTTCGGATAGTCAAGTCATCAATTATGTGCGATCTGAAAGACTAGGAAGAAAACAGGTAAGACAGTTTAAAGAAATCACGCGTTCTACAGATAAGGTAATATCAGTATGGTTTAATGTAAGTGAAAAAACGTTCCAAAATTACCGCAGTTCAAATGGTAAGTTGAGTATTAATTTCAAAGAAAAACTGGTTTTGCTGATTTCGCTTTATAAACAGGGCGAAAAGGTATTTGGTTCAAAACAAGCTTTTATCGATTGGCTCGAGAAGCCCAACTTCCATTTTGATCAGAAAAAACCTGTCGATTTTTTTAACACTATTTCTGGAATTAGATATATCGAAGACAGACTTACGGGAATGGAGTATGGTGATAATGGGTGATTTTGGAAATCTATAGAATCTCACATACGCTTTATTCCAGAAAACTTTCCAGCTCTGGCGCGGCAAACCGCTGGAACTTTGATGGCGATTATGTAATCTACACGGGTTCGTCACGATCGCTTTCTACATTAGAATTGGTCGTTCATAGAAACTCGATCGTCCCGCTTCCCGATTATGAGGTGATGATCGTCTCGATAGCCGATGAAGAAAAGCTCTTTGAGCAGATCAGGATTCAGGACTTACCAGATAATTGGCGGTCGATCAAATCCTATTATAAGCTGCAGAAAATAGGCTCGGAGTGGTACAAACAAAAGAGGACGCTAGTGCTTAAAGTTCCCTCAGCCATTGTTCCTCAAGAACATAATTATATTATTAATACTGAGCATCCCGATTTTAAAGATAAGGTATCTTTAGTACGTCAGGAGGCTTACTTTTTTGATGAGCGATTGTTTTAAATCAATTGCGTTATTTCTTCTTCTCCTTCACCGTATCATTCTTTTTCCCAAACAACCCACGCAACAATCCACCGGCGGCTTCTTTGATTTTGTCCTTGTCGTCTTTTTCAGAAGCAGGTGTATTACTCGTAGATGTGCTGTCTTGAGTTTGTGTATTGCCAGAACTGCCACCATTTAAAATATCCTTGATTCCTTGTTTAGGATCATTTCCTTGTAAAATATCGTTCACCGCACCAGATAGTGCCTGCTCACCTTTATCCTTTAGTTTTTGCTTCTGAATTTCTACAATCTGATTGGTCAAGTTAGTCACGGCACTTTGTAAATCTACATTAACTTGAGGCGATGTCATCGCACCACCTAGTCGTATGGGCAGTGGGACGGTAATTTGATTCACTTCTTTTGCCTCAAGCTTAGCCAGTAAACTAGCACCTTCTTTTCCAAAATACTTGGCAGGAAGATTCAGGTCGAGTACATAATTCATTTCATTGGTCAAACTGTGGCTACCGCTAGCGGTAACTTTGATATCCTTAATATTAAAATCAAACGGACTTACTTGTACCGCTCCATTGCTGAAGTTCAGTTTTGTGGTAAAATCAGACAGGTTCAAAGCATCTAAATCGATGAAATCTACTCTCTGATTGATCCTGCTCAAAAGTGGATTTTGGCTTACATCTACATCTTTAGTCAGTAGTTGTGCAATGGCGTCACCTGCAAGGCTCGATATGATAGGAGACAGATCATTATTCAAATCTCCTGAAAAGTTGATATCAGTATTCATCGTACCATCTAGAGCGCCAATGATAGGAACCAAATTTTGAAACATTTCAAAACCTTGGAAAGATTGAGCGATATCCAGATTCTTCATGTCCAGCGCCATGGTAAATTTAGGCGTTTCACCTTTGGTACTTAGAGAACCATTGACTCCTATTGCTCCGTTGAAAATATTAGTGCGCACGTTATTGAGCGTCATGGTTTCATCACGCACGATCGCAGATCCACTCACATTTTTAAGCGTCAACCCATCGTATAGGACTTGGTTTGCCGTAAAGTCAAGCGATGCATCCAGAAATGCTGGGATTTTGATGGCTTGCTCTGTAGGCGTGCTTTGTTGAGTGGCTGTTGATTGGTTCGCTTTCGCGGAAGCGGAATCACCACCATCTTCACTCGCCGTCATAAAGTCCGAAACATCAAACGTATTTGAAGAAACATTGAACCTTCCTTTCAGACCCTGATCCTGCAGTAAAAATCCGATCAAGTTATCGATGTTACCACTCGCCTTAAGATCTGTGTTGCCTGTTTGAGCCAGCATCTCATTCAATTTGATGCGAGAAGTACTCAAATCAAGGTTAGCCTTGCTGATGATAAATGGTTTGGTAAATGCACCACCCAAATATTTAAAATCGCTCAGTCTAGCAGTACCATTAGTATTGATGCGTTCATAGCGCTCTTTTTCTATGCTTTCCATATCAAATCGCGCAGCCATATCAAGAGCGAGACGACCATCAAGGTTTACACCGTCTGGCATGGGGAAAGCTCTGGTAAGATTTGCAAAATCTAGGTTACCCTTTGCATTGACATCCACTTTCATATTGCCGGTCAAATCCTTGATCATCGCGTTACCGGTAAGGCGATCCTGCCCTATGTTGAAGGCGGTGTTTTTGATATCGAGATAGGTATCCTCTACAAGGCCCGTATCGTTTACTAAATGCGCATCAATATTAATATTGGTAATTTTTTGAGGAAGATCCGGATATTGAACCGAAGCATTTTGCGAGACTACTTTGATATTTAATGTTGGAATGTAGGTGTCATCTACCGTTCCTTTAATTGCTCCATCTACTTTGAAATCGCCAGTGGTCGTGATCCCATCGAGATTAGTCCTGTAGGTTTCAGGTATTAGGGCAAAGAAATTTTTGAAATCAGAAGTAGGTGCATTGAATGAAAGGTCCACGATGGTTGATTCATCTTCAAGGTCTATAAATCCCTCAAAAACCAGTTCTAGTTCATTGATCAAAGCCTTGTTATCTTGAAACGTGTACTTCTGATTCTCCAGATCCATTAAGATATCAGCATCCAGCTTGACCTGCTGACCCGTTAAATAAGCTATGTCGTTAAGCGAATAAAAGACCTTGGCCTCTGTCATGGTCTCGAGTGTACTTTCTCCCAAACTGAAATCTCCATTACCGCTGTGATTCATATCTACGATTTCCAATATGTTTTTGGTAACGGCATCGTCGTATATGATTCGGGTATTATTTACCTGATAATGTTTTAGGTCTAAAGAGAAACCACCGCTGCTTTCGGCTTGAGTGGTGCTCGTAGTTGCCGTTGAATCCACCACAGCGACGTCCCAGCTAGAAACGCCCTCTTCATTAACTTGAAGACGTGTAAACGCTTCACTGATCGCAAGCTCATTAACCCTTATAGGTTCGCGAGCTCCATTGAATAAATCTCCAATAGGTAAGTCCAGTTTAACTTCGTTACCGAAGAAAAGGGTATCTCCGGCAAATGGTGCTTTGTTGATTACAGAAAGCTCATTGATCTCAAGACGAGCATCAGGGAAGGCGCTGAAGAGGCTTAAATCCACATCGGCAAAGTCGACTTCTGCATTCAGCGCTTTATTGAGCTCGGTTTTGATGAGTTCCGCAATTTTATCCTTAAAAAGATAGGGTGTCGCAACAAGTAGTATTACGAGCACGACAATAACAATTCCCAGAATTTTAAAAAACTTTTTCATATCAACTTAATCTATTAGAAGCTCCTCACCTTGTTTTAAATCGAAGAGCCTTTTGAAAATTTCTACACCTAAATACAAAAGCGGCGTATCAATTAATGCTACCAACACTTTAAACAAAAACCCTGCCCCAAGCAAGGGAGCAAATTGTTCCCACTCCAAAATCCCAAAATAACAGAGTAACAACAAAACGCTAGCCGTGTCCACAAATTGGGAAAACACTGTGCTAAAATTATTTCGCAGCCATAACATTTTTCTCTTGGTCAACTTTTTCCAAAAATGATAGATGCGTATATCCACAAATTGCGCCAGTAAATAAGCCGCCATACTTGCAAATACTGCAATTTTTGTAGCACCGAAAACCTGAGTAAAGGTCTGGTCATCGATGGGACTCGTCTCCATGGCTGGAGCGACATCAGCCACATACAGAATTAGCAAACTAAAGATCGAGGCAAAAATTCCTGCGAGCACTAAATCGTTTGCCTTGCGTCTACCATAAATCTCACTTACTAAATCTGTAATCAAAAATGTAAGCGGATATGGCAATAAACCCACTGAAATTTCAAACCGGAACCAGCCGAAAGGATTCCAATAAAAAAATTTCTGAAAGATCAGATTTGAAGCCACTAAAGAGCAAATGAACAACGCACCGAGCACGAGATAAATTCGGTTTGCCAGGCGCAACTTTTTGGCGGTCAGAGTCTTCATTTAAACTACAAATGTACCTAGGTGAGCCGTGATTATTTCTTAATTTGCACTAAAAGTTAGCGCTATTCCATCTCTTCATAATCATAAGATTTTCATTGCTTTAGGTTCTAATCTAGGTGATCGCCTGCAGCATCTACTCAAGGCGGCTCACCTTATAGAACAGCGTTTAGGATTGGTTATAAAAAGTGGAGGCATCTACAAATCTGCCGCGCTGGACTTTGATGGTAAGCCGTTTCTCAACACCTGTATTTTGGTTCACAGCATCAAAAACCCTTTTGAAGCGCTGGCCGTTTTAAGAGCGATCGAGCGTAAAATGGGCAAAATGCCGCGCACATCTTCTGACTATGAGAATCGCATCATCGATCTGGATATTTTGCTGTTTGATGATCAAATCATCGATCAAGCCGAGCTTCAAGTTCCCCATCCCAGAATGCATCAGCGCAATTTTGTGATGCAGCCTTTGGTGGATATTGCCTATGACGTAAAGCATCCGGTTCTGTATAAAAGTATGGCCGAGATCAGTAGCCAGCTACAGCCATTAAGTGAGGTGGTGCCTGAAATGATCTCGCTTTCGCGAAAGCGGTATCCCATCCAAAACCTCAATTTTATCGCCATCGAGGGAAATATAGGTTCAGGAAAAACCAGCCTTACCCACAAAATATCTGAAGATTTCAATGCGAAAATGGTACTGGAACGTTTTGCAGACAATCCGTTTTTACCTCTTTTCTATGAAGATAAAGAGCGCTACAGTTTCCCGTTAGAGATGTCTTTTCTTGCAGATCGCTATCAGCAACTGAGTGATGACGTGGCGCAGCATGAACTTTTCACAGAATTTACCGTCGCCGATTATTATGTTATCAAATCTCTTATTTTCAGCAAAATAACGCTGGAAGATGAAGAATATCATTTATACCAGCGCTTGTTTCACATGATGTATAAAGAATTGGTCAAGCCAGATTTATACGTCTATCTGTACCAGACCGAGGAGCGGCTGCTGGAAAATATCAAAAAGCGCGGTAGGGATTACGAGCAAAATATTGAAGCGAGTTATCTGAACCAGATCCAGCAAGGCTATTCTGAATTCATACGCACACAACAAGATTTAAAAATCAAGGTGATTGATGTTTCAGAACTGGATTTTGTGAATAATCAAGAAGATTATTTAAAGGTGCTGGAGCAGATTTGTGACTAGTAAAAGGTTGCGTTGATACAAAAATCAAACTTTAAGAACTAATCTTAAGTATTTAAGAATTTACAATTTGAAACTACTGCCTCACCATTCTATACTCTTTTTGCCATGGCATAGTGGGAGGGTCGTAGGTTTCACCAGGGTCTAAAGTTTGGTGGCTGGTAAAGATAATATAGGCACGGATGGCGTCCCTTCGATCATTGATGTCGCGATAGGATTCATGGATAATTAAAGTTGCAGTAGTCATCTCATTGTTGGGATCAGATAATCCTAGGAAAAACTTCACTTGTCCATCTCGGCACTCACTAGTTGGCAACCAACTACATTTAGTAACCCTGATGCGTCCATCGATTATATGTTCATAACCGTTACGGCTATCGATCATATCCAGGGTGTTGATCATTTCAACACCGTTTTCTATGTATTGGTATTCACCTACCAAAAGATCTGTAAAATGATCGCCCCAATCAACACGCGTTTCCTTTTTGAAATGGATTTTGAGCGTAGTCGATCCTTCCGTATATAACCAGGTTCCCACAAAGAAGTCCATCTCATTGTTCACGTCAGAATAATATTTGACAGGAGTAGGTGATGGCATAAACCCAATACTGTCCAAAGGTAAAATCACCTGAGAATGCAAAGTAAAACTCGACATTAAGGTGAGAAGAAATAAAAGTTTAAGGATTAAAAATTTGCTCATAGTCTTTATCATCAATTTATTTTTGTCCATCCGCTTAGGTTTATATCGTTGGCTTTGTAAAGTGAGATTCCAAAATTTTTGAATTTACTAGTAAATACGCCCTTCAAATCAGACATGTTGTTATCATAGTCTCGACCTAAGGCTATAGTCAAATTATCAATCTTCGTATCTCTATTAATCCCGTTGACGGTATTCAAAGCAGCATTAAGTTCATTATTCAATTTAGTGATGTCGGTTACCTTAAGAGCGTAGACATCACCGCTTGCTGAAACAATCATTATTACGGCATCATCTTTGAAATCCGGGCCAAGTGTGTTGTGAGTTTCGTGCAACGTAAAAATATCCCGGAATGAGAACATTGCGTGAGTACCAACAGGATGGGTGTGGATACTACCAAAATCAAATCTTCCAGTATAAATATAGCTTCTAGTAAGCGAGGGCCCTCTTTCAATCGCAGGAGTCCTTGGTTTTGTTACATAAGAAGTATCTACAAACGACTTATAAAAGCTCATGGAATACTCGACCGTTTCTGAGGTTTTAGTTCTTAACTGGTTAATAATGTCCTTTACCTTGACAAAGGTAGTATCCTTCTTGATCAGATCATTTAATTCTTGTTCAATGGGATCAGGTATTTGATCATTAATTTCCAGCTCATAACATCCATCAGTAGATATTGCATTGACATTATTGCCTTCATCTATACAGGGTGGGTAGTTGTTAGGATTAGTCAATACGTCTTCATCAGCTGGTGGTGGAGCGCCACCGCCGTTATTAGGTGTGCCATCATCGAGATCCTCATCTTCATCTGTATTACCGCCGCAAACGGTCTGGCAAGATTGATACACATAAGCACCAACAACTGGAGGTTTAGTATTGGGACAGTCTCCTCTAATTACACAACAATTCTCTCCTACTTCATGCCCGCCACCTGTACAAGGAACCATGACTGTGGTGCATTGGGGTTCACAGCCAGACTTTTGTAGATCTGCAAAAGTCCCGTTTTGAAGCCTCGTAATCAAAACATTGGGATCAGTTTCATGGTAAAGTCCTTGATCTATTTTGACATAATCCTCAGCGCTAACGTCATATTGAATGAGGTACTCGTCATACTGTTGCGTATCAAGATTGTAATGCAGTACTATGTTTTCAATATAATAAAATGGAACATCGCGCTTCAATCTAAAAGTATAGGTATGGGTCTGGGCATAGGTTATCACCTTAATTTGGGTGGTATCAATAGTCATACCGCTCATGTTAGATTTGGCTGACAGATCATTATTGACACTCTGATTAAGGGAAATATTATGAAGCTGTGTTCTGATCTGCGTTTGGTTTTGTAGTTCAGAAAAAGAAACCGTTTCTGCATGAACGTGGGTTTCCCTTGTGGGAACTTCGCCTATTTCTTCATATTCTTCACAACCTGCAAGCGTGATCAAGAGAGTTAAGACACCTAATAGAACGTAACTGTTGAATTTCATTTGGATGGTTTCAGTATCTAAATATACACTATATAAACAAAAAAGAAGCTATCTTAATAAAGATAGCTTCTTATATTTTAGATTGCAAATGAGCTCTACAACTCCAGCGCCTTCTTCACATCGCCATCCATCAATAAATTGATCGGATCTTCCAGGGCTTCTTTGATCGCTACCAAGAATCCTACTGACTCGCGACCATCAATGATTCTGTGATCGTAAGAAAGAGCAAGGTACATCATGGGTCTTATAACTACTTGTCCATCGATCGCAACGGGTCGCTCAATGATGTTGTGCATTCCCAAAATCCCACTCTGCGGTGGGTTGATGATAGGGGTGCTCAACATGGAGCCAAAAACACCACCATTAGAAATGGTAAATGTTCCACCGGTCATCTCGTCAACGGTAATTTTACCGTCACGAGCACGTAAAGCCAATCTTTTCACCTCTTGCTCAACTCCTCTGAAAGATAGATTTTCAGCATTTCTGATTACGGGAACCATCAATCCTTTAGGACCTGAAACCGCTATGGAGATGTCTTTATAATCATAGGTAATCATTTCTTTACCGTCGATCATACTGTTTACTGCTGGATATTCACCCAATGCTCTTACAACAGCTTTAGTAAAGAAAGACATGAATCCAAGAGAAACTCCATGTTTCGCTTTAAAAGCCTCTTTGTACTCACTACGCAGATCAAAAATAGGCTTCATGTCAGCCTCGTTGAACGTGGTAAGCATTGCGGTCTCATTCTTAGCACTGACGAGACGCTCTGCAACTTTTCTACGCAGCATGGAAAGCTTAGAACGACTCTCACTTCTTGAACCAGGTCCAGGAGTTCCCATAGATGGTTTTGCATTTACCGCATCATGCTTTGTGATGCGACCATCGCGGCCCGTTCCAGAAACAGACGCTGCGTCCATTCCTTTTTCATCAAGGATCTTCTTAGCCGCGGGACTTGCAGTACCGCTCGCGTATGTATCTTTTGCTTGCTCAGGCTGCGGAGCTTTTTCTGGAGATTTTTTCTTGTCGTCAGGATTGTCCTCACGCATTTCTTTTGCAACATCTTTATCGTTGCCTCCCTCGTCACCATCTTCATAAGAATCTGGAGCATCTTTTACATCTTTAGCTCCTTCATTGGGATTTGCAGCTTCTGTATCGATAAGGCAAACAACCTCACCTACTTGTACTGCATCGCCTTCTTCAGCTTTTAGGGTAATGATACCACTTGCTTCAGCAGGGAGTTCCAGTGTTGCCTTGTCGCTATCTACCTCGGCAATGGCCTGATCTTTCTCGACCCAGTCACCATCAGCAACCAGCCATTCTGCTATTTCAACTTCTGTAATCGACTCGCCGGGTGACGGCACTTTCATTTTTAGAGCCATAATTTATTTGTTGGTGTTAAAAACGTCTTCTATTATTCTTGCTTGTCTGCGTTTGGATCTCGTTGAGCTACCTGATGCAGGAGCCGCATACATATTTCTGGAGCAAACCCTCCAGGTACGCGTTTCTGGCATGTGCAACATCAAGTGGGAATAAGCTCCCATATTGCGCGGCTCTTCCTGTGCCCACACGATGTCTTTTGCAGACTTGTATTTCTTGATTACTTCTTTGATCTGGTCGGTAGGCAGTGGGAATAATTGTTCTATTCTCACTATCGCTACATCCTTGATATCATTCTCTTCACGATAATTGAAGAGGTCGTAGTAGAATTTACCACTCGTGAACACTAGGGTTTTCGCTTTCGCGAAAGCGGTATCACTATCAATCACCTCCTGAAAATGACCTTTTTCAAACTCTTCTACCGTACTGACCGCTTGGGGAGATCGCAACAAAGATTTAGGAGTAAATACAACTAAAGGTTTTCTGTAGTTCACCTTCATTTGCCTTCTCAGCAAGTGGAACATATTTGCTGGCGTGGTACAGTTTGCCATGAACATGTTATCCTTTGCGCAGAGCTGTAAATAGCGCTCGATACGTGCGCTGGAATGTTCTGCACCCTGACCTTCATACCCGTGTGGTAGAAGTTTTACCAGACCGTTTTGATTCTTCCACTTGTCCTCACCGGCACTTAAGTATTGGTCCATCATGATCTGTGCACCGTTTGAGAAGTCTCCAAATTGCGCTTCCCAAATCGTCAAGGTATTAGGACTCGCAAGGGCATAACCGTATTCAAAACCTACCACTCCGTATTCTGAAAGGTGGGAGTTGTACATGTACATTTTACCCTCGGCACCTTCTAGATGGTTGTGTAAGATGAATTCGTTCTCGTGGTTTTCTGACTTCACGACTGCGTGACGGTGGGAAAATGTTCCACGTTCTACATCCTGACCGCTCATGCGCACATCATAGCCTTCCAGCATCAAACTACCGTAAGCGAGGTGCTCTCCCATGGCCCAGTCCAGTTTGTTCTCTTCAAACATTTTGCTGCGGGACTCGATAACTTTTTTCACCTTGCGGATGAAGTTCTCTCCTTCAGGAAGGGTAGATATAGTTTTGGTGATTTTTTCTAGCGTCTTTTTATCCACGCCAGTCTCCACCTTTTGCATCATTTCATCTTCAGTCACAGAATCAAAACCGTCCCATTCATCTTGCATGAAAGGGGTGATTACCGTGTTTTCCATTTGACGCGATGTAGCAAGCTCTTCTTCCAGACGACCTTTATACTGGTCTTCTAGATCCTTGATTTTACCATCATCAATCACACCCTCTTTTTTCAATTTATCGGCGTAGATGTCACGAGAATTCATTTGCTTACCGATTGCCTTATAAAGCTGTGGTTGTGTGAATCGAGGCTCGTCACCTTCATTGTGACCGTATTTTCGATACCCTAGAAGGTCGATAAACACGTCACGACCAAATTCCATCCTGTAATCCAGTGCAAAATTAATGGCGTGAACTACGGCCTCGGCATCATCTGCATTTACGTGCAAAACGGGCGACAAGGTAACTTTTGCGATATCTGTACAGTACGTACTTGATCTACCGTCTAGGTAGTTAGTGGTGAAACCTACCTGATTGTTCACCACCATATGAATGGTTCCAGCAGTTTTGTAGGCTTCTAGCTGAGCCATTTGCACAACCTCGTAAACGATCCCCTGACCTGCGATCGCTGCATCACCATGAATAACAATAGGAAGGACATTTGAGAAATTGTCTGGCGTGTGCATGTCTTGCTTGGCACGCGTGATTCCTTCTACTACCGCTCCTACTGTTTCCAAGTGTGATGGATTGGGAACAATATTGATATTGATATCGTTTCCGTTATCGGTTTTACGTTTACTGGTATAACCTAAATGGTATTTAACATCGCCGTCAAAAATATCTTGCTCATAATCTTTACCGTCAAATTCTGAGAAGATGTCCTTAACCGGTTTACCGAAGATGTTAGTAAGCACATTTAAACGGCCGCGGTGTGCCATTCCCAGTACAAACTGATCTACACCTTTATCGGCGGCATTTTCAATTAAAGCATCCAGCGCAGGGATAAGTGACTCGTTTCCTTCTAAAGAGAAACGCTTCTGACCTACGTATTTTGTATGTAAAAAAGATTCAAAAGAAACTGCCTCGTTGAGTTTCTTAAGGATTTGAATCTTTTGATCTTTAGAAAATTCTGGGTGGTTGTTGTTTCTATGCAACCAGCTCTGGATCCATTTCACCTCATGCGGTTTACGGATGTACATATACTCAACACCTATACTATCACAATACACTTGAGTAAGGTGCTCAATGATGTTCTTAAGAGATGTCTTTCCTAAGCCTATAAGCTCACCAGACTCAAACTCTGTATTTAAATCTGCGTCTGTAAGACCAAAATGCTCTAGGTCGAGCGTAGGTTGATAGTTACGGCGCTCTCTTACAGGGTTGGTTTTAGTAAATAAATGCCCACGTGTTCTGTAGCCATCAATAAGCTTTACAACACTGAATTCTTTAAGCATCTTCTCAGATAACTCAGCAGTATTTACCTGGCCACCCGTATCTACATATTCTACTACCGTCTCGTGACCGGCACTTTCCATTCCAAAGTCAAAACCTTGAAAGAAAGCCCGCCAAGAAGGCTCCACCTGATCTGGATTTAATAAATACTCATCATAAAGTTGTGCAAAATAAGCAGTGTGTGCTGCGTTGAGGAAAGAATACTTGTCCATATAGCTAAGGATTGCTCCTTTTTGGTAAAATATCCAGCAAAAATAGAAAATAACTGCATCACCACGAGGTAGTTTGTATATTTATAACAGCTTTGAAAGAAAAACTCTACACATGAATCGCCATTTTTCATTTACCTTATTTGTATTTCTCTTCTTCATCATCAATTTGGGCGCTGCGCAAAGTACCCTGCAACCCGAAGAACGATTTTGGGATCGCGTTCTTTTTGGAGGAAATCTGGGAGCTAGTTTCGGTAATGATTTCACATCGGTCATCATCGCACCACAAGCTATTTATAAGGTGAACGATTTTGTAGGACTGGGTGTAGGTTTGAACTATAGCTATTCAGAACTCGATGCAGACGATCCAAGAATCTTAGATTATTCTTCAAATATTTATGGTGGTGGTTTCATAGGTCTTTTCAATCCCATACCTGAAATTCAAGCCAGTTTTGACTTTGAAGTACTCAATGTCAATAGAAATTTTGAGGTTCAAGGGATTGATGAACAATATTGGGTCCCGGCGCTGTTTTTAGGCGCAGGCTATCGCCAGGGTAATTTCATCATAGGTGCACGATACGATGTGCTTTACAATGAAGATAAAAGTGTTTATAACAACGGAATCCAGCCGTTTGTGAGGGTGTTTTTTTGATTAAGTTGAAGTATAAGATGAAGAGTAAGTTTAAAAAACTCAGCACGAGATCAATAAATTTGGTTTTAAACTTGAACTTATACTTAATCTTAAACTTACTGATGCCCCAACCTGAATTTAACCTTCACCCATTCTCTGTAGAAAAAGCTCAGGATAATTCCCTTTTCTAAATGCCTTTCTTGAACATCGGCGAGGTAATAGAGTTGCTGTAGTCTAGGGTCGCTGTCTTCCATAAGTTCGTTTAAAAGTGCGGCGACAGCGTTTAAAAAAGCTTTGGGATCATCTTCCTCCACCTCTTCCAGCCCTGATCTTGAGAGATCTTTGTTAATTTGGTTTTTATAGATGATGAAATTGTGACGCTTTCGCGAAAGCGCCTCCTCAATACGCTCTAGTTCTTGAGACATACTAACTAATTCTATTCATCAACTGCAGAGAAAACCTCTTCAGGAAAGTTTTATTCTCGTCACTAATCTCCAGCTGTGTAATGGTATTTAAGGCCTTCTCGGTATAATCTATTATCGCATCCAGTGTTGCTTGTGCGCCACCACTTTGTTGGAAAAGGGTTTTCACTTTTTCCTTTTTATCACTCATCTCCATTTCTGAAAGCGTGTTTTGATCCAGGGCAAACCATTTTTTCAAGCTCTCATTACTTTGAGAATGCTCAAGACTTTTGAGATAGAGATAAGTTTTTTTATTCTCCCTGATGTCGCCACCTACTTCTTTCCCAAACGTCTCTGGATCGCCAAAGGCGTCCAAATAATCATCCATCAACTGAAAGGCGATACCTAGGTAAATACCATAATCATATATAAATTGCTGCTGCTCCTTGCTGGCTCCAGCTATGATCGCCCCCATCTGCAAAGAACACCCTAAAAGTACCGAGGTCTTCAATTTGATCATGAGCAAATACTCATCTATGGTCACGTCGTCTCGAGTCTCAAAATCAACATCATATTGCTGCCCCTCACACACTTCCAGAGCCGTACGGCTTAAAAGTTGAGTAAGCTCCTTGAACTGCGTTCCCTCATACTCGTCAAGTTGCTGGTAAGCCATAATCAGCATGGCGTCTCCACTCAAGATTCCTGTATTCACGTCCCATTTTTTATGCACGGTCTCCTTACCTCTCCTTAGATCTGCTGCATCCATGATATCATCATGGAGCAAAGTAAAATTGTGAAACACTTCAACTGCTATGGCGCAGCCCATGGCATCATTACTTTTTGCGCCGTACATCTCGGCAGCCATTAAGGAAAGTAACGGACGCAATCGCTTTCCTCCTAGATCTAAGATATAATGAACGGGATCATAAAGAGTAGCAGGTTCAGCATGTGAAGTGCGCTGCTTGAGGGCTTCTAAAAATTGACTTTTTAAGTCTGAGAGTAAATCCATGCCGTAAAAATAGAATAGAGATTCAAGAACGCGTACTTAGGATCTTACATCAATGTTAAATTAGTGTAAAACTTAGGAAACTAAAAAAGTTTTTAAAGTTTCCTATGCTTACTTTTGCACCCGATTTTAGAATTTGAATGACTGATATTAAAAACGAAATATTACAAAAATCCAAAGACCTCTTCCTATCACTAGGATTCAAGAGCGTTACCATGGATGACATTGCTAGAGAGCTGGGAATGAGTAAAAAGACGCTCTATAGTTATTACAATAAGAAAGAGCGCCTCGTGGCAGACTCTGTCCTATTTGTATTTAATGACATATGTTGCGATATAGACGGTATTTGTGAGGCATCTACAAATCCTATCCAAGAACTTTATGACATCAAGCGTATGGTGTTATCTAAACTCAAAGGCGACAAGTCTTCACCCATCCATCAACTGCAACGCTATTATCCCAAGGTACACGATGATCTTAAATCAAGACACTTTGATCACATGCAAGAATGTTTCAACAAGAACCTGAAAGAAGGAATCGCACAAGGTCTTTACATCCCTACGATCAATAGGGAGTTTGTCTCGCGCATTTACTTCGTAGGTATGCAAGGCATCAAGGATCTCGAGATATTTCCTATAGATAAATTTCCAGTGCAAGAATTGTATGACCAGTATCTGGATTACCACCTACGTGGGATCGTAACTCCTGCCGGGCGTAAAATACTTAACCAAATCACTAATAAAAACCACGACTAGATGAACAAGCTATCCATGATGGTATGGATTTTAATGGTTCTCGCTTTCGCGAAAGCGTACCCTCAACAATCCCCTCCAGAACAGACCAGCTTCTCGTTACAGGAGGCCATCAATTATGGTCTAGAAAACAACTATCAAGCGATCAATGCTCAACGCGATATCGCCAAAGCTCTGAAACAAAAGTGGGAAACTACGGCCACCGGTTTGCCGCAAATCAATGGTGAAGTGGGATATAACTATAATATCGAGGTCCCCTTATCACCTGTTCCTGCCCAGTTTTTTGATCCAAATGCTCAACCGGGAGAATTTGCTGCGGTACCCTTTGCGCCTAAACAGAGTGCAAACCTTACAGCGACGCTTACTCAGCTCATTTTTGACGGTTCCTACATAGTAGCGCTTGAAGCCTCAAAGACTTTTCTGGACTTCTCAAAAAATGCTGATAACAAAACGAAGCTTGAAGTACGCAAAGGCATTATCAATGCTTATGGTGGCGTTTTACTTACTGAAGAAAATGTTGCCATCTTAAGCAGCAACCTCTCAACTATAGAAGAAAACTTGCGGGAGACCACTAAAATCTTTGAGAACGGTCTCGCTGAGGAAGAAGATGTAGAACAACTTAAAATCACACGGTCTCAGCTCGCTAATCAGTTGAACAGCGCCCAGCGCCAAGTTGCTATTTCTAGAGACATGTTGAAACTGGCCTTAGGGATACCTCTTGAGACAACAATCACTCTTACTGATGACCTAGAGACTCTTGCCAAAGAAAACATGGACATGGCGATGACACAACCAGAGCTTGAACTTGAGAAAAATGTAGATTACCAGATCGCATATAACCTCACAGAACAGCGCAGACTGGAATACAAACTAGAGCGTTCAAAATCTTTGCCCTCTCTAGGCGCATTTGTAAACTATGGTATCAACAGCTTCGGTGAGGATTTTGTTTTTCTAGATGCAAATAATGCCTGGTTTGATCAGAGCACAGCGGGCTTGAGTCTTACCGTTCCTATCTTTAGTTCTTTTGGTCGCAAGGCCGCTCAAGACCGCACAAAAATTGCATGGGATCAAGCAGAGACTGACCTTGAGCAGCAAGTGCAACAAATCAATCTGGATTATCAACGAGTCAGCAGCAACTACCAGCTAGCCATTGATAATTATCAAACGAGCAAGGACAATCTCGCACTCGCAGAGCGTATCGAGAACAAAAACTCAATAAAATTTAAGGAAGGTCTCGCTACCAGTTTTGATTTGAGACAAGCTCAGCTTCAGCTTTACTCCACTCAATCAGAATACCTCAATAGTATGTACCAGGTCATTGCTGAAAAGGCAAACCTTGAAACCGTACTCAACACCCCAGATTTTATAAACATACAAGACTAACACAACCCTGTAGAAATATTCCATGAAAAAGTTTATCACCTTCTCCATAGCTGCGATTCTTCTAGCTTCTTGCGGTAGCGAGCCTACCCTGGATGATCTAATCGCAGATCAGAATACAGAAGCCATTCAACAACGTAAAACGCAACTGCTCAATCAGAAAAAAGAACTTGAGAACAAGATCAGTTCCATCGAGTCTTATCTCAATGAGAATACAAAGAAGAAAGAAGGCGTTCTGGTAAGTATTGCTGCAGTTGAAGACACTTTATACAATCATTATATCGAGTTACAAGGAAGTGTTGATACAAAAAAGAACATAACCTTAATGGCAGAGATGCAGGGAATTCTTACTAATGTATATGTAACCGAAGGCCAGAAAGTAAGAAAAGGGCAGCGACTCGCCCGAATAGATGATGGTGGTCTTGCTCAACAAATTGAGCAAATGAAAGTTCAAGAGCAGCTAGCAAAAACTACTTATGAACGCCAGAAGAGATTATGGGATCAAAACATAGGTTCTGAAATTCAATTTTTGCAGGCAAAGGCAAATTATGAAGCTCAGCAAAGCTCCATAAGTAGTATGCAGCAACGACTTGCAAAATCTGTTATCACTGCACCTTTTGCAGGAACCATCGACGAGGTGATTACGGAACAGGGAAGCACTGTAAGCCCAGGTATGACACAACTATTCCGCATTGTGAATCTCGATGATATGTATATCGAGGTAGAGGTTCCTGAAACCTACATAGCGAGCGTTAAAGAAGGAACTGACGTGAAGGTGGAGTTTCCGGTTTTGGGAGAAAGCGTTGAGAGCGAAGTGCGTCAGAGCAGTTCTTATATCAATCCCGCAAACCGATCATTCAAGATCGAGATACCAGTAGAGAACAAGGATCAGAACATCAAACCTAATCTTACTGCGCGCATAAAAATAAATGATTATACAAATGAAAGCGCTCTACTATTGCCGCTTGCTGTGATAAGCGAGAATCAGAATGGGGAACAATATGTAATGGTTGCTGAGAATCTTAAAGAAGGAGATAATGGCTTTAATACCGCTGTCGCGAAAAGAAGAATCATTCAAACTGGAAAGACCAGTAATAACATGGTAGAGATCACAGAAGGTCTGGAAAAAGGTGAGATGATCATCGTAGAAGGTGCACGAAGTGTAAAACCTGATCAAGAGATCAGAATCAAAGCATAAGCAAAAGATGGAAAAAAAGAGTCAGAAAGAATTTGGTCTCAGCTCCTGGGCGATAAATAATCCTACCGTTATATGGATTTTAATTGCCATGGTCGTCATTCTGGGGATTCAAGGATATTTCTCTATGCCTAGAGAGGATTTCCCAGAGGTAAAGGAAACAAAAATTTACATCTCAAGTGTCTATCCAGGGAATACTGCAGAAGATATTGAGCGCCTTATCACAGAACCTCTTGAGGACAAACTAAAGAATATTTCTGGAGTTTCTGAAATTACCTCAACATCGCAAGAAGATTATTCCATCATCATTGTAGAGTTTGAAGAAGGAGATATTTTAGGTAAAAGCATCAGCGTTCAAGAAGCTGAACAAAGAGTAAAAGATGAAGTAGATACTGAAACTGCTAATGAAGACTGGCCTGTATTCAATGGAGCAAAGGTAGAACCTAACGTCTTTGACCTTAAATTGAGTGAGGAGATGCCTATTATGAATATCAACATAACAGGTGATTATACTGTGAGGGAACTCAAGAAGTTTGCTGAGTACCTAGAAGATGAGATCGAAGCCCTGGATCAAATTAAAGAGGCTGATATAAGAGGTGCTCAAGAACTTGAAGTAGAGATTGCCGTAGACATTTATAAGATGACCGCAGCAAAAGTCAGCTTTGATGACGTGATTAATGCTGTAAAAAATGGTAATGCTACCATTAGTGCTGGTAATCTCAAAACAGAAAGCCAGCGCAGAACGATAAGAATTCTTGGAGAAATAACAGATCCTAAGCAGCTGGATCGTTTTGTGGTCAAAAATGAAAATGGCCCCATCTATCTTAAGGATATCGCAGAGGTCAAGTTCAAAGAAAAGGATAAAACCACTTTTGCGCGTGAAAGTGGTGATCCTGTAGTCATGATTGATGTAAAAAAGCAGTCTGGTAAGAACATGATCATTGCTTCAGAAAGTATTAGGGAGATTCTTAAAAAGTCTCAGGAGACTGGTAAAATCCCAGAAAATGTGGATGTCACCATTACAAATGACAGTTCCAGTCGCACACTGAATCAAGTGGACGATCTAGTGAACAATATCATTTTTGGAGTAATACTGGTAGTGGTGGTTCTCATGTTCTTTTTAGGATTCAGAAACGCATTATTTGTTGGTTTTGCGATCCCCATGTCCATGTTAATGAGTTTTATCATTTTAAGTTTCTTGGGTTACACATTAAATACCATGATTTTATTTGCGATGATTATGGGTCTGGGAATGCTTGTGGACAATGGGATCGTAGTCGTTGAAAATGTCTACCGTCTTATGGATGAAGAAGGCATGACTCGATTGCGTGCTGCAAAAGTAGGTATAGGTGAAATTGCTGTTCCTATCATTATTTCTACTTTGACTACCGTAGCGGCTTTTGTCCCCATAGGGTTATGGCCCGGTGTGATGGGAGAATTCATGAAATATTTCCCTATCACCCTTTCGGTAGTTCTCGGTAGTTCTTTATTAGTTGCGATATTCTTTAACTCGATGCTGGTTTCTCAATACATGAGTATAGATGAGAAGAAGATTTCCAGAAAAGGTTTGATACGCATCAGTTTGATTATGATCCCAATAGGTGTCTTAACGCTATTGTTTGGTGGCCCGTTAAGAGGTTTGGGAACACTCATGATCGTTACAGCCATTTTATTATGGCTATACAAATATTTCATCAAGGGATCTACATTATACTTTCAGCGTAAAATGCTCAAGGCACTTGATAACGCCTACGAGCGTTTTTTGAAATTTGCCTTAAGAGGTAAAAAACCATACTTCTTTATGGGAGGAATGGTGATCCTGTTTTTAGGAGTGCTAGGAATGTATTTTGGTTGGTCGGTAGCTTCTGGCCGTACGAAAGTAGAATTCTTCCCAGAGAACAAGCCTAATCAGATCATAGTTTACATTGAGTATCCACAAGGGACTTCTATTGCTAAGACAAATCGCACTACTAAGGATATAGAACAAGTCGTTTATGATGTCTTAAATGCTGACATGTATCTGGAAGGCAACCGTAATTTTATGGTAGAAAGTGTGGTTTCTCAAGTAGGTGAAGGTGCCGGAAACCCGCAAACCGATGGTGGTAGCGATGCCGAAATGCCTCATAAAGGAAAGATTACCGCCAGCATGCGTGAGTACAAATACCGCAATGGTAAAGACAGCGAGGTACTCCGTAAAAAAGTACAAGAAGCTGTGCAAGGCCGTTATCCTGGTATCGCCATTAGCGTAGAGAAAGATCAAGCTGGACCACCAGCAGGTTATCCTGTAAACATCGAGCTACAAGGTGACGATTATGAGGAACTTATCGTAACTGCTGAACGCATGGCCAAGTTCTTAAACGAGAAAAACATCGCACCCGTAGACGAGCTCAAAATAGATGTGAACAAGAGCAAACCTTCACTTCAAGTAAGCGTAGATCGAGAGAAAGCAGGTGAACTGGGTGTGAGTGCTGGTCAGGTAGGAAATCAATTGAGACGTGCCATCTTTGGAGAAAAAGCTGGAATCTACAAAGAAGACGGTGAGGATTATGACATCTATGTCCGGTTCAATGAAGAAGACCGTTACGATCGTAGTGCATTATTCAATCAGCGTATTACCTTCAGGGACATGACTACGGGTCAAGTAAAGGAAATACCCGTGAGCGCGGTGACTACTCAAGAAAATGTTTCTGGATTTAGTGCGATCAAGCGTAAAAACAACAAGCGTGTCGTTACGGTTTATAGTGCCTTAAAACCTGGATATTCTGATGCAGGTGCCGCCGTGGCACAAATCCAGAATGAGATGCTCGATTTTGAAGGCATGCCAGAAGATATCAAGGTAGATTACACGGGACAACTGGAGGAACAGAATAAGCAACAAGCTTTTCTTATGTCTGCTTTGATATTCGGCCTGATGCTGATCTTCTTTATTTTGATATTCCAATTTGGTGGTATTTCTAAACCTACGATCATCATGATCTCGATATTCCTCAGTTTCATCGGTGTATTCCTGGGATTGATGATCACAGGCTGGCCGTTTGTCATCATGATGACGATGATGGGGATCATATCTCTTGCTGGTATCGTAGTGAATAACTCGGTAGTGTTAATCGACTACGTGGACATTTTGAAATTACGTGTGCGTGAAGATGCTGGAATCGACGATGATAAATTCTTGATAAGCAAGGAGGATTCCTATAAAGCGATCGTTCAGGCTGGTAAAGCACGTTTGCGACCGGTAATCCTTACTGCAATTACTACGGTTTTAGGGCTTATTCCTCTAGCGATAGGATTGAACATAGACTTTTTCAGTTTGTTTAGTGAGTTTGACCCCAAGACCTATATAGGTGGTGATAACGTGATTTTCTGGGGACCGCTGGCCTGGACGGTAATCTTCGGTTTGTTGTTTGCTACGTTCTTGACCTTGATCATCGTTCCTATTCTGTTGTATTTAGTTCACAGAGCTAAACTAAGATGGCAGCGTTTTAGAACACCTGAACTGGCAGAGCAAACTGAGAATTATAACGACTCAGCTGATGAGGAGACTCAAGCAGCTTAAAGAATTGTTGTTGAAAATTACGCTTTGATAATTACGCTTTCGCGAAAGCGTAACTATCAAGTTTATGCTGAGCTTGTCGAAGCACGAAAGCGTAACAATCAAGTTAATGCTGAGCTAGCCGAAGCACGAAAGCGACACTTAAAAATTCAACATTACTTAGGAGAATTCCTGAGTTAATTAACGAAAACAGTTAGCATGAAACAAACAGCGCTGATCACCGGAGCAAGTAGCGGCATAGGCCGTGAATTTGCCAAGATTCATGCAAGTCGCGGCGGCAACCTCGTGGTTGTAGCGCGCAGTGGCGATGAACTTTTCAAGCTGAAAGAAGAGCTTGAAAAAGATCATAAAGCGAGCGTTTATATCATAGGAAAAGACCTGACGGAAACAGGCGCGGCAAAAGCGATTTATGATGAACTTAAAAATGAAGGCGTTACCGTTGATATTCTTATCAATAACGCTGGTTTTGGTGGCTTGGGGGCTTTTCATGAACGAGACCTTGAAAAAGATCTGAACATGATTGATTTGAACATCAAAGCGCTGGTCTCGCTTACGCACTATTTTCTTCAGGATTTTATGGCCTTTAATAAAGGTCGCATTTTAAATGTTTCCAGCACCGCCAGTTTGATGCCTGGCCCCTTGCAAGCAACCTATTATGCAACAAAGGCTTTTGTTACCTCATTCAGCAATGCTTTGCACGAAGAACTGGCAGAAACCGAAATCACCGTCACCAACTTGATGCCGGGAGCTACTGAAACTAAATTTGGTAAAACATCAGGTATGGATAAAACGGTTCTTTTTGACAAAACCGCAAGCCCTGAAACCGTAGCTCGCGACGGTTATAATGCGATGCTAGAAGGTAAACTAAATATCAAAAGTGGGCTCACAACTCCTCAAAAAATTATGATGTCTCTTTTACCTATAATGCCGAAAAAAGTCTTGTTGAAACAGATCAAAAAAATGCAACAGGTAGAAGACTGATCTTTATGTTCAAACCTATCTTTGCAATCTAAATTTTCATCATGAACAGTATTGTCAAGTATTTCTTTGCGGTTTTACTCCTAGGTTTAATCTCTTGTAAAAATGATCCTAAAGTGGAGGCTCAATCCCAAGAGCTAGAAAATGAGATAGCTCAATACGACGCGCTTATGGAAGAAGCTATCGAGGTACATGATGATGTAATGCCCAAGATGGGACGCCTCATGGAACTGAGCGAGATGATGGATCAGCAAATCAAGAAAGACTCTACCATTTCAGAATTTAAAATTGCTAAGGAAAAACTCAACGCAGCCCATGACGATATGATGACGTGGATGCGTGAGTATAGCGAGCAATTCCCTTATGGAGAAGAATCACCCGCTACCGCTGCAGCTCTTGATCAAAAAATGCCTGTTCTAGAAGAAAAAGTAGAGGAAATCAAGAGGGTCAAAACCGAAACTGAAAACGTGATAACCTACGCCCAAAATCTTATGAAAAAAGTGGCCGTAGATGATTTCAAGAAAGATCAGTCGATCGCAAAGTAAACGTTGACGTTTGTTTCAAAGCGTAAGTCTTGAAAGTTTATATTTTCAGCTTGGCTAGTGCTAATCGAAATAGTTTCGGCTTTCATTAACGGAGCGTCCATAGGCCTCCAAGATCTTTGAGGATAGGTCACATTATCTCTTATAAATATAGCTTTTCCCAAAGTCTGACCTAGCGCTTCGGTCATTGTGCGTGCATTTGCTTGAGCTTTAAGAACGGCTTTCTTTTTAAGATCCAGTAACAGCTCATCTTCCTTAGAATATTCTGTTTTAAAGATGGAAACGTTTGAAATATCCTCTTCTTCAAGACCTGTAAAAACCTGACCGAGTGTTTTGGCATCTTTTACAATCAATCGATAGATTTTAGTTTTAAGAACCTTCTTAGAACTCAAAAAATACTTCCTGAAGTCGCTATCAAAGTCGGCTACGGTGAGATCTTCTTCAATGTCAATTCCTATTTTCTTGAGGACTTTAATCATGTCGCGTTCTAGCTCCTCAGTAGATTTTCTATTACGGCTGTCTTCCTCACTCAAAACTATTGTGAGATGAATGCGATCTGGAGTGATGAGTGTATCAACACTCGCTTGCGTTTCCAGATAAGGTCGATCGATGAAGTTTTTTGATTGAGCAGATGTAACTGCTGTCCCGATTAAAAGGAATAAGGTGAGCATGTAGGTTTTCATAACTTTATTTTTTTTCTAAAACTATGAAATTGTTGTGCCACTTTTTCAAAAAAATAGTTCAGAAGCTGGTGATTGAGTGAGTAACCCGATTGATTTAGCAAACTCTACATTTGAATGAGTTTGCAAAATGTATATTATTCCAACTGCTTAAAATAGCAGACTGGGCAACCGCATGACCTCACCCCAGCCCTCTCCGAAGGAGAGGGAGATCAAGTCATTCTGATACATTGAGCCCGAGTAAAAGCTTTTCACTTTAACTAAAGGGAAAAATGTCTTAAAGCTTGCTTTCGGACAAAAAGGGTCTGAACAGCGTGTGACGGAGACTGGGCAACCGTAAAACCCTCTGGTCGCTCCCTCGCTGCACTCACTCGTCGCCGACCGGTCTCCCTTCGACGAAGGGAGAAGCTCCTTGCAAGTATTTTATAGTATTGTTCTTTTACCGAGGAAATGATGCACTCGAGTGTTTGATTTTCCCTTCTGACGAAGGGAAAAATGTCCGAAAGCTTGCTTTTGGGCGAAAAGGGTTTGACCAGCGTGATCTACCCATCAACCCGGCAAAGGCACATAAGTATCGTCGCCGTCCATCATCGGGAAAGTCTTGTTTCTCCATGCCTTTTTTGCCTCTTCTATCTTTTCTTTAGAATGGCTCACAAAATTCCAATAGATGTGTCTCTCCTCCTCAAACGGCATCCCGCCAAAAAGCAATACATGACTTCCCTTTTTAATCTTAACCGAGCAGGTATCTTCTACCTTACTCACCAGCATATTCCCTGCTACCACTTCATTTCCGCATGCTTCAACGCTTCCAGAAACGATGGTGATGCCTATCTCTCCCTTTAATTGGTCTTGGATATCCAATTTATAATCCTGCTGCGTTTGAACATCAATCATGAACAGTTCTGAGTGGACGGGAACGGGCGATTCTTTCCCATAACCTTTTCCTGCGACTAATTTGAAGTCAGCTCCTTGATCCTGCCAGGTAGGTAAATCTTCTGCTGGGATATGATGAAACTCAGGATTAATATCTTCTAGGTTCTTGGGAAGCGCTAGCCAAATTTGATAGCCGTGCATGGTAAAGCTCTTGCTTTGAGATCGAGCCTCTTGAGACGTGCGTTCTGTATGCGTGACGCCTTTTCCAGCAACCATCCAGTTTACCGAGCCGGGCAAGGTGAGCTGCTTGGTTCCCATACCGTCTTCATGCATAAGCTCGCCTTCCATGAGATACGTGAGTGTGGATAAACCGATGTGCGGGTGCTGATCTACATCCATATAGTGATCGGGTCCCAGCGCGGCAGGTCCCATGTGATCTATGAAAATGAACGGCCCGACCATGCGTTTCTTTCGGAACGGAATCAATCGTGCTACCAGAAAATCTCCTATATCCCTGCTGCGTTCTTCAATGATTAAACCCGTATTTGACATGCTTCACAAATTTGCTTATAAAGTTATGTGATTCAAGAGTCTAATGTATGAGTAGGTCCAAGATTCTACTGTGGGAACATTCAAAGTGCTAAAAAAGATTTTAGAAGGAGCTCCGAAGTTGCTTCGACGGGCTCAGCATGATAGCTCAGAGTGACAGCTCAATATGTCGCCTCGGTAAGGGGAATCAATATAAGGTATTTTATGATCTCGCTTTCGCGAAAGCGAAACTATACAAACACTATCCTGCCCAAGAACTCTACTCAGACTGACGGCTATCGTACTCGCTGTAGTACTGCTCCACAATCTCCATGGCTCCATCCATCAAGTCACGTGTTTCCAGTAACAGACTGAAGTAAAGCGTCGTGTTTTTAGGCGATTCCTCATCGGTTTTTGTGCGGGTGACCTGCTTGTCAATTTTTGCATTTACCAAGTCCATCAATTCCCTTTTTTCCACTATGATCTCTTCCAGTTCCAAGAAGTCTTTCTCTTCAAAGATCTTTTGTGAGTCATTGAAGATCTCGTGAATTCTCAAAATGATCTCTTTCACATCTTTGATCTGGGTAAACTTCAATCGCTTGTGGTTGTTGCTGATGTGGGTATTACTGGCTTTTGAGATGTACTCCAGGGACTGAGCGATGTCTTGAAGGTTATCCAGTACATCTATATAAAATTTACTGGCTCCCAGATTATCATCATCCAGGTTTTTGATGAAATAGAATAGGTTGTTTTTGAGGTCTTCAATCTCTGTATTAAGCTTCTTGCTCTCCTTTCTCGACAGTTTGAGAATGTTGAGATCTTGAGCGATCAGACCGTCTAGGGTATTCTTGTAAATTTTCTTGGAACGTTTGAAAACCGTAGCCACATTTCCTGAGCTCTCCTCAATAATTCCTTGAATGGTTTTACTTTTTGCTTTTTGGAGTTGGTCGGTTTCTTTTTGAATCACTTCAGATCTTTTGTGAACCAAAAAGCTTCTAACCAATAAAATTACCGCAACAATCACCAGAACGATTACCACATAGATTCCACCTAAGTAAATGATATAGGCAAAAAAGGCCGCAGCAACAAATGCGCTAAAAGCCGTAAAGAACCACCCACCTATGACATTAAGCACTCCAGCTATACGATATACCGCACTCTCAGTACCCCAGGCGCGGTCTGCAAGTGAAGTTCCCATCGCTACCATAAAAGTTACATAGGTCGTAGATAATGGCAATTTGTATGATGTCGCCACTGAAATCAAGATACTCGCCACCATCAAGTTTACCGATGCTCTCACGTAATCAAAAGCCGGTCGGTCCACGTGTTTAGGGACCACTTTAGGCTCAGGTGCTTTTTCAAAACGTTTTGAGATATAAGCAGCTATTTTGGGCGGTGTAATATTTTGAATGGTTTCTGCTGCTCTGAGCGAGTAACGCACGAGAATACGCGACAAAGCATTTGCTTGAAAACGCTCCGTTCCACTGTCCTGACGCGCCAAATCAACTGATGTTTTAACGACGCTCTGCGCTTTACTCGATAACCACAGTGTTGCTACCATGATCAGTCCAGCGGCGACCAGCAGCCACTTGTTAGCCGGCAACTTACCGCCTAATTGCTCCATGGAAATTTCACTGGCAAGCAATCCTGTACCTTCAGCATATTCCCAAGCTTGATAAGCTCCTACCGGCACCCCAATAAAGTTGACTAAGTCATTACCCGCAAATGCCATCGCCAGACCGAAGGTTCCCAAAATAATTATGAGCTTATAGATGTCCATTTTGAGCACATAGACATAGATAAAACTGAATATCAACCAGAATATAAATGCTGTACCGATCAGCGTATAAACATCAGTTGCAGCAAGGTAATCGGTTACAAAACCTAGATCTGCTCCCTTTAACCCCTTGACTATGATAAAATAGAACAAACTGGTAAGCGACAGCCCGCCAAAGACTCCAGCAAGGTAAGCTGGGCGTTTTGTGTAATTGAAGGACAGTACTAATCTTGAGATAAACTGCACTAAGGCTCCCACGGTAAACGCAATAAGTACGGAAAGTAAAATCCCTAATATGATGGTAAGCGCTGTGTCACTTGCGATGTACTCACCCAGATTCAATACACTCTGCGCATCATTTTGATTGATCTTAATGATGGACATACACACCGCTGCCCCTAACAATTCAAAAACGATGGAAACAGTGGTAGAAGTAGGCAGCCCCATGGTATTGAAGAAGTCCAGCAGCAGAACGTCAGTGATCATGACCGCCATAAAAATGATCATCACCTCATCAAAGTAGAACTGCTCGGGATTAAAAATGCCTTTACGAGCCACTTCCATCATTCCCTGCGAACTCAAGGCTCCCAGTGCAATACCTACACTGGCTATGATCATGATGGTCTTAAAACTGATCGCCTTAGACCCTATGGCACTATTTAAAAAGTTGACCGCATCGTTACTCACACCCACCACTAGATCCGTAATTGCAAGACCTGCAAGAATGATGAGCATGATGATATAGATATCAGACATATTTTATGATTCAATTAATTTGCAAAAATCGGCTTAAAAAGAGTTTGATATGTTACGCAAACGTTATGAATGCAGCCTGTTAGGGAATTTTATGAACTAAAAATGAGTGCAAAGCATCACAGATTAGTTTGATTGTTACGCTTTCGCGAAAGCAAAATACGATCAAAACCTCTCGTCAATATCTAGAACTTGGGCATAAAGAAAGCGGCTCGAGTGGAGCCGCTTTTTTAAAAATAAATTCAATTGGTTTTAGAACTTCACACCGTAACTGAGGCTGAAGGTCTGACCCGGATCTTGGAAAAAGAAAGTAGGGTTTGAAGCGTTGAAGAAGTCAAATTCACTTTCTCTCTCATCACCTAATAAGTTATCAACTTTGAAATTGATTGAATGTTCTGATTTATCAGATTTCCAAGCCTTACTTAATGAAAAGTTCAAGCTGTGAAACGGTAAGGTATAAACATCAGGAACATCTGCACTAGCGACAACCTCGAGGGTTCTACCCTGAACATTATAGAAAATTCCAGATTTCCACCCTGACTCTTCTGTCTCATAGGTGAACCCTGCATTTACAAGATAAGGTGATTGACCTTGTAATTCACGAGTATCATCTACGTCCTCACCTTCACGAGCCGTTCTCTGACGGAAGCCTAGCTCTTGAGGCACAATTTGCTGTTCAGACTCGATTAATGAAGCATTTGCCTGAAAGTTAAAATTTCTGAGACCTATAAAATCCAGGGTTTTTCTTACTTCCACCTCTGCTCCTAGAACAGTAGCATCACCTAAGTTTTGAGGTGTAAACTGGTCTGTAGCCGCTTCAAAAAAGGTGATTTCAATAGGATCTTTGAACGTCTTATAAAAAGCACTGATAGCAAAAAAATCAGTACCCTCAGTGTACTTTTCTAATCTCAAATCAAAGTTATTAATATAAGAGGGTTGAATATCTGGATTACCAATGAATGTGGTTCCCAAAATCGGATCCACAATCTGAGCTGCAGATGCCTCTTTAAACGATGGGCGTGCTGTGGTACGCGCATAACTACCTCTTAACTTGAAATCCCTCGATTCGCTCAAATCGTAGATCAAGTTCACACTCGGAAACAAATCTGCTTTATCGATGAATTTTTCATTATCAAAATTATCTCCCTCTTGTGTTCTACCTGTATAGAATAGGTCGAATTTTTCAAATCTCAATCCAACAATCGATTTCAAACGCTCAGTTACCTGGAACTCTTCACTCGCATAAGCGGTACCTATAGTTATGCTGCTTTCAAAATTATTGGAGATATTGAAATCAGATCGCAGAACTACCCCACTATCTGTAGCTGGGTTATAAATGTTCTCTGGCGCGAGTAGCTGATTAGGATCACCATTAAAAGCATCACGAGGAAAATTCTGTAGGATAAGAGCATATTCATCAACTAAGAATTCACGATTCTTATATGTAAATCCAGCTCCAAACTTCAGCTTTGCTTCATTATTGAAAAGTTTGTGTTTTCTATCAAAATCTAACCTCGCTGGTAAATTAATCTCACTCAATTCACGGAACAGCCTTCTTGGGTCACCTGTTTCAGAAGGTTCGATGGTAGGTTGTGTTCCATCAACCCTGAAAGGTGTTTCTCTAAAGTCTTTATCATCAACGCTTGAGAATGTCGGAGCTACTTTCCAAGAAGTATTCCATGAACCATCTTCATTAGCATGATCTCCACCCAGGAATAAGTTCGTTAAACTACTCTGTGTATAAACCAAAACATCGCGTACAACATTGTTTACAGATTCATCACGATTTGCTTGACGTAATAAAGCAGCTCGCTGGTTACCATTCTGAATTCTTATGGCGTTGAATCGATACTTAGAACGTCCCGATTTGTACGTTAACCCTACCAATCCATTTAAGATAACATCGTTTGATCCTAAATCACCTCTCTGAGTTCTGTCTGTTTGAGGTTCCAAGTCAGAATTATCTGCTGACTTTCTAATAATTTGACCACTTACAAAATCCTCATAATATGAGGTGTTATTTTTATAGGAAAGAGATGCAGTAAAACCTAGATCGCTATTCTCAAACTTGAATTTATTTCCATAACTAAATCCTAGGCTGGTGTTCATAAAACTCTGCTCTCGCATCGTAGCCATTGTGCGGTTAAATTGCGAAGTAAGTTCAGCAGCTCTTACAGGGTCTGCCTGTACTAAAGGTACATTTTCACCAGTGGCAAGTGGTGATTCTCTTGTACCATCATCAAAACCAAGAAAATCAGTATTACTGCCTTCATAAGTTACATAGTCTTCATTGAAATGCATGTCAGGATTATAGCCTAGACCTGCACTTATCGAGACCTCTTCTGAACTAGGAATATCTTTGGTGATTATGTTGACGATACCACCAGTAAAGTCGGCACTATATTCCGCAGTGGCACTTTTAATTACTTGGAGATTTTCTAAAGTGTTAGTTGGAAAAATATCCAGTTGAATTGTGTTCTTATCAGGATCAAGACCTGGAACATCCATTCCATTCAGAATCGTTTTTGTGTAGCGATCTCCCAGTCCTCTCACATAGACGTATTTCCCTTCCTGAATTGAGACTCCTGGAACGGCTTTAACTGCGGCAGCCACATCTGAGGCTCCTTGCTCTTTAATAGTCTCGCTAGAAAGACCATCTAATACGACTGTTGCATTTTTTTGAACATCAAGGACGGCCTTCTCTGAATTCTGTCTTCTCGTGACACTTATGACAACGTCATCTAATGCATCTGCTGCACTAGTAAGAGTAACGCTTAGATCCGTAACCTCACCAGCCTTGATAACAACATCTGTTACCTCTTTAGTACTATATCCTACAAATGTGAAAACTACAGTATAGGTACCAGGTGCCATCTCGATGGAATATTTACCTTCAAAATCTGTGGCAGTACCATAATTAGTGCCTTTTACAGCAACATTTGCAAACGCAAGTCCATCATTAAAATCACCATCAATCAATTTACCTGATACTGTACCCGTTTGCGCCACCAGGCCCAAAGTGAATAATAAAAAAATTGGGGCTAGTAAATAATTTCTTACAACAGTCATGCTTGTATTTTAAATATTGAAAATGCCTACCATAGTAAGTATGGTAGGCATTGGTAAAAAATATGTTGGTTCTTAGAATCCTAAGTTGGCAGTATTGTTTGAGTATGTCCAAGCAAAAGCACTTGTATCAGCTCCACCTGTAGTTCCAGCTGATGCAAAGCTTGATGCATCAACAGTAAAATCTGTGATGAATGGCTCGTCTATATCGTCGTTGTTAACATCATCTTCATCGTCACAGTTTTGTGCACATCCTACTTTTTCAACAAATTTAGAAGCTGCTGTAGCATCATCTGCTACGTTCAGCACCCAGCTTGAAAATGTTAGTTCACCATCAAGATAATTCTGAGAAACAGCATTGTTATCTAACTCGATATCTGAATCATCATTAAAACCAGTAGCATATACGTTTGAAGTAGAACCTTGAGCATTGCTTCTGTAGTCAGCATACTCGCCATTTGCAGTATCAAGATTTCCGAACATAGTTACATTTCTCAAGGTGAATGCTCCATCCATAGAACCTTCTGGACCATCTATCTCTAGAGCGTGGTCTGAAATATTACCCAGAACAATACCCGCATTATCGATAGTACCTGAATAAGCTTGGTCGATGTCGATTGCATCATCACCTACAGCCCATACAAAAAGGTTAGTAGCGTTTACAGTTCCTCCAAAGAACTCAATCCCATCATCTACGTTTGCAACAACTTCAATGTTTGAAATAGTAGTACCTCTACCTACACCTCCTAAAGTAAGACCATTGATCTCGTTACCCTCACCGATGTTAGTACCTCCATGACGGATAGAAACATAGTTAAGTACACCTGAATTGTCATCCTCAGCAGTTCCACCGTAGCGACCGTTAGTATCATTTGCAGGTATTCCTTCAATTTGCTCCTCAGAAGCATCTCCACGGAAAGAAGAAGGAGCGTTACCTAGAACGATAACACCACCCCATAGACCTCTATCATTTTCATCAAGGTTAGTACCAGCAGTTTCACCCACCTGAATGTTATCAGTAATACTAGTAAATACGATAGGCTCTCCAGCACTACCATTCGCATTTATTGTTGAACCACGAGCGATTATTAAAACTGATGCATTAGCACCTTGACCAGGAAGAGCTTTTATTATTGTTCCAGGCTCAATAAATAATTCTGCACCATTTGTAACCGTAGTTCTTCCGTTCAAAGTCCAGATACGGTCATTAGTTAATCTTAAATCAGAAGTGATCTGCCCAGAGATTTCATTGTCAATTGGATCAGGCCCGCCGTTACTGTCGTCATCGTCACCGCAGCTTTGAATTGTCAAAGCAGCGATAGCTAACATGCTTAAAAAGAATTTTTTCATCTTGAATTGATTTTTAGTTTGTCGCTGCAAAGAAACCTTAACATCTTGTTCAAGAGGTTAAGCAAATTTTATATCCAGGCAAGCCTACTTTAAATTAGTGTTACTAACGTGAATAAAAGGTTACGCCAGCCTATCCTTTAGGTTTTGATTTATCTTGCGCAAAAAACAATATGAACTGGGAACAGTTGTTATCCCTGAAGAGATACGGCGATACAGAGCAGCGGCAACGAGCGCAACAAGATGAACTGAGACTGGGTTTTGAAGTGGACTATGATAGGGTGATTTTTTCTTCCTATTTCCGCAGTTTGCAGGACAAGACTCAAGTAATTCCTTTGAGTCAGACCGGATTTGTGCATACCCGGCTCACTCACAGCCTTGAAGTAAGCGTTGTCGCCAGATCTCTGGGCCGCATGGCCGGACAGCAGTTGCTCAAAAAGTATCCACGACTGGTTGATCTGGGCTATAAGTTTCAGGATTTTGGTGCCATAACCGCCGCGGCTGCTCTCGCCCACGACATCGGTAATCCCCCATTTGGTCACAGTGGCGAGAAGGCGATAGGTAGTTATTTCTCCTCGGTTAGAGGGAGCTCTTTAATGAGTACGCTTTCGCGAAAGCAACAACAAGACCTGCTTACTTTTGAAGGAAATGCAAATGGCTATCGCTTATTAAATCTCGATAGACCGGGCACTCCAGGTGGTCTGCGATTATCTTATGCGACGTTGGGAGCTTTTATGAAATACCCAAAGGAATCGCTACCTGTAAAGCCTACCAGACATATTTCACAAAAGAAATTTGGTTATTTCCAGGCCGAGAAAGATCATTTTGAAGGAGTAGCTCGAGAGTTGGGACTTACAAACACTGCTAACGACGTCTACTCTTTCCATCGTCATCCACTTGCATTTCTCGTGGAGGCTGCAGATGATATTTGCTACACGATCATTGATTTTGAAGACGGTATCAATCTGGGTTGGATCAGTGAGGACTATGCGCTGGAGCAACTCATCAATCTCGTGCGTGATAATATGCGCAGAGAAATCTACACCCAGCTCGACTCTACGGCAGAACGTCTTTCCTACCTGCGATCCCTCGCTATCAATACTTTGATTAAAGATTGTGTGGAGCTCTTCATGAAAAATGAAGATGCGATCCTGAAAGGAAGTTTTGATAAAGCTTTGATGGACGTCTCCCGATTCAAACCTCAAGTAGACGATATTCTGGGCATAACGATCGATAAAGTGTATCGCTCTCATGAAGTCATGAATAAGGAAATAGGCGGTTATAAGGTCATTCAAGACATATTACATGTAATAGTACATGCGAGTCTAAATAATTTAGAAGCAAATGCTACTGCTTATGACAAACTGATTTTGAGGTCTTGTAATGAGCTCCATCTTATAAGCGACTCTATCTACGGCAGGCTGCTGGAGTGTTGTTGCTATGTAGCCTCACTCACTGATAGCAAATCACTTAAGTTGTTTGAAATCATAAATGGGCACGTGCCCAACAGCTAAATCGCCTATATTTAACCCTCGATAACTTGAAATCATGAAAACCAAACACACGCTTTTATCTTTAACAATCATAGGGCTCATTGCCGGTGGAGTTTTCTTCTACCTCGACACAGGTTCACAAGAAAATGAAGTTGTAGACATGGATTCTAAGAGGGAAAAACACGCTGCATTTTTCAAAACTTCACCTTATGCAACGACTGTAGGAATGAGTCGAGAAGAGCGCAAGGCAAATGGACTCCCACCTAATGCATATAATGAGCGTATGTGGGAACTTACCATGAATCCTGAATTGGGTTATCCTACACCTTATCTAGTGGAGCCTATTGATATCCTTGCTCCTAGTACCAACAGTGTTCCTGGAAATGCTATCAGACCATGGCAAGAGCGAGGTCCTAACAATGTGGGAGGACGAACAAGAGTATTATTTTATGATCCTAATGACGTAGGAGCAAGTAATGGCGACGGTGTGGATTACAACCGTGTTTTTGCTGGGGGTGTAGGCGGTGGACTCTGGGTTAATGATGATATCACGGATGCAGGTGAGTCATGGTCTTTAATTCCTGGAGTTGCGGCAAATCTCAATGTACAGTGTTATGCCATTGATCCCAATAATCCACAAGTTATGTACATAGGAACTGGAGAGCAGTACACATCGGGTGCTGCTGTAGGTAATGGATTGTATAAAACCATAGATGGTGGTTCTACATGGAACGCCGTAAACCTTCCTATCTCAGGAGGAGGCACTATCAACGGTGGTTCAATACTCTTCTCTTCTGGATTATTCTACATTAATGATATTCAAATATGGGATAATAACGGTTCTAGTGAACTATATGTGGGAGTAGGAGCTGCGAGGTATTTCTCACCTAATTTCAACATCTCAAATCCTGATGTCATCTTGAGCCTTCAAAATGCCGGTCTGTATAAAAGTTCTGATGCAGGAAGCAGCTGGAACCGGGTGGAAACACCATCGCTGAGATATAGTTTTTCTGGAGAAGATTTTTACGTGATTCCCAATGATTTTGAGATAGGCGCTGATAACACATTGTATTTTGGTACTGTGAGTGCTCCAGGTACCGGTCAGGGTGGCGGTAGGATCTACAGCACTACAGATGGTACCAACTGGACCCTAGAACGGGTGATAGGTGCTGCTAGCAGAGTTGAAATAGGAGCTTCCTCTACAAACTCAGATCTATTTTACGTTTTAACTGAGGCATCAGGTTCTCAAGGAGATGTTTATAAAACTACAGATAAATTTAGCAGCTTACCTAGAATTACAGAACCTAATGATGCCGACTTAAGCATACCTGCGACTGACTTTACCAGAGGTCAAGCCTTTTATGATCTTGTTGTAGAAGTAGACCCTGCTGACGATCAAATTGTCTATGCTGGAGGAATCGATTTATTCCGTTCTACAAACGGAGGAAATTCTTGGACACAAATTTCAAAATGGTCTAATAATGCTAATTTAAATACGCTCAACGTACCTTTTATCCATGCAGACATTCATGCGCTAACGTTTCATCCCACAAACACTAATCAAGCCGTGGTGGGTAGTGACGGTGGTGTTTCTTGGGCTCAAGATCTAGCAATTGCTCAGAATAATCCTAACGTAATTAACAATAGAAATAATGGGTATAATGTGACTCAATTTTATTACGGTTCTATTGCTCAAAGTACCAATGTTTCAGGATTGATAGGTGGCGCTCAAGACAATGGTACCCAAGCTGTGACTCTTCCAAATGCTGGTGAAAATGGGTTTGCGGCAATATCTGGTGGAGATGGTGGTCACGTTGAGATCGATAGCGACGATAATTATGTCATTCTAACCTTTCAGTTCAATAATCACCAAAGATGGAGCTATCCAGGTTATAATTTCAGGTACTGTATCAATGGAGCCGGTGACTGTGGTGACAACTCAGATGGTGATTTTATCAATGTTGCAGAACTAGATAAAAATACTGATTTCTTCTTCTCTAACTCAAGGTTGAACGGCTCTCAGAATGCAATTGAGGCTTGTGAATTACTTTCTAACAGCTCTAACTGCAATCTACTAACAAACGGTTTAATCAACGGTTCACGACCTACAGCTATGAAGGCTTCTCCATTTGCTACCGGAGGAAACACAACCCTTTTTGTAGGAACTGAAACCTCACGATTGATCAAGGTTGAAAATGCAAATACTACAAATCCTAACTGGACAAATATCTCAGGAATCAATTTCTTAGGTTCAGTTTCAGATATTGAGTTTGGAGATACGGAACAAGAGATTTTTGTCACCATGCATAATTATGGTGTTCAAAACATCTGGTACACGCAAGATGGAGGAACAACTTGGGTAGGCAAAGAAGGAAACCTACCTGATATTCCTGTAAAAAGTATTTTGAAAAATCCACTTTTACCTAACGAAGTAATGATAGGTACAGAAATGGGAATCTATGCTACAGGAAACTTTGATGCGGCAACTCCAAACTGGGTTCCACAAATCAATGGAATGACAAATGTCAAGGTTCTCGATCTAGATTTAAGAGCTTCAGATAATACTATTCTTGCAACCACTCATGGTAGAGGTATGTTTACCGGCACCTTTGATACCTTGAGCCTTGATGAAGAAAATTTAAACGATCGCATCAACGTTTACCCGACTCTGGTTGAAAATGGAAGAATAACTGTAGAGCAAGACGTGAGTCAGCCTCTTCAAGCTCGCATTTTCAATTTGTCTGGGGCGAAGCTTTTGGAATCGACTATTGGAGATTCCAGTTCTGAAATAGAGGTCTCAAATCTCAAGAGCGGTTATTACATTTTACATTTACTGGGGAATGGCGTAGATCGCTCTATAAAATTCACGGTGCGCTAATTAGATCAAGGATTTGATTTTTATAAGTAAGGATTCTCGATCAATACCCGCCATTTTGTGCAGGTCTGCTGTAGAGCCATGCTCTATAAATTGATCAGGGATTCCTATTTTATGAATAGATCCTTGATAAGATAATTGAGAAGCAAGACCAAGTACCGTATCTCCCAATCCGCCGATCTCAGTACCATCTTCTATGGTTACTATATGATCGTGACTTGAAAAAATCTGTTTGAGAACCTTTACATCAAACGGTTTTAGGAATCGAGCATCAAGATGGGTTATAGAGAGCTTTTCAGATTCTATGAGATCTTGAACCATTGAACCGATTGTCCCAATAGAGATTAGGGCGACCTTTGATCCCTTTGATAAAAATCTAGATTCCCCTATTGGAATCTGCTGAAAAGGCATTTTCCAATCCAAAATATTACATCGACCTCTCGGGTAGCGCATGGCGATAGGCAAATCAAGTCCTTGCGATGCCGTAAACATTAAATTGCGTAGCTCAACTGCATCCATGGGTGCAGCAATAATCAAATCTGGAATCAGATTGAGATAAGCCAAGTCAAAAACTCCGTGGTGTGTAGCACCATCTTTTCCTACCAGCCCAGCTCGATCCAAGCAAAAGATAACGGGTAATTTTTGTAAAGCCACATCGTGAATGACTTGATCATAAGCACGTTGTAGAAAAGTGGAATAAATGGTACAGAACGGCACTAATCCCTGAGTAACCATACCTGCGGCAAGCGTTACTGCGTGTTGCTCCGCAATACCCACATCAAATGCCCTATCAGGCATTGCCTCCATCATGATTTTCAAAGAACTTCCTGTAGGCATTGCTGGAGTAATACCTACAATCTTTTCATTAACCTTAGCCAACTCTAGGATGGTCTCCCCAAAAACCTCTTGATACTTAGGCGGTAGCTTGTCGCCATTTTTTGGAGGTAACTCTCCTGTTATCTTGTCAAAACGGCCGGGAGCATGATATTTAACTTGATCCTGCTCTGCCTGTTGTAAACCTTTGCCCTTAGTCGTTCTTACATGGAGTAAACGCGGTCCTTTCAGGTTCTTTTGGCGTTCCAGTTCGTGGATAAGCTTGTCAAGATCATGACCATCAATAGGACCATAGTAGTCAAAGTTAAGAGCTTCAAAAAGGTTCTCTTGACCGGTTTCATTACCTGATTTTGTACGGGTCAAATATTGTTTCAAAGCCCCAACGCTCGGGTCGATACCTATAGCATTGTCATTAAGGACTACGAGTAGATCAGCGTTGCTCACTCCCGCGTGATTCAATGCCTCAAAAGCCATCCCACTCGCAATACTGGCGTCGCCTATAACTGCAATATGTTTGCGAGAATCATTTTTAAGAGCGGTCGCCATCGCCATTCCTAGCGCCGCACTTATAGAAGTTGAACTGTGTCCTACTCCAAAGGTGTCATATACACTCTCTCTGCGTTTCGGGAAGCCGCTGATCCCACCCAGGTCGCGATTGGTATGAAAAACATTCTTTCTACCTGTGAGGATTTTGTGGCCATAAGCTTGATGTCCCACATCCCAAACTAGCAAATCTCTTGGAGTTTGGAAAACATAATGTAACGCAATCGTGAGTTCCACAACTCCTAAACTAGCGCCCAGATGTCCTTCTTTTTCTGAAATTATATCGATGATGAATCTACGTAGTTCAGGTGCAAGATCTTTGAGTTCGCTTTCGCGAAAGCGTCTCAAATCTTCAGGAGTATCGATACGATCCAGCAATGGGTAAGCCATGTTCAAAGGTACGATAGGGTTAAGAGTTGTTAAGCTTAATCATAAGACTACACTAATAAATTCGAATTGAAATATGTCGAAACTTATTTGCCTAAAATATTATAAAATAAGATCACTCAACTGATCTTATTTTGTAATATTTGACTTTATAAGAGATTTATGATTAAAAATGTTGCTAAAGATCAAGTTATCGATCGAATAAGGTTTGAGAATCCGTGGTGGATCGATGGGCATATTGAATCTGACTATAATGAGATGCCTAGGCGTCTTTATTTTGATCTGTTTAAACCACTCGTTTATGAACGTGAGATAAGAAGGGCAGTTGTTTTAATGGGACCTCGACGAGTAGGAAAAACTGTCATGTTATTTCATATCGTTGAAGATTTGATTCAAAATGGGGTTGATCCAAGAAAAATAATCTTTATCACTATTGAAAACCCGATCTATAACAACATACCCTTAGAACAACTTTTCAAAAATGCCAAAGAAGCTACCGGACTAGAAGATCAAAATGACTGGCATATAATTTTTGATGAAATTCAGTATTGTAGAGATTGGGAAACCCACCTGAAAGTTTTAGTCGATAGTTATCGCAAAGACAAGTTTATCGTATCCGGTTCTGCTGCAGCGGCTTTAAAATTTGCTAGCATGGAAAGTGGTGCGGGCCGGTTCACAGATTTTCTTCTTCCCCCTTTGACTTTCAATGAATATATTCATTTAAAAGGTCTCGACCGTATAATTACAAAAACGCAACTTACTTGGAATGACCATGTCACAGATTTCTGTACAGCAGCAAATCTAGACGAACTAAACAAACATTTTATCGACTATATAAACTTTGGAGGTTATCCAGAGGTTATTTTTTCAAATAAAATACAGTCCAATCCTGGTAGGTATATTCGTCAAGATATAGTTGATAAGGTTTTATTACGAGATCTCCCAAGCTTATATGGTATCAAAGACACTCGAGAACTAAATTCTTTATTTACAACTATAGCCTATAATAGCGGTGGGGAGTTTTCATTAGAAACTCTTAGTAAGCAATCCCAAGTTCCCAAGAACACTCTCAAAAAATACATTGAATATCTGGAAGCGGCTTTTCTTATAAAACAATTAAAAAGAATTGACCAAAGTGGAAAAAGGTTTAAAAGAGATAATTTTTTCAAAATTTACCTGACTAACCCCTCTTTGAGAAGTGCTTTGTTTTCACCCATGGTCGCGACTGATGAAATGATGGGCAATATGGTTGAAACCTCCATTTTCGCACAATGGCTTCACCGCGAATGGTTTACACCGTGGTATGCAAGATGGTCTGGGGGTGAGGTTGATATGATAGGATTAAGTGAATCACACTTAAAGTCTCTATGGGCATTAGAAATCAAATGGTCCAATAGATATTATCAAAAACCACAAGAACTCAAGAGCTTATATAAATTTTGTAAGGAAAATAATCTAAATAATCCATTAGTAACCACTATTAATATTGAAGGAACCAAATCAATTAATGATCTCAATATTCAATATCTTCCTGCCGCTTCTTATGCTTATACTGTAGGCAAAAATACTCTTGACAAGAAAAAATAATCATTTATGCAACTGGATCACGAGTATTTTATGAAACGCGCTCTTGTAGAGGCAGAAGGGGCGCTGGACCGGGAGGAAATTCCGGTAGGTGCTATCGTTGTGATGAATAATAAAATCATTGCCAAAGGTCACAACCTCACAGAAACTTTAACCGATGTTACCGCTCATGCCGAGATGCAATCAATCACCGCGGCTGCCAGCGCCTTAGGTGGTAAATATCTTAAAGACTGTACACTATACGTGACTTTAGAACCTTGCCAAATGTGCGCTGGCGCCTTGTACTGGTCACAGGTTTCTCAGCTGGTTTTTGGAGCAGCAGACGAGCATCGCGGTTATCGCAAAATGGGTACGCAACTGCACCCTAAGACCAAGGTCGTTTCAGGAATATTGTCAGATGAATGTGCAGAACTTATGCATGCCTTTTTTTCGCGAAAGCGTAAACAACATTAATCTCTAAAACTATCATTTACAAATGTTTGTATATTTAGGGACTGATATTACTCCCTGCAATGTCTAAAGCTAGAACCTGTCCAGAATGTGGTGATCCCGTAATGGGGAGATCTGATAAGCGTTTTTGTAGTGATTACTGCCGCAATGTGGCTAATAATCGCTTGAATAGAGATAGCAGCGCCTTGATGCGCAACATAAATAATCGTTTGCGTAAAAATTACCGTATACTTTGCGAGATCAACCCTACTGACAAGACGAAAACCACTCGTAATACATTGCTCTCAAAAGGCTTTGACTTCAACTTTTTTACCAGTATCTACACCACCAAAAAAGGTACGCAATATCATTTTGTGTACGATCAGGGCTATCTCAATACGGATGAGGATTTCTTCTTGATCGTGAAAAGGAACTAAAAGGTAAATAGATACGTTTACCGTAAAAGAATCAGCTAGAGACTTAATGAAATTTGCAGACAACAAAAGCTTGTGGCGCTGGGCAATCATACTGGGTGGGCTGGCTATTACCATGCTTATCCTCTGGAACACCTATATCTTCTTCAATAAACTCAAAGAGACCGAGCGGAAGAACGTAGAGGAGTTTGTTACAGCGCAAAAAGACATCATCAACAGTGGTATTGATGAAGATCAGAATTTGGGAGATCTTCCTTTAGAAGTCCTTGGGAATACCACCAATGTTCCTATTATTCTAGTCAATAATGTGGGCGAAATTGAAACACGCAACATTCCTGATCACATCGCAAACGACTCTTTAAGAGTACAGGAATTGATCAAAGAATTTGCTTCAGAAAATGAGCCCATAGAATTCTCACTGGACGGAGAAGTTTTCACGACTACTTACCATGGTAACAGTTCTCTGATTACAAAACTGAAATATTACCCGCTGGCGCTGGTGCTTATTTTGTTTCTTTTTGGTGCAGTAATTTACTTCTTCTATCGATCCACAAAATCATCTGAACAAAACAAGCTCTGGGCAGGAATGGCTAAGGAAAGTGCGCATCAAATAGGCACACCTTTATCTTCTCTCGTGGGCTGGACGGTGATCTTAAGGGACAGCGATGTTGACCCCACCTATGTGAATGAAATGGAAAAGGACATCAAACGCCTTCAAACCATAACCGATCGATTCAGTAAAATAGGGTCAACCCCTGATTTGATAAAAACTGATATTGTTGCTCAAACCCTTGAATCAACCGATTATATCTCCAGCCGGAGCTCTAAAATGGTCGAGTTCAACATAGACGTTCCCGACCAGCCCATCGAGGTGCATCTCAACCCACAATTATATGCTTGGGTGATTGAAAATCTCATTAAAAACGGCATCGATGCCATGAAGGGAAAAGGACAGATCGACGTTTTCCTAAAAGCCGATGTACACAATGTCTATTTACGTATTTCAGACACAGGTAAGGGAATCCCTAAAAAACTGTGGAAAGAAATTTTCAGACCAGGATTCACCACAAAAAAGCGTGGCTGGGGACTGGGCTTGTCACTGGCAAAACGCATCATTGAAGATTACCACAGCGGTAAAATACGCGTGCTAGAGAGCAAAAAAGACCAGGGAACCACTTTTGAGCTTATGATCAAAAAAGCTTAATTAGCGTTCTCGCCATCTTCAAAAGTGCGTAGTTGGAATCCGTTTGTGTCAAAAACACCATAGGTATAATGCACGATCCAGTCGCCTAGATTGTAATAAGTGCTCTTCTCGCCTATCGGGATTTGCATAGGTAGGTGCCGGTGGCCAAAAATGAAGTAATCATAATGCGCCTCTTCCAGCTTCTTTTTTGCATACTGCGCGAGCCACTCGTTTTCTTCGCCTAAAAATTTGGCATCTTCCTCACCGCTGATCAACTTGTTTTTAACCGACATGTATCGGGCGATGCGCGTCCCTACATCGGGATGCAGCCACCTGAAACACCATTGAAAAAACGGATTGGTAAAGACTTTTTTCATGCGCTTGTAACCCTTGTCGCCAGGGCCCAATCCATCGCCGTGACCTATGAAAAACGTTTTACCGTTGAACTCAAAAACCTGTGGTTTGTGATATACGGGAATTCCAAGTTCTTCCTCAAAATAACCGAACATCCACAAATCGTGATTGCCCACAAAAAAGTAAATCGGGATGCCGCTATCGGCAATCTCGGCCAGTTTTCCCATGACCCGCACATGATTTTTAGGCACGACGGTCTTATACTCAAACCAAAAGTCAAATAAATCTCCCAGCAAGAAAATCGCAGCAGCATCTTCTTTGACCATGTCCAGCCATCGCAAGAATTTCTTTTCACGCGGCTTGCTTAATTCTTGGGTAGGCGCGCCCAGATGGTTATCGCTGGAGAAATAGACTTTCTTTCCTTCGGGAATTTGCATGGCGGTAAAGATACGTATTGAGTAGATTGTAGATGGTGACGCTTTCGCGAAAGGGGGAATCATTGATGATTCGACAGACGGTTCTAATTCCTAATCAAAAAAAATGCCCGAGAACTTGCGTTCTCAGGCATTCACTTGTCGGGAAGACAGGATTCGAACCTGCGACCTCACGACCCCCAGCCGTGCGCGCTAACCGAACTGCGCCACATCCCGATATTTATTTAAAGAACTAAAACTAGTTCTATCGTGGCTTTTCTTCAACTCTATAAACTACTTGTGGTGCAGTTTACCCTGAGTTGTCACCCTGAGCTTGTCGAAGGGCCACATCCCGATAATTATTATCAAACAAATCCGTCTCGTTCCGATAATTATCGGAAGCGCTCGACATGACATTTGTCAACAAGGATGGCAAATGTAAGCATTGCCCCATTATCTATAAAACACTTTTGAATCTTCAGTTGTGAAAAATACAGCTTGACTTCATAGGAAACCGCCCTTCGAGAACCTCAGGTCTCTTACTGCGACCGCCTACCGCATACTGCATAAAGCCTACTGCCTAAAGCCACTAATAAACCTTCTCTCCAGTCTTCAAATACTGACTCCACTTTCTTGAATAGGTATGCACTTTTTCGGTTGCTTTTCCATCGATATCTACTACCTCGTTTCCAGCGTCTTTCCAGTAAAAAATACTTCCGTAGAGGTTGAATACGTTTTTATAGCCCTCGCGCAACAACTGCTCGCCAAAATCTTCAGAGCGTACGCCTACCGTACAATACACAACCACCTTCTGGTCAGGCTTGATTTCGGGCAAACGGCTTTTTCTCAATCGCTGCCCTACCCAGATCGCGCCCGGCAAATGGCTGACTTCATATTCTTTTTTGGTACGCGTATCGAGAACAACAAACTGATCGTATTGATTTTGGAGTGAGTCTGCAGTGATGTATTCAACAGTCTGATTATTATACTTTTTAAGAAGTTCTGAAATGGTATCTTCTTGTGCATTCAGGCCGCTCCATACTGTAAATGTCATAAGAAGAAAGTATTTTGACAATAAGCCCTTAATCATTTCACGATGCGTTTTTCATTCTGTTTCACAAAAGCCGACCAACCAGAATAACTTTTGCCTACTTCGATCCTACCGCTGTTATAAAAATGGCAAACTGCGGCGGCGAGACCATCGGTCATGTCTAGGTTTTTAGGCAATTCTTTAATTTGTAACAGACTCTGCAACATCTTTGCCACTTGCTCCTTGCTGGCGGTTCCCTTACCCGTTATGGATTGTTTGATTTTTCTGGGTGCGTACTCGGTTACGGGAATATCTCTGGAAAGTCCAGCCGCCATCGCTACGCCTTGAGCCCTGCCCAACTTGAGCATAGACTGCACGTTTTTACCAAAAAACGGAGCCTCCAGCGCGATCTCATCAGGATGGTGCGTGTCGATGAGTTCTAGAGTGCGTTCAAAAATGCGGCGCAGTTTCACGTAAGTATCTTTAACCTTTCTTAGGTCCAGCTCGTTCATTTGCACAAACGACATCTGGTTTCCCATGACTTTAATCACGCCAAATCCCATGATCGCCGTACCGGGATCAATCCCCAAAATAATTTTTTCTGTTTTCAAATGCGTAATTTTCCGCCCGTGCTGAACAAATCTAAACAATATCTACCGCTGCTGCTCAAAATACTGGTTTTTGCTGGCTGTACCGCAGTTTTGGTCTTCAAATTTCAGGATTCAGAATACAATTGGTATCGCATTTTTGAAGAGCTGGCGTCTCTTCCATGGTTTATCCTTCCGCTACTGATGTGTGTGAGTTTAGCGAGCTGGTTAGTAGAAAGCAAGAAGTGGCAATTTCTGGTAGGTGATTTTTATGGGTTACGCTTTCGCGAAAGCGTGCTACAAAACCTCACTGCCCAAGCGGCAAGCTTTATCACACCTTTACGCAGCGGTGAATTTGTTGCCAAGGCTTTATACTTTCCAAAAAGCTTGCGGAAGCAAGTAACACAGCGGGTTTTTATAGGTAACTTTTCTCAAATGGCGGTGACGGTCGCAGTAGGAATTATAGGACTCTTTGTTTATGAGCAAGAGCTGATGGACGATACTTGGAAGTATGTGGGACTGATTATTTTAACAGGTCTACTAATCTTCCTTGCTTATTCATGGGTGAGAAAAAAGTTGGGATTGAATGCCGTAAGAAGCGATCTATGGTTTAAGACGGTTGGTTTTTCGACTTTGAGATATCTTATTTTTTCAAGTAATTGGCTTCTTGTTTTGGGCGTATTGTATTATGATCAAAGCATTGTGACAATCTTGAGCTGTATTACCGTTTGGTATTTATTGATTTCCACCATACCGCTGATTCAGATTCTGGATTTACCGGTGCGCATACTCGCGGTTGTGACGATTTTTCCCGGTGATACTGAAATTGTACTACTAGCAACTACGCTGATCTGGATCACTAACACGGTTTTCCCAACCGTTTTAGGTTGTGCGTTGCTACCTTTCAAAAGCCGGATTGAACTAGAAACGGCTTGATGGAGTGGATCATCGTCATACCGATTATTTATTTATTTCTTCTACTGGGTTTGGGGCTGGAAGCTCACTCCATGAGAACCCTCTCGTGGGATTACATAGACCGAGAGGATCAGATGAGTTTTGCGGTTATCGTAAATTATAGGAATGAGCACTTGAGACTTCCTACTCTGCTTGAAAGCATCAAGTTTCTCGACTATGATTTTGAGAAAGTGGACTTCTACTTTATGAACGACGGTTCTAATGATGGGAGTGAAAGTCTACTTAAAGAATTTAAACAGTCTTATCCCCATATAAAAATTCACCTATTAGATAGAGTTCCCCTCAGCGTTAGTGCCAAAAAGGACGGTATTCAGCAAGCGGTAGAGCTGATAACTTCCCAATTCATAATCTCTACAGACGCAGATTGCGTGCTGCCTTCTAACTGGCTTAAGTGTTACCATCTATTTTATTCTCGTTATCCAAAGGCTCATTTTGTATCAGGTCCTGTATCGATTCAATCTAGCAATTCATTTCTTCAAACCATTCAAAACCATGAGATGGTCGCCCTACAGGTGATGACCATGGGAGCTTTCCAGATCAAACGCCCATTTATGGCAAACGGTGCAAATATGTCTTTTAAGAAAAAAGCTTTTGAAAAAGTCAGAGGTTATGAAGGCAACACTCATATCTCGAGTGGAGACGATGTTTTTTTGCTGGAAAAACTGTGGCAGCTCGATTCTGAGCACTGTCATTATTTAAAAAATGCTGCTGCATCGGTGACCACATTCTCAAAGCACAATTGGAAAAACATGATCGCGCAACGAGCGCGATGGGCCCAAAAAGGCTCTGAAACTTCCAGCCTGCTTAATAAGGCGATTGGTTTTCAGGTACTGGTTATGAGTTTGCTGTTTTTAACTGCTCCGGTTCTATTTCTCTCAGATCTCATAACGTTTCCACTATTTATTGGAATATTGATCATCAAAGTTCTGACTGATGTACTGGTTCTATTTATAGGCAATCAGTTTTTTCAACAATCAAAATGGACGCAATATTTGCTGTTGCAATTATTAGTTTATCCCGTTGTAGTTATTGGTGTAGCGCTGGCAAGCCTATCGAAACCTCAATGGAGTAACCGAAAGATCAATCAGCTTGAGGTGCAGGACTAATTTTAATAGGCAGCAAATAAGTTGTGGATACGGGAACATCTTGAAGAATGGCCGGCTCAATCTTACAAAGCGGATACAGCTTTTCCCTTAACATGCTGTCCAGCTCCTTATAATCTCGATTCTGGGATGTGTTTACTAAACTGTCGTATTTCAATTGGCCAGTAGCCGTTACGGTTATGGAAGCAATGATGCTATCCCTACTCGCAAATTTAAAATCATAGACCTCATCTTTCAGCCGAAGGGCTACGAGCTTGTGCAGCTCTCGGTAAAAGCAATCAGGTGTAGGTTCCATCTCATCACAATTCTCAAATAGCGGATAACGATTAACACGCTCAAGATCGATCTGACTGAAATCTTGATCAGCTTGTTGCTGGGCAGCCTGCTCAATTTCTTTATCAGACTTGCAGCTCACCACTAAACTCAGAAACGTTATGTAAACAAGATACTTACCCACGCTGCTAATTTATGGTAATAGAATCAGTAAACACTAAATGAAGCCCGTAGATCCCGAGCGCTAGTTATCATCGCTTACTATGTCGCCGCCGTCCATAAAGATATCTTTCTTTAGGTCACCTGCGCGCTCTTTTGCGATCTCCGTGTAATCACTGTCTGGAAAATTCTCGAGAAAATTCTCGTAGTAGGTCAACTTTGTTTTCTTATCAGCGTAGTAGCGGTCAGCACCTATGACAAGCTGATATGCGATATCATCATTATTAGGAGCCTCTTCTGATGCTTTTCGCAAAGCAGCCAGCGCGTTTTTTAAGTCTTTTTTATTGGCATAAACTGAACTCAATTGCAAATATTCTTGAGCCAGATTAGGAGTTTTAAAAACGATGGCTCTCTCAATATAATCTTGAGCTAGTTCGAATTCATTTAGTGCGAGATAATTTTTGGACATCATAAAATATACCTGAGGATCCTTGTCATCATAATCTTGCAGGAATTTCTCGTAGTTTTCATTTGACTTCTCATGATCATTTGCGGCGAAATAAGCATAAGCAAGACTTTTGCGATTATACTCCGTGTCGCTTCCCAGCTCAAATAGTTTTTCAAAAACCTCTATCGCTTTATCGGAATATCTTGAATTCATTAATGCTTGTCCATAAAGACTGTTAATCTTGACATCGTCTGGGTAGTCTTTAAGGTACTTCTGAGCATAAACACTGGCTACATTATAGTTTCTCGCCCTGATATTCTCAACGAGATATTCAATTAATGCTGCCCTATAGTTCTCGTTGAGATCCAGCGCTTTTTTAAAAGAGGTGATCGCCGTATCGCTTTGCTTGAGGTCTTGATAGGTCTTCCCGATGTAATGATGATAGGTTGCATTTGCTGGAAATTCTTCTTGCAAGGCATTAAAAATGTTCAGCGCACTGGACCAGTCATTAATTCCAAGCAACAATTTTCCTAATTCAAAACGCGCTCTTACATCTGTACTGTCCAGTGCCATACCGTCCATATAGCTATCGATGGCATCGTCTGTATTTCCCATGGCTGCAGAAGCTCTTGCTATTTTAAAGAAAGTAGAAGCCTCTTCTGGAGCTTGCTGGTACGACCACATCGCTGCCTGATAATTCCCTACGGTCATGAGGCTGTCGCCTTCTGCAATTTGGGCTTGAGTTATAAAATGTAACAAAACTATAAGGATCGTGAACTTTCTCATGTTTTAAATTTAGGCATGCTTATTGAAACCATCAAAGCATAAATCAATTTACTATGAAAAAGTTACTTCTATTATTGCTTAGTGCAACCGTTTTAATTTCTTGTGAAGGTGATCAAGGACCACCGGGACCTCCTGGTAGAGATGGACTTGCCCTGTTACCACTTTCCTTTGAGCAAACCTTAAATTTTAGTGCGCCAGACTATGAAAACTTCATATTTTACGATGATTTTGTGAATATCAATGAAGTGGGCGTGAACGATATGACTCTGGTTTATATCTTGTTTGACCAGACTACAGACAATCAGGGAAATCCTCTCGATGTTTGGAGATTGTTACCACAGTCGTTGTATAGCGATTTTGGTGAATACCAATATAATTATGATGCTACTAACTTAGATGTCAGAGTTTTTCTAGACGGTCCTGCTTCCACTGACTTCAATTTATTAGGTCCAGCAGATCTTGAGAACCAAACTTTCAGGGTGGTCATATTACCAGTTGACTTCCTAAATAATCCAAATCTTGATGTCTCTGACTACAATAGTGTGATGCAGGTGACGGGACTGGACGATTCTGATTTTACCAAGGTTGAGTAACCTTAATAAAAATTTTTAAAGCGGCCTTAGAGCCGCTTTTTTTATAGGTTCTCTTGAAGCCAGAGGGCAACACCATCTTTTTTATGATGATCAGCGATGTACCGCGCGGCTTGCTTAACTTCATCGCGCCCATTTGCTACCGCTACTCCATAACCTACCGCCTGAAGCATTTCTGTATCGTTATAATTATCGCCGAATGCTGCCACATGCTCCATTCCCGATTCCTGAAACCTTTCTTTTAATAGCAGTTCCAGCGCTTTTTTCTTGGAGGTGCCTGCAGGAGTGATCTCGGTGTAAGTGTCTTTTGAGCGGTATAAATGGACTTGATTGCCTAGTTGTTGTTCCGCTTTCGCGAAAGCGGAATCCATAGCCACCATATCGCCCATAAGCATCACCTTGTGGGCACCACCTTGGTCCCTTGTATTTTCAAAATAGTCCAAAGTCTGTTGTAAATCCTGCACGGTAGGCTGTACCCGGGTATTGTTTACCTCGCGCTGCGCCCACTGGTCCATGGCTGTCACAAACCACTCGTCCTTACGGTAGAGACTGATGTGTAGATCGTGCTCCAGCGCAGTCGCCGCTAAGGTTTCAATCTGCTCAAAGGGGATGTGCAAATTATACAACACCTCATCGCGATCCAGCACTAGCGCACCGTTGTAACAAATAATAGGTGTACCGGCGATGTCTAACATTTCTTGCAGGTAGTACATGGCTTGCGGCATGCGCGCCGAAATCAAGATCTTAGGCAGGTCTATGATTTTGAAAGTTGCTGCGGTATGGTCTGATATGGAGCGGTGCTGATCCAGCAGGGTACCGTCTATGTCTGTAGCGATGAGTTTTATCATGCGGCAAAACTAAGCCACTCGCGAGATTCCTACATTAATTAGATATTAAGGTCTTGAAGTTATAGGGAATTGATGCAACGAATCGCGATCAAATGTTAATTTCAAAAAAAATGAAATAAGCGCTTGTTAGTTTGAATAACAAAAGTATATTTGCATCCGCTAAGACAGAAATGTGGTAGCGCGCTTTGATTACCAAAGCAGGACATGCTAGTAAAGTCCCTAAAATAGTAGCACGGTCTGGTAGTTCAGCTGGTTAGAATACCTGCCTGTCACGCAGGGGGTCGCGGGTTCGAGTCCCGTCCAGACCGCAATTCCTTTTGAAGGAATAAAATTCAAGTTGTGTGTCCTCTAAAACATTTGAGGATTTGAAGGTGTCGAGGAGACACTTTGTGAGAAGCTTTTCCTAATAAGGAGAGGCTTTTTTGTTTTTAGTGGGTTTCGATCATAATTTCTCAAGTACTATCTTGAATAATTATACTACCTTTAAAAAGTGGAAGATTCAATCACTAGGTATTTAAAGCTTTTCAAAAGTTTAAAAAGGGGTCACAATAAGGGTTTAGGAAAAGCACCTCATAAACCTATACTTCTGCTTTCGATTATCGAATTAATCAAGCAAAAGAAAATAATTAGTAATAGAATAGAGGTAAGTAGCGACCTTGTTCTAATGTTTAAATCATTATTCAAGCAACTCGTACATTCTGGGCATGTCGATAACTTTTCATTACCATATTTTCATTTAAGGAGTGAACCTTTTTACAGGCTCGCACCGAAAGCTGGTATGAATTCAAGATTGAAACAATACAAAAGCATTAAAAGCATAAACAAATTGACAGAGTTAATTGCTTTTGCAGAAATTGACAGAGAATTGTATGAGCTTTTGCAAGTCGAGGATTCAAGGAATATTATCAAACAATTCATTCTAAATGAATATTTCTCACAAACAGATTCATATATAAAGTATGAGATTGACGGAGAAGATGAAATTGAAAATGAAATTCTCAATGAAACCGCACCAAACTACCAGTCAAAGTTGAAAAAATTAAGCGAACAACTTCAGAAAGAAAATTTTGAAGAGGAAATTTTTGTAAGAGGTGGCATATTTAAAAAAACAGTACCTAAAATTTATAATTATTCATGTTGTGTAACCGGGTTTTGCGTTAGTTCAAATCACAATGTTCAAATGGTTGACGCTTGCCATATTATTCCATTTAGTATAAGCCAGAATGATACCATTCAAAATGGAATTTCATTAAGCCCTAACATACATAGAGCTTTTGATAGAGGGCTACTTACCATTAACCAAGATTATATCGTTAGAATTTCACCCTCGGTAAGCAAAAAATCTTCTTCAGAATCACTACTTTCTTTGGAAGGTAAGAGAATAGAACTTCCAGACAATGAAAACTACTTGCCTTCTTTAGAAGCTTTAGAATGGCACAGAAAAGAAGTGTTTTTATTTTAGAACTATGATGATTGATTGATCTCTCAGTAAAACATCGAAACACATAAACCTTCCTCTTTCCTGATTTGTTTTGGGACTAAGCTCGTCTTTTTTCGAGAGAATTAATTTAATAACCTCAAGGTACAGCCTCAGCATAAACAGTTCGATAAGCTCACTGCACACCTCTCACAAAAAAAATCCCCTAAACAAAATAAGACCTCGTTTGCAAGAAGTCTTTATATAATTTGCGCTCTCGGGCTCGAACCAAGGAAGGTAAGTTTATGCTATTCAATTATTTGCACTTCAATTTATATCTAGGGTATCCGTAGTGTGTACAAAATTTGAATAATGTTTTAGTAATTAATCTGTTGAGAGCCATTTGAGGTATGCTTCACTTTCAGGTACTAAGCTACATTTCTTGTCTCTATAAAAGTCATCTCTAATTCGATTGTCATCATCAATTTTGAAATGCTCGTAAGTTAAAACCAGTCCAACTTCAAAATACCCTTCTGTCCATTCGCATTCTCGAATCAAATCGTTTTCTATCCATTCCTCCAACTTTTGAATTGTCGTCTCATGCGTTAAACAGGGAATTAAATTAGAAGTTCGCCTGTAAAGCATTTTTACTGAAGTTTTGCGCCTGTTTTCAAACAAACTGAACATTACATCTTTTGTTCTACAGGTATCTTAAGCTTGACCAGCTTGTTTTTTATTTTTTGAAAAGTGGTATTGTTCTTCCCCTTTATGTTGCTCTATACCTTAAACAGAATAATGGGTATGATATATTTTCCTGTTGTATTCTCTTCCTTCTCTGCGTGAAGTTCCAGCTGCCTTCTCAGGTGCAGGGCACTACTTATGACTTCTTCCTTTTTATTGTGATTCTACACCACGGGCAATTTGACCATGTTCTCCTTCTTGAGTTCCATGGCATTGACGAAGCTAATGATATTGCTATAGGACGTAGGGGTGGCCGTGGGATCCAGTATTAGTGATGGGTTGAGGTTGTTGAGCATTTCCACACTCAGGTCGCTCACGGCATTATGGCTTTCGTCCACAATGACCAGGGGATTCAGGCTACGTATCACATTGATTAATGCTGTCTCATCAGTATCTGGAAGCACTAGATCTTTATCTATTACGCTTTTGCGAAAGCGTAACTGGTATCCAACTTTTCCATTATTTCCGTGCTGTAAAAAAAGGGAATGGTAGATTCACATATTCTATAAATAGCACGCTAGCAACTGTTTAACCAAAATTTCTAATTCTAATTTTAAAATAAACAATTTATACCTTATTTTTATTTGTATTAATTCTAAATAGAGAATAAGTTTGCACCCAAAATTGAACCATTGAAACATTTTTGGGCAATAAGTATAGTACTGTTTTGTGTAATAAAATCTTATTCACAACAAGGCATTTTACAGGGATATGTTTTTTTTGAGAATAATCAACCAGCACTTGCAGCATCTATTGTTGTAAAGGACACAAACCTTAAAAAAGAGGGAACTGCCGGTGTTAAAGGTGATTTTAAAATCAAGAACATTCCTTACGGTACTTATCTTCTTGAAATTACCTCGTTAAATGCAAAACCTTTCACGCAAAAAATTACTATTAATCAACCTATAACGAACCTATATCCTGTTCTTGAATCTACCGATTTACAAGAATTACAGGAAGTGCTGGTAAAAACTGAAACGGACAAACGCCGTAAGGAAACTCAAGGTTTTTCGGTAACTCTTATAGATACCGAAGAAGCCAGAACTAGAAACATTCAAACCAATGAATTATTAAATAATGCGGTAGGTGTTAAACTGAGACAAAATGGTGGATTGGGTTCACAGGTCCAGTACAGTTTGAATGGTTTGTCAGGAAGTTCGGTAAGTATTTTTATTAATGGAATTCCTATATCGATGTACGGTTCTTCCTTTAATTTAAATAGCATTCCGCCAGCACTTATTGAGGATATTGAAGTGTACAAAGGTGTAGTGCCTGGCCACCTGGCAGATGATGCTCTAGGTGGTGTGATTAACGTTATTCTAAAAAAAGGAACCAAAAGCAATTTAAATGCGTCGGTCTCCTATGGATCTTTCAATACTTTTCAATCTAACGTGAATGGCTTATATAGGCTGAACAAATCTGGTTTTACAGTTAAAGCTTCTGGTTTTTACAACTATTCTGACAATGATTATAAAATAAGCGGCCCTACTATTGTGGACATAGGATTAGGTGGTCGAGAAACACGCATTACAGCACGCAGATTTCACGATGCTTATAGATCAGTAGGTGGTATCCTTCAAGTAGGGTATACCAATGTTTCCTGGGCCGATCAATTTTTTGTGGGCCTTACTGGATCAGATGATTACAAAGAAGTACAACATGGTGCTTTTGTTACCAAAATCCCATATAAAGGAAGGTTCCTAGAGTCTGATGCGCTGCTTGCCAATCTGACTTACCAGAAGAAGGATCTATTGGTAAAAGGTCTTGATGTAAATGTAAATGGTCTTATAGGCCAGCGCAATCGTGTGGTTAACGATACTGTAGCACAGGCTTATAGCTGGACTGGCGATAGAGCTATAGATTTTCAAGGAAACGAATTTGAATACACATGGGGCTCACAACAAGAAGGTGGTCCTACCCTACTACATATTAATAGGAAAGTGGCTTCCATAAGATCTGGATTGTCTTATGCTTTTAATCAGGATAATAGGATTCTTGTAAATCACGTGTACAGTGGTCTGGATCGTGTGGATGAGGATAGATGGTTGAGTACGTTAGAGAATTCTTTGGCACAATCCAGCAATTTGTATAAGAACATTTACTCGCTGAGTTATGAACTGGATCTTTTTGAAGACAGATGGAAGTTAAACGCCTTTGGTAAACATTACCGCCAGAAGGTAGAGAACATCAAACCAGAATTTAATGAAGACCGCACTCAAATTGTTGAAGAGGTATTCACCAGCAATAAAAATTACAACGGTTACGGATTTGCAACTTCGTACGCCATTAGGGATGACTTAATGGTTTTACTTTCGGCAGAAAGAGCAATACGTTTACCTAGCGAGAATGAAGTTTTTGGTGACGCTGGTGACAATACTATACCCAACCTAACTGTCCAGCCAGAAATTAGTGAAAATGTAAATCTAGGGTTTCGATTAGGAAAGTATACGTATAAAAAGCATGAGATCAGTCTTTCTACTAACCTCTTTTCTCGACGTATTAAAGACTTGATAGGCTTACCGGCAAATGCCGAAGAGCTGGGTGAGAATGATGAACAGGTACAGTTTGACAATTTCAATGAAGAAACAAACTCTAGAGGTTTTGAAGCTCAAGTACAGTACACTTACAATAATAATTTGGACATCAATTTTAATGTCTCAAAACTTAGATTAAAAACTCAAAACCGCCGCGGTCAAACCGTTGATATTCCTAATACACCTTTATTCACCATGAATACGGCCGTGAGGTATTCCATTAAAAATTTCTTACAGAAAAAGGCTAGACTTGAGTTGTTTTACAACCATTACTTCACCGATGAATTTTCATACCAACTAGCACAAGGTAGCAATGTAAGCGGTCTAGATGCTTTCTTGATCCCTACACAATTTGTACACGATTTTGGCTTCAGTTATGCTTTTCCTAAACAGGATGTAGTCCTAAGCTTTGACATAAAAAACATTTTCAATGCCGATGCTTTTGATAACCGATCTGTTCAAAAGCCCGGTCGAGCATTTTATTTAAAACTCAACTATTTTATCAATAAATTTTAATTACAATAACTATGAAAAAAAGATTTCTAAAATTTAGATCTATAAGTATCGCCTTTGCTGCTCTTACGCTAGTAGTAGGTTGCAGCGGCGACGACGACTCACTTAATGAACCTACTGACAATGCAGATAGGTGGATTACTGTTGCCGCAGCACGTATGGGAACAAACCCTGGTGATGGAAATGGAGGTACCTTAATTTACTCACTGAGTAAAGAAGATGCTCAAGACCCTAGCATTTCTATTGAACCCTTTGATAATGGGTTTATAGTTCCATCAAACCGTACAGCTCGTTTGCAAGCTTCAGAAGATGGTAGTACCATATTCAATATAAGCTATGCCGGTGACACTGGTGGTAATTACACTAAATATACCGTTAATGGTGGTCAGGATTTTGTACAAACTGGAACAGAAATAAGTATCGCACCTTATGTAGGAACAGCTCCTAGATGGATTAAGTTGTTTGATGGTGATCAAACTGGGTGTGCCGTGTATGTTTCTACAGAGCATGAAGTAGAAGACAATGGCACGCCTAATGATGCTACAGATGATACTTATTTGAGAACAGAAGCAACCGTAGGTATCGTAACACTAGACCTACAAGACTCTAGAATTCTAAACTTTCAAGAGATAAGTGTGCCGTTATCATCACAAGAAGAAGCAAATGGATATTACTTCTCACGTGTGGACATGCCTACTTTAAATGCTGCAGGCGATAAACTGTATATAGGTGGACGTTTAAGTAAAATAGATCCGCAAACTTTAGATCGTGATAGCGGTTATGAAATTTTAGGTTCCAAAACTATCGTTCTAGATTACCCTAGTTTAAGCAATCCACAAGTGATTACTTCAAGTGTAGGAACAGGTAATACAAATGGTTACCGCAGCATTAACGCCTTTGAATACAACGGTAGTGTTTATCAGGCAAATCAAGGCGATCCTAACGGTTCACACATTCTTAAAATTGGCCCTAACAATCAGTACGATGATTCCTATGTTTTTAGTCTGGATCAAGCATTAGGAGTAACTGGTTCTTATATTTTGGCATGGAGACCAGCGGCAAATGGTAAAGCAGTAGTTGCTTATCGTCATGATGGTTCACAAGATGGTGTAGCTGGTGCTCAAGGATACTTTGCCCTTGTTGATTTGAATGCTAAAACGGCTACAAAAATTGATCAAATTCCTTATGAGCCTGATTTCTACTTGTTCCAGTATCAAGGTTTTGCTGTTGACGGTAATGATATTTACCTCACCCAAGCACCTGTAGGTAAAGATGGAAACATCTATGTTATCGATACAGAAAGCGGTCAAGTAACTAAGGGTGCACAACTTATCAATGTACCTGGCAGTCACTTTATAGGCGCTTGGTAATTGTCTAATCATGTTTAGTTCGCTTAAAGGCTGTCTTCGTGGGACAGCCTTTTTGCTTTGCTTTTTTTCCCATTGTATAGCAATAGTGATGCTGTTTTTAAGGTTTTATAGCAGTTGTAATTACGCTTTCGCGAAAGCTCTCCCAAGCCCCATTTGCCTGATTAATCTTTCTATTATCCTTTTTACGGCTGTTGATTCTAAGGCTGCTGAAGTTGAATTAAAGCTAACTCTACATGGATACCTTATTTCTCCAGAATGGAATTCAAACACTGTTTCCATTTCCTCAAAGTTGCAAATGCTAGAGATATGTCGTTGAAAATCTGTCTTATCTCTCCAAAAGAGTCTAACGAAATCTATCTAATATGATCTAATTCACCCTTGATGTTATTCAATATAATTTTAACAGATTCGGAGGATTCTGCTTGTTTATATACTAGCTTATCAATAGAATTAATTGCGTCCTTAGTTCTCCTTGATAATTCAGTCTTATATTTTTCGTAGAAACTGTAGGTAACTGGCGCTTCTACAGGATCATTTATAGTACCATCCGAGAATAAGCCTATATATGTTACTAATCCTTGTTTATAGTTGTGGGATTTTACCAAGGATTCATATGTTTCAAGAATACGAGATACAGAATCAACTTTAAGAGCTATTAATTTCTTTGGCTCAACTATATCTCTGAAATATTTAAAAATTTTATGAGGATCGGACATTGGACTACTTCTGGACAGGTTACACGATAAAGATAAAATGTTTGACCTATGTTTGACCTAGGGAAAATAAAAAAGCCACTCAGTTTCCTGAATGGCTTTCTATTGCTTTGCTCCCCCTCTTGGACTCCCTTCGACTACGCTATTAGTTTAGCTTTCTATCTTTAAAGTGAATTTAATCATATTGAATTCTGAAAAACCAGAAGAGAAAGGTGAACTATTTCGACTATTGGATATCTAGATCCATGCTGAGCATCAGTCCTTTCCCTTCTTGGGTTTTCGATACCATTTAGAATGTCAAGCTCTCAGGCTTATTAATAGCGTTGGTACACGAACCCATTGGTCTTTCAGGTTTCAATAGCAAAATCAAATCTATGAAAAAACTAGTAGTAGGGATCGACATCTCAAAGGACACGCTGGACTTTTGCATCCTTGAAAGCGAGGGCGTCACCATCAATGGTCGTGGTCAGCTACAGAACAGTTCAAAGCAGATCAAAAAATGGCTGGACGGCTTCAACAGGGAGCAGGCTCGTTTTGTAATGGAACATACCGGGCACTACGGCATGGAACTCATACAGAGCCTTGCCGGAGCGGGACATGACTTTTATCTCATAAATCCTCTCGAACTCAAGAGATCCATGGGCATCCAGCGCGGCAAGAGCGATAGGGTCGATGCCTATCGTATCGCAGAATATGGCATCACGAACCGGCACAAGCTCACACCCTTTGTCCTGCCCACCGAGAACCTGGTCAGGCTCAGGGCGCTCATGACGGCCCGACAGCGATATGTCAAGATAGCCGTCCAGGTCAAGAACAGCATCAGGGCAAACGAGATCCTGGGAAGGACGGTGGATGTAAAAAGCCTGCTGCGGGAAGAAAGAAGACAGCTCGCACAGGTCGAGAGGACGATCGCTAGCCTGGAACGCCAGATGAACGAGGCCATTGCGTCCGACCAGGCAATCAGACAGACCTATGGCAAGATAACGAAGGTCACAGGCGTCGGCCCGATCATCGCAATGAAGTGCATCGTCGAGACAGACAACTTCACCAGATTCACCGATCCAAGGAAGTTCTGCTCGCATGGCGGACTTGCCCCATTCCCGTACCAATCGGGAAGCAGCATAAAGGGCAGGAACAGGACGCACCATCTAAGGGACAGGACGCTCAAGGCATTGCTGATCAGGGGCGCGACAACGGCCGTCCGACACGACCCGCAACTCAAGAGGTACTACAACAGAAAGACTGGTGAGGGAAAGCACCACATGAGCGTAATCAATGCCGTGGCCAACAAACTTGTGCTAAGAATATTTGCCGTGGCAAAAAGGGACGAACCCTTTGTGAAATTAGCTGCCTAAAAACTTGTATTTATCTTAGAATGCTCAGGATAAACTTCTCGCCCAAAAACTCCCATAAACAAAAAAAGACCTCGTTTGCACGAAGTCTTTTTTCTAATTTGCTCCCCCTCTTGGGCTCGAACCAAGGACCCTCTGATTAACAGTCCGTCCCGGCAATGTTTCACATATTAGCATATTCTTGCAAATAGCCTATAAACACTTGCTTTGTTGAAGATCTATCTTTCCTTTGTTTTCTGATTATTGCAGAAGACCCTTCGAAATGTTTGACCTATGTTTGACCCATGTTTGACTACAGTAGATAAAAGCATCTCTAGAAACCAAACTGCTCATATTCTTCTGTAAACGAATCATTCATTGTGTCATAGCTAAAAAGCACCCCATATACGGAGTCTGTACAGATAAATAAGTCGAATAAGTTTGCATCCAAAACACTAGTGCCAGAATTAGGGTTAGTAATATTTATTCTTATAGATTCTAATCCACTCCCTCTCCCATTAGTCTGACTGCTAGAGTCAAAATTCAAAAGAGTAAGCCTAACCCCTATAACATCGCCACTCAACTCTCGGGAATCTGATAATGTCTGTGAACTTGAACCGTTCCAATCATTAGCTCCTTCAACATTACCGTCAGAAACAAACTCAACTTCAACAGAGTAATCCGACATATCACCACATCCATCTGTAAAAGTATCGCCATTAAAACTAACTAGATAGGACGGTTCACTGGGATTCTCGGAATTATCACCATCATCTGAGCTACATGATATAGCAAATAGTAATAATAATACTGTAAGGTAATTGAATAAGTAATTTTTCATAATTGTAGTTTATTTTGATTAATTAGTAATTCTTGGTAAGCTGGGAATCTGGGATATTCGTAATGTAAAGCATGTTGAGGTTTGGCGTAAAATGTATACAGCTATTCCATTTGCGTAAGCATATAGTTTAAGCTCATTACTATAAGGATCATTTTCTAGTAACTTGTTATGAGGGAGACTCAGATTTATGGAATCTAAAATATAGTGTAAGTATATTTTGTTAAGCCTGTAATCACAGTAAGACAAATCACCTCTAATAAAATAAAGGTAGCATTCGGATTCAAAAAATCGATCAAATAGAAATATCTCAGAATACCTGAAACTTCGGAATGCTTTAGTTAAAGATAGTTCTCGAATAAGTTCTAGATCCAAATTATTCTCTTCAAAAGATGTGCCTAGGACATAAGGGAGACTTCTGATGAAATCCATATTCCTACAAAAATAATTCGGAATATAATGATTTGGAATCTGCAACATCTCTTCCAGAAATCTCAAAAATTTTAACTAAGCCCAAATACTTTTCCTTAGCAAGGCGAACACTATTTTGCTGGATGTAATCTCTAATAAAAAGCTCCAAATTCATCAATTGACCTGTAATTTTTTCTCTTGCGTCCACCAAATCTTCTGAAAATCTTTGATCTTTATGATGAATTCCTGTTTGTTCCAATTTTGATAAAAGGGTTTGAGTTTTTTCCCTAATACTAACATAAAACAACTGGTCAGGAAGATCTACATCATGATATATAGTTTCAAGAATACTATTGCTTTTCATGTTTTTTTCTAATTCATCGATAGCATCATTATACTCATCTTCCGATGTATAACCAAAATTTGGTTGAGTATCTAGTATTGAAAGCTGACTTAATTGTTTTTCAAGTCTCAAAATAGAGTTTTTTTTATTTGAAAGCTCATTTTTCAAATCTTCTATCCTATCCTCATAGAATTTCTTTGATGATTTTTTATCCTCTAGAATCAAAGCAATGACGACTCCAGAGATGAATAATATTCCGATAATTTGACTCATAATACATAAAAATTTATAAAACCTATCATATATGATATATGGCTAGGCTAAGTTAAGTGATTAATTGAACCTATCAAGTAGGATAGGTTTGCTCAAAGAAGAAATTTTGAAAAAGGTAGGTCAAAAAATAAGAGAAATAAGGATCTCTAAAGGCCTAACACAGGTGGAGCTCGTGGCTAAAATGGAAATCACTACTGACCCAAATAATATTTCTAGATTAGAAGCAGGTAGAAGCAATATTACTTTGTTCACCATCTATCGTATTAGTACCGCTTTAGAGGTCTCAATGAAAGAATTGGTTGATGTGGAATAATACATTTCCGCTATATTATTATATGAAATAAATCAGATATTTCCTCAAAACCCCATTAACCGACCTTTTATTGGTTCATTTACGCAAGTGTAAATTATAAATACCCCTTATCTGCAAAACTTAAATAGCCAGATTTTGTAATAATCAAGTGGTCTAGTAACCTTATATCTAAAAGCTGACATGCCTTTTGAATTTTACGGGTTATACTTTTATCAGCTTCGCTGGCAACAAGTTTTCCAGACGGGTGGTTATGAATGACTACAATACCGGAGGCATGTGCCTTCAATGCTACAGATAAAATTATCTTGACGTCTATAACACAACTACTGGAGCCTCCCCTTCCTAAAAAGTGAAACCCTAAGACCTCATTGGCGTTATTTAACAATAAAATTTTTACCTCTTCAACAAATTCAATGGTGTCCAGATTCCAATTCTCTATGATCAACTCATAAGTTGAGGCACTATCTTTAATCTTTCTCTTAGGCTCCGAGCCACTAGAGTAGATTACTTTGATTTCAGAAACTTTCATAGGTATAAAATTTAATCCCTCCAGATTGCTTTGCATTGAAAATAATCTGGAAGGATGTAGGTTAATGACTAAAGGTCCTGTTCAGCAAGTTCGTGCAAACCAGAGGAAGGTTCATTTGACATTAATTGATCTAACATTTCGTCTTGTCTAGCTTCCTCACTTGATTCTGGAAGGTAAATCCATCTGTGACGAAGGATTATTTCTTCACCTGTCTCCTTAACAACATAGGTGTAAGGATCAACTTGTTTTTTGACTATTGACCCTTCCATTTCTGAGCCTATCAGAGCTTCACAGGTCATTTCATCAAAAGTGCTAGTAACAAATGCTTTCTTGGCTGTAGCATAAAACTGACCAGTTTCAGCAGACTTGACCATTTCAATACCACCTTGTAGTTCTAGAACGAAAAATGGTGCTCCATCCTCTTTTTCCCTTTTTTTAAATCCAATAATTCTTACCATCGTAAATGATTTTTAAGTTAAATATGAACTTGATGTACTGCAGATTTACTGACGAAAACCTCAGCTATCACCTTGAGATACTTTCCTGCCATTTAAATTGAACTATCAAGTACAACGGCATTTGCCCTTGCCAGAATTGGTGGGGTATTTAGTGGGTGTGGGGGAGTGAGGGAGTGTGAGCGAGATACATTTTAATAAGGTATAATTTCTTTATCAGCCTTCCTCTCATTAGGATCAGAGGGCTTAGCATTTATAAATCCCATTACACTTACAGAAGAATTTCGACATAAAAAAATTCTAGTGTTGAAATGTCCAATTAAACATAAGCCACCTTTAAAATAACTTTCTCGATTCCCCAGGGGGGACCTTTATTTTTTTAAATGAAGGCGGGGGGTCTTTTGGAGGTGATTTGCGTAAACGCTATTTTTAGTGGCACAATTTTTTTTTCTAGAAAATTTATGGGGTTAAATGACAGATACTTTTATGAGGATATAGGGTTGGGATCTGTTCCCGATAAGATGATTTGTGCTAATCATCTTGAAGTTCAGGCACTAAATAGGTATATCCGAAAAAATGCAGTACGAGGAACTTGTAGCTATTGTGATACCGCTTATAAGGTCTTACCATTTGTAGAGTTAATGGAGTTTATTATGAAAAGCGTCAACTTCTTTTTTGAAGACGCTGGCAATTATCAGCCATATGAAAGCAAGGAAGGTGGTTATTATTGGGGTGGTCAGTATGAGCCTGAAGACATCATTCAAGACTTTTTACAAATAGATGCGACACCATTTGAAATAGTTACTGACATCCAAGAATCACTAGATGATTCTAAAACATGGACTAACTATTACCAGTTTTATGATTCCATCGCCGATGAATACTTCAATAGATGGCAGTTTTTCTGTAAAACGGTAAAGCATCAAACAAGATACTTATTTCACCATAAGAGCAACAATCAAAAGTTGCATCTTGAAAATACAAACCCAAGTGAAACTCTTCAAGATATAGAGCAATTTATCAAAAGCAAAAAATTGTACAAAACCTTACCAGCAGGAGTTATAATTCTTCGTGGACAGCAACATCACGCAAGCAAAAAAGCTGAATGCCAAGAAGCAAGTAGATTAGTTTCACCACCAATTGAATTTGCTAGAAACGCCAACAGATTTTCTCCTTCAGGTATTTCTATGTTCTATGGTGCCTTTGATTTTGAAACAGTCATTAAGGAGATATACAAGCAATACGTTGATGATTTAGAGAACCGAATTACCATTGGAAAATTCAAACTTAAACGAGATGTTCGATTAATTGACCTTACCAGCATTCCAGAAATTCCAAGTGCGTTCGAACATTCAAAGTTGAACAGTAGCTATTATGATACTGTATTTCTACATCAGTTTACCAGAAGTATTTCCGAACCAATTGATGAAAATTTAAGTTACGATATTGAATATGTACCAACTCAAATTATCACCGAATATTTTAAACATCAATTAAATGATAGTTTAAAGAAACCAATAGAAGGAATTCTTTACCCATCTGCTGCTAAATCTGGTGGCACTTCGTTAGTTCTATTTTGGAATAATTCTTTATCACTAGAAAATTTAGAATTGATAAATACCACTTATTTCAGCGATATAGAGCGTTTTTTAGAGCCCTGTTGACAACATGGTTTAAAACACTGTAGGAATTCTTACTATGTAAGCTTATTTTTAACATCTAGCTTTAAGCATCAAATATTAATTTATGCTTTTAGATTTACAATATCAACTAATCTATGCCCACACTCAACTGGATAGGAAAAGAAAAGGTGGTGAACCACCATCAAGATGTGCCATTCAAGATTTTGGAAAAGCAATACACTTATTCAGGTGGTAAGGAACAGCAAGATGCCACCAGTGGGAATAAAATCATCCATGGGGATAATCTTGAAGCTTTAAAAAGCTTGTTGCCAGAATATGAAGGTAAGATAGACTGTATCTACATTGACCCACCTTACAACACTGGAAATGAAGGCTGGGTGTACAACGATAATGTTAGCCACCCTAGATTAAAAAAGTGGCTGGGAGAAGTTGTAGGGAAAGAAGGAGAGGATCTATCACGACATGACAAGTGGCTGTGTATGATGTATCCTAGATTGAAGTTGTTGCATAAGTTGTTATCCCACAACGGTTTTATCTTTATTTCGATAGACGAAAATGAAATTCACAATCTTCGGCTAGTAAGCGAAGAAATCTTTGGAGAGTCAAACTTCCGTGGCTGCATAAGTAGAGCTACAGGAACTCCTACTGGACAAGGCAATCAAAGAGTAGCTAATGAAATCGATTACATATTGATTTACAGCAAATCAAAGAATGCTGAAATTTTAGGATTGCCATTTACAGAAGCTGATAGTAAGATTTACAATAAACAGGATAATCGTGGAAGGTACCTTACGAGAACACTTAGAAAAACTGGTGGTGAAGATAGAAGAGAAGATAGGCCAAACATGTATTACCCTATAACTAGTCCGAAGGGTGACAAAGTTTTTCCAATAGGACCTTCTGGATATGAAAGTAGATGGCGTTGCTCTTCTGATACTTTTGATGATTTAGAAAGCAAGGGTATGATAGAGTGGTCTGAAAACAAAGAAGGTGAATTATTACCTTATTTAAAATTCTATCTCGAAGGTAGAACTAAACAAGTCGGCAATCTTTGGACAGGTATTCAAGGAAACAAAAAAGCATCAGCTGATGTAAAATCAGTTTTTCAAAAAAAAGTATTCGATACACCAAAACCAGTTGAATTAATCGATAGATGTATTCGTATATCTACTGACAAAAGTTCTATAATCTTAGACTCATTCGCAGGCTCAGGAACAACGGCTCATGCTGTATTAAACCTCAACAAAGAAGATGGTGGAAACCGTAAGTTTATTATGGTGGAAATGGAAGACTATGCCAAAGACATCACAGCAGAAAGAGTAAAACGTGTAATAGATGGTTATGGTAAGGATAAAAAAGCTGTAGATGGCACTGGTGGTGATTTCACCTATTACGAGCTGGGCAAGCCGTTGTTCAATGATAACCAAATTCTCAATGAAGAAGTCCCACTGAAAAACATCCTAGAATACGTATGGTACTCAGAGACCAAAAGCAACTATAAGCCACAAGATGAGAAATATTTACTCGGAAAAAAGGAAGACACAGCTTATTACTTTTATTACACTAAAGATAGCATAACCACCCTAGACATGGACTTTTTACGTCAAGTTAAAACCAAAGCCAGCAACTATATCATTTATGCTGACAACTGTTTACTTGACAAGGAACTCATGGATAAGTACCATATTGTTTTCAAGAAGATACCACGAGATATAAGTAGATTTTAAAGTTTGACAAAATGACGGATTCACAAAGAAACATAGTTGGGGAAATTCTTCTACAAATGAATAATATTCATAATGCAAGAGATCGTGCAGAACTTGAAACTATAGGGCGGATCATTTACAATCAAGCTTTTGATGTAGAGCCTCGTACTGTAGAGAGTATAAATGGAGAAATGATTAAAGATCAACGAGGAAAGGATTTGTTACTGGGTATTTTGGACAAGGATATTAATTCTCTGGGTACAGATTCCTTTCCCACTCTGAAAGATGAAAAGTTAGCTATGCTTACATCGCTAAGACTGTTGATCAATGCTTTTGTTTTATTACCTATGGAGGATTTGCGCATAATAAAAAAGACTTTGGGCTAAATGGAATTAAAGCCTTATCAACATAAAGTTATTAAAGACCTTGAGTCATTCTTGCAGATATTGCAGGAAAAACAGAATCCTGCTCAAGCCTATAAGCAGTATTGGGAAAGCCGTGTAGGACCTTATACTCCACAAATAGATGGTTCTTTTACAGGTATGACCCCTTATAAGGATAATATACCTAATGCTACTCACATAGCTATCAAAGTGCCCACGGCTGGTGGTAAGACCTTTATTGCCTGTAATGCCCTACACAGTATTAACAAGCACTTCAACCAAGGGAATCCTAAAGCTGTGGTTTGGCTGGTGCCGTGGTCTAATTTACTTCAACAGACCTTTAATAATCTGTCCGAGGCCTCTCACCCTTATCGGGAAAAGCTCAACACTTTATTCAATGGACGTGTTGAAGTATATGAAAAAGAGGGCTTGTTGCAGGGTGCCAATTTCACCCCATCATCTGTTACCGAGCAGCTCAATATTTTTGTGTTCAACTTCAGTAGTCTTAGGATTAACAGCCGTAAAAAGGATGATAGAAAAATTTATAAGGAGTGTGGATATTTAGAGAGCTTTCGCGAAAGCGTAATAGATAAAGACCTTGTGCTACCAGATACAGATGAGACAGCGTTAATTAATGTAATACGAAGCCTGAATCCCGTGGTCATTGTGGACGAAAGCCATAATGCCGAGAGTGACCTGAGTGTGGAAATGCTCAACAACCTCAACCCATCATTGGTTCTGGATCTCACAGCAACTCCTAAGTCCAATAGCAACATCATCAGCTTTGTCAATGCCATGGAACTCAAGAAGGAGAACATGGTCAAACTGCCTGTAGTAGTATACAATCACAATAAAAAGGAAGAAGTCATAAGTAGTGCCCTGCACCTGAGAAGGCAGCTGGAACTTCATGCAGAGAAAGAAGAAGAGGTAACAGGTAAATACATCAGACCTATAATTTTATTTCAGGCTCAGAGCAACATAAAGGGGAAGAACAATACTACCTTTCAAAATATAAAGGACAAGCTGGTCAAGCTCAAAATACCAGAAGAACAGATTCGTATAAAAGTAAGTGGCATCGACGAGCTGAAAGATGAGGACTTGATGTCTAGGGATTGTCCTGTTAGATATATCATTACCGTAAATGCCTTAAAAGAAGGCTGGGACTGCCCCAATGCTTATATACTGGCTTCACTCGCAGATAAATCCAGTCCTGTTGAGGTGGAGCAGATTCTGGGTAGGGTATTAAGACAGCCTTATGTCACCAAGCATCAAAATCCTTTGTTGAACCTGTCCTTTGTGTTGACAGCTTCTGCCAAGTTTAATGAGACGCTGGACAATATTGTTGAAGGGTTACAAGAATCAGGTTTCTCTAGAGATGATTATTATGCCGAGGAAGCACCTCAAGAAGAATTGACCGACCAAGAAGTATTACAGCAGGATTTATTTGGTAAAGGAAAAAAAGATGATAAGCCTGTAAGTGATGATGTTTTTGAAGTAAATACTATTGACTTTGATCCAGAAGATGAAGTGAGTCTGGAGAACCTTGAGGTCCACCAACCAGAAATAGTAAATCATATAACTGGAAAAGCAGCACAAGAGAGTGAGGCATTTGACAAAGCAGTTCAAAAAACCACTATAGATGACGATACAGCGCTAATTACGCAGGTTATGGGAAAGAAACCTACCTTGTACAAGGTCATGGAAAAGTATAGAGAGACGTGGTCACGCTTGAGATTGCCACAATTCTATATAAAGCAAGAACATGATGCGGATGCACAAAGCGTGCTATTTGAAGAGGCTGCCAGCTATGAAACCTTACTCAATAAAGTAGAGCTACTGGCAGGATTTAATCTAGCCACCAAGAATGCAGATATCCAGTTTGATGAACTAAGTGCAGACATCAGGACTATTGACTTCAATGAGGAAAAGAAAGCCGTTGAGATAGGTACAAAATTATCTCACAGAGGCAAAAGGTTTCTGTTGGATAACATACTTGCCAAACCTAAGGATAAACAGCTCAAAGATGTAACTGACATCATTGTATCAAAGCTGGGTGACATGTACCCCATTCCAGAACAGGATTTGAAGAGTTACGTTTCCCGGGTTTTTGGCTCACTCGATAAGTCACAAATTCAAGATGTGATTACTAATGATTTCAACTATGTAAGGAATATTAAAAATCACATTAATGACCTGACTAGTGATTATACAAAAAAGCAATTCAAACAAAAGTTAGCAAGCAAAACGATTTTCACAGATACTAAGTTTGAATTACCTGAGTCAATATGTCCAATACGAACTAGTACAAACATGGCTAAATCTCTTTATGAGAAAGAAGGTCATATGAACAACTTTGAGCGTGATATGATTACAGATATTGCTGCACTCGATAATGTATTGTTCTGGCATAGAAATCTAGATAGAGGTAAAGGCTTTTTCCTAAACGGATTCAGTTCTAATCACTATCCTGATTTTATCGTTTATACAAAAAGTGACCATGTTATCCTCATAGAGACCAAAGGTGACGATAGGGATAATCCTGACAGCAGGGACAAAAATCGTTTAGGCAAGGCCTGGGACAAGGAAGCAGGTGACCGGTTCAGTTACTTCATGGTCTTCCAAACCAAAGAGGTGGAGGACTGCTATACGGCTAAGAGTATCATTGAGGTGGTTAAAAATTTATAAGGCATGGCATTACAAAGTAATGATCTTTACGGTGAATTTGATATGACCACTAGAGAATTGGAAGAATTAGATATATCGGAAAATTCTTCTAATACTCATTGCTATATAGTAGACAATAATGGTAAGATGTATGTCTCCTTCATTATGTCTAAAAAGAAAAGGGTAAAAACAATATGCAAAACTTTTATCCGTAAATCCCGCTCCCAGCAAAAATATGTTCTCAGCTTAGAATTTAGGAAAGAAAATTTGAAGGGTGAAAGTACAGTCAGTAAAGGTGACTCTATAATTATTCCTATTAAGGAAAATCAAGAGTTGAGTATGTTTTGGAAGCTGATTAGTTTTTTTCAAAAATTCAATCACCTTGTAGATACTGGAGATTTTTCTGACAAATATCAAGCTATAACTGGTGAGGGCGTAAAGGAATTTTACTCTAGATACGAGGCATCTAATAAATTAACCCAATTACTTGACTTGATTTCATCTTCCGATTTGAGTGAAGATCAGTTGAAGTCGGTGATATTTAATCAAAGAAAAAAGCATTTATATACATTTTACCTATTGTTAAAAGATTCTGACAAGAAAGGGGAGTCCATCCATCCAAGATATCGAGAGAAAAATGAGATCAAACAACAAGGCAGTGAAGCCATCTGGCATCATTTTCTGAAACGTAACAAATGGATATTAGGACTAAATACAGAACTAAGATTTATTTTTGACTTGCATAGTGAACACAAGTTAGGTGAAGAAAACTCTAGAGGTGCTGGGAGTTCCAAAACGGATTATCTGGGAACATCATATTTCACGACAATTATTGAGCTCAAGACTGAAAAAACAAAGATTTTTAAAAATTCCAAGGGTAATTCTTCAAGGGCTAATACATGGTCTTTCTCATCAGACTTTATAGAAGCCTACAGTCAAATTCTAGCTCAAAATGATGACATTCAAAAAAATCGAAAGAAGAGGATTGAATTTTCTGACGGGACGGCTCTGAATAGAGACATTATAAAAACTTTAGACCCCAAATGTGTTCTCATTATTGGCACAAGAAATAATGAATTTCCTCATATTGATACTCGAGAAACTAATTTCAAAACTGAAACTTTCGAGAGGATACGCAGGGATATAAAGAAAATTGATATCATTACTTACGATGAGCTCTTTGAAAGAGCATATCATATCGTCAATCCAACGCCTCTGCCCTCTAATTGGTTTACCATACCAATTGAAGAATTTATTGAAAAATATCTAGAATGATTAAGACACCAACCAAACAGCAGCAAATAATTTTTGATTTTATCGAAAAAGGAAATTCTCATGGGATGATAGATGCAGTAGCAGGTAGTGGTAAAACTTCTACTCTAATAAATGGTCTGAAACTCATAGACACTAATAATAAGGTACTTTTTTGTGCTTTTAATAAAAAAATTCAAGAAGAAATAAGTTCTAAAACAAAAGAATATGGAAATGTAGTGGTCAGAACATCATATGCTTTGGGGCTAAATATTTTGAAGTATTATAGTGCTAAATTCAACCAGAAACCAAGTGAATCTAAATATTATACATTAATAAATGAGACACTAAAGAGAAAAAAAGACAGTTGGGAATTTGAAGTGGAATCCTCGCTTACAATAAATTTTGAGAGAATAAGAAACATATATTACTCACTCAAGGAAGAAAATGAGCCTGACGTTTTTTACAAAACCTTTTTTAGCAACTTTTACTCTCTAGTTGATTTATCTCGTTACACTTTAAGCTATGGTAGAGGGTTGCAGGCATTCAAAGAATTAATATTTAAGTACGGTATTGATGTGGATAGCCAGAATATAGATTTATTAGATGCTTATTATAATTTAATTCAAGATATTATTAAGGTCGGGATTAATTCAGCAGTAGAATCTGGAGTCTATGACTTTGCGGACATGATTTTTTTACCATGTTATCTAAAATTAAAAGCAAGGTCACAATATGATATAGTTCTGGTTGATGAGTGTCAAGATTTATCCAATGCCCAATTCAAGATAATAAGAAAGTATCTCAAGGAAAAAGGTAGATTTTTTGCAGTAGGCGACCCATTTCAGTCCATTTACGGATTTGCGGGCGCATCTCCAAAATCCTTTCATAACATCAAAAGTGTCTTCCGACCGCAAATGTTTGAATTAACTAATTGTTTTCGATGTGCTCCTGAGATAATAGAACTAGCTAAGGATATTAGACCAGATATCCAAACTAAAAATGAATTTAAAGGTAAAGTTCAGCACATAAATTTTGATCAGATTGGAGACAATGCACGATCTGGTGATTATATCATTTCAAGGTACAATGCATACTTATTTGATATACTCTTCAAACTTCTCGAATTGAATAAAAAATGTAAAATTCTAGGGAAATCCCGTATCTTGAAAGAGTTAAAACTTATAATCCCAGATAATAAACTAGATAATAGAAATTATTATGAAAATTTGCTTTATGAGCTGGAAAAAATTTTAGAAGCAGCAATAAAGAAATTCGGAAAAAACCCCACCTATTTAAATAAGCTTGAGAACCTCAGAGACAGTATCTCTATCATTTCTTCATGCTACATACGTTCTGAGAATCTCAATACTCTAAGGGAGTTATTCCACTATATCGATGGGTTAATGAATGGCGATGACTGTGATTCAATAATTTTATCATCAATTCATAAGTCGAAAGGTTTAGAAAGTGATCGAGTTTTCATTATTGGATATCCGGACCTTCCAGTGAAATTAGAAGGAATGCTTGATTGGCAATTATACCAAGAAGAATGTTTGAAATACGTTGCTATTACAAGAGCAAAAAAGGAACTTTTTTGTTGTAGTAAGCCCTCAAATGATACAGATAAGCAGGATATTAATAGTTTGGATGTTGGGAAATGTAGTTTAGATGATGAAATTGACAATCTACCAATATAAATTGCCCGACTTCCTAAAAAGTCGGGCATCATCTAACTTAAAAACCAACGGTAATCAGAATCACCATTGATGGCTTTTGAGACACCTTCTGCAAATGCGAAGGCATTCTCATTCCTATCTAGGAAAGAATCAATGTAAGATGATTTATTAGCTCCTGTGAATAGGTTGTATACCTTCCACATAGATATATCTCCAGATTCATTACGGCAAAAGCTTTCATCCTCATAATAGTCCTTTGCAATCGTGTTGAATTGACTATCCGTAAGTAGCAGATTAGGCAAACTAGCTTTTTCAGCTTTTGGTAAATACTGATACAATTTTGATCGACCAATAAGCTGTGCAAATTGCCTATCTGAAATCACGTGTTTATTGAGGTTTGACATCAATTCTAATTGCTGGTCTGAATTATAAGACTGTATAGTTTCAAACACCTTTGCAAACAGATCATCAGTATTGTCTGTTTTCAATTCACGTCTATAGCCGTCAGTAGATATACACAGATTGCAACAAACCATATTCTGGAAACCTATAAAGAACTTAAACTTCTCGTGAGTCTTTTTACTATAAAGGTTCTCTTGATTATAAGCTCTTACCCCACCTATGGTTAAATTGAGTTCATTACCCCCTATGGTTTCAGTTATAGATGGAATACGAGCTATCCATGCCATTCTTTCATAGTAGATGGTTCTCTGGTGATCCAACAGCTCATTGGTTGGAATATGAAGAGCATCAGGGGTTCTACCCTTTATCTGATGACTTATCCGGACCTCAGGTTGAGATAGTGATACACTTAAGGCTTCAATAGCTGCATTGATTGATGTCTCAATGAACTGATTGTGGCTTATCGTGATTTCATTATCCTTACTAAACACGGGAATGGTACAATCCTTCTTCAAATGAGAGAGACTAACACTTTTAGTATTAGCCTCTATAAAGGGATTAGTATTTGCCTTTTCTACAGAAAGCAAGGGTTCTCGATATAGCTCTCTTTCTTTGAATTCAACTGGTTTCAACTGGAGAGGGCTTTCAGGAATGAGTAGCTTTTCCATTTTGCATGATATTTTTAGGATTACTTAAATTCTTTACTGCTTCAATATTGGACTTTTGTGCATTGAAGTCTTGCTTTAGCTCTGGAATGTTATAGTGCCTTTGGTATAAGTTTCTAAGCGCCTCAAGATCTTGGCAATCTCTTATCTGGGCTCGGACATCTTCAATAGTCTGACCATTGTTGCACCACTCCAAAATCTTCCTACCCGTGGCTGCATTTATCATAAATTCAGGCTTATCGGTAAATAAGTTAGTTCGATCCTTACTAGCTTTAGCATAGTGCTTACTGTCAATGTCAAAAACTAAAGTGAACTCATAGTCTACTCCATCCCGTTGTACTGCTTTAAGCCCTACCTTTTCAGGCACATACTTACCATCTTTCTGATTTAGAACATAGTCCTGTTTAGTCCTCATGGTAGCTATTATGTGGGCATTACTTTGAAGAATTTTATCCACAAAAGCTTTCTGTCGAGGAGTCACTTTAGCCCAATTAGCAAAAGAGTTCCCAGGTAGCTTTGAATGAAAATCCAAAAGCTCATCCCAAACTTGTGAGATCGAATCTAGAATTATAACAGCCATGTTTGCTTTCAGGCACACATCTATAGCTTCAACATATTTCTCTGGAGTGAATGGAGGTACAAGTGAAAGTACATTGTAAGAACCTAAATGTGCATATAGATCTGCACTACCATTTTCAGTATCAATAATTGCCACACTAGAGAGATCTCCATTTGTCAATCCTTTGGCCAATAATAAGCTGGAATAGGTTTTACCGCTTCCAGCACTTCCTTGCAGAGCCATTTTAATTTTGGCTCTTTTTCTTTCTGATTGTCTTAATTGCATTGTTTAAAAAATTAAAGGTTAATATAAATTCAGATTAAAATGAAAAAGCGCTCAAAACAGAGGTGTCTTGAACGCTTCAAAAAGATTTTTTCTCAAAAAGGCTATTAGCTTTTTTTCGTGATAAAGTGCTGAAATACTTGACTTTGTCATAAAAATTTAGTAGCTTTGTGCATCAAAACATTGATACAAAACCAACCACTGAAGTAGTCCTCATCCAAAGATCTTGCGTTGTTAAATTCCTTTGAATTTTGAAAGGGAGGTGTATTTATAAAGAGGAGGGAGAACTTTTGTAAGAGTAACCGAATTTTACAAAAGTTTCTTCATGGCGCTATCCAACACATCATCTTGGAATTCTTTCAAATATGCTCTTGTGACATTGACATTGCGATGACCCATCGTTTCTCCAATGACATCCATGGAAATTCCAGCATATTTCAAGTTTGTAGCGAAGCTGTGTCTAATTGTGTAACTAGTAACATTTGTTTCTATTCCAACTTTAGAAGCAATTTCTTTTAGATCTCGGTTGAATCGTTTCAACACCTTGGCTTTTCTGTTTTCAATCTGCATGGGAGTGAGACTATTTTTCAGTAAAATGGGAAAAATATAATCAGTCTCGTTGCCATGGCTCCGATACCAATTGAGAACAGTTTCAACTGGTGGCAAAATCTTTACAGAAAACTTACCTTTTGTTTTAGATCTTTTGTAAAGTATTCTATCGCCTTCAATATCTGTCCACTTTAGCTTCATCATATCAACAAAATTCATCCCTCCTGTGTAATAGCTAAAAATCATATAGTTTTTTGAATCTATGAGCTTAGGTAATGTACTAACATCCAAATTTTCCATTAGTCTTATCTGATCCCGGGTAAGCGCTTTCTTTATGTTACTGCCTTTCAGTTTTGAGACCTTGTAAGTCTTGAATGGATAGTATTTTTGATTAGTAATGCCCTTTTTAATTGCTTCATTAAATAAGGCTCTAATCTCACGCATCTTAACACCTATGCCGCCATCTTGGTTACCATTCGTTCTCAAATAGGTTTCATACCTTAGCAAGAGTTCGGGAGTTAATTGATGGAATTTTAAAGTCCTCTTTTTTTGAAATTTGAAAAATGAATTGAACGTATCTCTATGGGCTCTGGCATTTCCTGTTCTTCCCAGAAGCTGAAGTTCCTTGATCTTTTCTTCCCAAAATTCGGCTACTGTCATTTTTGACTTCTTAGTCCCTTTAAATTGTTCTTCAAACTGTTCTAAGGTAAAATCAATATCTGTAGCTATATACTCGTCGACAATTTCTAAAGCTTTGTGCTGCAATTGCAGTAAAATTCTATTGCGCTGAGAGCTATTGGGATGACTTTTCTTGAATTTCACGTTTTTCGCATCCCAATCTTTCAGAGCCGACGTTAGTCCTAAGGATATAGTCTTTGACTTTCTATCTTTTACTATACGGAGCACTATTGGGTATTCTCCTTTGGAGTTTATTTTCTTGCGTAAGATGATTTTTATACTTGCCATTTGTTTAATTTTTTGAAGAAGTGATGAATTCCCTATATAGAAAGCATGGAAAACATCACTTTGAGGTTTAAAAGTTGATAAGTGTGATAAATTTTGAGAGTATCGACTCTCTTAGGCGTGATTTCAGGGTAACCAGATTATACCTTCGGAGAATAGAATCAAAATCACGAGAATGCCTCATTCTTGTAGTAGAACTCATTCTTTGCATATCTACCTCCCAATAATTGGGATTTTTGTATCTAGTAAGTTTTTCTCTGTCCGATTCATTTATATCAGACTCCTCGAAAGGATCTATTACCGTAAGTTCATCAAACCTTTCAAGCAGTTTTAAAAGTAGTCTCCTGAGATTTGCCTTGTTTTTAAGGTCTTTCAATTTGTATATACCTAGCTTCCTTAATTCCCTTGCCTTTAAAAACTTAATTTCGAACCGAAGCAGATTGTATGGTAACTTGTATTGCAGAGCCTTATCATAGATTTTAACTATATAATTGTTGTAAGTAAACTGTTTGTACATTCCACTTCCTTCAAAACGACGAACTTGATTTGGACCTTTGAGCTTATGCATTAAGACATTGTTTTTGATAATAAGTGCTGCAGCTATAGGGATTTGAATATTGAAACCAAACTCAAGCTGAGTTAGATTTGACTGATCTAAACCACCGCATCTATAATCTATGTAGTCTATTGTTTTACATAAATCGTCATATCCAAAATCATTATAATTATGAGCTCCCAGCCCCATTCTATCATTATGAGATTTATGAATAGAATTTTTGACATATCCATGCTTTTCAGTAACTGATGCATCCATTGAATTAAAGCTAACTCTATAGGGATACCTTATTTTCCCAGAATGGAATTCAAATACTGTTTCCATCTCCTCAAAGTTGCAACTGCTAGAGATATGTCGTTGAAAATCTGTCTTATCTCTCCAAAAAAGTCTAATGAAATCTATCATGGTATCTGGACTAAAGAGTTAGACCCAATACCGTTTTCAAGTATTTCAGAATCTGGGATAACCCTAGATTCTTCAATCCATTGATTTATTTCCTGTTTCTTGAAATAGATTTTCTTACCCCCAGGACAATAAAAGGGTATCTCATTCTTACTAGTGAGCTTGTATACTGCCGACATAGAAATACCCAAATAGATAGATAGTTCCGCCACAGATAAAAACTCTTTTTGGAATGGTAATATTCCCGACAATTCATGTGCAATTCTTTCTAATTGCTCTTTTGTAAAAAACTTATTTTCAATAGTTTCCATAATTTAAAAATTATGGACATAGGCCTATATCCGTATTTGATATGGCACAAAGAAATAGCACGCATCTAATTGATTATCAAAAGTGTAATAAGAATGTAAGGTAAAGTGTAAGGTGAAAGTTTAGCTACTTAAGAAGCATTTATTATCAAGTCTATTTCTTTACTGATAGCCTCGTCTCTTGCGGTCGTTTTGATACGAGTTCTGTTATAATTGGTTTCGCTAAGCATTGTTTTTTGCTTAGAAAAAAACCTGCCTGACCTTTCGATATTCTTAGCGTTTAGTGAAGTAAACAAAGGTCTGAGTTTTTCAATAAACTGTTTGGCTGTAGAGTTTGTACAATTAAAATAAATTACTGTTTCCGGGCCTGAAGGGTTTTCAAGAAATACTTCCATGAAAGTATCTTCCCCTACTACATCCCATTCAATAATTTCATATTTTACTGCTATCTCATAAATATCTCTGAACTGATTTTTAGTAATCGAGTCTTTAAAACCGAAAAAAGAAAGTTTTTTATTCCCAGAGGGAAAAACAAATTCCTCAAGACCATATCTTTCATGCAGATGACTTTGGATAGCCTGTAAACTCTCAATTAAATAAGTGTCTGGGGAGCCCTGTTTCTGAACATTCAATCTAATATGATATAATTCACGATTGATGTTATTCAATATCATTTTAGCAGATTCGGAGGATTCTGCTTGTTTATATACTAGCTTATCAATAGAATCAATTGCGTCCTTAGTTCTCCTTGATAATTCAGTCTTATATTTTTCGTAGAAACTGTAGATAACTGGCGCTTCTACAGGATCATTTATAGTACCATCCGAGAATAAGCCAATATATGTTACTAATCCTTGTTTATAGTCGTGGGATTTTACCAAGGATCCATATGTTTCAAGAATACGAGATACAGAATCAACTTTAAGAGCTTCTAATTTCTTTGGGTCAACTACATCTCTAAAATACTTAAAAATTTTATGAGGATCGGACATTGGACTACTTCTGGATAGGTTACATGATAAAGATAAAATGTTTGACCTATGTTTGACCTAGGGAAAATAAAAAAGCCACTCAGTTTCCTGAATGGCTTTCTATTGCTTTGCTCCCCCTCTTGGGCTCGAACCAAGGACCCTCTGATTAACAGTCAGATGCTCTAACCAACTGAGCTAAGGAGGACTGTGATATACACAAACTTAAACGGTCAGCAAGGCTGTTTGCTTAAGCGAGGGCAAATATAATATCTTTTCAGAATTCCAACGAATTTTCAAGAAAAAATTTGAACCCAAAATCTAATTTTTAATCGGTGGGAGTTGCTGCTCGATTCCAGCCTCATCTCCTACTCTTACTTCACTTGATCCCAAAATCGTAACCTGTCCTACCGTAAAGTCTTCTTCATCAGCTTCAAAGATGTTATCTACATATTTCTGCGGGTTGCGATCTATATACGGGAACCATGTGCTGTGGATCTGGATCATGATGCGGTGTCCTTTTTTGAACGTGTGCAAAATATCCTGCAACGGGAAGCGCACCTGCTCCTGACTATTTTCTTTAAAAGGCTCAGGGTTTGCAAAACTGTTTCTGAAGCGGCCTCTGAAGGTTTCAGCGCGCACGAGTTGCTGGTATCCGGCTAGAGTTACATGTTTAGGAGTTTGCTCCTCGTTCTCCATATCATCTGGGTACACGTCAATCAGCTTCACGATAAAGTCGGCGTCTGTGATGCCGTTGAGGATTACGTCCAGCTGTGCCTGAATCTCACCAGCCAAAGTCATGTCCTCACCTAGAACATCCGTTTGAAAAGTGAGTACATCAGGTCTACGGCTTGCGTGACGTTGATCATCAGTCATGTAGGCTCTGGGTGTAAAGGTTACCGGCGTCACTTCACTTCTAAATGGAACTGGTTTTGAAGGATCGCTGGTGTAGGTAAACCTTACAGATTGATTCTTAGGCTCGTTGATAGTCAACTTTCCACCTTTCTCAAAGCCCAAGACAACCGCCTTATTCTTAGGTGGCCATTCTGCAAATTGATCCCATTCCTTTTTACCAGTATCAAACATATAGGCTTCAGGCAACTCTGGGTTTTTCTTCCCTTTTAAGTGGTGCTCAAAAAACGGCGTTTCTATTTTCTTCTGGTAAAACGTTGAGATACTATCGCCAAAAACAATATGATTCACCATCTGTGTGCCTGGTTCGCGCGCCCAGTTCCCGTGGCTCCACGGTCCCATAACGATAGTATTGTTCTTGTTTTTGGGATTGCGTCTTTCTACATTTTTGTAAATATTCAGTGGTCCGTATAAATCCTCGGCATCAAACCAGCCTCCTACGGTCATCACCGCATGGTCCACATCATCCAAATGGTTGATGATGGCTCGCTTTTGCCAGAATTCATCGTAATTGGGATGCTCGACCACATCTTGCCAAAAGAAGTTATCTGGAAAAATCTTTTCAGTCACGGTTTTCAATGGTCCTATCTTCATGTTGAATGCGTAAGAATCTGACATATCTCCCATTTCTCGCATGGCGTCCCACTTGTCACTATACCAGCTTTCAGTCGTAGGCTCTGTCTGGTGTCCAAAAACGGGATAAGCCCTCAAATAGCTCTGTAAAGTCGCTCCCATGTGGTGAAAATCATCAAAAAAGAAATCACCTATGGGTGCTTGAGGGGAACTCGCAACGAGCGCTGGGTGTGCTTCTGGCAGGGCTGCAGCGGTGTAAAATCCTGGGTAGGATATTCCCCATTGCCCCACTCTTCCATTATTATTAGGAACGTTCTTCACGATAAAATCAATCGTGTCATAGGTATCAGAACTCTCGTCGATATCCTTTTTATTACGCACGTTATTGCCCGGGATGTGTGGACGCATGTTGTCAAAGTCACCCTCGCTCATCCAGCGGCCTCGCACATCTTGGTATACAAAAATGTAACCGTCTTCCATCATGTATTTGTTAGGGCCCAGCGATCTTTTGAAATCGTTTTCTCCATAAGGCGCCACGCTGTAACAGGTGCGTTGCAACATGATTGGGTATTTACGCGAGGTGTCCTTAGGTGCATAGACTACGGTATACAACTTGACGCCATCGCGCATGGGGATTTGATGAACGGTTTTTGTGTAGTTTTTCTCTACGTAGCTAGTGGATTCTTGCGCTTTTCCTCCTACGCTGATTCCAAATAGTATTAGGAATAAGTACGCTTTCGCGAAAGCGAACTTACTAAAACTCTTATGCATGCTCTGGTGGACAGGCGCGATCCCAATAGTTATCGGGACGAGAACTAAAAAACTTATCAGAAATAATGTAATTGATCTCATAATATTAGAAATAAAAATCCCTGCACTTTTAAGGGTGCAGGGATGTATTATGTTTTACCAAATAACTACCCGCTTGTCAGGAGCGATGTACATGCTGTCCTTCTCAGTAATCTCAAAAGCTTCGTAAAAAGCTGGAATGTTGAGAAGCGGCGCGTAACCTCGATACATACCCGGTGAGTGCGTATCGTTTTTAATGCGCTGCATGAGTGCCTCCTCACGCATTTTAGTCCTCCACACGGTCGCCCAGCTCATGAAGAAGCGCTGGTTTTGCGTATAGCCGTCGATTTCTCCTGGGCTACCTTTATCCTCAAGCCACAACTGAAGTGCATCATAAGCGGCATTAACACCACCTAAATCGCCGATGTTCTCTCCCAAAGTAAACTTACCGTTGATATTCACACCTGGCATTACTTCAATGGCGTCAAATTGATCAGCAAGCTGATTCCCACGAGCTTCAAACTGTTCTTTATCCTTATCAGTCCACCAGTTAGTCATGTTACCCTCAGCATCAAATTTGGCACCTGAATCATCAAAACCGTGAGAGATCTCATGCCCTATAACGGCTCCCATTCCTCCGAAATTGATCGCAGGATCTGCCTCATAGTTATAGAAAGGCGGCTGTAGTATTGCTGCTGGGAATACGATCTCGTTGTAATAAGGGTTGTAGTAGGCATTAACAGTTTGTGGGGCCATGAACCACTCGCTCTTATCTACTGGCTCACCCAGTTTTGACATATTATCCTCATGACTCCATTCCTGCACAGCCATCATGTTGTCAAAAAGATTCCCCCATTATCTAGGCTTTTGATCTCCATTTCAGAATAGTCTTTCCACTTGTCTGGATATCCTATTTTGATGGTCATGCCGTTCAATTTCTCGATAGCTTTTTCCTTAGTCTCCTCACCCATCCAATCAAGGTTATTGATGCGGTTTTCATAAGCTTTCTTCACATAATCGATCATTTCCAGCGCCTTTTCTTTTGCTTCGGGCGGGAATTTCTCGTCTACATATAATTTACCCAATGCTTCACCTACCACAGCATTTACGGTTCCCAGCGCACGCTCTTCTCTGGGACGTTGTTGCTTAGCTCCACGCATGGTTTTGCTGTAGAAATCCCAGTTTGCATCTTCTAGTTCTGTAGAAAGGTATCCAGCGGTATTGTCTAACAATGTCCATTTAAGATACTTCTTCATCATAGGCAGGTTTTTTGAGACCCACAGATCGCTCAATGCATCAAAGTACTTAGGCTGGCTCACGATAAGATTTTCAAATTCATCCACTCCCAATCCTTCAAAATAGGCTTGCCATTCCATTTGTGGCATGAGCTTTTTCAACTCAGCTACGGTCATGGGGTTGTAAGTCAGCTCTGGCTTACGGCTTTGAACTTTGTCCAGACGTGGCGTTGCCATCTTGGTTTCAAAAGCCACAATGTCTGCGGCATCTTTTTTGGCGTTTGCAGCATCCGCTCCCACAAGTTTGAACATGCGAGCGATGTGCTGCTCATATTTTGCCAATTTCTCTTTACTGTCCTCATCATCTTCCACGTAGTATTCTCTGGACATTCCCAGCGCTCCAGTTCCCAGATTAGCTACATTCTTATCGGTGTCCATGGCATCTGCACCCACATAAAAACCGAAGAATGGGCTTAATCCCTTTCTGGAAAGCTCCACCAGTAATGGTTGCATTTCTCCAAGAGATTGTACACCCTCGATTTTTTGCATGTAAGGCTTGATGGGCTCGTAACCTGTTTTGTTACGATTCTCAGTATCCATGATGCTTTGATATATATAAACCGCTTTTGCCTGATCAGAATCAGGATCTAGGTTCTCATCATTTCTGGCTTTATCGAGAATCGCTAGAACATCAGCTCTGGTGTCTTTTGCGAGCTTGTTGAACCCTCCCCACACGGTTTCATCTTCTGGAATTTGAACAGAGTCCAGCCATCTCCCGTTGACATAGCGATAAAAATCATTTTTGGGAGACACGCTGGTATCCATATAACCCAGTTCCAGACCTGGATAGTCTTTTTCTTCTACCACTTCGGTAGTTTCCTTCTCATCCTTACAAGAGAAAGTCAAGGTGCCCACTATCGCTAGTGCTGGCAGTAATTTAGAGGCTTTCATGATACTAAAATTTTGAACTCCCTAAAATACCGCTTTGCCTTAAAAATTATGTTAAGGTATTGACAAGTAAATCAAAATTCGTCGTTCAACTGCGTAAATGTTTTGTCTTGTGAAAATTTGAAGTATCTCGCTTTCGCGAAAGCGGAAACACTCAACCCATTAACTTATCACTACGACTTGATTAATTTATGCGTACTCTTTGCACCTTCACCACTTGAAATCTCGAGAAGATACACTCCTTGTGAAACGTGATCCAGCTGCAGTACTGTAGCGTTGCCGCTTACACTTTGTTCAGAAATCATTTTGCCGCTTAGATCAAAGACCTTTAAGGTAAACTCGCTACCGGAGTTCCATGATATATTAAAGGCTCCCGAAGATGGGTTCGGATAGATTTGAATGTCATTTTCAATTTGAGCCTGAGCGTTGCTAGCCGTCCCTGAAATCACAAAATTGTCTATTACTGCACCTTCCTCGGTAACCGATTGATCCGTAACAAATGAGAATCTAAAAATCACATTTGATTCTCCAGATAAGAAATCAAGTCCATGAGAATAAGTCGCCATGGTAGTTGCGCTACCCGTCCATTGTGCTCCCACACAATTGAAACAATTAGAACCATTAGGGAAACGACTGGAATTGTACCAATTAGGATCATTTGACGAACCTAAAATATCCCAAGAAGCTCCTTGATCTGTGGAGTACTCCATGTATAACAAGTCCCAATCTTGCTCGATTTCAAATGCCATTTCAAAGCTTAATTGAGCCGTAGAAACATTTGAAAAATCATAACATCCAGAATACAAGTAGCTGTTGAGTTGGTTATCATGATTACCGTTCAGATTTGTGGCATAGGCAAAATTATCACTACCTGCACCCGCAGAATTTAAAACAAAACCATTAGGCACACCACGCTGCCAGGTATTGCTGTCGTTAGTCAGAAAATCTCTAGTTTCAAAAGTATAGGTATCGTTGAAGGCGCCGCTTTGATTGATGGAAATCTCAATGCTGCGAGAATTATTTGAGCTAAATGCGTCATTAGGAACGCTTACCTCAACCGCAAGATTGTTAGTTCCTGTACTTAAGCTAAGATTAGGTAGGTTTACAATCTGAGTATTTCCTGGAGCAACAGCTACCGCTATCTGACTAGTTACAGCTGTTTGATTGTTCAAAGTGTAAGCCAAGTCAATCTGGTTGATCTGAGATGTTCCGTTATTTCTAATTTCAAGACTAAGTGGTGACGCTGCACATGCGAGGTCTCCTCCATCGGTAATAATTCTGGTGATCGCCACATCAATCGCTGGAGCTACTACAGGAATTGCGGTCTGCCATACTCCTCTACCATAGGTTGCAGCGGTCATTATTCCATCATTAGTGTTAATCTCTAGATCGCGTATACTGGAATTAGGTAGATTATTTAAAAATGGCTCCCAGCTGGTGGCATTATCTTGAAGTCTGTAAACCCCAGCAGATGTCCCTACATACAAATTTTCAATAGCATTTAAAGGCTGGTGAGCTAGAGCATTTTTACCTAGGTTAGGCAAATCATAAGTAATATCACTGAAAGTGTTCCCATTATCTGTGCTGCGATAAACTCGTCCAAAACTACTAGATGTAGACACATAAACTGTGTTACTACTATTACCATTCACCTCAATGGCAGCGATGTTGTCGTTAAAATTTTGAACAAAACTAAAATTAACTCCAGCGTCATCGCTGCGATATAAAAACGAATTGTAACCTATATAGATAGTGCTATCATCGTTAGGATCTATCTCCAGCACATCAATATTACCTCCAAAAGATTGAGATACCGGTTGCCAGCTGAAATTTGAATCCATTTTATATAGACTGGAATAACCTGCATATATGTTTCCTTGGCTATCGGTTTTGAGCGGTGTGATCCAGTTCCCTTGTTCTGGACCTTGAACGGAACCTGCTCGGCTTATTCCATTAGTTGAAATATTTAATGAGCCACCAAATTGCGTAAAACTGTAACGCAAATCTGAATTGTTAGGATCAATGCCTGCATCCATTCCATCAGCGCCGTGGTAGTTTGTCCAACTGTCATTTTTTCTCAGAAAACCTCCATTATCCTGTAATCCACCAGCGAGATCAGCGCTGGACTGTCCTACAGCAATACGATAAAACTGACCTATCTGAGCACCAGCAGTCAAATCCATAAAAGAACTACCGCCATTAGTACTGCGATAGACACCACCATCAGTAAGTGCAAAAAGCTCATTGCCAAATTGCCTGATCTGGTGAACATCTGCATGTACATAAGCTGGATCATTAGGTTGATTCCAGTTATTCATTTTAAAGAAGTTTGAACCGCCGTTAGTTGACTTCCACATGTTGAGACAGCCAGTGTAGATTGTATTTGCGTTATTAGAATCCACCTCAAGAGCTAGATCATACCAGCCTTGTCCACTCTCGAGAATATCCTGACCACGATCTCTCTGTGAGAAACTCAATCCAGAGTTGGTAGATCGATATACTCCTAATAATTGAGCTTGTGAATCTATAATTAAGAGGTATACATAATTTGCATTTGCTGGTGTAACGCCTATAACCGATCTACCCATATTGAAGGGTAGCCCGGCACTTATCTCTGTCCAAGTTTGGCCACCATTTGTTGACCTATGAAAAGAGTCTAATGTTGAAATATAAAGTGTGTTTACGTCTCCAGGTTTAAACTTTACATCTTTCACATTCCCAAAGAACGTACGATTGAACGTTATCCCAGCGTTTGTACTTATATACAGACCTCTATTAGAGGAGACAACGATTTTATTTGAGTCAGTAGGATCTATGTAGACTTCACTAATATTTGCAAAAGTGTCAAAAAACTGAAGCCCTGTAGCATTAAAGGTTATACCGCCGTCCGTACTTTTTAATAGTCCTATGCTAGGTGCATCACCAGCATCATCATCTCCAGTCCCCACATAAATAATATCAGAATCGTTAGGATCAATAGCAACCGCGCTGCTCCCTACCCTAGAGATAAAATCGTTGAGTGGAGTCCATGTTACTCCTGCATCAGTAGATTTCCAGGTTCCACCTCCTGGACTTCCTATGTAGTAAGTGTTAGGATCGTTAGGATCTACCGTCATGGAATTGACACGTCCCTGACCAGCAGACCATGACCCTGCATTTGTGTAAGTAAAAGGTCCTACGGGCAACCAGTTTGAGTCATCACTTAGAACTCCTAAAGTTTGCGTGTTTTGAAGCTCAGCAATAAACTCAGCATTAGTTTGAAGCGTTCCATCTTTTTTAACATAAGCTTTAGCAGTTTCAAGCCATCTCATATAAGGTTTAAAACCACTACCCTTAACCTCTTTATCATGCGTTTCCCAGTAGGCATCGCCAGCAGCTTTGATTTCTTGATAGGTTAGTTCCTCGGGTGACTTTTCTAGCAACAACTCTTGCATCCAAGGAGCTTCCAGTAAGGCCTGAGAATGACTCAAGTTGAACATTATAAAAATTAATAAGAACGGTAGTATTGATAATCTTTTCATGCGGTGCGCAATATAGATCGCAAACCTTGAAGATTTAAGAAATCATTATGTAAAAGACCCCTAATTCATAAATGTTTCTCAAGAATCTAAGGTAATAATCAATCCATCAAACAGAGTTTTAGTCACTTTTTGTTCTTAATGAATTTTGCATCCCAATCTTGCTTCAACTCTGTCAGCGCTTTTACGTTTTCATTAGGTACAGCAATAGAGAGTACATAATGTGCTATTTTCCAATTTCCATTAACATTTTTCAAGATACCACTACCTCTGCATATCCCCATTTGAGTATTTATTAATTCATCAAAATAACTTACTCCATCGATGAAATAGACGTTGCGCGCTATAGGAGTAAAGGACCAGGCCTTACCGCGATCGAAGTAGGGCTTTGAAAACTCTTCAAATTCCTTACGCTGCCAGTGCTCTGTAGCATCAGTACCTATGAAAACCGCATCTGAGGTCATCAAGTTAAAATAGGCGTCAAAATCATTATTTGCTGCAGCAGCATGCCAATTATCAAGCGCAGCATCTACGGCCTGTTTTTTTGAATCTGTTTGTGCAGATGTTGTGATTAAAAACGAAAAGAATAATAGAAGAAAACACGATTTTTGCATGCCTAAATGTAAGGAACATCTCAAAACTCATGAAGAAAAAAAAATGTGGCTGGTGTCTGGGCGATGCCCAATATGAACAATACCACGATACCGAGTGGGGCGTACCCGTTTATGATGATCAGACCTTATTTGAATTTCTTATTCTGGAATCCATGCAGGCCGGCTTGAGCTGGATCACTGTTTTGCGCAAGCGTAACAATTACAGGAAAGCTTTAGATCATTTTAATGTGGATAAAATTGCTCAATATGATGAAAGCAAGGTTCAAGAATTGATGAACAACTCAGGTCTCATACGCCATGAGTTAAAAGTAAGATCCATCATAAAAAACGCAATAGCTTTTAGAAAAGTGCAAGAAAAGCATGGCAGCTTCTCAAAATACATTTGGAATTTTGCAGACCACGAGCCCATTAAAAACAAGGTCAAGTCCTACCACAGTTCCCCTTCTAGAACACCCCTTTCTGATCGCATTACAAAGGATCTCAAAAAAAATGGCTTTAAGTTTGTAGGTTCAGTCACCATCTATGCCTACATGCAGGCTATAGGTATGGTAAATGATCACGAGGTATCCTGTTTTAGATATGATGAAGTTTAGGTTTTTATGGATTTTGATGGTTCTCGCTTTCGCGAAAGCGTTACCTGTACAAGCACAACAGATAAAAAAAGAGCAGGAATCTAGAATAGAATCTCAAGAATTCCCAGCTGAGACTGAAAAATGGGTTAAAGCACTTTCCGAAAACTGCAAAAAACTCAAGTTCTACAAGGAAGTAGATGGCGACAAAACCAGCTACGAGCTGAAATGCAAGTGTGAAGGGCGCAAGCGTAGCATTGAGTTCAGCGAGAAGGGAGCACTGGAAGACGTAGAAATACTTACTAGAAATAAAAAGGTAGCTAAAGCGGTACTTAAACGTATCCAGAAATCACTGGACAGCATTACCTCAAAAAACCGAATCGAGAAAATTCAAGAGCAGTATTTCCTAAATTCAACATCCCCAGCTCAGCTCAAACTCCGAATCAATAATTCTGATCTCAATGGCTACGAACTAATCGTAGCGTTTAAAGAAAAACGTAAAATCTACCGCAAAGAACTCCAGTTTGACCGATACGGCAAGCTTATAAGTTCACGGGATATCAAACGCCTAGAATATGATTTCTTGCTATTCTAAGTGGGTTTTATTTTTTCTTTTACCTTTCTGTTGCTATAGCCAGATCGATGAAGTGCTGGTCGATCCCTCGATTACCTTCTCATTTCAACAAGGTTCGAGATGGGGATTCAACACGATCTTAAATCAGCGTAGTGTAATTTATGAGGAAGGGCAAGCGCTGCATGTTCAGGCAGCCCAGTTTGCGACTTATGAAGTGGGTTTCTACAGTCAGCTGGGCATGGGTGTCATGTACCGTGAAATTTTTGATGACGATCGCCCAGAAGAATTGCGCACTACTCAACAATATGTTTTTGCACGTAAGTATAACGCCCTCAAAATTGCTCATCGTGGTAGATGGGATCAACGCTGGCGTGCAGACCGCCTCACGCACAGATGGCGTTACCGTCTTTCCAGCTCATTACCCTTAAACGGTCTTAGAACGGACAGCTCAGAATTTTATCTTACCGGAAGCTGGGAAACTCTTTTTATTGCAGAAAATGGTACAACTCCAGCATTTGACCAGCGCTTTGCGATAGGTCTAGGTCAGCAACTGAACGAGAACATAAAACTCCAGCTAGTTACCACGTACCGCATAGAAGATTTCACTAAAACATCAGAACGTTTATTGTTTTTAGAACTTGGATTATACTATTCATTCAATTGAGAGAGAAAAACTTCACGATCTATTTCCACCGCACCTAGACTTGCCAAATGATCATTGTACACCTGAGCGTCGATAAGTTTGTATTCTTGGGATTGAAGCTTTTCAATTAGATACCACAATGCGATTTTGCTGGCATCAGTTGCTCTGGAAAACATGCTTTCACCACAGAAAATTCCCTTTTGGTTTAGATCGATACCATAAAGACCACCGACAAGCTTATCGCCAGAAAATACTTCTATGCATTTAGCTACTCCCATTTTGTGTAAATGAACATAAGCAGCAATCATATCATCATTGATCCAAGTGCCCTGTTCTCCCTTGCGTTTAACTTTACTACAGTTCTTGATCACATCATCAAAGCAAGAGTTTTCTCTGATCTCGTAACCTTTATTGCGTCTACTCTGTCTGAGCGATTTGGAAATCTTCATGGGCGTCTCAGATCTAAGGTTGAAGACCATTCTGGGATCTGGACTCCACCAGCAAATAGGATCACCATCATCATACCACGGGAAAATTCCTTTGTTGTAGGCATCTAGTAAACGCTCTAGACTTAAGTCTGCTCCAGCGGCAAGCAAACCATGATCAGCAGCCTTTCTCGGATCAGGAAAAGGATCGTTTGTTTGTAAAAATGGAATCATAGATGCATATGAACTTCAAAGAAAATTTTTTTTGAAATCGATCAGCCACAAGTACTTATTTTATTAGATGACGCCATAGCCTAACCACATTTTATAGTGATCAACTAGATTTCAAACGATTGCATTTAAGGTGATTTTACAAAGATTGACGGCATAAACTTGCACATTTGAAAGTAATTAACAATCTTTGAACAGTCTTCGGATTTAATTTTATTTTCATCATTGCTTTTTTTGAGTTTGTTTGAAGACTGAACCATTTAATTAGAAAAATCCCGACCTCGCGGTCGGGATTTTTTGATTCTAATTCTAACTATAAATTTTACTTCCTCAATTAAAAAGGTAGATCGTCATGATCTTCATCTTTTGAGTTTGAGATAGGCTCATATTCATCAAATGGTGGCACTTCTGGAGCTCCTTGATGCGGGTTGGCAGTTAACTTCTCAATACGCCATCCAGAAATACTATTGAAATATTTTGTTTCTCCCTGCGGACTTTGCCACTCACGTCCTCTCAAATTGATGCCCACTTTTACTTGATCACCTACATTAAAGGCATCAAGCAAAGAGGTTTTATCTTGAACAAACTCTATCATGAGGTGCTGTGGGTACTGCTCCTCAGTCGTCACGACAAGTTCTCTTTTTTGAAAACCATTGTTACCAAAAGTTTTTGTTTCCCCTTTTACTTTGATTTTTCCTTGTACTTCCATAATTCACTTATATCAATATTATTTTCCAAGCCTCTTCCAGCTGGTTCTTTCTTATGTATTCTTTTGCTTTAGCATGTCTTTGAACCTCATTGAAACTCATGAGATCATTTTCAATTGCAAATTCTTTTACTGCCTTTTGATCAGGAATCTTTTCTACGTTTCCTAATTTTCCCAAATCATTACCCGTAAGTACCGTACTGTTTCTAGCTGTTTCAGGGATAGCATCCACACCTACTCCCAGTGAAGCAAGAGGTTTGGGAACTTCAAACATTGCATCTTTAGACCTGCAGTACCAGTTGCCTCCCATGCGCGCCACCGTATCGATTTTGAAAGGATCTATTTTATTATTACCATCCAGCACCTCATCATTCACATGCACCATTACCACTTCACAAATGATCAGGTTTCCAGCGCCACCTTCATGTCCCAACTCGACAATCTCCTTCACTTTGCACTCAAATTGTACCGGGCTTTCAGCAACGCGTGGCGGTCGCACCTTTTCTGAAGCCACTTCAGTCAACCCTGATTTTACAAACTCATTGACACCTTCTGCATATTCTGTACTGCTGAGAGACATCTGTTGGACAATATCATAATTTACGATGTTGATCACCACCTCTTTGGTGGCCTGGGCATTCAGCAAAGTATGCTTTACCGTATTGTTTCTTACCCTTCTGGCAGGGGAGAAGATCATAATCGGCGGATTTGCACTAAACACGTTAAAAAAGGAATAAGGTGATAGGTTTACTTTCCCTTCCTCATCAATTGTGCTGGCAAAAGCAATAGGTCTAGGTTGAACTGCTCCCAGCATAATGCCGTGAAGTTCAGCAGTTGGTATTTTATTAGGGTCTAGTTTCAATGTAAATAGCGTTACATACAAATATATTTTTTTGTTATGGATTGACCATTTTATGTGAGGTATTTTATTGAGGAATTGTTTCAGTCCTGAAGAGTTTGGAATCATAGTCCAACTCTTATTAATGCAAACACAGCATCAGCCTCTTGCCATTTAAAATCTTTATGTAACTTTCACTTTCCCTAAATAAACCGCCCTATTTATGAGGCCCAAGTCACATTTTACCTCAGCTATTTCTTTTATCGCGATTTTATTGCTTTGCTGGTATGCATTTCACAGTCAGACACCATCCGCAGAAGTAGAAGATAACGTCCCGCTAGAGGAGTGGTCTACGCAAAGAGCACTCAATCACGTAAAAGCCTTATCCCAAGAACCTCATTATGTAGGATCGCCTGGTCATGCTAAAGCAAGAGAGTACATTATCACACAGCTAGAATCTCTTGGTCTAAGTGTAGAAACCCAGCGCGGATTTACACTCGATGAATTTGGTAATCTTGCTGAACCCATCAATATTTTGGCACGTATCGAGGGAACAGATCCTGACGCTCGCGCTGTAGTCCTTTCTACTCATTATGATAGTGATCCGCACTCCAGTCTGGGAGCCAGTGATGCGGCAAGTGGAGTGGCCACCATTATTGAAGGCGTCAGAACATTTTTACATAGCGGCAAAAAACCCAAAAACGATGTCATTGTCCTTATCACCGATTCAGAGGAATTGGGCCTCAATGGCGCTTCTCTCTTTGTAAATGAACATCCTTGGGCTGATGATGTTGCCATAGTGCTCAACTTTGAATCCAGAGGTAGCGGTGGCCCCAGCTATATGCTGGTGGAAACTAATGGCGGTAACCAAAAAATCATTGAAGCCTTCAGCGATGCTGGTGTAGATTATCCCGTTGCCAACTCACTTGCCTACTCTATTTACAAAATGCTACCCAACAGCACGGACCTCACTGTCTTTAGAGTAGATAAAGACATCAATGGGCTCAACTTTGCCTTTATAGGCGACCATTTTGACTACCACACGCAACTGGATAATTATGAACGCTTGGATCGCAATTCGCTCGCGCATCAAGGTTCGTACCTCATGCCGCAGTTAAAGTTCTTTGCCAATGATGCCAGGAAAGGCGATTATAAAACTGAGAAAGGAAATGATCTGGTCTATTTCCCGCTCCCAGGACTGGATCTTGTAAGTTTTCCCTTTTCATGGTTGCCTATCATGATTATTGTAGGTGGAATCGGTTTGTTGATACTGATTGTTCTGGGAGTGAAAAAATCACGCATCAAAATAAAGGATGTCTTCATAGGTTTTGTTCCATTTCTAATCAGTTTAATTTTAAGTTATTTACTAATTACCTATGGTTTTCAAGTGGTAGCGGGCGATGTTTTTTATGTGGATAAAGGCTCCGTTTTTCCATACAATGGCTACTGGTGGGTTGCGGCTGCCAGCGCACTCGCACTCGCCATTTGCTTTGCTTTATACCACCTTATCTACCACCGTGATCGCATCGCCAGTCACTCGGTTGCGCCGCTATTTTTCCTTTGGCTCATTGCGCTGCTTATTTGTTTTCCGGTGGGCGACGGCGGTTTGATTCCAGGTATTTTTCTTCCTGGTGCAGGTTTTTTTCTGGTTCCCTTTTTCATGGGATTGATTCTGGTCTGGCTCAACATTTACCAGAAACGTCCCAGCTACATTCTCACCGTTTTACTTGCGATTCCCACTATCTTCATTTTTGTACCCTTTATCAAAGCTTTTCCGGTTGCGCTGGGTATGAGCATCCTCTTCTTGGCCGGAATTTTGACCGTTCTCGTCTTTGGGTTGATGATGCCTATTTTTGGGCACTACCGCAAGAAGGGTTTACTAGCAATCATTTGCTTGCTGGTAGCAGGTGGTTTTATAGTTACCGCTTTCGCGAAAGCGGAATTTTCAAAATCCCAACCACAATCCACAAGCCTCCTCTATATAGCCGATCTAGATGCAAAAACGGCGAAATGGGCGAGTTACGACGCCTTCTTGACCAATTGGACCCGAGAAAAGTTGGGCGACGCTCCAGAGGACGCGCAAGTGCTGGGCAAAAATGTAGCAGATTCCAAGTACAGATCGAGAATACGACACACCGCTCCAGCCGATTTCATAGCAATGGACTCGTTAAACATTCAAGTGCTGAGCGACACACTCCTGAATCAGAATCGACGTGTAAAATTGAGTATATCCAGCAACTCTAAGGTCAACCGCTACGAAGTTTTTGCCGATACCACCTATCAATTTACCGAACTGATCGCAAATGAAAAACCAGCCCCAATTGATGAAGAAACCGGCTTAGTTTACCCATACCGTCGCGGGAATCGCCTGATCAGTTATTATGTGAACGAGAATAAACCGCTGGAACTGGAAATGAGTTTCTCGAGTGATCAAGAGCCTGAGTTGATGATCTACGCGGCTTCTTTTGATTTACTCGAGAACAAAGACTTGAACGTCTCTTCAAGGCCAGAGAATCAAATTCCTATGCCTTTTGTTTTGAACGATGCCGTGATCAGAAAGAAATCGGTTACTCTGAATCAGGTAGATATGTCTGAATCACCTTCAATTGAGGAGAATGACTAAAAAAATAGGAATTTTGGGATGCGGCTGGCTGGGTAAAGCATTGGGTTCTAAACTGGTAAATTCTGGTTTCTCGGTAAAAGGTACCGTGAGAAAAAAAGAAGATTTTGCCCAGCTCGAAAAACTGAATATCCAACCCTATCAAGTAGAACTTACTCCTGATAAAATTAATGGAGAGATAGACGGTTTCTTAAATGGTCTTAATCAGCTGGTTTTCTCGTTGCCTCCCGGAACGAGAAAAAACCCAGAGTACAACTTCAGCGGGAGCATCAATTTGCTAATGGATGCCATAAAACCTTACGGTTTAAATAGGATTCTTTTTGTATCAAGCACATCGGTTTTTGAGGGTCGAGAAGGTAATCCTAAATATGATGAAAATAGTATCCCTAATTGTTCCAGCGCCTCCGCTCAGCAGCTCATTCAAGCTGAAAACATCATTCAAAAAAGTGGTTTTCAAAGTATCATTTTACGCTCTGGCGGTCAAATAGGTCAAGACCGGCATCCCGTAAAATATCTCGCGGGTCGGAAAGGTCTATCCAACCCAGACGCACCGGTGAATCTTGTCTCACAAGATTATCTTATTGAACTCATGACAAAGCTGATCTCTGCCAAGAATCCTCCTAAAATCATCCATGCGATCAGCGAGCCGCACGAGTCGAGGAAAGATTATTATTCAAGAATTGCTAGGGAAAGGAATTTAGAAATTCCCGAATTTGATGGGTCGAGAGGAAATGCAGGTAAAAAAATTGTTTCTAAATACTCCAATTATTAGAAATCTTGATTTCCTATTATGGTCATAATCTCGATATGATCTGTACTAATCTTATAATAGATACTATCTGATCCACACACGTATCGTCGATAACCTGGTTTAATATGATCAACCTGTGTAAAAGCTTTCGGATATTTTACTATTCTGTCAAATGCATCAAAAAGCTGATTGTAGTACTTGATTGCTTGATCTTCCCCAAATCTGAGCTTTCCGTAATTGAAGATTCTTATTAAATCTTCTTTTGCCGCAAGGCTAAGACGATATTTCATGTCGACCGACGTCTTGCTTCCTCAAGAATTTCTTCTCTGGTCATATCTGTAAAATCACTTTTTTCAGCAGCTTCAATTTTTTTTCTTATGAACTCAATTTCAGCTTGTTGCTTACGTGCCTGTCTGATTAAGTCGTTAACTATTTCACTTTTGCTGGAATACTCTTTAGAGTTCAATAACTCCTTCATCCATGTATCATTCGGTTCCGTTAAAGATATACTTTGTCGCGTCATGACTTTTTGATGCTAATTTAGCACATTTTTACACCACATTAGCAGCTTGTGCTGAAATTCAAGCCATGCTATAAAATTTTATTTGCTCAAACCGACAAACCCATTAACTTGTTATGGAATATAAAAAGTTTATTCTTCAACTCATTGAGATCGTCAATTTTCAAACACAAATTCAAAATACTGATCCTACTTGTGCTCGGGATTTGGTATTATTCCTGTCTTCCAGAGCAGCTTTTTGACGTTACTTATTCAACGGTTTTGGAAAGCAGTGATGGTCAGCTGCTGGACGCCCACATCGCTGCAGATGAGCAATGGCGTTTTCCTGAAGTGGACAGCGTGCCTTATCGTTACAAGCAATGTGTTTTACAATATGAAGACGCTCATTTTTACAGCCATCCAGGGTTCAATCTTATTTCTATATTCAAGGCTCTAAAACAAAACATTGATGCTGGCCGGGTGGTACGTGGCGGTAGTACAATCACGCAGCAGGTTATACGGCTTTCGCGAAAGCGAGATCGCAACTACCTAGAGAAAATCATCGAACTCATATGGGCTACTCGTTTGGAACTGCGACATTCTAAAAAAGAAATTCTTGAACTCTATGCTTCTCACGCTCCCTACGGTGGAAACGTCGTGGGGCTAGAAATGGCTTCGTGGCGGTATTTTGGAAGAAAACCTCATGATCTCAGCTGGGCAGAAAGTGCCATGCTAGCTGTTTTGCCCAATGCTCCCGGGCTGATTTATCCTGGCCAGCGCTCGTCGATTCTTAAAGAAAAAAGAGATCAATTACTTCTTAAACTCAATGAAGAAAAAATCATCTCTGATATGGAATACGAACTCGCTTTGCTGGAGGAAATTCCATTGAAAGATTACCGTGTACCTCAACTGGCGCCTCATTTGCTGCAAAGGGCTCGCAATGCATACGGTACTCAAAAAATCACATCAACTCTAGATTATGGATTACAGCAACGTCTGAATACGATTGCGGAAAACCATTACCATAAGCTGGCTCAAAATGGCGTCTACAATCTCTCGATTCTAGTTCTAGATGTAGAGAATGCCAGTGTCGCTGGCTATGTGGGAAATGCGCCTACCAGCGCGGAGCATAGCAAAGACGTAGACATTACCACGGCTCCCAGATCCACGGGAAGTGTTTTAAAACCCTTTCTCTATGCTTCCTTGCTTGATGAAGGTTTGCTCTTACCAGACACGTTTGTCAAGGATATTCCTACCACCATAGATGGATATAAAACTGAAAATTACGACCGCACTTACCGTGGTGCCGTGCCAGCATCCATAGCACTCGCTCGATCACTGAATGTTCCGGCGGTACGGATGCTGCAAGATTATGGTGTTGAAAAATTTTACGGCAGGTTGCAAGACCTGCATTTACCAGATATCAATCGCGGCGCTTCTACTTATGGCTTAAGTCTTATCATAGGTGGCGCTGAGAGCAGTCTTTGGGACTTGTCAGGAGCCTATTTGCACTTGGCACGGGACCTCAAGAATTACACTTCTCAAAGCAGCCAGTACGATCAAGAGGAGCATCAACCGGTTTCATATGTTTCGGATGATTCCGCTTTCACTTCGACTCCGCTCAGTGACCGCGCGAAAGCGGGCGTTTTGACTCCGCTCAATGACCGCAGATTAGATGTTTCAGCGGAAACTCAAAGACCCAAATCGACTGAAAAATGGTCTCAAGAACCCAATGTGTTTAGCGCAGCCAGTATATACCACACCTTTGAAGCCATGAAAAAAGTCAATCGACCCGAAGGAGAGGAAATCTGGCATTTTTTCAATCCCAACCGCCAGATTGCATGGAAAACAGGAACCAGCTTTGGGAATCGCGATGCTTGGGCGATAGGAGTAACGCCTAAATATGTGATAGGAGTATGGGCAGGAAATGCAGACGGTGAAGGACGCGCTGACCTCACGGGAATCGATAGTGCGGCGCCTATTTTATTTGACGTTTTCAATGGTTTTCCAGAAAGTTCCTGGTTTGATAAACCTTACGATGACCTCATAGAACTAGAAGTCTGTGCTGCCAGTGGACATCTCGCTGGTTTAAATTGTGAAGAAACGCAAATACAATATATTCCCGTCAAAGGGGAACGCACACCCCCATGTCCTTATCACCAAATCATCCACCTGAGTGAAGAAGGTTCTTATCGTGTCGAGGCAAGTTGTTATCCCGTTGAAAAGATGCAGCATAAAACCCATCTAGTATTGCCGCCAGCGATGTCCTATTACTACGCAAAATCCCATGCATCCTATGAGCGTTTGCCTGATTATCTAGAAAATTGCTCAACGGTCGACGAGAAAATGATGCGATTCATAAATCCCACGCATAATACTACGATAAGCATCACTAAAGACAAGGATGGCAATTTAAATCCTGCCGTTTTTGAATTGGCTCACAGAAATCGGGAGAAAAAAGTTTTCTGGTATTTAGATGACGCGTTCATTCAAACTACTTCAGGCATTCACGAGTTAGCTCTCATCGCTGATCCAGGAAGGCATCTTATCTCTGCCATAGATGAAGACGGGAATTCAGCTAAGGTTTACGTGAATTTTGAGTGACGAGATTTTAATCTTGGGTTTCGAATTTTTCTCTTAAAGAAATAAGTTGATAATTTAATTTCTCTTGAGGAAAATGTCCGCAGGACAAAGGGTGTAATATAGAGGTGCTATCACCTCAATTTACCCTCTTTGGCAGTCCACCAGCCGGTGGTTTTTACTTTCATCACACCACTTTTCACATACGGATCGAGATTAGCCAGACTATCTGCCATTTGTAAAGTAGGTGTATTGAAAACCACTATGCCGCGCCACTCACCACCATTGTTCATAGGCCCGATCAGACTGGCAAATCCCTCTTCATACATGCGTGAAAGGTGTTTGAGGTGTTCCGTTTGCAGGCGTGTGATTTCTTCTTTGGGCAGAGAATCGTTTTCACCGGTCAGTAATTGAACCATATAATATTCTTGCATCAAATACTGCTCACCACCTTCTTCATAGGTAAACACGCTGTAACCAGCTTTTTTGAGTGAATCGGCACGTTTTACAAGCTCTAGTGAATCAGTAGCTGTAGGATCTGGTGATACCACTTTTTGTTGCTCAACATCTCGTTTACAAGATGATGCCAGCATAATAACGAGGATGATTGAAAGTACATTTCTTACCATGTTGAAAAAGGATTTTGACTGATGTATGAATTGTAATAACGAGGATCTCCAGTTATCTCTTCTCCTAACCAATCAGGTTTAGAAAAAGTTTGGTTCTCGTCTCTGAGTTCGATTTCTGCGATGAGAAGACCTTCATTTGCTCCATGGAAGACATCGATCTCCCACGTGTTGCCATCGTGCTTAACTTCGTACCTGGTTTTTGAAATTATAGCTGGATTACATAGATCCAAAAGAGCCTGCGCCTCGTTACTGTCGATATCTTTTTCCCATTCAAACCGAGTGGTTCCAGATGCATTGCTCTTACCCTTAATCGTAATAAACCCCTGATCGCCTTTGATCCTGATGCGCACGGCTCGCTCTGGATCGGCAGAGAGGTAACCTTGAGCGATTTTGGTTCCTACCATTCCATTGAGAAATGATGGATCCTGAATTCTAAATTTACGCTCGATTTCCTGAAGCATGCTTACTAATATTTCTGAGCGATTTGCTTGAGCTCGTCACTCTCGATACGAGAAACGGCATAACCATTCTTAGCAATAAAGATCATGGATTGCGCTATGGTTTTAGGATAAATGGTTCTATACTTTCTCAGAAAGCCCACCAGCAAAGGATCAATAATTTTTTGAAATTTCTTCCATGTGGCTTCAAAAGTTCGCTTTTCTTCACGGTCACCACCTATCAAGGCGGGCTGGACAAAATAAGCCTCTGCAAATCCCAATTGCTCAATATCACGTTCCATCTCACCTTTACCTCGGTTGTACCTAAAACGACTTTCTGGATCAGCTCCTAATGCAGAGATCGCAATCACTTTTTTCATGCCATTTTTTAGCGCAATTTCTGAAACAAGCACAGGCAAATCATGTTCTATGCGGTAATACTCATCATTATCAGGTGTTTTTGCCTGAGTCGTTCCCGTACAGATGTATAAATGATCTCCCTTTAGATTTTCGGAGTAAGTACTGGGATCAAATAAGTCTGCGAGATGATTTTTATGTTTGGGGTGCTTGTTGTTGATACGCTTTCGCGAAAGCGTAACCACCTCTACATAATCCTCATCTTCCAGCAATAAGTTCAATACATAAGAACCCGTCAAACCAGTAGCGCCTACAACAACAGCACGATATTTCCCTATGCCAGCCATTGATTCCACGGCAAGCGAGACAATATGAGAATCAACGCGATGGTATAGAATATCGCAAGTTTTTTAAACTTGGCATTACTCACCAACTGCTTTTTGTGCTTAGAATAGCCTATGGTCAAAATTGCGGTAGCAATAATCATGGTAAGCGGATGCTCGAGTGCCAGCAATCTCAAACCATCATTACCCATCACTTGAGAGGTATTTGAAAACAACATGTTTGAATAAGGTGAAAATGCCCATAACGCGAGTCCTAACAGTAGCTGGATATGAGTAACGATAAGACCGACTAACGCAAGGCTGAAATCCCTATTGCCAAAATCTTTCTTACCAAAAAGGCCAATCAACGCATTGATTGTGGCAACGAGAACAACTAAAACTAAAAGATAGGCCCAGCCAGAATGTGCGTGTTTGAGAATATTATACATAGCATCAAATTTGATTTTCAAAAATAGAGCAAAACAAAAAACCCTGCTCTAAAATGAGCAGGGTTCTTGAAGCTAATTCAACAAATACTAGTTGAATATATATCTAAGTCCTATTTGTGCTTGCCATCTTGAAGAACGGATACCGCTGTCATCAAACTGCTCTTGACCTTCAGCAAAATCAATGTCATAGTTGAAAGCAGGATCTGGTCCACCGCTTACTGTTGTAAGTGGGGCTACTTCTCCAAAATCATTAGGAACAAACTCTTGACGACCCCAGTCTTTATTCAAGAAGTTGAAGAAGTTGAAAATATCAGCAGTTGCTTGAAGCGTGTGCTTTTTACCTCCAAAGTCGATACTGAAGTCTTGGATCACTTTCAAGTCTACTACGTGGTTCCATGGTCCACGGTCTGCGTTACGCTCTGCGTACTGACCTCTTCTACCATCAAGGTAATCGTTGCTTGAAATATACGCATCAAGAGCATTCCATTGCTGGCTTGCACTGATTACGTTACCAGCACCATCAGTATAAGGAACTAGGTTGATCTCGCTTTGGTTTCTTGGAACGTAGATAAGCGCGTTATCACGTGAGTCATCATTAAGAAGATCTCTACCCTCTTGATAAACGTAGCTCAAAGTAGGTCCTTGCTCACCATTATAGAACAAACTAACTGTAGTAGCGATGTTTTCATTCCAGTCCATTCTGTAAGAAGCATTAGCATTAATTCTGTGACCTAATGCAAAAGCAGAGTTTCCAACTTCAGTTCTGTTCTTACCATTTACAGTTACAGAATTTCTCCATTGTGAACTGTTTTGTGAAGATGTTCCTTCAAATACAGATTTACCTTGACCATAAGAGTAAGCTACCTGACCTGCAAAACCGTTATCAAATGGCTTAGTTAAAACGAAAGAAGCTGTGTAAGACCATCCTTCATTTGTATTTGTACCTAGGTAGATTCCCGTGTATTGATCGTCGATTCTATCAAATCTATTGTAGTATGGACGGTTATCAGCACCGTTAAGAGTACCTACAGGCTCTCTAAGGTTCAAGTTCTGATAAGTTACGTTATTGATCGTCTCGTTATATAAGAAATCTGCACTTGCGATCAAGCCCCAGACACCTGTTTTTTGGTCAATACCAATGTTGTACTTAGCAACTTGTGGTAATTTGAAGTTTGGAGAAAATAAGTCGATTTGTCCACCTAAAGTTCCTGAACCTGGCGCTGGACCATTACCTATAGGCTGGTTAAATGGATCAGCTACAAAACGAAGATCGCCATTATCAAAGTCACCCTCATTAACACCACCTACAGAAAGTCCATTGTTGTTATAAGCACCACCTGGCCATACTAAAGGAATTCTAGATGTAAAGATTCCCAGACCACCTCGTAGCTGCGTCTTTTTATCGTTGAACACGTCCCAGTTGAAACCTAGACGTGGAGATACGTGTACTTCAGTATTGATAGGTAGACCTACACGAGCTCCTTCAAGATCTTTTCCAGCTGCTTCGAGCAATGCAACCGTACGGTTGTTAAAGTCATCGTTTACGGTACCATCTTCATAGAAAGGTAAGTCGAAACGAACACCATAAGTCAAGTTGAAGTTATCTGTAAGACTCCACTCATCCTGAACGTAAAGACCAAGCTGAGAGTATCTGAACTGAGCTGCCGCTGCAGTGGCATCATCACCTGTAGTACCAGCTGGATCTAGTAAGGAATAAGAATAGTCATAGTCTGTAGGTGCAGCATCGTTTGTAGGATCATTGTCAAAATAAGTATTGAAGTCTGCTAGAGAATTGAATCTGTACTGACCGAAGTTCTGACGGATGAATACGTTACGTATGTCATACATTTCAAAGTTACCACCTACAGTGATGTTGTGAGCACCTTTAGTAATGTTGAAGTTGTTTGTGATGGTCAATACGTCTTGATCAAGAATGTTTCCAGTTGAGAAAGCCTCAGAACCAAAAGTGATTGAACCAGGACCGTCATTAATAGAAACTCTTGGGAATGCTCCACCTATAGGATCTCTATCATCTCTTACAGTTGTATAAGAAACGATCAAATTGTTAGAAAGCTCATTAGTCAAGCTACTGTTCCACTCAAAAGTAGAGAAGTTAGTCTCTGATGGGAAGAAGATACCGGCATTTGCAAAGTTGATAGAAGTATTACCACTACCGCTAGGTGAAGTAGACTCACCTCTTACATAGTTATGTTTGAGCGTGAACGAGTTTTTATCGTTCAGGTTGTAGTCTAATCTTACCGTGAAACGATCTGTATCTAAACTTCTTACCGTATTTTCAAAACTTCCAGGATTGTAACCAAAGTTGTTTATCAAATTATTACGCAAAGATTCAATGTCAGAGATTGAACTTGAACCTATATAGTTCTCAGCGTCAAAGGGTCTTGGAGTTTCTTCTCTTTCCACCTCAACGTTTGCAAAGAAGAAAAGTTTATTCTTGATGATCGGTCCTCCTACACGTGCACCATAAAGGTTAGTGGTGAACTCATCAAGACGCTCACGATCTGGAGCTGGATCAGAACCGTTGTTTTCATCTACTAGATCGATGATTGCCTGAGGAGTCTTACCAGCAAGCTTTTCATTTCTTGTAAAATAATATGCACTACCTTCCCAGTTGTTAGTACCTGATCTAGTAATGGCATTGATTGCACCACCTGTAAAACCAGACTGTCTTACATCAAAAGGAGCGATGTTTACCTGGAACGACTCTATCGCATCTAGTGAAATAGGATTGATACCTATCTGACCACCATTAGTTCCTGTACCGGCGAGACCAAAAACATCATTGTTAACAGCACCGTCAATGAAGATAGAGTTGTAACGGTTGTTCTGACCAGCGATTGAAATCGCACCACCTTCACTTACCTGAGCTTGTGGAGTCTTACGTAAGATATCACCTATGCTTCTTGTAGCAGTAGGTAGAGTATTGATTTCCCTAGTAGAGATGTTTGTATTAGTACCCGTAGTGCTGGAATCAAAAATTCCATCACGTACAGCGTTGATGACTACTTCATCAAGAGCATTTTGCTCATCAGATAGAGTAAGAGAAATGTTTTCTGACTCACCTAGCTGTAAGTAGATGTCAGTTAAAACCTCCTCATTTTTACCTACGTAGGTAATAGTAATGGTGTAAGGACCCCCTACTCTCATGTTAAGAATACGGTAGTACCCTTCAATGTTTGTAGAAGTTGCGTACTGAGTCCCAGTGGGTGTGTGAACAGCCTGTACCGTTGCTCCTAGAAGTGGCTCATCCTCACCTTCTAAAATACGACCATTAATACTGGAAGTCGTAACCTGTCCAGTCATGAACAAAGAGCTCAATAACAGCCCTAGTGTTATGAAAAATTGTAATGTTCTGTTCATCGCAGAATTATTTAGTGTTTGATTCTGCAAAAGTACTCCGCTATTCCAGTCTGTATATTAAGCGAATATTAAGAACGCTATGCTTTGAATAATAATATCGATCTGAAAATCAATTGATTAGTTAATTCAGTTTGTAAAATCTGCGTAAAAGATTTGTTGTGCTTGCATCATGAGTGCCAGTATCCTTTTTTTCTATGTCAGAAAGGATCTGATCTGCGAGCACCTTACCTAATTCAACACCCCATTGATCGTAACTATAAACGTTCCAGATCACACCTTCCACAAAAATTTTGTGCTCATACATCGCCACAAGCTTACCTAGACTTTCCGGAGTGAGTTCATCAATTAAAATGGTAGTAGTAGGGTTGTTTCCCTCAAAGACTTTGAAGGGCAATAACTTCTCAATTTCAGCGTCTGATTTTCCAGCTTGAACCATATCAGCACTCGCTTCTTTCACGCTCTTCCCGTTCATTAGAGCCTCCGTTTGTGCAAAGAAATTAGCCATGAGTTTATTGTGGTGGTCTGGTTGATGGTATTTCGCTTTCGCGAAAGCGATAAAATGAGCGGGAATTAGTTTAGTACCTTGATGTATCAACTGGAAAAAAGCATGTTGGGCATTAGTCCCTGGCTCACCCCAAACGATATTACCGGTCTGATAATCCACAAGATCTCCATTTCTATCGACACTCTTACCGTTACTCTCCATGATGGCTTGCTGCAAGTATGCCGGTAACCTGTGAAGGTATTGGGAATAGGGTAGTACAGCCTCACTTTCTGCCTTAAAATAGTTATTGTACCAGATCGTCATGAGAGCCAGCTGCACAGGAAGGTTTTTCTCAAATGGCGCCTCTTTAAAATGCTTGTCCATGGAAGCGGCACCAGCAAGTAATTTCTTGAAGTTCTCTACCCCAAAGGCAAGCGCAATGGACATTCCTACCGTACTCCAGAGTGAGAAACGACCGCCTACCCAATCAAACATGGGAAAAATATTGTCTTCTGAAATTCCAAAACCTGTCGCTCGAGAAACGTTGCTGCTCACGGCAATGAAATGTTTACTCACCGCTTCTTTACCTACTTTTTGCTCAAACCAATTTCTTATTGTGGTAGCATTAGTAAGGGTTTCTTGCGTACCAAAAGATTTTGAAACAATTACAAAAAGTGTCTTTTCTGGTACGATTTTCTTGAGCACTTCTTCAACGTGATCACCTTCCACATTTGATACAAAATGCACGTTGATATCGGTTTTGTAAGCTTGAAGCGCTTCGTAGATCATTACTGGACCTAGGTCACTACCGCCTATACCGATGTTTACCACCGTGTCAAATTTATTACCGTTATGTGCTACAAATTTGCCTTGATGTACACCATCTACGAATTCATACATCTTTTGATGGTTCTGGGCAGCGGCTTCCACATTTTCTGAAACTTTTACGCCACCTATATCTGAACGTAAAGCCGTATGCAAAACGGCACGACCCTCGGTTGCATTAATTCTTTCTCCCGTAAAATACGACTCTATAGCTTCGCTCAGCCTACATTCATCTGCCAGATCGTTTAATAAAGCAACTGTATTTTCATTGATCAGGTTTTTTGAAAAGTCTACATAAAAGTCATCGACTTCAATGGTCAGGTTTTTAGCCCGATTAGCATCCTGAGCAAAAGCTTCTCTGAGATCTATATTTTTAACCGATTGAAAATGCTCCTCAAGCTTTTTCCAGGCTTGGGTTTGCGTAGGGTTAATATTTTTCATGTGGGAGTAGCTTTAAAGCAAATCGTTATCCAGCTCCTTGAAGGGAAGCAGATCTATCTCTTCTTGTAACGGCTGTATAAATTCTAGGTATTCTTCTTTTTTGTTTTCTGGTAAAGGCTCTGCCGCTGGAAGGTTTTGTTTGTAGGGGTCTACTTGTCTACCATTTACCCAAAACCTGTAACACACGTGCGGTCCAGTCGCAAGACCTGTACTACCCACCAAACCGATGGTTTGTCCTTGCTTGACACGCTGTCCCACCTTAACCAGTCGTTTTTGCATGTGTAGGTATTGTGTGGTGTAAGTCTCATTGTGCTTCACCTTTACGTAATTACCATTACCTCTGGTATAACCAGACTTTATCACCACACCGTTTGCCGTAGAAATAATGGGCGTTCCGTAACCTGCGGCATAATCAGTTCCTAAGTGTGCTTTCCATCGTTTTTGTACCGGGTGGAAACGTCTGCCGCTATATCGGCTGGAAATGCGTGTATAATTTACCGGAGCCCGTAAGAAGAAACTACGCAGGGTTTTACCTGTCTCATCATAATAATCATGAACCTGGGCTGTGCTATCTGCAACAAAGCTGAAGGCATAATAAGGATTGCCATCAGTCTCAAATACGGCTGTTTCTACCTCTTCGATACCAGCAAAAACCGTATCATTAATGTAGCGCTCGCGGTAGATCATTTTGAATCGGTCACCTTTTTGCAATCTAAAAAAGTCAATAGACCAGCGATAAATGTCTGAAAGTTCATTAATAGCAGAGATGCCCAGACCTTCATCTTCCATAGCTTCAGACAGGGTGCTTTTTATGATTCCGCTGGCGGTTTTGCGCTTGTAGGATACTGGGTGATTGCCTTTAAATGCATTTAGGCTATCGGCAAAATTCACCACCACATATTCCATTCTATTAGGCTCATAAATAAAAGCCGCCATAGAGTTAAGGCTGTCCCGATGCTTTAAAATCTTATAAGGTTTACCCGCTTGAATGCGTCTCACGCTGTACACTTCATCAAGTGCTTGAGCGGCTCTGAAGGTACTCTGACCGGTGATAAGATGTGCGTCAATCAGGTCTCCAAAAGTATCTCCACGTTCTACGGTGTCTGCAATGATCTCGTAATCGTTAAGGTTGTAACCGTACTTCATGATGGGAAGCACCTCAGCAAGTTCCACCGGTTGCTCCTCCTCAACGATCTCAACTTCTTTATCTTCTTTGCAACTTGACAGAAAGGCTGCCGAGACCAGAAAATAGATTAATGTTTTTGTCATCTTTATTTTGTGTTCAAAACATGGTCTACCCATTGTTTTCCCCAGTTATCGTGTTCCTCTTTACTCCACAGCTCAGGAAAAAAGGAAATTTTCTGAAAATGTGGTGGCAAGAACTCTTTCCAGTTAGTTCCTCCCGTTGCGTCCACTGCCTTACCTTCTTTGCGCAAATAGCGGTGCGCCGCGCCCATATGCATGAGTAACCAATTCACATTTGCGTTTTGATCCAGATTTTTGAGAGCTGTTTTGAGACGTTCTGTTTTTTCTGAATCCGGTAACTGGTGGTATTTCTGATTCAAGTTACTAGCTTTAACTTCCTTTGCAATTCTCAAGAATCTAGGTGTGTAACGCTTTTCAAATTGCTTTAGTGTAAGTGTTTTTTCACCAGTCGCCCGGTCGATCCCGCCCTTTTTCCAGTAGATATTTTCAAACAGGTCTTCTTGAGTTGGACTTGTCTCGCTTTCGTCCCTACCTTCCTCGGAATAAACTTTATTCTGTTTTCCGCTTTCGCGAAAGCGTGCTCGATCACCAGCATGCACCAGATTCACAAGATCTGTACTATACAATTCAATCATACGGAACTGTGCGCTCTGAAAACCACTCGCCGGCAACAGCGACATGCGGAACTTTAAGAATTGCTCGCGTTCCATTCCCTTGATCATAACGTCAAAGCTGTTGATCAAAACGGTAAAATAGCGATTGATGCGATTGATCTTTTCCTCAAAATAACCTGCCGTGAGATCCTCTCTATTGATGATCTGTTTCTGCTCGTGAATAATAAGCTTGAAGTAGAGCTCCGTAATCTGATGATAGCCTATAAATATCATCTCATCAGGAAACTCCGTACTGGGAACCTGAAGGCTCAAAAGCGTATCCAGTCTTATATAATCCCAGTATGTCGTGTAGGTGTCGTACAATAAGCCGTCCATATAGGATAGCATATCCTGACCAGAATTCTTGAATTTCTCCTCGAGGAGCTTGATGCGATCCGTGATCTCGGGACTGAGCGTATCTTGCATAGACGTTATTTAGGCTAATCGCAAAAATAACAATCTCATAACAGTCTATCAACAGGTTATGATTTTAGCATGAACAGAGTTATGAACGCCTTAGATTTTTAAAAAACTGACTCGTCAGATTTGAACAGAAGGATTTTAATCTGGAATAATCCTAAAGCTATGCTTCAAACCTTTGAAGGCATCTAGATCTGCAGTAAGTGAGCCTACCGCAAGTTTTGCCTGGATTTTTAAAGGGATCTTATTGTCATCATCGCTAATCCAGACGGTAAGACTCTCTTCTTCTTTGAACACACGTCCAGATTGCACGTAGGGTCTGAATTTAAGTGCAGCGACATCGCCAAATTTAGTATCGACCACCTCGCGCCCCAGAAATTTTAATTTAAAGTCGTAATTCTCTTCATCAAAGAACATGGGTAACACAAACTCATCACCCACAGCTAATGTTTTAACGTCTACCGCGTTTCTCAAGAAATAGAAAGCACTCATCATATCTTGCGACTGAGGCTTGATTTCTAGCGTGCTCTTTTTCTTGTGCTTTTTATCATGGTAAAGCGCGGTACCCGATTCATGGTCAAAATCAATCTGAATGTCTTTTGTATGCCCACCTTCATTGATTTTTCTAATAAATCGATAAGGCTTTACCTCTTCGCGATCTATGTAGGTCTCGTAACGGTCATCCACTTCAAAAAATAGATCAAGAAGACCTGTAGATTTTCCCGTTCCTTTGATGTGGTAGACTTTTTCGCCTTTCAGCCTAGCGTTTTTCACATGCAACTCTGCATAACTGGCATTAAAAATCCCATAGTGGATACGGAACTTGAACCACTCCCCTTCTTCAAATGCCGGGTCTTGGACAGGGGGCATTTCCACACCTGTTTGAAAGCTGGTCAGAAGTAATAAGGAAACTATAAATAGAATTGATCTTTTCATGGTTGTCAACAGATTTGTTTTATTCTGTAATCACAATTACAAAGTCTGTTCCGTAAATTTAAAAAGTTATTTGAGGTAGAAAATATCCTTGAGATTTTTAACTATAAGATATCGATCAAAACCACGCCTCCATTACCATCATGTTCAAAAACTCCCACTACTTGAGAATTATTCTGGATCGCCTGCTCCAGTTCATTGCATCTTTGCTGACAATCTAGCGGTATGAAGCTTAAAAAGTTATAGGTACCATCAGTTTCAGAAATAACAAATTCAGTCCCGAAGTCTTTAATCTTCATTTCAAATGTCGTGTTTGCCGGAACTGGCATTTTTGAAACCTCATTTACTAAAATGTATTCAATGGAGGGTGCATCAGCTGGAGGATTCTCAACATTTCTCTTGAGTACTTCAAGCTCGTATACGAATCCCGGTTCAAAGTTAAAACCTGTTATACCTCCATAGAAGATTTGAAATTGATTTGATGCAATCTGATCACCTTCCTGAACTCTGAGCACGGGTACAGGCCCTACTCCCACACCCATCTCGTAATGATGATCGATGATCATATTTACCCTTTCCTCATCCGCAGAATCATCGTTTGAACAAGCCGCTAGGGCCAGTAAAAGCAGAATGGCTAATTTTTTCATAGTTGTATTTTAAAAATAGATGCATCTCGATAAAGATCGTTGCGTGTGTTGTGAAGTTTATTTAGAGACCAGCGGCAAAGTCACACAAAATGTAGTTCCTTCTCCATAAGTAGTCTCCATACCTATCTTACCGTTGTAGTTTTCTACAATCTGTTTTACCATGGCGAGACCCAATCCCATGCCGCTGTTTTTTGTGGTGAACTTGGGCTCAAAGATTTTATTCTCATGATCAGGATGGATACCGGTACCGTTATCTGCCACCTTGAGGAATACAGAGTCTTCATCATGCGTAACTTCAACCAGTATTTCAGGCTGGCTACTTCCAGAGGTTGCTTGTAAAGCGTTTTTGACTAGGTTTGTCACTACTCGTATCAGCTGCGTTCTATCAAAAATCACAAACAGTTCTGTGTCGTCTTCTTTGTAAGAAATGTAGGGCTCGTTAAAAATATCAAGAGCCAGTTTTGTCACCATAGAGACGTTTGTCTCCTCATCTTTTTGCGCTGGCATACTGGCGTATGTAGAAAAAGCACTGGCAATGTTGCTCATAACATCAATCTGCTCGATCAAGGAAGAAGAATATTCTTTGATTTTTTCCTTGGCTTCAGGATCTTCAGGATCAAAACGTCTTTCAAAACTCTGCACGGTAAGCCTCATGGGAGTCAGCGGATTCTTGATCTCGTGAGCGACTTGCTTTGCCATCTCCCGCCAGGCGTGCTCACGTTCATTTGTTGCCAGCAGTACTGCACTCTCTTCCAGCTGATCCACCATGTCATTATAGGATTCCAGCAAACTGTTGATCTCTTCACTCCCAGAACTGTCTATGGTGATATGCTGGTTTCTTTTGGCAATGTTGAGTTCTTTGAGTCGATCGCTTATGCCTCTTATGGATTTAGTAATGTACTTGGATAATACGTAAGCGAGAAATATTGAAAAGACAAACATGAGAATATAAACCAATCCCAGTCGCTGTAAGAACTCCTGGAGTTCATACTCCATAAAATCATCGTTCTCTTGATAGCCCAGCATGAGAATACCTATGTTTTTGAACTGGGCATCCGTTAAATAGGTGTAACTATATCGGTAATTCTCCTCATCCTTATTGACGATGATTTCATAGCGCCTATTATTTGAATCTGTGAGATTTTGAATGGTCTCGGCAGAAATAGTTTTCTCGTGAGGCTGGGTAACAAAAAGTGCACTAGAACTAATCAAGAGGTTTCCCTGCAGATCATAGACATAGACCGGCATACCGTGAATATTGCTCACTTCATAGATTTCGTCTTTGTCTTTAAAAATATTGGCCAGATTCTCGGTTTTCACCTCATAATCGGTTTGGCGCAGGGTATAATAAATACTCTCTTTGATGTTCTGTTCCTTGCGCATCAATCGCTCCTCGTGGTAATCCTTAGTTTGTTCCCTGAATTGATATATACTCATACCAGCAATGAGGATACTTGCCAGCAGGGTAATCAAGATCATGGAAAAAAAGATGCGGTTGCGCAGGCTGTTGCGGTACAGTTTCATGAAACGTAAATGTAGGGATTTCAAGCGATCAATAACTACGCCAGTATATTAACCTAGTAGAGAGTTTGTTTTTGTTTCGCTTTCGCGAAAGCGAGATAAAACTACAAACTGAGCATGACACTGAACTTGCGATTAAATCAGAGTCGAGCCTTGAGTACCTCAGCACTCAGATCACAAACTAAATCAAGCCCTGAGATTCTCCAAGTGTTACTTTGCGATGTAAAAATCGTTACTTCGCTTGCCGAGACAACTCACCATAACTACCTTTAACAGTCAACAAATTCAAATAGAATACTGATAATGAGCATAGATCGCTATTACACCCTTGGAAAAACCGGTTTAAAAGTCAGCCGTTTTGCGTTGGGAACCATGACTTTTGGCAAGGAATGGGGCTGGGGAAACACAAAGGAAGAAGCCCAAAAAATCTTTGATTACTACCTCGACCACGGCGGTAATTTTGTAGATACGGCTGATTTGTACACGGGCGGTACCAGTGAAGAATTTATAGGTGATTTTATGAAAGAGCGCGGCAATCGCGATGAGATTGTGCTTTCCACAAAATTCACCTTCAATACAAGTAAGAATAATGATGTAAATGGCGGCGGTAACTCACGCAAAAACATTCGCCGTACGCTGGAGGAATCTCTAAAACGCCTTAAAACCGATTACATAGATCTGTACATTTTGCATTGCTGGGATCAATTGACTCCAGTGGAAGAAGTAATGCGCACTCTAAATGATCTCGTTACTGAAGGCAAGATTCATCACATAGGATTTTCCAATGTACCTGCCTGGTATGCCTCAAGGGCACAAGCACTTGCAGAAGCTCATAATTACGAGCCTATTTCTGCCTTTCAGTTAGAATACTCTATGATTCAGCGAGAGATTGAGAACGAGTATATCGATTTGGGTCAGTATACAAATGCAGGAATCATGGCGTGGTCACCTCTAGGCGGCGGCCTACTCTCTGGGAAATATAAACCAGGCATAGACGATCAGGATGATGTAGAAGGAAGATTAAAACACATCACCGATAACGGTGGCGAGGTAAGCTCAAAAGATAATGAGCGCAACTGGAACATTGTCAAAGCTTTGCACGAAGTAAGTGAGGAGATCAATCAGCCCATGGCCAGTGTTGCCCTGAATTGGACAGCAAACAAAAACAATGTAGCCAGCGTGATTATAGGTGCCACTAAAATGTCTCAAATTGAGGGCAATATGAAAGCCCTAGATTTTGACATCCCAGCAGAGCTTATGAAAAAACTGGACGATGCCAGCGAAAGAGAAATCAAATATCCCTACACCTTTTTCCAGCCAGAGATGCAAAGCCGCATCACTCCCAATGTAAAAACAGGTCACAAACCACCTAATTATTGGAAGGATGTGCGGGTGGGGTGATCTAAGCATAAAGTATGAATACGAAAAACGCAGCTTTTCAGCTGCGTTTTTTAGTGGAGAATACCGGATTCGAACCGGTCACCTCTTGCCTGCCAGGCAAGCGCTCTAGCCAAATGAGCTAATCCCCCTTTTTATTATTTAATCTAATCAGGTTTCCGGTCACCTTCCCGACCAGGGTCGGGACGCTCTAGCCTCCCGGTAACTATCGGAATGAGCTAATCCCCCAAATTAGAGACGCAAATATATAAGTTTATCATATACTCAAATCAGTTTCTTTTCTAAACCTGATTCTTTTCAAGCTCAAGCATGAACTAAGTTTGCACGATGCCCAAGCAATCCATTACTGTCAAAGATATCTTGAAGCTCGCCATTCCTGCAATTATTGCTGGAATTGCCGAGCCAGTGATCAGCATAACAGATCTCGCAGTCATCGGCAGAATGGAAAATGGTGCTGTAGTGGCTTTATCGGCAGTGGGATTAGTAGGCTCTTTTCTAAGTGCTATTATTTGGACGCTGGCTCAAACCAAAACTTCCATTTCCTCCATTATCTCAAACGCCCTGGGAGAAGACAGGCTCGATTCCACAAAAGAATTGGTGCCGCAAGTTATATGGATCAACATTGTTGCTGGGAGTTTGATTTACCTCATCACCGCTCCCCTAGCCGAATGGATTTTTACACTGTATCAAGCCGAAGGTGATGTTTTAAAACAAGCGGTCACTTATTATCAAATCAGAGCCATAGGTTTCCCCATGACTTTATGTGCTTTTGCACTTTTTGGATTATTCAGAGGGTTGCAGAATACATCTTGGGCGATGACGGCGAGTCTTATAGGAGCCGCCATTAATGTGGTTCTGGATATCATTTTGGTTCACGGTATTCCCGAAATCATTCCAGCAATGGGAATAGAAGGTGCTGCTTACGCCAGTCTCGTAGCGCAATTCAGCCTTATGTGTATTGCCATTTACTTTCTTTATAAAAAGACCGGTTTCTCGTTAGCTCTTAAACTTTGGAAACCTCATGAAAAGCTGGGTAAACACCTTTCCCTTACAGCCAACTTCTTTTTGAGAACAGCGGCCATCAATATTGCGATCTACCTTTCCTACCGGTTTGCTAATGGCTATAGCACCAGCGCAGCAGCAACACATGCTATTTTGATGAACATCTGGTTGTTCTTCTCCTTTTTCATTGACGGCTTTGCAAATGCCGGGAACGCCATAGGCGGTAGACTATTAGGATCGCGAGATGCCGGCGGCTTGAGATACCTCGCCAAAACAACTTTGCTTTATGGCGTGGGCGTTGCTGTTATTTTAAGCCTAGGCTGCTTTGCGCTCTACGATCAGATTCCGCTGTTTTTTACTGATGAAGCACCCGTACTGGAAATGATGAGCGCAACATTTTGGATTGTCATTCTCATGCAACCGGTTAATGCCGTAGCTTTTGTCTATGACGGCATTTTCAAAGGCTGGGGTGAAGCGGTGTATTTACGTAATTTGCTCATTTTCCTTACCATTTTTGTGTTCATTCCTACTATTTACATCGCAGATTATCTGGACTGGAAACTCAAAGCCGTATGGGTGGCCTTCTTTCTCTGGATGGTGGGCAGATCAGCGGTTTTACACTTTAAATTTTACAATAAAGTAAGTGCCATTGAAGAACAATAGCATTGAAAGCTTTTGATCGTTCTCATACGTTAACATACATCTTCTCGTTACTAAAGTTAAGGCATTAAGATTTCTTATTTTCGCCTACGGTAAAGTTTAGAGATGACGATCAACTACGATAAATCAAATAAAATAGTAGGCTGGCTGGTTTTTGCCATAGCCCTAGCCATTTTCTGGAGCACGGTAGAACCTACAACAAGCTACTGGGATGCTGGAGAATACATTGCAACTTCATCGAGTCTGCAAGTAGGACACCCTCCAGGCGCACCACTTTACCAAATGCTGGGCGCTGCATTCAGCGTTTTTGCATTGGAAAAAAGTGACATCGCTTATACCGTAAACCTTTTATCTGTTTTCTCAAGTGCGTTCACGATTTTATTCATGTTCTGGTCGCTCACTTTGCTTCTTAAAAGACACCTTTTAAAAGATCGGGTGGACGATGTAATGATATTGGGATCTGCCGCGATAGGATCGCTCACCTTTGCCGTTACAGACAGTTTTTGGTTCAACGCCGTAGAGGCCGAAGTTTACGCCGCTGCAGCCCTGCTCATGAGTTTAATGTTTTATCTAGGTCTCTTATGGGAACGCGACATGTTCAAACCACGCGGTAACCGCTGGCTCATTTTGATTTCTTTCATCGTGGGACTCTCCTTTGGGGTACACTTCATGGGAATATTGACCATTCCAGCCATAGGACTGCTTTGGTATTTCAAACATTACAAGAAAATTACCCCACTCAATTTCATTGTGGCAAACATAGCCGTGGTCGCGGTGCTGCTCTTTGTATTTAAGCTTCTGCTACCGTACACCTTGGCGATTTTTGGATATCTGGAAGTGTTTTTTGTCAACCAGATTGGTCTTCCTTTCAACTCAGGTACGATCATCGCTTTATTGCTAATTATAGGGTTATTTGTGTTTTTGATCTCGCTTTCGCGAAAGCGTAACAAACCACTACTCAACACCATAACAATCTGCACCATGTTTGTGTTAATAGGCTTCTCTTCATGGGTGATGTTACCCATACGTGCCAATGCCGGAACGCCGATCAACGAGAACAATCCTAACGATGCCCGTGCCCTATTAGCTTATTTCAACAGGGAGCAATACCCGCAACCAGCGCTGTTTTACGGGAAAGCTTTCACAGACATTTATGCAGGTCTCAACCCTGACGACCCGCTTACAGATGATAATGAATCCTACCGTGATGAAGCGCCCAAATATGAGCGTGATTACGAAAAAGGTAAGTATATCATCGTCAACAATTACAAGGATGCGCTTCAAAACACGCACGAAGATCACGAGGGCTTTCTCCCCAGAATGACAGATGGCTCCCGCGCTGAAAATTACGTGCGTTTTATGGGTGGTCTGGATTATACGATCGACCCAGAAATGGAGACGAATCCTGAGCTGCTAGGCATACTGGACGACTACCAGCGACAGTTTGAGCGTGATCGCATCGAAGCTTCTGAGTACATAGAAGTATTGAGTTATCTAGAGCAAGAAGGTGCGATTACGATTAATAAACCCTCATTTGCCCAAAACATGCGTTACCTGTTCCAGTACCAGATCAGCTACATGTATATGAGGTATTTTATGTGGAATTTTGTGGGTAGGCAAAACGACATTCAAGGTGAGTGGGATCGCTATAATGGCAACTGGTTGAGTGGAATCACTCCCGTAGATTCTATGTTTTTGGGAACTCAAGAAGATCTGAGTGATGACATGCTTAACAATAAAGGTCGCAACACCTACTTTTTCCTACCGCTTATTCTTGGATTAATAGGCGTACTCTTCCATTTCAAAAAAGATCCTAAATCATTTTACGTTACACTCGTGCTATTTCTATTCACGGGACTCGCGATCATTTTTTACCTGAATCAAAGCATGTTCCAGGTACGGGAACGTGATTATGCTTATGTGGGTTCTTTCTTAGTTTTCAGTATGTGGATAGGAATGGGCGTGTATTGGATCTATGAGATTTTGAGGGATACGTTTAAAAAGAAGCCCGAGGCGGACGCTTCGACTCCGCTCAGCGACCTAACAGTCCAATCAAGACCAGCACAAATCATAGCACTAGCCGTTTGTTTTGCTGCTTCACCGCTATTGATGGGATATCAAAACTGGGACGACCACGACCGATCTGAAAAGTATACAGCCCTGGCAAGTGCCAAAAAATACTTGGACAGCTGCCTGCCCAACTCGCTCATCTTCACCATAGGAGATAATGATACGTTCCCGCTCTGGTATGCACAAGAAGTAGAAGGCTACCGTACCGATGTGCGTGTGGTTTGTACCTCGCTCTTGAGCACGGACTGGTACATGGATGATATGAAAAAACAGGCCTGGGACAGCGAGCCTGTTCCTAGCACCATGACGCACGACCAGTACACCTACGGAACAAGAGACGCGCTGATTTTCCCTGGTAAGGAAAGACTTCAGGACATTGTAAAAAGAGCTGGATCTAATTATCAGGTTCCAGACACGGTAGATCTTGAATCTTGGATGAATTGGGTCAAGAGTGAAAAAGAGTTTACTAAAGGTTATTTTGCCAGCAACGGATATCCTGACTACACTTTCCCTTCTAAGCATATACGTATTCCCGTAGACAAAGAGGCGGTACTTAAAAATGGTGTGGTTGCTCAAAAAGATGCTGATCAGATCGTTGATGAAATCGTAATTACCATCAACAGCAGCATCGTTTACAAGAACCGCATGTTTATGCTGGACATCATCAACGCTAACAACTGGGAGCGTCCTATCTACTTTTCGGGAGGTGCTTTTGGAGATGATGATTACATCTGGATGAAGGATTATTTACAGATGGACGGTTGCGCATACCGTCTTGTTCCTATCAAAACAGAACCAGAAGATCCACGTGACCCGTTTGACATGGGTAGGATTGATCCAGAATACAGCTATGATGTAATCATGAACTGGGATTGGGGTAATGGCGGTAGTCCAGATATTTACCATGACACCGAGACGCGTCGTAACAGTGTAGGTTACCGAAGTAACATCACCCGAGTCGCTGAAGCCTTGACTAAAATTGGCGAATTCAAAAAAGCTGAAAATCTTCTCGATCTGGGAATGGAAAAAATGCCATTGGACTACTATGGCCATTATTCCATGATTGAGCCATTCGTTTCTGGATATTACGAAGTAGATAAGAAAGAGAAGGCTCGTGAGTTATTGACCGCAGTCATCGCAAAATACACTGATGAACTTGATCATTATAAAGCACTGACTTTAGAGGAGCAAATAGAATCCCGCATGGAGTTGCAAGCGGCTGTGGTGCGCTACAACAGTCTCGTGGAGACGGCTGTTTTTTATCAAGATCAAGAAATGCTCGACAAGCATGTGGAAACTTATAACAATTATGTGAGGGCTTTCCCTAGATTTTTTGATCAAGACTTTTTGATTGCGACCGGCGCTCCGGGAGAGCAATTTCCAGATAGCACTGCCGAAATGGAACTGCGCCAGTTACTGGAAAGTGACATCGATAATCTAGATGCACCAGAAGTGATTGATACTAGTGCCTTAAATAATGATTGATGCGCTGGTATCCAGATCGCATACCGCACTGGATTCCCAAGGTATTTAAAGGGCTGACTTGGCATAAAAGCCGGGCTAGAAAAGAGATTTACCTCACCTTTGATGATGGACCTACACCAATAGTTACAGATAAAGTCCTTGAAATTTTGCGTGATTACGGCGTTAAGGCAACTTTTTTTTGCATCGGCGACTGTGTGAAGAGGCATCCTGATATTTATCAGCGGCTTTTAGATCAAGGACATCGTGTGGGGAACCATACCTTCAATCACCTGAATGCATGGAAAACAAGTTGGCAAGAGTACTTAGATAATACAGGTCAAGCTGCGCAGTTGATCTCTTCAAACTTGTTTCGACCTCCTTATGGTAAGATCACTTCCAGTGTGGTCAAGAAATTAAAATCTAAAGGATATAAAGTCGTAATGTGGGATGTTTTATCAGGTGATTTTGATACGTCTCGATCTGCATCAAGTTGTTTAGAAAACCTCAAAAAAAATACTCGTAACGGAAGTATTGTAGTATTTCACGATAGTGAAAAAGCTCAAGAGCGGTTGCTGGAGATCTTGCCGGAGTATTTGGAGTTTTTGAAGATCAAGGAAATAACTTGTACAACATTTTGATCAGACGCTTACATTTTAGAATTTTCTAGTCTCCTTTCTTTAAGTAAGGGCACTTAAGTCTGCCCTTACAGACGCGGTGTATATATTATCCTGCGCTTGAAAACCTAAAACATCAGCTATTTGAACATTCAAATTAGGTGATCAACTATCAACTATACACTGAACAATTTGGATTAGATAATACGCTGATCAAGAAGCTACTTGATATAAGTAAAACGCTTGCTCTTACTTATACTGCTGCAACACCTGAACCAGGGTATTCACATCTTGCCTACCGCTCTTGCGCCATTTCATCTCGCCGTTCTTATAAAGAATGAACGTAGGCAGTCCTTTAATGCGTAGGGCTTCGGTGATTTCAGGATTTTTGTCGACGTCTATTCTAATGACCTTGGCGTCCTCTCCTATCACTGCAGCAACATCTTTGACGATGGGTTGCATAGAAATGGAGTCCTCATTCCAACTTGTAAAAAAATTGAATAACACCGGCACTTCTACACTGATAAGCTCACCAAACTTTGACATGACCTAGAAGATTTACGTAAATGTAGCTAAAAATCTCTAATAATCAATGGGTTGAAAAAATCATCCCTTCTTCAAAGTAATCACCGTAATTTCTGGCCAAATACCTGCTCGACCTTTATATCCCAAAAATCCAAAACCTCGATTTACGTTTAGAAAGCGCCCGTATTCCTTATAGATACCAGCCCATTTTTTATACACAAACCAGGCTGGACTTAACTTGATAAAACCTGGAATTTCTACGCCAAATTGCATACCGTGTGTATGACCGCTCAAAGTCAAGTGATAATTGAGATCGCGTTCCTTCACCTGCAAATCCCAGTGCGTCGGGTCGTGGCTCATCAACACCTTGAAATCCTTTTTAGTTAAACCCTGCGAAGCTTTATCCAAATCTCCGTATTTAGGAAAGCGACCGCCCCCCAGTTTTGAACCCCTACGATGGAAATAGAATCGGCACCGCGGGTGATCTTTTCATTCTCATCCAGCAATAAGCGCCAGCCCATCCCTTTCTGAATGTCAAAAAGTTCTTGAAGGTTGGCTTTTTTGGCGGCTGGAGTTTCCCAACTCACATAGTCTCCATAATCGTGATTTCCCAAAACAGAAAATACGCCATCGGGAGCTTTCAGCTTCCCAAAAACTTCCTCCCAGCCGTACATCTCACTCGACATATTATTTACCAGATCACCTGTAAACAGAATCGCGTCACTTTGCTGCTCATTAGCAAGGTTTATGGCATATTCCACCTCTTCTTTATTCTCAAAACTCCCCACATGGATATCACTGAGTTGGGTGATTTTATAACCGTCAAAGGCTTCTGGTAAATCTGCAAACGTCAGCTCATAACTCCTGACTTGGTAGTTGAATTTCCCGCGCCAGGCTCCGTAGAGAATTGCCCCAAAAGGCAGCGCAGCTACCGCAAGACCTACTTTGGCGATGAAAGATCTCCTACCGGGCAAGAATGACTCATCAAGTTCCCGCTTTCGCGAAAGCGAGATAAAAACACCTTTAATGAACCGGTAAATATCTTCTCCAAACATGAAGAGAAAAAAGACCAGCTTGAGGACAAAAAATGCCAAAAAGAGCGTCACGGCAAAATCCCTCGCACTAGAAACTGCAGAACGATCTGAGTTAATGGCAAACTGAATGATGAGGTTTGAGATGACCAGAAGCGACACCACTGGATACGCCCATTTCCACCAGTGCCCTCGAGACAACACGCGCACCAGTTGAAATGCATAAATCTCCAGTGCCAAAAAGATGACTAAAGCTATAATCCAACGCATGCGGCGAAATTAAATGCAACTTGAGCTTAAAATGTTGCTAATGTGTTAAGAAATAATACATCTTGTCGTGCTGGACAAATATAGTGCGTTCCGTACAGCGGTCGGGACAGCGTCTCATTGATCGGGACGTAAAGATCGACAAAGCTCTAACCAATCATATAGAGACTCTGAACACCTTATTCTTCGGTTTCAGAGTGACAGATTTGAAGTTCAGAGTGCCAAACATACCCTATCTTTAACCTCCTTAAAATTTTTCACGTGACTAACGACGGAACTGACGACAAGAGACTTTTTTTACTGGATGCCTATGCGCTGATTTTCAGAGGTTATTACGCCCTGATAAAAAATCCGCGTATTAATAGTAAAGGCATGGATACGAGTGCGATTATGGGCTTTACTAATTCGCTCTTTGATGTGATACGCCGTGAAAAACCTGAGTACCTCGCCGTTGCTTTTGACAAAGAAGGAAGTGCTGAGCGTACAGAGCTTTATGAAGATTACAAAGCAAATCGCGACGAGACTCCAGAAGCCATACGCATCGCTATTCCCTACATTCAAAAAATTCTGAAAGCCATGCATATTCCCATCGTGGAGATTGCCGGTGTCGAGGCAGATGATTTGATAGGGACACTTTCTAAACAAGCCGAGAAGGAAGGCTTTACCGTGTACATGGTCACGCCAGACAAAGATTACGCACAGCTCGTTTCAGAAAATATTTTCATGTACCGCCCGGCTCGTATGGGTAACGGTATCGAGATTTGGGGAATTCCTGAAGTTCAAAAGCGTTTTGAGGTGGAGCGTCCTGAACAGGTAATCGACTATCTGGGAATGATGGGTGACGCGAGCGATAACATTCCTGGTTTACCCGGTGTGGGCGATAAGACGGCCAAAAAATTTCTCAAGCAATTTGGCTCCATGGAAGGCTTGCTGGACAATACCGATCAGCTCAAGGGTAAGCTGAAGGAAAAAGTTATCGCCAATGCTGAGCTCGGACGCCTTTCCAAACAACTGGCAACTATAAAACTGGATTGCGATGTGCAATTCAATGCTAAAAACTACACCCTGGACGATCCAGATGTGGAACAGGTTCACGAGGTTTTTGACGAATTGGAATTCCGACGTGCTAAGGAAACCATGGCAAAAATTTTTGCTCCTGACGGTGTTCCTGGGGTTAATTATAAAGAGGCTTCGAGTGCCTCATCCTCCAGTTCAAGTTCAGATTCAAATTCAGACGGTCAATTTTCACTTTTTGATACACCGGGATCGGGAACCGCTGCAGAAGCTGATGCTACAGGAAGAAAAACGCTAGCAACTACAGATCATTTGTATCAAATCGTGGAAGAAGGACTGGGTATGAGCTTGTTCCTCAAAAAACTCATGCAGCAAAAAAGCGTGTGTTTTGATACCGAGACGACCAGTCTGGATCCACTAGTGGCAGAGCTGGTCGGGATCGCATTTTCATGGGAAGCGGGAAAAGGTTTTTATTTGCCGTTTCCAGAAGAGCGAGACAAAGCTCAGGAAATCGTAAATCAGTTGAAACCATTTTTTGAAAGTAACGAGATTGAGAAAATCGGTCAGAATTTGAAGTACGACATCAAGGTCTTGGACAAATATGACGTTGAGGTCGCGGCGCCGGCGTTTGACACTATGCTCGCGCACTATCTCATCAATCCAGACATGAGGCACAACATGGACGTGCTTGCGGAGACCTACCTCAACTATACACCGCAATCCATAACGGAATTGATCAGTAAGAAAGGTAAGAACCAAAAATCCATGCGCGACGTGGAACTGGAAAAGCAGAAAGAATATGCGGTGGAGGATGCCGATATCACACTCCAACTCAAACAGTATTTTGTCAAAGAACTCGACTCTGCCGGAACTAACAAGCTCTTTACCGAGATCGAGATGCCACTAGTTCAGGTGCTGGCAGATATGGAAATAGAGGGTATCAATCTGGATGAGGATTATCTGGGTACGCTTTCGCGAAAGCTAACAGAAGACATCGCTCAACTAGAAGAAAATATTTATAAAGAAGCCGGCGAGGAGTTCAACATAGGATCGCCGAAGCAGCTGGGAGAAATTTTGTTCGGTAAGTTGAAGCTGGTGGACAAGCCTAAAAAAACCAAGACCGGTCAATATTCTACCGCTGAGGATGTGTTGAGTTATCTGGCTGCTAACCATCAAATCATCGCTGATGTTCTCGAATACCGCGGACTGACAAAATTGCAATCGACTTATGTGGATGCTCTGCCCAATCAGGTGAATCCAAAGACGCAGCGTATTCATACCAATTATATGCAAACGGTGGCGGCGACAGGCCGCTTGAGCTCAACCGATCCCAATTTGCAAAACATCCCGATACGTACCGAGCGCGGGAGACAAGTGCGTAATGCCTTCATCCCTCGCGATGAAAACTACACCTTAATGGCTGCCGATTACAGCCAGATTGAGTTGCGTATAATCGCTGCATTAAGCGAGGAAGAAAACATGATCGCTGCCTTTAAAAATGGCGAGGACATTCACGCTTCTACCGCTGCACGCGTTTTTAATGTAGACATAGAGAAAGTGACCCGAGAGCAGCGTAGCAATGCCAAAACGGTGAACTTTGGGATCATTTATGGGGTTAGTGCTTTTGGACTGAGCAATCAAACCGATCTGGATCGCAGCGAGGCCAAAGAACTGATCGACACCTATTATAAAACCTACCCAAAACTGCGCGCCTACATGGACGACCAAGTGGCTTTCGCGCGTGAGAATGGTTATGTAGAAACGGTTTTGGGAAGGCGTCGCTATTTAAAAGACATCAATTCATCTAACAATGTCGTGCGAGGCGCAGCCGAGCGCAACGCTGTCAACGCTCCCATTCAAGGGAGCGCGGCCGATATCATCAAAATCGCGATGATTAACATTCACGAAAAGTTCAAAGAATTGAACTGCAAGTCAAAAATGTTGCTGCAGGTTCATGATGAATTGGTTTTTGACATCCACAATGATGAGCTGGAAGACATGAAAAAACTGATCCAAGACGAGATGCAAAATGCTTATAAATTAAGTGTGCCGCTTGATGTGGAAGTAGGCGTAGGGATGAACTGGTTAGAGGCGCATTGAGTTAGTTTTCGGTTGTCAGTTGTCAGTTGTCAGTTGTCAGTTGTCAGTAAGGAAGTTTATCAATTTCTACTTATCTCCCTCTCCTTTGGAGAGGGCTGGGATGAGGAAAATGGTTGCAAAACGCCTACAAGTTAAGTGTGCCCACTGGATGATGAAGTGGGTGTAGATTAGAATATAATCAGTCCAGTATAAATGGAGAGTTTGCATCAAATTTTATTTAAAAATTAGGCTCAAACTATTTAAATAAATCTCGGCATGACGGATGAAAGAATTGATTTCAACTCATATAAGGTTGAGGTAATAAAAATGCTTCGCTTGGTAAAAGCGAAAGAAAAAAATATCAAAAGACTTCTGATGATAAAAGACAAAGTTTCATTTGATCATCTCCTACTTAATTCGATAAGAAAGAAAAAACTTGATCGACTGAGAAGTAAAGGACTTATTATTCAGGTCCTAGACTCAAAATCAAAGGGTAAGATAAAGTCTAAAAATAGGTATTCAAAAGAGTTTTATGATGAGACCCAAAATTCTGTAATGCCAATTTATACACCGATGGGAAATAAAAGATAAAATCTTTCTACGATAGAGAGACATCACTATCCATTATTGAATACACCTTGCAAGTACAGGCCTTTTTATTGCTTTTCAAAATCGCAAATTAGATGACATGAAAAAACTGATCCAAGATGGGATGCCATACGCCTACAAAATGGAAGTGCCGCTGGATGTGTAAGTAGGAGTGGGTCAGAACTGGTTAGAGGTGCATTAGATAGAATTTACGAGAATAAATATTGAGATAATGGCTTCACGTTAAAGTCAAAACTAATTTTAGAAGCTTTATCTGAAAAAAGTTATTGGAATGGGCAAGAAAGCATTTATCACGGTTAAATACTGACTAATATGTTAAAAGACGAGATTGATGAGATCAATAATAATATCCAAACTCAAATTATTATGAGTTATTCATTTTATAAAGGAATGGATAGTAGAAAAAATTTTAGGTACAAGTCTATAGTCGAAACAAATCTTTACGTAATGACAATTCAATCTGATTTAGTTAATGCTGTTGTTGGGTTAACAAACTCAAATACTGAAATTCAAATGAAATTTTATGCACGAGCGTTATCAGTTATACTTTACGAATATCTGAAAGATTTAAGTTCAATTCTCGGCAAAGAATTGATCGACAATCTCAAAGCTATCGGGTTCTTAGACCCAATCGAAGGCATAAAAAAATTGAATAAAGAGTATAGCAATTTAAGAAAGGCGAGGTCTAAAGAACTTAGAACAATAAGACACAAAACTTTTGCTCATAAAAGTAAAAATAGAATTGAACTCATTGATACTATTTTTAATGTAGATGTAAAATCTATAGAAAACTTAGCATCAGATATCATATTATTAAACGGTAAGTTGACTAGACTGTCTACAAAAATTTTCAAATACATTGGCGATTATCACAGAGAAAATGGAGAGTTGTGATGGCTTACCGCTTGATCCTCATTACTTAAATTCAGATCTATTATAGGGAGGTTGGATAGGATTTTCATGGTTTGAATTTGACATAAAGATACAAACCAAGAAATTTTTAATTTATAGGATCATGGAGTTAGGATTATTTTTGAGTAGCATAGAATACTCTCAAAAACTTAGTAAAGGCAGACTTAAGTCTGCCCTTACTAAGTACTGGCGTAGCAGCTCAAGTAGGAGTTCAGAGAGGTACGTTTCCTTCAAAACAGATTGATAGCGCTTTACCTTTTCACCACCTTACGAGTAACTAGTCGTCCATCAATTTCCAGCTGCAACAAATAAATACCTGAATCTAGAGACTGTAAATCAATCTGTCGATCTACATTTTTTAATTCTAAAACTTGAGTACCAACTAAGTCAAAGAGTGTTGCAGTTTGCACAGGTTCAAGAGACTGAATGTTCAAAACCTCATCAACTGGATTAGGAAATAATTTCACCTCAGATTTAAAATCCTCCTCAATACTCGCCGTGTTTTGATAAACCCTAACGTAATCGATAACCATATCGTCTTCTTGAAAATTGGGATCGATACCACCTGCTATTCCACCCATAGCAACATTCAACAGCATGTATTGATCAGCGTCAAATGGCCAGGTGTTTTGATCTTTTATCGCTGGGTTATATGTATAGAAGGGAACGTCATCTATCAAAAAAGTAATTTGATTAGGCGACCAGTTCATAGAATACACGTAAAAGTTATTTGCTACATCATTTAATACACGCTCTCTAACATTCTGAGTATTTCCAAAACTGCTGGGCGTGTGTAAGGCACTTGAAACATGATTAGTTGCTCCCAGACCGTGTTCCATAATGTCTATTTCACCACAAAATGGCCAATCGACATTACCAAACTGTGGTTGCCAGAACCCACCAGCCTCATTGACATTTTTCCCCAGAGTCCATATCGCAGGCCACGTACCGTCTCCAAATGGTAATTTTGCTCTCACGTCTACTCTACCGTAGGTAAATGCAAACTTGGAATTCAATCGTGCCGATGTGAATTGCTTCGTCTCTCCTTGGTCGGTAAAAGTTTCTCTTTTTGCAACGATATGTAAAAATCCATCTTGCATATAAGAGTTGGTCAAACGGTCTGTATAATGTTGCACCTCACCATTGAACCAGCTACCACCAGCGGGCAGTTGGGTCTGATGGAACCAGTTTGAGGAGTTAATAGGGACTTGAGTGTTAGAGGGAGAGTCAAATTCATCACTCCAAACCAGATCCGTATATTCAATGTCGATGACATTGGGGTCGGTAGGTGTGCTACCATCATCAATGTCATCTACGAGAAAAATTCCAGCTTGATTGAAACTGGGATCAAAGAAAAAGGTTACCCTGCTGTATTCTTCGTCTGCATTGATAGAAGTATTTGTTCCACTTACGATGGCATTGGCAAAATCAAAACTCAGATCGATCCAGCTATTTTGATTTCCAGCTGATATTCCCACGGGAACTTCCACATCTTGTCCCGTGCCCTGTTCCATTTTAAGTAAGATGGTATGAGTAAGATTATCGGTGATGTAAACTCGCATGTTAACGATTTTATTTACATCCAGATCTACGGGTCGTATCAAATCTATAAAGGCACCTTCAAACGGTGCGCCGCCAGAATTTTGGAATCTTCCCACATCATTTGAACCATTTTGAGGATCACTAACCCGTGTAAAATTAGTCCCACTAAAACCAGTAAAAACATCTTGAGTGTCAGAAAAATCAATAGGCATTTGCTGCGCATTCAGTACCTGAGAAAAGCAGAAAACATATAGGAGCAACAGGGTATTCTTAATCATCATAGTCATTTTGACTAAAATAGCCCTAACTACAACGATTGCACTAATTTATGACCTCAACACGAGTATAACATGACATAAGTTTAACGAATAATGCCTATTAGGACGGTAGAGGTTGCTGAGATCTCGCTTTCGCGAAAGCGAGAAACAAATCATCTTTTAAGTGCAAAATACCCCTTGAGTATTTCTTGATCAGGAATTTCTAAGGTAAACCAATAGCTACTGGAAGGCATGGGTTGATTGTTAAATGTACCGTCCCAACCTATTCCCGGACTGGTAAATTGATATAACAACTTGCCGTGACGGTCAAAAATGGTAAGCACCGTTCCTGGAAATTCCTCAATACCTTCAATATTCCAAGTGTCGTTATAACCATCATCATTTGGGGTGAAAAAAGGCTCAAAATCCAAAACCACAAAATCTTGCGTAGTGATTCCGCAACCGTTTTTATCCCTAACATCTACTATATGAGTACCTCTGAAGAGGTTTTCAAAAATATTTTCGTCTTGATAAGGCAACCCGTCAATGCTGAATTCATAGTCTCCCGTCCCTTCTACGACGATGGTCGCATTATTACCACCTGAATTGAATCCATCAGTCAGAATTTCAACGATTGTAGCCGCTTCTGAAGGCTCTACGGTGATGGTCAAGTCAGTAGTACAGCCAAATTCATTAGTAACTGTAACCGTAAAATCACCTGAAGTCGTCACCTGAGTCTGAAAGGCATCAGGCCCTTCGTCGCCATTACTCCACTCATAATAATCAAAACCCTGCTCTACTTCAAGTGTCAATGGCGTGGTAGCGTCCAAGCAAATCCCAATAGGCTCTTGTGGTTCTAGAAATGGTTTGGGATTCAACCGCGCAGATACCTCACCTACGTCGATACAACCGGTCACATTATTCTGGATTACCACGTAAAGCGTTTGAGGTGTTGAACTGATACCGTAGGTTGTTAATCGGTTGATATCATTGGTGCGATCCTGGGGTGTTTCATAATAGAAAACATCATTTACAGATGCATCTTGTCCATCGAGAATTTCTGCATCAAGATCGGCGAGAGGTGCATCAAGGAAATCATCAAAATCGTCATCACAAAATTGCCCTACCGCAGGATCGATGTTAAACACAGGTGGCGGCGCAACTTGATAAGGAAAAGTTACGTAAAACTCGCAACGATCTCCTGTAGGATCGACAAACTTGATCACGTCTTGCTGTAATGTCGTAGTTGCCGTACGATTTGGGTTGATTGGGTTCGCATCTATATAAGCGTCATCAATGGTATTAAAGTACGTCACTTGAAATTGATTGAAATCGGGCTCGATCGCATCCAGGTAATTAGACAGATTTAGTGTTTCAGTCGTCAGGGTGGAGCAAAAGAACTCGGTTTCAGTAGTGAAGTCAACGGCCTCATCATCTACCCTTAGCTCAAATTCCGAGAAGTTGACACAGTCAGAGTCGGTACGCTCTGCTCGAACGTAAATGGTATCGCTATTTGAGTTATTTTGATATAATCCTACGATCTCATTGTCATTGATATTTGCATCATTTTCAGTCTGAAAATATCTTACAATCGTGTTAGGAGTAGCTATAAGGTCAGTATCAAATTGCGTCAGGTCTATATTTGTGATTCCATCGTTAGGCGAGGGGTCATTATCGCAAAATTCTATAAAATCCAGGGGATTGATTTCTGGTGGTGGAGGCAGTTGTGCGCTACCACCCGTACTCATGGTAAAACCTCCATCGCCTATTGCCAGTCCTATAATAATATAATAGGTTTCTCCCGCGATCACGTCCAGCGCTCTCAGAAAACCATCGTTAGCAGGATCATTAGACATAGCTCCAGGACCCTCACTCACCTCTGTGGCGACATCATTTAGTCCCGTGGCACCACTAATTCCTGCAGCGGCTGGATTAATACTGGAACAGCGTATCGCAGCTCCGAGATTTGTACAATCTGTCGTGGGACCAAAAACCGCAAAATCATAATCAGCTTGATCTTGCTCGGGATCTAGGGTGAAGGTAAATTGACCTGTTTGTTCGATCTCGATCTTAAACCACACCTGATCTGCTCTAAAATTATAACAATTGGGCGCAGGATTATTGGGTAAGGTAAACTCATCTACACCTATTCCAGCTGGGTCTATCGCAAGATCTGTATCGCCGCATAAACTTATGGCATTCACGCAATCATTTGGATTCTGTGCGATTAAAAATATTGGAAATAAAAAGAAAAACAGTTTTCTCATAAATGGCGGTCGATAGTATTTAAAAATTGATCCAAGTCTTCAGTTGTATTGTAGTAATGAAATCCCACTCTTATACCATCTCCTCTTTTACAGCACAAAATTTTCACGGCAAGTAAGTCTTGCAGCACCTCATCACTCAGCTTCAGATTAAAGATAGAAGAATGAACATCTCTTCCTAGAACCTCACTAGCAATTAAATTGCGTGAAGCAAACGCTGTTTTTGCTTGACTGGAAATCTTGTTTATAGCAATGCTTATTTTATGGATCCCATAAGAATCAATAAGTTCTATAGCTTTACGCAAAGCTCCAAAAGAAACCGAATCAAGATGCCCGGGTTCAAAATAACCAATAAAACTGCCTCGTTGGTTTCTTATTTCTGATATTTCTATGTGAGGAAAATATTCACTTAGCCTAGCGACTGTTTCTTCTTTGAAACACATAAATGCGTTACCATTCCCAGCGTGCATCCACTTGTAACAGCTGGCGGCTAGGATGTCTATTCCGCTTTCGCGAAAGCGGAATTCTTCAACACCTAGATATTGAGTGGCATCTGCAATGATTATAACATCAGGAAAGCTTGCTTTGAGATCTTTAAGAAAATCCAGATCGATTTTCATTCCTGAAATGTATTGTACGATGGAAAGGCACAGAAAATCGGGCTCGTGTTTTTTCACTGCATCCCAAATTTGATGCTCCAGATCAGCGCAGAGCGGCACATAACTTGTCGGAAAGCCCATCGAAATCACGGGATAATTGATCGAGGGGTAATCTCCATCAATCAACAAAAACCTTTTAGATCGCGGCAATTTTTCTAGCAACGCATTAAATGCTAGTGAAAAATTGGGTGTGAGCGCGGTGAATTGATAGTCTGAATCTAAGAAGTGAGCGACTGTCCTGCGTACCTCTTCCAGAAAGTCACCTCTTTTGCGCATCATAAACAGAGGGTCACTTGCCAACTGATTTGCGAAACAAGTTTTGTAATCTTTGAGTTCTTGAGATATAAGCCCTTGTTCAGGCGTGTTGAGGTAAACAAAATCTTCTAAAACAGGAAAAGTGAGAGTCATTTATAGCTTTATTAATGCCACCTGTTTCAGGTATGAATTACATTTGATCGTTAAAAATAGGTAGAAAATGTTTGGGTTCAAGAAAAAAGAGCAACAAGGAATAGACCCTGTACAGAAAGAAATGATTGAAAACGCGCGCTTGCGCATCAAGCAAAAAAGGGGGCTGTTCACTCACTTCATCGTCTTTCTGGTAGGATCAGTAGGTTTGATTATTATCAGTCAGGTTTTTATGGAAAGTAAACCAGAACCATGGTTTGGAATCGACTGGTGGATCTGGATCATTTTTGCATGGTTCTTACTGCTTCTTTATCATGCCTTCAATGTATTTGTGACCAAAAGGCTTTTAGGTCCTGAGTGGGAAAAGCGACAGTATGATCGCCTGGTAGGAAAACAAAAGGAACGTATCTCAAAATTAGAACAGAAAGTAGCCAAAGAATTTCCTACTCCGCTAGCAAAGGTTGAGACTGAAGCGCCCATCAAACCCGTAGTAACCATGATCGCCGCCGTTGACGGTAATCTGGGATTAGGAAAAGACAATGATCTAGTCTGGCATCTACCAGATGACTTTAAACGCTTTAAAGCAATAACAACTGGTCATAATATTATCATGGGTCGCAAGACTTTTGAGGGTTTCCCTAAGCCGTTACCCAACCGTACCCACATAATTCTCACCAGAGATCAGAACTACAAAACCACTCAAGGCATAGTTGTTCATGACATGAAAACTGCACTCGCAACCGCTGCAGGTGATGACCAACCTTTCATTATAGGCGGCGGTGAGATTTACAAATTAGGGCTTCCTTTTGCAGACCGTTTAGAGCTCACACGCATACACGAGGTCTTTGATGTAGACACTTATTTCCCTGAATTCAGCAAGTCACAATGGAAACTAATTAACTCAGAACATCATCCTAAAGATGATAGCCACAAACACGACTTTGATTATGAGACGTGGGAAAGGATCAAAAAATAGTATAGTTTACTCATATCTTATATTTGCCCTGACTTAAGCATATCAATATGAAAGCATACGTTTTTCCAGGACAGGGAGCACAGTTTACAGGAATGGGTAAAGATCTTTATGATCAATATGAGGAAGCGAGAGAACTTTTCCATAAAGCCAATGAGATTCTAGGCTTTGACATCAGTAAAATAATGTTTGAGGGTTCAGCAGATGAACTAAAGCAAACTAAGGTTACCCAGCCCGCAGTTTTCATTCACAGTGTAGTCTTGGCAAAAATGATGGGCGATCATTTCAAGCCAGACATGGCTGCCGGTCACTCACTGGGAGAACTTAGTGCGCTTACCGCGATAGGTTGTCTCACTTTTGAAGATGGTCTCAAAATTGTATCAGAAAGAGCCATGGCCATGCAAGAGGCTTGTGAGATCCAAGAAAGCACTATGGCTGCCATTCTAGGACTTGAAGACGACATGGTTGAAAAGATCTGTAGGGAAACTGATGGTGTGGTGGTTGCCGCAAATTACAATTGTCCAGGTCAGCTGGTAATCTCAGGAGCCGTACCCGCTGTAGAAGCTGCTTGCGAAAAGCTAAAACTTCACGGTGCAAAAAGAGCACTTGTTCTACCCGTAGGAGGTGCTTTTCACTCTCCTTTAATGGAGCCAGCACGTGAGCGGCTTGCCAGAGTTATTGAAAAAACGGAGTTTAAAAATCCCATTTGTCCTATTTATCAAAATGTATCCACCTTTGCAGTGAGAGATACCGATACTATAAAGACAAATCTCATTTATCAACTCACTGCTCCGGTAAAATGGACGCAATCCATTCAAGAAATGATTAAGGATGGAGCCACAGAATTCATTGAAGTCGGTCCGGGAAGAGCTTTGCAAGGCATGATCAAAAAAATAGATCGCAGTCTTGATGTGGGTCAGGCTAGTGCTTAAGTTCTTTTATTGTATTGATCTTGTGAAATAGGTCGTAAGTCACTATCCCAGCACAGACTGATATATTCAGACTGTGCTTAGTTCCATATTGTTCTAGTTCAATGACACGGTCACTGGCGTTTACGACATCCTGTTGCACGCCTTGAACTTCGTTTCCTAGAACTACAGCTATTTTAGACCCTCTTTCAGGATTAAAAGAATGTAAGCTGGTCGAGTTTTCAGCTTGCTCGATGGCGCAAACTTCATAACCGTTTTTTTTCAAATTTCTGATCGCCTCGCTGGTGTCCTCAAAATATTCCCAGGAAACTGTTTCTGTAGCACCTAGAGCCGTTTTTCTAATTTCCCGATGTGGTGGTTGTGCAGTTATACCGCACAAAACAACTTTGTCGACCCTATAGCAATCTGCCGTGCGGAAAACGGATCCCACATTATTCAAACTACGTACATTATCCAAAACGATGACAAGGGGAGTTTTTTCGCTTTCGCGAAATTCCTTATCAGACAACCGGTCTAACTCATCATTCCTCGTTTTTCTATTCATATTAGGTTCTATTAAAAGCAAAAACCATAGCTGGGCTATGGTTTTTGAAAATATTTAAATGTGATTTCTAGCACGCTTTCGCGCTGCGCCTTCGGCAAGCCTAGCCATCTGCGCCGAAGTGGCTACGAAGGCTGCATGGCGAACGAAGGAAAGCGTAATTATCAATTTATCTATTCACCGCGGGACAGTTACAACTCCATCGCTCTTGTCTACACAAGAAATCGATTCCCAAAGTGAGCTGGTGAAAACCACCATTATCAAACTTGATATCTCCAAACTGGTAACTGTAAGTGTATGCAAAAGTGAACTCTTTATACTTGACACCTACAATAGGTGATAGCAACGACAAGTTTTGCTCTTGGATATTGTTTATATCATTTCCGTTTACAAATTCAGCACTCTCAAAACTCTGACGAAACGATAAACCACCAAAGAACTGGCTGTTATCGTTCATATCATAATATGCCTTTGCATTTATGTCTACAAATTGCTCTTCAGTCTGGTCTGTACGCTGGTAGAGAACAGACGGTTCAAATTGCCAAGCACTTTTAGTAGGTGAAAACACATAGCCCAAAGTTGCAATATATCTACGCTGGTTTGAACTTTCAAAGCCTTCCGTATAGATCTCACGATTTTGGAAAACCGCATTCTTTACCGTAAAATGTCCATAGAATTCTTTATAGAAATAAGACATCCCTATATCTACGTTAAAATAAGAATCACTTACAAGCACTCCGGCAACCACAGGGTCAAAATCGAGCGGGTCAAAATCAGTCTCATCAAGACGGCTCTGAACCATTCCCACATTTGCTCCAAAAGATAGCCTATTGAGCTCACCATAACCACCCCCTACTTTAAGGTGATATGCATAAGATAAATAAGCACCTGTTTGAGAGTGATAACCATTACGGTCATTAAAAATGATGGCTCCTATACCACTATTTTGACCTATTCCAGTATTGAAACTCAAGGTCTGTAGGTTGGGGGCATCTTCTTGATCAAACCACTGTTGTCTTGCGGTTCCTCTCACCTTACCGCAACTCGCGGCACCTGCCATGGAAGGGTGAAGTAAATAATAATTGTCAGTTAGGTAGTCTAAATAGACCGGTACACCTTCTTGCGCTATTGATAGTTGTGATATGGCTGCTACAACTATTAATACAAAAAATCTTTTCATGCGTCGTTAAGTCTCTCCTTTCCAGCACGTGTTCCTAGTACAGCTTCAGGGGTTAGGCTGTTCTTTTTGCCACCATGGCTTTCATGGTTCGAGGACACATCCCAATCGGTCAAATATATACATTTTACGATTCAATTAACAATAAACCCTGCTAGTTCAAAAAAATTGTTCAAATCATGTTAATTTTCAGCAAGTTGCGACCTCGTTTGAATTTATTATGCAGTCATACTATTTGCTTTGAAGCACTATGTACACAATCTATGATCAAATGAAGCACAGCTTTAATATCATCATTATTTTTGCAAAAAATTTCCTGTTATGAGCGAGCACATTATTTCCATAATACCTACTTCAAACAATGCGATTGTAAAATTTGAAAGCAACCAGTTTTTAGTGAAGGGAAATAGCTATGAATTCAAAAATATAGATGAAGCAAAACCATCTCAACTCGCTCAACAACTGTTCTACCTTCCTTTTGTAAAAACCGTCTACATCGCACAAAACTTTATTGCGATTGAGCGCTATGATATTGTTCAGTGGGAAGATGTTCAAGATGAGGTTGCAGAACAAATAAACAATTACTTGAATAGCGGAGAACCACTCTTACATGAGGAGGCGCAACCCACCAAAAAAGTTCCCGTAACAGTTTATGCTGAGGCCACTCCCAATCCCAACAACATGAAATTTGTGGCCAATAAAAAACTGGTCGTACAGAGCAAGGAATTTAAAAGCATAGGCGATACAGAAGATGGCACCTTGACTCGCAAACTCTATGAATTCCCATTTATCAAAGAAATTTATGTGGACGAGAACTATATCTCGATCCAAAAACATGAAATCGTGGAGTGGGATGAGGTTGCAAATCAAGTGCGCTCTTTTATTAGAGAATCTCTTCAAAACGGACTAGAAATAGGCGAGTCTAAAGGAAAGAGTGAAGGGATTGAACTCAACAAAGCCGCTGAGCCTACTAACCTCCCCAAATTTGAAAACCTCGATGATGTTTCTAAAAAAATTGTAGAAATTCTAGATGAATACATTAAGCCAGCAGTAGCTAGCGATGGAGGAAATATCGTATTTAAAGAGTACGAGCAGGCATCAGGTGATGTTCACGTAATTTTACAGGGCGCTTGCAGTGGTTGCCCTTCTTCTACCATGACTCTCAAAAATGGAATTGAAACCATGCTTAAGGATATGATTCCTAATAAGATCAACCAGGTTGTAGCTATAAACGGCTAGAAGATCATCATTCAACGAGATTAGTGTGGTAATTCCGCTTTCGCGAAAGCGAGATATCAAAGAATATTCTCACCAGGCTCAGAGGTTAAGGAATAACATTGTTCTTGTTTTAGCAAAACACTCTGAAAGCAAGTGATTTGCTTTGCTACAAAACAAGCACAAAGTATCTTTGCAACCCCTTAAAAATAGCTGTGAAAGAAGCAAAAACTCTTACTAAAGAACCCGGTATGATCTCAAATTTCATCGAGATCACTAAACCTAGGCTTTCTGTAGTAGTGGTGTTTTCATCTTTAGCCGGTTATTTCTTAGCAGCAGAGTCCATAGACTGGCTCACGCTTTTGTACTTATGCGTAGGTGGATATTTTCTTGTGGGGTCATCAAATGTGTTTAATCAAATCATCGAGAAGGACCGTGACGCTCTCATGGTACGTACGATGAACCGTCCTTTGCCTACGGGTAGAATAGCGATCTCTACCGCTTGGGTTTACGGCTTATTGATGGCACTTATTGGTGTATACCTGCTCTATCTCATAAATGGAGCGACTGCATTTTTTGGCGCGTTAAGCATCGTGCTTTATGCAGCTCTATACACTCCACTCAAGACCGTCTCGCCGCTTTGTGTGTTTGTGGGAGCTTTTCCTGGCGCGATCCCATATATGCTAGGCTGGGTGGCTGCCAGTGGTAATTTTGGCATTGAACCTGGGACTTTGTTTATGCTTCAGTTTTTTTGGCAATTTCCCCACTTTTGGGCGATAGGATGGATGCTGGAAGACGACTATAAAGCAGGTGGTTTCAAGATGCTTCCTACAGGAGCGGCTGATCGAGGTACTGCTTTTCAAACAGTGTTGTATACAGTATGGACAGTAATTGTATCGATCATACCCGTATTTAAAGTTACGGGTGATTTATACATTACTATTTATAGTGCGATTGCTGTAGGGGCGCTGGGATTGTGGTTTTTATACCATAGTATTGAGCTTTTTAGAAAAAGAACCAAAACTGTTGCACGTAAACTCATGCTGGTAAGCGTGAGTTACATAACCCTAGTACAGATTATTTACGTAGTCGATAAATTTTTGAGATAATTAATGGTAGATATCACTCAATTACCAGAGAAAGAAAAAAGGGCTCGATCCAAAAAACAAATGATGTGGTTTGCCATCGCAAGCTTGATCATGATGTTTGCGGGACTTACCAGTGCCTACATAGTTAGCGCAAGTAGAAGAGACTGGGTAGATTTTGAGCTGCCTAGTGAATTTTATTACAGCACAGGTGTTATAGTTTTGAGTTCGCTTACTTTACTTCTGGCAAAACTTAGTATTAAAAAGAATAATCGCAAGGGGGCGACGTTGATGACTGTTCTCACATTTGTGCTGGGTGCGACATTTGTTTACATGCAGTTTGCAGGCTTTGAGACATTAACTGAAAGAGATATTTTCTTCACTGGAAAGGGAAGTAGTGTGAGCGCCTCTTTTGTTTACTTAATTGTGGTTGCGCACTTAGCGCATATTGTTGCAGGCCTTATCTCCCTGATGGTCATTACAATAAATATGGTTAGAGGGAAATATACAGGCACTGATTTCCTCGGATTTGAATTAGGGGCGATATTCTGGCATTTTGTAGATTTTCTATGGATTTTCTTGCTTTGCTTTTTACTCTTTTATTAAAAAGTTTTTTCATCTATTTTTGCAACTTATAGCAATACACTCACACTATGGATACAACAGTAGCTGCTACTGGTACCGAAGGACAAAAATGGGGAGGCGGTAACTTGCCTTTAAAGGTGACTTATGGAAAGATGATGATGTGGTTCTTCATCCTTTCAGACGCGCTGACCTTCTCTGGATTTCTTGCCGCATACGGATTTTCAAGATTTAAATTTATTGAAGAATGGCCTATAGCTGATGAGGTTTTCAACCACTTCCCATTCATGCATGGCGTAGACGCGCCTATGTTTTATGTGGCGTTGATGACCTTTATACTTATTGGATCATCGGTTACAATGGTGCTTGCAGTGGACGCTGGTCATAAAATGGACAAGAAAAAGGTTTCTCTCTACATGTTGCTAACCGTAATAGGTGGTATGATCTTCTTAGGTTCTCAAGCTTGGGAGTGGGCTAACTTTATAAACGGTGAGTACGGTGCGGTTAAAACTAAAGGTGGGAACATTCTTCAGTTTGTCAACACTGAAACTGAAGAGAGGGTAGGCCTATCAGAATTTGTCGTAGAAGGTGATCGCGATGTAGATACTTACGGTCCTAGTGAAGGAATCTGGTATGAGTCATCAGGAGAGTATAATGCAGAGTACACTTTACAAGAAGTTATCGCTGGTTTGGAAATCAATGATAACATCACTGTTCGTACACAACAGCTTATAGTTAATCAAGAAACTGGGGCTAGTGAAAAATTAGTGCTTTCTAGAGAGGAAGGTCTTGCCAAAGTTAAAAGAGAAGCCATCTCTGTAGTTCAAGGTGCTAATCTTACTGAGAATGAATACGGCGCTCCACTCTTTGCTGACTTTTTCTTTTTCATTACTGGTTTTCACGGTTTCCACGTTTTCACTGGAGTCTTGATCAATTTGATCATCTTCTTCAATGTAATTTTAGGAACTTATGAACGTAGAGGAAGCTATTTAATGGTAGAAAAAGTAGGTCTTTACTGGCACTTTGTAGACCTTGTTTGGGTATTTGTATTTACCTTCTTCTACCTCGTATAAAAATTTTTGAGACAAATCATCATGGCAGATCACGCATCACACGCAGAACACCATCACGAGCACAAACTAGAAATCTTTAGAGGACTGGTTAAGTTTAAAAACAATACCCAGAAAATATGGGGTGTCTTAATCTTCCTTTCTATTGTTACCATTATTGAGGTAGCGTTAGGTTACATTAAACCTGATTTTCTCAATGCTCAATTTCTTGCACTAAAATGGTTGAACTGGATTTTTATCATTCTTACCATAGTTAAAGCATATTACATTACTTGGGATTTCATGCACATGAGAGATGAAGTGAGTGGATTGAGACGTGCTGTGGTTTGGACCGCTGTTTTCCTAATCATTTATTTAGTAGCTATTCTTCTTGTAGAAGGAGATTATATTTATGAGGTTTACAAAAACAATGCTGTAAGTTTTGACTTCTAGTGACTACTATATCTAAATAAACTTAGGACGGTTCTACCGTCCTTTTTTATATCTTATAATGACTGAAGACTCATCTAAAGATCAAATTAAACAAGTCAACCCAATAGCAAAATACTCTGTGTTGATTATTTTGTTTGCTCTTCCGTTAGTTGCTTATCTGTTTTTTCTGCAGGGTAAACACAATTTTGACACCCTACCTGTCATAAATGAAGAAATAGGTACGCTTGAGAATTTCAAGACATTAGAAGGGCGTAAACTGCAACTCAAAGACAGTATCACCATCATTACATTTCTAGGTAATCATCCTTATGAACGTTTAGGGCATGTCTCAAATGTCAATGAGAAAATCTACAAGGAGTTTCACAAATTTGACACCTTTCAGCTAGTGGCGATTTTACCCGAAGCCGGAGTGGAAGACGTTCAAGAGATCAAGAATCAAATGGCTGAAACCACAGACATTTCAGATTTCCATTTTTTGGTCGGTGATGATAGTGATATCCTAAAGTTTTTTGATGATCTGGGATCTGATCTCGAGCTCAATAAAGACTTATCATCTGATTATGCATTTATCATTGATAAAAGCGCCTCACTTAGAGGTCGTGACGACAACGACCCAGAAGAATCCATTATTTATGGGTACGACACGAGCTCCATACCTGCGTTACAAAAAGTCATGGTAGATGACGTGCGGGTTCTTCTCGCTGAGTATAGATTTGCATTCAAGAAAAATAGAGATCAAAAAATTCAGAAGGATGGCAAAGGGTAAAGACACTCCTTATTACATAGGTCTAGGAATTATCATTCTCATTTTTGGATACTTTGCTGTGACAAATGTGGTTCACTACATCGAAAAAGATAAAGTGGTAGACAGCAACCGCAGTCAAGACCGCGATCCAGTGGCTGACAAGTTTCTGAAAAAGTTCAATAAGGTTCCAGACTTTTCATTTGTTAATCAGAATAACGACACCATTACTAACAAAGATTTACTGGGAAAAGTTTACGTGGTAGACTTTTTCTTCACGACTTGCCCTACCATTTGCACACCTATGAGTGTTAATATGTCTAAGATCGTTGAAGAACTTGAAGACTATCCCGATTTTCAAGCAGTGTCTATAAGCATTGATCCAGAGTATGACACTCCAGAGGTTTTAAAGGAATATGCCTCGAGATATGTTGAAAAAGATGACTCATGGCACTTTTTAACGGGAGACAAACAAGCCACCTATAAACTAGCGAGAGAGGGATTCAGCTCTTATGTGGGCGAAAGCCAAGACAGCATCATAAAATTTGAGCACAGCGGTAATTTCGCATTGGTCGATCGCGAAGGTTACATACGTTCCCGTAAAGATGAATACGGCAACTGGATCATGGTATATCGAGCCGTGCAAGAAAACGTAAATGATCTCGAGCCATTGCTGCCTGAGCTTATCGCAGATGCAAAAACACTTTTAAATAAATAACTATGTTAGAAAAAAGAGGGCCAGCCATCATTCTAGCAATTTCAATCGTCGTTCCTATTGTTGTACTTATTTTGATGTATTTGCCCGAGCGTTACAATTTCTTGAATCTCGATGCCGGTACGCTCCCTTTGTTTCATGCGGTTCTCAATGGAGCGACTGCCTTATTATTACTAGCGGGTATAACATTTATCAAGTCAGGCAAGAAAGAAAAGCACAGAGCTGTCATGACATCAGCTTTTGTGATCAGTGCTGTGTTTTTAGTGAGCTACGTGATCTCAAAGATTAGCAATGATCCTACACCGTATCCAGAAGACGCGCCCCTACGTGGTTTATACCTCTTTATTTTGATTTCCCATATTGTTTTGTCAGGGATCATCTTACCCCTGGTTCTGTATACGATGTATTTTGCATGGAATAAAAAATTTGCGAAACATCGTAAAATTGCGAGATGGACCTTCCCGATTTGGCTCTATGTGGCTGTGACAGGTGTGGCAGTTTATCTTTTCATGCAGCCCTATTATTAAGTGTAAGTTGAAGTACATGATTAAGTCTAAGAAGATAGACCTCAAGACAACATTGTCGATATGAAAAAGCTATTTTGTTTTTTATTGCTGGTAATTTTTTCCGCTTTCGCGAAAGCGCAATGTGCCATGTGCCGCGCCGTCATAGAGAGCAGTGGAGACAACGCAACTGCTGAAGGTCTCAACAACGGTATCACCTATCTTATGGCATTTCCTTATATCATCGTAGGCGGAATCATCTACATGATCTACCGAAGCACGCAAAAACCAGCAAAAGAGGTTACTGAGTAGCGATAAATTTTTGAAAAAAAATCTCTCTAAAAATTTTCTTAACATAGTTTTAAGGTAGGTAGGTGTAACATGGTAGCAATTTTGAGGTCTGTTTAACATGCAGTCTTCGGACAATTCAATGCACTAACCATGATTGAAATAAAAAACCTGCACAAATCCTATAAAACAGGGAACAATTCATTGCACGTACTTAAAGGGATCGACTTCTCTGTTAAGGAAGGTGAGCTGGTTTCCATCATGGGTTCATCTGGATCAGGAAAATCCACATTATTAAATATTTTAGGAATGCTTGATGAAGCAGATGAAGGTAGCTACGTACTCGATAATGTCCCTATCAAAAATCTGAATGAGAAAATTGCCGCAAAATACCGCAATAAATTTTTGGGGTTCATTTTCCAATCTTTCAACCTGATCAGTTACAAAACTGCAATTGATAACGTTGCCCTACCTCTGTACTATCAGGGCGTAAGTCGTAAAGAGCGTGATGAGAAATCCCTACACTATCTTGAAAAAGTAGGACTGGCAGACTGGGCAGACCATTTACCCAATCAACTTTCTGGTGGACAGAAACAACGTGTTGCCATCGCGCGAGCACTTGCTAGTGACCCAAAAGTCCTTCTTGCCGATGAGCCTACCGGAGCTCTAGATACCAAAACATCTTATGAAGTCATGGACTTGATTCAGGGTATTAACGATGAAGGGCGCACCATTCTAATCGTGACACATGAGCCTGACATTGCAGAAATGACCAAGCGCATCGTAAACCTAAAAGATGGTCGAATTATCGATGACACTTTAGTCAATCAGATCAAAGCTGCCGCTCATGTTTAATCTAGAGCGCTGGCAAGAAATATTTGAGACCATACGCAAGAATAAATTGCGTACTTTTTTAACCAGCCTCTCAGTAGCCTCAGGGATATTCATTCTTGTAATCCTACTTGGGGTTTCTACAGGTATTGAAACGGGTGTACGCACCGAGTTTGAGCAAGATGCTACCAACAGAATTCAGGTAAGTGTACGCAGTACTACAAAAGAATATAAGGGACTTAATCCAGGCAGGAGACTACAGTTGCGCAATTCAGACTATGAAAATCTAAATGCTAAATATGCGGAACAAATCGAGTACAAAACTCCGCTTTACAACATCTGGTCTGGACAGGTTAATTATAAAAACCAACAAGGGAACTATCGCATAGAAGGAGCATCTCCAGATCAGCAATGGATTGAAAATGCTACCATGACCAGTGGCCGCTACCTAAATCAAAGCGACATAGATAATTCTAGAAAAGTAGCCGTGATAGGTTACCAGATGAAAGAAGATCTTTTTAAAGATGAAGACGCTATAGGAAAAACTATCATCCTTAACAACACTGTAAACTTTACGGTAGTAGGTGTTTACACAGATCCTGGAGGAACTAGAGAGGAAACAAGACTTTTTATACCCATTACTACCGCACAAAAAGTTTTCAACGCCGGAGAAAATCTCAATAGAATTGCATACACCATTAAAATGGCAGACACCTTTGACGAGACAGTCGCGCTAAGCGCTGCAATGCGAGAAGCTATTGAACAAGATTTGAGAACGCGTTTTCAAGTTGCTCCTGACGATCGTGTTGCCATAGGGGTTTATGACACTCTAGAAGAAGCAGAAAAGGTATTTGGATTGATCGCTACGATACGATCGGTTTTCTGGTTTATAGGAATTGGTACTATCATAGCTGGTGTAGTGGGCGTGGGTAACATCATGCTTATTGTAGTTAAAGAACGGACTAAGGAAATAGGAATAAGAAAAGCGCTAGGTGCATTGCCCAGTGAAATCATCTGGATGGTGTTGCATGAATCTATTTTCATAACAAGTATTGCCGGTCTTATAGGTCTGTTCCTGGGAGTCGGTTTATTAGAAATCGTATCTCCACTTGTGGAGACTGATTTTATCAAGTATCCTAAGGTAGATTTCAATACGGCAATCACCACTGTAATCATACTGGTTGTAGCTGGTGCACTAGCTGGATTCTTCCCGGCTCGTAGAGCCGCTCACATTAAACCCATAGAAGCTTTAAGAGACGAATAATATGTTTGGTAGAGATCGATGGAACGAGATACTAGAGGCGCTCAATTCAAATAAATTGAGAACCATACTTACGGCGTTTGGGGTTTTCTGGGGAATATTTATCCTTGTGATTCTACTCGCCTTAACTAATGGGTTGAGGAATGGTGTTTCTGCAGACTTTGGTGATCGCGCCACAAATACTATGTTTATGTGGGGACAAAGTACCTCTATGGCTTATAAAGGGATGAACAAAGGTCGCCGTGTTCAATTCAAGCTCGCCGATGTAAAAGCGTTAAAAAACGAGATTCCCGATCTTAGAATTGTTTCACCACGCTTACAATTAGGTGGCTTCCGTGGAGCAAATAATGTCACCAGAGGTGACAAGACAGGAGCTTTTCAGGTGAATGGAGATTATCCAGAGTTTAAACAACAGCAGCCCATGGATATTCTCAAAGGCCGCTGGATTAATTACTCTGATATTGACAAGGTCATGAAGACCGCTGTAATAGGCACTGGAGTTGAAAAAGGCTTATTTGATATAGGTGAAGACCCTATAGGCCAGTACATCAGTATTCAAGGAGTGAATTTCAAGGTGGTGGGCGTTTTTGATAACCCAAACAGTCAGGGAGACAGCGAGGAAGAAGCTAACAATATCTTTGTGCCATTCACCACTTTTGGAAAAGCGTTTAATTCTGGGGACAACGTGGGGTGGATGGCGATAACTGCTCATGACCACGTAAGTATGACAGATTTGAAATCGCAAGTACTTTCTATAATGCGTGAACAGCGTGGTGTCCATCCTGATGACCAGAGAGCTATAGGAAACTTTGACCTTGCAGAACAATTTGCAAAATTCACCGGATTGTTTGACATTTTAGGTTTTGTGGGATTCTTCGTGGGTGGTTTGGTCTTGCTTTCTGGCGGTATTGGGATTAGTAATATTATGCTCATTGTTGTAAAGGAAAGAACTAACGAGATAGGTGTAAGAAGAGCTCTTGGGGCAACTCCTTGGAATATTAAAGCTCAGATATTGCAAGAATCTATCGTATTGACACTCATCTCTGGACTAGCTGGGATCGCATTTGCCGCTGGAATGATTTGGATCATGAATTACTTACTAGCTCAAGCAGGAGACGTGGACAACTTTGCAAACCCCACGGTTAACATTAACGTGGTTTTTATTGCTTTATGCATATTGATTTTAGCTGGATTACTGGCCGGCTTTATCCCCTCTTCTCGTGCAACTAAAATGAAACCAGTAGACGCTTTAAGAACTGAATAACACAAGTAACTACCATTAATACATGAAACGTACAGGAACCATCATCACGTTGTTGATCATTTTTACGGCCGCAGCCGTAGGAATCTGGTATATATATTCTAAAGATCTAGAAGATCCAGAAGTATATCAAACTGAAACCGCTAGCGAGCAAACCATCATTAAGGAAACGGTCGCAACCGGTAACATAGTACCCAAAGAAGAAATTAACATCAAGCCCAATATCTCAGGAGTTATTGATAAAATTCACGTGGAGGCAGGTGAATTTGTTGAGGCAGGAGATCTAATTGCAGAAATCAAGGTTGTTCCTAATATCAACTCTTTGACGAGCGCTAAGAACAGCATTGCGGCGCAGCAAACATCTGTGGAAACGGCGCGCCTTGCCATGGAAAATCAAAAAGCGATTTATGACCGTCAGAAAACGCTTTTTGACAAAGGAGTGATTTCTGCAAACGATTTTGATCTTGCCCAAAATAATTACAATAATGCCGTACAGCGGTATAAGCAAGAACAAGTCGCTCTGAGGGGGAACCAACAGAATTTTGATATTATAAAGACCGGTACCACCTCTGGTTTAAGCGAGTATGCAAACACAAATGTTCGTGCCACCGTTTCTGGAATGGTTCTGGACGTACCGGTAAAAGAAGGTAATCAGGTCATTGAAGCAAATAACTTTAATGAAGGTACTTCTATCGCAACCATTGCAGATGTTACCAAAATGATTTTTGAGGGTAAGGTAGACGAGAGTGAGGTAGGTAAGATCAAAGAAGGTCTCCCGCTTGAAATTACCGTAGGCGCTTACGATAACCGCAAGTATGAAGCAATTCTAGATTACATCGCACCTAAAGGTGTTGCAGAAAATGGTGCCATTCAGTTTTCTATAAAAGGAACGCTTAAAGAGATAGAAAAAGACAGCGCTTTTGTAAGAGCTGGTTTGAGTGCAAACGCAAGCATCATTCTCGATAAGGCAGACAGTGTACTTTCTGTTAAAGAAGGGCTTATACAGTACGATCCTGAAACTAAACAACCCTATGTAGAAATTGCAATTGGCGACCAGACCTTTGAGCGCCGCGATGTAACTTTAGGATTGAGCGATGGTATTTACGTAGAAATCAAGGATGGGATTTCTAAGGAGGATAAGCTCAAAATCTGGAATCCACTTAAGGCTCCACAGGGCCGTGGTGGATATGGTGGCTAATTTTGTAACAAAAAATAATTTCTCGACACAAACAACCAGAGTACGATTATGAAAAACTATATAATTTACGGATTAGCTTTTTTGGGTCTCGCTTTCACGCCTGTCCGCCGGAGCAAGCACAACAGCTATTACTATCTCGCTTTCGCGAAAGCGTGCCTATTCATACTATTTTTAGGAATTAGCGTAGGAGGAAAAGCGCAAACCACACAAACCATTGAAAGCAACGCCAAGAAGTGGACGTTGAGAGAATGTGTAGAATATGCTCTTGACAACAATATCTCAATCAAGCAAAGTGAACTGGATCTAGAAGCTGCAGATGCTGACAAACTTGATGCGTTAGGAGGTTTATTGCCTACTCTTAACGGTAGCGCGAGTGTTTCAGAAAATACTGGTTTGAGTTTCAACCCGGTTACTAACAATGCTCAAACTACCACATTTTTATCGGTAACTGGTAGGGTTAATGTAGGTTATAATGTTTTTGATGGTTTAAGAAATATCAGACAAGTGCAAAGGGCTGACATCGCTAAGCTTGCGAGTCAGTACCGCCTTGATAAAATGAAGGATGACATTTCTTTGTTTGTGGCAAATAATTATCTCCAGATACTTACTAACAAGGCTAATCTTAAAACCCTCGTAGCTCAAAATGAGGTAACTCTTCAACAAATAGATCAAACGCAAGAATTAGTTGATGCTGGGCAGTTGCCTCAGGGTGATTTACTGGAAATCCAAGCTCAAGATGCCACGGAACAGCAGCAGATCATTGCCGCAGAAAATGCTGTGACTATAAGTAAAGTAAGCCTGGCCCAGCTTCTATTACTGGATGACTATGCAAGTTTTGACATAGTGGATAGCGATTTTGAAATCATCGACGAGAGTTTTTCAGAAAAACCAGTGAATGAATTAATTAATGCAGCCGAAGAAAATCGCTCTGAAGTCATCATCGCCGAAAAAAATGTCGAGCTCGCAGAAAAAGATCTTCAAATTGCCAGAGGAGCTTATTACCCTACAATTAGCGCATTCTTTGGATATGATACGAGATATACAGACGCCACCTCTTTTGATACACGCCTGGCTGATCCTGATAATCCTACCACTACACGTGAGATAGGATTCGTAGAAGGTACAGGCCAGAGCGTTTTAAGTGAAGTTCCTAACACTGAAACTGTAGTAGTAGGTGCAGATCCATTTGTAGAACAATTGTATCTCAACGATGGTATAGGATATGGCTTTTCTCTCAATGTACCTATTTTTAATGGTTTTAGTGTACGCAGTCGAGTGCAACGCAGTAAAGTAAATCTAGAACGTACCAGATACCAGCTGGAGCAAGCAAAGTTAGATCTGGAAAGCAATGTGTATCAAGCTTATGTTGACGCTCAAGGTTCAAAAAAGGCATATGAGGCAGCACAAAAAGCACTGGAATCTCAAGAATTAGCATATGATTATGCTGAGGAGCGCTATAATGTAGGCCTTACTAATGCGTTTGACTTCAGTCAGAGTAAACTCCGTTACAACAACGCAAAAATCAGCTTGAACCAGGCTAAGTTTGACTACTTATTTAGACTTAAAGTTTTGGAACTTTATTTTGGGGTAGAACCAAGTGAATTGAAATTATAAAATTATGAAAAAAACGGTAATCATTCTAGCAATTATAGCAGTGCTTGCAGTAGCTGCCTATTTTGTATTCTCCTCAGGGAATAAAGAAGATGGGACGCTGGTGGAAGTAATGCCGGTAGAAACAATGAATGTAACCGAAACGGTAAGTGCGACCGGTAAAATTAAACCTGAAGTTGAGGTAAGCATCTCTCCTGAGGTTCCAGGTGAGATCATTGAATTACCTATCAAAGAAGGTCAAAAAGTGGAAAAGGGTGATATTCTCGCCCGTATCAATCCTGATTTATTACAATCCAGCGTGAGCAGGTCTCGGGCAGGATTGGCAAACGCACAAGCTGGCTACCAGCAGGCACGCGCTTCTCTTGCCGAAGCAAAAGCTAATTACCAGCGCAGCACCAAACTTTTTGAAAAAGGTGTTATTTCGCAAGCAGATTATGACACGGCTACCGCAAACTACGAGCGCGCTCAAGCCGCTGAACGTTCTGCTTACTATTCTGTACAAAGCGCTGGGGCAACGGTAAATGAATCTACTGATAATTTGGGCCGTACCACAATATACGCTCCCATGACTGGAATCATTTCCCTTCTAGCGGTAGAATTAGGTGAACGCGTTGTAGGAACCCAGCAAATGGCAGGAACTGAATTGCTCAGAGTAGCAGATCTTTCTCGCATGGAGGTGGAAGTAGATGTCAATGAAAATGATATTGTAAAGATAGAGGTAGGTGACGAGGCCATTGTAGAAGTAGATGCCTACTTGAAAAAACAATTCAGAGGCCAGGTTACTGAAATCGCAAACACCGCTAGTGGACAACTGACGGCTGACCAAGTAACAAACTTCAAAGTAAAGGTGCGCATTTTACCAGAAAGCTATCAAGACCTGCTTGAAGGTAAAGGTGAAAATTACAGCCCATTCAAGCCAGGTATGACCGCAACCGTGGACATCATCACAGAAGTAGCTGAAAATGCTATTGCAGTGCCCATCAGCTCTATTGTGGTAAAAAATGATACGACTGAGAAGAAACGCAGAAAAGATATCAGCATAAACGCAGAGAAGTTTGAATGTGTCTATCTCGCAAAAGATGGAAAAGCTGATTTACAAGTGGTCACTACAGGTATTCAAGATGATAAAAACATCGTAGTACTTTCAGGACTTGAGAAAGGTGATCAAGTCATCACTGGACCATATCGTACTGTTACAAACATCCTAAAATCTGGGAAGAAAGTACGCAGCAAAAAAGATCGCTCCTCACGCGATGTAGAAACTGATCAAGAAGAGGTATCAGAAGAAGATTAAGCATGCACATTCTTTGTATAGAAACTACATCTACTAACTGTAGTGTTGCGCTCGCTGGCGAAAGCGGGAACTTTTCAAACTCCCTCGGTATTTCTAATTGCATCGATCTCATAGAAGATCAGAGTGACAATTACTCTCACGGTGAAAGGCTGCATGTTTTCATAGAGCAGATTTTAAACCGCAATGAAATTCAGACTAAAGATTTGAGTGCTATAGCTGTGAGCGCTGGACCTGGCTCCTATACTGGATTGCGCATAGGCGTTTCAGCGGCAAAAGGTTTGTGCTACGCCCTAGACATACCATTAATCTCGATTGATACACTCACCGCCCTCTCTTTTCAGAACAATTCTGATATTGAAAAATGCATCACTTTTCTTGATGCCAGGCGTATGGAAGTATATGCGCGAGTATTTCAAAATAACCTACCGCAGACTGAAGTTGAGGCTGTTGTTTTAGATCAAAATAGTTTTTCAGAGTATTTTAACGAGCCAACGGTTATTCTAGGAACAGGAGTTTCCAAGTTTGAAGATATCATCGAAAATCAGAATGTACGTATTCAAACCTCTCGCCCTACAGCTTTAACCATGTGTGACCTTGCAGTGGAAAAATTCCGTAATCAAGAGTTTGAGAAAGATGTTGCCTACTTTGAACCCTTCTACCTGAAAGAGTTCAAAGCTGGTTGATTCATTCCACAATCTTATTCTTACGTAAAAATCTGTTAAGAACTAATTCTTTAGCGGATAACATTTCTCCCTATTGAGCGTTAAATTTATAGAAAAAAGCAGATCAAAACTCTTAACTATGAGCCCTAAAGTGCGCGTCTTTCTAATCTACGGGATCAGTTTCCTAGCAATTTTTCTGATCGTACGATTTATTACGGTTCAGTTTGTGGAAGAAAGCATCTGGACTACGATCATCCCTATAGGAGCAAGCATGATTTTTTCTCCAAAACCACACGTAGAGCAATCTCAAAGTGGTAAGGAGTACGGGTTAAAATCTATTTTTTCAAAAAAGATAATTAGGTTCTAACTATAAAAATTCAGGCTATGGATCTCAAAAAAAGAATTTTCAAAATCCGAATGATCAAATTGGTTGCTCTAGCTACGGTAATTATGACCAGCGCAGCTCTGATCTATTTTATATGGAAACATCAAGGAGCATCGTTCAGCCCTAATGACTGCCTGATTTTATTATCTCTAGCTGTATTTGTCTTATGCGGTTTGCTGGGAATCAATAACAGTGAACGCAAGCTGTACAATTTGAAAAACGATATGGATTATAAGATTTAGGAATTAAGGTCAATCCTGATATTCTTACCTAATTCAAATTTTTCGACACTTTTTAGATAAACTCTTTTTTCTTTATAATCAGCTGCTATCAAATAGTCTCTACCAGTCCAGAAACTTTTCTCAACCTCGACTTCTATCCCGCCTTTTTCAACTTCAACCAGTTGATGTGGATACAAAATCAGTGTCTCCTTTTTTCCAAAAAGTGATCCGTCCAACTCTGTGACCTCATCAAAAAGGGATGCACAATACACGTTTTTTGGATCAGAATACACCTTATGAGTTGAGCGGTAGTCTTCTATTTTTCCTGAGCGCAGGATCAATGTCTCATCTGTAAAAGAAAGCACATCATCTTTATCGTGAGTGGCGATGATGCAACTTATCTGATGCGCTTCAAGATATTCAAACAGTCTACGTCTCAAATCATTCTTTCTAAAATTGTCTATATGCGAGAAAGGCTCATCCAGCAGCCACAATTTGGGCTCTTGAGCTAAAGCCTTTGCGATGGCGACTCGCTGTTTCTGACCTCCTGATAGGTTCTTAACTTTACGAGAACCGTAAGCTGCAAGATCCACGACATTCAGCAATTCATGAATCCGAGATTCACGATCATCTGTTTGAATGGACAGGTGTTCACCTACGTTTTCAAATACAGTGGTATAGGGCATTAATTCAAATTCCTGTGGCACATATTTCATCATCTCATGACCTGCGATGAGCGTGTCCTCAGCTCCTTTCAATGGCTCACCGTTCCACATCACTTCTTGCCTATCATACGGCAATAAACCATAGATGAATTTAAGCAAGGTCGTTTTTCCACAACCGCTTTCTCCCATGATAGCGAGAGAATGACCTTGGTCTAAGTCTATGGAAATATTCTTGAGCAGCTCGATGCGTTTATCACCAGTTTTGGTAGCAACGCTATATGAAATATCTCTTACTTGCAGCATCACTAAACTATTTCCTCAGACCCCTTACGCATCTACAATTCCCATTTTACGCAATAGAAAACTGGCATTCATGTTTGTCGCCACGCCATCTTTAAACTTGTAGTCAAAAGTCAACTCATCGTTAGTGATATCTGCATCAAAGAAGTAATTGGAGATTTGATCGTACTCATTTGCTACTTCTGTAAGGCTCAAATCGTGTGTAGCTATGATTCCTGTGGCACGCTTTCGCGAAAGCTTCTCTATCAATCGCCGTGATCCGTTTGCTTTATCCTGGGAATTGGTTCCCTTAAGGATCTCATCGAGGACTATGAAATAGGCTTCTTGCTCAATCTTATCGACAATGTACTTCAATCTCTTCAGCTCGCTGAAGAAGTAGGATTCATCATCCGTCAGGGAATCGCTGGTACGCATGCTGGTGATCAATTTTGTAGGAGCGTAGGAAGCTGATTTTGCATAAATAGGTAAACCCACGTTAGCAAAAACGATTTGTGTGGAAACCGTTCGCAAGAAGGTACTTTTCCCAGCCATGTTTGCACCCGTGATAATAAAAAACTCGCCAGATGAAATATCAATTGTGTTACCGATTGCCTTCTGTGGATCAAGTAAAGGGTGGATGGCTTCCTCTGCTTTCAAGTGAAAATCGCCTGTTTCAATCTTTGGAAAAATGTAATTGGGATGGTTGAAGGCAAAATTGCCCAGGGAATTCATCGCATCGATTTCAGCGACGACTTCCAGCCATTGTGTAAGGTGTGTCTTATTCTCTTCCAGCCAGGATTCTATGGTTTGTACCTGTTTCAAATCCCACAACCCGAAGCCATTTGCCAAAATTCCAAACAGCATATTATTCCTCTGATCCAGCCTACCGATAGCAGCCGAGAGCTCTTTCAATCGAGCAGAAGCCGGCTTGCCATCAGTCAAAATTTGATCGCGTTGCTCCTTAAGCAATTCACTTGAAAATTCTTGTTGCTCGATCTGCCGCAGTAAACTGGAGTATTGATTGAAAAACAGTTCTAACTCACTAATTTCATTGCTGAATTGCGTTATTTTTTTAACATAACGACCTGTAATCGCTAGTCCTAGAAAAAAGCCTGTTGAAAAAATATAGCCGTTGACAAAGTCTAAAAAGTAAGCAGTAGCTAGAAGGATATTCAGTGTAAAAAACAGCCACGGCAACCAAGAAAATATATTCGGAACAAATGAGCGATGTTTCTTCAACCAGACGGCAATATCACTTGGACTTTGTTTGTTTTCCAGCAATGTTGCTGTAGCAGAATATTCCTGTCTGAAATCAAGCAATTGAGTCAACTCCTTGACGGCTTCCTGCTTTTTTGTAATTTCAAAGATGTCGTTGCTATTGAGCTTTCGCGCAAGCGTAATTATCCCTTCACGAGTGACGCTGCGATTAAGGTATTGAAAAATCGACCCTCTACCGAAAAGATCAATATCCCGATTGTATTCATGATCATCTTCAAGAAACCTGGAGCCGTCATCGCGGTGCAGAAAATCTCTTTTCCCGATTTTAATTTCTTCATTTTGAATGTCGATCAGAGCTTGTTTAAAATCACGATCGCGTTTTAAATCACTATGCCTAGAAACCAAAAAAAGAAAGATCGCCAGCGTTACAACCACCGCTATTACTACCAGTTGCCAGTTTTCCCATAAAAAATATACGGCAGCACCACCGGCAAGAAATACCAGCAGTCTTATAAGACTGGATACTCGTAACTGTTGCTGTAACTTGTTCTTTTCGAGCGTGAATTCTTCTGCTCGCTTTTGATATAATTGGATAAGGGTATCGTTCACTTAAAGGTTTTTGAGTAGATCGCGATCTTTTTTAGGCAATTTTGCAACGATGAGATCATAGGAATGATCGATCCATTTGAAAACGGCATCATCTTGCATATCGCGATTGATGCATATGGTATTCCAGTGTTTTTTGTGCATGTGATAGCCACCGGTAACGGTTTCTCCGTACTCGGCGCGCAATTCAATTGCTGTTTCTGGATCGCACTTGAGATTTACAGATGGCGCTCCGTTTTCCCATTTCTCGAGACTGGTCAGACAAAACATTTTGTTCATGACTTTATAAACCAACGTATCGTTATCAAATGGAAAATGAGAGGTCACACCTTTCTTAGACTCACAGTAGTCTTGAAGATCGGTTATGAACACTTTTTTTCTTTATTGCGTTCTTCAATAAGGACTTCAGGATCAATCTCTAAAATCTTCCCGTCCTTTTCAACTATTACAGGAGTTTTTTTGTATTTCTTGAATTCAAGCATTCTATCGAAAGCTAAATCGAGACCCTCAATAATCTTATCTAATTGGTTTGAATTATTAGTTTTCTTCATAATACTTTTCATATAAGAGCTCCCCAAGACTATAGTTTCTAATCTTCAACTTTTTTTCATGAGATCTGGCAATTTCATCAGCATTTACAAATTCATGACAATCCAAAATTTCCGGTAAAACTGTATAGGACGCGGTTGTCTTGCCCGAACCATTGCAGCTAGCTATGATGTATAAATTCTTATCCATCACTTTGACTTAGTTTTTTATAGTCACCAGCTCCATCAATCACCATCGCGCTGTAATCAAGTTTCCAGCCTATGGTTGCGGCAAGGCCTTCCATCATCTGGATCGCTCCCAGAGCTTCTTGCTGGGCGGCTTTCATAAGGCCGCTTTCTGGAATTTTATCTACAATATGCTGTTTTGCACTGCGGTTTGCTTCTGTAAGATCATCGCTGGTGAAGGAATTTGCCCAGCCTTCATACTTGTCGTAATAACTGAAGTCAGTCTCGATGCTCAAGACTTCAGGTTGCGGGAAATTTGTGAGCTTGATCGTTTTATTTTCTGTATCGCTGGACATCTCGATTTTTGATAGGTCAAAGCCTATATGCGCTTTGGCATTTACTAAAATGATTGCTTTTTTCTTACCGAGTAAAAAATTGGCAATCTTATCCTTGACATTCTGGTAATGGTAGATTTCAGAGAAGTCACCCTCGACCGTTATGAATTTACATACCGACCTGATTTTTTCCATGAGCACGACGCTCTGCTGGTGGCGGTCCTCTTTCTTACCAAGATTTCCAAAAAGCCTAAAAACAAAAAACGCAACAACAGCTCCGGCTGCAAGACCTATGAAGAGTAATTCCATGCCGCTAATTTACGATTAAACAGGATGTCTACTTTGCTGAGATCTCCGAGGTCTGGTCAATATCAAATTATTTGGTCGCATATAAAATAGGTCTTGATGGCACCGCATCATTTTCTATAGGCGCCAGCTGTAGATCCATCACATAAATGCCGTCCTCGACTTCTTCGGGCACGTAAACCAGCTCCGTGATGGTAGCGTCCAGACGCTGGTCTCCAGAATAATCCCAAAATGCCTTATGGGCCAATAGTTTACCATCGTCCTTCTCTTTGTCTACGCTGGGAAGGTCTATGAGAAGATGATGTATTCCGCTTTCGCGAAAGCGTAACGCCACCTCCTCCAGCAAATACGGCGGATTTGTATTTGAGTAATTGCGACTCAATTTTTCATCGCCATTGGGCAACGTGCGTATGATCACCGCCTGAACGCCATTTTCAAGCTCAGCTATCAAATCATTTGAAATGATCAAGTCATCACCTCTTTGTTCAGGCTGCACCGTGATCAATTGAGCTTTAAAAAAAGTACCAGATTTGAGCACATCGTGAACGCTGTGAAATTCCTCAGTTATGTGCCCAATGCACTCGGTATGCGTCCCATGGCTGTGCGGGTTAAAAAACACGTCATTAAAATTAGTCGAGCCACCTAGAGCGACTTTACCCACGTAACCGTCTACTTCAACGTGTGTGATTTTGGGCTGGTCTATGTACCACGCTCCCACTCCAGCATCGTGCTGAATGGTCGTACTGATGTCGATGGGTGCTGATAAATTTATATTCAGAGACTCATCGCCTAGTTGCAAAGACGTTTTCATAGGTTCATTATTACAGGAGATCATGCTTATTGTGGCAAGTATCAATATCAGATTTCTGGTATTCAAAAGTCGAATTTGCTCAAATTTAGGTTTTAAAATCGAAAGGTGTTTGAGGCTATGAAATGCTTCTGCCGATTTAATCTGATCGCTGGATCTTTGCAATTATTTATTAATGAGTAGTCACTTTCATTTGAGCGTTCATAAATAATTGATTGAGCGTAAGCGATTACCATAAAAAACAGCGTTATAATAATTAATTTGCGCTTCATGTTTCAATTTTCATGACTGACAGTCGCCGTACAAATTTTTTCTGGGCTCTAGTAGTGATTGCAGCGGGTGGAGGGCTATTTCTACTGGCGCAACCCTACCTACCCGAACGGCTGTTTTCTGAGAAAATGAGCGGAGCCGCAATTGTCATGGACAGCCTTATGCTGGAAGCCATGAACACCTCGCAAGTTGCTCAAAATGAGATCTCTGAGCAAGATTCTGTAGATGTTTCGACCCAAACTTCAGAAAATTCTACTGAACCCATCTTAAATCAACCTAAAGCTCAAGTTATCAAAAGACCGCCTTCTGAATTCTTGAGTGTCTATGATTATGATTTCAACAAGGAACTGGAGGTCGATAGTTTGGGGTTGAGAATGATTCCGCTTTCGCGAAAGCAAAAAAAATACACCGGCTACAACCACCTCAATTCGTTTTTTGAGAAGTTAAATGCCCTAGAACAAGACAGCATCTCAAATGTACGAATCGCATATTATGGTGATAGTATGATCGATGGGGACTTGATTGTGCAAGATCTGCGTAGTGCGCTACAGGAAAAATTTGGCGGTCGTGGTGTAGGCCTCGTTCCCATGCAATCAGAAAGTGCTCGCTCACGATATTCGGTAAAACATAAAACTACCGGATCTTGGAAGGATATAAGCTTCATGAAAACGCGATCAGATAGTTTGGATTTTGGGGTGAGCGGAGCAGTTTTTAATGCAGTCGATTCTACTTCGGCAGTTAGTTTCAAAGCCAGCGGCATCAAACATAGTTACCGACTCTACTCACCAAGATTGTACTACGGAAAAGGAAATGATAGCGCTGTGGTGTATGTGAAAAGTGAAAAAGACAGCGTTGCTCGATCCTTACCACTTAACAGATCTGGAAAACTCAATAAAATCCTCCTTGATCCCGCAGCAATCAAGAGTCTGGACATTAAATTTAAAAATGCCGAAACTGTTCCCCTTTATGCTGTAGACTTTTTTGACGGTCAGGGAATCACTATAGACGGTTTTTCACACCGTGGAAATTCAGGAATGCCGCTGAGTCTATTGAAGAAAGACTTGATGCGAAAATTCCAGAATGAGCTGGATTACGATCTGATTGTGCTTCAATTTGGAGCCAATGTTTTGAGTACCTCCACCTCACAATTCAACTGGTATGCGCGCCGCATGGAGCGCGTGATCCAGCACCTCAACGAGCTATTTCCAGACACGCCGGTACTGGTAATGGGAACTCTGGACAAAGGAACTAAAATTAAAGAAGAGGTTAAAACAGATTCCACCGTGGTACGACTTCTAAGCGCTCAACAGCGGTACGCGGCAAACACAAACAGTGCGTTTATGAACCTCTTTGACCTTATGGGAGGCGTTCATTCCATGACGGCATGGCGCGATCACAAACTTGCCAATGGAGACTACACGCACCTCAGCCCTAAAGGTTCCAGAAAAATGGGACGCATGATTTATGATGAATTGATGAAGGGGTATGCCGCTTTCGCGAAAGTTGAAAAAGAAGACGAAGTTGAAAGCGAATTTGAAATTGAAACTCAAAATCAAATTGATGACTAAAAGACGGTTTGAAGAGGCTCTCTGGTCAATGAGCATCTCGACTCCGCTCGATGACCACGGAGCCGAAATGCCCAGAGAGAAAATGAATAAAATGTGCTGTTTGATCATAGGGTTTTTAGCAAGCTTCTTGTCAATTGCACAAACTGAATTGCAAATCAATCCCAAACTGATCGATTCTACTTTTCTAGAGATAAAATATGATCGCGTGCTGCACCCATTTTTTAAAAAACTGGATTCACTTAAAAACGGTCAGATCACCCAGCTTACTGTGGTTCATATAGGCGACTCCCATGTACAAGGACCTTATTTCCCTCAATATACTCGCGAGGGATTGCAACAAGTTTTTGGAAATGCCGGTCGTGGCTTTGTATTTCCCTATCGTGTTGCAAATACAAATGGTAGCGTAGATGTCAAATTCAAAAGCGATGTGGACTGGAAATCTATGCGCAACGTAAAAAGTGATGGCAGCGATGATGTGGGATTGAGCGGGATTAATTTTGAAACAATTGAACCTGACTTTCTACTGGAAGTGAATCTGGATGAAAGCGTCGAGGATACACGTATCGTCAAAATACTATCTCAACACCCTGAGCGGTTCAAATTGAGTCTCGCCAGTGAAAAAGACATTATTAAAACAACAGTCCGATTCAAAAATTACACGGTCAAAAGTGGTGAGTATCTTGGGAAGATCGCAAGTAAGTTTGGTACCAGCGTTAGTGCGATCAAAAAGCTGAATGGGTTTAAAAATGACAATATCAATGCGGGTCAATCTATAAAAATTCCAGTTAAGCAAGGTGGTGAGAAAAATTCCAAAAACGTAAACTTTTCAGATCTCAAAAAACTCGTGGATAGTAGCTACTACCTGCCGCCAGGAAATAATCAATTTTACATAAGACCCGCTACAACTGCTGAAAGATATGTGCTGGATGGTCTCAGTTTTTCAAATAACGAAGTTGGGATTCTATATCATGCAATTGGTGTAAATGGATCTAAATTTAGTGACTATAATAAATTCCCTAGGTTTTTTGACCAGCTCGCCGCATTAAAACCAGACTTGATCATCATCTCTCTGGGAACTAACGAAAGTTTTTATACCAACTATTCTGTTGAAAAGCTCAGAAAAGATATGGATGCCTTTAACCGTAATTTGTTGAGGCGCAACATCACCGGAAATATTTTACTTACCAGCCCGCCTCCATCCATTAAAAATAAACGTACAGCAAATGAAACTGCTACCGAGTATGCTTATGAAATGGGAGTTTTTGCCAATTTAAATTCATGGGCATTTTACGATTTGCACTCAGTTTCAAGAGCCAGCAAAGCCATGGAAGATTGGTACAAAGCAGGCCTTACGGCAAGGGATAAAATCCATTTTTTAGAAAACGGTTATAAACTTCAGGCGCAATTGCTGGTGCAAACTTTGTTGGAATCATACAACGCTTATAAAAATTGAATGTAGTACAGGACATCTGGCAATGGTTGAGCTACGATCCGCAGCGACCGCTGCTGTTTAACAGTAGTGCTTTTCTGTATCTATTTCTAGGGTTCTACCTACTTTACATTCTTTTGCTGGACACCCGGCGTGCGCGTATTTTTTATGTGATCGGTTTCTCGCTGTTTTTCTATTATAAATGCAGCGGCCTTTACTTTTTCCTTCTCATATTTTCTTCGTTTGTTGATTATTACATCTCTGAACAGATTTATAGAAGTGATAACCCAACCCGTAGAAAAGGTTTATTGATTCTATCGTGCATCATCAACCTAGGACTGCTCGCCTACTTCAAATACACAGGCTTCTTAACCGAAAACTTCAACGCGATTTTCTCGGGAGATTTGAGCTTTGGAACCATTTTTCTGCCCATCGGGATCTCGTTCTACACGTTCCAGACCATGTCCTACACTATTGACATTTATCGCCGCAACATTCAGCCGGCTCGTAATGTTTGGGATTTTATGTTTTTCGTTTCGTTCTTCCCGCAATTGGTGGCTGGACCTATCGTACGTGCGGCAAATTTCATACCGCAGATCTATGAACGGGTTACGCTTTCGCGAAAGCAACTCTCCTACGCACTCTTCCTCATCATGGGTGGCCTGATTAAAAAAGCCGTGATTTCAGACTACATAAGCGTGAACTTCGTCGATCGCATCTTTGAATTCCCAGACAATTACAGTGCTTTTGAAAATCTGCTGGGTGTTTACGGTTACACACTGCAGATCTATTGTGATTTCTCGGGTTATTCTGACATCGCGATAGGTCTAGCGTTACTCATGGGATTTGAACTCCCACCTAATTTTAGAACACCATACCAAAGTGCGAGTGTTACAGAATTCTGGCGACGCTGGCATATCTCATTATCCAGCTGGTTGCGGGATTATCTATACATCTCTATGGGCGGCAACCGCAAGGGAAAAATCCGCACCTACTTCAATTTGTTCATGACGATGTTACTGGGAGGTTTGTGGCACGGCGCCTCATGGAAATTTGTGCTCTGGGGAGCTATGCACGGGACGGTCCTGGCGGTGGAAAAAGCATTTGGGATAACAAGGTTTACAACGGCAGGAGGCTTCGGCTCCGCTCAGCCACCTCTAAAACGAAGTATCAGAACGTTGAGCAGAGCCGAAACGCGACTATTAATCAACCGTTTCATTTTAGGAATCATCACCTTTCACTTTGTAGCGTTTTGCTGGATCTTTTTCAGGGCGAGCGATTTTGCCAATGCTATGGAAGTGATTCAAAATATAGGCGAGCTGCAATGGAATGCTTCTCAATTTTTAGAAATCCTGAAAGGCTACCAGAACATCACAATTTTATTGCTGCTGGGATTTGCGTGGCATTTTGTTCCACAAAAAGTCCAGGACTGGCAACTGAGAGTATATCATAAAACTCCGCTAGTGGGGAAAGTAGCGCTGTTTGCGGCTATCATTTGGTTGATCAGCGCAACGGCTACGAGTGGCGTGCAACCATTTATTTACTTTCAGTTTTAAGCGGGTTTTGGAAATCTTGCTATCAATAAAGCTGGCTAACGAAAATAGTTGTCATGTTCAGATTGAGAAGATTTTTGACATAGACGTGCCAACTATGTATGAGCTAATTTTTATTCACTCAAGTCACAAAACGAGTCTGAATTCAACTGTATTTATTTTCTAACTGATCAACCAGGCTCGATATTTCATGATCAATTTCATCCTTTTGAACATAAACGGGTGCTGCTTGTCTCACCCCACAATCTTGAATCGCACAGCGTTCACAGGTAACACCCACATTCTGTGTTTTCAAGTTATCGTCGTCCAGAAATTTTATTTTTTTACGCAGTTGGTTATTGATTAGAAGACCTAGACTTGTACTTCGGTAAGTGTCTTTTTTAAAAGGGTCAGCCGTAGCGGCAGATATGACTAGGTAACTTGACCCGTGATCTGGATAATGGGAGATTTGCGCATCAAAAACAATAGCATCCTCCTGTATAGCAATTTTTTGCAGTACTCTTAAGGATACCCAGCGACGGCAATAATGCTCGTCAGATTCATTAGATCTTGGGGAATGGTGATGGGTGAGGTGTAGTTCTTTGTTCAGTGAGAACTGACTACTCTCCTTTTCATGTGTAAATCTTAGAAAAAACAAGTTTTTAAGGTTGAATGAACTGGGTAAAATATTAGTCAATCGCTGGAAATAGGTTTCTGGCGAGGTACCGGTTTCAACAAGCGTGTTTTTAAAAAGTTCTAAATCAAATTCTTTCTGGCTAAAAAATGCTCCAAGTTCCTCAGTAATTTTCTCCTTGGGTAAAATCAGAGCTCCTGCAAAATAGCTGGCATAAAAATTATGGAGCACCTGGTCAAAACTCTCAAATTTTATCCAAGGAAAGGTGTTCAAACGATCCGCTATTTCTAGAAAATTATAAGCTAACTCTTTAGCATATATGAAATTAAGTTGGGAGCGATCTACTTCTTCAGTAAGTAATAGCGTTTTGGATTTAGGTATAAATACCGATCTGAGCTTCCCAAGCAATTTATACTTTTCAAGCTCATTCTTGATAATGCTGTAACCATATTCTTCAACAAGAATTTCCTCGAGTTCTGTAGATTTAATTACCCGATCAAGATCCAAATGATAAGACTTTGAGAAGTCCAAGACCTTCTTCTCCAGATCAGGAAAATAATTATTGTTTGCCTCTTGATAGGATCGCAAGGAAGCAAGGTAAAAGCTCTCCTTACTCAAATTGTAGGACTGTGCAATCTCAATAATTGTACTTATAAAAGCATTGACTTTAGCAGGCGCATTTGAGACAATATCAATAAGGGTAGATTCCTTAATCCCAAAAAGCTCCAGCGGTATTTCCTTGAGGATATTTGATTTGAGCAGATCGCCCACAGGAGCAAGGTTTTTATCCAGCTTAAGAGATACCATTTGATCATAAGGAACATCGAGTTTATCAGAAAGGATGGCGATCTTATCAGGTTTGGGATATTTTTTCCCGTTCTCTATCTCATTAAGATAGGACTTTGACATACCGGTCAGTTTAGACAATCCAAAAAGAGAAAGCTTACTCTCGTTCCTAATCTGACGGAGCTTCAGCCCAAAAATCAATTTTATGTATTCTTCGTCCATATCACAAATATAAGCCTATTGCGAACCAATTCAGATTTGAGAATTTATACATTTTTGCGAACGTTCGCTTGTAGAAAACGTTTTTATGATTTAATATTGAAGCCTAAATAACAAAGTCATGGTAGAAATGGTTGCACAAAAAGATTTACGCTTTCGCGAAAGCGTAACAAATCACTATCCCGAACTCTTGAACCCTCAGGCTCAAAAATTTCTGGTAGCGCTTCATAAAAAGTTCAACGGCGAGCGTCTTAGATTGTTAAACAACCGAAAGAAACAGCAAGAATATTTTGATGCAGGTAATTTCCCATCATTCCCGGCAGAGACTCAAGCAATAAGAAATGGAAACTGGACGGCTGCAACCACGCCAAATGATCTTCAGGACCGTAGAGTAGAAATCACAGGTCCTGTGGATCGTAAAATGGTAATCAATGCGCTTAACTCTGGCGCAAGAGCCTTCATGGCCGATTTTGAAGATAGTAATGCTCCCACTTGGGATAATTGCATGCAGGGTCAGATCAATTTACGAGATGCTAATTTGGGCACCATAAGACTCGAGGATGAGCGTAGAGGCAAAATTTATGAACTCAACAAGAAAACTGCCGTATTACTCGTAAGACCTAGAGGCTTACATCTAGATGAGGCTAATCTTGAGATCAATGGAACTAGCGCTAGTGGGAGTTTATTTGATTTTGGACTTTATGCCTTTCACAATACTAAAACATTGATGGAAAAGGGCTCAGCTCCCTATTTCTACCTACCCAAACTAGAGCACTATCTAGAAGCTAGATGGTGGAATGAGATTTTCACATTTACCGAAAAGTTCTTGTCCATACCTCATGGCACACTTAAGGCAACTGTATTAATTGAAACAATAACCGCTAGTTTTCAACTGGACGAGATCATTTATGAATTGCGCGATCATATCGTGGGACTCAATTGTGGACGCTGGGACTATATTTTTTCTTACATCAAAAAATTCCGTAACCATCATGATTTTGTAGTGCCCAATCGCGATCAAGTGACCATGACCAGTCCATTTATGGATGCTTATTCCAGGCTAGTCATCCAAAATTGTCACAAACGAGGAATTCATGCGATAGGCGGTATGGCTGCACAAATACCTATCAAAAATGACGAGCAGGCTAATAAAAATGCTTTTGAAAAAGTCAGATTAGATAAGGAACGTGAGGTGATGAATGGGCATGATGGAACCTGGGTAGCCCATCCTGCGCTGGTACAGGTTGCTCTCAATGAATTTGATAAGCACATGCCCAACCCAAACCAAAAAGAAATAACAAGAGAGCAAGACGTGATCACAGAATCAGATCTTGTTGCACTCCCAGAAGGAACAATAACTGAAGATGGGGTGCGTAAAAATATTAATGTAGGCATCCTTTATCTTGAAGCTTGGTTGAGAGGTTACGGTGCAGTAGCTCTATACAACCTCATGGAAGACGCAGCAACCGCAGAAATATCCAGGACTCAATTATGGCAATGGTTGCATAATCGAGTCAGGCTGGAAGATGGCAGAATATTCTCAACAGATCTTTATCAATCATTGTTTGATGATGAGCTGGAATCTATCAAGAAAATTTCTTTTTACCAGAGTTCAGAAAGCCGTATCGAGCTAGCGAGCAGGCTGTTTGATGAAATGATCCGTTCTCAAGAATTTGAAGAATTCCTAACGCTCAAAGCACAACCTTATCTATAAAAATCCCAAGCGTACTGGCATACGCCTGGGAGTTAACTATTAATTATCCATAACTAATAATCTAAACACAAAGAAATGAAAAATCTATCACAACCCGATTATGCAAGCGCAATATCAACCGTTCAGGCATTGAAAGAAAAGTTCGGGAGCAGCTGGAATAACTTAAATGCTGGAGATGCTGCGCGCATGATGTTGCAAAATCGATTTAAAACGGGATTAGACATTGCTCAACACACAGCAGCAATCATGCGTGAAGATATGGCTGCCTATGACGCTGATCCACTAAACTACACCCAATCACTAGGTTGCTGGCATGGTTTTGTGGCACAGCAAAAAATGATCGCTATTAAAAAGCACCACAAAACCACTCGCAAGAAATATCTGTACTTATCGGGATGGATGGTAGCGGCTTTGAGATCAGAATTTGGTCCACTGCCAGATCAATCGATGCATGAAAAAACAGCCGTACCTGCTTTGATTAAGGAGTTATACGACTTTCTCAAACAGGCAGATGCTATTGAGCTCAACGATTTGTTTAGAAGAAAAGACGCTGGAGAGGATGTACAAGACCTGATAGACAATTATGAAAGTCATGTTGTTCCCATAATTGCAGATATCGATGCAGGGTTTGGTAATGAAGAAGCTACTTACCTGCTCGCTAAAAAGATGATTGAAGCAGGAGCTTGTGCAATTCAAATAGAAAATCAAGTTTCTGATGCAAAGCAATGTGGGCATCAAGATGGAAAGGTCACAGTACCTCACGAAGATTTTATTGCAAAATTGAAAGCGGTACGGTATGCTTTTTTAGAATTAGGAATTGAAGATGGCGTGATAGTCGCGCGAACTGACTCAGAAGGTGCGGGCTTGACCCAAAAATTACCCGTGAGCCAGAATCCTGGAGACCTTGCTTCACAATATTTGGCTTTTGTAGAAACTGAAGACATCACTTTTGACTCTGTCAAGGAAGATGAGGTTTTATTGAAACGAGATGGGAAAATAGTACGCCCGGTGAGATTACCTAACGGCTTGTATAAATTCAAGCCGGGTTCTAACATAGACCGCGTAGTACTGGACTGTGTAACCAGTTTGAAAAACGGAGCTGACTTACTCTGGATTGAGACCCCCACTCCCGACCTCGAACAAATTGCATACATGGTAGATCGTGTACGGGCTCAAGTGCCTAATGCAAAACTAGTTTACAATAACAGCCCTTCCTTCAACTGGACATTGAATTTCCGTCAACAAATGTTCAAGAAAATGAAATCTGAAGGAGTGAACATGAGTAACTATGATGAAGATAATTTGATGAGTCCGTTATATGACAATACGGAGCTATGCAAGAGAGCAGATGAGAAAATCCAGTCGTTTCAAAAAGACGCAGCAGTAAAGGCGGGCGTTTTCCATCACCTCATCACATTGCCTACGTACCACACTACAGCCCTTCACATGAATGACTTATCCCAGGGATATTTTGGGAAAGAAGGAATGCTCGCCTACGTAAAGAATGTCCAGCGTCAAGAAATCAGAAAAGGTGTAGCCTGTGTAAAACATCAGCGCATGGCTGGATCAGATCTCGGTGATGATCATAAATCATTTTTTGCAGGTGACAAGGCTCTAAAGGCAGATGGGGCTAACAACACCTCAAAACAGTTTGATAATGAAGTAGATAAAGTACAGTTGTCGCAAGCTGTATAAGGAAGATAGTTTTTTGTATGAACCGTCATTATTTCTAGGAATAGTGGCGGTTCTTTATTGTGAGCATTTTCCCATTCATAATAATATTGCCCTGAATAAAATGAAGAACTTAAAACTCATCTAACCCTCACCACTAGTGTAATTCTTATTTTAGCCGTTTTATAATAGACTCAAACCACTAGAAAGAATATGAAAATTATAGTTCCCATGGCTGGTCGTGGCTCTCGATTGAGACCACACTCACTTACCGTTCCTAAACCACTTATTCCAATTGCAAATAAGCCTATCGTTCACAGATTAGTGACTGATATCGCTGCAATACTCGATGAACCGGTGGAAGAAATTGCTTTCATATTAGGAGATCCAGCGTTTTTTGGTGATGATGTAGTAGAAAGTCTCACGGAACTTGCGGAAGATTTAGGTGCTAAAGCCAGCATCTACCGCCAGCTGAATCCGCTGGGGACGGGACATGCGATCATGTGTGCAGAGCCATCACTCTCTGGAAAAGCGGTAGTAGCTTATGCTGACACCCTAATCAGAGCCGATTTTCAACTTGATCCAGCCGCAGATGCCGTGATCTGGACGAAACAAGTAGATCGTCCTGAGGCTTACGGTGTGGTAAAACTGAACGAGAAAGAAGAGATCGTAGAATTGGTCGAGAAACCGCAAACTTTTGTGAGTGATCAGGCCGTTATTGGAATCTATTATTTTAAAGAAATAGGCGATCTTAAAAAAGAATTGCAGTATGTAATCGATAATGACATCATTAACGGCGGTGAATATCAGATCAACGACGGTATCAAACGCATGATGGCAAACGGTAACATTTTCAAAACCGGAACCGTAGATGAGTGGATGGATTGTGGAAACAAGCAAGTTGCAATTGAGACCAACCAGCGCATTTTGGATTTCATGGTCAAGGATAAAAGTGATGAGCTAGAAACCAGTCCAGAAATTGATAATTCTACGATTATCCAACCTTGCGTGATTGATTCCAGCGCTGTCATCAAAAACAGTACGGTAGGTCCTCACGTCTCTATAGGTGCGGGAAGTCTTATCGAGAACTGCTCCATCAGCAACTCACTCATTCAAAACCACTCTACAGTTAAAAATGCCAAACTTGACGAGGCAATGATCGGTAATCACGTGAAATATGATGGTAATTTTTCCAAAATCAGCATAGGTGATTATACCACGATGGAATAAGAATTTTTACTGTGAAGATTTGACTAAAGACCGCTGCGCTTGATGACTTAGGACTAAAGACAGTGATAATTTGTCAAATCTTTGTAATTAACTGGTTACATTGATGTAGGCTTTATAACGGCATTGATTTTGAACCTTTAAAATCGTTAACTAATCTTGAAAACAAGAATGTTATCTTTATCCATTAATCTGCTATGATCAAAAACCTCATCCTACTTTCCTCGCTACTGCTTACCGCACCCCTTTTTGCGCAAGAAGAGGTCGCTGAGCAGGAGGTTAATGTGGATGATTTGGGTAATGTAAACGACGAGTTTAAGGAGACTTTCTTCAATGCATTGGCTGAGAAAGGCAAGCAAAACCACGATCGTGCCATCACCCTACTTGAGCGCTGCCTGGAGTTGCAGCCGTCAAATGCTGCGGTTTTGTTTGAATTGGGTAAGAATCATTTGAGTAATAACGCTTTCGCGAAAGCGGAAGATTACCTTCTACGTGCCATAGACAGCAAAGGAGAAAACGAGTGGCTGCTCGACACCTTGCTTGAGGTCTATCAAGAAAACAACGATCAGGATAAGGCGCTGGAAACGCTCAAAAAACTCGTCGCGATCAACGAGAATTATGAAGAACTCCTACCCTTGCAATACATTAAAACCGGCCAGCCTGACAAGGCACTGGAGGTACTGGAAGGTTTGGATAAACGCATAGGAGAAAGTGCAAATAGGAATTTACTTAAACGCCAGCTGCGATCCCAATTTCCCGGCAAAGAACCTATTCTGGATGAGCAGGCGCTTCTTGATCAAATCGAGCAACAACCAGAAAACGAAGAGGCTTATATAAAGCTGATCTATCTCTACGGGAAGCAGAATGAAAGCGACAAAATGTTGCAAATCGCTGCGCAAATGGAAGAAAATCTACCGCAAAGCGACAAGGCACAACTGGCGCTCTATAAAATTTATTTTGACCAGGGAATGGTTGAAAATGGCATGGAGAGCATGCAACGCATATTTGAGTCAGACGAGTTTGATCTAGAGACAAAAATCAAGGTGCTCAACGACTTCATCCAAGTTGAAAACGTGGACGCGACAGACAGCTCACTGCTTGAAAAAGCAATCACTAATTTTTCTGCCGAGGTGGATGACACACAGGCTATGAAGGTTTTGGGAGATTATTACTTAAAACGCAAAGATCCCAGCAACGCTATCGCCTTTTACGAAAAAGGATTAGAAACTAATCCTGACGATTACGACCTGATCAAGAACGTCGCCTTGTTATCCATAGATTTAAAGGATTATGATCGTGTAGAAAACCTTACTTCCAGCGCTCTGGAGCTTTATCCTGCTCAACCTTTACTTTATCTGCTCAATGCGATTGCACAAAATCATCTTGAGAATTATGATGACGCGATCATGCAATTGGAAATGGGCTTGAGCTACCTCATAGACGAGCCTAAAATGGAGCAAGATATCTACCAGCAACTCGCCAGAGCCTACGAGAAAAAGGGCAACACAACTAAAGCCGCAGAAATGCGTTCTAAAGCAGAGGCACTCAGCAAAACATGAACTTGAAGCGATTTTTTATATTCTTATTTTTTGGACTTCTCATTGCGAGTTGTAACCCAAATCTCAAACCCTCAAATAAAGCAAACGAGGCCGCAAAAAAAGCGCGCGTGGTAAAATCACACGAGGCCAGTTTTGCCGATTTTAAAACCCTCAAAGCACGAGTGGGAGTCGATTATCAGGACGATAAGCAGTCACGCTCCATCACCATGAGCTTGCGTATGGAAAAAGGTAAACACATCTGGATGAGTGCAAGTTTACTGGGTTTTACACTTGCAAAGGTTCATATCACTCCAGACCGTGTTCAGTTCTATGAAAAGCTCAACAAGCGTTACTTTGATGGAGATTTTAGGCTGATCAGCGATTTTTTAGGAGAGGAACTTGATTTTGAACAACTAGAAAAAGTGCTCATGGGTCAGGCGGTAGAACCCCTTTTGAATTACGATTACAGCATTGCGGAAAATAGCTACGTCTTCAGAGCTGACGGTGCTTTCAGCAAGTTGTTCAGGATACGCCCCAGCGATTTCAAACTCTCCCAGCAAGCGATTTCAAAGCCTCAAGAAAACAGTTTCTTGATGATTAAATATCCTGAATATCAAGAGGTGGGCAAGATTACCATTCCGCAGGTGATCAATATTGATGCAAAGCGCAACCAGCGGTTTTCAAAGGTAAATCTGGATTTCAATCGTGTGGAGCTGGATGAGGATTTGAGCTTCCCATTTGAGATCCCAGATGGTTATACAAAAATTGAGTTGTAGATGAAAAAAGCTGCGTTGTTTATCGGACTGATTTTGATGGTTTCCGCTTTCGCGAAAGCGCAGACCCGAGCAAGCCTCGAGAAAAGAAAAGCTGAAATACAGTCCGAAATCAATCAATTCTCACAACTGCTGAAAACCGTAAAAAAAGAGGAAGCCACGATGCAGTTGCGTGTGGAAACCACGAAGAAAAAGATCGCCAGCACTCAAGAAATCATCAATATCACTAACAAGCAGGCTAATCTAATCACGCGCAGTATTAATGAGAACAAAGCGCAGATCAAAAAACTAGACGAAGAGGTCAAGGAACTCAAGGCTGATTATGCTGAGATGGTGGTTAAGTCCTATAAACGCAACAATGAGCGCAGCCGGCTTATGTTCCTGCTGAGTTCAGAAAACTTTCTCCAAGCCTACAAGCGCATTCAGTATCTCAAGTCTTATGCAGATTATCGTAAGAAGCAAGCAACTGAAATCAAGGAAAAATCTGACTTGCTGGTTGAGAAAAACAAGCAGCTAGACGAGGAGCGCAAAGAAAAAGAAACGATTCTTGCTGCCAATAAAAAGCAAAGGGAAGAGCTCAAAGAGGACAAGAAAGAACAAGAAGCATTACTTGCTCAAGTGCGTGAGAACGAGTCCAATTATGTAGCCAGCATTGAGAAAAAAGCAAAAGAACGCGCTGATATAGACCGAGAAATCAAAAAGCTGATTGAAGCCGATATCGCGAGGTCTAATAAAGGAAAATCCACGACCACCGCAAAAGCGACAAAATTCTTCCTCTCACCTGAAGCAAAAGCACTTGCGGCAAACTTTAAAGGGAATCGCGGTAAACTCCCTTGGCCTGTGGAGCGAGGTTTTATAAGCATGCGCTATGGAACGCAGCCCAGCCCTATCGTCCCTCAGGTTAAAATCAAATCCAACGGCTTGAGGTTTCAAACTCCTGAAGGCGCAAAAGTGCGTGCCGTTTTTGATGGCGAGGTGGTTCATGTATTGAGAAACAAATATGGAATCCTTTCCATTCATGTGCGACACGGTAACTACACCAGCATCTACAATAACCTGAAATCAGCCACGGTGAGTAAAGGTGATAAAGTGTCCACCAGCGACACACTAGGAGAAGTCTTTACCGATCGCTCTGGCGTGACTGAACTCCAGTTTGTTTTACTAGAAGAAAGCCAGACGCTGGATCCAGCACGATGGATTTTGAAAGGGTAATTAACAAATCTGTACAATTTTTTGTACATATATTTGTACGTATTAAACATTCGTTATGCTGATCGCTTCCATTTCAGATTTTAGAAAAGACCTGAAGTCATATTTAGATCGAGTAGTTTCAAATTTTGAAACCTTGATTATAAATCGCGGAAAAGACAAGGGAATTGTCGTGATGTCTCTTGATGAATACAATTCTTTGATGGCTACAAATCACGAATTATCATCTAGAACTAATGAAAAACGTCTTGATCAGTCGATCCAGCAATTGAGAGAAGGGAAAGTAGTTGAGAAAAACCTGATTGAGGAGTAAAATGAGGTTAATTTTCAGTGAATTAGCTTGGGAGGATTACCTCTATTGGTTGAAGACAGATAAAAAGCGACTCAAGAAAATCAATGATCTGATCCGAGCCATAAAGCGTGAATCATTCACAGGTATAGGAAAGCCCGAACCTTTAAAACATAAATATAGCGGATTCTGGTCCAGAAGAATAGATCAAGAACACAGACTCATTTATCAAGTTACGGAGAATGAGTTGCTAATTGCAAAGTGTAGATTTCATTATGACTAATCCTCAAACAAAGCCCTTAACTCTGTAGCTTCTGAAGCCTTCATTTTTCCTGCAAGTACCAGACTCAATTGCTTTCTGCGCAGCGCGCCGTCATATCTATTTTTCTCTTCTTCAGATTCTGGATGGATCGCAGGAACCTGTACGGGCTGTCCCGTATCATCAACTGCGACAAAACTGTAGATTGCCTCATTTGCTTTAGTGCGCTCGCCACTCTCACGATCTTCTGTCCATACGTCCATGTGAACTTCCATAGAGGTTTTAAAGGCGCGTGTTACTTGAGCCTCAATCGTTACAACACTTCCCAGCGGCACCATCCTATTAAATGCCACGTGATTTACTGATGCCGTTACCACAATTCTTCTACAGTGTCTTCTCGCGGCGATACTAGCGGCACGATCCATACGAGCAAGCAATTCTCCCCCAAAAAGATTATTCAATGGGTTAGTCTCACTAGGCAGCACCATGTCTGTTACCGTTGTGAAAGATTGTTTTGGCGTTTTAGTCTCCATCAGGTTGAAAATTTTTGCAAAGGTAGAACGGTAAAAAAAGTCTTAAAAACTATTGGCAAAACATTGATAAGATAGCTTGCTATATCGATAGAGCTATAATATTTGAAGAGAAATCTTATGTGGTACGCTTTTGCGAAAGCGTAATAATTTAAAGACTTATTCAAAACTTCTAGCACTGAGAAGCAAATCAAAACATGAATATCTAGGTAAATAGCCGTAGCCCTTAGCTCCTACTTTATTGTATTTTTGAAAATCAATCTACCGTTGTTTGGGATCCATCAAAAGACTTTTTCAGCACACGTTTATTTATGGTCTTGCAACCGTACTGCCTAAGTTGCTGACGGTGTTGCTCACTAAACTATTGACCAAATACCTTCCTGGAGAAATTGAGTTTGGCGAGGTTTCCATCATCTTTTCTTATATCATTTTTGCCAATGTGATTCTGACCTACGGTATGGAAACGGCGTTTTTCAGGTTTCAGAACGATGAACGATATCGAGAGAAAACAACTTCTACCGCAATGGTTTCGCTGTTTGGGACCACGGTTTTGTTTGTTGTGCTGGCTTATTTATTTCTTGAGCCTATCTCTGGAAGCACGGAAATCGACGCCCGATATTTAAAATGGGTGATTCCGGTGATTGCCTTGGACACCTTAATGGTAATTCCATTTGCCAAGATGCGAGCAGATCAAAAGCCAAGAAAATATGCCCTGATCAAGATGCTGAACGTGGTGCTATCAGTAGGTACGACGGTTTTATTTTTTACCGCTTTGCCCAGCTTTCCAAGTGTTGCGCAATACCTGCCCGAAGATCGCATAGAATTGTTTTTTATCGCATTTCTCGCTGCTAATTTGATCACCTTCATACTTATTTGTGGTGTTTATTTCAGTTCTTGGGCCTTTGATCGTGTGTTGTGGAAGAGAATGTTGTCTTACGGCTGGCCTATTTTGATAGCAGGATTAGCCTTTGCGGTCAATGAAACGGTAGATAAAATCCTGCTCCAAAAATTCCTTCCTATGAGCGAAGCAGATGCTGAGGCTACCGTGGGGATCTATACCGCTGGATACCGGCTGGCGGTGGGAATGACGCTATTTGCCCAAGCTTTCAGATTGGGAGTCGAGCCTTTCTTTTTTAGCCAGTCTGGGGATAAAAATGCTCCTGCACAATATGCGTTAATTACTAAAGCCTATGTCGCTCTTGGAGTCATCGCATTGTTTGCCTATGTGTTGCTCGTAGATCTGATCCGACCACTTCTGGTGGATGATGGTTTTATTACCGCCATGGATATTGTACCTGTTATCTTGATTGCCTACCTATTTTCTGGGGTGTATCAAACTTTGAGTGTTTGGTATAAAATCAACGACAAGACTTATTACGGCGCGATCATTTCTTCTATTGCCGCGGTGCTGACTATCACTCTGAACATCATTTTCATACCCAAATACGGCTATTACATAAGTGCAGCAGCAACCTGTGCCGCTTACGGCTTGATGATGTTAATATCCTATTTATGGAGCCGCAAACACTTTCCCATACCGTATGAAGTGGGGAAACTAGTTGGGTTTCTCCTACTTGGAATCGGTGCGACGATCTTTTTCTTCTATTATATCAGAGCTGAATACGGCGTGGAAACCTTGGAAACCTATGGGATAGGCTCAGCCATGCTATTGCTCCTTGCAGGCATTGTGTTGTATGTTGAGCGTGGATCTATATATTCCCTAATCAAAAAACGAAGCTAATGAACGTAAAAATTATCAATAAATCAGATCACGCCCTACCACATTATGAAACAGAGGCAAGCGCTGGAATGGATCTGAGAGCGCATCTCGAAGAAGACGTTATATTAGAACCTCTTGAGCGTGCCATTGTAAAAACAGGACTGTTTATGGAACTGCCGGTGGGACTGGAAGCTCAAGTACGTCCGCGTAGCGGTTTGGCTGCAAAATCTGGTATTACTGTTTTGAATGCACCTGGAACCATCGATGCAGATTATCGTGGAGAAATAGGTGTGATTTTAGTCAATTTATCGAAAGAGCCATTTACTATTCAAAATGGAGATCGCATCGCTCAGATTGTCATCGCAAAACATGAGCGTATCAAGTGGCATAAAGTAAATGAATTAAACACAACGGACCGCGGAGAAGGCGGTTTTGGGAGTACGGGAGTAAAATAATATAATGATTATGAGTAAATACCTATTGATTATTTCGATTGTTTTGAGTTCTTTTTCAAACGCTCAAATTATCGAAAATGACAGCATCCCAAAACGATCAAAATTTGATATCTCTTGTGAATGTATATCAAAGATTGATCGCTCTGAAGAAAGAGAAAAGCAATTTGAGAGCGTAGGAGATTGTATAAGAGAAGCTATAACTCAAAAGCAAATGTCTGAAGGGCTTGCCGAAATAATGAAGAAAGTTTCAGACACTCTTAAGTCTTATGAAAAATCGGAAAAGGATATCGATACCCTCATCGTAAGTGATGATTCTCTAAGCGAAAAACTTATCATCGATGCATCAAAAGGCTACGATGAGTTAGAACGTCAACTCATCAATGATTGCGGAGCGATGAACAGTCTGTTGAATGACACAGCAGAAATAAGCAGTGAAAACTCAGTAAGTAAGGATAAAAAAGCATTGAAAGCTTATAATAAAGGTTTAGAATATTATCAAAAAGGAAATTTTGAGAAGGCTCTTGAACATTATAAAAAAGCGGTCAAAGAAGATAAAAAGTTTGCATTTGCTTGGGATATGGTAGGTATAAGTCATCGCCAGCTTGGGAATTACAAAGAGTCTGTAAAAGCTTATAAAAAATCCTTGAAGATCGATCCTAGAGGAAAAATGCCTCTTCAAAACCTTCCCATCGCATATAGGATGCTTGATGAGTGGGAAAAAGCAGCAGACTATTATAGAGAACTGATTAGATTTTATCCTGATGATCCAGAAGGTTATTATGGATTAGGTCAGTGCGGTAAAATTTTGAAAGATTATGATATGGCCTTAGATAATATGATTCAAGCGTATATCAAATATCAGGATACTGGTTCACCTTACGTGAAAGACGCCGGAACAGAACTCAACGCTATATACAGTTTACTTATTGATAGCGGTGAGGAAGATCTTTTCATGCGGTATGCTGAAAAGTACGGCATGACAGTAAACAAAGACTAAGTTCAACAGCAAGCAAACATTAACGCACTTAATTCTTGCCACTTATAAGCTTATCGTATCTTTGCCACTCAATAAAAGCGATTGTTATGTACGCAAATTATATCTTAGCTGTACCTGGAGTCTGGAGCATTATCCTTATTGTGGTGGTGGTACTTTTACTTTTTGGAGGTAAGAAAATCCCAGAATTGATGCGTGGTCTAGGTGGCGGTATCAAAGAATTTAAAGACGCTACTAAAGAAGATAGCGATAAATCAAATAAAAAAGTCGAGGAGTAAAATCCTCTTTTTACAAAACAAAAAAGGTGCTGAAATTTCAGCACCTTTTTTGTTTACCTGTCTTACGACTTTCAATTCTAGTTGTTAGCTTCATTAAGTTTTCCCTCGAGGGGAATGTCCGCAGGAGCAGGGGTGTTCAAAGCTTATTCTTTTGAAACTTCTCCTCCAAATCGCGCACTTCTCAATATCGCTTCCAGTTCAAAAAGATAATTTCTTTGAATACTGTTAGGCGCACTTACGTAACCTTCCAGAATAAGCCAGTTGTTTCTGTCTTTGTTATAGACCGTGTAATTGATAAAAGGTCCAGCCATAAACATATTTACGACCTCCCAATTTCCTCGGGTCTCAAAGGCAAATCTGCCATCGATCTGAGTCTCGTTGAGTAATGGAGTAAAATTCGCTTCGGTTTTGAACAAGCCGCCCTCATCTACGGGAATTTTTTCGCCACCTACTCGATCACGTACTTTAATAATATCTCTTATCGTATTACTGTCTCGTTTCACCTCAGCATAGTCCACCTCATAGATCATGATGTCCATAGTCCCGGCTTCAATACTCTTTCTCAACCAAAAGAAATCAGGGTCATCTTGAGCGGCATATCTATACGTGCGCGGTACCGTAATATCAATACCAAAACGCTCCTTGATTCGATCCGTGTTCAGCTTTGTTTTATTCATAAGGTAGTTTTTCCAGGCTACCTCGCCTCTTGAATAAACGTCCACGATGTTATCTCCATTCTCTGAAATCACCCGAGCGATTTCTTGACTATTTGAACCTTTGATTACAATACCTATTTGGGGATTGGCATATTTGTCCTTCTTCACAGAAACTCCAGCACTGTCTGACTGCTCTATGATCAAATAATTGCGGTTTTTTAGAAGCAGACCGTCAAAGGCTTTTGGTTTTATGTGATTCAGCGTGAAAAGTGGTTCCTCGCGCACGATACCGTCTATAGGACGTGCTAATACATTCCTTATACTATCTCCTACGACTCCTTCCCAATCTTTATTTGTGGCCACAACTAGAACATCATTGAGACGACCGGCACTATCTTTTAAAACAACAGGTTTGTCATCACAACTTATCATTAGAACAAATAAGGGGAGCAGCAGTAGTAATTTCTTCATGATCAGGTTATTTCAGTTTCAGCACCATGCCGGGCTGTAGGTCTTTTGATTTTTGCGGATTCAATTTCTTCAAGTTCGCAATACTTGTGCCATAAGCTTGTGAGATCTTCCAGAGGCTATCTCCTGTTTTTACGGTATGCGACGTGGCATCATCAGATTTTTTGATGGTTTGAGTTGCCACGGGCTTTCTGGGATGAATGTATAACCGCTGACCTATTCTCAAATTATTGCTGCGCAACCCATTCCATCGCTTGATCTGACTCACGCGCACTCCGTACTTTCGGGCTATTTTGCCCAGGTAATCACCCTTCCGCACGGTGTAGCGCACGCGGTCTGGCGCTTTGAGTAGCTCTGGTAGTGGTTTTTCCCTTTTTTCAAATTGCGCTTTCGCGAAAGCGTAAACACTATCCTCATTGCTTACAAATCGGCCGGCAGCATACAACGGCAATCGTAAATTATAGTTTTTACCCTTGATCACCGGAATGATGTCCAATTTGTAGCTGGGATTGTGGAACTGGATGACTTCCAGATCCTCATCAGTAAACTGGGCAACATGCTCCAAGGTAATCATTTGCTTCACGCGTATGGTATCTGTTGCAATACTTTTAACCGTGGGACGCGCAGGCTGGAAACCGTGTTCCTTAGCATATTTAAAAAGATACATGATCGACTGGAATGCAGGTACGTAGCCCGCTGTTTCACGCGGCAAATAAGGCCGCAAATTCCAGTAATTCTTATAACCGCCGCTGCGACGTATAGCTTTGTTCACATTTCCCGGCCCTGAGTTGTAGGCAGCAAGAGCAAGATCCCAGTCGCCGTAGATGTTATACAGACTGCGTAAATATTTACAGGCGGCCTCTGTCGCTTTGAGGGGATCCATGCGCTCGTCAACATAGCTGTTGACCTCCAGCCCATAATTGCGACCCGTGGTAAACATAAATTGCCAGAGGCCGGTGGCACCTACCCTGCTTTTAATACGTGGATCCAAGGCACTTTCTACCACCGCAAGGTATTTCATCTCAAGGGGTATGTCATACTTATCCAGATATTCCTCAAACATGGGAAAGTAGTAGTCGCTCAGCGTCATCAATCGCTCCAGATAAACTCGCTGATAGCCCAGTTTTTTATTGATCAGCTTCTCCAGAATAGGATTGTAATCGATTTGGAAAGGCGTTTCTGCATTAATTTGTTTCAATCTTGCTTTGAGCGTATCGGTAGGCAGTTTTTGAGTAACTATCTCGCTATAATCCATCTGCACGATTTCGTCGTGCATATAGTCGTACAGATCATTGTTGTAAAGCTCCGTGAGAAAATTTTCCTCATAAGCATCTACCTCGGGATAGGTGAAGCGTTTCCACGAGAGACTATCCACCACAAGTGAGTCTATTTCTGTTTTGAGAACGGGAAGTTCTCCACCCTGAGAATCTGTCGTGATATCGAGAACAGTATTCTCTTGCTGCTCAACCTGAACCGTATCTTGTTGTACTTGTGAAAAAACAACCGCACTAGCCCAAAGAGCAAGTGCGGCTGGAATCCATTTCTTTATTTTCAAATCTTGTTTTTTCTGTATCGATTTATAAGTTTTAAGTGGCTACAATATTTGAACCAATTTCACTATCTCTTGCTGCAATAATATTACTCGCCTTTAATCGCAGCAATCCCTGGCAGCGTCTTTCCTTCCAGCATTTCCAGCATGGCACCGCCACCGGTTGACACGTAGCTTACTTGATCGTCAAAACCAAATTGCTTCACCGCCGCAACAGAATCACCACCTCCCACTAGGGAAAAAGCTCCATTTTCAGTAGCCTTTGCAACGGAACGACCCAAGGCCTTAGTACCCTCAGCAAATTTTTCCATTTCAAATACTCCCGCAGGACCATTCCATAATATCGTTTTTGCACCGAGCAGAACACGGTCAAAATTGTCTCGCGACTTCTCGCCTATATCCAGTCCCATCCAGCCTTCAGGAATATTGTTTATCGGTGCTTTGTCAATCGTTGCCTGTTCTGAAAACGCGTTTGCCGTTACGACATCTACTGGCAGGTGGATTGCGGTATTGGTCTCTTTTGCCTTTTCTAGAATTTCTAGTGCCAGATCTTGTTTGTCATCTTCTACTAAGGAATCACCCACCTGGCCTCCTAGCGCCTTGATGAACGTGTAGGCCATACCGCCGGCAATGATCAAATCATCTACCTTTTCAAGAATATTCTCGATCACGGTAATTTTTGAAGACACTTTTGCACCACCCAATATCGCTACGAGTGGTCGCTCGGGAGTTTCCATGACTTTTTCAAGGCTGCTGATTTCCTTTTCCATGAGCTTCCCAAAACATTTCTGCTCGAAGTATTCTGCGATGATCGCCGTGCTGGCGTGAGCCCTATGTGCGGTCCCAAATGCGTCGTTGATGTACACGTCGCCTAGTTGAGATAACGCTTTCGCGAAAGCGTGGTCACCAGCAGTCTCCTCACTATGGTAACGCAGATTCTCTAATAAAAGAACCTCACCCGGCTGAAGGTTATCAGCGGCCTGTTGCGCTATTTCACCCGTACATTCAGAACAAAACTTGACCTCAACACCTAGAATATCACTTGCGGTAGACACCACATGCTGAAGGGAAAACTCTTGCTCTTTATTTTCAGGTCTTCCCAAGTGTGACATTAAGATGACAGCTCCACCATGCTCCAAAACGTGAATAATGGTATCTTTTGCAGCTTTGATACGCGTGATATCAGTCACTTCTTGCTGTTCATTTAACGGCACGTTGAAGTCAACTCTTATCAAAGCTTTTTTACCTTCAAAATTTATATTTTCTAGCGTCATTTTTATTGGTTATCGTGTTTTCAAGCAAATATAAAGCTTATATGGGTTCTTATATTTGCAGCATGCGCTACTCCCAGATCATAGGTCTCGATTATGTCAAAAAGCACTTGCAGACCACGGTCGAGAATGATCGTATTGCCCACGCCCAGCTTTTTGTAGGACGCACCGGTAGTGGAGTCTTACCACTCGCTATAGCTTATGCGCGCAACGTGCTTTGTTCTCAAGGCAATGAAAACTGCGATGTGCAAATGGATCGCATCATGCATCCAGATCTGCATTTTTCATTTCCCGTGGCATCTACTCCTGCTTCAGGTTCAAAACCTACTTCTGATCAGTTCATCGCAGAATGGCGCGAGTTCTTAACCGAGTCACCTTACGGTGCACTTCAAGACTGGTATGAAAAAAGTGGGATTGAGAAAAAAAATGCTGAAATAAGAGTTGTAGAAGCGCAGGCGATCATGAAAAAATTGAGCCTCAAATCTTATGAAGGCGGGAATAAAATCCTCATCGTTTGGGGCGCCGATAAAATGAATACAGAGGCTGCCAATAAATTACTCAAAATCATTGAAGAGCCGCCTACCGGTACTATTATCCTTTTGCTAGCAGAAGACGAGGAGCGCATATTGAATACCATTAAATCCCGTTGCCAGATTCTTCATGTTCCCAAATTAAGTACGGCAGACATTGCAAATGGACTGGTAGAGCGTCTAGGCATGAGTGCTTCAAGTGCTCAAACGGTAGCGCGTCAAAGTAATGGCGACTTTCAAAAAGCCCTCCAACTACATGAGCAAAGCAGTGAGGATCTTGAATTTGAAAAGTGGTTCATCACATGGGTGCGTACAGCGTTTCAAGCTAAGAAAAAACCGAGCGCCATAACCGAGTTACTCAACTGGGCAAATGACATCGCCAGCCTTAACCGAGAAACACAAAAACGTTTTTTGAATTATTGTTTAGAGTTCTTCCGCCAGGCAATGTTGCTGAATTATAAAGCTCATGAAGCGGTTTATTTAAAACCTGGAAATAATTTTGAGCTTGCCAAATTTGCACCTTTTGTATCTGGAAACAGAGCGGTAGAAGTATATGAGCAAATCAATACTGCTATTTATCACATAGACCGCAATGCTAGCGGGAAAGTAGTACTAAGCGATCTAGCGATAGGACTGACGAGAATTTTGCATAGTAGGGAGGTTTAGCTTTAAAGTTTTATTAATCAATTCCACAAATTAGAGTTTATTCCGAGAGAGGTTTAAACTCAATCTAGATATATTTGCACCGTGAAGTTTCTAGTATTTATCATATCTATTTTTCTACTAGGTCAAAGTTTAAGTTACTGTCAGGATGAATCTGCAGGCCAGGATGTGGTTATAGAACACTGTGGAGATCATGATGACAGTAACAAAAATGGCGATCCTTGCTCTTCTATCTGCGCTTGTAGTTGTTGCCTAATTGTTTCTTTCAGCACAACAGAAACTACGATTTCAAACCCCATAATTGAATTCTTTTTGCTTGAAAGGTCTGATGCCATCGAAATAGATTTACCCAGCCAATTTATTTCTGGCCTTCTTCAACCTCCCCAATTCGCATAGTTAAATTAACCGATTGCTCAATTTCTAGCTATTTCAAATTAAACTAGAGATTCATTCATTTTTTATTTCTTATTAAAAAAATGCCTTTGCAGGCATCTCAATCTATGCGATATTCTAAAATCATATGGATCAGCTTATGCATGTTTCACTTACTTATCAATGCAACTCCAGTTCATACTCAAGCTGATTCAAATCAATCTAACAACTTATATATCAGCGTTAAAGACGCTACTGATCAACAACCCATACTAGGAGCGAGTATTTATATTCCAGAACTAGAAACAGGAACAACAACTAATGTTTCTGGTGAAGCTACCTTTAGCAATCTAAACAAACAGACATTTGAGTTGCAAATAAGCTACATAGGTTATAAAACCTACATGACCGATGTAGATCTCTCACAAAAAAATCGGATTGAAATTCTACTCCAACCTGAGGAAAATGCGCTGTCCGAAATCGTCATTCAGTCCACTCGAGGCACTAGAACTTTTGCGAGAACTCCTACTAGGGTTGAGTTCATAGGTGGTGAGGAACTGATAGAAAAAGCATTGATGAACAGCACAAATATTTCTATGGTTTTAAGGGAAAGTACAGGAATTCAAATGCAACAAACCTCTCAAAGTAGTGCCAACCAAGTTATAAGGATTCAGGGGCTTGATGGCCGTTACACACAGTTGCTCAAAGATGGTTTTCCCTTATAAGGAGGCTTTGCAGGAGGTTTGAGTATTATGCAAATACCACCTCTTGATCTTGCCCAATTTGAAATTATCAAAGGAAGCTCTTCCACGCTTTATGGAGGTGGGGCCATTGCGGGACTTGTAAATATGCAGTCCAAACGACCACAAAGAGAGGCAGAACTTGATTTGATGCTGGTGGGAACACAGGCTTCTGGAGCTACAGTAAATACATTTTACTCTAAACGTAATGATCGCTGGGGAACGACTCTTTTTGCATCTGGAAACTTACAGAAAGCCTATGATCCCGATGATAATGGTTTTTCAAACCTACCAGAAACTAAGACGATTACCGTGAACCCACGCCTATTTTATTATCCATCAAATCGGACTACATTTTGGTTAGGTTTGAATGGAACTTTTGATGATCGATTAGGTGGAAGTATAGAAGCTATCGACAATGATGCTAACACCTACAAAGAACATAACATCTCTCGTAGATTGAGTTCTCAAGCAAGTTTCAGAACATCATTTTCAGACCGCTCATCGCTCGAAGTTAAAAACAGCATCAATCATTTTGATAGAGATCTTCATACCAGAAATTACCAATTTACTGGAACCCAGATTAATTCATTTACCGAAGCGAGCTACACACTTTCAACAAACCGCACCGACTGGGTTTTTGGAACTAATCTTTATACGAGCAGCTTTGACGAGCAAGACACACAATCACCTAGAGATCAAAACGATACCACCATCGGTGCGTTTATAAATAATGTGCATGATCTTAATGAGCATTTTATACTTGAAACGGGATTCAGAACTGATTACGCAGTAGATTGGGGCGTTTTTGCACTTCCAAGAGTTTCCCTACTTTACAAAAGCGATGGAGCTTTCACTAGTCGGTTAGGTGGTGGATTAGGGTATAAGATTCCTGATATTTTCACTGAAGATGCTGAGCGTGTCAATTTTCAAAACGTATTAGGTATTGATAAAAATCAGTTGGAAGCTGAAACAAGCTATGGAGTCAATTTGGATTTTGACTATAAATTTTCGCTAGGAGGTAGAACTACGCTTTCCATCAATCAATTGTTCTATTTAACAGCTATCGAAAACGGATTGACACTCAATAGCACAGATAATGGGTTTTTAGAATACAGAAACGCCCCAGATTTAACCATGAGCCGTGGAGCAGAAACTAATGTAAAGATCAAGTTTGGTGATTTTAAATGGTTTTTGAATTATGCCTTTATCGATACGCAGCTTAATTATTTAGATGGCAATCCTCAAATACCGCTCACGGCAAGACACAGTGCTGGAAATATCGTGATGTATGAAACTCCCGAGTGGCGTCTAGGATTTGAATCTTATTACTGGGGAAAACAGTTGCTTTTTAACGGAACAGAATCTGAGGATTTTATAACCCTAGGCTTTCTAGCCATGCGAAATTTTGAATGGGGTGGTCTTTACATCAACTTTGAAAACTTTACCGATCGCAGACAAGATCGGTTTTCACCAGTGGTAGAAGGCACATTAACAAATCCTCAATTTAATGAGCTCTATGCACCTAATGATGGTTTTATTTTTAGTGCTGGTATCATTTGGAAACCCTTTGGGAATGAGATGGAGCATCATGATGATTGAGACGTGAAAATTGGTCATACCTGACTAGCACTAAGCCAGCATAAATCTTCATTACATCTACCTTATTTTTGCACCAATTCTAAACAGCTATGGCAAGAATACTCACAGGGATACAATCTACAGGAACACCGCATCTAGGGAATTTATTAGGTGCGATCATTCCGGCAATTGAAATGTCTAAGAAAGCAGAAAACGACTCCTTTTTGTTCATTGCAGACTTGCATTCCCTTACCCAGATAAAAGATGGGAAAACGCTCAGAGAAAATACCTATTCTACTGCAGCGGCATGGCTTGCCTGTGGCCTTGATGTAGAAAAAAGTACTTTTTACAGACAAAGTGATGTGCCACAAGTGACAGAATTGAACTGGTATCTAGCTTGTTATTATCCTTACCAGCGATTGACGCTGGCACATAGTTTTAAGGATAAAAGCGATCGTTTGTCTGATGTAAATGCGGGATTATTTACCTATCCCATGCTCATGGCTGCAGATATTCTTTTGTATGATGCAGAGGTCGTTCCGGTCGGCAAGGATCAGCTTCAACATATTGAAATTACAAGAGATGTTGCGGGTCGCTTCAATCACCAGATGGGAGAAACTTTTGTTGAACCACAAGCAGAAATTCAGAAAAACACCATGCTCATTCCAGGTACTGATGGTGACAAAATGAGTAAGTCCAAAGGAAATATCATCGACATTTTCCAAACCGATAGAAAACTTCGCAGGCAATGTATGTCCATCGAGACCGACAGCACGCCGCTTGAAGAGCCTAAAAATCCAGACACCTGTAATGTTTTTGCACTCTACAAGATCATTGCATCAGCTGAAAAAGTGAATGAAATGCGATCCAATTACCTTGCTGGTAATTATGGATACGGGCATGCAAAACAAGCGTTATTTGAAGCCATAGTGGAACGTTTTTCAGAAGCCAGAAGCAAATACAACCACTTTATGGAAAATAAGCACGAGATCGATGAAGCACTTGCTCGAGGCGCTGAAAAGGCTTCTGGTATCGCAAATGAGGTTCTTAAGCGCGTGCGGAAAAAGGTTGGATACTAAGAATATTTGAGGTGACTTTGATTGCGCTCAGACACCCGGGTGAAATAACAAATCAAGCAAACGGCGCTTCGGCTCCGCTCAGCGACCATTTGTTTTCCAGAATAGACTAGGAAAAAAGCCCGCCCATCTCTGCATCGATCTTGTTGATGATACCACCCAGGTCTTCAGGGTTGTTCACAAAGTCGATGTTGTCCACATCAATGATGAGTAGATTCCCCTTATCGTACCCGTGAATCCAGGCTTCATAACGCTCATTAAGGCGACTCAGGTAGTCGATGCTGATCGTATTTTCATAATCACGACCGCGCTTGTGTATTTGGCTCACAAGATTGGCGATGGAACTGCGCAGGTAGATCAAAAGATCTGGAGCTGCTACGAGTTTTTCCATGAGTTCAAAAAGCGAACTATAATTATCAAAATCGCGCTGAGACAATAATCCCATCGCGTGTAGGTTAGGCGCAAAAATATTGGCATCCTCATAGATCGTGCGATCTTGAATGATCTTCTTGCCACTCTCACGTATTTCAAGCACCTGGCGGAAACGGCTGTTCAGAAAGTAGACTTGTAGATTAAAAGACCAGCGCTCCATGTCTGTGTAAAAATCCTCGAGGTAGGGATTTTCCAGCACGTCCTCAAATTGAGGACTCCATTTGTAGTGTTTGGCAAGTAGTTTTGTGAGGGTCGTCTTGCCAGCCCCTATATTTCCTGCAATGGCAACGTGCATATCTAGTCTTTCTCTGGATTAAGCGGGTAAATCGTGATTTTTTTACCGTCCCAAATATAAAGTTTTCCAGCCTTTAGATACAAGGATTTGACCTCTTGTGCATCGTTGAGGCTTGTTTTAGTTCCGCTTTCGCGAAAGCGGAAATCCTTTCCAAAAACATAACCTATAACCTCATCTTCATGAATGACTATAAGTTGCTCAAAATCATAAGCTACATGATCTGATTGATCAATGGCAAGAACTCCTGTACGGCTGCCGTAACTGTTGTAGCTATGCACCGCACCCGCCGATTTTACATGGCAAAAATTATAGTCTGTATGCAAGCGGTCCACGGTGACCTTCATGGTGGGCGTAGAAACGACAACCGTGTTGTTCACATAATTGAAGAGCTGCAACCTGTTCTGATCTAAGTCATGCAACCATAGCCGACGCTCACCCGCTAACCGCACGTGCTCAATGTAACGGTAGGGTTCCAAATCACTTAAGACAATGCGTTGGTTCTCGTTCATGCGATTGTCCAGAAGCACCACGGTTTGCGTGTCTTTATAAAACAATAAGATCTTCAAAGGATTGATCAAATCCACGGTAGTAAGATCGCCCAACTGAACGTCGTAGAACTGCAACCGCTGCTTGCCCACCTGCTTATACAATGTGTTGTTCACAGAGTAATAAAGCGCTTCAAAATCATCCACGCCGTAGAAATCATCTGCCTTTAAGGCAAAAAAGTTTGATTGAGCCCGGGTGCAGAAGCAGGTAAGTACGAGAAAAACTGAAATCCAACGCATCGCTGAAAAGTACAACGATTAAATCAGATGATTATTGAAATAATTAAAGTAAGTGGACATGCCAAGTATTTTTCTTGGGATGTTTCCAAAGAATCCGAGAGGAATAATAGTTTCAGTTAAACCTCCGAGGTTTGGTTCAATGTTACGAACCAGACTTGACCGGTAAAGCTCGCAGTCTCTTTAGGGCAAAACCTCGGAGGTTTGATCAGGGTTGAATCAAGCTTCCCCACTCCGTATTGAGACATACCAACACGGATAGTTGGCAAGTTAGCTATAACAAATTCTAAGGCACCATTAATTTATAGCCATACCCACGCACGTTGATGATCTCGATGCGGTCATCTTTGGCCAATTTTTTACGAAGGCGCGTAACAAAAACATCCATGCTGCGCCCAGAGAAGAAATCATCATTACCCCAGAGTTTTTTGAGGACGAAGCTGCGATCGAGTACTTTGTTTTTCTTTTGCAAGAGGTGGTACAGCAAATGCGATTCACGGTGGGTGAGTTTTACTTCTTCATCATCCTTGTAAGTTAGTCGTTGTTTGGGAAAGTTGAAGCTGTAATCTCCTATCGCATAAATGGCAGCCGTTTTTTGAACTTCTTGTCTGTTGAGTAGGTTTTTGATGCGCACGATCAACTCTTCCATGGAAAACGGCTTTTTGAGATAATCGTTCCCACCTACATCAAAGCCTTCCAAAACATCTTCGGTTTGGGATTTTGCAGTCAAGAAGATGATTGGGATCTGCTCATTTTCTAGTCTGATCTTTTTAGCGAGTGAAAAACCGTCCAGCTCTGGCATCATCACATCCAGTACCAGTGCATGCGGCTGGCTCTCTTCAAATGCTTTATAGGCCTTTGCCCCATCATTGCACAAGCGTACTTTAAAACCCCTGGTTTCAAGGCTTTCTTTTACGATCATACCTAGTGCCGGTTCATCTTCTGCGAGGATAATGTCTATTGCTTCATTATTCATAGGGCAAGGTTATTTTGAAATTGGTGTTAGGTTTAGTCTCCAGTTCTATGGTCCCGTTGTGTTTTTCAATAATGGCTTTAGTATAGAATAATCCGATACCAAAACCTTTCACATTATGCTGGTTACCGCTTCCTACACGGTAGAATTTATCAAAGATACGCTTAGCGTGTTTTGCGTCGAGACCAGATCCATTATCGGTCACGTTGATCAAAAATTGAGCATCTGATTGGGCTAGTGTGATGGTAATGCGGTCACCTCCATATTTAATCGCATTATCAACCAGATTGTTGATGGCGTTTTCAAGATGAAAAGCATCGGCCATGATGGAGGCTTCTTTTACAAGATGGTTAGAGAACGTAATTTCTTTTGTGGTCTGGCTGGAAAAGCGGTGCGTGATCAAAGTGAGTAACTCCTCAAGATCTGTATGGCTTTTTTGCAGGGCAAGATCCTTACTGTCCAGCGTTGCCGTTTCAAGCAATTTTTCTACCATGATGTTGAGTTTAGTCAACTGGTCGCGCCCCATGGCGAGATACCTATTTGTTTTCTCCACATCGCCACTGTCTGTAAAACTTTGCACTCCCTCAAGTGCAGCTCCAGCAGTTGCTATAGGCGTTTTGAACTCATGAGTGATGTTTGAGATCAAATCATTTTTCATGCGGCTCAGCTCCTTCTGATTGTTGATCACAACCAATAAATAAAACAAACAAAAAATAACACTCCCTACCAGCAAAAAGCTCAAGAGAATCCCAGTTAGATTTCGTTTTAAAATCTGCATGGTGAGATTTCCATAGTTTACAATGACCTCTTGATTTTTCTTTAGGAGGCTGCTATTTGCTTTGGCACTAAATGGAAGCTCGGTTAGAGGGTCTATTTTAAGATCGTTTTCGCTTTTTTCATCATTAGCAACCAGCGTGTAATCAAGATCAATTTTCTTACTTTTCAAATTGCTGTGAAAAATGCTATCAATAACTGCTAGATCGACGGTATCGTCGGTCATGCTAACCACGATACGACTGGTCAGGCTGGTCAGCTCTTCTTGAAGTCTGGCAGTCTGCTCTTGACTGGTCACCTCAGGTACAAAACTGGTAACAATAGTATCACCTGTTTCCTCGTTTATATCGGTTTTGGTGTACCCGAAACTTTCTAAAAAACTATCCCTTTTTACTTGAGAACTGTCTTCATTAATAATGGGTAGACCGAAACTCTCAAGCTCATTTTCTCTTGTTTGTTTAAACCGTTCCTGAAACTTTTTCAGAGAATCCATATCAGCTCCCTTTAAAACGGTCAGACCTTGTCTGCTTTCAAATCTTATACCTTTCAGCGTTGCAGCTTTACCGCCGTTTTCTTCATTTGCTAGATCGATTTGTTCAAAGACGTCATCTATTGCTCCTTCCTTAAGACTTCCCTCAAAAAAAATCCCAAGCGTATTGTCCTTTGCCTTTTTGGTGAAGTACTGATCCACGCTTTGATCTAGTGTAGACTGGACATCTGTGACCAGTTGCTGTTCAGATTCCCTATAAGTTTTATAATTCCAGTAAAGTTGTATGCATAACGTTGTCAAAATCACAAACGTGATCAAAACAAGCAAGTACATGTATTTACGGTCTCTCATATTTCAAAGGTGCGCCTATTTCAGCATTGTAAAAAACGGCTTAACAGATGTTAACCCTGCTTAACTCGTTTGTATTCAGAATCCTCTCATCTTTGAATCATCAAAAAACAAACATCATGAATAATTTACTACTTAGTTTGATTTGTTTTGTTCTCGCTTTCGCGAAAGCGGAAACAGCACAAGCACAACAAGACTTCAAAGGAGTTGCTACTTACCAAAGCAAAATGATCTTCAAAGAAAAAGAGAAAGATGGTGACAGCGAGGAAAAAGCCAAAGCCAATTCCAAAATGAGTCCAGAGATGCAGGCCGCCATGAAAAAAGCGCTGGAAAGTGCCGGACAAGCAGAATTCACCTTAAGCTTCACCAAAGACGAATCACTTTATGAGAAAGTGGAAGAGCTCGCAAAACCAAAGCCCAGTTCAGGAATAACCATCCAGATAACTGGCGGTGGTGGAACCTATGGAACTACCTATAAAAACCTAAAAGAAGGGGTTTTTAAGCGCGAGGACCAGATCATGACCAAAGAATTTCTCATTACTGATGAGCTGGAAGAATTCAACTGGGAAGTGACTGGCGAGACCAAGCAAATAGGAAATTATATGGCAATCAAAGCTGTGCTCAAACCTAAGCCTAAAACCGAAGAAGAACTCGCAGAGGAAAAGAAAAAGGAAGAAGAAGCCAAGAAAAAAGAAGAAAATGGAGAGAACGATGGACTCTTCAGTATGATCGAGGTAGAGGCAAAAGAAACTACAGCATGGTTCACACCCCAGATTCCAGTAAGCAATGGTCCTGGAAAATACCACGGGTTACCAGGTCTCATCTTAGAACTTAATGAAGGTAACACGGTGATTCTATGCAGCAAGATCGAGCTCAATCCAGAAAAATTCGAATTGAAAGAACCTAAATCAGGCAAGAAAATAGGTTTAGAAGAATTCAGAGAGCTACGTGACAAAAAGCAGAAAGAACTGATGGAGCGGTTCAAAAGCAAAAAAGGCGGTGGAGTATTCTTTGGCGGATAAGTTAAAATAAAGTTAACTAACGAAACTATTTACAGCTTAAACAGTCTCATAGGCGCATATGCAAATCATATTTTAAAGAAAATCAATTATGAGATTTCTAGTTTCAATTTTTGCCTTGATCGTGAGCTTGAGTGGAGTCGCTCAAGAATTTTATGGAGAGGCTACCTATATGTCAAAAACCACCATGGATACTAGCTGGTTACCAGAAGGTCGTGAGATGTCACCACAGCGCAGGAAACAAATTGAGGAGCGCATGAAAAAATTTGGTGAGAAAACCTACGTACTCAAATTCAATCGCAATGAGAGCATTTATAAAGAGGAGCGCGAGCTATCTGCACCAGGCGGTGGCGGTAGAGGCTGGGGAAACATGATGGGAACTGCCATGGGCGGTGACAAGTATAAAAACCTAGCTGATGGACAATGGGTGGAGCAAAGAGACATGTTTGGAAAAATGTTTCTTGTAAAAGACTCAATCCAGCAAATGGAATGGAAGATCACTGGAGAGACAAAGCAAATAGGTCAGTATCAAGTGATCAAAGCTTTAGGAACAAAGAAAAATGATGAGCTGGACTGGTCCTCTTTCAGACGCCGCCGCCCTAATAATAACGAAGAGAAAAAGAAAGACAGCGTTGCCCTGGCGGAAGGAAAAATGGACGAGGTCTTCAAACAAGATCCTACTACTCAAGTTACGGCGTGGTTTACACCACAAATACCAGTTCAGCATGGACCGGGAGAATATTCAGGATTACCAGGACTCATTCTGGAAGTAAATGCGGGTAGAACTACGCTACTCTGCAATAAGATCGTTGTCAATCCTGAAGAACAGGAAGAAATAGATCCAGCCGAAAAAGGTGAAGTGGTAAGCGAGGAAGAATACAATTCCATGTTCAAGAAAAAAATGGAAGAAATGAGCCAGCGATGGAGAGGTCGTGGTCGCGGCCGTAGATAAATTTAAAGACACACATTTGTGCGAGAACGTTTACCTAACCAAAGGTTCTCGCATTTTTTACATCCCAAAATCAAAATGAAAAAAACTCTACTCATTTTCCTTGCCTTGATTTGCCTTGTGGGCACTCTCAAAGCACAATCCGTCAAAATAACGGGTGTTGTTGTGGACAGCCTAGGGCAACCACTTCAGATGGCAAACGTAATTGCCTATCAAAAAGATAAGAATCTTGGTGCATTTGGTATCACAAATGATGCAGGCCGATACCAACTTTTGGACCTAAAAAAAGACAGTACCTACGTAGTGAAGGTTTCCTTTTTAGGCCTTAAAGCAGTTGAAGACACCATTAAAAATATTCAAACTGACCTAGAGCGCAACTATGTTCTGCTAGAGGGCCCTGATGAACTCGATGCGGTCAATATCGTTTATGAAATGCCCGTTTCCATTAAAGGAGATACCATCGTTTACAACAGTGATAGCTTCACTAATGGAACGGAGCGTAAACTGGGCGAGGTACTCCAAAAACTACCTGGTGTAGAAGTCAATGAGGATGGTGATGTACAAGTAGAAGGTAAAGCCGTGGAGAAGATTAAAGTAAATGGGAAGGATTTCTTTGAAGGGGATACTCGATTAGCCACTAAAAACATACCCGCAAATGCCATTGATAAAGTCGAAGTACTTAGAAACTACAACGACGTAGGTCAGTTAAAAGGCCTAGGTAATGATCAAGACCGTATTGCCATAAATATTAGACTCAAAGAAGGAAAGGAAAATTTCTGGTTTGGTGATGGAACTGCCGCGGTAGGTTACGGAGGATTAGACGAGCGTTACCTTATCCAGCCTAAAGCTTTTTATTACAGTGATAAACTTTCAGTTAACATCCTGACTGATCTAAATAATTTAGGACAACCTGCTTTTACCAGCAGAGACTATTTCAGATTTGTTGGATTCAGAAGAGGAAATACTCAAGATACAGGAGGCGGAATCAATGTAGGTACTGCCAGCGCTTTTTCCCCTATTCAGGTAAGTAATGCAACAAATGTAGAAACCAAGTTTGCTGCGGTCAACAGTATATGGAACGCTTCAAAAACTTTGGATATTAAGACGTTTGGTATTTTCAACCGAACAGATTCTGATGCCGCTTTCATCAATCAAAACATTTTTATCGATAGTGGACTCGAAGAAACGCGAACTCAAAGTACACAAGAGGAAGTAAATTCTGCATTATTTAAGCTAGGCGCAGACTTTAAGCCAAACGAAAATCTCACGCTGGACTACGACGGGCAATTCAGTATTACGAATGAGGAATCTATGACCCAAAGAATTTCTCAATCGCAGAGAGGAACTGAAGAAGTTGATGAATTGCGTAATCAAAATCCTTACACCTTTGATCAATCTTTGAATGGATATTACACTCTAGGTGAGAAGAATGTCTTTTCCTTAGAAACTCGATTTTTAAATCAAGAAGAAGATCCATTTTTCAATGCCTCAAGAGATTTATTGGGAATAGACGATCCTGCCCCTTTTAATGAACTAGGACTAGAAGAAGCCGACCCATATATCCTTAATCAAAACAGACTGGTACGCACAAATAAGTTTGATGCAAAACTGGACTACTGGTATGTGCTTAACAAAAAAAGCAATCTTAACGTCATTACTGGTACAACGATATCAAGTCAGGATTTCAATACCAGCATATTTCAAACGCTAAACGATGGCTCAACTAATTCACTAGACAGCGATACAGTAGGTAACGATGTTGATTTTGATTTCAGGGATTTGTATGCAGGTCTTAGATATAAGTTTATTACTGGAAAATTCACTTTTACACCAGGTCTTATTGCGCATAGCTTTCAGACAAAGGACTTTCAGAACAGTTCAGAGAATAAAATCAATACAGAGCGCGTCTTACCAGAGCTAAATATCAGATACGACCTACGTAGCTCGCAGTCTCTAACCTTAGATTATAATCAAACTGTTCAATTTAATGATGCAGATTCCTACGCTGAAGGTTTAATACTTTCAGGGTTCAACGGTTTGAGAGTTGGAAATAATCAACTAGAGGGCGTCATAAATGACCGTATTAGATTGCGTTACAACGACTTCAACATGTTCAACTACCAGTTTGTAAATGCTAACGTTACTTACACTAAAACTAGAGATGCTATTCAAAGCAATACGATTCTGAGAGGCATTAATACTGTGAGTCAAAGTATCAATTCTGTATTTGCAAATGAATCACTTTCTGGTGGTGGTACTTACAGCAGAGAGATCAAAAAAATTCAAACTGGCTTGTCTGCAAATGCTTCTTATAACATCTTTAATAACGTTATCAACGGTGACAATCAAGAATCTGTGAATTTTAATCATAGCTATTCCATATTCGGTAGATCTAACTTTCAAAAAGGAGTGAACTTTAATGTGCGATATACACTGGGATTTGCTGATAACGACAACGGTCAGTTTACCAATGAATCCACTACTAATACAATCAACTTAGATGCAGACTGGCAGATAGGTAAAAGATGGTTCCTTCAGGCAGATTATGATTATAACATTTTCAGAGCGACAGGAGATGTTGAAAACACATTTGATTTCTTGAACGCCACATTAAGATATCAGAAGCCTGAGTCAAAATGGGAATACTCTTTGATTGCAAGAAATATACTGGATCGTGATGCTCGAGTAAACAACTCGTTTGGTCAGATTGTTTCCAGTACTTCCAGCACATTTGTGCTACCACGATACGTGTACTTTCAAGTACGTTTTGATTTATAGAATTAGCCTTTTATCAAATCACATTAGAGCAGCCTTCGGGCTGCTTTTTTGATATAACAATTTTGATGGTTTCTGCTTTCGCGAAAGCGTACTAACTCAAATTCAACATAAACAGCTCACTTGCGATACCGTCACTTAAAAACTTCCCTTTGCGGGTGACTTGTAAAACATCGCCATCCAAAAATAGATAGTGATCTTTCAAATAGTTTTGTGCTTGGGACAAAAGATATTCCTTGAATTCTAAACCAAAATCCTGCTCGATTCTATCTAGGGAAACACCATAAATCGTACGCAGGCCTGTCATGATATATTCATTGTAACGATCTACGGTAGAAAGTTCTTCTATCTCAATAGGTAAAGTATCAGCCTCAATGGCCTTCATGTATTTGACATTATTGTTGATGTTCCAGCCTCTTCTTTTTCCATCAAAACTGTGCGCGCTGGGACCAATTCCCAAATAACTTTTACCGGTCCAGTACGCAGTGTTGTTTTTTGAAAAATATCCTGGCTTCCCAAAATTTGAAAATTCATAATTTGTAAAGCCTTTATCAGCCATCACTTCCAGCAAAATATCAAAATGACGCTGTGCTGTCTCATCCTTAACTTGAGGAATAATTCCTTTTTCGATAAAAGATTTTAACGGAGTATGATCCTCTACCGTTAATGCATAGCTGGAAATGTGAGGAACTCCTAATTCAATTGCTGTTTGGATATTTTCTCGCCACTCCTCATCGCTCAAACCAGGTATTCCATAAATGAGGTCGATTGAAATATTTTCAAAAGACTTTTTGGCGAGTTCAATGCATTCTCTAGCCTCATTTTGGTCATGCGCCCTGTTCATGAGCTTGAGATCCCGTTCATAAAAGCTCTGGACGCCTATGGACAATCGGTTTATGGAGGATCTTGAGAGGTTTTCAATTTTTTCAGGTGTCAAATCATCTGGATTTGCTTCTAGAGTAATTTCAGGATTTAAGACCACTTGATAATTATCGTAAACCGCGGCGATGATTCTCTCGACCTGTTCCACGGTAAGCACACTGGGTGTTCCCCCACCAAAATATATGGTCTCAACAGTTCCTGGCTGCTCATCTTTGCGCAATTTCAGTTCCTTAACTAGGGCATCTACCATACGTGATTTGTACTTATCACTCGTGCTGAAATGAAAATCGCAATAATGGCAAGCTTGTTTGCAAAAAGGTATGTGGATGTAAATTCCGCTCAAAAGTTCAATTTATCTAAGTGCAATATTAACAGTAAAATTTTTGGACTGCAGGATGTCAAAATGGTGGTAAAATGTAATTTTATACTTATACAATACGACTAGAGTTTTAACGTTATATGCTTGAGAATAAGCGACTAAATTTCGTATGTTGGCATCGTTTATGCACTATTGTGAATAAATTAAGAAATTTTATGAATCGATACATATCTGTTGTTTTTTGCATTGCTGTTTTTATGACTTGCATGCCTTTGAAATCCGCTTTCGCGAAAGCGAACTTAAAAACTACCCCCCTCAACCTTGAGACGAGCAATGATGATGGCGGTGAAGAACTTGCAGCAGAAGTAGTTACTTATCAAAATCCCGCCCTTCAGCTCGCCTTACAAGATCAGATCATGGCAAATCCTAGATGGAGCGCTCTTATCAAACAGAAAAGAATGTCTATAAGTCTTGTGGACCTCAACGACATGAGCGACATACATTATGCAGCCATAAATGGCGATCATATGATGTATGCGGCCAGCATGCCCAAGATTGCGGTACTCTATGCCGCTTTTGATGCTATTGAGGAAGGCGATCTACCGTTTACCAAAGAAATTCAGAAAGACATGTGGCTCATGATCTCAAAATCAAACAATGCTGCGTCTACTAGAATGATCGACCGAGTTGGTTTTCAACGCATTGAAGATTTAATGTGCAATCCTGAAAATCCATTTTATGATAAAGATGGCGTGGGTGGTTTATGGGTAGGTAAGCGCTATGCCGCTCAGGGTAAGCGTAATCCTGAACCCCTTAAAGGTTTAAGCCATGCTGCCACCACAAGTTCTGTCGCAAAATTATACTATCAACTAGCTACTGGCCAGCTGATTAACGAGAAGCGTAGTGAGCAGATGCTTAAATATCTTAAAGATCCTAGCTTACATCACAAGTTTGTAAATACGCTGGACCGTATCGCCCCAGAGGCGACGCTTTTTAGAAAAAGTGGCTCTTGGAGAAACTGGCACTGTGACTCGGTTATGGTTTATGATGAAGCTCGTAGCAAACACTATATTCTTGTAGCGATGGTAGAACACCCTAATGGCGAAAAGATTATAAGAAATTTAGTACGCCCTGCCGAACTTGCTCTGGATCAAAGTGCTATTTTGGCACCGACCCCAGACTCAAATGAAACAGTTATCACAGCAGGTACATAAGTTTTTTGATGTAAGAGAGGGAGAGCTTTCCATAAGTCTATGGATGTTCTTTTACATCTTTCTGGTCATTTGCGCATTACTGATAGTTAAACCTACAGTCAATGCGCTTTTTTTATCTGAACTGGGCGCTGACGCTCTCGCTGAAGCTTTCATAATTACTGCGGTTGTTGCGGTCATTTTAAGTTATATCTATAACAAGTCACTTGAACGTTATGCCCTGCGACATGTCATAAGGACTACATTATATACCTTCTCAGGAATATTTGTAATAATGGGTGGCCTGGTGGCTCTAGGTCTAGTAAGTGGACTAGTCGCTTACCTATTCTACATATTTGTAGGAATGTTTGCATTACTGGCTACGAGTCAGTTCTGGGTGCTGGCAAACGTTGTTTTTAATGTACGTGAAGCCAAGAGGCTTTTTGGTCTTATAGGATCAGGCGGAATTCTAGGCGGTATTGTGGGAGGCTACCTCACTTCATTGCTTGCGCAGAGTTTAGGGAACAGCGTTCTGATTGTTATGGCTGGTATCATGATCGCTTCTTGCGTTTTTATATTTAAAAAAATCTGGAAGGATCGGGTACAAAATCTGAGCAAGTACAAACGTAAAGAGCGCGCTACCGTTTCTACAGAGTCCAGTATCAATCTCATTTTCAAATCGCGGCACCTCTCCTTTCTCGCAGCAACCATAGGGCTAGGTGTGCTGGTAGCAAAATTGATCGATTATCAATTTAGTAATATCGCCTCCACACAAATACCTGATGCTAAGGATCTGGCGGCATTTTTTGGGTTTTGGTTTTCTACATTTAACATCGTTTCTCTGGGTATACAGCTATTTGTTACTCGGCATATTTTGGAACGTACAGACATAGGAATCAGTCTTGTGGTTTTGCCACTAGGGGTCATTGCTTGTTGCCTACTTTTATTGGTCTTCCCTGAATTATGGATTGTTATAATATTGAAAGGTCTGGATGGAAGCCTGAAACAATCGTTGCACAAAAGCTCCGTAGAACTTCTAGCCCTTCCCATTCCCAGCGATGTTAAAAACAAGACTAAAACCTTTATTGATGTGGTTGTGGACAGTCTTGCAACAGGTCTGGCGGGCTTGTTTCTCATTTTTATCATTAGAGGTTTACAACTACCCTCAGAGACCATTACCGCACTCATTATTTTCCTCGTGGTAGCTTGGGTATACATCGTCTATCGCGTGAGGGATACGTATCTAGGAACTTTCAGAGAAAGTATTATGAGTCGCGAGGCTTTGGATAAAAGAAAGCGATCCACTGCTCAGATCAGAAAAAACATGCGGTTAATATTTGAAACTGGTTCAGATCAGGATATTCTAAATATGCTAGAGCGTGTTCCAGAAGTTGCACATTCCAGCCTAGTTGATCCAGTCAGAGCTTTGCTGATGCATGACAATTTGAAAATCAAGGCAAAAGCCGTCGAACATATAGAATTCCTCACTAATAGACCTATTCCTGAAATTCAGGATTTGTTGAAATACCGTGATAATGATCTAATAATTGCGGTTATGGATTATCTCATCTCCCAAGATCGTATAGCCTATCACTTTTATGAGAACTATCTCAACGACGAGGATGATTTTACAGCCACGGCTGCTCTTCTCGCCCTCGCCAGAAACGCAAAAGACAATCCTAAACTTGCCGAAAAGTATAATCTTGAGCTAAGAGTCAATATTTATATCGATGAGCTGGAAAGCTCTGACAGCGACCTAAGAATTCCTGAGATCATACGATTGATTGAGACTTTGGGATTTGTAAAGGATTCTCGATATCACGGCATTATTGAGAGATATCTGAACCACCAGAATCCGCTGCTTAAAACTGCTGCGATTAATGCGGCTGGAACGCTAGCCCTAGATCGCTTCTTGCCTATTCTGTTCAGGGAGCTTGATGATTTCAGCTTTCGCGAAAGCGTAACAACAGCAATAGCTAAATATGGTAACCATATCATCCCGAGACTGGAAAGGAAATACTTGGATCAGAACGAATCGATTCAAGTCAAGCTTTTGATTCCTGAAATAGTTGCGTCCATTAAAACGGAAAGATCTTTTAGAACACTCGTTAGAATGTGTTTAAATGGTAATTTTAAAGCACGGACACGCTCTAGCCAATTGCTCTATGAATGGCGAGAGAGTGGTTGCCCTTATAAAATCCGGTCTAGAATATTACGTACGGCGGTGAATAAAGAGGTTAATCTTCACAAGCTGCTTTTGAACAATTATTTTTCTCTGAAAATTATAGAGCGTTCTGCCTTGAATCCAAATAAGGTTATCTCACTCCCAGAGAAAACGGCTCGTACTCATTTGATCAATCAAATCAAAGCAGCAATGGATGAAGGTTTGAAACGCATTTTTCACTTGCTGTCTCTTTTTTATGAACCAGAAGATGTATTTATCGCCTATCGTGGTCTTGTAAGCAATAGAAGGGAATCTAAATTAAATGCGCTGGAATACCTAGATGGACTGCTTGGACGTAATTTGAAAGGTTTGCTTTTCCCTATCATTGAAAGCGGTATCATCAATGCAGATCTGGATTCAGATGCCTACCACTCAAAGGTAGATCTGATGAACGAGGAAACATGTTTTAAGACTTTGGCAGATATAGGGGATCAATCTATCAACTTAAAATTGCTAGACCTTATTGAATTTGTGGAAAAGGATTACTCGATTACGGTACTCCGCGCTTTCAGATCTTCTGGCAATGAGGCTATAGCCGTAAGAGCCATGGAACTACTGGACGAGCGCAGACCCGATTCAAAAACTGCATAAAAAAACGGTCTCAAGTTTAATCTATAAAACTTGAGACCGTTTTCTTTTATTTAGTAACTCTATCTTCTAGTTAAGAAGAGAATCTAGTGCTTCTGTATAAGCGTTTTTAGGCGCTACACCTACTTGGCGGCCTACGACTTCACCGTTTTGGAAAATCAAAACCGTAGGTATGTTTCTTACGCCATACTTAGCGGCAAATTCTTGGTTTGCATCTACATCCATCTTACCTACGACTGCTTTTTCAGCATACTCGTCTGAGACCTCATCAATGATGGGACCTACCATTCTACATGGACCACACCATGCTGCCCAAAAGTCAACCATTACTGGTTTATCACTTTGCAAAACTGTTTCTTCAAAGTTTGCATCTGTTATTTCTAAAGCCATAATTTCTAATTATTAAAGTACAAAAATATCGAAAAAAGCAAGCATGACAGCCACCGCTTCATATAACTTACTTATATCTTCATAGATCAGGACACTCCATAATTAATCCCAAGATCATCTAGCATATTCAACAAATCTGTGGTGACATTTACTTTGGTAGATTTACTGTTCATATTGATCAGGATTTTTTCCTCGTGATCTTTTAAACAAAAGGAAAGATGATGATCGCCCTGATGCGATTCCATGGTCTGTTTTAAACGCTCAATAGTAGGTTCAAGTACTTCATTTACATGAAGCTCAATCTCTATTTTTTTTGCACTCGATGCCATGACATCTTGTAATTGTTGCATCTGTAAAAATTGGATGCGTGGATCACGTGGTTTGCCCGTTTTCTTATCCATCCAACCTTGTTGAATTTTCACTTTGCAGTATAGAAAGGTATTTGGAACCAAGAAATGCCTGAACTTCAAATAATCCTCACCAAACAGCCTGAACTCGTAAGTTTCTTCATAATCCTCTATTGTAAAAGCTCCCCAAGGCTTGTTTGACTTACTCACAAGATGCTTAGTTTCTGTAACTACACCACAAAAAGTCAACTCCCTGTTCACCAAACTTTGCAGATCATTCAGCGAGGCTAAGTTTGAATTGCAGAAGAACTCAATTTCTTTTTTATAATCATCCAGCGGGTGACCTGAAATATAGATTCCTACTACTTCTTTCTCTCGCTTGAGTTTCTCCATGGTTCCCCAGTCCTCGCACACCGGTAATTGTGGTTCTGGAATCTGAACCTCGCTGGCCTCACCAAAAAGACTTACTTGAGCACTGTTTTCATTCTCTTGAAACTTCTGAGCATATTTGATCACCTGTTCCAAGAAAATCTGACCGTTTTCAAATTGGTGGAAAAATTGCGCCCTATTCTCACCTCCTAAACCATCGAATCCACCACTCAACGCCAGGGCTTCAAATGACTTTTTGTTTGCCGCGCGTAGATCAATGCGTTTTGCCATATCAAAAATGCTGTGGTAAGGTGCTTCTTGCCTGTTTTCAATAATCGTCATCACCGCACCGTGACCCAAGCCTTTTACAGCACCCATCCCAAAACGAACGGCGCCTTGAGGGTTTACTGTAAATTTATAGTTGGATTCATTCACATCAGGACCTAATACATCAAGCCCCATACGTCGACACTCGTCCATGAACTTGGTTACGTCCTTGATGTTATTCATGTTATTAGATAGCGTCGCTGCCATGAATTCAGCAGGGTAATTGGCTTTCAAATAAGCAGTTTGATAGGCAATCCAAGCATAGCAAGTACTGTGTGACTTATTAAATGCATAAGCAGCAAAAGCTTCCCAGTCTTTCCAGATTTTCTCTAAAACCTCGCGTGGGTGACCGTTTGCCTCGCCACCGTCAAGGAATTGTGGTTTTAGTTTTTCTAGCAAGGCAAAGATTTTTTTACCCATCGCCTTACGCAAGACATCTGCATCACCTTTTGAGAAATTGGCTAATTTCTGGCTTAAAAGCATCACCTGCTCCTGATAGACCGTAATACCATAGGTTTCTTCAAGGTATTCTTCCATGGCGTCCAGATCATATACAATTTCCTTGCGGCCGTGTTTACGATCAATAAAATCTGGGATATATTCCAGCGGTCCCGGACGGTACAGCGCGTTCATCGCGATCAGGTCAGCAAACTGGGTGGGCTTGAGCTCGCGCATGTATTTTTGCATACCGGCACTCTCATACTGGAAGATCCCCACAGTTTCTCCTCTCTGGAACAGTTCATAGGTTTTGGCATCATCCAGCGGTATGGCCTCGATGTCCAATTCAATGTTGTGCCGCTCTTTAATAATTGCTATGGTATCCTTGATCTGACTCAACGTCTTCAATCCCAAGAAGTCCATCTTTAGAAGACCGGCACTTTCTACGACCTCATTGTCAAACTGGGTCACATAGAGCTCAGAGTTCTTTGCGGTGGCGATCGGGACAAAATTTGTCAGCGCATCTGGTGTGATGATTACTCCACAAGCATGTACTCCCGTATTCCTAACCGATCCTTCTAGAATTCTTGCTTGTTTGATCGTTTCTGCAGCGAGATCGTCACCTTCTGAAATTTGAACCAGCTCCTCCACCATGGATGAATCATCTCCACGAAATTTTGAACTAATCTCGTTAGGCGCTAGAGCGAAAATCTTTTTCAACTTGGCAAAATCAGGGATCAATTTCGCCACGTGGTCGGCCTCATTGAGCGGTAGATCGAGAACACGAGCGGTATCCCGAATAGATGACTTTGCCGCCATGGTGCCGTAGGTAATGATTTGCGCTACCTGATCAGAGCCGTATTTGTCGATCACGTAGTCCATGACCTTTCCACGGTTCTCATCGTCAAAGTCGATATCAATATCGGGCATGGACACACGATCAGGATTCAAGAAACGCTCAAAAAGTAGATCGTAATGAATAGGGTCTACATTAGTAATCCAAAGGCAATAGGCCACTGCACTTCCCGCAGCCGAACCACGACCGGGACCTACGGCAACTCCCATATTGCGTGCTGCTTTGATAAAGTCCCATACAATCAAAAAGTAACCAGGGTAACCTGTCTTTTGAATGGTGTCCAACTCAAAATCAAGTCGCTCTTTAATCTTTGGAGTAATTTCTCCATAGCGTTTTTTGGCACCTTCATAAGTGAGGTGACGCAAGTACGCATTCTCACCACGCTTCTTATCATCGATCTCATCTTGTGGATCGATAAATTGCTCGGGAATCTCAAAAGCCGGAAGCAAAACATCTCGCGCCAGTTCATAAGGCTCTACCTTATTAATTACTTCCTTGATGTTCAGTATAGCCTCTGGAAGATCCTTAAAAATCTCCTTCATCTCATCGCTGGACTTGAAGTAATATTCTTGATTGGGCAGTCCATAGCGATAGCCGCGACCGCGACCTATAGGTGTTGCCTGCTTCTCATTATCTTTTACACAAAGCAAAATATCGTGGGCATTAGCATCTGCCTTGTCTATGTAATACGTATTGTTTGAAGCGACCATTTTTATGTTATGCTTTCGCGAAAGCGTAATCAACACCTCATTTGCACGATCTTCATCTTCTTGACCGTGACGCATGATCTCTACATATAGATCTTCCCCAAACTGTTCTTTCCACCAAAGCAGCGCTTCTTCAGCCTGATTTTCACCTATGTTGAGGATCTTTGAAGGTACCTCGCCGTACATGTTACCAGTAAGAACAATCAGGTCTTCTTTGAACTGTTCAATGAGTTTTTTATCTATACGCGGCACGTAGTAAAAGCCGTCGGTATAGGCCTTGCTCGCCATTTTTGCGAGGTTGTGGTAGCCGTTTTTGTTTTTGGCAAGGATTACGATCTGATAACCATTATCCTTATGACTGCGATCGTGCATGTCTTCACAAACCTGAAACTCACAGCCTATGATGGGCTTGATCGGTTCTTTCTCACGACCTTCTTCTTGATCTGCAAGGCTCGCGTTATGCGCCTTTACCGCTTTAACAAAGTGGAAGGCACCCATCATGTTTGCATGGTCGGTCATCGCGACGGCGGGCATATCGTTTGCCGCAGCAGCCATGACCAAATCCTGAACGCTGGCGGTGGATTGTAGTATGGAAAACTGACTGTGATTATGAAGATGGGCAAAGGGCGCATCGCTGATCTCATTGAGGTTTTCCTTGATCTCAGCTTTGGAAATTGCGGGTGTGTCGTCCGTCTTGAGCTTTTCTGAGGCTTTTTTGAGATTGATATGCTCAATGCCTACGGGCTGGATGGTGGAGGGGTTGCTTTCGCGAAAGCGTGCAAAATAATCGGGCTGTACACCTAATTGCTGCGCAGTATATTGCTGCTTACGGATGAGTTCCAAAAAACAGCGAGTGGTCGCCTCAACGTCTGCCGTAGCGTTGTGCGCCTCATCAAAAGGCTCATTGAAAAGAAACTCGTGAAGCTCCGTAAGTGTAGGCAACTTGAATTTACCACCACGCCCGCCTGGAATCTGGCAGAGCTGTGCGGTATGCTCCGTACAGGTGTCCAGTACGGGAATTTCCTGGAGTTTATTGCCTATTTGGGTGCGTTCAAACTCGGCACCGGTAACATTGAGGTCAAACTTGAGGTTCTGACCTACGACAAATTTTGTTTTCTCGAGTGCCAGATTGAACTCGGCGAGCATTTCCTCGAGTGCGATACCTTCCTTCTCAGCAAGTGCGGTAGAAATTCCATGAATGCGCTCTGCGTCATAGGGAATGTCAAAACCATCTGGACGGATCAAATAATCCCGATGCTCGATCAAGCGCCCCATCTCATCGTGCAACTGCCATGCGATCTGTATAACGCGTGGCCAGTTATCGATGTCTTTATAGGATGCGTCCCAGCGTTTGGGTAGACCGGTAGTCTCGGTATCAAAAATGAGGTACATAGGCAAAGGGTTGTGGTGCAGACACTTGAAGCGAGACTAGATTTACATCTGTCTCGCTTCGAAATTATAAAATCTGATGGCCTTTGCCTAAATTTTTAACGCAGAGTAGTCTTATGGTTTTGAACAAATAATCCCACTCAATTTCTCGAGTGGGATCTTCATCAACTAAATCAACTTAACTAACCTATGCGATGTCTTCCATCTGCTCTACTTTGTTCAATGCAGATTGAATGTTGTCTCTATGTTTTGTTAGTACGTTACGCGTTGAAGCTGGTAGCGTGCTATCGTTAATTACTTCGTTATATTCCTCTACAGCAGCTTTTTCACCTCTGATAGCTTCTTCTAGAACAGACTCTTCATTATCAGTACTAAAAGTGGATTTAATATTCATCCATGCTCTATGTGCATCTCCAGCTACGGAAGTTCCTTTATCTGGTTCCTGACCAAAGCTTTTGATTTCGTCTTTCAATTCATGTCCAAAATTGTATCGTTCCTGCGCTTGAGATGCGAAAAAATCTTTAAGACGAGTACTTTTCACATTTTCCTTAGCGGTTTTGTAACCTGCTTCAGCGTCGTAATTTTTCTCAAGTAAATTGTTTAGTTTATTGGAAACTTCTTTTGTATAGCTCATTTTTTCTAGTTTTTTAAGTTACCCTAAAACTAAGAGTATAATGCAGTCCAATTTGGCTTGTTAATAGGATCTTCAAATAAGTTTAGCACGTTATTTACAGTTAAATACTAAATATTTGATTTGTGCTAAATTCCTTAACCAAGTCGACCTTGGTTTTAACAAAAAATGCCCGATGAAATTTAATCACCGGGCACTCTGATATTATCAAAACTTAGCACTACATTTTTATATCGCTGTTCTCTGGTAATTCCTCAAATCCCATATTGTACAGGGCAAATCCATAGATATCGGTCCATTCTTGAATTTGTTGCTCTGTTGACTTACCTGCTCCGTGACCTGCATCAGTTTCTATTCTTATAAGAGTAGGGTTCGATCCTTGCTGCTTTGACTGTAGCTCTGCAGCAAATTTGAACGAATGCGCTGGAACTACTCTATCATCATGGTCACCTGTTGTAATCATAGTTGCTGGATATTCCACTCCATCCTTGACATTGTGAATAGGAGAATAGCCTTTCAAGTATTCAAACATTTCCGGGCTTTCTTCAGCAGTTCCATAATCGTAAGCCCAACCCGCACCAGCGGTGAATTTGTTATATCGTAGCATATCCAAAACACCTACCGCTGGAAAAGCTACACCTGCAAGATCTGGTCTTTGAGTCATAGTAGCGCCTACCAGCAGCCCACCGTTTGAACCACCTTGAATGGCGAGGTAATCTGTCGAAGTATAATTATTTTCCTTTAACCACTCTCCTGCGGCGATAAAGTCATCAAATACATTTTGCTTTTGCATCTTAGTTCCGGCATCGTGCCATTTCTTACCATACTCACCACCACCACGTAAGTTAGCAACGGCATAAACACCTCCCATTTCCATCCACGCCGCTCTTGTAATCGAGAATGATGGATTCAGCGAAATATTGAAACCTCCATAACCATAAAGTATGGTGGGGTTTTTACCATTTAGTTCGAGTCCTTTTTTATGAGAAATGATCATAGGAATCTTGGTACCATCTTTTGATTTGTAGAAGACCTGCTTACTCTCATAGTTTTCGCTGTTGAACTTGATTTCTGGCTTTCTAAACAGTTTTGAACTCCCTTCTTCAATGCTATATTTATAAATGCTAGAAGGTGTAGTATAATTTGTGAAACTATAATACAATGAGGTATCATCCTCCTTAGCACTAAAACCACCTACATTGCCTATTCCAGGGAGTTCAACCTCACGTACTAAATTCCCCTCGTAATCATATTGCTTAACTTGAGAAACAGCGTCAACCATGTATTCAGCAAAAATGTAGCCTCCTCCCGTAGATGGTGATAAAACATGATCTGTTTCTGGGATCAAATCTTTCCAGTTAGCTGGACTAGGATCTTTTAGGTTAGTGGTTACAATTCTTTGATTGGGAGCATTGTAATCTGTTACTAACCACAGTTTATCACCCTCGTTGTGCAGTAAATAAGTATTAGTATCAAAATTATCTACCACGGGAATGAAGTCTCCCTTGCTATCCAGTTTCTTGATAAACATTTTATTACCATTTGTAGAAGTGCTGGCGGATATCACAAGATACTTTTGATCGTCTGTCACACCTCCACCTATGTAGCGGTATTTCTGGTCTGGTGTGCCACCAAAAACTACTTTATCCTCAGATTGCGGTGTGCCCAATTTATGATAATACAATTTATGCTGATCAGTCATGGCGCTCAACTCGCTCCCATCTGGTTTGTCATAACTGCTATAATAGAACCCGTCAGTGCCTTTCCAAGAAACCCCAGAGAACTTTACATCCATTATGGTGTCGCCCAGTTTTTGCATGGTTTTGGTATCGAGGGTAATAATCTTTCTCCAGTCGCTACCTCCCTCACTGATCATGTAGGCAAACAAAGAACCGTCTTTAGAAAAGCTAGACCCTCCTAGCGACGTGGTCCCTTTTTCACTAAAAGTATTTGGATCTAGAAAGACCTCCGCTTTTGAAACGTCTTCATCGTTTTTATGACGATAGATCACACTTTGGTTTTGGAGTCCATCATTCTTATAAAAATAGGTGTAGTCACCTTCTACAAATGGAGCGCTAACCTTTTCATAATTCCAGAGCTCGGTGAGTCGGTTTTTTATGCTTTCGCGAAAGCGTATATCTGACAAGTAATCTTGAGTCACGGCATTTTGTGATTTTACCCATGCTCCTGTTTCCTCACTCATGTCATCTTCAAGCCAGCGGTAGGGATCTGCGACCTCGTTGCCGTGATAGATATCTACCGTATCCACCATTTTAGTCTCTGGATACTTTATCATTTTATTTTCTGCTATTTGATTTTCTGACATTTCTTTGTCTTCATCTTTACAGGAAACGATTGCGAGAATTGCAAGCGCAGGTGCGATCCATTTTTTCATTCTTATCGATTTTAGAACTGGGTTTATTTGACCTTCTAAAGATAGGAAACTTGAACTAGCTCGTCACCAGCTCATTTGCTATCAAGTACGATGCTATCTGAACTGCATTTGTGGCGGCGCCTTTGCGTAGATTGTCTGCAACGATCCACATGTTTAATGTTTTTTCTTGTGAGTGATCACGTCTTATGCGACCCACAAAAACATCGTTCTTACCATGAGCAGTCAAGGGCATAGGGTACAAATTTACATCTGTATTATCTTGAACGGTTACCCCTGCAGTCTCAGAAAGAATTTTGCGCACTTCGTTTATTTCAAAATCCTGCTCAAACTCTACATTTACTGACTCTGAATGCCCTCCCATTACAGGGATACGCACAGCTGTTGCAGTTACGGCAATGGATCTATCTCCCAGAATTTTTTGTGTCTCGCGGACCAATTTCATTTCCTCCTTAGTGTACCCGTTTTCCTCAAAGACATCACAATGGGGCAATGCATTTTCATGTATGGGATAAGGATAGGCCATTTTATCTTTGATGCCGGCTGCCTCGTTTTGTAATTGCTGTACAGCGGCCACACCAGTTCCCGTGATAGATTGATAGGTAGAAATTACGAGCCTTTTAATTTGGTACTTTGTATGAAGACCAGAGAGAGCGAGCACCATCTGGATGGTACTGCAGTTTGGATTGGCTATAATTTTATCAGATGGTTTAAGTTGGTCGGCATTAATTTCAGGAATAACGAGAGGTTTGTCCTGGTCCATACGGAATGCAGATGAGTTGTCGATCACCGTAGTTCCAACTTCGGCAAACTTAGGAGCAAACTCTTTACTTACATCACCTCCTGCTGAGAAAAGAGCTATGTGTGGTTTTTTTGCGATAGCATCTTCCATCGAAACACATTTTAATGCCTTTTCTTTGAAAATTATTTCTTTACCTACGGATTTAGATGACGCGACTAGAATAAGTTCTGTCACGGGTAAATTTTCCTCCTCAAGGACTTTCAACATTACCTGACCCACCATACCAGTAACTCCTACAACTGCAATTTTCATGATCTTAGAATTAAGCTCACAAAAATATTATGGAGGGTCTAGTTCATAGGAGTCTTAAGAGGTTTTTATGAGATACTATTTTACGATGCGCATATCCTCTAACTTCACAATTTTACTGCTTCCATTCTTTGTTTTCAGCACAACCACAGCTTGTCGATCGCTGATACCAAACATGCTGTCATCAAGCATATGTTGAGACTCGTCAAATACTACCAAAATCTGAGGGTTCTTATTCCCAATTTTACTGATCATAGAGGACTTCATCTGCCTGAAATAAGCATAGTCAATCTCGACTCCCTCAAACATAAGTGCTGAGAGATACATTCTGTAGACCTTAGTATCTTCAGCAGCGGCGTCTTGTCCGGTCATGATGTATGGTTGCTCAAATCTCACTCCCCAATCACGACTATCAAAGACCAAGCCCTTACTGGTTTTATAATTTTGATTAGAACACGAAACAAAAAATATAGTTAGTACTGTAAACACTATGGTAGACGCTTTCATGACCTGGAGGAATTGATTCAATTAAAGATAAATAAAAAAGCGAGGGACTACCTCGCTCTTTATCGAATAAATAAGATTAATCGTTAAACGCCCGCTTTAGTATAGAATGGAACTCTTATGTCTTCTATTTTGATTATTTTCTGTGCTTGGAGAACCTTGATGATAATAACCGCTTGATCTGGTTCTAAATCGTAAGGAAAATCTGTGAGCTGATTCTCCATTATATCAAACCAGATTCTATAGCGAGGTTTCTCGCCATCTACAAACTCAACAGTTTGACTATGCATGCCATCAAAGTACACTTTTTCAATTTGAGAGTTTTTGAATAAATTGGCCGGGAGATAAAGTTTCTTTTGATTTTCACTACATGACTGACTCACTTCAGAAGTAATTAGAAAAGGTCGCTCTAACTTTTTATCCTTTAGCCAGTCAGTACTTTTAAATGTTAAACCTTTATGGTTTTGATAATTCCTTGCTGGAGCACAAGATCCCAATGTTAGTACTACCGAGATCATAAATAGAAAGGAGCGCATTACATATCAATTTAGGGACTGTGAAGATAGTAATTTCCTTTACAGAACCTAGTTAAATCCTTATATATCAGTTAAATTACATGAATCTTACTATTCAAAGAGTCCTAGTGTATTTTGTCGATATTCTAAGCATAACATCAAAAAAAAGCAGAACGATTGTTCTGCTTTTTAAATATTTCTTTGAATTAAAGTTAATCATTTAAGGCTTCAGCACCTCCTACGATTTCTAGAATTTCATTAGTAATTGCAGCCTGACGAGCTTTATTATATGTAAGCTTCAACTGATCTCTTAACTCGGTTGCATTATCAGTTGCCTTGTGCATAGCTGTCATACGTGCTCCATGTTCACTGGCCCATGAATCCCTTACAGCTTTATACAGTTGCATTTTGAGTGATTTAGGAATCAACTCTTCGATTATCTCAATCTTGGATGGCTCAAAGATGTAATCCATCTCTTTTTGCTTTTGCAAGGCCTCAGCATCTTGAGCTACTGGTTTAAGTGGTAAGAAATCCTCCGTACGGACGATCTGTGTAGCGGCATTCTTAAAACTATTGTATACGAGAATGATTTTATCAAATTCATTTGTCGCAAACAACTCCATTAATTCTTCAGCGATAACGGCAACATTTTCAAAGGAAATGTCATCAAACAGATCGCTTTTGTTAGATAGAACTGTTCCATCCTTACTCACGAAGTCGTTAGCCTTTTTACCTACGGTCATGTAGGATACCGCAACTCCCTTCAATTCATTTTGATTGAGACGGATCAATTCTTTAATAATATTAGAATTGAATGCACCCGCAAGACCTCTATTTGAGGTGACGGCCACAACAAGCGCTCTTTCCACATCTCTTTGCTCAGCATAAACGCTTCCAGCGTCCCCTTCAAGAGTTGAGCTTAAGCTCTGTAGTATTTCGGTAAGCTTATCAGAATACGGACGCATCGCTGTAATGGCATCTTGTGCCTTCTTGAGCTTTGCCGCACTCACCATCTTCATCGCAGATGTGATCTGCATAGTTGAAGATACTGAGGAGATTCTGTTTCGTATTTCTTTTAAATTAGCCATTTTTTCTAATTAAGAATTTAGAGTGCTGAATTAAGAATTGGTTGATTTAATAATACTAACGAGCAACCTGATAATTTCATCGAGCTGCTTATAGTAATTCTCAATTTTATAGTCTCTTGTAACATCTAAAACGTCCAACCAAAATTCTACTTCTTCAGCCTCCTTTAGTGCAATTTTTAACTTATTTGCAAAGTCTTTAGTACTCGAACCTCTTTGAGACTCTCTAGTATTGGCACCTATACTTGTCCCAGCCCTTAAAAGCTGAGACGCGAGTTCATAATCTTTGTTTTCTTTCAGTTTATCACTTAGAAATACAATCTGACAAGCAAACTCAAAAGTTTTATCAACTACGGCATTATTTCTTTTACGATATCCCATTTATAAATTCTGAATTCATAATTCAGCATTCATAATTAGTAACGTGAAGAAAGATCCTTTGCAACAGAAGTAAGCGTGTCTATTACTTCATCTGTCAATTTACCAGACTTGATGGTATCAAGAACACCTCTATGCTTAGCATTCAAAAGCTCTAGATAGTCCTTCTCAAACTCTTTTACTTTTTCAACTGGCACATTTCTCAACAAGTTCTTAGAACCAGCATAGATAATTGCCACCTGATCCTCTACTGTGTAAGGATTGTTTTGAGCTTGTTTCAAGATCTCAACGTTACGCTTACCTTTCTCGATGATGTTAAGTGTCGCAGCATCTAGATCACTACCAAATTTCGCGAAAGCTTCCAATTCACGATACTGAGCTTGATCAAGTTTCAATGTTCCCGATACCTTCTTCATGGACTTGATCTGAGCAGATCCACCTACACGAGATACAGAAATACCTACGTTAATCGCTGGACGCACACCCGAGTTAAATAAGTCAGACTCGAGGAAGATCTGTCCATCAGTAATCGAGATTACGTTAGTTGGGATATAAGCTGATACGTCACCCGCTTGTGTTTCAATAATGGGCAGAGCCGTTAGCGATCCACCTCCTTTAACTAATGGCTTCAAGCTCTCAGGCAGATCGTTCATATTTTGAGCAATAGCATCATCATCAATCACTTTTGCAGCACGCTCTAATAGTCTTGAGTGAAGGTAGAAAACGTCACCTGGATACGCTTCACGCCCTGGTGGACGGCGTAGCAATAATGACACCTCACGGTAAGCTACCGCTTGCTTAGATAAATCATCATACACAATAAGTGCAGGACGACCTGTATCACGGAAGTATTCCCCTATCGCCGCACCCGCAAATGGAGCATATACCTGCATAGGAGCTGGGTCAGATGCATTTGCAGCAACGATAGTAGTGTAGGCAAGAGCTCCAGCTTCTTCAAGAACTTTTGCAATGTTTGCCACGGTAGAAGCCTTTTGACCTATTGCAACATAGATACAGTAAACAGGCTCACCAGCGTCATAAAATTCTTTTTGGTTGATGATGGTATCAATACATACTGTAGACTTACCTGTCTGACGGTCACCGATAACCAACTCACGTTGTCCTCTACCTACTGGAATCATTGCGTCGATAGACTTGATACCGGTTTGCATAGGCTCTGTTACAGGCTGGCGATAGATTACTCCAGGAGCTTTACGCTCAAGTGGCATTTCATACAATTCTCCAGAGATAGCACCTTTCCCATCGATAGGCTCTCCTAGAGTATTTACAACACGACCTACGATACCTTCACCCACTTTAAGGGAAGCAATACGCTGGGTACGTTTTACGGTATCACCTTCTTTGATCTGTGTAGATGGTCCCAATAGAACGACACCCACATTATCTTCTTCAAGGTTCAGTACGATTCCCTCAAGACCGCTTTCAAAAGAAACCAGCTCACCATACTGGGCGTTAGAAAGACCGTAAACGCGAGCGATACCATCACCCACGGTAAGAACGGTTCCCACCTCGTCTAGAGAAGCGGTGGCGTCAAAACCTGATAATTGTTGCTTGAGTATTGCAGATACTTCTGCTGGATTTACCTCTGCCATCTTTTGTTTTTTATTCTCTTTATTGTTTTACGCTTTCTTATAGCTTCAAGCCCGGTAAGAGCTCATTAATAGTTTCGCTTTCGCGAAAGCGTAATTTTTTAATAATCTATTTAATAACTAGCAAATGTTCTTTTAAGCTCACCGAACTTATTCTGAACACTTGCATTAATTTCTTTATCACCTACGCGTAACACAAAACCACCTATGATGCTAGGATCAATCTTCTTTTGCAAAGTGATTTCTTTACCGGCTAGCTCTTTAGCCTTGGCCAAAACTTTCTTTTCTAACTCAGGCGTGATTTCTACAGCTGTAGTAACCGTTGCAATCTCACGTTTGTTCATCTCCTCAAAAAGCACCACGTAACTCATGGCAACGTCCTGAAGAATTTCTGATCTATTGTTCTCGACAAGAAGATTAAAAAGACCTTGAGTCAATGCATTTGAGCCCTTGAAAACTTCTTTGAGACCTGCCTTTCTTTTAGCGGCATTGATCAACGGACTAGTCAGGAAGTTTTGAAGATCCTTGCTTTTTGAGATGGTAACCATCACGTTTTTCATATCCTCGTTTACAGCAGCGGCTTCATTCTTGTCCACAGCAAGGGAAAGAATGGCTTTTGCATAACGAGAAGCTGCTCTGGATAGTCTCATGTTCTAGATATTTGCTTCAGCGAGCATTTTATCAATTAGCGCAAGTTGAGCATCTTTTTCAGACAGTTCCTTACGCGTCACTTTCTCTGCGATCTCCACAGAAAGTTCTGCTACTTGAGATTTGATATCTGCAAGGGCTGCTTTTTTCTCGGCCTCAATAGCTTCTTGAGCGTTTGCGATGATCTTGTCTGCTTTTTCTTGAGCCTGAGCAGATGCGTCTGCGATCATTTGCCCTTTGATCTCGCGTGCTTCCTTAAGCATCTCATCACGCTGCATTCTTGCTTCTTGAGCCGCAGCCTCATTTGACGCTTCTAAACGAGCCATTTCCACCTTTGCCTGCTCAGCAGATTTCAATGCGCTCTCGATTCCTTCTTCTCTTTCACTAAGAGCAGCAAGTATAGGCTTCCATGCAAACTTACCTAGCAACACGATCAAGATGATCAGTATGATCGCCTGCATGATAAACAGCCCTGGGGAAAAATCTTCTAACATAATAATTTTTGTAAATTAAAACTGAAAATGGAATAAAACACAACTTGCAACCAACCGTTACAAGTTGTGTTTCAAGATTACTGGCTCTTTCTTAAAGTACTTGACCTAAGATAAGTGCACCAAAACCAAGTCCTTCAAGAAGTGCTGCGATAATGATCATTGCAGTCTGGATTTTTCCAGCTGCTTCTGGTTGACGAGCGATAGCTTCCATCGCTTTTCCACCTATCATACCAAGACCGATTCCACCACCGATAACGACAAGACCTGCTCCAATTAGATTGTAATTTGCTACTACAGTTTCCATACTCAGATTTAAAAATTAATAAAAATTTACTAGATAAAACGTTCTCTTACTTCATCAACATCATCCTCTGGCATGTGCTCATGCTCCTCGTGATCATGCTCAGCAACCGCCATACCTATGAACAAGGCAGACAACATCGTGAAAATAAAGGCCTGTAGAAATGCAACAAGCAATTCAATGACCATGATAAATAATGATAAAAATAAGGATACTCCGGTTGATCCAACGGCTCCAAACTGGTCTTTAAGCGTGATCATCAAGGCGATCAAACTCATCAAAACAAAGTGTCCAGCGGTGATGTTTGCAAAAAGACGCATCAATAGTGAAAAAGGCTTGATCAATAAGAAACCTATCAATTCAATGACAGCTAGAACAGGCTTAAAGATCACGGGAATACCAGGCATCCATAGCATGTGCATCCAGAAGTCCTTGTTTCCACTTACCAGATAGATTACTAAAGTAAATACCGCTAAACAAGCCGTTACCGCAAGCTGTCCCGTAATATTGAATCCGAGTGGCGTCAATCCCAAAAGATTTGCAATCCATATTAAAAAGAAAACGGTCAATAGATAGGGCATGAACTTCTTATGCTTTTGCTCTCCTATATTAGGACGTGCGATCTCATCTCGTATATAGATAACCAATGGTTCTAACACACGGCCAAAACCAGTAGGAATCTGTTTCCTCTTATACTGATTTGCCAGTCGACCGAAAAGAAAAACTAACAACAAACCAATTACTAGCACTCCGAAAATGGATTTAGTGATAGAAAAGTCTAGAAGTTTTGCTGCATTAGTAGGATGATGCTCTGAGTCAAAAGCAACGCTTGTTGCACCGTCTTGCAGCTCATAAATCTTGCTGTGCAACTTCACCAAAGTCACTCCCCCAGCATCCACTTTAACTTCTCCCGCATCATCGTGATGAAATTCAGAAGACATAAAAACTCTTAAGCCCTCACTTGACCAAACAATAACTGGTAACGGAAAACCTACGTGCTTACGCTCCCCAGCATCGTTTGTATAAGAAAATAAATGAAAATCGTGAGAGTCTTTTAAGTGATGGGCAATGTATTCATTGATTTCCTTGCCTGTATTGATCTTGCCACCATCATTATCCATGACCTCTTCATGCGCTGGGCCAGCCTCGCCATCTGTTAAATCTTGAGCAGAAACACCTGCGAAAGAGAGAAATGCTACTGTAAAAAAAGCTAATTTAAAGTACGCTCTAAACATGAAATATACCTTATAAAGTTAGGTCTCCTAATTCGGGTGCAAATGTATGACAAAAAAGAATGTAAAAATCAGGCGGATACAGTTAAAATTTTAAGTGATGTCAAATCACACAAAATCCTATAATTAACTATCGTTAAGCCACTTGAGTACAATACCTATCTCAGCAAAAAGAAACAAGAAATAAGGGGCAAGAAAGCCTAAGACTTGGCGGAGGGTAAGTTCAAGTTCATTGTCGATCAATTCCGGAAAAAAAATCAAGATCGCACCAAACTTCATAAACACCAAACCTAGAAAAACATATCCTAAATTATTTGGAGAAATACGCGCTGTAAACTTGAGCGCAGAAACCGTTAAAAATGTAGCTATTCCTAAAAAGAGATAGGTATCAAAAATGCTGATCACAGCATTCTCCACAATTAAATTATGAACAAAATAACCAATACCTGTTAGAACTGCGGTAACCAGAAATGCTTTGAGGTAAAAATTCATAAACTAAGAACCTAAGCCGTTTTTCCAGCCTTCTTACCTCCCTTAGTTGTATCCAGTTTCTTAACACCCTGATTCATGGTACAACTACCATTAAATTCAGTCCCTGGTTCCACCATGAGTTTTCCTGTAACCACCTCTCCGTTCACTACAGCTGTTGCTTTTAGGGAAAGTAAGTTCTCAACGGTCATATCTCCCTCAAAAGCTCCCTCTATATCAGCATTACTGCAAACCAAAGTTCCTAATATCCTACCTTCCCTGCCTATAACAACTTTACCCGTTGTCTTAAGGCTACCTTTAAGCAACCCATCAATCCTGAAACCACCCTTACTGGTGATATCACCTTCTATTTCGGTGCCCTGACCTATCCTGTTTTGCGATGCGTTAGTAGCTTTTTTATCCACTTGATTTTTAGATTTAAGCATGGGTTTGGTTATTTGTTATTTACTAGATAATCGTCAAGCTTTTTGTAAGCTTGGATGACTTGATAGTTTTTTGTCGAGACGATCACGAAAGGTAAGTCAATTTTAAAATCGCTTTTTTCAAGCAATTCAGCGACTCCCTCAGCAGATAGTTGAGATCTCATATCGTGAATCAATAGAAGATTGTCTTTTTTATCATAGACATCAATAGAAACTGGAAAACTGTAATTGTTCATCACAAAAACACTGTCGATCTCACCTTTGATGCGTTTTAAATCGTCATTTTGTGCACGATCAAATCGATACATTAACTTGAAATCTGTAGATTTTGATGCGTCCACAAAGCCATTTGAAATGCTCAAGCTTTTAGATTCATTGACAAGTTTCTGAGCGGCCTTACCTTCTTCTGAATTGGGAAAACTCATGGCTACATAATCCAGATTCTTACGGTATTCTTCAACTCCATATAACCTACCCGAAGCATAAGCTTTTAATAATTGCATTTTTGGCAATATGGGGTTACCATTGAAAATAGTCTCGTAGCGATCTACTTCGGTGATGACAAAGTCGTAATTACTGCTCTCATATTGACGGTAAAGTCTACTATAGATAGCTTCTGGACTGCTTTCGTCATCGATTTGAGCATCTGGACTACGCAAGATTTCTGCATAGCGTGTATCAGGGTACTCAGTTAGTATTAGGTTTTTGAAATATTCCGCTTTCGCGAAAGCGTCATCACCACCTTCTTTATAGATCAAATAAAGATTATAGTATGTAGGGAGTTCAAGCTTTTCTTCTGGATCGTAGGTCAATAACTTGTCAAAGCGCTGAATCGCAAGATCATTACGTTTAAATTTCTCTTTATATATAACGCCGAGTTGGTAATAGGCAAAGTCCCGAGTCGCTGCAATACTATCGAGCGCCACGGGATCAGTAATGAGTTGATCGGTATAATAGGCGACGGTATGTTCTGGCTTGAGTTCTTCCTCTAGGATTTCTTCATCTAATACATCTTCCTCATCAGGCAGGTCGTTTTTTTGTCTTTTGCTGCGACGCCAGTTATCTGCCAGTTCCCGCCTTCCCCATTTTCTCTGGAAGGTTTGTTTTCCCTGCGCCACGGTTTGAGGATTGTAAAAATAGAAGCTGTTCCCTTTTGATCTCGTGTTATCAAAACTAGGCCCCAAAGATGGCGGTGCTGTTACAGACCGGCCGTTCTTCTTAGTGTTCTGAGACCTCATGCTATTGAAGTTCTGAACGCCAGCTTTATTCTGAGCCTCGTTTGCGGCTGCTATTTCTGCTTGCTCTTCCAGCCTCTTTTCTTCAGCTATGAACTCGTCTATGTAGGTTTGGTAATAAACAGTACGCTCTGCCTCGCTCATTGCGTTTACCGCAAAAATGCTATCTGCACTACGTCTTCTCAATTCATAGGTGATAACGTCTTCAAGGTTTTCACGCTTTTTTTTGACGCCTCTATGCTCCTTAGTACGCGGCTCGTAAAAGGTTAGTGCACTGTCATAATACTTCCCAGCTCGCACATATTCATCTTTATCAAAATTAATACTGCCTAAGGAAGAGTAATTATTTGCTATCAAATAACGATCCTTAGGACCATTGGATCGCAATGAGAGGTTATAAAATTCCTCGGCTGCCTGTGTATTCTCGAGCTGTTCATATAAAATTGCTTTGCGAGAATAGATGTCATCAAGCCAGGGACGGTTTTCTCTATTTTCTGCAAGCTCGTCCAGCAATGTAAGAAGTTGGTCCCTATTCAACGAATCTTGATCTTGTAACTTGACTTTTTCTATGAAAGCATTGAGATAATAATTGCGTGGAATCTTGCGGTGCATGTCAATAACACGATCAAAATAAACGAGCGCACTATCCTTTTCACCAGCTCTGGCATAAAGCTGTCCCGCAATAAATTTATAGCGACCCTCTGTATCCTTGTTTTCAGTCAAGTTTGCTGCTTTATACATGTAGACCAAGGCGCTATCCAACATTTTCATGTTGAGATAGGCCTGCGATAAAGTAGCATTGAGCGTTGCCAGATCTTCTTGCTCAATATCGCTGCGGCTGGAAGCAAGGATTTTATTTAGGTTGTAAATCGCAGTCTCGTTGTTGTCGAGTCGCATATTTACTTTTTCTCGCCAGATGTTTGCCGAAAGCGTTTGATCGCTTTCCGGCATGAATTGCAATATGTAGTTGAATGCTTCTAAAGCCGGAATGAACCGCTGATCGTAATATCTAGCTTTTCCAAGCAGCAGATAGGCTTCATCAATTTGTGGATTGTATTCCTCTTGATCGATGAGCATGCTGTGCTTTTGTACCGCTTTAATTGCTTTATCTTCTGCACGTTCAAAGCTGGAATTTTTAGGCTTGGCACCAGGAGCCTGCATTTCCTCGATGACTTCAAAACGCTCTACTGGCAAAACTTCCCAATAGTTGTCCTGGTAGGTCTGCTCAAGAGACTGCAAACCTTCTTCTAAGGCTAGTTTACCATTGTAGAGCACATTATATTTTGTGCTTAGGGCATGAAGATTACGACTCGTAAAACTATTGGATTTACGACTACACCCTACCACAACAAGTAGTAATGCCATCACAATACCGATATTTTTACAATAGATTTTCAAAATGATTACTTTATAATGACAAACTTAAACGTCCAGCGTTTATTGCGTAGCGGGTAAAAATACAGTTTTCTCAAGAGACAATCTTAACAGAAGATGTGATTAACAGATAACAAAAAAGGTTCTGAAACATCAGAACCTTTTTAAATAAGAGTTGATTTGAATTTATTTGACAACTATTTTCTCAGTGTGTTCTAAGTTTTCGCCTTTGAGCGTAACAAAGTAAACTCCATTGGACATTTCATTCATACCGGATAAGGTGATTCTAGCAGAGCTTCCCGTATTCTCGGAAACAGATCTGATCAACTGGCCTACACTATTATACACATTCAGCTGAACATCTTGATTGCTTAGAGCCGAACCTAGAGCTATATTTAATTCATTCCCGTTTACCGGGTTAGGGTAGAATGAAATCGAATCTGAAATTGCAGGCTCTAAACCTAAGGTTACTGTTTCAAATATAAGCTGGAAGCGGTCTGTTGCCACAGATTGAGAATTGTTAGGATCTACGGTAAAGTTGTAAGTAGTCGTCGTAGACGCACCCCCTTGAATAATTTCCGTCATGGTGTTGTTGAGATTGTCTTTGATATAAGCTTTTAAACCTGGTAGAAGGTCCAAAGTGACTTCAAATTGATAATCTGTGTTCCTATATTGAGTAAGGCTTAGGTTAACAACTTCATCAGCGATAGGTTGAGGTCTCCTTTCAATTGCTAACAATTCATTGTTTCCTTTGTCTATTGCGAGATTTTCATCAAGGTTTTGCCACTTACGAGCATCATCAAAATCAAGCGCAAGGTTCTCGGTAGCATCGAATTTCATCATCAAGCCATCTAGATTCGTAGGAGTTGATGATCCTGATGCCACGCCTAAAAGTCTAAGGTTTAGGTATGCAGCATTAGTGGGATTTGAGAAAATTCCAATGTTTTGAGTGCTTGCGGTAGTTTTATCATCTTCATTGAATTCAACCGAGGCAGATGCTCCTGACTCTAATAAAAATACAGCTTGTCCAGGGTGCAAAATATTTGCTGCATTACTTGCCGTACCATTAGTATTTGCTCCCGAAGAAATTTCTACATATGTATAAGCCCCTTGTGTCCCAAGGGTAGGATCATAATAATACATGTCTGCTGCTATAGAGTTCCTAGTTGTCGCACTCATGTCAACTTGAGCTTGATATGGGTTTCCAATTCCCAGATAATTACCTGTACCAGTTCCATTAATGGTTACTGGTCCTTCAATCAATGTACCAGTTGATCTCAAAGTTACATCTGTAACGGTACCAGTATTTGAAGAAAGGTCAAACGTTCTATTACCTCTTATCAGAAGGCGGTAGAATGTTCCAGCATCCAATATTTCAGCTCTTGTGTCCGAAATAGGTAACCAGCTGTTTGTAGAAGCTTCATATTCAAACATACTCGGATTTCCCGATATCGTTTCATCATGACCTGTTGTAGGGTTCACACTTCCCACAGATCCTATTGTACCTGTGATTTGAGTACCAAATCCGTTCGAATTATCTCCACTCTCCTGCCATGCGTCAAATACGCTTTGACCACTAACCGATGTAGTAAGAAATCTGTAAGCTCTATTACTCGCTGGTATATAGCGCTCTACGGTCACGTTTCCTGAAATAGAAGATGATAAAGGATTATGCTCCGCAAGTGCAGCGGTATTTTGAACCCTACTCCTAAATGTCAATCTATCATTTGTAGTAAAAACCCCAGAGGTTAAGAACAGCCTTCCAAATATTCCTTGATCACCGTTTAGTATCACCCCATTTGAATTATTGATTTCAAGATTTCCAATCTGACCTTCACCGGAAATTTCTGAGGTTGATGTACCAGACATTATCAATCTATTACCTCCACCACTAATTTGTCCTGAATTGTGCATATAACTCATAACAGTTACTGAACCACCTGCAATATCAAGGTTAGAACCAGAAGCGATAATTAGATCGCTCGTAACGAAGGCTCCGCTTTGTGTAGCAGTACCGTCCTTGATTATCACCGTACTAGAAGAGTCGCTGGCTCCTACAGGACTGTTGTTCCAAGCTCCACTTTCGTAAACAAAGGCTTCTCTAACTGTAACATCATCTACGAACCATCCGGCACGATTTTGAGAACTGTCTGAAGTCAACCTAAACCTCAATCTCATCGTAGAACTGGAATAACCAGATAAATCAAACGTCTCCCTTTTCCACCAGGTGGTATTATCTGGGGTTGTATCAGTTGTTCCCCATAATTCATAAGAATCCTCATGGAAATAACCTCTACTGTCGTAATCACTAGACTGACCTAAGTATGCAGATGCTGGTAAAGGACTGTATGTATTTCCTCCATCAGTAGAAATCTCAACAAAACCTTTGTCATATGTTCCTTCAAGTTTAGCAATATGCCAAAACTGTAGAACAGCATCTGGTGTACTTGATAAATCAAAAATCGACGTTTGCTGAAGAATATTGGTATTGCTCGATCCGTGGGCATTGGTAGCGCTTTGAGAACCAACTTTGAAATAAGAAGTGTTCACCACCCAATCGGTAGAGTTCCCTGGCGCATTATCAAACATTGTTAAACCAGATTCAAAACTCTCGTTAATTGGTAATGCAACCGTATTTGGACTTGTCATAAAGTCAAAGGGACCTACCCATGTACTCTCATCCCCTCCACCACAATCTGCTCTTACATAGAATTCATAATCGGTATTTGATGATAGGCCTGTCAGGTTATAAGGATTATCACTTGTATTGTTAATCATTGTTCCTGATCCCTGTGTAAATCCATCTGCTCCCCACTCAATATCCCATAAAGTCTCAGAATCTCCAGCAGTCCAGCCTAGATCCGCAGAAGTCGCGGTGATGTTTGAAACCGATAGAGCAGAAGGTGCAAGACACGAAGGTGGTGTCACACAATTTAAAGTTATACTAATAGGATCGATCGATGGATCACTTGAACATGTTACGCTACCATCAGAATTGATCGCTAATGATATCTGACCTGTTGTGCTCACTACTGGGTCTAGTCCAGCAGTATCGTAAACACCATTTGACGTTGTCCCAAAAATCAAATTACCCGTTCCATTCAGACCATCGTATACTAATATCTCGTCATAAGTATCTTCTGTATTTCCTGAATTAAAAACTATTTCTGCCCAGTCTCCAGAACTCGCCTCAAAACTTGCCAAGACTTCAATGGTACTGGTTTGTGAATAACAGAGTCCGGTTACTGTATCACCACAGGCGATATCAGTTGAAAAGCTAAAAGGTCCTGTCCAAGAGCTATCACTTCCTCCACAGTTGGCTCTTATGTAAAAATCATATGAAGTTCCTGAAGAAAGTCCAGAAAGAGTATATGGATTATCTGAGGTATCGTTAATCATCGTTCCCCCTCCTTGGGTAAAACCACTCACGCCCCATTCTATATCCCAAATCGTCTCAGAGTCGCCGGCTGTCCAGCCTAATTCTGCAGAAGTCGTAGTAGTGTTTGTTGCGGTTAGAGAAGTCGGTGGGAGACATGCAGGAACAGGTTCCATTTGAAGATTGTCAATTCCCAGATCATAGGAACTAAATCCTGCACTTGTGGTTCCTACTACAATGAAATAAACCGAAGAAGTTCCATTCAACGCAGCGGGCACGTTGTAGGTGTAGTTATACCAACCTGTACTAGGTACAGTTGGAGCAGTCGTAGTTAATGAAAATAAGGTTTGAACCAGAGTAGCACCAGTTAAAGAAGGTGAAGAGTTAAAATAAATCTCATATTTATCATCACTATCAGCACTGCCATGTCTGTGTAACCAAACATTAATTCTAAAATCATCAGTCTCTCCGCTCAAGTCATACTGCTCTGAGTAAAAGTTAGCCGTAGAACTAGAGAAATTCTTCTGCATCCAATAATCACCAGCGTAAGCACCAGTTATATCTCCACCACTTCCAAACTGTCTATTCCAATCAGTTGTGTCTGATGTAACCTCTGATGAATTGCAATTATTTGCGGTTTCAAAATCATCTAAACTTGGAAACGAAGTTGTCGGAACGCAGGTTGTAATAAAATTAAACGGCCCAGCCCATGAGCTTTCATCACCACCACAATCTGCCCGAACATAGAAGTCATATGAAGTTCCTGAAGAAAGTCCAGAAAGAGCGTATGGATTATCTGAGGTATCGTTGATCATAATTCCCCCTCCTTGGGTAAAACCGCTCACGCCCCATTCTATATCCCAAACAGTTTCTGTACCTCCTGCAGTCCAGCCTAGATCAGCACTTGTTGGTAGAACATTAGAGGCGGTTAATGCGGTAGGAATAGGGCAGGCCGGTGGAATAAAACTTACCTGTAACGAAGCATCAATAGTTACAGAATCGCCCGCAAAAAAGTTGTCATCATCTATTGATGTAATTGTAATAGCTGTTACGGTCGTTACATCTATAGTGGCTCCATTAAAACTAGAAATATCTAGACTTGTGACATTACAATTATCTGTTGTGGTTTCAGTACCTCCGGCGTGAGTCACGCTAATGTTGTAGGAGTACCAGTTATTACAATTAGCAGACGTATTTGTAGTAGTTAAAGAGAGACCCGTAATCTCACCTCCTCCAGCACAAGGGAAAGAGGTAAAACTCACAACTACTGGATCGTTATCTAAACCTGATTCTGATAAGGTTTCTGTACAAGTCTGAGCGTGTAATTGATAAATCGAGAAAAGTAAAACTAAACAAAAGAGTAGATTTCGTTTCATATTGGATACAATTTAGTCAACTAACCTACAACAATTAATTGACAAAACATTAACAATAGATTTTTGTTTCGTGATAAATTCGACGAGTGGTTTTCTCAGAACTAAGGTGTCTTAAATATTTTGAGAAGCTTTCCCGCTTTCGCGAAAGCGAGATTACAAAACCACTCACAATAAAAAAGGCGACCCAATCTGGTCGCCTTGATATGCTAAAAACTGGAGCAAGATCAACCCACTACAAAATTCACGATCTTGCCAGGTACCACAATCGTTTTACGGATCGTTTTGCCTTCCAGTTGCTCCTGAACTTTTTCATTTTCCAAAACCAATTTCTCTAATTCATCCTTAGAAACGTCTACTGGCAAGTCGAGGGTAAATTTCATCTTACCATTAAAAGAAATAGGATAGGTTTTGCTGCTCTCAACGAGATACTTTACCTCAAAGACTGGGAACTCAGCATAAGCGATGCTCTCCTCATGACCCAGCAGCGACCAGAGCTCTTCTGCAATATGCGGCGCGTAGGGAGAAACGAGTACAGCCAGCGGCTCCAGCACCTCCCGGTGGTTGCATTTTTGAGCGGTGAATTTGTTCACGGCAATCATAAAACTACTCACGCTGGTATTGAATGAAAAATTCTCGATGTCTTCACGAATTTTTTTGATGGTTTTGTGCAAAGTTTTCATGCTTTCTGGTGAAGCTTTTTTATCACTTACATTAAAACCATTCTCATTATGATACAGCTTCCATAGTTTTTTAATAAAACCGTAAACTCCAGTAATTCCTGCTGTGTTCCAAGGCTTAGCCTGCTCCAGCGGACCTAAAAACATCTCGTATAAACGCAAGGTATCAGCCCCATATTGATCGCATATATCGTCTGGGTTGACGACGTTGTATTTGGACTTGGACATTTTTTCTACCTCGCGGGAGACTTTGAAAACGCCCTCTTCATTAAGGATAAATTTCTTGTCTTGTGCATCTACTCTCCAAGTTTGAAAAGCTTTTACGTCAAGTTCGTTTGAATTGTTCACAAAAGAAACATCAGTATGCAGCTTTCTACCGGATTTAATTTTCCCATTGTATTTGATCCCTTGAGAGATAAAAACACTTTCAGTTTGATCTTCGATTTCGATTTCGAGTTCTTTCACAAAAGCACTCTCTCCCAAAATCATCCCCTGATTGATCAGCTTTTTAAAAGGCTCGTCCACAGTTACTTTTCCTATATCTTTTAAGAACTTCACCCAAAACCTAGAATACAACAAGTGACCCGTAGCATGCTCACTACCTCCTATATATAGATCTACATTTTGCCAATATTCCTGCGCTTCCTTAGAGAACATTTCACTATCGTTGCTGGCATCCATATACCTGAACATGTACCAAGAGCTTCCCGCCCAGCCAGGCATGGTGTTGAGCTCTAGGGGGTAGATCTCTGCAACCTCACCCCATCCCTCTCCGGCGGAGAGGGAGTTACTATCCATGTTTTTTAAACTTGGGCGTTGGGATAAGGTTTTTTTGATTTCACTAAGCACAGTTTCAGTATCATTAAGAACCTGATAATTAGAAAAACGAATCATCTTAAATCCTTTTTCAAGCTCTAACATATTAGTTCTCGCCTCATCTTCTTCTTTCTGATTTTCATGAATTTCACCGTCAACTTCAATAATCAAACGTCTATCCAAGCACACAAAATCTACGATAAATCGATCAATGGGATGCTGTCGTCTGAACTTATGATCAGCAAGTTTTCTGTTTCTGAGTTCTTGCCAAAGTTTATCTTCTGCTGCGGTCGGGCTTTTTCTATTCTGTCTAGCTTGAAGGGTATGCTTTGATTGTAGTTCTGGTATGGCGTGGTTGTACCTCTCCCCAGCCCTCTCCGAGGGAGAGGGAGTTTCGTCGTCATCAACCATCGGTTGCTGATGAGCTCCCCTCTCCGCCGGAGAGGGGCTGGGGGTGAGGTCTTCCGGGTTGTCCACCACCTTATTCTCTCTCGCATCCCAGTACCATTTCTTTGCTCTTCCCAGTGGCGGCGCACCGTCCTCAGTAGGTAAGTATTCATCAACTTCGGGCAATTCCAGCGGCAAATGCTGGCGGTCGATCATTTGCGGCAAACCGTCCATATAATATACTGGAAATGGCTCTCCCCAGTAACGCTGTCTGGAGAATACGGCATCGCGCAATCGGTAATTGGTTTTGCCTTTTCCAGCACCTACTTCTTCCAGCTTTGCGATAGCAGCCGCCATCGCCTCTTTATAGCTCATTCCGTCTAGGAAATCGCTGTTGGTTATCGTGATGTTTTCCTTAGAAGCATAAGCCTCCTCGCTCACATCCACATCTTTGAAAATGTTTTTGATCGGCAGCATGCCTTCCTGACCTGAAAAATAATTGGCAAATGCATGGTCGCGCTCATCACCGCAGGGAACGGCCATTACCGCTCCGGTTCCATAACCTGCCAAAACATAATCGCCTATCCACACCGGGATCTGCTCTCCGCTCAAAGGATGCGTCGCATAAGCTCCGGTAAATACTCCAGAGATGGTTTTCACATCGGCCATGCGCTCGCGTTCTGATCGGGCTGCAGTGGCTTTTTTGTAGGCTTCAACGGCCTCGCGTTGCGCATCGGTCGTGATTTGATCGACCAGCTCGTGTTCTGGAGCGAGCGTCATGAACGTGACACCATAAATGGTGTCTGGGCGGGTGGTGAATACGGAGATTTTTGGCCTCTCGGCTTCGGCTCCGCTCAGCCACCTATCATTTTGCTCACTATTTGGATTAAGTTCAAAATGAACCATAGCTCCTACAGATTTTCCGATCCAATTGCGCTGAATTTCTTTGATGCTTTCGCTCCAGTCCAGATCTTCCAGACCATTGAGCAATCGCTCTGCGTAAGCCGATATACGCATCATCCACTGACGCATTTTTTTACGCTCCACGGGATGCCCACCACGTTCTGAAACGCCGTTTACGATCTCGTCATTGGCAAGTACGGTTCCTAAGGCTGGACACCAGTTCACTTCAGTATCGGCGAGGTAGGTTAGGCGGTAATCGAGCAAAATTCTTTCTTGCTCTACTTCCGTCATGGCGTTCCACTCTTCAGCGGTAAATTGTCTCAGGTCATCGTCTGTGGCAGCGTTGATGGTGGTTGTTCCGCTTTCGCGAAAGCGAGATACTAACTCACTTATAGGAAGCGCACGGTCTGCATCCTTATCATACCAGCTCTCAAAAAGCTGAATAAATATCTCTTGAGTAAACTTATAATAATCTGGATCACTGGTCTTTACCTCACGGTCCCAATCAAAACTGAACCCGATGCGGTCCATCTGCTCCCGGTAGCGTGCAATATTGTCGCGCGTCGTGATCGCTGGGTGCTGACCGGTCTGGATGGCGTACTGCTCAGCCGGCAAGCCAAAACTATCGTAACCCATGGGGTGCAAGACGTTGTGGCCGGTATGGCGCTTGAAACGCGACACAATATCGCTGGCGATGTAGCCTAGCGGGTGACCCACGTGCAACCCGGCACCGCTGGGATAGGGAAACATATCGAGTGCGTAGAATTTTGGCTTATCAGAATGGTTGTGAGCCTTGAAAGTCTTGTTTTCGGCCCAGAATTTTTGCCATTTTTTCTCAATCTCCTTGTGGTCGTAAAGTAACATGTGCGCGTTTTGTGAGGTGCAAAAATAGAGGATTGAATTGTGGTTTACTAAAGATTAGTAAGTGTGTCATGCTGAACAAGTGAAGCGTAGATTCAGCATCTCAAAAATCAAGATGGAAAATAGAAAAACTATTAAGTTTTGTCTTGCTGAGGGAGTGAAACGACTCCCGTACAGCTGTCGGGACAGCATCTCAAGGATCGGGACCTTAGAAGTCAAATTTTGATTGTGAGGTCAAACAAGAGACTCTGTCCCGATAGCTATCGGGACCCTATTTGTCGCGTTCAGAGTGACAGATCAATAACTAATACACGTTGTCATGCTGGACAAGCATAGCGCAGATTCAGCATCTCATAGATAGGGACCTCCAAATTAAAATTTTATTCTAGAGATTAACAATCAGACCCTGAATCCCTCATTTTTCGGGTTCAGGGTGACAAATAAAATTTTGAATGAGGACTTTAGTACATTTGTTTTTCATTTAAGCATAAGACTTTATGGCTTCACAGTCCAGTTATCAGAAACGCCGGGTATTCAGTTCCTACTTTTGGGTGGTCATCAGTCTGTTTCTCGTGCTTTTTATGCTGGGTATTTTGGGACTGTTCTTACTCAACAGTCAGAAACTCGCCGATTATTTCAGGGAGCAAGTTCCTATGTCCATCTATTTTAAGGACACTGCCAAACAGGTAGAAATGGAGCAGCTGGAGAAAACACTTCAGATGGCTGATTATACTAAAAGTGCCGTATTTGTAAGTGCTGAAGAAGGTGCGCGCCGTACTCAAGAAGACCTGGGCGAGGATTTTGTCGCCACACTTGACGGTTTTAATCCGATTCCAAATTCCATAGACCTGCGTCTCAATGCCAGTTTTGTCACCGCCAGCGAGGTCCAGCAAATCGCAGATGACCTGGCTGAAAAAGAATTTGTCCAAGAAGTGATTTTTGACAAACCGCTGGTAAGTTTGCTTAATGACAATGTGAAGCGCGTCACGTTCTGGATGCTGGTCGTCGCCGGAATCTTTGTTTTGATTGCCTTTTTACTCATCAATAGCTCGATTAGATTGAGCGTTTATGCCAAACGATTTACGATCAAAACCATGCAAATGGTGGGCGCCACCAAGGGTTTTATCAGGAGACCGTTTATTGGCACGAGTGTCAAACTGGGACTGATCGCTGCATTTCTAGCTTTAGGACTTCTAGCCGTAGTGATTTACTATGCAGACCAATACATCCCAGAATTAAATATATTATCTGACTATCAAACCCTAGGGATTTTATTTGCTGGAGTACTGACGTTTGGAATCCTCATCAGTCTATTGAGTACCTTTTTTGCTACCACACGCTACCTGAACTTGAGGACTGACGAATTGTATTATTAACCAATCATAACGTGCGCCAGACAATTAATTAGCTATTTAATTGTTTACTTTGCAAATCCCTTCTGAATCAAGAGGTCATGAAAAAAAGCAATCAGAACACCGAAGCTCAAAACAAGCCCGAAGAACAAAATCTAGAGCCAAGATTTGAATTTTTGTTCAAAAAGAAAAATTACACATGGATGATTATAGGTCTCGTAGTCATCGCTGTAGGTTTTACACTTATGGCTGGCGGTGGAACTGATGATCCCAATGTCTTTAATGAAGATATTTTCTCATGGAGACGCATTAGGCTCGCACCTACTCTGGTGCTGATAGGCTTTGGGATTGAAGCTTATGCCATTTTATTGAATCCGGATAAATAGACTGATTTCTTGGAAACTCTAGATGCCTTTATTTTAGGTTGCATTCAAGGACTTACTGAATTCCTACCCGTATCCTCCAGCGGGCATATTGAACTGGGAAAAGCAGTTTTGGGAACTGAAATTGCTTCTCAAGAAGAAAATTTACTTTTTACCGTTGTCGTTCACTTTGCCACCGCGCTCAGTACAATCATTGTCTTTAGAAAAGATATTATAGAGCTTTTAAAAGGTTTATTATCCTTTCAATGGAATGAGGAGAGCCAGTTTGCCTTTAAAATTGCGCTTTCCATGATCCCGGCGGTTTTTATAGGTCTTTTCTTTGAGGACTACCTAGAATCTTTATTTGAAGGTCGCGTGATTTTAGTTGGCTTTATGCTGATCGTCACTGGTCTCCTGCTTTTTCTAGCGGGTCGCGCAAAACTGACCGGAAAAGATGTAGGTTGGAAAGATGCCGTAATTATAGGGGTATCTCAAGCGATCGCCATGTTACCAGGTGTTTCCAGAAGTGGAGCGACTATTTCTACCTCGGTTCTATTAGGTAACGATCGTACTAAAGCCGCACGTTTTTCCTTTTTAATGGTGGTACCGCTCATTTTTGGAAAAATCGCTAAGGATATTTTAAGCGGAGATATTGTAATGGAATCGCAATCTAGCATACCGCTTGTTATAGGTTTTGCGGCAGCTTTTGTGACCGGATTATTGGCTTGTACCTGGATGATCGCGCTGGTCAAAAAGGCAAAACTTCACTATTTTTCCTACTACTGCTTTGCGGTGGGATTGATCGCAATCGTTGCTGGATTGATGCAGTAGGAGGTCCTCACCCTAATTGCCTTCCTCTCACTTCATTTCTCTTCGTTCGTCGGAGGCAGAACCGAAGGAGAGGGAGTTGACTTTAACCCAAGGTTGAAGATCATATACTTATTATAAATTACATGCTTAAATTATCTGCTTATTCAAAAGAATATTTCAGCATCGATGAAAAAAGCTCCCTCTCCCTTGGAGAGGGCTGGGGTGAGGTACATCATTCAATCACTCCACTCGCCATCATATAATTTACGATAGCCTCTTTCATAAGTAGCGATTGCTCGCCTGCCTTAAGCGATGGCAAATTTTCTTTGAGTTCGTAGTGGGGCCATTTTTCATCGTCAAAATGCGAGAACTCATAATAGCCATAAGGTTCCAGCACTCTGCAAATGGCGATGTGCATCAATTGTAGTTTTTCATCTTTCTTGAACTTACGGTGCAACTGTCCCAACTCTTGAACACCTATGATGAAAAGAATTGCATCAAGATCCATCTCCTCACCGTCACCAAACCGCTCCTGAAAAAACGCCACCGTGTGCACCCAGCGTTCTTTTAATTTTTCATCTCTAGTCATGGGGCAAAGTTAGCAAACTAGGTTGTTGACCTATAGAAAACGACCACTTTCCGTACAGAACAAATTATCTTTGTTTTAAAGCGACTCCATGAAACTCTACCTCGTCCCCACACCCATCGGTAATCTTGCAGATATGACCTACCGCGCGGTAACTACGCTTATGGAGGTAGAGCTCATACTGGCCGAGGATACGCGCAACAGCGCGAAGCTCTTACAACACTACGAGATCCAGACGCCCATGCTATCGTACCACATGCACAACGAGCATAAAATAAGCGACTCCATTGTCCAGCGTATTCTAAATGGAGAAACCATGGCACTCATCACAGATGCCGGATCACCAGGAATAAGTGATCCTGGGTTTTTGCTTTCGCGAAAGCTTCTAGAACACAACATCGCGATAGAGGCGCTTCCTGGCGCCACGGCTTTTGTGCCAGCACTGACTGTGTCAGGTTTACCTTGCGATAAGTTCGTTTTTGAAGGATTCCTTCCCGTCAAAAAGGGTCGAAAGAAAAGGCTGGATTTTCTTAAGGAAGAACCACGATCTATGGTGTTTTATGAGTCGCCACACAAGCTGCTCAAAACTTTAAAAGATTTCCAAGACACCTTTGGCGCTGACCGACATATTAGCATTTCGAGAGAAATTACCAAAATGTTTGAAGAGCATTTCAGAGGCTCTATAGCTGAAGCAATCTCACATTTTAATGCAAAAAAGCCCAAAGGTGAGTTTGTTATTACGCTTCAGGGATTGACTTAGAAAATCGTTATTGAATCGATTTGATCACCGCAATCATATCTTTTTCAATAGTCTTTCCTTTATCTTTATTGTACCATTTTTGAAGCTCTTGTTTGAATTCTGGTGACAAAGCTCCTTTAGCAGCCTTTTCATCGGCAACCATTTGCGTGGCTGTGGAGGGTCGAGGTCCCCAAGATGCGATAGGCTCAAAACTCTCTGAATTGTAAATGATCAATTTTGCAATGGACTTGCTTCCGTTAGTCAAAAACTCGTTCATCAGAGCTTCATTTTCATCCCTTAGAACCAGCTTCAAATCGATCGAACCAGCCTCAGCAATTTTATTGAGAACGGGAATCACATGAGCCGCATCTCCACACCAGCTTTCAGTAATTACCAAGAAAGAAAAGTTAGGCGATAAACTTTCTAAAAAATCTTGCGTTTCAGGCGACAGCTCTACTTTCTTATCCAGTCGTTTCATACGCTGGTGGTTGAGTGCCGTGTAATTTGCTAGCGCTTCAGTCACCTCAGCGCCCGTATTTGAATTATTCAGCACGTGACCTTCTACAAGAGCTCGGTATTGTGAGTATGGAATGGCATCTTTAAGTGCTTCTTTAATAATGTTCTCTATCTTCATATTACAAAGATAGTTTGCAAGATAAATTGGTTCCTGTAACAAAAATCACAAAGTCAAATTATTGTTTCAGGTGATTACTTCTAATCTCAGAATCTACATGGGGCACAAAGGGGGAGGCCAAAAATGAATCACCAATTATTTGAGTGATCACTAACCATCTAAATCAAAAAAACCGGTGCAAAACACCGGCTTGATAAAAATTTATAAAGGCATATTAGTCTTCAAAAGCCTCATAGCTGAACTTCTGCCCTCCAACGCTCGCATCAGCCATGATACCTGCTTTCGGTTTAGCAAAAACAGCCACACCGTCTTTATATTTAGCATTCACCGCTTTTCCTGATTTCAAAACAACGGCAGAAACTCCAGCAGCAAATTCAAAATTCCCGTCTTTAAAGTTTTTCAGGCTTTCCTCATCCTCAAAGAAGATAACTTCCATGATCGCTTGACCACCAGCCTGCAAACCGACGCTCAATTTCTTGAGTCCAGCTTTTCCAATTGCCACACCATTTTCATAAACGATCCCATTTCCTGATGCTCCACCTATGATCAGACCACCTTTACCTACATTTGGGAAAATGACATATCCTGCTGAATCATCAAAAAACGGAACCAGTTTCTCATACGACGCTATCAATTCTGATTTGGCCTCAGCAGCGTCCTTCGTCAACTCCTGTTCTTTTTCTGTCTGTGCAAATGCTGTTACTCCGATCATCATCAGTAACATCAAGCTTACTTTTTTCATTCGTTTCATAGTTTTTCAATTTTCTTTTGCCCAAAACTAGAATTGTATTTAGGGATTCCCTCTCAAGGAAGTAGTAAAGTTCTCTTTATAAAATGCGAAAGATTATCTATCACATTACCGATCGAATATTTCCCTAAACTTAATGGTGAAACGGTCGAGCAGTCTTAGATTTTGAATGCTGATATTTGCGATGTCAAGCGTCAATAAAATTCAACACACACTGCACCACCTGTCTTAAGTCAGCGGGTAAATGATCTTTATCCCAAGGGTGCGATGCTCCAAAAACATGGTCAGTGCCCCTTAAAATTCTCAGTTCGCTTTTAAGGCTTGCTGCCTTTAAATCATGAGAATCTTGTACTGCTACTGTGGGGTCTGCATCGCCATGAATGATGAGATGAGGTACTTTAAGGTTTCTCGCAGCTTTGATGATATTTAGCTGATCGCTGTTCCTTTGAAAATCTTCATAAAATTGATAGTAAAGCGGCATTTCTTGCTGCGTGCGGCCATTTTTAATGTAATACACACCGTTTTGCTTCCATTTTTGCAACTCTTCCCCTTGCGGAAATCGCTGGTCATAATGTGCCACAGAAGCCATGGTGACTAATCTCGTCACGCGATGATCTTTTGAAGCAACTATTGTCGCTATCCCGCCGGCACGAGAATGACCGATTAACGTAATATCGTTGGTTGCTGGCAAATCAGATTGTTTCAACCAATCCAGCACTCTTTTTGTATCCCGCAATTCAATGCTGTAGTTGTTATTCCCGAATGCCTCGAGATCTGGAAAATCAATAGGTTGCTCTTTAGTGCCGCCATTGTGCGAATAATTGAATTTTATGAAAAGATATCCCGCTTTCCCTTCGACTCCGTGGTCATTGAGCGGAGTCGAAATGCTCAGGGATCGCGCGAAAGCGAGACCCATCAGATCCCATGCTCCCCAATCTTTAAATCCTTTGAAACCATGACAGAAAATAATCACAGGCAGATTTTCAGAAGTTTCCTGATATAAAGTGTCAATTAAAATGGGCCGACCATTTTCTCCCTCTATCTCTATATTTCTAGTAACATTCATTTTCATTTAATTTTTTAATTTTTATGTCAGTTCGAGTTTGTGAAATTCGACGACAGGAGAATTTCACAAGTATCGAGAACCAACTTAATCGAAAACTTCAATACTTCTCGATACAGTTCAAAGCCTGCTTAGGGCAGACTTTGATCCACTCGAAGTGACAATATCCGAATTTATCTCTGTCAGTTCGAGTTTGTGAAATTCGACGACAGGAGGATTTCACAAGTATCGAGAACCGAAACGATCTAGAAATCAGTACTTCTCGAAGAGACAGTTGTCAAACCTCTTTTTCTTCAAGAGGCTTTTCAGGATCAAAAAGTTCTATCAACAAGTTTTGCAACTGCTCTTGAAATTTCTCAAGAATATCACGTGTCACGGGCTCATCATGATATCTATTCTTATGTTTTAACGAAAAGGACAAAAAACCACTCTGAAAATTCTTGAAGCTGATCATCCCTGCCGTCACCTCATCTTGATCTGGTTCATTCGTTAAATAAAGATAAGAGTACATAAGAATCTGGAAAGCCTTGGACTTACCATAATCTTCAAGCAATAAATCATACCCACCTGGATCCAGACCTAAGTTCCCTTTCTCAACCTTACCTGATTTATAGTCGATAATACGAAGCACACCATCTAGTTTATCAATACGATCTACGGTACCGTGTAGTTTAACAACACCTATTTGTGACACTTCAATTTGAGTGGATAGATGGCGTTCTGTACTCAAAATGATCAGCTCTCGACCTTCTTTTACCAGATCGTGGTCCATTGTGATCATTTTGGAAAGAAACGAATCTGAAACCTCATAGATAATACGGTTACGACCTGTAAGCTTTCCCTTAGATGGATAGATCTTTTTATAAGCGAGATCAAGCTCAGCCTTTTTGCGCTGTCGCATCTCTTTGAAATCATTTTCACGAAGCGGTTTATTTAGATGCTGTGCGTAAAGTTTATCCAAAGCCTCGTGAATGATAGACCCCATAGTGTTCAACGCCATATTTTCTTCGACTTCTTCAACTTCGTTGATGCTGAGAATCTTTTGCCTATAAAAATCCAGCGGATTGCGCACATAGCTGGTGAGCGCGCTGGGACTAAAACCCTTCTGAGCAATGTCTTCTAATCTGGTAAAATAGGCTGGGGTTTTATTGAGCGTTATCAATTCAGAAGTAATGGCTTCATTTTTATAAATGTAATTGACTTCCTTAATTTCATGTGCCGTATCCTGTCCTGTAATCAATTGGGTCAAAAACCTGCTTTTTTCTGAAGAACCCAAGCCACCAGTTTCTGTATTATAAATAAATGTGGCATTTTCTGATCGATGAAGCAACCTATAAAAGTGATAGGCATAAACGCTGTCCTTATCTGAATAGGTAGGCAGACCAAAACGCTTTTTCATATCAAAAGGAATGTATGAAGCCGTGCTTTTTCCCGCAGGCAAGGTTCCCTCATTAACGGAAAGCATGATCTGATTTTTATAATCCAGCGCTCTGGTTTCCAGCAGACCCATGATCTGGAGCCCTTTGACGGGTTCTCCTATAAAATCAAGTTTTTTAAGAGGAAGCAACTGCCTAAACACAAAGCTCAAGATGCGCACATCTTCAATCTTGTGTCCGGACTGCAGTAAGTTTTCAACGCCTCCCAAAACTTCTCTTAAACCCTGCAATTGCTCAAGCTCTAAGGAGCGATTACCTTCTTTAAAATAGAGCTCCTTTAACTCAAGTATCATGTTCTCTAAAGTCTCAAGAATAGATGGTATATCGTTTTTAGTTTTTAATACGTTGAAGAGCGCATTCCCTTCATTCAGCTCCAAGTCTTCAGGCGTTACGTAAACTAGGTTGCCTTTTCTGATCTGTGCCTTGTAATTCTTTTTATCTTTTTCAATAAGAGAATGAGTATATGGAGATTCTAGAAACCGAATGAAACTTTTGAAGTAAAAACCTGCTTCATTTTTCTCTACGATGAGCTTTATAAAGTCTAAAACAAATGCTGCAATGGGCAACTTATCCAAACTCACACCCATGGTTACGTTATAAGCGGGAATGTTGTCAGGAAGTGATGTGAGCAAAGGCAGTAACAAATTTTCATCGGCTAGGACGACGATTGTATTCTCAATTTCTTCGGGTGGTAATTCAGCAAGTTTTCTAGCAGCGACTTGAACCATACCTATAGTTCCATTTATACCAGCGATCTCAATTTTTTTAGGCACTTCAAACTGATTAGAAACCATGTTTAGAGGGTTGTTTTTATAGTATTTCCAATTCTTTTTGAATGAAGAAATAAATTTTCCCGCGTCGTGATACGGTCGGTTCAAAAAATAATCATCTGTATCCCAATAAATGAGAGCTTTCTGATCCTTTAGCAATTGCTGGATGATCTCTGATTCTGCTGTATTTAAAGCATTTAAACCGAAAAACACTATCGGGTATTCATTAAAAACAGTGTTTAGTTCCCTGGGAAGTTGGCTTGAATTTGATAGGTTTTCATAAGCCATGCGATAAGCCAGGCCTTGATAGAGCGTGCCTTTTGTGAGGCAGCTTTCGCGAAAGCGAGAATAATACCCACCCAGTCTTTTCCAAAATTTTAAATAACTAGAAATCATGGTTGTGGGCTCACCACCTAGCGACCAGTGCCAATCTTCCAATTCTTTAACGTTACCTAGATAGTTGAAGAAATCATCAGGAGCAACCAGATAGCGATCCAATTCATTAAAATCCTTGATAATGGTAGGTGCCCAACCTAAGAAATCGTCGTAAGTTACCTGTTCGTCTTGAGGCTGTACTTCTAGATAACTTTCATAAAATAAAGGCATCAAATCCAGGTCAGGAACAATTTCCATACCTGAAAGCTCAGCGATAAATTCTTCCACACTATAGATCGCCGGCAGAAAAATGGGCTTGGAAATCATCGTTGCCAGTGCTTTTGTCAAGAAGGTCGCCACCCTGCGCGAGGGTACGACATAAGTAAGCCGGGTTACGTCTAGATTATTTTGGTTTAAGTCGTTAAGAACTTGGCTGATGAAAGAGTTGTCGGTCATTGATTAGAAACTAATGACCTTAAATATAAGACAGAAAAAACCCACCGCTACGGGTGGGTTTCTTAAAAGATATGTTGAGAAATATTATTTCAACTTGAATGTGAATTCAGATCTACGAGAAGCTTGGTACTGCTCTTCTGTACAGTCATTGTTAGCACAGTCAAATACTGAATTTTCCTCACCGCGGCCTACTCCGTTCAACCTAGAAGCGTCAATACCTTGTTCTGTAAGGTACTTCACGATCGATTGAGCTCTACGCTCAGTAAGGTCTAAGTTATATTCCTTGCTACCACGTACATCAGCATAAGCCTCTGCTGTAAGTTGCATGTTAGAATATTGCTTCAACAAGTCTGCAATCTTGTCCAGTTCAAGTGCGGCATCTGGACGTATGTTGTCTTTGTCAAAGTCAAATAAGATATTTTCTAGAACGATTTTAGGTAGTGCAGGCTCGATAGGTGTCAACATAACTTCTACCATTGCATCACCATTCTTCATTACGTCAAGTTGAGCCTCTCCGCTTTCAAACTTCACTTTTGTACCTCGTGCGGTAATCATTTGTTCTCCTACGATCATAAACATAGCCTGACCATCTTCATCTGCTGTCTGGCTAGGCATGCTGTTGCCTTCTGAATCGGCCACGCTTAGAATAGCCGCTGGAATAGGCTCTCCAGTTTCAGCATTTATAGCTACCACAGTAACCTCGATTTCAGGAATGATTTTCTTAAGGGTATAGATATCATCACTTCCTTTTCCACCTTCACGGTTTGATGAGAAATAACCTTTATCATTTTCTACGTCATAAGTGTAGGCTATATCATCAAGATTTGAATTTACAGGCGCACCTAAATTAGACACTACGCCATCTTTATACATGAAGATATCCATACCACCTATTCCTAAGTGACCGTTACTTGAGAAGTAGAGTGTTCCATCATCTGCAATAAATGGGAAGCTATCTTTCCCAGAAGTGTTTACTTCAGGCCCTAAGTTTTCTGGTTCATAAATGATTCCGTCAACAAGTGTAGCCTTATAAATATCTGACTCACCGTAACCTCCTGGTGCCTCGCTGGCAAAGTAGATGGTTTTACCATCTTTAGAAATGGAAGGGTGACCCACACTGTACTCTTTAGAATCTAATTCTGTAACTTGGATATCTCTCCACTCGCCATTAGCATTCAAGGCACGATAGATGTTCAATTTACTCTGACCGTCTTTTGCTTTATTGAAATCACCATCAAAGTAATCTACTCTAGTAAAAAACATGAAACGCTGATCAGGAGTCATATCTAGTGTACCTTCATGGTATTTAGTGTTGACATCACCTTTCAAAAGCTGTGGTTCTCCTAAGCTATCATTTTCTTGAATCTGAACTTCGTAAATATCTAAATATGGCTGCTCGTTCCAGCCGTATTTTTTACGCTCTTGGTTACGAGCACTTGAAAAGTAGACCTTGTCACCGATGATTATGGAAGCAAAATCACTAGCCTCAGAGTTAATATCAAAAGTCACTGCCTCGTATCCAGGCTCCATACTCAAGATATCGTCGATGTAATTTTTGTTAGATAAATACAATTTTGCACGTTTATCGTCTGGAGCCGTAGCAGCAAATTGATCCATGATCGTATTTGAAGTATCATATTTTTGATTAGACTTCAAAGTTTGTGCATAGCGGTACAAAGTTTCTGCATCAGAATTTTCCTTTACTGCACGTGCGTAATATTGTTCAGCACTTTTATAGTCGCTATTGTAGTAGTATGAGTTTGCAAGATTTGTGTAAACGTGTTGTGTACGCTCCCCTCGCTCTATCAATTTTTCATACTCTTCAGCGGCATCTACATAACGTAATTGAGAGTATAGCCTATCTGCTTTTTTAGTCGATTTGCTTTGTGCGTTCAAGCTACCTACAGTAGCAATCAAAGCAAAAATTAAAACATATATTTTTTTCATGATGGAAGTGCTGTATTATTAGAAGAATCGTGGAGATTGCATAACCTTACGTGGGAATGAAAGATCGAAGCTTAAGAAAACCTCATGAGAGCTTTGAGACGCAAACGAGATGTCAGAAACTACACGGTCATAAGCATAGCCCATTCTGATATTCCTCGTGAGGTAAAAGCCTATCAAACCACTGAATGAGTCTTCATAACGATATGAAACACCCAGTTCAACTCTTTGACTGAACAGAAAGTTTGTATTAAGATCAAAACTTACAGGTGATTCAAAGGCACCTTTCACTAAGAAGTGAGGTTTAAACTTGACACTTTCTGAAAGGTCAAAAACATATCCACCAGTAAGGAAATAATGCTGTGTTTCATTACCGATGTTTCTACCATTGTCATCTAGGTGAGTTGCGTTAAGCATATTAGGTACAGAAAATCCTACATAGTAATTATCACTGTAGAAAAAAGCACCAGCTCCTAGATTCAAACTATTCTCACTAAAGGTTTCATTCAACGGATCGCTAGGCTCTAGCAATTGAACATCCCCTAGTTGATAGAAGCTTACCCCTGCCTTTAAACCCAGGGCAAGCGTGGTAGATTTACCTGTTCTCAATCGATAAGAAAAATCTCCGTAGACATTTTGCTCTTTAAATGGTCCTAATTGATCTGATATAAAAGACAATCCTACACCCACATTTTCTCCAATGGGGCTACTACCCGCAAGAGTGAAGGTCTCTGGAGCACCATTTACACCAGACCACTGCTGGCGATAGAGTGAAGTTACTGTGAGTAGATCATTAGTCCCTGCATAGGCAGGATTGATCACATTTTGATTGTACATGTACTGGGTATACTGAGGGTCTTGCTGCGCTTGCATCGTAAGCGAGCCCACCAGCATTGCCGCCACTACTGAGAGTAAAAGTTTTTTCATCCTCAAAATCGGGATTAAGGGGTTAATTACATAGTCAACTTACATTTTAAACCTATTATCAAGTTCAGGGAATAAAAGTTTGAACAAGGATAACAACTTTCTTAAAAATAAGCTAAACAATCTTTGATTATTTCATAGCAGTTTTCTTAAAAGATCTTAAATTTTACCACATTGACATCGATACTTTCAATCAACCCTCAGTTTCTGCGCAAGATCATATAGACCGGAAAATGATCGCTATAGCCGCCTTTATACCTGTTTCCTACAAAAGTGCGGGCAGGTTGACCGCGATAGCGACCTTTCCACTGACGCAGCGTAATATCGTCAAAAATGTTTGCTTTGTAAAAATACAGATGATCGGGATTATCATTTTCAAGACCAGCAGATATGAGAATCTGATCAAATAGATACCATTTGAATTTATGGCTGACTGTTCCACGACGTAAATTTTTTAAAGATTGCGTTACATTTTTGAAACCCGCAGCACATAATTCTTGTAGACTCTCATCTTCTGGCTCGTCATTAAAGTCTCCCATGATCACCGTCTGTCCCTGTGCAGCGGTTGTAGAAATTTTTTGCAGCAACTGGCGGGCTACTTCTACCCGTTTTGAATTAGTACAATCTGCTCCGTCGCGTCTTGACGGCCAGTGATTGACGTAAATATTTATAGAAAATCCCGCCAAAGCACCTCTTACATATAAAATGTCCCTGGTAGTGTCCTTTACACCTCTGTCATCTTCTAGGTAAACATGCAGAGCTTCTGACCGCTCGACCTTGAAATAGCGTCTATCATAAAGTAATGCCGTATCGATTCCGCGCTCATCGGGACTGTCGTAATGCACATATCCGTAATCTCGCCCCTTAAATGCGGGCTGCCTCAACAAGTCTTCTATCACATTATTGTTTTCAACCTCTGCAACGCCTATAATGTGAGGCAGTCTACCTATTTCATTATAGCCTATTTTTCCTATGGCTCTCGCCATGCGATCTAGCTTTTTACTGTATCGGGAGCGAGTCCACTGCAGCCTACCATCTTCGGTAAAATCTGCATCCAGTATGCGCTTGTTGCGTGTGTAATCAAAGAGATTCTCTAAATTATAAAACGCAAGGGTGTATTGCTCAAAAGCCTGTGAACTCAGCATAAATGTTTAAGATTGGAATAGAGCACCACAATATATAATAGAACTGTTATTCAGTAGTTGTTTTCTCAAATTACTTAATACTCACGCGCATAATTGCCTTGAATCAAGATACATTTGCTATTGAGTTGGTTTTTGATTTTTACGCTTTCGCGAAAGCGTACTTAATTCAAACCCTTTTCAAAAAACTGAAATTTCTACAATGAACCGTCCATTAGTTGTTTTAATTCACGGATTTCTAGGCAGTGCGCACCAATGGGATGTGATTGGGGACGAACTCTCTAATCATTTTGAGGTGGTAAGATATGAGCTACCCGGTCACGGCAATCGCTTTGCTGAAGTTTTTGAATACTCTATTGAAGATCTTGCCGATGAAGTTTACGCAAAAATTGAAAACCACCTCTCAGAATCTATTCATGTAATAGGCCATAGCATGGGTGGCTATATTGCCGCGGCACTCACGGGTCGACATCCAGAAGTCCTCTCAAACACTGTTTTAATCAATAGTATCACCGGTCCAGATTCATCAGTTAGGATTAAAAATCGCAATAGATCATTACGTATGATCGATCGTTATCACAAAGCATTTGTAAGTATGGCGATCAGTAATTTGTTCAATGCTAGTGAACATAATAGTCACTCTGAATCGATCGAATTAATGAAAAATCAGGCTGCCCAAATTCCCGAAACAGCCGTCAGAAATGCCATCATAGCTATGCGGGATCGCAAAGGCTGCACAAATGAATGGCCAGACTCTATACGATTAACGTATATTTTTAGCAAAAACGATCCTATCATCGATGACGAGATCATTTCAAATGAGGCTCGATTTTTAAACGCAGATCTTCATGAGCTCGATTCTGGACACATGGGAATCATAACCCACCCGAAACAAATCATTGAGATTTTAAAACCTATTCTCCAGTTTCATTAAAACTGTTCCAGCCCAGAGCCTTGATTTCTACTTGCTCACCACCGCGCGTCACGAGATGCATACCGCTCGAGGCAGGCAATGCATGACCTATGACGGTTAGGTTGGGATTGCCTTTGATCTTTTCATAATCGTTTTGAGAAATGGTGAAGAGCAGTTCATAATCCTCACCACCACTTAAAGCAATAGTCGTGCTGTCCAGATTAAATTCTTCACACGCATTGATCACCGTGGGATCTAGAGGGATCTTCTCTTCATAAATAGTCATTCCCACCTCTGAACTTTTACATAAATGTATGATCTCAGAGCTCAAACCGTCTGAAAGATCAATCATAGCGGTAGGTTTAACATCGAGTTTCCTGAGCAACTCTGGTATATCCTTACGAGCTTCAGGCTTGAGTTGACGCTCAATAAGGTAAGTGTAAGCCTCGATGTCTGGCTGGTTTTGAGGATTTTCTTTAAAAACCGCTTTTTCTCTTTCTAGGATCTGCAATCCCATGTAAGCAGCGCCCAGATCTCCAGAAACCACGAGTAGATCGCCATCCTGAACTCCTGATCTTTTAGCGATGTCTTCCTTCTTTTGCTCGCCCAGTGCGGTTATAGAAATTATGAGACCAGAAGTAGACGCTGTGGTGTCTCCACCTATCAAGTCCACCCCATAAATCTTACAAGCCAGTTTCACACCCTCATACAACTCCTGAACTGCTTCTACAGGAAATCTATTAGAAATTGCGATAGAAACGGTAATCTGTTTTGCAACGGCGTTCATGGCATAAACGTCAGATAGATTTACGATGACCGCCTTATAACCTAAATGTTTGAGAGGTACATAGCTCAAATCAAAGTGTACGCCTTCCACCAGCATATCAGTGGTGATCACGGTGGCCTCGTTATGATGGATCACTGCAGCGTCATCACCTATGCCCGTAAGTGTACTTTCATTACCGATCTCAAGGTTTTGGGTAATATGGTCGATCAGCCCAAATTCTCCCAATTGCTCCACGGGAGTGCGTTGTGGATTTTTGTCTTCTATCATACTGCAAAAATAAAAGTCTTAGGGCGCACTCTCTTTAAAATCAAGCCAAGAAAATAGTATTGCAGTGATCTATAACTAAATACAATATACTCATTTAAGAATACCATTAATCAATCGACTAAGCCCTAAGCTGTATTGTATATTTGTATTTATTCAAATTATTATGATGATAAGTGTTTCAGAAACTGCAAAAAGTAAGCTTGCCCAACTCATGAGTGAGGAGGGATATGCAATAGATACAGATTTTGTGCGCGTGGGAGTTAAAAGTGGCGGTTGCAGCGGTCTATCTTATGATTTGAAATTTGACCGTGAATCAACTGATACTGATAAGATTTTTGAAGCTAACGAGGTGAAAATCGCAGTCGACAAAAAGAGTTTTCTTTATCTAGTAGGCACCACCCTAGAATACAGTGGCGGCCTTAATGGAAAAGGATTTGTCTTTAACAATCCCAACGCTCAGCGCACATGTGGCTGTGGAGAGAGCTTCAGTTTATAATAAAGTTTTAGGATTGTCACGCTTTCGCGAAAGCGGAAACAAAAACTAAGAAAAGAAATGTCAAAATATACAGAAGAAGAATTACAGAAAGAACTGGAGACTAAAGAATATGAGTATGGTTTCTATACTGATATCGAGTCAGACACGATCCCAGTGGGGTTGAGCGAAGACGTCATCAGGGCAATATCTGCAAAAAAAGATGAGCCAGAGTGGATGCTGGAATGGCGACTTGAATCCTACAGGCACTTTGTTTCCATGCACGAGCCAGAATGGGCAAACGTGCATTATGAAAAGCCAGATCTTCAGTCCATATCTTACTATTCTGCTCCAAATAAAAAACCGAAATACGACAGTCTAGATGAAGTTGATCCAGAATTATTGGAAACCTTTAACAAGCTGGGTATCTCACTAGACGAGCAAAAGAAACTTGCCGGAGTAGCTGTTGATATCGTGATGGATTCTGTTTCTGTAGCGACAACATTTAAGGAAACGCTCGCTGAGAAGGGGATCATCTTTTGCCCCATTTCTGAAGCCATTCAAAAGCATCAAGAGCTGGTTAAGAAATATCTGGGAACGGTAATTCCACAACGGGATAATTATTATGCAGCGTTGAACAGTGCCGTTTTTTCAGACGGTTCTTTTTGCTATATTCCAAAAGGTGTGCGTTGCCCTATGGAACTAAGCACCTACTTCAGAATCAATCAAGCCGGTACCGGACAGTTTGAACGTACCCTAGTCATTGCAGATGAAGGTAGTTATGTGAGTTACCTTGAAGGTTGTACGGCACCCATGAGAGATGAAAATCAGCTGCACGCAGCTTGTGTGGAACTGATTGCTCTAGATGGTGCCGAGATTAAGTATTCAACGGTACAGAACTGGTATCCTGGAAACAAAGAAGGTAAAGGAGGCGTCTACAACTTTGTAACAAAAAGAGGACTTTGCGAGAAAGATGCAAAAATCTCTTGGACCCAAGTAGAAACCGGTAGTGCGGTAACATGGAAATACCCCAGTTGTGTGCTCAAGGGAGATAATTCAGTAGGTGAGTTTTATTCTATCGCTGTAACTAACAACTTTCAGCAGGCTGATACGGGAACTAAAATGGTGCACTTAGGTAAAAACACTAAGTCTACTATTATTTCTAAAGGTATAAGTGCTGGAAAGTCTCAAAACAGTTATCGTGGGCTGGTTCAAATACAACCTCGTGCTAAAAATGCACGTAATTTTTCACAGTGCGATAGTTTATTGATGGGTAACGAGTGTGGGGCGCATACGTTCCCGTACATTGAAACAAAGAACAACAGCGCCAAAGTCGAGCATGAGGCCACTACCAGTAAGATTGGTGAAGACCAGATATTTTACTGTAATCAACGTGGGATCGATACGGAGAAGGCCATTGCATTGATCGTAAATGGTTTTTCAAAGGAAGTCTTGAATAAGCTACCTATGGAATTTGCAGTGGAGGCCCAAAAGCTTCTTGAAATCAGCCTAGAGGGATCAGTAGGATAAATCACAAGTCATTATCATGAAAAAGTTATTTTCTGTTTTGCTGGTGCTATTAATACTAGCCAGTTGTAAAAACAACTCCTCAAAACAATCAGATGAAGAAATAACCGAAATTCAAGAAGTCAAAGAAATTCCAGTTCCTGAAGGTCAGCAACGCTATGAAGGAGATTTTGTTTATGCGGTAGACGCAGCTGTGCTCACGGCAAACAATAATTTCTATGCCGTGAAGATCGATTCCATGATGAAGAAACTTAACAGCATAGCTGAAGCTCTCAAGGAAAATGAATATGATGCCGTTAACGTGGTCATACACGGTATCGAAGAACCTAATCCCATGCGAGTGGAAACCGGAGAGGGTTGGGAAAAAATGATCACCATCAAAAAAATTATTGAAGTAACGCCTGCAATCAACTCGCAGGTAATCACTACAGGAAACCGTAAACTTCCTAAAAACGACACAAAGTAATTATGTTAAGGATAAAGAATCTACACGCCTCTATCGAGGACAAGGATATTTTAAAAGGTATCAATCTTGAAGTCAACCCGGGTGAGGTTCACGCGATCATGGGACCTAATGGCTCAGGAAAATCCACTCTTGCGAGTGTGATCGCAGGTCGCGAGGATTATGAAATGACACAAGGAGAGATTGTACTTGAAGGTGAGGACATCAGCGAGATGGATCCCGATGAACGTGCCCACAAAGGTGTTTTCCTTTCATTTCAATACCCGGTAGAGATTCCTGGGGTGAGCGTGACTAACTTCATGAAAACTGCCATCAATGAGACCCGCAAGGCTCAAGGCAAGGAAGAAATGACCGCAAAGGATATGCTCAAGTTGATACGCGAGAAATCTGAGATGCTTGAGATAGACCGTAAATTCTTATCACGTTCACTTAATGAGGGATTCTCTGGCGGTGAAAAGAAGCGTAACGAGATCTTTCAGATGGCCATGCTGGAACCTAAGCTTTCTATTCTGGATGAAACAGACTCAGGTCTGGATATAGACGCATTGCGTATCGTTGCAAATGGTGTTAACAAGCTTCGTAGTGAGGATAATGCGACGATTGTGATCACGCATTACCAGAGACTTTTGGACTACATTGTTCCTGATTACGTACACGTTCTCTACAATGGGAAGATCGTTAAATCTGGCGGCAAGGAGCTAGCTCTTGAGTTGGAAAAACGTGGATACGACTGGATCAAGGAAGAGGCTGCGACAGTTTAGAAAATAGGCAGTAAGGATTAAATGGAGTACGCTTTCGCGCCTGCCTGCCTGGCGAAAAATACAGGCACGACAGGCAGGAAAGCGTAACAAAAATCAACAGTATGAGTTTCAAAGAAAACGTTCTTTCCTCTTTTATGGCGCTTGAAAATCAAGTGGATACGGAAAGTTATGTACACGGTATAAGAAATAGAGCTCTGGGGGAGTTTGAGAAAAAAGGCCTTCCACAGAAGAAGGACGAAGCTTATAAATACACCTCACTGAAATCACTCTTCAATAAAGAGTACACCATGTTCCCCAAACATGAGAGCTCTCTAGAATATTCAGACATACAGAAGTATCTAGTTCATAACATTGATACCTACCGGGTGGTATTTATCGATGGAGTTTACAGCTCTTACCTTTCTCAAACTACGCACGATAAATATGATGTTTGCTTGATGTCCAGCGCATTGACAAATCCTAAGTATGCGGAGGTCATAGAAAAATATTACGACAAGATTGCTGGTAAAGATGGGGTAGCCTCCCTTAATACGGCTTTTGCTAAAGAAGGAGCTTATATCAAAATAGGCGATGACATTTCGGTACGCAAGCCTATTGAAGTGGTTTATTTCACAACTGGTAAAGAGAACAATCTCATTGTCCAGCCGCGTAATCTAGTGGTTGTGGGTAGAAATTCTCAAGTACAGATTGTTGAACGCCACCAGAGCTTAACGAGCAATGCTGTATTTACCAACTCTGTAACTGAGATTTTTGCTGATCGAGATGCCGTAGTTGATTATTACAAAATCCAGAACGACAAGCTGGAAGCTTCCTTAATAGATCATACAAGCGCTGAGCAACAACATGGAAGTGAAGTTAGGCTTCACACCTTTTCATTTGGTGGTGCGCTTACGCGAAATAACCTCAACTTCTATCAAAAAGGGCAGCATTGCAACTCTCTTTTAAATGGTGTTACTATTATTGAAGGCAAGCAGCATGTGGATCACAGTACACTTGTTCACCACACTGCAGAAAACTGCACAAGCTATCAAGAGTACAAGCAAATCTTTGATGATAAATCTGTAGGTGTATTTAATGGAAAGGTGCTTGTAGATAAAGTTGCCCAAAAAATTAATGCCTTCCAGCAAAATAATAACGTTTTAATAAGTGATAAAGCAACCATCAACGCAAAGCCGCAATTAGAAATTTTTGCTGATGATGTAAGCTGCTCGCATGGTTGTACTATAGGACAACTGGACGAGGACGCTTTATTCTACATGCAATCTCGTGGCATACCGCTTAAAGAGGCCAGAGCTTTACTCATGTTTGCATTTGCAAATAGCGTTTTGGAAAGCGTGAGAATTCCCGAAATCAAAACTAAGGTGACAAAATTGATCGCTAAGAAGTTGGGAGTGGACATTGGGTTTGACTTATAATTAATTTTATCGTTGAACAACGTTTTCATTAAGGTATTTACCTTAATTTTAATACTCATTGTATAAATATTATCATTTTTACTTGCCTATTATGGTTTTTGAACTAATATTTGACCCGTTAATCAACAATTAATATTATGAAAAAACTATTACTTACAGCAGTTATCGCGCTTTGTGGACTAGGTCTAACTAATGCGCAAGAAATTGATTTTGGAGTTCAAGCAGGTGTGAACTTTGCAACTTTTAACGGAGATGATATTGAAGATGCAGATGGTAGAACAGGAATCAACGTTGGTGTTACTGGAGAGTACATGTTCAACGATTCTTTTGCTTTATTTTCTGGTGTTATCTACTCCATGCAAGGATTACAGGCTGAAGAAAATGGGTTTGAGGAAAAAATTAAGTTGGACTATTTAAATGTTCCTATTTTAGGAAAATTCTATCTTGGAGGATCTGGTTTCTCTATTGATGCTGGTCCACAAGTGGGCTTCTTAATCAATGATGAATATACTCTTGAAGGCAACGGTGAGGAAGTTTCTGAAGAGACTGATGCTGAAAGTATAGATTTAAGCGTTGGTGGTGGTCTTTCTTACAAATTTTTGGAAGGCACTACTCTAGAAGGCCTTTCTGTAGGAGCGAGATACATGCAAGGACTATCCGGAATAGGTGAAGATGTAGACATATTTAACTCTGTTTTGTCGATCAACCTCGGATATAGATTTTAATACGAATCAAACTGATTTCAAAACGCTTGATCAAATGATCAAGCGTTTTTTTATTGTGATAATTTAAAGTACTTCCCTCAACCGCTTTACAACTCGTGATATTTTAATCGAATTGGTCACTTTCAAATAGCCTTTGACTTTCTCGTTCCCAAAAACAGAAGTCGGCAGTAAAGGAAACTTTTCTCTGTCTGCACAAATTTGATTCTCATCAGGTTGAGCATAAGGAGCAAAACCTGCGTAGGGATGTGTATTTCCCCATAACGTTATCGTAGGTACATTAAATAGTGCAGCAAGATGGCCGTTCCCGCTATCCATGGCAATCATGGCGTCGAGATTAGAAATAACATCCAGCTCTTCTTCAAAGGTAAATTTCCCAGCCATGTTAAAGACCTGAGAAGTGGTAGCCGCAACAAGGTCTAGTTTTCTCTCTTCTTGTTTTCCGCCACCTATCAAAATGATCTTCACATCAAATTCACTGGCAATACGTTGTGTAATTTTACGAGCGCGCTTGACTGTTAGAGCCTTTGTTTTATGCGCTGCAAATGGAGCAAAACCGATCCATTTAGTCGACTTCTCTCCCAGGACTTCCTTTATTTTTTGAGATAGATCCCGTCTAGATAAAAATGCATTTTTCTCTAGCTGAAATTGAAATCCAGCTTTATGGAATACCTGCAGGTAACGTTCTGTTGTATGGGCTAAAGGTTGGAAAAAATTGGGGTCTTTGACAAGTCTTTTTTTCTCTGAACGGCCCTTATCGATGGTAAATATTCTTGCTTTTTTGGTTAGACCTCGCACAACCTTAGTTCGCAAAACATTATGCAGATCTAGAAAAGTTTCTATTTCCAGCGCATTGATCTCTCGAGATAATCTTACTAATCCAGGCAAGCCCTTATGACGTCCCTTTAAATCTGCTTCTATGAGATTTACCTGTTCCAAATCTCTAAAAAGCGCAAAAAATCGCTTTTGTGTCAGTAGAAAAACCTCAATTGATGGATACGATTTATTCAGTGCCAGAAGCACAGGCACCACCATGGCTACATCTCCCATTGCGCTAAGACGGGAGACTAAAATCCTTCTAGGAACAACTGGCATTTACTCGCTACTTGCTGTTGCGCAATACTGGATTTAGCTCGTCGTCATTGTACATTTTCATCTGCTTATAGACTTTCATGTGCTTTTCACCATTTGAGATATCTTCCAGCAATTGATCGAGAGCAGAGCTCAAATCTTTACGTTGTTCCAGTAAAACCTGAAGTTTTGCATCACACGCAATTCTATGGTCCTCACTAGCATCTTGCCGAGTTGCCTCCAGATGCATGTGATAAATCTTCAAGGCAAGAATGGACAAGCGATCTACAGCCCAGGCGGGACTTTCTGTGTTAATGGTCGCATCATCCTTAACCGCGACATCGCTATATTTTTTGAGAAAATAGCTATCTATATATTCTACCGTATCGGTTCTGTCTTGATTGCTAGCGTCAATTTTCCTTTTGAGTTTCAGAGCTGCTTCAGGCTTAATATTAGGATCCCTTATGATGTCTTCATAGGCCCACTGGACCGTATCAATCCAGCATTTACGATACAATAAATGCTCGATGAGCTCTGAATTACGATCGTAGGGATTGTTGAATTCCTGATCGACAGAGTCAATCTCCTTGTATTTTTTAATAACCTCCTGAAAGATAGTATTTGCCTTCTCTGAAAACATAAGTCATTTTTAGATTACAAATATAAAGAGATCTTGACCGGCTTTCAGGCACCGCAACACTTTAGGGGTTGATTAAGTTTTCCTAAAAACTTTTGGCAAATCCCAAAAAATGATTAATTCCATTTATTATGTATTATTTTTGCCGTTCCAATAAGAATTTGAAACAAGATGAAAGAAGTTTTTGAGGCAATTGCATGGTTTCACGAGGAGGTTCTCTTCGTTCCTTTTGATGCGTTGAGAGAATTGGAAAATGATAACTGGTGGCTGGCAAATACAATAACCTGGATATCTATTATCATACTATGTGTTGCTGTAGGCTACTGGATGAAGCAGCTTCGCATCTTTGAGCAAAATGGTGAAGAGGACAAAACTCAAACTGCTCACTCCTTCCTAGGAAAGAATCAGCAGTAAGATTTACAGAATTGAAATAACGAGTTTATAGGTCAAAACCTATATCCTTGCGATAATAGATCCTATCGTAATGCAATTTTGAGGCATTGTGATAGGATTTTTTTAGTGCCTCCTTGAAATCATCTGCAAAGCTGGTAATAGCTAAAACGCGACCACCGCTGGTAACTACTTTGCCTTCATCTGCCAGAGTGGTTCCCGCGTGAAAAACGATTGATCCTTCCACCTTTTCAAGCCCACTGATCTCCTTACCTTTTTCATAAGCCTCTGGATAACCGCCTGAGACGCACATTACGGTTGTTGCAGATCGTGGATCGATTTCTAGATGTTGTTTGGAGAGTTCCGCTTTCGCGAAAGCGTGCAAATGTTCCAGCAAATCACTTTTTATACGCGGTAAGACCACTTCAGTCTCTGGGTCGCCCATGCGCACGTTGTATTCAATCACATAGGGATTTTTGTTCACGATCATGAGTCCTATAAAAATGAAGCCTTTGTATTCTAAATCATCTGTTTTCAGACCGTCCACCGTAGGTTTTACAATATTATCCTCAATTTTTTGCATGAGCTCATCATCTGCAAACGGGACGGGTGATACCGCTCCCATACCGCCCGTATTGAGGCCTGTATCTCCCTCACCTATTCTTTTATAATCTTTTGCGGTAGGAAGGATTTTATAGCTATTTCCATCTGTCATGACGAAGACGCTCATCTCAATACCATCTAGATATTCCTCAATCACAACCTTATTAGACGCAGCGCCAAATTTTCCAGAAACCAGCATGTCTTCCAGAGCTTGCTTAGCTTCTTCTCTATCTTGAATAATCAAGACGCCTTTACCTCCCGCGAGGCCATCAGCCTTGAGCACGTAAGGGGGCGTAAGTCGATCAATGAACTCCATACCTTGCTTAAGAGTCGAGGCGGTGAAGCTTTCATAGGCGGCGGTAGGAATGCCGTGCTTTACCATAAATTGCTTTGCATACTCTTTAGAACCTTCTAGGTGCGCGGCTTCTCTTGAGGGACCTATGACATTTACGTGATGGAGCTCCTTATCTGACTTGAAGAAATCATAAATGCCTTCAACAAGTGGTGCTTCTGGTCCAACAACGACCATTTCAATTTTAGATTCTATACAGAATTTTTTAATGCTGGGGAAGTCAGTTACGGAAAGGTTGATGTTTTCAGCAATTTTTGCGGTTCCGGCATTTCCCGGAGCCACATAAAGCTGGGTCAATAGCGGACTATTGTTTATAGAATGAGCAAATGCGTGTTCTCTACCTCCCGCACCCAGTATCAAAACGTTCATAAAGCAATGGTTTAATGAGTAACAAAAATAGCAGTTCCCGTTAGCAGAATTGGTACATTTGTCCACAAACCTTGTGGTAATTTGGACTTATTTAAAAGCGTTTTAAAACTTAAAGGGTTCCCTATAGATCAAGCGACTGAACGACTTCAGGAGATCCAATCCATCCCTGATAGCGCATACGCCGAATATCTTGAAAATAGAAAAAACGACATTCTCAAGTTTCATTTTGAAAATAACGCCTATTACAAGAATATTTTAGGCGGACAGCTTCCTAAAATCTGGAACGATGTCCCCATTCTGACCAAAAAAGATCTACAAGCTCCTTTATCAAATAGGCTATCTAAAGGATACGAAAAAGGGGTTTATGTGAATAAAACTTCTGGCTCTAGTGGTACACCATTCATTTTTGCCAAGGACAAGTTTTCACATGCCTTGACTTGGGCCTACATTTTAGATCGTTACAATAATTACGATATTGATTTTGGGAAGGCTTTACAAGCTCGATTTTATGGAATCCCTCTTGATTTTGTAGGTTATAGAAAGGAAAGGCTGAAGGATTTTCTAAGTCATAGATATCGCTTTCCTGTTTTTGATCTATCTGATAATGTCCTGGATGAATATGTCAAGACCTTTGCGAAGAAGTCCTTTCAATATGTTTATGGATACACCAGTTCTCTTGTACTTTTTGCTAAATACTTGAAATCAAAAAATCTTGTTCTAAATGAAGTTTGCCCAAGTCTTAAGAGCTGCATCGTGACTAGTGAGATGTTGTTTCCCGAGGACAAAAAATTGCTGGAGGAGAGCTTCGGTGTATTTGTAATCAATGAATATGGTGCGAGCGAACTGGACCTGATCGCCTTCACTAATAAAGATGATGAATTTGAACTGAATAACCAGACGTTGTTTATTGAGATCGTAGATGATGATCATCAGCCCGTGCCTCACGGTACGACTGGAAATATTATTGTGACCTCTTTATATAACAAGGCACATTCTATGATACGATATGCCATAGGAGATTTAGGAATAATAGACCCTGCAAGTACCGCCAAAAACCAAATTTTGAAAAAATTAGTAGGTCGCACTAACGATGTTGCCGTTCTCGCTAAAGATAAAAAAGTCCCGGGACTCACTTTTTATTATGTCACCAAAAGTGTCATAGACGACACAGCAAACATTAAAGAATTTATTGTTGAGCAGTTAGCTGTCGATGAATTTAAGGTGACCTATACGGCAGACCAAATTATAGGATCCGGAAAAGAAAAAGCGATCAAAGAGGCTTTGGAGAAATATGTCGGCACTGGTTTGAAGATCTCAATAGTAAAAGTAGATCAACTTGATCGTGGGGCTCGAGGCAAGCTAAAACAATTTATTTCTCATTTGTAATGGAAAGGAGAGAAATACTCATCATTTCAAATTACTACCCTCCAGAGAGTGGTGCAGCTGCCAATAGAATTCAAACGCTGGCTCAGTCTCTTAGAGATCATGGTATTGATACTCAGATAGTCTGTCCGTTACCTAATTATCCTACTGGGCAAGTCTTCAGAGAATTTAGAGGCAAATTATGCACAAAAACTACAGAAGATTCTATCACTGTAAACCGACTATGGTTGTGGCCCAGTAAGTCTGAAAATAAGTTAGTGCGCTTGTTTAGCATGCTATCATTTGCTCTCAGCCTCAGTTTGTATTTGATTTTCTCAAAAACTCCCAAAAAAGTTATTATTCAATACTCACCTGTTTTTGTAGGATTTGCTGGTGTTTTTTGGTGCTGGATTCTAGGTAAGAGGATCATTTTGAATGTTTCGGACTTATGGCCATTGGCGGGTCTTGAAATGGGATTATTGAATAAAGGAACTTATTATACCCTGCTTGAAAAGATGGAATCTTTCTGCTATCAAAAAAGTGATCTAATTTTAGGACAGTCAGAAGAAATCTTAGAGCACGTTAAGAAACAAACAAAAGAAAAAGAACTTTTTCTCTATCGTAACTACCCCACTTTTGCACCACCTCAACCGGTTGACAAACCGATCAAAAAACCTATTAAAATAGTTTATGCTGGACTGGTAGGTGTTGCTCAAGGACTCTCTAAGATATTTTCACAGATAACAATTCCGGATCATGTTGAATTTCATATCTATGGTGATGGACCAGATATGAGTTCCTTAGAGAATCTCAAAAAAACACAAATTACGTTTCACGGATCAGTATCTCGAGATGTTCTACATCAAGAACTGCAAAATTATGATCTTGCGTTTGTCCCGCTTATAACACGCATTTACGGATCAGTGCCTTCTAAAATCTTCGAATATTCTAGGTTGGGTTTGCCATTACTTTACATGGGCGGTGGAGAAGGTGGTGATGTTGTGAAAAATAATGAAATAGGTTGGGTTATTGAGGTAGGCAACTATAAACAATTGGAGCGCTTTTTAGAGCAGCTTGATCAGAAATCATTTGAAGGGATGGCTAAAAGTCAAATTCAAAAAAGAGCAGTAGGAAGTTTTGATTTTAATGATCAATTCAAAAATCTAGTAGAGAAGCTTTAGTAGGCTTTATCCTCTCCGGTAAACACATTTGAGACAGTCTTGAAAATAATCTTTAGATCCATACCCAGGCTCCAGTTCTCGATGTAGAATATATCATTGCGTACCCGACCTTTAATATCTTCCTCTGTTTCAACCTCACCTCTGTAACCACTTACTTGGGCTAAACCTGTAATTCCAGGCTTAACAAAGTGCCTTACCATGAATTTATCGATGCGTTGTGCGTACATATTTGTGTGGCTTACCATATGAGGTCGTGGGCCTACCACGCTCATGTCGCCTATTAAAACATTGAAAAATTGAGGTAGTTCATCGATACTGGATTTTCTTAAAAACCTCCCGATTTTGGTAATGCGTTTATCTCCTCTAGTCACCTGATTAAGGTGCGCAATTTTATTGGGTACCATAGATCGAAACTTGTAACAAGTAAACTCACGGTAGTCCAATCCATTTCTTTTCTGCTTGAAAAAGACAGGTCCTTTAGATTCAAGTTTGATGATTAGTGCAATAATAGGAATCAACCACGAGAGTAAACCTAAAATGACTAAGACCGAGAATAAAATATCAAAAGAACGCTTAAAAATTTTATTAGCGAGATCATCTAAAGGTATTTCTCTTAGACTCAGGACTGGAGTCAATCCGTAATAGTCATAATTCAATTGCTTGGACATGACTGCCTCAGTGTCTGGAATAAACTTTAGCGTGCGTAGATTATTGTCTGCAAAGTCGGTAAGGTCCAGAAGTTGATTATTGCTCAACTCCTTCACACTACAGAATATCTCATCAATGTTCTGTTCCAATACAGTTTCCATAAAACTCATTAGATCAAAATCACCTTGCTTGACATCGATGAAATCTTTAGAACGATAACCTAAATCATCATGAGTGGTAAAGAATTTATGAAGACGTTCTGTTTCTGAGTTTTTACCCAGTATGACCACCGTACGGTAATTACCCCCTAGAGCACTTCTATAATTTTTCAGAAAGAAAAACAACGATAATTTAATGAGGGCAATAGCACCCATGGTTGTACCGAAATAATTGAAAATGAAAACACTTTCTTGATCGATCTTATAGAAATAACCAAAAAATGCAAAGACCACAAATAAGAAAAATAAGCCTTGTTTCACGATTTTAATGAGTAAGGTACTCAGCTCCGTATTACGCCTGATTTTATAGAAGTCGATCTGCATGGAGATCACTACCCAGCAAATTCCTACAAACAAACCGAACGTGAAAATTTCAACATCTTCATGAAAGAAAAAGTAGGCTAGGGTAATAATTACTGCAAGATCAACAACGTAGGAAATGGGTTTGATAAAACCCGAAAACCGCTTGTTGCTGTATGCAATCTTATCTTCTGATATGTTTAGCAAAGTCCTTGTGCTCACGTTTTCCCAGTTCTTCCTTTGAAAGGGATTTAAAATATTCAAAGGTTTTCTTCATTCCCTCCTCACGAGATGTCTTAGGTTCCCAGCCCAGCAGTTGCTTAGCTACTGATATATCCGGTCGCCTTCTTAAGGGATCATCTTGTGGTAAGTCTTTAAAAATGATTTTTTGATCTGTCCCGGTCAGTTTTACAATCTCTTTGGCAAAGTCTAAAATAGTAATCTCATGTGGATTACCTATGTTCACGGGATCTGAATAATCGCTGTGCAATAAACGATAGATTCCTTCTACCTGATCATCTACAAAACAAAAGGATCTCGTTTGACTTCCATCTCCAAAAACCGTTAAATCCTCACCTCTCAAGGCTTGTCCCATAAAAGCCGGGATTACACGACCGTCATTGAGTCTCATGCGCGGTCCATACGTATTAAAAATACGCACGATACGAGTTTCTAACCCGTGAAACCTATGATAGGCCATAGTCATGGACTCTTGAAAACGCTTTGCCTCATCATAAACGCCGCGAGGTCCTATAGTATTTACATTACCGTAGTATTCTTCACTTTGTGGATGCACTAATGGGTCACCATAGACCTCACTCGTGCTAGCAATGAGCAGCCGCGCATTCTTGTTCATGGCAAGGCCCAACAAGTTATGCGTACCCAATGAGCCTACTTTAAGCGTCTGAATGGGAATTTTCAGATAATCTATAGGGCTTGCTGGACTGGCAAAATGCAAGATGTAATCCAGCTCTCCAGCAACATGTACAAAATTGGACACATCGTGGTGGTAAAATTCAAATTGCTCGAGAGCAAAAAGGTGTTCAATATTCTTAAGGTCTCCCGTGATGAGATTATCCATTCCTACAACACGATAACCTTCACCTATGAATCGATCACAAAGGTGCGATCCCAAGAAACCAGCCGCTCCAGTGATTAAAATCCTTTTGCTCATAGCATATCTTTAGGCTGCAAATATACTGGATAAACCGCTGTCTTAGGATTTGGTTAACAACCTGCTCGCCGGTAAATCTTGAGGAGCGTTTGAGGGAGTACGCTTTCGCGAAAGCGTAACAATTAAAAGCATATTTCTTACTAAAACCTAAACAATTTCTAACCCGCAACATTTAACTTCGGAAACCAATATCTTTGTTTCAATCTAACACTATTTATGCTAGAACAGGACGATCACAATTACGAGAAGGCTATACTCATAGGGGTGGTAACCCAGCAACAAACTGAGGAAAAACTCGAAGAATACCTCGACGAACTTGAGTTTCTTGCCTATACCGCAGGAGCGACAGTTTTAAAGCGATTCACGCAGAAAATGCAGCATCCCAATCCCAAAACCTTTATTGGTTCTGGTAAAATGGAAGAAGTAGCCGCTTATGTGGAAACGCATGATGTAGGGACAGTGATTTTTGATGATGAGCTCACTCCTGCTCAGCAGAAAAACATCGAGAAGATCCTGAAATCAAAGATCATCGATCGTACTTATTTGATTTTGGACATTTTTGCCCAGCGTGCTCAAACCAGTTATGCGCGTACACAGGTGGAACTGGCGCAGTACGAGTATCTGTTACCCAGACTTGTAGGTTTATGGACACACCTTGAGCGCCAAAAAGGAGGAATCGGGATGCGTGGTCCTGGAGAAACCGAGATCGAGACTGACCGTCGTATCGTGCGCGATCGTATAAGCCTGCTCAAGAAAAAATTGGTCACGATCGATAAACAAATGGCGACTCAGCGTGGCAATCGTGGCAAGTTGGTGCGTGTAGCGCTTGTGGGTTATACTAACGTGGGGAAGTCCACACTCATGAACGTGGTCTCAAAAAGCGATGTTTTTGCGGAAAACAAATTATTTGCGACACTTGACACCACGGTGCGTAAAGTAGTAGTAGGCAACCTGCCTTTTTTGCTGACTGATACGGTAGGATTTATCAGAAAACTACCTACCCAACTCGTAGAATCTTTCAAATCAACGCTCGATGAGGTTCGTGAGGCCGATTTATTATTACACGTCGTGGATATTTCCCACGAGTCTTTTGAAGACCACATCGCGTCAGTAAATGGAATTCTGGAAGAAATTGAAGCGCTGAGTAAACCTACGGTTATGGTTTTCAATAAAATCGATCAGTACAAAGCGGAAGCTTATGACGAGACCGACCTAATGACCGAGCGAACCACAGCGCATTACTCGCTGGAAGAATGGCAAAAAACCTGGATGGCCCGCGATGTCGATGCGATTTTCATCTCGGCTATCGAGAAGGAAAATATGGAAGACTTCAGAAAACTGGTCTACGACAAGGTGCGCGAGATTCATGTACAGCGCTTCCCATACAATTCATTCTTGTATCCTGATTATAGCGAGGAGGAGTAACGCAACCTTTTGTGGATTAAGGCATCTTGATGGAAACTTTATCCATGAAAGCCACACTACTTTTCTATAGATTTCTATATCTCACCCTGCCTTTATGTGCATCTATGTGTTGTCCTGAAGAGGATCAGATTTTTTATGAACGATTCTCAAAGGAAACTGATCCAGTCAGCATTATTGAAAATCAACAAGCGACTTACAATGTAGGAGATACGCTCTTTGTAAACACTTCAATAGCTTTTGAACAAGATTTTGATGGTCAGCAGTTCAATTTATTGGAGATGAACTCTACGCAGGAGGAAAGATACGGTTACTTCAATCTAGTTCTTTATTGGCAAAATGATTTTGGAACCTCAACACCCATAAACATTTTAGATGAAAACTTGGTTACTTCTTCAGGTTCTTCAGAAGTTTATGACGATCGTATTTTCAACACGATGACGATTGATCCTAATGGTTTTAATCACAGAATAGGAATTATTTTGAGAGAGACGGGAACGTATAAACTCGGCGGATTTATCAACGGGAATAATGAACCTTTACTTATAAGCTACAACTTTGACACTACGGACAAAATTTTTCAGATCTACGCGCCGCTAGACGCATCATCTGTAGATGGATTTTATGAGTTTAGGGTGGAATAGTTCAGAGTGAATGATATTTATAGTTATTGATTTTTACAAAATATTATTAATACGTTAAGTTGTATATCTTTATCACTTATAAAAATCAATCAAAATGAAGTTCGCAAAAACTATTCTCTTTCCCATTATCTTATTGTTTACTATTTACTCTTATTCACAATTTCCACCTAAATCATTTGATGGTAAAGTGATTTTTAATGATGGTACTGAAAAAAATGGTAAAGTTAGATTCCCTATCATGGAAACTGATGTAGTGATAGTCTTGAAATACGTCGATGGTGATAAAGATAGAATCCCAATTGAAGAAGTTAAGTTTATTGAGGTGTCTTATGGTAAAGGAAACAAAGCCCTTCTTTCAATAGGAAAATCCACTAAGTATTCTAAAAGAAAAAAAGACTTTGTTTGGCATAAACCTGGATATGGTGGTAAAAGTTGGAGAAATGTTGGTCATGTTTTTGGTATTCATGATGATTTAGTTCTTACTAGGCATGGAGCATCATATGAAATAAAGAGGAAAAGAGGCGAGGAACAATTTTTTACCGTCTATAATGCTGGATATTTCTCATTTATATCCCACATGGATGACGAGAAAATGATTCCATTGTCTGATATTCAATCGAAGAAAGAAAAGATTAGATTAAGAGCAATAAATTATTTTTTCACTTCAGAGGAATGTAGATCCATTATCATTGAAAAACTGACCAAAGATGTAACTACCCTAGATGGAATTAATGAAATAATTCAAGAGTATGCAGATTGTAAAAACTCTAAAAATGATTAGAAATTTGAAAGCTCTCTCGTTTCTGATTTTCGTTCTATTGACTTCAAGTGTATATGGACAATTTGGTGAACTTTGCGTAGACTGTTACCCTAGTGTTGAGGTGGGAGGGGTTAATTCCAGTATAAACGGTTTTGATAATACCAGTTCCAAAACAGGGTTTTATATCGGCTATTTTAATTATAGGTGGATAAGTGATTCTTTCGCTTTGAGAGCTGGTGGAACTTATCAAAATCTAGGTGTACAAATAGATGATGCTGAAGACAATTTTATTATCCATTCTATAAATTTTCCGGTAAGTCTGCATTATACCTATCAAAATAAGTTCCAAGGTTTCATAGGTGGTGAGCTTGGTACAAACCTGTTCGGCTCTTATCCTGAATCTAACGAGCCGTCTAATATTACAGGTGCTAATGATGTCGACATACGAGAAGTTGTTTCTTTTCTGGATGCCAGCATATTCCTTGGGGTTGGTGTGATTATATCTGATAACATTGACATCAACCTAAGATACAACCTAGGCGTGACCGATGTCAGAAGTCAAGAATTCAACACAGAAGGTGAGGAATGGAATGAAAACTGGTTGACTTTAAGCATAGCTTATACTTGGAGGGATTGATCTGTGACGGTCAGGTCGTAGATTCCAAAACCTTTGTCAAATATTAAATCATCTCATCATGAAAAATTTTAAATACTATTTCTCGCTACTGGTTTTACCATTGTTTCTTGCATGCAATACTGATGACGATAACAATTCTGAACCTGAACCGGAGCCCATTGTTGCCAATGCCAGGGTGTTGTATAGAGGTTTTTGTGGAGCAGGTCATTACTATGTTGAAATGAATGACGTTCCTCTAGACAGCTTGCCTAATGGCCAGAGATACCCCTTCTATACTTTTCTCGATTGGCCAGAAGAATTTTGGATTGATGACCTTGAGGTATTTGTCGATTATAGAAATAAACTCTCTGGAGAGGAACGAGCTTGTCCCGCCGTAGGTCCCCAACCTCATAGATTTGTTGCTAGAGAAGTCTTGCTGCCTACAGCCACAGAATAAATCACCCCACCCTCAACTCCACCACAAAGCCCTCGTGGCTGCGCACGTTCATGACGTGACCGTCTTCAAAAATGAGGTACTGCCCTTTGATTCCTTTTAAGATGCCGCTGTGTTCAGGGGTTTTTGTAAGGTTGACAGATTTGACCTTTTTTGGGTATTGCTCTACCGGGAAATGGATGAGCGTTTCTTCGTTGACTTCGACGATGTGCTCTTGAGCCTCTTTGGGAATGTGGGGGAGTATGCTTTCGCGAAAGCGTAACAAATCCACATCTTCAATTTTATTGGTCAGCATCGTGCGCCAGTTGGTTTTATCGGCTACATAGTCTTTTAGGGCAACTTCTGTGATTCCAGCGAGATAACGGTTAGGCGTTTCGGCGATGATGACAGCCTCGTGTGCGCCTTGATCAATCCAGCGTGTGGGAATCTGGGACTTGCGGGTCACGCCTACTTTTACATTGCTGCTGTTTGCGAGATAAACGATGTGCGGTTGCAGCTGCACGCGTTTTTCATATTCCAGATCGCGATCTTCTTCATCGAGATGGGCGCGGCTCAGTTCTGGTTTCATAATCCAGTCACCCGCTTGCGGAATCTGGGAAAAGCAATCATAACAAAACCCCTGTCGCCAGATCTTTTTATCCAGACCGCAGTTAAGACACTCATTTGCCACGTGTTTGAGGCTAATTTTTTGATTCAATAGGGCGTTGACATGCACAAAATCATCCCTGAAAACCTCGTAATATTGGACGGTTTCCTTAAGTTCTGTTTGCATCTTGCGCAGCGTGCCCGTTATAACCATTTTAGTATCTTTATCTTTTACAGAATTTAACTTAGCTCAAAAATACCACTAACCCCTCACCTAAATGGCAAATGCCCTGCTCAATTCCGTCGTATCATGGTTTCTCAAGAAACGCATACACGATATGGAGCTTTTTATGAAACACCCACAAGAGCTGCAGTTTAATGTGCTCTATGATCTGGTGTATTTTGCTCGGTACACAGAATACGGTAGAAAATACGGTTTCTCAAGCATCAGATCCTACAAGGATTTTACGGAGCGCGTCCCACTGACGGACTATGAAGGCTCCCGTGCCGATATAGAACGCAGCAAAAATGGCGAGGGAAATATCTTTTGGCCTACCGACATTCGCTGGTTTGCCATGAGCAGTGGAACCACAAATACCAAAAGTAAATTCATACCTGTAAGTCAGGAATCGCTGGAAGATTGCCATTATGCCGCAGCAAAAGACCTGCTGTGTATGTACCTCAACAACAATCCTGACTCTAAACTCTTCAAAGGTAAAGGACTGCGGCTGGGTGGAAGTAAAAAACTAGACAAACGCGCCGGCACCGCCGCTGGGGATCTGAGCAGCATTTTGATAGATAACATGCCCTTCTGGGCAGATTATAGTTCCACGCCCGGCAATGAGATTGCTCTTCTTGCCGACTGGGAAGTAAAAATGCCAGCGATCGTTCAGGAAACGATTCATGAAAACGTGACCAGTCTGGCAGGCGTACCTTCTTGGATGATGGTTCTGCTCAACAATGTTTTGGAGACCACTGGCTACGACCATATTCTTGAAGTGTGGCCGGCGATGGAAGTATTCTTTCATGGTGGCGTGAGCTTTGAGCCCTATGCCGCACCTTTTAAAAAGCTACTACCAGCAGACCACATCAAATATTACGAGACCTACAACGCCAGTGAGGGTTTCTTTGCGATTCAAGATACTAACGACAGTAAAGAGCTGTTGCTCATGCTGGACTACGGGATTTTCTATGAGTTCATTCCCATAGACACTTATGGAACTCCGCAAGAGAAGGTGATTCCGCTGGACGAGGTTGAGCTGGGTAAAAACTATGCAGTGATTATTACCACAAACGCTGGTTTATGGCGCTACAACGTGGGTGATACGGTGCGGTTTACCAGCCGCGATCCCTATCGCATCAAGGTCACCGGTCGTACTAAACATCACATTAATGTTTTTGGTGAGGAGCTGGTGATTGAGAATGCAGAGAACGCTTTAAAAATGACCATCAAAGACTATCCTTGCACCATTAAGGACTATACTGTTGCTCCCATTTTTATGGAAGGCAAGGAAAAGGGTGCTCATGAGTGGATGCTGGAATTTGGCGAGGAGCCCGATGATTTTTACGCTTTCGCGAAAGCGCTAGACCTCAACCTGCAACACGTCAATAGCGACTACGAGGCAAAAAGATATAACAATACCACACTGCGGGAACCCGTGATCCACAAAGCGGAACAAAACGTTTTTTACAACTGGCTCAAGGAAAAAGGCAAGCTGGGCGGTCAGCACAAAATACCTAGATTAAGCAACAGTCGCGAGTATCTGGAAGAACTACTCGTGATACATCGTAAACAAAACGACCAAGTCACTTTTTAAAATAAACATCATGGCTATTCAAGCACCTTTCAACCTCAACAAATGGATCGATGATAATCGAGAATTGCTCAAACCACCCGTAGGCAATAAAAATCTTTATGTAGACTCTGGCGATTATATTGTTATGATCGTGGCGGGCCCTAATGCGCGGAAAGATTACCATTATAACGAGACGGAGGAACTTTTTTATCAGCTTGAAGGTGAGATTGAAGTTCATGTGCAAGATGAAGGTGAAAAGCGCACCATGAAATTAGGTCCTGGAGATATGTATCTGCACCCAGCAAAAGTGCCGCACTCACCGGTACGTCATAAAAACAGCATAGGACTTGTGATAGAACGCAAGCGCGTGTCAGAAGATGCGGTAGATGGGCTTCTGTGGTTTTGTGACAATTGCAACCATAAGCTTCATGAGACGTATTTCAAACTGAATGATATCGAGAAGGACTTTTTACCGAGGTTTAAAGAGTTTTATGGCTCAAAGGAACTGCGCACCTGTAATAATTGCGGAACGGTGATGGAAGTGGATGAGCGGTTTGTGAGTTAGGCAATTCAGAATGACGAATTCTGAATTCTGAATTAAACATGAATATAATATGTCTCTTGAGCGTAGATTTTTAGAGTTGATATCCAAATACTCTACGGATTCTGTTTATAATCAATCACTCTGGGACCTGATTGTCGAGAAATACAGTGACTCTTCCAGACACTATCACGATCTGACACACCTTGAAAACATGTTCTATCATCTTGAACCTGTTCAAAGCCAAGTAGATGACCTCGATTGTTTGAGTTTTACCATTTTTTATCACGACATCATTTATAAAGCAACGACATCAGATAACGAGCATAAAAGTGCTAATTTTCTAGAAAAAACACTCGGGAAAACCAATTTTGCTGACATTGCTCATTGCAAATGTCAAATTGAAGCTACCAAAAATCACGAATTGTCTGGAAATGCAGATACAAATATCCTTTTAGACTTGGATTTGAGTATTCTTGGAGCTAGGCAGCAGGATTATGAATGCTACACTACAAACGTGCGCAAAGAATTCAAGATCTATCCTGATTTCATGTACCGAAGAGGGCGCGCCAAGTTTCTGAAAGCTATGCTAGGCAAACAGAATATTTATAAGACAAAATTTTTCATTGAGCGATTTGAGTCTAAAGCTAGAGAAAACCTGAAGCGAGAACTGGAAATTCTAAATTCATAATTCAGCATTCTCAATTGAAACCATGAACCTCAACCAAGTCACTATACCGGTCAGCAACGTAGGAAAATCCATCGTGTTTTATCAAACATTAGGGTTAAAACTGATTGTGCAAGGGTTACCAAGATACGCGAGGTTTGAATGTCCTGATGGTAATGCTTCTTTTCCCTACATAAAGTAGATCATAAGATAAAGCCTATCGGAACTTACATATAATATGAATGTGATGATCTGGATTCAAAAGTGAAAGATCTAATGAAAAAAGGAATTGTATTTCACGAAGATCCTGAAGATTGCAGCTGGTTTTGGCGAGAGGCAAGATCGCGCGATCCAGATGACAATCAGATCATTATATATTTTGCCGGTGAAAACGGTTTGAACCCACCTTGGAGAATTGAGAATTAAATTTGAATAATTAAGTTTTTGGATCTCGTTTGAAAATGCGGATCAAATTAAAAATCATTGCACAAAAAACAACCCACAAAAATCCAGCTATAAATCCGCCTGCGATATCGGTTGGGTAATGAACGCCCAGGTAAATTCTGCTTATTCCTATACTCAAAATTAAGATTGTGAGAACAACGGCGCTGATCCATTTTACGGTTTTAGACAGCTTGAAGTGAAAGATCAAATAAATTATAAACCCATAAAAAGCCATCGCCATCATTGCGTGGCCACTTGGGTAGCTGAGCGTCTTGACCTCTACAAGATGTTCTACAGAGGGTCTCGCACGGTTAATCATTTGCTTTAAGATCAAATTGGAGCTCAGCGCTAGGATCAAAACTGCAGAAATCTGAATCACATATTTCCAGTTCTTGAAAACCACGTAAAATAAGATCGTACAGATCACAAATACTATCAAATAGCCCAGCGCATCACCTACCTCTGTCACAAACGTAAAATAATCCGTGAGCCACGGTGAGCGGTATGATGTGATGAATTCACTGATCGACTGATCATAATGTGCAACCGCATCATCACGTACTGAATCTGTAAGATTTACAAAAAGATGAATTCCTCCCACAAAAACAACAAGCGCCACGATACCGATCAGGATATACGGCAGCTGCTCAGAGTATCTTCCAGAGGTTTTCTTGAAAAACTCTTTAAGGTATCTAAGAACTTGGATCAAACTTTTAATCATAACTTATTTTCAGAGCGTTGAACACCTACTGGCGATCACCCTCATTACGTAAAATCAGGGATTTAATACAACCGCTTCAATATCCATAACCGGAGCGTTAGTCGCTGACTCTTCGTTGATAGAATGTGGTGGTGCTGTAAAAACGGTGTCGTACAGCTTTCCGTTCTGGAAGTAGGTAAGAATGAACTCGTTCTCAAATCCAAAAACCTCTGGCATGATCAATTCTACCTTGATTGATGATTTTGCAGCTACCACTTTGAAAGCGTGTCTAAAGGTTGCTGTCTTGCGTCCATCATCGTGTTTCCCACGGCTCATGATCATCACAGACTCCATCGCTTCTCTTGAATCATTGACGAGGTAGACGTTCCAATCGTTTGACGAGAAGTCCTCGTTCCATTCCTTAGCAATGGCTATATAAACATTTTTAACCTTGGGAATTTCAATGTCTTTTTTCATGATTTTATCCTTTGAACTTAGCGTAGATATAAAGTACAACAGCTGCTAGAACTCCAAAACCAATGAGCATCACACCCATAAAAAATTCAAGAACTTCAGCTATAATAGAAATCGCTCCAACTACAATGAAGACAATAAAAAGAACAAAACCCCATAGATATTTTTTCATAATTTCAATTTTTTGGTGATGGAATCGATGAGCGCATGGGTGTTATCTATTCTATTCATTTCTTCTTGACTCATAAAAACATCAAGCCCAGAGTTGGTTCCAAACCCATCGTTGTAATCCTGCGGCTGCTCACTTTTTTCTAAGATGCAGGGATACTGATATTTAGGCAGCCACTTGGACCAGTACTTTTTCTCAAACTCGTCTATATGAAGAAATTCCAACTGTAGATCAGGGTTTGATTTAATTACGCTTTCGCGAAAGCGTGCCCAGTCTTCATTCTCCTTAAATATTCCGTAAGTCAGATCACATAAACGGCACTGGTAGGTTTTGGGACTCAAAATTTTGTGAGCACTATCCAGCCAAGCGTTGAACTTCCCGGAATTTGCGTTATACACAAAAATGAGCCGGCGTGCCAACCTAGATCGCGTTTGAAAACTGCTTGAGGAAGCGCACGTCGTTTTCAAAAAACATGCGTATGTCTCCTATTTGATACAAAAGCATGGCGATGCGCTCCACGCCCATACCAAAGGCAAAACCACTGTATTCTTCTGGATCGATCTTACAATTCGTCAAAACCGCGGGATCTACCATACCACAACCGCCTATTTCTAGCCAGCCCGTACCTTTTGTGATGCGGTAATCAGTCTCGGTTTCCAGTCCCCAGTAAATATCTATTTCTGCACTAGGCTCCGTAAACGGGAAATAAGATGGGCGTAATCTGATCTTACTTTTCCCAAACATCTGCTCGGTAAAATAAAGCAAGGTTTGCTTCATATCTGCAAAGCTCACGCCTTTATCAATATAAAGACCTTCCACCTGATGAAAAATACAGTGCGATCGTGCACTAATTGCCTCATTACGGAACACACGGCCAGGCGATATAGTCCTGATAGGCGGCTGGTTGTTCTCCATGTACCTCACCTGAACGCTGCTGGTGTGCGTGCGCAGCAAAATATCTGGATCAGTCTGGATAAAAAATGTATCCTGCATGTCGCGCGCCGGGTGGTGCTCTGGCAAATTAAGAGCGGTAAAGTTGTGCCAGTCGTCTTCAATCTCCGGTCCCTCGCTTATATTGAAACCTATGCGGGAGAACACATCGATCATTTGGTTTTTCACGATGCTTATAGGGTGTCTGGATCCTACTTTAATAGGGTTGCCAGGTCGTGTGAGGTCATTGATCAGTTTTTGATCTTGACCGCTGTCCTCTACCTGATCTTTGAGCTGTGCTAACTTATCGCTTGCTTTTTGCTTAAGCTCGTTGATCGCCTGCCCAAAAGCTTTTTTCTGCTCTGCAGGAACTTCCCTGAATTTGGTAAACAAATCCTTGATAGTTCCCTTACTGCCCAAAAACTCGATACGGAACTGCTCCACAGCCTCCTTTGAGTCGGCTGTAAACTGCTCAACGCGTTCTAATTGCTCTTTTACCTTATCTAACATGCAAAAAAATATAGGGGGACAAATTTAAACCAATTTACGCTGTTCACGTGATTCTGCACCCACCGATTTCTCTTGATCCAGATAGATGTACCGCATCAGGAAAAAGACGGCAACTCCTCCCAGTGTATGCCATAACCAGTGGGTTCCCATCCAGAACATATCGAGATCCTGTAATCGATCCAGCGTACGGAAGCTCACCGCCGCAATAAAGGACAAAATTGACAAAATGATATTTCCAAAATACCTCCATTTAATACTCTTGCCATAAAAGACAAGCGGTAACACTACTGCAGCTCCAGTTCCCACATATCCCAGCGATGTACTGAACCGTGCAGGAAAATCCAGCCAGCGCGGCAAAATATTAAGCAAGATCACCACAAAGAGCAAAACAATCTTGCTGAGTAGCGTAGTTTTGGCACGAATCAAGAAATAAATACTACACGCCAGACAGAGTAACACGATAGGTACCCAGTCCATGAGCAGCCATATTTCTGCGCTGCGGGTCGCATGATACACCGTTCCACCTATAAAACCGATGAGGTACACCGGCATACAAATCGTAAGAAACAAATGTTTTTTATCGCTCTTGTAAATGAGGTAGGAGAAATATAAGATGGTCGCAAGAAAAATAAAATTACTGACCGTATTGAAAGGTTCCACGGGAAAACGATTCATCACTGTTTCCTTATAAATAGGACCGCTGTCTTGTATTTCTTGAAACCAGTTATTCATCATGATTTTGGGATGACTCAAAGTTCGCGAGTTACAATTCTATTTTGAGTTAAAATGTTTTTAAATAGGTACGCTTTCGCGAAAGCGGAACAATTTGAAGTTCTGTCATGCTGGACAAGCGTAGCGGTTCCCGTACAGCTGTCGGGACACCATCTTTTTGTACAAGACTTCTGATGCTCAACAAATCGAAACATGTATTAAGAGACCCTGTCCCGATAGCTATCGGGAATCACATAGCGTCGCATTCAGAGTGACAAGATGAATTTGCTCATTTTTGATAACTTCTAGTCGCAGTCACTTTGATCAAAGCCGTAAATTTTTATGTTTGTAGCGATGAATATTGCTGAATACATCTCAGAATTGCTGTATCGCCATGAGTGTGTGGTGATTCCAGGTTTTGGCGCGTTGATAACACGACGTGTTCCCGCGCAGTATTTTCAAAGTACGCACACCATTTACCCGCCTAAAAAAGGTTTGAGCCTTAACGCTCAGATCACACAAAGCGATGGTCTGCTAGAAAACTACATCGCCAGCGACTTGAGTATCCCATTTTCTGATGCGCGCCTTGAGGTGGAAAGAGCCGTTCAATCGCTCAAGAATCAAATGGACGAGGACGGCAGTGCCACACTTTATAAGATCGGTCGCTTTACCCTTAATGCTGATCAAGGGATTTCATTCACGCCTATGTATGTGTTGAACTACTTGCCCGAAGCTTTTGGGTTGAGTACGCAAGAATTGATCGCAATTCAAAGTGAAGTTGTCCCGCAATCTGAAACACAAGTTGAGGAGCAAGAAGATCAAGTTCCCGTAATCCCCATGCCGATTCAGGAAAAGGATCAAGAAGAAACCACTGAAAAATCTACGCCTTGGTTGCGTTATGCTGCCGCTGGTGCGGTGCTTTTAGGTTTGAGTTATATAGGTTTTAGAGGATACGAGAACCAAAAGCAGCAAGAAGCCCTCGCCATCGAGCAAAAGGCTGACAAACACCTTCGTACCAGAATTCAGGAAGCTAACATTTTTATAAGCGATCCTTTACCGAGTATTGAGCTTACCGCGGCGCCTCAGATCAAGAATTTCCACATTATCGCAGGAGCTTTTAGAGAACCTGCAAACGCTGCAAAGCGCGTGCGCCAACTCAAAAACAAAGGGTACAACGCAAAAGTAATAGGCGTGAACTCTTATGGATTGCACAATGTCGCTTTTGACAGCTACGCCACCCGTGAAGAAGCTTCAAACGCTCTTACCGAAATCAAAAATTTGGGCTATGATTCGGCTTGGATGTTTGTAGGGGAGTTGCCGGAGGAGTGAATTTTCCCATTAGTTTCTGCTTAAACCGAAAAATCATTTCTAACGTTAAAATTCTCACTTACGCCTTATAATTTGCATATATGCAAATTATAAGGCATATTTGCAAACACAAAGTTAGTTATCTGTGGCAAACTGGAATGATAAGGTGAAAAGGTTGCTCAAATCAGAATTGGTTAAACGAGGGGTTTCTCATGCTGAACTAGCCGATCTTTTGCATAATTTAGGAGTTAAAGAATCTAAATCAAGCATTGACAGTAAGATAAGCAGAGGGAGTTTTAGTGCAACATTTTTAATTCAATGTTTAATTGCGATAGGTTGTGATAAGATTGAAATTACCAGTTACGAGACAGAAATACTTATGGCAGCAGAGCCAGAATCAAAATACAAAATCGAAGCATAGATCATGACAAAAGTTAAGTTTATTGATTTGTTTGCCGGAATGGGAGGAATTAGGATAGGGTTTGAAAACGCATTCAAAAGTTTGGGGTACGAAACAGAATGTGTTTTAACCTCTGAAATCAAATCATATGCGGTTAAAACGCTTGAACACAACTTTGATAACGATTTCTTTGGTGGAAACATTTTTGATATTCCAAATGAATTCATACCAGATTTTGATTTTCTTCTTGCTGGCTTCCCTTGTCAGCCATTTAGTGCGGGTGGGAAACGTCAAGGGTTTTTGGATACCCGCGGCACTTTGTTTTTCGAAATAGAAAGAATTTTAAAGGAAAAAAAACCTCACGGCTTTATTTTGGAAAATGTTGAGGGTCTTGTTAAACATGACCTAGAGGACAAGAATGATAAAATTGGACGTACATTAAAAACAATTCTATTTAAACTTGAGAACGAATTAGGATATCAGGTTTCTTGGAAAGTTTTAGACTCTTTAGATTTCGGATTGCCACAGTCCAGAAAAAGAATTTTTATAGTAGGGACAAGAGGCGAAAAAGTATCATTGAGTGTTGAAAGTGTTAATTATAAGCCTTTGAAGTCCATATTGGAGAAAGGATTAGAACCTTTAGATACAAATTTTACCCAGAAATTGCTCAGCAATTTTGAATTGGAAGATTTGTATGGAAAGTCAATTAAGGATAAAAGAGGAGGTGAAAACAATATTCATAGCTGGGACATTGGTTTAAGAGGGCCCGTTTCTGATGACCAGATTATTTTATTGAACCAATTATTTAAAGAGCGAAGGAAAAAACATTGGGCGGAAGAAATTGGTATAGATTGGATGGATGGTATGGCATTGACCTTAGATCAGATTGCAACATTTTCTAATTTCAAACACCTAGAAGAAATGTTAGAGGACTTGGTTAGAAAAGGATATTTACGCTTTGAACATCCTAAAAAATTAGTGAAAGAGCAAACTTCGCAAGGTTTTAGAAAGTACCGTGTTTATGACGAGACCAAACCTAAAGGTTATAACATAGTAACAGGTAAACTAAGTTTTGAGATAAATAAGATACTTGACCCAGAGGACATCGCACCGACTATCGTGGCAACTGACGCTTCCAGACTTGCTGTTCCTGATAATGGAGGACTAAGAAGACTTACAGTAAGAGAAGGTCTCAGACTATTCGGTTATCCTGAATGGTATGAGCTCCCTGTAAAGAAAAATGAAGCTTTTGACCTTTTAGGCAACACAGTAGCAGTACCCGTAGTGGAACATGTTGCCAGCAGATTAGCTATAAAATTTCAAAGTTCATTAGACTATTCTACAACAAGCATTTCACCTGTATATTCTTCGTAATTTTTTAGTACTTTATTCAACCAATGTCCATTTTTGAAACGTGTTTGTGGATATTGATATCTTGTATTGTTTAACGCAGAAAGAAATTCTTCTTTTGAATTGAAGGGCTTAAATTTAGAACGCGTTGAATACCAGACGCTGGGTCTGATGTTATAAATTACATTTTTCTTCTCCTGTACCTTCAATGGGTATGTACTACTTGGACACGCTAACTCCCATATTTTTTTCAACCATACATTCTTGATTCCGATTTGTCCATCAATCATTTGATAAGATAGGATTAAGTAATCTGAATCTAGACGATACGCATGAGTCAGTAAAGAGTTGCAATAAGAATCGAAATTTGCAAGATCAAAACCTGGACCTCTATCAAAGTCGAAAGACTTAACCTCAAGAAGGCCTTTTGTAAAATCATCTGGGTTCAATAAAAAGTCAGGAAAGGATTGAGAATTATTGTTTTCAACAAAATCAATAGAATTCTCAGTAAACCAAGCTTTAAGCCATTCCTGAAGTAAATTTCCAACAGAATCTTTAGTCTTGATCAAGATGCTTAAGTCTTTTACCGTAAACTTGATGTTTCCAGTTTCTCCAATAATTCCATAGTCATTTACCAGAGCGTCATAAAGCTGTGAGGCAGATAATTTCATACTTTACAGTCTTTCTACAAAGTCCCCCTCCTCGCCTGCTCGCGCTCAATCGCCTCAAACAACGCCTTGAAATTCCCAACGCCAAAAGACTGCGCTCCCTTGCGCTGGATTACCTCAATAAACATGGTGGGGCGGTCCACTACGGTTTTAGTGAAGAGTTGGAGTAAGTAACCTTCTTCATCGCGGTCTATAAGAATACCGTGCTTTTTAAGCACTTCAACGTCTTCATCAATGTCGCCTACGCGCTCTAATAAATCATCGTAATACGCATCTGGCACGTAGAGAAATTCTACACCACGATCGCGCATCGCGCTTACAGTTGCGACGATATCATCGGTGGCTACGGCGATGTGTTGCACGCCAGGACCATTGTAAAAATCAAGGTATTCCTCGATTTGTGATTTTTTCTTTCCTTCGGCGGGTTCATTGATGGGGAATTTGACGCGGCCGTTACCGTTACTCATTACTTTACTCATGAGTGCGGTGTAGTCCGTAGAAATGTCATCGTCGACAAAAGAAATGATTTGTGCAAAACCCATAACCTCGCCATAGAACTTACACCAAGTGTTCATCTCATTCCAACCAACATTTCCTACCATGTGATCGATGAACTTCAAGCCTACTGGCTCTGGATTGTAGTGTGATTCCCATTTTTCAAATCCGGGAAGGAAAATTCCATTGTACTCATCACGTTGTACAAACATGTGAACGGTCTCACCATAAGTATAAATTCCTGAGGTGATCACTTTTCCGTTTTCATCTTCGTGAGTTTGTGGTTCTTGGTAAGGTTTTGCTCCTCGTTTGGTGGTTTCTTCAAAGGCTTTGACTGCATCTTCTACCCATAAGGCGACCACTTTTACCCCATCACCGTGCTCATTAATGTGTCTGTTTAATTCTCCATCTTTCTGAAGAGGCGTTGTTAGGACCAATCGTATTTTACCCTGACGCAACACGTAAGAAACCCGATCCTTCAAACCAGTTTCAAGACCTGCGTAGGCCTCAGACTGGAAACCAAAAGCCGTTTTATAGAAATGGGCACTTTGCTTTGCATTACCCACATAGAGTTCTACATAATCCGTTCCCAAAAGCGGTAAAAAATCTTCGGCTTCTTGAAACAGTTTTTTGAGTCCGTATTCAGTGTTTTTTAAATCGCGTAAGTTTTTTATTTCTGCAGGCATGAATGCTGTTTTTTGTTAAGATACTAAATTTAATTGTCAAAAATAACTTCTTCGGGTGGTTCTGGAGTGGAGAGGGTATCAGGTTCCGCATCAATGTCTTCTATATCATCTTCATAGATCCAGTCATCAGTACTTTCTTCTAGAACGCCATCATCTTCACCATAAATTCGTTGCTCAAATTGGTCTGGATTTCCTATGTTCTCCCAATCTCCATCCATTATAGAATAGAATATGCTTCCAAAAAATAGAGCCAGAATAAGAAAGCCGATTGTTACCAATGATGAGAGAACTACACTTATTATATTCAAGATACGCCCATTCTGGACGCTTCTAAAAGTGGCTTGACTGTACTTATCTGGATTAGATCGATAAATTTTAAGACTTCGATTTGCTTGTACAAGTCCTATAATACCTAGAATTAGAGTAATGATAGCGATAACTCCGTAACACCAGCATAAAACTAGAAAAATAACTAATGATACTATGCCCAGCGTAAGCGCCAGAGGATCTGCTGGTAATTTTTGACCTTCATACGGATGCTTGTTTCCGTAATTATTGCCTTGGGAAGTGGGGTTTTCCATGAATATGATTAAATCTTAATTTAAAATAGAATCCGTTTCTATGGATTCTGGTTCTGGATCTTCCTCGTACTCCCAATCATCTTCTGTAGTTTGATAAGTATCTTCAGAAGCATCTTCAGAATCGTACTCTTCCATAGAGTCCATTTCAATACCTTGTTGCTCCATTATTTCTTCCAGAAGATCACGATCCAAGAAAGCAAAATTCATGATCATACTCAAAATACCTAAGACAACTACAACTGCACTAACGATCAACATCACTAGGTTGAAGGTTTTTGCGCTTTGGACTTTTCTCAAACTATTTGGATCAAAATCTTGAGGTGATTCATTGTATCTACGGATCGAACTGTTTGCCAATACCAAACCAATTATACTCAGAATCAATGAGATGTAGTAACCACCTACACAACAACATATTACAAAAAGACATAGCGCTATAATTGCCAGCGTCATAGAGGTGGGATCTGCAGGTAGTTTTGCATTAAGATGATCATTCCCGAATCCACCTTGATTAGATTGCATCCTTTCAGGATTGTTAGAGTTTGCATTATCAAACCCAGAATTAGTAGAATTTTCCAATGTTTTATTGATTTAGTAAGTAAATATTAATCTTTTTATTCCAGCCAGCTCTTATGATAGCTGTCATCAGCAATCGCGAGTCCGTCTTTTGTCACTTTGAGCGGTTTAAAGGTATCTACCATTACCGCAAGTTCCTCGGTTTCTGTTTGACCTATACTGCGCTCTACCGCTCCAGGATGTGGCCCATGGGGGATTCCTGCCGGGTGTAGACTTATGTGTCCCGCTTCTATATCATTACGGCTCATAAAGTCTCCATCTACATAATAGAGTACCTCATCGCTATCAATGTTACTGTGATTGTAGGGTGCCGGTATACTTTCTGGATGGTAATCGTACAACCTAGGTACAAAACTGCATACTACAAACGCATCAGTCTCAAAGGTTTGATGCACTGGTGGCGGCTGGTGTATGCGACCCGTTATGGGCTCAAAATCATGAATGGAAAAAGCGTATGGAAAATTATAACCGTCGTAACCTACCACATCAAATGGATGGGAGGCATAAACCATGTCAAAAATCTCGTCTTGCTTTTTTACCTTCATCAAGAAATCGCCCTTTTCATCGTGCGTTTCAAGTGTTTCCGGTCTGCGCAAATCGCGCTCACAAAAGGGCGAGTGCTCCAGCAACTGACCGAACCAATTGCGGTAACGCTTAGGTGTGTAGATCGGTCTGCGGCTTTCTACGATGAAAAATCGGTTCACCTCTGTATCAAAATCGATCTTGTAAATAATCCCGCGCGGGATTAATAAATAGTCTCCATATTTAAACTCGAGATTCCCAAGATGGGTACGCAAGACGCCAGATCCTTTATGCACAAAAATCAGCTCATCTGCATCTGAGTTTTTATAGAAATAATCTTTTGTGGATTCTTGTGGTGCAGCCAGAATGATGCTCACATCACTATTAGTCAATACTGTTTTGCGGCTCTCCAGATAATCTGGAGCTGGCGTGATTTGAAAGCCCTTTAATCGATAGGATTTCAAGTGGTTTTCAAGTGCAATTTCAGGCGCAACGCTGTAAGAACCTTTGATTTCCTTCACCATTGTGGGGCGGTGCATGTGATAGGAATTTGTGGACATTCCATCAAATCCTATAGTCCCAAAGAGCTGCTCGTAATAGAGCGATCCATCAGGTTTCTTAAAAATCGTGTGTCGTTTGGGTGGAATTTTCCCCAGCTTATGGTAAAAAGGCATCTTCAGGTTTTGCTATTCTGTAAATTTCGTAAAATTCTACAAATGCACCCAGTTAGTTAGAAGTATTTCTTTTGTGAACTACTTATTTTAGATAGTACGCTTTCGCGAAAGCGAGATCTCAACAAACCGTATCAATCTTTTGAAGTTAGAACCTAAATCCTATTACCACAAAAACCTCAGCATCATCACGCTGTGGAGAAAAGCTGTACTTCAATTCTACCGGACCTAGAAAAGTCTCTATTCCATAACCCAGAGCATAGCCCGTATATCGCGCATTTGTAAACCAGTCGTCTTGTTCAAAAAGCTCATCTTGCACACTGGCGAGATTGACATGAAAAGAAAGGTGGTTTTTTGGAAAAAGCTCGTAATCCAACTCTCCCAAAAATTTAATCATAGTGTCACCACTTATGTCAATAAAATCATAGCCATAGAAAGGGACGTAATTTGAAAAACGCTGATTCCCATAACCTCCAAGGTAAAAATTTAAGGAGGGTCGCTCTGGATAACCTATAGTCACTCCCACATGTCCCTCAGTACGCAAACTGAATTTCCCATAACTGAAGGCACGTCCCACCTGTAATTCTGCGATAGAGAACTTATTAAAATCCTCTTTGAATTCTGTATTCAGGAAATAAAAGTTAAAACCTCCTTTTATAAACCATCCGGAACTCGCATAAATGGGATGATTATAACTATCGTATTCCAAGTCTCCAAAGATGCTGGTTGAACTGCTCCTGTCAAAGATCGTACGCTGCTCTTCTGGATCATTTGTGGCTAGCGTTTCTGTGAAAAGGTTAAAAGACTTGAGTTCCAGTCCGGAGGTGAGGTTAAACCGGCGATCAATTTTTGTACGGAAAAACAATCGCTGATTGTACTCGCGGTACCTCAGGTCTATATTATTGACATTGGGAAATTCAGCAGGGGTTAGACCCTCAATGAGTTCAGTGCTCACATCTTTTGTGAACCTGTGGGAATCGCTGTTAAAACCTATAGACCAGTAAATGTCCAGATTCACATCGTAATTAAAATTGTACCTAAGATTATCTCCCACGATGAAGTCTATCGAGCCCATATCTTGATTGAATAAGATATTTTTACGAGTGAGATTAATGAGGGCTCCACTTTTAAAAAGCTCATCATAATGCAGGCTCAAATTCAGTGAATTTTTTACATCTGTCTCAATAACGTTAATCTGTAATTGATTTCCTCTATTAGTCAGATTTATAGAATAATTGATTTTGGTAAAGTTTTGAGTGGCCTGCAAATTGTTGATCCCGTTGCGCAAATCCTCAAAATAGATGTATCCAGGAGCCTTCAGTTTGAGCCTACTGGTCACGTAATTGTCTGAATAGTTTGAATTACCACTTACTGAAACAGAATTGATATAAATGCCCTCACGTCCAGTACCTAAAAGTAGTTCTTTTTTATATCCCGTACTCAATTTCTTTAGATCATCTGCATGATCAATGGTGGCCTTCTCACCTGAAGTAATGATATCACGTCCCTCATCAAATGATACTACCGTAAACTTTTTAATATCTGGATGAATGTATATGTCTGTTTTAGGACGTTTCTTTTCCATGTCTTGAATCGTACGGAAATTGTTGATCTGTGTCAAAATATCGAGAGCACCTGAAAGCTCATTACGGCTTTTATAATCGTCTTGTACGTCGACTCCTATGATAAAGTCCATTCCTTTTTCTCGAAGCTTCTCAACAGGATAGTTATCTGTCACGCCACCGTCAGTCAGCAGCCGTCCATCAATTTCTACGGGAGCAAAAATACTGGGCAGCGCGCCACTGGCATTTACTACTCTAGGCAGGTAACCGTTTTCTAAAACGATCTCCTGACCGTTCTCAATATCTGTAGCGATGCAAAAAAATGGGATAGGTAATTTGCTGAAATCCTGCTCATCTCTAACGTGTACTAACAACCTTGAAAGAAAATTATAGACGTTCTGACCCTTACTCAAGCTGCTAGGCAATTCCACCTTAAAATCCTTAAAAGGTAAAGTCACGGCATAACGCTCAGATCTCAAGCGCTCTTTAAGTGTCCTAGCTCCTCTAGGAATATCGTCTGAGATGAGATCGTCAAAATTGGTTTTTTCAAAAATCGAGTCCAACTGCTTACCTGTGTAGCCGCTAGCATATAAGGAACCTATAATCGCTCCCATGCTCGTTCCAGCAATGTAGTCGATCTCGATACCCAGCGAGTCAATAACCTTCAATGCACCGATGTGTGCTAAACCCTTTGCGCCACCTCCCGATAACACTAAACCAACCTTGGGATCTTTTGATGCTTTCTTGACATCATCTTGAGAAAAAGATAAAATCCCCATCAATAGAAACGATATAAAGAAGGCTTTCTTCATCAGGTAGTAGTGGTATTGTAGTGATCTATGATTTTTTGGGCACGAGAAGTTCCTACCACTTCTTCTAGTTCTTTGAAAGGTGCTTTTTTGATGCGTTTTACACTTCTGAAATGCTGTAATAACTGAATGGTCGTTTTTTCACCTATTCCTGGAATGTTATCTAGTTCCGTCTCAATGGATTGCTTACTGCGTTTGTTTCTGTGGTGGGTAATCCCAAAACGGTGCGCCTCGTTACGCATTTGCTGAATCACCTTTAGGCTCTCAGAGCGTTTATCTAGATATAAAGGGACGGGATCATTTGGATAAAAGAGTTCTTCTAATCTTTTTGCAATACCAATGATGGGAACTTTTCCTCTCAGACCCAATCGATCGAGCGCTTTAACGCCACTTGAGAGCTGACCTTTCCCTCCATCTACGATGACAAGTTGTGGTAATGGCTGGTCTTCCTCGAGCAGCCTTCTGTAGCGTCGGTACACCACTTCTTCCATGCTGGCAAAATCATCGGGACCTTCTACGGTTTTAATGTTGAAATGCCTGTAATCGCTTTTGCTGGGTTTACCGTCTTTGAAAACCACGCAAGCCGCGACAGGATTAGTTCCCTGAATGTTTGAATTGTCAAAACACTCCATGTGTCTGGGCTCTTCATCCAGTCGTAGATCTGCTTTCATTTGGGCCATGAGACGGTTTACGTGTCTGTCTGGATCAACGATTTTGATCGTTTTAAATTGTTCTTGACGGTAGTATTTTGCATTACGCTCTGAAAGCTCGATGATGCGTTTTTTATCTCCTAATTTAGGAACAGTAACTTTGAGCTCTTCACCTAGATCTACCTCAAAAGGTGTATAGATTTCTCTAGACTGAGAATCAAATCTATTGCGCAACTCAATAATTGCTAGCTCTAACAACTCTTGATCTGATTCATCAAGTTGTTTTTTCAGTTCCAGGGTATGTGATCTGGTTATTGCTCCATGATTGATCTGGAGGTAGTTCACATAACCAGCGCCTTCATCACTTACAATAGTAAATACATCCACATTTGAAATGTTGGGATTCACTACGGTTGACTTGGCCTGGTATCTCGTAAGAATATCCAACTTCTCTTTGATGCGTTGAGCATCTTCAAACTCCATTTTTTCTGCATGCTCTTGCATGAGTTCTGTAAAGTACTGGACAGCTTGTTTGAAATCTCCTTTTACGATCCCTCTTATAGCCTCGATACTGCGATTGTAGGCAGCCTCGCTTTGTAGTCCCACACAAGGCCCTTTACAGTTTCCTATGTGATACTCAAGACACAATTTGAATTTACCTGCATCGATTTTTTCTTGTTGCAAGTCATATTTACAGGTGCGTATGGGATAAAGCGATTTTACAAGTTCTAGCAGCGTTCTTACCGTTCTTACACTCGTGTACGGGCCAAAATACTCACTACCATCCTTAATCATTTTACGCGTAAGGAAAACTCTGGGGAAACGCTCGTTTTTAATGCAAAGCCACGGATAGGTCTTGTCATCTCGCAACATGATATTGTACCGTGGGTTGCGACTTTTGATCAAACTATTCTCCAGTAACAGGGCGTCAGTTTCTGTGTTTACCACAATATGTTCAATGCGATGGATGTTTTTAACCATCGTACGTATCCTGAAACTATCGTGACTTTTTGTGAAATAGGACTGAACGCGCTTCTTCAGCTTCTTTGCTTTCCCTACATAAAGCAACCGATCTTTTTTATCATAATAGAGATACACGCCAGGAGAGAGCGGGAGCGTTTTGATCTGTATGTCGATAGGCGGTTGTTTCATAGCCTTTCAAAGGTAGTCAAGATGATTGAGATAATCACGTTAATGCCCCCAAACCCCCAAAAGGGGCTTCGCTCATGAGAAATGGTTCAAGAATAATCTCAGTAATGCACAACATCTCTCGCTTTCGCGAAAGCGTAACAACAAAAAAGCCCTGAACAATACATCCAGGGCTTCCTAATCAATTTGAATTATGCTTAAACGTACATCACAATAGGATTCTCGATATACGACTTGAATGTCTGTAGGAACGCTGCTCCCGTTGCACCGTCCACCGTTCTGTGATCGCAGGCAAGAGTTACTTTCATAACGTTTCCTATCACCATCTGACCGTCCTTAACCACAGGTTTCTGTACGATCGCACCTACTGACATGATTGCCGAGTTAGGCTGATTGATAATGGAGGTAAATTCAGTAATTCCAAACATTCCCAAGTTAGAAATGGTGAATGTACTGCCTTCCATTTCCTTGGGCTGTAGCTTTTTGTTACGAGCTTTACCGGCAAGCTCCTTCACTTTTGCGCCTATTTGCTGCATGCTCATTTGATCTGCAAACGGCAATACAGGAACCAGAAGACCATCTTCAACTGCGACAGCAACCCCTACGTGAATGTGCTTAGCAACAATTGTATTTTTATCAGTCCATTGCGTGTTTACCTTAGGGTGTTTTCTAAGTGCCATCGCCGCTGCCTTGATCACCATGTCATTAAAACTGATCTTGGTATCTGGAAGCTCGTTGATCGCCTTGCGGCTGGCAATAGCATTATCCATATCCAGATCGAGTCCCAAATAATAATGAGGCGCTGTAAATTTAGACTGACCCAATCGCTTGGCGATGGTTTTACGCATTTGGGAATTAGGTATCTCCTCAAACGATTCTTCTCCCACTGGCTGGTATGAAGGTGCACCAGCGGCTGAACCTGAATTAGCAGAAGGTGTATAGTTTTCAATATCGCTTTTTACGATACGCCCATTCTCACCAGAACCTTGTACATCGCTCAGTTTGATGCCTTTTTCTTCAGCCATTTTCTTAGCAAGAGGCGAGGCAAAAACACGACCGGAATCGTTGCTTGAACTTTGCTTTTGGGCAGGTTCCGTAGTTTTCTTTGGTTCTGATTTTTGAGCTTTAGGCTCTTCTTTCTTCTCCTCTTTATTTTTTTCTTTAGGCTCCGATTTTCTGGATTCTTTCTTTTCTGTTTTGGCAGGTTTATCGGCAGAATCAGTATTGATGTTTGAGACATCAGTTCCTTCTGGACCCAGAATGGCTAGCAAGGCATCCACCTTTGCGGTTTCACCTTCTTGAATTCCTATCTTAAGCAGTGTACCACTTTCAAAAGACTCAAATTCCATGGTGGCTTTATCGGTCTCAATTTCAGCGAGAATATCGCCTTCTTCAACTTGATCACCTTCTTGTTTTAACCAGGTGGCCACCGTACCTTCTTCCATGGTATCGCTCAAGCGTGGCATGGTAACAATTACAACACCTTCTGGCAAGTCCTCACTCCCGCTTGCATCATCATTTGATTCTTCAGATTCAGATTCTTTCTCTGAATCGTCTTCATCTGACTCCTGATCTTCTGAGTCATCTTCAGAGTCAGAGTCGGTGTTCTCTTTCTTGTTCTCTGAATCATCATTAGAATCAGATCCCTTACCATCCAGCAAGTTAGAAATGTCTTCTCCCTCTTCTCCGATTATGCAGAGTAATTGATCTACGGGAGCCGTCTCACCTTCTTGAACACCTATGTGAAGAAGCGTTCCCTCAGAAAAGGACTCAAACTCCATAGTTGCTTTGTCAGTCTCGATTTCGGCAAGGATATCGCCTTCTTCAACTTTATCTCCTACTTGCTTTAACCAAGTTGCCACCACACCTTCTTCCATGGTGTCGCTCAGCCTGGGCATGTTTATGATTTCTGCCATCTAATTAAAGTTTTGCGGGTAAAAATGGGTAATCTTCTTGCTCGTATACTGCATCGTACATCACAGAAGTTTCTGGGAATGGTGACTCCTCTGCAAACTTCTCACATTCTGCGACGCGTGATTTTACTCTCTTATCGATCTCCTTGATATCAGCTTCTGCAACATCGTGCTCGCTCATCAAGCGTTCTTTCACCTGCGTGATAGGATCAATTTTTTGATACTCAGCCACCTCATCTTTAGTACGGTATTTTTGAGCGTCACTCATGGAGTGCCCTCTATACCTATAAGTCTTCAATTCTAAGAATGTAGGACCTCCACCGTTACGCGCTCTCTCGATGGCTTCATGCATCGCTTCAGCCACCTTTTCAGGATCCATGGCGTCTACTGGTCCACATGGCATCTCATAACCCAGACCCAGCTTCCATATATCAGTATGGTTTGCAGTACGAGCCACACTGGTACCCATGGCATAACCGTTATTTTCTACACAAAATACAACCGGTAGATTCCATAACATGGCGAGGTTGAATGTCTCATGTAAAGAACCCTGACGCGCCGCACCATCACCAAAGAAGGTAAGTGTAACATTGTCACGATCGTGATACTTGTCACCAAAAGCGATACCCGCTCCCAGAGGAATTTGTCCTCCCACGATTCCATGCCCTCCGTAAAAACGGTGCTCTTTTGAGAAAATATGCATGGAACCACCCAGACCTTGAGAGGTCCCGGTAGCTTTACCGTAGAGCTCAGCCATTACACGCTTGGGGTCTTCTCCCATTCCTATAGGCTGTACGTGGTTACGGTAGGCCGTGATCATTCTATCTTTAGTAAGGTCCATGGCGTGGAGCGCTCCTGCTAGAATCGCCTCCTGACCATTATAAAGGTGTAAAAAACCTCTTACTTTTTGTTGAATGTAAACCTGTGCGAGCTTGTCCTCAAACTTTCTCCAGAAGAGCATCTCTTCGTACCAGTTGAGCAAAACGTCTTTTGTGACTTTTTTCATTGATCGTATTATTTGTAATCAAGAGCCTTCTCAGTGCCATTTTTCAGGAAGCGGTGGTCTTTTAGGTTACGCTTTCGCGAAAGCGAGAACCCATCAACCACTAACAGCCTACAAACACGTACCGTTCAGGCAAAAAACGAATAACAAAAGTAGACCAAAATAAGAGAAACAAAAACACCTATTGCCTTAAAAAGCTCTTATAGTTTGAGCTGAAATGCAGGTAATTGCGTAAGAAAACGTTTGCGTATTACAAATAATCCCTGTCAAAAATCAGTGGCAGCAGATCACTGATCGAGCCTGCACGCATGACAGCGCCTTGAGTTCCCATGAAAAGAATTTCAATAGGTTGTTGTTGATTATTCTCAAATTCAGCAATGGATTGACGGCAAGAGCCGCAAGGCGGTACGGGTTTGTCAAAGCTTCCATCAAGCGGTCCAGCTGTGATAGCCAGCTTCTTGATAATCTTACCTGGATGGTTTGCTCCTACCGCAAAAATAGCCACTCGTTCGGCACATAATCCTGAGGGATAAGCGGCGTTTTCTTGATTATTTCCTTCTACGACCGTTCCGTCTTCAAGTAATATGGCACAACCAACGCCAAAATTTGAATAAGGCGCATAAGCTCGTAATCTCGCCTCTAGGGCTTGACGTAACAATAATTGATCGTTTTGAGGAAGCTCTTCTATACCCTCAAAGTGATCCAGCGTAGTATGTAGGTTTATTTTTTTGATACTAGTACTCTAAATACTCATCACCAAACTTGAACGTGAGTCCAAATCTCAAAGTTCCTTCAAGTGGGCTTTTGATGCGGCTAGTCGAGAATAGATAGGAAAGATCAATACCTATGCTTGAAAATTCAAAGCCCGTTCCCAGGGCAAGAAATTTACGCGCCCCCTTTTCATCAGACTCGTTGAAGTAGCCCGTGCGCAATGCAAATACGTCATCATAAGTGTACTCTGCACTCAGTGCCCAGGTGAACTCCTTTAATTCTTCAGAAAATCCTCCTGGCGCATCGCCAAAAGATTGGAAAATTCCATTGATGAAGGTCACATCATCATCTTCACCCTCAATGATTTCACCATTTTCATCTCTGATAGGTGGCGTGGGAACAAGTAGCTTATTAACCTCAGCAGTAACGCCTATTTTACTGTAGCCGTCATTAAGAATGAAATCAAAACCACCTCCCAATGCTAAGTTAGTTGGTAAGAAGTTTTCTTGACCACCTTCATCATATTGAATCTTAGGTCCTATGTTGCTAAGATTAAATCCACCCCTCCAGCGACCATTAAAATCTGCGTAAGCTGTTTCTTCAGATTGATAATAACCTGAAATATCCACGGCAAAGCTATTTGCTGCACTGGCATCGTTATCTACTCCTTGAATGCGTAAATCAGATCTTAAAAAACGACCCGTTACAGCCATACTAAATTGCTCAGCCAGTTTCAAAGAATAAGTTGCGTCGAGTATGAACTCATTAGGATTTTCTGTTCTGCCTGGATCATCCGGTCCAGTTGTTAGATTAATTTCCCCTAGGCTAAAATACCTAAGACTTGCAGCGAAAGCTCCTTGTTCATTGATACGGTTTGAGTAAACTAATTGAGCAATCGCGATATCGTCCACAAGATTCCCTAGATAAGGCGTATAGGCAACACCGAAATTCTGTTGTCTTAGCGAGAAACTATATTTAGCTGGATTCCATTGTTGAGACCAAGCGTCTGAGCTAGTTGCTACCCCCATATCACCTAGACCCGCTGCTCGAGGATCTCCGGCGATTCGCAAAAATGGCAGAGCTGTGGTAATTACTCTAGTATCATTGTTAGTCTGTGCATTGCTACGTCCCACAAAGGCAAATGCCGCTGCGATGCTTAGTACTAAAATCTTCTTCATCGATGATTTTTAAGGGTTGCAAATATAATTAAAGGATGACCAACTTCTCGATCTTGCTAGCGCTTTGGTTTGTTAACGTGGATTTTACGTGAATCTTATACACATAAACTCCTTTTCCCAGTCGTTGTCCAAAATCATCTCTGCCATCCCAAGTGATTTCTCTTGAAGTGAAACCTGTGGTGGTCACATTTTGAACTGTACTCCATACGACCTTTCCAGAAATGGTCATCACCTGAACCTGCACGTCCAGTGGCTCAAATGGTCTATTATGATTGAACCAGAACTCAGTGTAATTATTAAATGGATTTGGATAATTTAGAACTTTCGTAAGCTCTACGCCTTCAGACTCAGACACTACAAATTGAATATCTGACTCGACACTATTATTATGAGTATCCCACGCTTTTACCGTAAGTGTGTGAAGACCCGGCTCAATGTCTCGTAATGGGAAATAAACCTGTCCACTGGTAAAGTCATCTACTGCAGCCTCGTAATAATCATTCAGAATAAATGGATTTGCATCATCACCATCAAGAACTCCAGTAATATCGTGGCCTATGCCGCTAGAGGTATTGATTCCATTATCATCATTGAGCAGTGCAAGTAAAAAAGGACTGTCATCTGTAATTCCACCATTCACAAAATTAGTATCGTTCATATAAAGCTGGATTTCTGGCCCTACATTATCCTCTGGAGCGTTCCTATCGATTCCCCCTATAAGGATGTCTTGAGAGAAACCATTCTGGTCTTCTGCAACATTATTACGCTTTGCATAAAAAGACACCCTACCATTTCCTACTGGTATTTGAGTATCTCTGGGCATCACAAAGCTGACTTCAAAGCTTCCATCTTCAACCGTCGCCTGACCTCTAAACAAAACCTCCCCTTGTTGTTCAAAATCAATTTTAATCAAGTCACCCGCGTCGTCTCTTATATTATCATTTGCAAGGGTTTCACGATCTATAGCTTTATCAAACAGGGTAATGTTTGCAATACCTTGGTAATTTTGAATACGGTTACCATCCAGACCACGCACCTCACCGCCTAACGTCACATTAGCTAAAGCCTGTAAAACATCAGTGTTAGAATCTATCGGGTTTCCATTGATGGTTGTTAGAACTATTTCAGGTTTTGGTAAGGCAATCTTTAGTGCTGGATCCCCTATAAAGGCGATGACTCGCTTATTGCTGTCGCTGGCTAGACTCGGATCGACCTTGGCCAGCCGTAAAGCCTCTGCCATGGACACGGGCTCAACGTTATCATAAGCAAAAAGATACTCATCCAGAACCTGATTAAGCCCTGCACCGGTACTGATAAAAATCAATCGATTTGTCGCGACCGTCCCGATTGATCCACCTCGTGGATTTAAATAAAGTTTTTCCCCACCACTTACTCTGAGTGGATTATCATATCGACTGAAGTCACAGGTTACAGCGATCATCAAGGGTAGCCTGTCGGGATGGCGGTAATCCTCAACTCCAGACTGGGTAATAATAAATTCCCTTGCCAGTCCATCTTCATTCCCGTGTCCGAAATAATTGATTACTAAAGAGCCTAATTCAAAAGCATTTTCAATATCTTCTACCGCATCTGGATAGCGTGGCCCGCCAGCGCTTGAGACTTGATCATAACTGTCCAGTAAGATTTTCTGAACGTTGTAAACAGGACGATTTCGTGTAATCTCATCTCCCAGTTCATTCACATTTACCTGGAGAATTGCATCACCACTTTCATCCACATCATCTCCTATAAGCGTGACTCTGTTTCTCCACGCATCAAAAGCAGGTTCACTAGTGTATCTAACGATCTTGTCCACCATCTCCCTAGCTTCAGTCTGATTGCTTACAATCATTCTACCCACGGCTAGATCCATGAGACTGTTAGATAGTCTTCCCTCACCATCATCCATCATTACAAAAAAATCATCTGTACAATAGCTGCTTACTAATGAAGAACTATTTGATGACAAGAAGGTAGGAACGATATTATCTCTTATAGTAATACGGTTCTTGTAGTCAAAGCTCGCATCACCAAACATATTTAAATATCTTACTCTACGCGATGGATCAGAAGCGTTGTCGTAGATATATTTAATAAAATTTCTAATAGCTGCAATATCTTGAACACCTTCTGAGAACTCTCTGTAAATGTCTGAGAGCAATACCACCTTTGTATTTAAGTTATTGTTCTCGATGTGATAGTTTGCAAGGCGCTGAGCTTCTGATCTCAAAAAGCTTGGCGTAACAATTATGTAGTCCAAGTCTTTGAAGTCTCCATTGCGATCTAGAAAAATAGTTCCTTTAAGATTAGAATTTGACACTCTTGCATCAGCCGGAACTGATGGCGTAATGAAGTCATTGTTTGCTACGGTGTGAAATAGATTTTGACTCTCTGGATCTACTTTGATTATAAAATTACTCTCAGCATCGTTGTTGGGATACGTAGTAATATTCCAGCGATCTGTAATGTCCCAGATTTCATTTATGACTGCTGCATTTGTGATTTCAAACTCCACAGGACCAGCAGAACTAGCCACATCGAGGTTTCTGAATTGAAATTGACCTAGGCTACCATCAAGGCGCTGCGGGACATCCAGCCAAATATAATCCAGATAAGCTCTTGAACTGGGGTTTCCATTATTTTCATAAGATACCTCAACGGTCAGCTCACCATTAGATGTCGTTAGATTATTATTTACAACAACAGTATGACTTCCAGCTATATTCCTAGAAGATCCATTCAAATTTCTTAAGCCCAGTAAATTTCCTGAACCTATAGCTTGACCATTTAAATTTGAACTGAAAGATGTAGTAACATCACTTACCGCAGCAAAAGCTACTCGAGCTCTGGTAGGCTGTTCAGCGACCACATTTTCTGCATTAAAAGTGAAACTTTGTTCTGGTTCAAAACCAAAACTTTCCCCTACCCAGCGACGTCCCAGCTGTCCATAATTCACCTGATCGATTTCATGGTGTTTTCTTGAGTGGTAATAGTCATAACTAGCTACCGCATTTGCTGATGGCAACGGACTGTTAGATATTCTTTTGCCTTCTGCTCCTTGAATGTTTATGTAATAATAAGACTCGTCAGTATAGGGGTTTATGAAACTATCGTTCTCACTTACGTATTCAGAATCAGTAGCTGTTCCGTAAAATAAAACCGCATCACCGCTGTCAAAATTACCGTCCTCTTCCCCTATAACCCTTATGGCAAGTTCTGGTGGATCAAAGAATTGATCCTCACCATTGATCAAGGATAGCGAGGTTCCTCCATGCCCATATACTTTTATACGACGTGGGTCTAAACTGCCTACATCAATACCTAAATTAGAAAGAAAACTACGGGTCATGCGTTGCACTCCAGTTTCAGTAACTCTCACGCGATACCACTCACCTATAGCCAGCACCGAGTTTCCATATTCTCCACCTCTCTTAAAATTTTTGGTTTGCAAGAGAGCTTCGTAGGAATAGTCAAACGACAATAACCGGCGATAAGAGTTTCCGTCCTTATATATAGGAGTAGCCGTAATGATTTTATAGTTACGCTTTCGCGAAAGCGTGTTCCTCACAGAAATCTGTAACGAAGAAGGAATATTGTTCAACGCCAAGTCCCTCAACTCAGATTTTATTATCCGTTCAGACTGTACATTCTTAACCTCAAACGTTGAGGGATCAACTAACCCTCCTTTTTCTATCACCTTAGAAAATTCCAAAGTCTCGCCATTAAAAATCATCCCATTTCTGAAGCCAGGAACAACTGTTGTATTAGAACCTATGGTATAGGACTTAGCCTCAGTCCAGTCTAGTCTCACTGTACCATTTTGTGCGCAAATGTAGAGTGATGATAATAGCGATATTAAAACAAGGTAGGATCTCATAAATAAGGTAACGAGAATAGCTCTGTGTTATTATGGGTATGGATAGATGTTAAAGTTCAAATCTATGATAATATCACAGGAGACAAACCGTTTATCTATTTGAAATAGTAAAATTTTAGGTAATTATCAACAGATAAAGTTTTGATTTATACCGAAAATATTATATTGCACCTCTTTTTACAAACATTTTCAAGATGAACAAATTCACAGCCTTGAGATCTTTATCAGCCGTTCTAGCAGCAATCGCGCTAGTTGCATGCGGTGGCGGTAATGATTACACGACCACTTCCAGAGGAACAGGATGGGATGTAACTGGTAGAGATGGTGGTTTTGAGCTTAAGACTAAATATAAAGAACAGGAGACAGGTCCTGGACTTGTTTTTGTTGAAGGCGGAACTTTCACCATGGGTAGAGTCAAAGACGACCCAATGCACGACTGGAATAACACTCCTAATCAGCAGCACGTACAGTCATTCTATATGGATGAGACTGAGGTGACTAATGGGATGTACGCTGAGATGTTATATTGGATCAAGGAAACTTTCCCACCAGAGGATGAAGAATATAGAAATATTTACAATGGAGCCGTTCCAGATACATTAGTTTGGAGAAATAGATTAGGTTTTAACGAGCAACTTGTAAAAGACTATCTGAGACATCCAGCTTATCAAAACTATCCTGTAGTAGGTGTAACTTGGATCCAGGCGGTTGAATACGCTTCTTGGAGAACTGATCGTGTGAACGAGAAAATATTAAACCGTGAGGGTTATACATCTAAAGACGCCCTAACTAATCAAGAGCCAGGTTCTACTTTCAATACTGAAACTTATTTGAACGCACCTACATTAACTTATGGTGGTGACGAAGAAAAGATCAAAGGAGGGAAACGTTCTGAGCAATTACAAAAGCAAAGAGAAAAACGCGTTGCAAAGAGTGGTGATGGCACGGGAGAAGCAACTGGACTTTATGTTACCCGTTCAGAAGGAATTATTCTACCAGACTACCGCCTTCCTACAGAGGCTGAGTGGGAATATGCAGCACTTGCTCTTGTAAGCGTTAGAGAATACAATTCTTACAGAGGACGTAAGAAATTTCCATGGGATGGTCAATATACGCGCAGTGGTAGCCGTAGAAATCTAGGTGAACTTGTTGCTAACTTCAAACAAGGTGATGGTGATTATGGTGGTATCGCTGGATGGAGTGATGATGGGGCAGACATTACAGCTGAGGTTAAAACGTACAAACCAAATGATTTTGGTATTTATGAAATGGCAGGTAACGTTTCAGAATGGGTAGCAGATGTGTATCGCCCAATCATAGATGATGATTTCAGTGACTTTAACTACTATAGAGGTAATGTCTATACTAAAAATAAAATAGGTCCTGATGGAATGATAGCTGTTGTAAGCGCTGACTCTATTCCTTACGATACTTTATCAAATGGAAAAGTAATAGCTAGAGCTTTACCAGGTGAGATTCAAGAAATTCCTATCACAGAAGAGGAGTCTCGTTTTAGAACCAACTATAACCGTAGTGACAACGTAAACTTCAGAGATGGAGATATCGAGTCTAGTAGATACTTCGGTGATTCTAATAAGGCTCTAGCTGAAGAAAACAGAATGTACGACAGTCCAGTGAGACAAGTTGAGGTGGATTCTCTAGGAATTAACGCTAAAATTGATCCTTCTGCAAAAAGAACTACCCTCATTGACAATCAAGTAAGAGTTTACAAAGGTGGTTCATGGAGAGATAGAGTTTACTGGTTAGACCCAGCTCAAAGAAGGTTTTACCCTCAAGACATGGCTCGTGATGATTTAGGCTTCCGTTGTGCTATGTCTAGAGTAGGATCAAAATCTCAAAAAGGCAAACGCCCAAGAGGATAAATTCTATTAAACAATTTTTAAATGCCCTTCTTTTTTCAGAAGGGCATTTTTTTTACATTTCATTTATGAAAAAGCTATACGACCTATTCATCAATTCTAAAGGCATAAGCACAGATACTCGGTCGCTTGAAAAGGGGCAATTCTTTTTTGCGTTGTCAGGAGAAAATTTTAATGCAGATGCTTTTGTTAACGAAGCTTTGAGCAAAGGAGCTTCACATGTGGTGTGCACAGATCCCAATTTTAATAATAACCCTCAAGTTACGGTGGTAGAAAACGCTCTGACAACACTGCAAGAACTAGCAGGTTACCATCGCCAGAATTTCAGCTTTCCGATAATTGCGTTGACTGGTAGTAATGGGAAAACAACAACTAAAGAGCTGATCCTAAATGTACTTTCCCAAAAACTAAAGGTCAAAGCCACTATAGGTAATTTCAACAACCATATAGGAGTACCTTTAACGCTTCTAAGTTTTCCAACCGATCTTGACGCAGGAATCGTAGAGATGGGCGCTAATCATCAAAAAGAAATAGCAGAGCTGTGCAAGATCGCTAAACCTGACATCGGGATGATAACAAACTACGGTAAAGCACATATGGAAGGCTTTGAAGGCATTGAGGGAATTAAGAAAGGAAAAAGTGAGATGTATGATTTCTTACGCGAGAATTCTGGCAAAGCGATTGTTGCAACTTGGGATCAAGAGCAAGAGATGAGGTCTCAAGGTATAGACAGATATTTTACCACCTCAAAAGCAAATCTCAACAAGATTGATCCCTTTATCAATTTGGACTATGAAGATATAAATGTCTCAACCCACCTTACCGGTGCTTATAATTACCATAATATTCTATTTGCCATCACCATAGGTGAATACTTCGGATTATCATCTGAACAAATTAAAGACGGTATAGAAGGTTATATACCATCAAATAACAGGTCTCAAATTATCAATAAAACTGATCTCAAAATCATACTGGATGCTTACAACGCTAACCCTAGCAGCATGAGTGTCGCATTAGAAAACCTTGCTAAACAGGATGTCGATCATAAAATTGCTATTCTCGGCGACATGTTTGAATTAGGAGAATATAGTCAGGAAGAGCATCAAAAAATAGCCGATCTTTCTGAGACTCTTTCTATAGATCGTACTATTTTGATTGGTCAGCAATTCTACAAGACCATAGGAAACCAAGAAAGATTTGAAAACTTTGAAGATTATTCTAAGAGGTATAGAAACCATAAACTAAAAGGCTTAATTTTAATAAAGGGCTCACGAGGCATGAAGCTCGAGAGATGTCTTGAATTATTTGATTAAAAAAATCGGTTTTTTAATGTTTGAATTCTATAAAATTGTTACATTTGCAACCGCTTTAGAGCAAAAGGTACCTTAGCTCAGTTGGTAGAGCAAAGGACTGAAAATCCTTGTGTCCCTGGTTCGATTCCTGGAGGTACCACAAAAACCCGATCACTTGATCGGGTTTTTTGTTCAAAGCAATAAAAATGTGGGATTAGCTCAGTTGGTTTAGAGCGTTACGTTGACATCGTAGAGGTCGCTGGTTCGAATCCAGTATCCCACACTATCTAGAAAAAATGATTCTAGCCATAGACATAGGCAACACCCGCAGCAAAATTGCCTTGATGGATTCTGAAAATCCTTTAGGAGTCCTAACCCTACCGCATCAAGAACTTATTGAGCAAATAGAAAACTTATGCTCAGAGAAGAAAATTCACACGGTCGCTCTATGCTCAGTAAATATGATCGATGCTACGCTTTTAGATAGACTGGCAACTATAGCTGATATTTTCCAAGTGAGTATAGATAACAAAATGCCATTTTCCAATAATTACAAGAGTAACACTTTAGGAAATGACCGCATTGCTTTAGTCTCTGGAGCGATGGGAATGAGCCAACCTCATGAGCCATTACTGATCATTGACGCAGGAACCTGCATCACCTATGACTACTTAGACACAGAACAAGTGTATCAAGGAGGTGCGATATCTCCAGGACTATCAATGCGATACAAAGCCCTACATACTTTTACAGCTAAACTGCCGTTAGTAGAAGCAACAAATAAACCATCAACCATCGGTACAACAACTATTGAATCGATTCAAAGCGGTGTTCAAAACGGAGCAGCCATGGAAATAGACTCGATGATAGATTTCTATTTGAGTAGAGATCCAAATCTTAAGATTTTCCTAACAGGAGGCGACGCTCCGCTATTGTCCGAACAGTTAAAAAATCGTTTCTTTGCCGCTCCTAATTTGACACTTAGCGGGATATATAATTTGTACCAGATCAACAAGAACACATGATTAGAAGTTTTCTTTTTACGATAGCCATTATGATAGGATTTCTAGGCTACTCGCAATCTCGTACATCCTCACCCTACTCATTTTACGGTATAGGTCAGCAAACCTTCAAAGGGACTATTGAAAATAGAGCTATGGGAGGTTTGAGCACTTTTACAGACAGTATTCATGTCAACCTGAGAAACCCAGCAGGTTACGGTAAACTCAGGCTTACCACCTATACTGTGGGAGCTGTACATACAGAAACCTGGGCGTCAACTGATGATCTCAATGGTACTTATGACGCGACAAGTATTGAGTATGTAAGCATAGGTATACCGCTGGGGAAGAAATTTGGTATGGGCTTCGGTGTCATTCCTTTCAAATCAGTAGGATACGAAATAGGTGACCGCACTGAAGACACGTACACTAACTTCTTTGGTGAGGGAAGTGTCAATAGAGCCTATTTCGGATTAGGTTATACTCTTTCTGATGAGATAACCCTAGGTGGTGAATTTAGGTACAACTTTGGAACAGAGCGCAATTCATCAAGCGTTGCTTTGTCAAACGTTCAGTTTGGGACTAATCAGACTAACGAGGTTGATTTCTCAGGTGCATCTTTCAATTTTGGCTTGCATTATCAAAAAATGCTCAACGATAAATACGAGATTCAAGCCAGTGCCATTTACAGTCCTTCAAATGACTTAACCGCTGAAGGGAACAGAAATACAGGCCTTTTTAGACTGAACAGTGATTTCTCTGAAACCTTATTCAATGTGCGCGAGGGAGAGAGCTTCCGCGAGAAGCTAGAGCTGCCATCGAGCCTGACGGTAGGTTTTAATTTTGGGAAGCCATTAAAATGGTCTCTAGGTGCAGAGTACAGCTTTCAAGAGGAAAGCTCATTATCCTCTCGCAGCTTTGTGCCTAACGGCGCAAACTTTACCTCGGCAAGTTCTTACCGTTTGGGTGGATTTCTTGTACCTGATTACAACAGCATCACAAGCTACTGGGATCGTGTTACTTATAGAGCTGGTTTACGTTATGAAGAGAATGGCCTAAACATCAATGGTCAAGACATCAATGAATTTGGCATATCTTTTGGGATGAGTCTACCCGTGGGACGCAGATCTGGTTTTTCAAATGCGACTTTCGGCCTTGAATATGGGCAAAGAGGAACAACCAGTGGCGGGCTGATCAAGGAAGATTTTTTATCTCTAAGTATAGGTCTCTCGTTAAACGATCGCTGGTTCCAAAAAAGAAAATATAACTAAGAAATAAATTGACATGAAATTCAAGAATTCTATAGTTCTCGTTGTAGCTGTTTTTAGTTTCGCTTTCGCGAAAGCGCAAGACGATATGCAATGCCGACAAATGTTGAGCATCTACGCAGAAAACGCAAAAGCTAAGCTGTACGATGAAGCATATAAACAACTTCCCCAACTAGTAGAAAACTGCCCAAAATTGAGTGCAGCGATCTACCAGTACGGCGAGCGTATCTATGAACACCGTTTGAAAAAGAAGGTAGGTACTGAAAAGGAAAATGCTGACGGCTTAATCAAAATGCTTGATGCACAAATCACCATGTTTCCTGACAAGGTAAACGATGCTAAAAAGACCATAGAAAAAGCTATGGCTATGTATAAATACAACATCGGCACGCACGATGAGGTATTTAATATTTTAGATGGTGTCTTTAAAAATGACCGTGAGAACTTTACAGATCCACGAGGAATGATGACGTACTTCAAACTTGCTGAGGAGCGTTACAATGAAGGTAAAATGACCCTTCAGGAACTGTTTGACATTTATGATGCATTAACTGAGCAAATTGATTCTTTACTAAACGAGCGTTCTGAAGTCATTCAAAAATTGAATGAAAAAGAAGCAGAAAGTGAACTCACTGATAAAGAAAAGAAAGAAATCAAGAATCAGGAAATCAACCTCAAAAACTATGGAATCGTAAAAGGCTCAGTAAATGGAACGTTAGGCGCTCTAGCTGACTGTGACAAATTAATACCTCTTTATGATGTAGAATTTGAAAACAAAAAAACAGATAAAAACTGGTTGAGTAATGTACTGGTAAGACTTCAAAAGAAAGATTGTACTGATGACCCACTTTACATCAAGTCTGTAAAAGCTCTTCATGACATCAATCCTAGTGCAAAAACAGCTTATGGTCTAGGTAACATTGCTGAGTCAACTGCTGAGAAATTCAAATACTGGGATCAAGCAATTGAACTAGGTGTGGATAACGATTTAAAATCTGCTATTCACTACAAAAAAGGTAACGTTTATAAAGGTCAAGGTGCCTATTCAAAAGCAAAGAGAGAATATATTCTTTCTAATCAGGCTAAGCCTTCTTTTGGGATGCCTTACCTGAAAATTGCTGAAATGATCGCAAAAAGTGGAAATAACTGTGGAGCTACACCTTTTGAAAAGAGAGCGATCAACTGGTTGGCGGCTCGTTATGCGCGTAAAGCAGCAGCGGTAGATCCATCAATAAGAAGCACAGCAAACAAATATGCTGAAAGTTATAATGGTACTGCTCCAAATACGAGCGAAATCTTCATGGATAAAAAATATAACCAAGGAGACACCATTACCTTTAACTGCTGGGTAGGAGAATCAGTACGTATACCATAAGATGAATTTTACAAAACATCCAAGTTTTATCATGATCACGGCACTAGCCGTGATCTGTTTTTTGGCATCTTGTGAGGGCAACCTCAAAGAAGTCCAGAAGATGGAGCTTTCTTCAAACGAGCCTATCGGAGAAGCAGAAAACATGCTGTTGAAGTATTCTGATAGCGGCTCAATCAAAATGACTTTGAAAGGAAAAAAAATGCTAGACTTTAGCAATGACGCTTTTCCCTACACGCATTTTCCAGAAGGTATCTACGTAGAGCTGTTCAATAAAAAAGACACTACAAAAACCACTATCGTCGCAGATATCGCAACTGTATATGACATGACAGACATCATCGACCTTCAAGGCAACGTGATTGTAAAAGATAGTGACGGTAATACCTTGATGGGAGAACAGTTGTTTTTTAATCAAAGCGATAAATGGATTTTCACAAACGATAGATTCCGTACCTTTCTTGTAAATAATGACACGGGTGGGGAATTTGGTAAAACCTCAGGAATACGATTTGATGCAGATCAGGATCTCAATAATGCACAAGTAGGTGAACCAGACGATCAGTTCATTAACAACAATACAAATGAGTAAGTTTTTTAAATATTTTGAGTACGCATACATCGTTTTTGCACTAATTTTCATCGGTACAGCGATATATGAGTATAATATCTCTCCCAACAGATCCTACATGCTTTTTGCGATGGGGATCGTGGCAATACTTATGTTTTTCTTCAAAAGACGTTTTAGACGTAGATTTGAGGAGCGTAACAAATAAACTCGCGTGACCGAGCAAATCATCACCATTATTGCGATGCTCATATTGAGCGCTTTTTTTTCTGGTATGGAGATCGCTTATGTGTCTTCAAACAAGATTCATATTGAGCTGGAAAAACGCCAGGGAGATATTATAGGTCGTATATTAGGTAGACTTACGGCCAGACCGTCCAAGTTTATCATTACCATGCTTATAGGGAACAGCATTGCACTGGTAATCTACGGCTTTGCTATGGGTGATTTGCTCACGCACCAACTGGCTCAGCATTATCCCTCTCTCGCATACGGTTTTGAAGGTTTACTTACCCAAACCGTAATTTCAACTCTGGTAATTTTGCTAACGGCAGAATTCCTGCCCAAGGTGTTCTTTCAAATCTACTCAAACGAGCTGCTCAAGTTCTTTGCTTTACCAGCATATCTGTTTTACATATTGTTCTCGAGTTTATCGTGGTTATGCATTAAGATTTCAGACTTTTTCTTGAAGACCTTTTTTAAGACTGATGGAGACCCCATTCAGCTCACATTTTCCAAGATGGAACTGGGGAACTACATCACAGAACAAATGGAAAGCGCCCAAGAGCAGAAGGAAGTGGACAGCGAGATCCAGATTTTTCAGAATGCTCTCGACTTTGGTGGGTTGAAGGCTCGTGAGGTTATGGTGCCGCGTACTGAGATTGTGTCGGTTTTACTGGAAACCAGTATTAAGGATTTAAGCAAAAAGTTTGTCGCAACGGGTCTGTCTAAAATTGTAGTACACAACGAGACCATTGACGATATTGTAGGTTATGTGCACAGCTTTGATCTGTTCAAAAGTCCAGAAGAAATCAAGGATATTCAGCGTACGGTAATCAATGTCCCAGAAACCATGCTTGCAAAAGATGTGCTGAATCTATTGATCAAACGTCACAAAAGCATCGCGATCGTGCTGGACGAGTATGGAGGTACCAGTGGGTTAATCACCGTTGAGGATATCGTTGAAGAATTACTCGGAGAGATTGAAGATGAGCATGACTCAGACATCTTTATCGATTCTCAAATCTCTGAAACAGAGTACAAGTTCAGCGCCCGATTAGAAGTAGATCAGGTAAATGAGAACCACAAACTAGACCTTCCAGAAAGTGAGCATTATGAGACTATAGGTGGTTTAATTGTTCATGAAACCGAAGGAATTCCTAAGGAAGGCGAGGAAGTCAGTATAGAAAACTACACCTTTACCATTCTCGAGACTTCTAACAATAAGATCGATTTGGTACATCTTAAAATCGAGGAACCCGATTAAATTATAGCGACCTGTTCTAGTGAAAAGATTTTTGAGGATCTCGCTTTCGCGAAAGCGTAAAAGCCACTCGCAACAGTTCATAATTTGTACTTAAGCTCTTGATTGAGGCGCTCGCTTCATACCAGAAGCAGATACCTATCGTTAAAATCAAACAGAGTGGGTTCATGAACCTTTAATAATTAGGCGGAAAGGGTTATTTTCGCCGTCTTAAAATTTCTTAAAAAATGGCAGTATTAGGCAAAATCAGAAGTCAAGGAGCGATCTTGATCCTAGTGATCGCGCTTGCCCTATTTGCATTCATAATTCAAGGAGTACTTACCAGCAGTGGTCAGTCGCAAAGTGATGCGATAGGATATGTGGGTGATGCTGAAATCAACCAGAGGACCTTTGCACGCATGGTGGATAACACTCAACGTCAAAGAGGCGGTCAAATGACCACTATTCAAGCTGTAAACAGTGTTTGGGAACAAATGGTGCGTAGTGCCGTGCTTGACGAGCAAATGGAAGCCGCCGGTATCGAGGTGACTGATGAAGAAGTTGCTGAAAGAGTGAAAGCTTCCTACCGCAACAATCCACAGTATCAAAACGCTGATGGTAACTTTTCTGAATCCAAGTTTGCTGCATTTGTAAAGCAAATGGAAACCGGAAATGCTGATGTATGGAATGATTACATCCAGCAAATGGCTGATGCCGCTAGACAAGAAAAGTTCTTCAATCTATTGAAATCGGGAATCGTAGGAACAAATGCTGAAGGTGAGATGGATTACCGCATGGCAAACGACAATCGCAGTTTCCAGTACGTACAGATTCCATATTCTTCTATTCCAGACTCAACGGTTGAAGTAACTTCTGGAGAGATACAGAAGTACATGAACGATCACAAAGAACAGTTTAAAACTGATGCACAACGTGACATCGAGTATGTTCTTTTTAAAGATGAGGCTTCAACTGAGGATCTAGCTGAAATGAGAAAGCAACTTTCCCTAAGAAAGTCCATGGACAACTCAACTTATAACGTTAACACAAATCAAGCTGAGGAAATCCCTTCTATACAAGATGCAGAGGACAAGCAAAATTATGTGAACAGGTTCTCAGATGTTCCTTACGATGGAACGTGGATGGTGGAGAGCAAATTATCCGCTGCACAAAAGAATGTAGGAGGCGATTTTGAGAAGGGAAGCGTTTTTGGTCCCTACCAGGATAATGGTTACATGAAATTATCCCTTGTTGAAGACAAGAGAACCATCATGGACAGCGTGTACAACCGTCACATTCTTGTTGCTTATGCTGGTGCACAAAGATCTACGGCAACACGTACAAAAGAAGAGGCTCAAGCAACTGCTGATAGTATATTTGATCTGATAGGTCAGAGTAAATCTAAGTTTGACTCTAAGTTTGAGTATTTTGAAGAAAATACGGAGCTTGCAAAAGGTGAAGATCTTGGCTGGACAGTGTATACTAAAAATGCCAATTCACTTGCCGAAGGTTACCGCAACTTCTTATATGAAAATGAAGAAGGAACGATCGGTATTGCAGAATCTACTTTTGGTTACCACATCATCAGACTGGATGAGACTACCAGCCCAATTGATCAGATCAAGCTTGCTACGATTGCTAATAAGATCGGTTCTTCTAAAGAAACCGGGAAGAAATTATTTACCAAGTCTGTGAAGTTTCAACAAGCTGCTGAGTCAGGTGACTTTAATGCTCTAGCTGAGGAAAATGAAGTTATTGTAAAGCCGGTAAAAAACTTGAAGCCGCTGGATGAATCTCTGCCAGGAGTAAAGAAAAACCGTCAGATTGTAAAGTGGGCTTTTGATGGTGAGCGTGAAATAGGTGACATAGAGCGTTTTGAAACTACTGAAGGATACATTATCGTAAAACTTACCGCTAAGCGCAAAGAAGGTATCAAAACGACCCAAGAGGCTAGCTCAACTGTTACTCCTATTCTTAGAAAAGAAAAGAAGGCAAAAATGATCATGGATAAGATCACTAACACTGAACTTCAAGCCATCGCAACTGCTCAAGGGCAAACGGTTAAAAGTGCCAGCAAAGTAAACCGCAAGAATCCAGACATTCCAGGTCCAGGTTCTGAGCCTATGGTTGTGGGAACTGTTTTTGGTTTGGATCAAGATGAGACTTCTAAACCTATCGCAGGTGAGAGCGGTGTATTTGTAGTAAAAGTTACAGCTATAGAAGATGCACCAGACCTACAGAACTACAGTTCTAATGCTAAGCAAATCGCTACAAGAACAGCAAACCAGTCTACAACGCAACTCGTTGAAGCCTTGAAAAAGTCAGCTGAAATTGAAGACAATCGCGATGAGTTCTATTAGAATTTACAACCTCTAGAATACATGAGCCTCATAATTAATTTATGGGGCTTTTTTATTGAATTTTTTAGGTAAAAATCTGTTAATCAGATTAAATACACTCTAAAGTATAATACTTTTCACCCAAATTAATTCATTATGAAAAAGTCAATTTTAAGCATTCTATTTCTTTCATTAACCCTTGTTTTTGCTGTAAGCTGCCGAGACGTGGATGATAAAGAAACCGCTCAAGAAGAGGAAGTTGAAGCGCTTATCGAAGATGCTGATAACGTAGAGGTAAAAGAAGATAAGCTAAAACTTGAAAGCCCAGACGGATCTGAAATTAAAGTAAAATACGATGAAAACGGAGAAATTGAAAAGGTAAAGACTGACGATAACTCGTAATCTTCAACATTTTATTTAAACATCTGACGTTCCAGTAGAAAAGTGGTCAAGACTACATTGAAGTTTTGATTAATATCTACTGGAACGTATTTTATTCTATACTGACCACAGCGCACTTTTAATTCGTTGAAATAACGAGTTACCGCTTCTCTGTAAGCATCTTTTACATTATCTGCATAAAGATTGATCTGCTCTCCAGTCTCGACATCAGTATACTTTGTAGGTTTGTTTGAGAAATCAAAATCAATTTCAGTAAACTTGTCGTAAGTGTGAAACAATACCACATCGTGTTTGTTATACTTTAAATGCCGCAACGCCTCAAACATCTCGTCTTGAGCTTTATCGCTTTGAAACATATCTGTGAATAGAAAGACGAGAGATCTGCGTTTTAAATTTTCAGCGATCTGATGAATATAGGCATAGGTATCGGTATTGGATTGTTTTTTTTCATCGTTCAAAACCGCGCTCAGTTCGTGCAGTAACATATTATGATGGCGATCGCTACCTTTTTCTGGAGCAAAATACTCGTAGGAATCTGAATAGATACTGAGTCCCACCGCATCACGCTGCTTTTTTAATAAGTTCATAACTGCAGCACATGCCAAAGCGCTAAAACCTATCTTATTTAGCTTATCTAAACTTTGTGTTTTGAGTTTGGGATAATGCATGGAGGCACTATTGTCTAAAATGAGATGACACCTAAGATTAGTCTCCTCATCATAACGCTTTGTGTATAGTTTATCTGTTTTGGCGTAAAGCTTCCAATCGATGTGACGCGTACTCTCGCCCGGATTGTAGATTTTATGTTCTGCAAACTCGGCACTGAAACCATGGAACGGCGACTTATGCATACCGCTTATAAAACCTTCTACTACTTGGCTTGCAAGTAGGGCGAGATTTTGAAAACCTGTGGTATTGTTGAGTTGCTTATTGAAATCCATGATCTGGATAGATTAATTTGAATGGTTACGCTTTCGCGCCGTGCCGTCGGCAAGCCTATGGCGGCCGATGGAAAGCGGAATAAATCAAAAGCTAAGACCCTTGAGAAGGCTCTTGAATGTTCTGACGTTTAGCGCGTTTTTCCCAATTCTTACGAGCCAATAACTGCATATCTTCTACATTATCGCTCTCATCCATGATCTCAAGTCCCAACATGGTTTCTATAATGTCCTCCATAGTAGCTACCCCTTGAACATTTCCATACTCATCTACCACTAGGGACAAATGCTCCTTTGTAGCGATCATTTTTTCAAAAAGCTTTGGTATGGGCATATCAATCGGCGCAATGGCAATCTCTCGTTTAAGGTCTTTGAGCGTTTCTGCAGGCTTATCATGAATGATATCTTCTAGGATATGGTCTTTGAGAACATACCCCTTTACATCATCTCTATTGTCGCCATATATAGGAATGCGAGAGAATCTAAGTTCCTTGTTCTGCTCAAAAAACTCTTTGATCTTAGTATCTTGTTGTGCCATAAACATTACCGATCGTGGTGTCATCACATCCTGCACTAGAATATTATTGAAATTCATCAAACTCTTGATGTACTGCCCCTCACTAGGTTCAAAAACACCATCTTGGTGGGCGGTTTCAGTAATAGCGACAAAATCCTCGCGTGTCATTGTATTCATGTGAGCGCTTTTTCCTATTGCTTTAGTGGTGAGCTGCAGCAACCATAATATCCCGGAGTACTTAAGAAACACTACCATGATTTGCAACACTCTCGTGGAAAATCCAGCAAGCGATTGCCAGTAGGTGGCGCCTATCGTTTTAGGGATGATTTCTGAAAGTACCAAAATTAAGACCGTCATGATTCCAGAAACGACACCTACCATAGGAATTCCCCATAAATAATCAGGATAGCCTTCCTGAACGATCGCTTCTGCTTGAACACCCACGAGAATCGCACCTACCGTGTGTGCGAGCGTATTGAGGGTAAGAATCGCGATAAGAGGCTTATCTACATCTTCTTTAAGGCTTCGCAACGTGTCTACATAACTGGCACCTTCTTGTTCTTTTACTTTGATGAACGTGGGATTGATACTTAGAAGAACTGCCTCAAGGATGGAACACAAAAAGGAAAAAAATATCGATATGATCGCATAGATGATCAGTAAGCCCATGGGTTGTTTTTTTGTAAAAATAGGGAAATGGCTGTGAGAATACTCACACCTTAATGTTTCTTGAACATTTTAGGGATCAGTTCATTCCACGTTCCTTCTGGATGGTCTCGTAAGCCTCTTGGACTTTTTGGAATTTTTGCTGCGCACCTTTTCTATAGGCTTCATCCATATCCATCAACTTATCGGGATGGTATTTCTTAGCCATGCGGCGGTAGGCTTTTTTGACTTCGTGATCAGGAACGGTCTTGTCAATTTCCAGGATTTTGTAGGCATTGTCCTGATCTTTGACAAACATGGCCTTAATGGAAATAAAATCCCTTTGAGCCAGTCGTAAATAACCCGCTATGTTTTCCAGAACCCGTACCTCTGGATCGCTTACGTGTCCATCAGCTTGAGCAATGCCAAATAGGAAGTGTAATATCTGAAGACGCGACTCGTATCTGGTTCTGGCGTTTAAATATTGGCAGATTCTAGCGGCATTTACCTCACGCTTTTTTACAACGTCATTAAACGTTCTAAAGATAGCATTGGCTCTTTCTCTACCGTACGAACTCACAAAATACTGACGTACGTAATTCAGTTCTGTCTGGCTCACCTTACCATCGGCCTTTATGACGACTGAGGTGAGAGAAAGTAGATTCAGCTCAAAATCTTGCGGACTCACATTTACACTACGCCTATACCTGTCCTGCCCCATAGATTGATAGGTGTCACGTGGTGAGCTATCTATAAAAGAAGTGTATATCCAGCGCAGGATAAAAAACAGAACGATGTAACCTAGAAAAGACATGAATTAATTTACAGAATGTGGATAGTCAATAGGTATGCCGAGATGGGGACATGACATTCAAACAAACAATATTCTTTTTATATCAAACAATTCTTCAATTGCAATCACTTAACACCCCTTGTCCTGCGGACATTCCCCTCGAGGGGAAAGAGAGGTTTGGTTGATACGAGAACCCTGACTTAAACGTGACACTTTGTCTAATTTTTCTTCTTTTTAAACACGGGAACGCTGGAACAAGCTTCTCCATACATGACTGAGCGCGCCACTTTCTGCAGTTTTTCCGTAATCATCATGTACGCCGATATGGGAACCGGTTTGTTAGAACAACCTTTGATGATTACAGGCAATCCTTCAAATTCAGAAACGTCCAGATCGTTGATGATCTCTTGATGCAAAATGGTTTCTAAATCTTCAAGGGAGCCATAAACTACTTTTTTAGCAACACCGGTAAGTTGTGATTGGAGCAACATCCACGCCCACTGCGGGATGATCGCATCTGTACTGCAATTTATGGCAACGTAATGATCTTGATATGCAGTGAAGTCTGTTGTTTTTATGCTTTCGCGAAAGCGGGATTCTACCAGCACTATTCCCTCCATCAACCATTGAGATATATCAATGACCGAGCGCTGACCTGCAGGATAAAAATCCTCTAGATCAAAGGTTTTGAGTTTGGAACTCGCTACACGATTAATGATTTCTTCTGCCATGATGCCTACAGCATTCCTAATTCTAGTTTTGCCTCCTCACTCATCAAATCTTTGTTCCAAGGCGGGTCAAAGGTGATTTCTACTTCAGCATCATTTACTTCTTTAAGACTTTTTACCTTTTCCTCAACTTCCAGCGGTAGGGTTTCAGCCACGGGACAGTTAGGTGAGGTAAGCGTCATGAGTATCTTCACGTCTGCATCGCTGCTGACCATGACGTCATAAATCAAGCCCAGTTCATAAATATCTACGGGAATTTCAGGGTCAAAAATGGATTTGAGCACCTTTACAACCTTTTCCCCTATTACTTGTCCATCTACTTCTTCCATAATGTTTTAGTTAAGCTGTGCTTGATAAGCCACAGCGTACATTTTAAGTTGTTTGATCATTGACACCAATCCGTTTGCTCGGGTGGGTGACAAATGCTCCTTCAAACCGATCTCATCTATAAAACCGGTATCAGCGGCGATGATATCAGCAGGTTTTTGTCCCGACCATGCGCGTACCAAAATTGCGATGATTCCTTTAGTAATGATCGCATCACTATCTGCCGTAAAAACGACTTTTTCATCTTCTAATTCTGCGTTTACCCAGACTTTAGACTGGCAACCCTTGATGATTTTATCTTCTGTTTTGTATTGCTCATCAATTAGTGGCAAGCTCTTGCCTAGATCAATCATGTATTCATAGCGCTGCATCCAGTCGTCAAACATGGTAAACTCATCGATGATTTCTTCTTGTATTTCTTGAATACTCGCCATAGTTATTTGTCTTCTGCTTTTGTAGCCTTGATGATGATCTTTCCAGACTCATTCATCATATGGAGTTCACCTTGTGAAAATCTGTAGCTTTTTACATTGGCTAATTGTTCCATATAGGCTCTCTCGATGTCACGTTTTTCTTGGCAGTACATTTTTGTGGACATGATAGGTCCTACCTCGATATTGTTGCTGCCAGCGTTTGTAATATCTGCGCCATAGGTGTTGCAAGAGTTGTTACCTCCTACTCTCAAACCCTCTTGATTCTCTATGTTCAAGGTGATGCCGTGACCTGACATGTCCTCACCAGAAACCTCGATCACATTATAATTCCCTTCAAGATTTTTCTCCTCGCAGGAAATTAGGCTTAAGCTTAGTATCAAAACAAGACTCTTAATTGCATTTTTCATAATGATGTTATTTAGGACAACATGATAACTGCTCGTTGCAAAGCCTGTACCATGACGTCTATTTCTTCTTTGGTATTGTAAAAGGCAAAACTGGCTCGTATGGTTCCCGGAATCTGATAACGATCCATAACCGGTTGGGCACAATGATGCCCAGTGCGTACAGCTATTCCTAGTTTATCCACGATAGTCCCCAAATCATAAGGATGGATATTACCCACATTAAAACTGATTACCGCTGCCTTCTTGTCTACATCGCCATAAATTACCGCACCGTCAATCTCTTTGATTTTTTGGGTTCCGTATTTTAGGAGCTCATCTTCATAAGCCGCGATATTTTCCATCCCTACTGATTCTAGATAATCGACCGCTGCTCCAAGGGCAATACCTCCAGCGATATTAGGGGTTCCCGCTTCAAATTTATGAGGCAAACCCGCATAAGTGGTATGTTCAAAAGTGACTTGATCGATCATCTCACCACCGCCTTGATAAGGAGGCAATCTATCCAACAGTTCTTCTTTACCGTATAAGATACCGATTCCCGTAGGACCACACATTTTGTGACCTGCCATAGTGTAAAAATCGGCGTCCAAGGCTAGAACATCTACTTTCATGTGCCCGCAGGATTGCGCGCCGTCGATCAATACTAAAGCTTTGTGTTCATGAGCCTTCTCTATGATTTCCTCAATGGGATTTTGAACACCGAGCGCATTGGAAATATGGTTTACGACCACGAAAGCGGTTTTTGAGTTCAAGATTTTCGCGAAAGCGTCCATATCCAACTCGCCATTATCCAGAACGGGAATCACTTTAAGCGTTGCTCCCACCCGCTCGCACAACATTTGCCAAGGAACAATATTTGAGTGATGTTCTACCGCGCTCACAATAACCTCATCGCCTTCTTTTACAAAAACGTGTGCGCCAGAGGCAACCGCATTTATACTGTGCGTATTCCCTGAAGTAAAAAGCGTTTGCTTGGTTTCAGGAATATTGAAAAAAGCCCTCACTTTCTCACGAGCCTCCTCAAAAAGATCTGTCGCCTCCTGACTGAGTGCATGAACGCCACGATGGATATTTGCGTTGTATTGCGTGTAATACTCGGTGATTTTATCGATTACCTGTCGCGGTTTTTGCGAGGTTGCTGCGTTATCAAAATAAACCAATGGATGACCATTCACCTTGCGGTTGAGTATGGGAAAATCGGCTCGTATTTTATTGATATCTAGCATAGGTACAAAGGTAGGGAATGGGGATGAGGGATAGGATTTTAGTTTATTAAGAATTTGGTTTTTATAATTTTTCCGTGGCTTGATTCAGATTGAGATACAAATAGGCTAGATCTCCTTTTAGTTCAATAAATTTTCCAGTATTGAAACCGATATTTAAGGTGGTTCCGTTACTTTGAGAAGTGGACACATTTCCACTACCTAATGCATAAAAAATAACAGGTTGATCTTGCACCCATTGATGATATACTGTCATACCCGTGAAGCCACCCTTATTGATTTTAATTTTCTCACCTTTTGGGATCTCATATCTGAAAAATTTATCGGATTCTAAAATGATTTTTTCTCGATTGATTTTAAACTTTTGAGTTCTAGAATCGTTTCCTAAAAAATAGAGAACATTTGTTTCTCCATGTGAGTTGTTTTGCTCCAAATCTTTTAAACTAACTGCATAGAGGTCCATTGTAACAGATATACTCTCATTTTTGTTTGTAAAGTTTTTCAGTTTGAAGGCATTTGCTGAAAAATCATTTGCAGATGATTGCAAACCATTCACTACCTCATTGAAATTAGAGGCGACAACTTGCACCGTGCCAACAAGGTGATAGCTATCCAGATCGGTTTTCTCATGAATAAACGAGAGTCCGCGTTCTTTTATATTCGGAATACTATCTGATTTGTGGATTATTTTTATTTCTTGTCCCGAGGCAAATGCCATCAAAAAACAAAATATAGTGGAGTGAAATAGTTTCATATTATTAATATTTTAAGCCTCATCAAAATTCAACCGCACCTTAGCCGATTTAGGGTAAGCCTGGCATGCCAGGGAATAGCCTTCTTCGAGCTCGCCGTCTGTGAGTATTGAGTTTTTCGCCAACATCACATCACCTTCTTCGATCAGACAAATACAAGAGCTGCAAATACCGCCCTGGCAAGAGTAAGGCGCGTCTATATCGTTGCGGAGCATGACGTCGAGCAAGTTCTCGTCCCTTTTCATGGTAAATGACATCTCTTCATCGTCCAGAACGACTTCTATTTCAGACAGGTGACTGTCCTCGGTGATTTCAACTTTTGCGTCGCTTGCTGAAAATAACTCAAACTTGATTTCATCTTTCGGCAGATACTCTTTTTCAACCAGATTATCAGTTACCTCATGAATCATTTCTTCTGGTCCGCACAAAAAAGCAGTATCAAATTCCCAGCCTTTGCAGTCTTGCTTTAAAAAGAAATTGAGGTTCCCTCTATTGATTCTCCCAAATAACGCTTCGTCCCGTTCTTCTCGACTAAAACAGTATTTGAGAATAAACCGATCTGGATAAGCATCTTTTAGATCATTGAGTTGCTCGTAATATATGGTTTGCGCAACGCTTTGATTTCCGTAAATCAACGCAACTTTATGTTCTGCCGAACTCTTTAGGGCACTCTTTACAATAGAAATTATCGGAGTAATACCGCTTCCAGCAGCAACGGCAAGAAAGGTTTTTGATTCAGCTGATTCTTCTAAGACAAACAAGCCCTCAGGAGCGGCAACAGCCAGCATTTCACCAGCTTTCAATTTCATCGCGTAATTTGAAAACACTCCGTGCTCCACCTGTTTTACCACCACGCTAATCCCAGCATCACCACTGGTACTCGAGATGCTGTAGGCTCTGCGTACTTCGCTACCGTTGATGTCTGCTTTTAGAGTTAGATACTGACCTGAGGTGTACTTGAACTCGTCAGCTAGTTCTGACGGAATATCAAACCAGATTTCTACGGCTTGAGGTGTGACTCTGGTAACTTCTTTTATTGTAAGGTTATGGAAAATCATATCGCTTTTTCAATGGTTGCAAAAATAAAGAACCTATAGCGAGTAGGTCGTAATAGCAGCAGACAAGGTCTTAAAATGATCTTAAAGATTCTTTTAGTAACAAGTTCAATTCTTCAACAAAAAACATAATTTTAGTTTTTTGTAACATTTTATGAATCAAGATCACTAACCTAAAAACTACCCGATCCATGTTCAAATATTTCATCAGTCTAGAGTGGAAGAGTTTTTTTAGATCTGCCGCTTTCAAGCAAAACCTATTCTTTAAAATTTTTATTGGATTTTTTGCCGTTCTATTTTTAATAGAATTTGCCTTCATAGGCGCTGGAAGCTATTATCTAATTGAAAATGGAATAGAAGACGGCGATCTCGTGGCACGTAATCCGTTTAGGTTGGTCAATCGGTTTTTAATCTACTGGTTTGCTACAGATCTTATCATGCGATATTTCTTTCAAAAAATGCCGGTGACCAATATTAAGCCGCTTCTTTATTTGCCGTTTTCTAAAAGCAAGATCGTAAAATATGCACTTGCCAAAACCAGTATTTCCTTCTTCAACATTTTACCGGCTTTCTTTTTTGTGCCGTTCAGCGTCGTGTTGCTCATAGAGGGATATGATCCCATAGGCGTTTTAGGCTGGCATCTTGCTGCGTTGGGTATTACCTATTCCTTCAATTTCCTGAACATTTTCCTTAACAATTCAGACAAGATCTTTTACCCCATCGCTGCGATTGTGGTGGCAGCAGCTTTTGCGCAGTATCAAGGCTATTTTGATATCACCGTCTATACGGCACCTATTTTTGACTTTTTCTTTGATCAGCCGTGGAGCTGTTTGATCCCGCTGGGGATTGCAGTAGTATTCTGTGCAGTGGCTTACCGCTATTTCCTAGGTGAGCTTTATCTGGACGGCGGTTTAAGCATCAAAGCCGAAGAAGCCAGCTCTGAAAACCTCGATTTTCTAGATCGCTTCGGAAAAATTTCTACCTATTTAAAGAACGACATCAAGCTCATCAAGCGTAATAAAAGGGCTCGTACGACTTTTATCATGGGTTTCTTTTTTATCCTATATGGACTACTCTTTACAACCGGACTTTACGGTGACAGTAGCTTTGGGAAAATTTTTGCTGCGCTGTTCTGTACGGGAGGATTTCTGTTCAGTTTTGGTGGGCTGGTTCCATCGTGGGACAGCAGCTATTTCAAGCTCATGATGTCCCAAAACATTCCCTATCGAGAATATTTGCTGAGCAAGTGGTGGCTCATGGTTATTGTAACAGCCATCAGTACGGTTTTGAGCGTGTGGTACGTATATTTTGGGATCGAGTGGTTGTATGCGATACTCGCAGGATCCATTTACAACATCGGGCTCAATGCGTCTGTTGTTTTGCTCAGTGGCGCATTTGTCAAGACTCCTATAGACTTGACCAGCAACAAGAAAGCCTTTGGTGATTCTAAAGCTTTTAACGTCAAGACTCTCTTGCTAGTCATCCCTAAAATGGTGCTGCCGATCGGGATTTACTACGCATTTGCGCTTCCGTTCAACAGCGAGGCTGGTTTCATCGCCATTGCAGCTACGGGTTTACTGGGGCTTGCTTTCAGGAACTTGATGTTTAAATGGATTGAGAATATTTACAAAAATGAAAAGTACGATACCATAGCGGCTTACGCACAGAAGGATTGATAGTGCTACTCTGTAAAGAAACAAGAGTCAAGAAACAAGAAATAAGACGATAGCATATTTGCTTGATTAATTAAATAAAAATCTCGCTTTCGCGAAAGCGGGAACACAACAGAAACAATACAAGATATGATCACGATTAAAAATCTTAGCAAACAATACACGGATGTGAAAGTTCTGGACATCGATCATCTGGAGATCAATACGGGTGGAGCGATAGGTCTGGTAGGAAATAATGGTGCGGGTAAAACGACCCTATTTTCCCTACTGCTTGATCTTATTGAGCCCACAACGGGTCATATCGTTTCAAACGGAGTACGTGTGGATGAGAGCGAAGACTGGAAACCGTTTACCAGCGCATTTGTGGATGAGAGCTTTCTCATAGGCTACCTCACGCCAGAAGAATACCTCTATTTTATAGGAGAGCTGCGCAACATGGATAAGGCAGCCGTGGATCAAGTCATTGCCGATTTCTCTGATTTCTTCAACGGTGAGGCGCTGGGGCAAAAGAAATACCTGCGCGATCTTTCTAAAGGAAACCAGAAAAAGGTAGGGATCGTTGCGGCGCTTTTGGGAAATCCCAGCGTAGTGATTCTTGATGAGCCATTTGCCAATCTTGATCCTTCCACACAAATACGCCTCAAAAAAATCATCAAGCAACTTGCTGATGATCCTAAAGTCACCGTACTCGTTTCCAGCCACGACCTCGTCCACGTTACTGAAGTCGCACAACGCGTCGTGTTGTTAGAAAAGGGCAAAGTAGTTAAAGACATCGTCAAGACTGAAGGTACATTCCATGAGCTGGAGACCTACTTTAAGGGAATTTCTGAATCTTATGCGCCGGTGATGGCTGAGGAAGAGTGATGGCGTAACTGCTTCATTTAAAAACATCTCATATCAGTAAGGGCAGATTTAAATCTGCCCTTACTGATATAAAAACCCTCCACCGATACGTTAAAGCTTCAGTAGGCCCGCATGTGCTTGCCTCGACTACCCTCGGCATAAACTTCTTGCCAAGCTGGGAATATTAATTTGACTGTAAATTTCTTGGAAATAAAAAAGACCCTAGCTTTTGCTAAGGTCTTCGTTGTGGGCCCACCTGGGCTCGAACCAGGGACTTTCTGTCCCGATAGCTATCGGGAGAGTCAGATATCTCTTGTTTGTTTAATTACTCTTTGTCTCATATCTTCATACTTAAGAAGATTCTGAATGTATTTTCTGCTCTTCATGCTCTTGATTTTTCGTTCTAGCCTAATGGAATGGGCATAGTCTTCGCATTCCAAACGCAGGATCAACTTCCAGTCGCTTGTTTGAGATGTAAATCTTTGAGATCCATATTTGCCTGAATTATGAGCAAGAACTCTATCGTTCAGTTTTTTATGACAAGCACCTATATAATATTTATTCAATTTTTCACTTTCTAGAATGTAAGTCCATGCCATTGGGTAAAAATAAAAAAAGCTCCAACAATACGTTGAAGCTTTTGTGGGCCCACCTGGGCTCGAACCAGGGACTTTCTGATTATGAGTCAGATACTCTAACCAACTGAGTTATAGGCCCTATTCTATAATCTCATTTATTTAGTGACCGAAAATTAAAAGCAGCCAAGTATTTTAAACCTAAACATCAAAGAAATCACTATAGCGTTTCTTAATTAGTTCCGTTAGGACTTTCTGTCCCGATAGCTATCGGGAGAGTCAGATACTCTAACCAACTGAATTATAGGCCCGATAAGAGATTCCTACAGGATGCTCTCATCTAAAAAGTCTGCAAATTTAAGATTTAAATGCTCACCCGCAAATTATTCAGCGATTTCCTGACATAATTCTACCAGAACTCCGTTACTAGACTTAGGATGAACAAAGGCGATAAGTTTATTATCAGCGCCTTTTTTGGGTTGCTCGTTTAGAATCTGGAACCCTTCTTTTTTGAGTCGCTCCAGCTCTGCATGGATGTCCTCCACAGCAAATGCCACATGGTGAATCCCCTCGCCCTTTTTCTCAATAAACTTGGCGATCGCGCTGTCATCGCTTGTGGCAGCTAAGAGTTCGATTTTGTTTTCACCACTTTTAAAAAAACTGGTGGTGACGTTTTCGCTCGTGACCGCTTCTTCTTTATAAGGTGGCCTGCCCAAAAGTTTTGTATAGGTCTCGTTTGCCCGCGCCAGATCACGCACCGCGATTCCCAAGTGCTCTATTTTCCCAAACATAAGAAGTCTTTAGTTTCAAAAATAATAGGAAACTGCCGCCCGCCCAATCGATTATTGAGATAAAGCCCAAACGGCAACAACCTTCCTTTTAGTAACTTTGCACCATGGAAGAAAGCAACAGACAGAAGAAAATTGCAGGGATATTGCAAGAAGATATGAGCTCCGTCATCCAAGAGGTGATGCGTAAAAACGGTGTCAAAAACCTGATCATATCTGTCACAAAGGTAACCGTGACACCTGATCTGGGCTATGCAAAAGTCTTCCTTTCTGTTTTTCCGGCTGATAAAGCCAAGCAAATCGTCCAAGAAATCAAGGATATGAGCGGTCAGATCAGGCATGAGATCGCCAGCCGTGTGCGCCATCAGTTCCGTCGCATGCCAGAGCTACAATTTCACAACGATGACTCGCTGGAATACATGGACACCATCGACCGGGAGCTCAAAGGCGAAAACAATCCTATCGTGAATCCAGACATTCTACCCAGACGCAAAAAATCTTAGTGAATTTTTCCCTCTACATCGCTAGGCGCTACCTGGTTTCAAAAAATGGTCGCAACGCGATCAACATCATCAATATCCTCAGTTTCATCATCACGATCATCGGCACGACGGCGCTGTTTATCGTGCTTTCGGGATTTTCTGGACTCAAGGATTTCAGCACCAGTTTTTCCAGTTACTTTGATCCGGATCTCAGAGTATCCAGCTATGAGGGAAAGAGTGTGGAGGTTCCGCTTTCGCGAAAGCGAGATCTTCAACAAATACCGGGAGTCGAAGCGGTCAGTCTGACCATAGAAGAAAAGGTGTTCTTGAGTTATGAGGATAAAAATGAGATTGCATTCATAAAAGGAGTGGATGAGAGTTTTTCTCAAATCATCCCAACCGATTCTATTTTGCTCTATGGTACCTGGCTTACTGATAGTGATATGCAGATCGTAGCCGGTAGCGCGATTGCTTCAAAATTATCACTCACAGTCAGTAATTATGGATCGTTCTTACAAGTCATGGTTCCCAAACCGGGTCGTGGTGCCATTAACGAGCTGAACATTAACCGAGCTTTCATCTCAATGGATATGGTCGCTACGGGAATTTTCACGGTCAACGTGGAAAGCATCGATAGCAAATACATTTTTACCCGTCTCGACGCAGCGCAGAACCTGCTCAACTACCCTGAAGAAAAAGCTACTGCCGTAGAAATCAAACTCCTCCCAACAGCCAATGAGGATAAAGTGCGTGAGGAAATTGAAAAGTTATTTGACGAGCAAGTCGTGATCAAGAATAAATACCAAATGAACGACGCGCTCTACAAGATGCTGAATTCTGAAAATCTTGCGGTGTATCTGATTTTTACTTTGGTATTGATTATTGCTTTGTTCAATGTCGTCGGGAGTATCATCATGATGATTTTGGACAAGAAAAAGAACCTCAAAACCCTGCTCGATCTAGGTGCAGAGGTTACTACCCTACGGAAGGTCTTCTTCATTCAAGGATCACTCATGACCGTTACTGGCGGAATCATAGGAATCGTGATAGGAACCTTTTTTGTGTATTCTCAGATCGAGTACCAGTACATCTATATTGCGCCAGGAATTCCCTATCCTTTTGCGTTGCAATGGGAAAACTTTGTCATCTCATTCATGACGATTGCCGTATTAGGAATCATTGCTAGTTATATAGGCTCACGACGTATCAACGATCGCTTGCTGGCTCAGGCAAAACTATAATCACCAAATTCCTGTAGCACCTCATCAAAAGCAGCGAAAACTCCCTCAGGATCATCGCTGGTGACCATTTTCATGCGGTATTGTTTGAAGTTGGGAATACCTTTAAAGTAATTGGTATAATGGCGACGAGTTTCAAAAACGCCTAGTTGCTCACCTTTCCAGTCGATAGCCATTTGTAAGTGCCTACGGGCTACTTCTACACGTTCTTTCATCGTAGGTTTTTCCATGTGTGTGCCATTTTCAAAGAAGTGCTTCACCTCTCTAAAAAACCAGGGATAGCCTATACTGGCTCTACCTATCATCGCTCCATTCAGGCCATATTTGTCACGCATCTCGACAGCACGTTCAGGCGTGTTCACATCACCATTCCCAAAAACTGGAATGTGCATGCGTGGATTGTTCTTGACTTCGGCAATAGGTGCCCAATCGGCATCGCCTTTATACATCTGTGCGCGAGTACGACCATGAATGGAAATCGCTTTGATTCCTACATCCTGAAGGCGCTCGGCCACCTCAACGATTCTGATGTTATCGTGATCCCATCCAAGACGTGTTTTTACGGTTATGGGAAGTTTTGTGTGCTTTACCATGGCTTCGGTAAGAGAAACCATCAAATCAACATCCTTGAGAATTCCTGCACCGGCACCTTTAGAAACTACCTTTTTAACGGGACAACCAAAATTGATATCAATGATATCTGGATTAGTACGCTCCACAATCTCCACAGACTGCAGCATAGAATCGAGATTCGCACCAAAAATTTGAATTCCCACAGGACGCTCCGTCTCGTAGATATCGAGCTTCATTGTGCTTTTTGCCGCATCGCGTATGAGTCCTTCACTAGAGATAAATTCTGTGTAAACGACGTCAGCACCATTTTCCTTACACAACGTACGGAAAGGTGGATCGCTCACATCTTCCATAGGCGCAAGCAAAAGCGGGAAATCAGGCAATTCTATATCGGCAATCTTTACCATTTTGCAAAGGTAGCTTATGATTTGAATTTAAAATAAAGAGTTTCTGTATCCCAAAAAAAGCTTCAGGGCTTTTCTCTTACTCCATCGAGAAGCTTCTCATTTAATCGTTCATCAGAATCTGCTGAAGATTTATGCAACACAGATATGTCACCCGTGGATTCTAGAACCACCGCAAACACCTGATCGAAATTCAGCACATTTGCCTCGCGCAGTTTGGCAATAAGCTGAGTTCTTTCAATGCGGCCATGTGCAAGATTGTCTTCGAGAATTTCATTTCCTTTCATCAATAAAAGAGGTTTGTTTGATATAGCACTGCTCAATGCTGGTATTTTGCGTTGAAGAAATGAGAAAATCCAAGTAAGAAGTAATAAACTGCCTATCGCCACACTTCCATAAACTATGGATGTTTTACTCGTTAATGTAGAGGATATAATGCTACCTATCGCAACAGTAAAGGCAAAATCATAAGCGGTAAACTTTGCAAATGACCTTAATCCAATAATTCTTGTAAAAACAATTACAACAATAAATATTAAGAAACTGCCCACTAAGGTTTCCCACAACGGGTCACCACTTTTGTATATCCAATCCATGTTTTTTGATTTAGAACCCTAAACTAGTTTAAATCAAAATGGATTAGTTATAAGACTATGGTAAATAGTGTGTTCTGAAAACAGAACTTCATGTAAAGAAAATCGCATTTTCTTATCACGTTTCGATAACGTGTAAAGATTTTTCAATTTTCTTTACACGTTGTGTGATGATTTGAGGAGTCGCTGTGAACTTAAGGTCGTAATTGCAAAGGTTTTGAATCAGAGATCAGAAACGACAAAGTTTTAATTCTATCTCGATTGTGCCACTGTGTGCTACTGGTCCATTTAAACTAGAGCTTATTTTCCTTAGAAAAGTCCGCCAGTCATCGTGCAACCCACGGTTGGTGAAAAGCGGTTAAAACAAACGGTCAAGAGCTATTCTGAATTCAACTTTCTGAATTCTAAATTCGCTGGAGCCATTCCTTCATACTTACTCGACTTTCCAGATAGTTTCTGAGATCTTTAATCGCAACGCGCTCCTGCGTCATGCTATCTCGATCACGTACGGTAACCGCTTGATCTTCTTTGGTATCGTGATCGATTGTAACACAGTAAGGCGTTCCAGCCGCATCTTGTCTACGGTAGCGACGGCCTATAGCGTCTTTTTCATCGTACTGAACCTTGAGAGACCACTTGAGATCGTCTATAATTTCTTGAGCGATTTCTGGGAGTCCATCTTTCTTTAGCAAGGGTAAGATTGCTGCTTTTACCGGTGCTAACACCGCAGGAATTTTCAGAACGGTACGCTCGCTCCCATCTTCTAACTGCTCATCTTCCAGAGCGCTTGAGAAAACGGCAAGGAACATCCTATCCAAACCTATAGAAGTCTCGATCACGTAAGGAACGTAGTTTTTATTTTCCTCATGATCAAAAAACTGCAACTTTTTGCCACTGTGCTCCTCGTGTGCCTTGAGGTCAAAATCAGTTCTAGAGTGAATTCCTTCCAGCTCTTTAAAACCAAACGGGAAATCAAACTCAATATCTGTCGCGGCGTTTGCGTAGTGGGCAAGCTTCTCATGATCGTGGAAACGATACAGTTTTTCATCGATTCCCAGCGATTTGTGCCATGCCATGCGCTTTTCCTTCCATACCTCAAACCATTCCAACTCTGTACCAGGTTTTACAAAGTATTGCATCTCCATCTGTTCAAACTCCCGCTGGCGGAAGATAAACTGACGCGCTACGATCTCATTCCTGAACGCCTTACCAGTTTGAGCGATCCCAAATGGAATCTTCATCCTACCCGTTTTCTGAACATTCAAGAAATTGACAAAAATTCCTTGGGCCGTTTCTGGTCTCAAATAAAGATCTGTTGCGGTATCTGCGCTGGCACCTAGTTTTGTACCAAACATGAGATTAAACTGGCGCACATCGGTCCAGTTTTTTGATCCAGTTTCTGGATCTGCAATTCCCAGTTCTTCGATGAGTGCCTTCACTCCTGCTAGATCTTCTGCCTCCAGCAAACGAGCGAGTCGCTCCACAGGTTCCTGAGCTTTTTTGAGATATCCCATCACTCGCGGATTAGTCTCACGATACATATCTGCATCAAAAGAGTCGCCAAATCGCTTTGCAGCCTTTGCCACTTCTTTTTCGGCTTTTTGACGGTATTTTTCTGCGTAGTCTTCTACCAGCACATCAGCGCGGTAGCGTTTTTTACTGTCTTTATTATCGATCAAAGGATCATTGAAGGCATCCACGTGACCGCTCGCCTTCCAGGTCGTAGGATGCATAAAGATGGCTGCATCTATTCCCACAATATCCTGGTTGAGCTGTGTCATCGCGCGCCACCAGTATTCACGTATGTTGCGCTTGAGCTCAGCACCATTCTGACCGTAGTCATAGACCGCTTGTAATCCATCGTAGATTTCGCTGGACTGGAACACATAACCGTATTCCTTTGCGTGTGAGAGTACCTTCTTGAACTTGTCTTGATTGTTATTTGCCATAGCCGCAAAAATAGAAAAAGCTGTTGCTTGAGAAGATGATTATTGAATATTTCGCTTTCGCGAAAGCGAGATATCTCTACCTAAGCGATACCACTTGAGTGGCTAGTCTTTCACTATCCCTAAAAAGGTTGATGCGGTAATTTCCTGACTCTCGCATTTCTTTAGGCAGATCGATCATTTCACAAATCTTAAGTTCCTCACCTTTATAGTTGAACTGGACTTCTTTTGAATAAGTGAGTTCTTGATCGCCAAATTTGATCTTCTTCCTTGCACCTACCACATTGTTTTCTGGATTGATGATTTGAAGATAAAGGGTCTGAACTCCTTGTTCTGCAAGAGTGTTGTTTGGCAAGGTGAAGCAAGTGTTCAAAGCATCCACTCTACGTGCGCGGTCGTTTTCTACCTGTCTTCCCGAGCTGCGTACAATATAGGATTTGGTCTCAAAGTTTACCGGCATCAGTACTGCCGCTTTATTCATGTTGTCTGTGAGCATGTTAATGGAATCGCTCTTTTTGATACTGGTAATGACCTCTGTGTTGAGAACTTGAAGTGTACTGTCGTTTTTAGCAACCAGCTGGGCATTTTCACTTTTTAGAACGGCAAGTTCTTCTCTCAACTCGTCCCTTTCCACCTTGATTTTGGCAAACTCACGACGCAGTTTTGCGAGTAATTCAACGCTTCCCTCAAGCCTGTCCACACTGTCGACTAATCTATTGATGCGCTCGCGGGCGTCTTCAAGATCGTTTGAAAGTAATGTTCCTTTTTCAAGCTCTAGGGCATATTCATTTGAAATATTGTCCAGCTCCTTTTGAATTTCCATCTTCTCGTCAGTCAGCGCTTCCATGATATCCTCATTTTCATTAAATGTGGAATAGCTCCAGATGGCAAGAGCGGCGAGCATAAGAATAAGTACCACTACAAGAACTTTGTAAATACGATTATCGCTGGAAGATGTCATGCGTGATCTTTTTATATTTATACAAAAGTAAGAATTTTGATCGCGCTCATAAAGAACTCATTCAGTGACCTGATGCACCTCTTTTATCCTGAGGTTTGTCAAGGTTGCAGCACTTCGCTTTTTAAAGGTGAAAATGTGTTGTGTTTTACTTGTAAGGCTCAGCTGCCTATCGCATATCAACATCTAGATGCAGATGACAAGGTCAAGGAACTTTTTTATGGGCGTACTGAAATTGCTCATGCTCGTAGTTTGTTTTTCTATGAAAAAATCGGGATTGTCCAGCAGCTGACCCATGCGTTAAAATATCAGGGACAAGAACAAATAAGCAGCTACTTGGGTAAAATGATGTCTGAACACATGAAAACTGACCCGGGATTTCAAAAAGTGACTCATGTGCTCCCAGTTCCTGTGCACCCCAAACGCTTGAAGAAACGCGGCTATAATCAGGTGGATGGTTTTGGAAAAGAGATCGCAAAAGCCCTTAATGCCAAATATTTACCGAACCTACTCGTTAAGACTAAAAATACAATCAATCAGGCCAAGCTGGGTCAGGTGAAACGTAGTGATGAAACTAAATCTATCTACACTTTGAATGAACCGGAACGAATTCCTGAAGGTACGCACCTTCTCATCGTAGATGACGTTATCACAACGGGAACTACTTTAAGCTTATGTACTCGCGAGCTGCAAAACATTCAAGGTATCAAACTTTACGTAGCCACTATGTCAATATCTATTTAAGCCAGCTAACCGCAATTAAATTCAAGACCTTAACTTGCACTTGAAATGAAAAATGTGAAAAAGAATCTAGCTTTTCTATCCAGCGTTGCATTAATGATGCTCCTGCTGGTGCAATGTGCCAAAAGAGGTAGTCCCAGCGGCGGTCCCATAGATGAATTGCCGCCTATAATTGTGAGTGTTTATCCTGAAAACTATTCTACCAATTTTGAAGCAAAGGAAATCACCATTAGATTTAACGAGTACATTAAATTTAAAGATCTGCGCAAGCAACTGGTCATTTCTCCCCCCATGGAATATCCGCCTATTATTTTGCCTCAAGGTGGTGTAGGAAAAGAAATTACGATACGTATTCAAGATACCTTACTAGAAAATACAACGTATGTGATCAATTTTGGCCAAAGCGTGGTGGATAATAATGAAGGAAATCCCTATCCGTTTTTGAAATATGTATTTAGTACGGGTGATTATGTAGATTCCTTGAAACTCAAAGGACAAATCAAAAATGTACTTGAATTTGAAACCGACGAATTTGTAAATGTATTGCTTTACGAGTTGGACTCTACCTACACTGACAGTGCCGTCTTCAAAGAGCAGCCGCGCTACATTCTTAATACGCTGGATAGCTTGACCACATTCACCATGGAAAACCTCAAAGAGGGAACTTATCAAATGGTGGCACTCAAAGAGGAAAACAGCGATTATAGATACGATCCTTCTAGAGAGAAAATAGGTTTCTATCCAGAACCTATTACACTACCTTCTGATGAAACCTACGTTATCAATTTGTACAAACAAAATTTAGATGCAGAAATTGAAAATGCCAAGCATGTTTCTGAATTTAGAATCGACGTAGGTTATAAAGGGTACTTAGATAGTTTGAAAATCGAGCCGGTCGATAAAAATTTACTTTATGAAAGCCGTATCACCAAACTAGACGCCACTGACACTTTGCAATATTGGTTAAAGCCAATACCTCAAGTCGACACCTTGAGACTTAATGCGTCTCTGGGAAATTTTCAAGAAGAGTTCAAGGTCACGATTAAAGACAGTTTAAAAATCGACACTCTGAGTATCAATTCAAAAGCAAACGATTATCAAAAAAAGTTTTTCAAGAATGGGTCTATAATTTCAGCTACCACACCTATTGAATCTGTAAATGAAAATTTATTTGAGGTGATTGATAAAGACAGTACAGCTGTTCCTTTTACTTTGAAAATCGACAGTTTGAGAAATTTTGTACAAATCGATTACAAAGAAGAAGAGAGCCAGCGCTACCAGATGAAAGTCTTCCCAGGCGCCATCACCGATTTTTACGGATCAACCAATAAAGACACTTTAAGCCTGAATCAAGTCACCAAGGCAAATAAAGAATTTGGAAATATTTATATCCAGACAACTAATGGAGAAGAATTTCCCGTCATTGTCCAAATCGTCACCAAAGATTTAAAAGTCGTTGCGCAGGAAGTGATTTCTACTAACAAAGAAATCGCTTTTGAATTGATGAACCCCAATACCTATTATATCAGGTGGATTTATGATACCAATAAAAATGGACGCTACGACCCTGGGAATATTCTCAACCGCGAGCAACCAGAACGGATTCAATATTTAAGGAAGGAAATCAATTTAAAGCCAAATTGGGACGTAAATGAGATTATAAGTCTAGAGTAAATGCGTCACGATCTCCCAGAAAACGTAACTTCTCACGGTATTTTTCAATTTCCGATTTTTTAAGAATTACTGTTTTTACCCCATCGGTTTCCCAAGGGTGATCGATCATCTCTTTACCTAATATATTGTAAACTTGAGAGTGACCGTTATAATTCATACCCGTTCCATCAGTCCCCACACGATTAACGCCTATGCTGTAAGCCATGTTCTCAATGGCGCGGGCTTTTAACAATGCGTCCCAAGCATTTACACGAAGCACGGGCCAGTTTGCTACGTAGATCACCACATCATAATCTTGAGTGTTTCGTGCGTAAACTGGAAATCTCAGATCGTAGCAAATTTGCAGATTGAACTTCCAGCCCAGGTATTCTGCCATGACAGGTTTGCCACCTTTGTCATAAACCTTTTGCTCGCCCGCTAGTGTAAAAGTGTGTCGTTTATCGTAGATAAATAAATCTCCCTCAGGCGTTGCAAATAGGCCTCTGTTGACAAAACTGCCATCGCTTTTTTTAAGCATGGAGCTTCCGTAGATCGCAAAGTTTCCTTCGGCAGCTCGGGTTTTTAGATACGTGTAAATTTTTTCATCACTTGCAATACCTTGCGGCTTCATAGAGAATCCCGTGGTGAACATTTCAGGGATGATTACTAGATCGGTCTTTCCCTTAAGCTGCTTGAATTTATCTGAAAAAGCAGCAAGATTTGCCTGAGGATTCTCCCATTCTAAGGAAGTTTGTATCAGACTTACTCGCAGCTCGTTTTTACCCTTCATAGCGGTAGTTTCTATTGTTTTTTTTCTCGCTTTTTCTCCTTTTAGCCTCCAGTCTCTTGCGTTTTACGGCTTTGGGAATTCCTGTTTTCTTGCGGGCCTTTATAGGTTTTCTCGCTTCTTCCAGTAAGGCAAACAGCGATTGGATCACGCGTTCTTTATTGGTGGCCTGGCTGCGTGAACTCTGATCAGAAAGGATCAACACGCCATCATTTGTGAGCCGGTTGTTTAATCTGGCGATGATTCTTGAGTGTTCCGCTTTCGCGAAAGCGAGACTATTCAAAACATCAAAGTACAGTTGCACCTTTGTCGCCACTTTATTCACATGATGACCACCAGCACCGCTGCTGGCAACCGCTTTAAAATGGAACTCTTTTTGAATTTGATCTCTATCCATTCAACTGGTGTGCGGGTTTGAGCAGATCGTTCACCGTCTTGACCGGATTGAAAGTTTTGAGCGGCATCTCTAAGAAAATGCTGTTCCACTCAGACATGCCACCGTTCCAAAGACCTGGAAGTTCCTGCGCCTTGATCTCTTTACCCTTGCTTGATTTATAGGTGATAAACCCAGTGTCTGGATCGCTGTACTCGTGTAAATTGTATTTATTTCCTTTATGGTCACGCACGCTGCACACAATATCCACCGGATTGAAGTGCGTACCGCTGCGAGCAATTTTTTGCTGCGAGCTGCTGTTCTTGTCGACTTGAACGCCCTCGACAATCTCGATGGAAATCTCACCAAATTTATCCTCAACCCAGAACGGGCCGCCACCAGGTTCCCCCTCATTTTTTACCATCCCGCAAACCCGTAATGGGCGGTTGAGCTTGTCAAATAGGTATTTGTGCTGGTACTCCGTTTTGTATTTAAAGTAATCTCGAGGAAAAACGGTACAGAGGTCATTTTCTAGAAATTTCTCCATTTCTTTTTGTAGCTCGTCGCTAACATTGCTATTATCCAGTTTTTCCAGATAATCAAAAACCTTTGAACGCTTTTTCAAAAGATAGCCGGCAAGGATTTTTTTATAATCGCAGATCTCCTTTTCCAAACTGGAAACCGTAACATTATCAATATTCTTTACAAAAATGAGGTCAGCATCTTGTTTATCCAGATTATCGAGCAGCGCCCCATGGCCAGCGGGCCTAAAAAATAGGGTGCCATCATCCAGCACGATGGGATTGTTTTCCTCATCTACCGCGACTGTATCGGTATGCGGTTGCTGGAAGGAATAGGTCACATCAAAACTGATTCCCGTTTTTTGTTCCACGTGTTCCTCAATGCGCTTAAATTCTTCCTTGAAGTCTGATTTAAACGCGGGAGCAATTGTGAAGTGGAGGCGCGCCTTTCCCGTACATGAGGCGTAAATCGCAGCCTCAAAAAGATGCTCTTCAAAAGCCGTGGCGATGTGGTCTTTGTATTTGTGAAATGGAACAAGACCTTTGGGCATCCCGCCGTAATTGAAGCCGTTTTTTTCCATCATTTCACGTACAAACAAAAACTTTTGCTCTCCTTCATCCTTTGACCCCCAATCAGAATATTTCTGCTCGAGGGATTTTTTCACCTCAGCATAAAAGGGAAATTTTTCCAGCGCCGTGAAGAAAGTGAAAAGCTGATCTACCTTATTCTTATTGATATACGAGTTAACCGATTCTTTTTTAGGATCATAATTAGAAAGAAACTCATGTAAGAATTTGAACATGCGCGTGGCGGCACCGCTGGCTGGAACAAATTTTAAGATGTCTAGATCATCTTTCTGGCTGTCATATTGATCTTTGAGCGCCTCAATGTCAACTGACCTGAGACTCACGATTCCATCATCGATGATTGCTGCCCGATTCAGTCGTAAAGTGGGGAAGCCCTCTTGAAATCGGCGTATCTGTTCCTTGAGTTTTTCTTGAGAGATTCCTTTATCTTCAAGTTGTTTTTGCTGGGTGTCAGTTAGTTTCATTTAAAAGTTTGTTCTATGATTTGGATAGCGTTTTCCAGTCGCTGTTCTCCAGTTCCGGTAACGATTCCATAGTTTTTGTCAAATTTCTTGAGCGCGTCCTCAAATTGGTTAAAAATATACGCTCGATCATCGGGTCGGTCCCTAATGTCGTCTTTCTGCCAAGGTATGTCAACCTGCATAAGTAAATACAGGTCGTACTCAGATAATGCTATGACCTGCTCCAATTCTTCAGGTGCCACGTTGAAATAAATATGACTGTAAACCCAAGTTTCCAAAGCATCTGTATCGCAAAATAAGAATTTGTGGGCTTTTTTTGCAGCCTCATTTTCTAAACGTCGCTGACCACGCGTAATAGGCATTAAATCCTCTAGAGCGCAAACGGTGCCGGTTTGATCCATTTTTTCTTGCAGATATTCCCTAGCAAATTCTGGAATGTAGGTGGTGTGGTAGTGTTTTGCAAGCTTTCGCGAAAGCGTACTCTTACCTGTACTCTCTGGTCCAAAAAGTACTACTCGCTTGCCACTAAATTCCTTCTGAGGTGGTGTTTTTTCCATTCAACGAAGCCTACGTAAGCCATATAAGCGAGAAAAATATAGAGAATAGCGCTAAAACTGTAACCTTTAATAAAATATAAGGGAATCGTGATTATATTTCCTACCAATAAAACCAGCCAATGTTCCAGCTTGCGCAGAGCCATTTGCCACATTCCCACAAAGAAAATTCCCGTGGTAAAAATGTCTATGTAATTGAGATAGGAACTGAGCATACCTAAAAGCTGGTACACGACATAAACACCTATCACTGCACCTAGGAAGATCATCAGGGATTGCAGCCATTGCTCTTGAGAAACTCGTGTCACGGGAATCGCTTCCTCACCCAAATCGCTGCTCCAGTTGTACCAGCCGTACAGACTCATGATGAAATAATAAGCGTTAATAATCATATCGCCTGGCAGTTCCCATTGAAATAATAAATAAACATAAATTCCTGTCCCTAAAATACCAAATGGATATACCAAGACACTATTTCGTGCAGAAAATATTACGCTAACAATGGAGCAAATAACTGTCAATATCTCCAAAACAATATGCAGAGTAGAATACTCCTTATATTGTCCAAAAATGTAATCGATTATTTCCATGTCTGTTTATGCCCACCAACCCCCTGAAGGGGGCTTTAATTTGTGTTATGAACTTTCCTGTTAAGATCTTGAGCGGCTAGCGATTAGCAAGCGGCTTGTTGCGTACAGCTTAATGCCTAGAACCTAAAGCCTAAGTCAAAAATGCGGCTCGTAATCATGACGGTCAGTTTTGACCACTTTCATGTAAAAAAGAACGGCTTGTGTTTCCCTCATGCTCTCCTCCATTGCCTCGCTCAAAAATTGCATCATGGGTTTAAAGTCGCCATAAATCTGCGTGCTTAGTGGGTTTTCAAGTATCTTAAATTCAGAGTCGCGCAGTTTCTTGATGAATTTTATAATGTGTTCTTCATAATCTCCTTGGAGCGGAGACATGGTTAATTCTATGGATGCTTTCATGGGTTTAGTTAATGAGTTTATGAGTCTTTGAGTTTGTGAGGTCTAAGGTTCTTCTGTTTTGTAAAGGATCAATCTTCTTTCTTGTAGCCCTCGTAATAGTAAGATTGCTCGATTCCTTTGAAAATGATTTCTCTATCGTTGACTTTTGATGTCAGGTTCTCAGATAGTAACGTTCTTAATTCCAGATCATTTATAGGGCTGCGCTCCATGGCTTGCAAATACAAGATTTTATCTACAAACTGCCAGTTAACGACTTTTCTAAGTTTCTTTTTCAACATCATATCCAACCAAATTCTCATGGATCTCCCATTACCGTCCATAAAGGGATGGGCAATATTCATCTCAACGTATTTAGCAATGATGGTTTTAAAATCATTTTCAGGCATCTGTTCAATCTTCAATAAAATTTCCTTGAGGTACAAAGCATTCGCAAACCGGAAACCACCTTTAGAAATATTCTTCTCTCGGATGACGCCGGCATGATCATACAGGTCATTAAATAGATAGCTATGGATTTCTTGTAAACCTCGTGTAGATCCTACTTCAATGCGGTCTATTTTACCCGACTCAAATAAATCATAAGCCTTCTGCAAGCTTTGTTTATCGATGTTTTTCATACTGATTAAACTACTTAGTTGACGGGATTGTATTCTACCGGCATGAATACATCAATGCTAAAATCCAAATAGTAAAAGTGAATCGAGTCTTTTACATCAAAATCACCATTTTTATTTGAATCCTCGATAGTTCTATAATAAAGACGATTATTTACATCCCATATTTGATAATCAATAAGTTCATGGTTAGGTGGGCTAATTTTTTCAAAGCCAGTACCATCTATATCACTAATGTATAGAGATTCAACATCATTATAATTCAGTACCTCGTCTTGATTAGTGTCTTGGTCATTGATTTTATAAATTAAAAACTGCTTCTGAATGTTGTTATTAATTTCACTAGCGTAACGAATTGAATTAATATTTATATAGGCGTCTGTTAATGGATACAAGTCCTCTGTTCCGAGCTTCTGAAATTTAATATTATTTATATCGCCAGTTATCTCAAGCCCGTTGAAATTTGAAATTTTGAACTGTCCATAGCCATAACTAGACTTACTTAACCCATATCGGGTTTGACTTTTCGGTATTCTAAATTCGCCTATTAGATGCATCAAATACTCAGTACTGTCAATATGAATAGGATTTGATGCTAGAGGTACATAGGTTGAGTCTATGCCTAAGGTCTGCTCCTTGTTTTCATCCTCATAGGATATTTTCGGCTTTTTTTCAGATTCACATGAGATGATGGAGAAAATTATAAGTACAGAGTACAAAAATTTGATTGATGGTCTCATTCTAGAACTATTTATTTAGTCTTAATCAAATCTACCTGTTCATAATTTAAATATCAAGCCAACTCAGATTTTCTTCAATCGCTGTGCCCACCACGACCATTCTGGCGCCGGCATCAAATTTTGATTTAATGGCTTGCTTAGTGCGCAAGCCACCGCCTACGATTGTAGGTGTGTTCACTCGCTGTTGTACCGCCTTTACAATTTCATCGGTAACTGGTTGTTTTGCGCCGCTGCCCGCCTCGAGATAAATCAATTTATTACCCATAAACTGACCTGCCAAAGCCGTTTTAACCACCTCATCAATATCTTGCTGACTCATGGGAGTTGTATTAGAAACACGCGCCACCGCCGACTCATTTTTGCCATCAAGCAACAAATACGCGGTGGGTATTACCTCAATCCTTGCCTCTTGAACCTTATAAGCTGCGGCCACCTGTTCACCGATGAGGTAGTCTGGATTGCGACCAGAGATCAAGTTGAGGTACAGGATCGCATCTGCGGCGCTGGAAACTTGTTTGTGCGAGCCTGGGAAAAGTATAATAGGTAGTTTAGTCGATCCTCTCAGGTGTTGTGTCCACTTGTCAAAATCCACGTTTTCCATGGTACTGCCGCCTACCAGCAAAACTATTTGGTCTACGTCAAACTTCTTGATAATTCTGGAGCTGTTAAGAGATAACGCTTTCGCGAAAGCGGAAACCTCTTCAAATCCCATCTTTTCAGGATCTACCAAAATCCCTAACGTGCGCTCAACTGAAGTGATTAGGTCGTAGATTTTATGCATCTTTAGGGAGGATATAAACCATGGTGAAGCCTTTCATTTCAAGAAAAAAACCGTCAAAATCCAAACGGTCCTCTTCAAAATGGAGCGAGCAAGCTATAGTTTCTTGATCTATATTAAACCGATCCACTTTGCAGTGTGCCTTAAATCCAAGGCCTTTTGTGCCGTATAATTTATACATGGATTCTTTTGCACCCCAAATAACAGTCAACTCGCGGGTGGGATCCTCAATAGCGTTGAGATATTGACTCTCGTGATCAATAAATTTAATCGCAATTCGCTGAATCTTGTCCCGTTGCTTCTCAATATCAATTCCGGTAGGTGAATCACTTATCACAATCCCTGTAAAAGTAAAACTATGCGTAATGGAAATGTGGCGGCCGTCTTTGAGATAGGGTTTCCCATTCTCTGAATAATATAGATCGTTATCAGCGTAGCCCGCCTCCCGCAACAAATGCCTGATGCTTAAAAACCCCCTGCGGTGCAGTTCAGAACTCATGGTAAGCAACCGATTCATGGAGTTTTGAGACAACTCAATGTCTGTTCTAAGCCATGCTTCACTCTCCACAATCTCCCAGATGTATACCGCGGTATTACTCCTGTTGTTAAGTGTTTTGTAAAGCGGCATAAGAAGGCTTGTTTTTTCGTAGCTTTGCAACCGCAATTTAACAAATAATTAATGCCTCAACGACTTGATAGTGAGGGTTCACTTGAGGTCAGGCGTATTAAAACAAGCAAATGAGCACAGAAACGATTCCTTACGTTCCTTACAAAGTAAAAGATATTTCCCTAGCCGAATACGGCCGCCTGGAAATTGAACTTGCCGAAGCAGAAATGCCCGGTCTAATGTCCCTAAGGGAAGAATATAAAGACGAGCAGCCACTTAAAGGCGCTCGCATCGCTGGTTGCCTTCACATGACTATACAAACTGCGGTTCTAATTGAAACTCTCGTTGCTCTGGGAGCCGATGTAACCTGGTCTTCTTGTAACATTTTTTCTACACAAGATCATGCAGCAGCAGCAATTGCAGCAGCTGGAATACCGGTTTATGCATGGAAGGGAATGAGTGAGGAAGAGTTTAACTGGTGTATCGAGCAGACATTGTTTTTTGGGGAAGAGCGCCAGCCGCTTAACATGATCCTAGATGATGGTGGAGACTTGACTAACATGGTTTTTGATGAATATCCAGAACTTGCCAAAGGCATCAAAGGTCTTTCTGAAGAAACAACTACTGGAGTTCACAGATTGTACGAGCGCATGAAAAACGGTACGCTAGTTATGCCAGCGATCAACGTAAACGACTCAGTAACCAAGTCTAAGTTTGACAATAAATACGGTTGTAGAGAAAGTGCAGTAGATGCCGTACGTCGCGCTACAGACACTATGCTTGCCGGTAAGCGTGTGGTAGTTTGTGGCTATGGTGATGTAGGTAAAGGTACTGCAGCTTCTTTTAGAGGTGCTGGATCTATCGTAACGGTTACTGAAATCGATCCTATCTGTGCCCTTCAAGCAGCTATGGATGGTTATGAAGTTAAGAAGCTGGAGACTGTCGTAGGAAATGCAGATGTAGTGATCACTACTACAGGTAATAAAGACATCATAAGAGGTGAGCACTTTAAAGCGATGCGCGACAAAGTGATCGTTTGTAACATAGGACACTTTGATAACGAGATCGACGTAGCTTTCTTGAACAAAAACTACGGAGATACTAAAGTTGAAATCAAGCCTCAGGTTGACAAATACACGATCGACGGGAAGGACATTATCCTTCTTGCAGAAGGTCGTTTAGTGAATTTAGGTTGTGCAACGGGTCACCCGAGTTTTGTAATGAGTAATTCATTTACGAACCAAACGCTTGCTCAAATAGAGTTGTGGAACCACTCTGACAAGTACAAGAATGAAGTATACATGCTTCCTAAGCACCTTGATGAAAAGGTTGCAGCGCTTCACCTTGAGCGTATAGGAGCAGAACTTACTGAACTGAAAGAATATCAAGCTGACTACATAGGTGTTAAAGTTGAAGGACCTTTCAAGCCAGAATATTACAGATACTAGAACAGTAGGGCTGGAGAGGATGACAGACCGCTGGGCTTCGACTCCGCTCAGCCACCAGCTGAAAGACAAAAGACGAAAGACAATTTTATGGTGTTCAGATTTTGGTCTCTGCCAAAGTTGAAATTTTTATAAAGTTAAAGCATTCAGGTTTTCTGTCACTTTCTAAAAGCTAAATATTAGATCGCCGCTTTTTTAAAGAGCGGCGATTTTATTCACAACCTCTTTAATTTAACTGATTTTTAATTGGTTGTGTGAGAATTTTAGCCTATTATGCCAAAATTATTAATTTGCTAATTTATTAGCGGATAATTATAGAATTAATGAAAGATAAAAAACAATGGGTAGAAGAAGCTAATGAATGGTTGAATGCCAGCATGAGCAACATGTCCACCAGTGATCGTGTACATTCTTCTAGACGCGGTAAAGAGCTCATTTTGGGCATTAACGAAATCTATAAAGAAACTAAGGATCCAGAGTTAATGGAACTTATGAAAGAACTGACTGCAAAGAAGCAGAAAGTTGAAAAGAGACTGAAGGGAATCAGAATGTAGATTTGGTAACCTTTTTTGAAAAACCCCTCAAGTTGAAAACTTTGAGGGGTTTTTTTAATGAATAGATCAACTTCAAATCATTGAATTACGATCTGTACCGTTTCCATTTGATTAGAGCCATGTGAAATCTGCATAAAATAGTTTCCTGGACTTAGACCTGAAACGTCTAACGTATCACCTAATCTATGGCTCACATTCATTACCGTATTTGATGAATCGTCATAAATTACTACCCAAACATAATAGTTGCAATAGGGTTCTCCACTTGGATCTAATATTTGATCGTTGCACAATCCCATAAAAGTCCATAGGGATTCATCTTTTTTATCAATAAACATATCGTCATCAGCTGGATTTGGGAAAATCCTAAAATTGATACTGTCAGCTCCAGATGGTGGGGGTGGAGCACAATTGGTCCCGCATACATCTAAATTAACTGTATATTCTGTCCATTCTCCTGGTCCACAGTCGTTCACATATCGTATTCTAAATCTAACGGTCTCGTCACATTCAGGGAAAAATACCACTTCTCTCAAGGAGGTACCTGATCTTGCATTACCATCCCAAGCAGCGTTACCTTCCAGATACTCCCACTCTAAATAATCCACTTGTTCTGGAAAAGGAACGTTGATCAATGAAAATGCCTGAACATCGCAATAGGTATGTGATGGAGGATACAAACCTAATACCGCAAACCCATGAGTGACCTCAATAAGATCACCACCACTTTTGGGAACTCCCGCCCATACATTTTTACTGATTCTAGTATCAGCAGCTGTGACCCCACAATCAGGATAGTCTCCAAAATTAACGGATAAAGTATGGTTACCGTTCAACCATTCTTGTACCTCCACAACGTTAGGCAGGCTGGGGTCTGGAGTCGTGATAATGCCTGGATAATTCCAATTGTATTCTGGAGCGCCGGCTGGTACCGAGAAGATGGCTCTATCACAGAATTCATCTGGGCCAGTTATTTCCCAATCTTTTATTTCACATGCTAGAGCACAGGATTCTACAGAAGGATTATCTGATAACTCATCTATAAGCCAATTACCGTTTTGTAGGGTAAACTGTGTATGAGCTTGACTTATTAAAGGGTTAGCATGGAAGTTATCAAAAGGAATGTTCTTTGGTGCTGGCGGCGGCATTGTTGCGTCATATCGTTTGAACAAATCTATTGGATCAATAACAACATTCCCTTCTCCTACATCAAGACTGCTGTAAACAGGAATAAAACTAAATCTGGTTTGTAAAACATAATCATCTAGTTCTGCTGGTAATGTAGCAAAAGCATTAATATCATAAATACCACCATTTGAACTATCTAAAGCTAACATGTCATTAGTAGAATAAAATGCGCCTTGATCGATAAAATGTTCCTCAACTGTAAACAATCCCAATATCGTTTTCTTGATAAATACTTTTCCTTTATATATTCTTTCTATTTGTTGTGAAGGAAGAGCCTTACATGTAAATTCTGCCTTTATATCTGTATTGGTGGAAAGTAGAGACGATAAGACCCTGCCTGGATTTAGTGACAAGCCATTAGCGATGGCAAGTCCTATATTAGTCAGAAAAAATGGCAAATCAATCTTTTCATTTGCTTTAATTAAATCTGCTAAAGGTTCATAGTCTAATTGTGTACCACAGTCTGTTGAATTAGTAATTGCGATGTTACGGATGTTATCTTGCTGTGGGTAGCCTAAATTCTGATACTCTGTTAAAAAGCTATCGTGCAGCGTAGAACTAGGATGTGACAATCCCTGACCAGTACCATTTATCTGATAGATTAGCATCTGTTGAGCAGCTGGTGATTCAAGAATAGCAAGAGTCTCTGATAATTGATCATCGCTCAAATCGTCTAGATCTGCAATGTTTATATTTATCAAACTAAAGAAAACTGGTAAGGATATCTGCTCTCCTACTAAGTGACGAACTAGTGCTTGTACTGACAATGGAACATTTGCACCCTGATGAGGGCTATCATGGCTTATGTACAATTTAGTTTCATGAGTCTCACCATTGATCTCCATATCTCTTAATGCATATCGAGCAACCAGACCACCCATACTAATACCCAGTACCGCGTTTTTCTCTGTTCCTGTTTTTAAATCATTGACCTGCCGTATCACCTCTTCTACCATAAGCGCATTGCGCTGGATAAAATCTGTCCCATTTACATAATCAATAAAGACCAGATCATAATCTTCATCTTCAATGGCTTCATTTAACGCTGTTCCTGTGTCATCAATAGATATATCAAAACCTCCGACACCACTACCATTAATTAAATCATCATAAATGAAAGACCCTTCTGGATCAAAACCTTCAACTACTATTAAGGGTTTAGTGATTTGTGTGCGACCAGGAGCTAACTCTATAGTCACTCTACCGCTAGCACTTGCCCCTTGCCATGCTGCACCTGTAACCAGCTGTCGATTCCAGAACAATCCATTCCCATCAAAATCTAGGGTTGTATTTGGATTAACGTAATCTACTTTTAATTGTGAATGACTTTTTATACTAAGCCCATTGTCATAAATGAATTCTACTTTAATATCCTTTTCACCACCTGAGGAATAGTTTACTACTACATCTGCATCTAGTTCTATAGATCGGAAGCCTAGGCCATCATTAAAATCTATCTTAACGCCTTCAATAGATAGATTAATATTAGAGTAAATCAAAGCACTAGGTAACCTGAATGTAAAAAAACTACCCCTAATATCATTATTTAAAACAGTACTGGCAAATACCTTTTTTACTTCATAGGGATTCCTACCATTGCGATCATAAATTTGTTCATTTATGACGGATACATCTCCATTTGAATATGCATTTTCTTTGTACTGCTGGTATTCATAATGTTGTACACCTAGTAGCACATCTACATTTGAATTATCTATTTGATCATTTAAATTAGATTTAAATGCCTGTGGTGATAGCATCCCTGCGGCGGTATTACCTACTCTCATAGTATATAAAGAATTATAAAGACCTATAAATTCGGATTTACTCACGGCATTTGTTGTATTAATAGACCCATCTGCCAGTTCCATATTTACAAATCGTATCCCAAAATCCTTTAAATATCCAGTAGTCACCTTATTGGGATCAATATTTTTGAAAATATGATCCATACGGCTGGCATAGTCATTGTTTTGTGCCATTAACAGCATAGCTGTCAATAACATGATAGTAGTCATTAGTTTTTTCATAGTTGTTTTAGTTTTTATTGATTAAGGTATGTATTGCAAATCAAAGCGGCCATCGGTTATCTGAACTTGTTCACAACCATCTGTAGAAGTTGTGAATTCAAATTTTCCTGAAATAATAAAGTTTGTTGAATCTATTTTCGAAAAAAATACATTTCCTGTAATTGTTTCTTCATAGTCATAAAAACAATTGGAAGAACTTATTATCTGAATACGTGAACGGTAATTTGAGAAGTCGGTTAAATCGTATTGAATATTTTCACCTAAAGGATTTAAAAGAATTAATTTTATTCTTATTTCGGTATTATTGAACTCTGGCTCTGCACCAAACTGAAGAAAACCACCTTGATAAATAGCAAATTGTTGTGTAGTATTCGTAACATTTATTGGCTCACCATTTAGAAGAAATCCAAAGGTGTTTTCCCCAGTCATAGTAGCTGGTGGTAGTTGTGAAATGGGGTCTTGTGAATTGTCATCGTCATTTTTATCACAGGATAAAAGCGCTAAACAGGAAATTAAAATTAGAAGTATGTTTTTCATGATGTAAATATTAGGCTTCTTACTTATTAAGATGTCAGTTAGACTTTAAGGTTGCGTTATTGTTTGTTTTCGCGCCTGCCTGCCAGCAGGCAGGAAAGCGATATTCAATTTGTAAGTTGTTGTTTAAGGTTCCATCAGTTCAAAAAAACTACATATGATTGGAATAATCATTGTTTTGTGCTATCAACAGCATAGCAGTCAATAACATGATAGTGGTAGTTAGTTTTTTCATAGCGTTTTTATTTTTTAGCTCTTATCGGGTGAATACGGTATCGAACCGACCGTTGGTTACTTGGTAAATCATACCTGTCTCGGAATTTGTGACAGTAAACTCAAACGTTGCGGAGACAATGTTTGAATTTAAATCCAATTTGTTGACTACTATTCTACCAGGGTTACTTGATTGCGTCTCAAAATTGTTTTGCGCATCAATAAACACATCAGCACTAAAATTGTTTGATCCAACTTCGACAAGCGAGTAAGAAGAGGATTCTTCAATTGAGATATTTAGGGATCCTATTCCAATGCCTTGTATTGACGATTCGAATTGAGCAGAAATGTTAAAAAAATACTCCCCATCTACGAGCTGGTAAAAACAGTTAAAATTGCCGCTATTGTCAACAAACGGCTCACCATTTACCAAGCAACCAAAAGTTCCAGCGCCGTTTTGAGTGATGGGTGGAAGACAGTCTATTCCCTGGCAGGCGTTGTCGTCATCACTGTCGCAAGAATTGAATAAAGTAATAAATGAAATGAAAAGGATAAGCTTTTTCATGATATAAAGATTGAGGTTATTTACCTAGTAGATGTGAATTTAAGGTTATGGTTGCTTTATTGTTTGCTTTCGCGAAAGCATAAATTTCATATACTAATCAAGTAGAATTCCAGAAGATATACTATTCTTTTATAGGTTATGAAAATAGGGTTGATTGAGTTCTTCCATTGGTTATCAACACTTATTTGAGCTAATGCTAAAAAAGGTAGAATTGCAAAAAGTAATAGTAGTTTTCTCATTGATGGTATTTTTTATTTGTGATTTCATCTAGTGAAGAAAGAGTCAAATCTTCCTTCGGTTATTCTGATAACTTCATTTTCTGGACTTAAAAGCGACCCTTCAAATTTTCCAGAAATTATTTGATTGTTTAAATCAATTTTAGTGATGCTAACCATTCCTGAACCTGGAATAGAAGTTATATTGTCCGTTAAATTCGAGCCGGTATAAAAGCTTATAAAATAAAATCCATTAGAGTTTGAATCATTGAAATCATAATCGAGATTATAAACTCCTTCAGTAATATTCAATTTGTCCGCGCCAACACCCATGGAAGAAACTATACCAACTTCATCATTACCCTGTATTCCAAAAAAATATTCTCCATCCACCAGTTGGTAAAAGCAATTAAAATTACCGCTGTTGTCTACAAATGGCTCACCGTTTACCAGACAACCAAAAGTACCTGCTCCTGTTTGTGTGGCTGGTGGTTGGCAGTCAATCCCCTGACAATTATTATAGTCATCGCTGTCACAGGAAGAAAAAAAAATAAATAATATAGAATATAGAGTATTTTCTTCATATCATTAAAATTTTATCGTGTCTGCTTGAATAGGGGCTGGCTGGCACGTTGTACTCACTTTTTTAAAGTGTCACAGGTTGTAAATCATTTCTAAAATTAAATCATTTACTCGATAAAACTAGTTATTAATCAGATTATTAACAGTTTCGTATTATTGGGCATCAATTTTCATAGATTAAAATTTCCAAATTATTTAATTGATATGAGTTAAAAAATGTAATCTTGACCATATTAAAGATGTAAATCAAAACGGTTGGGATTACTTAAAAGATAGAGTGTAGTGTATCTCATTAAAATACAGAAACCCTATCTTCGTTATCTAACAAACTACCTCGACCATGAAGCGATTGTGCCTTTTGATTTTTGCAGCTGTAACTCTTGCATCTTGCACGACTGATTTTCCTAAAAAATCAATCGAGACAGCGTCATTAAATGGTTTTATTGAAGGAGGTAATGCCGGTGGGGTTTATGGTGAGGCTGGTCTTAAAATTACAAAGGACAGCATCCAAATGACGGACTGGCCCATGTCACGACTCACTGATAACTTGAACACCATTCTAGATCGCGAATTTGAAGATCTATCTGAATTTCCCGGTTTTTATACCATCCAGATCGCCAATGTAGGAGAGCTGGAGCAAGTTGAGTTTTGTGATTCAATTGCAAGTATTCTAGTTGAAAACAAGCTGCTCAAATAGTGAGTGAAATCAAATCCGTAAGACCCTTCATTGGCGCTAAAAACTACAATGTATCGCGTGCATTTTATAGGAAATTAGGGTTTGAAGAGTATGTCACTTCTCCAAAGATGTCCTATTTCTCTAAACAACGTTTTGGATTTTACCTTCAAGATTATTTTGTGGAAGATTGGGTCAATAACTCCATGATCTTTCTAGAAGTAAGAGACGTTCAAAAAGAGTACAATCGCATTCTCGCACTCAACCTGCAAAATCAATTTCCTACAATCAAGCTAAAACCAATTGTAACCAACGATTGGGGCAGCGAGTTCTTTCTCCATGATCCCAGTAATATATTGTGGCATATAGGGAGTTTCAATTCTTAGTGCAGTTGTTTGAAAATTTAATTGGGTTTCGAGAGCGCTTCGACATCCCGATAGCTATCGGGACAGCATGACACCTCAGCAATCACAACTAGATCGAGCCCTGAGGTTCTCGAAGGGCGGCGTTGACATTCTCAATAACTAAAACGGGCTTCGAGTGCCTCAGCCCTCATATTAAGATCGAGCACTGAGGTACTCGAAGGGCAAATCCAAAAAATTTAAAAGATCACATAGGTAACTCCCCTCTCTCCTGCATCCGACGACTGAGGTAAGAAGGAGAGGAATGCAAGAAAGGGGATGGGGGTGAGGCATAAAAAATCCCAACCCGATCAAAAGATCAAGTTGGGATCAATAAGATTTAAGTGGAAGCTTTATTAAGCTTCTGCTGGAATGATGCTTACAAATGAGCGGTTGTTACGCTTTTTTGTGAATTGCACTTTTCCATCAACTCTTGCGTGTAATGTATAATCTTTTCCAGCATATACATTCTCACCTGGATGGTGCTCCATACCACGCTGGCGCACGATTATGTTACCAGCGATAGCCTCTTGACCACCAAAGATTTTTACACCCAGTCGTTTCGATTCTGATTCTCTTCCGTTCTTAGAACTACCTACTCCTTTTTTATGAGCCATGATATTTTATTTAGCTCCCACTCGAGGCGGGACAAATTGAACTTTTACTCTTCTTCACCTTTTGCAGGCTCTTTTGCAACCGCTTCTTTCTTGTCAGCTACTTTACCTTTGGGAGCGTCATCTGCTTTCTTTGCCTTAGGCTTAGCTGCAGATTTTTTTCCTCCACTAGTAATTCCAGTAATCTCTATTTGAGTAAGATACTGTCTATGACCGTTTTTCTTTTTGTAACCTTTACGTCGTTTCTTCTTAAAAACGATCACTTTGTCACCCTTAAGGTGTCCCAGAACTTTTGCTTCAGCAAATGCTCCTTCTATAGCTGGGGCGCCGAGGGTGATGTTGTCACCGTCACCTAAAAGAAGAACCTTGTCGATGTTAAAACTAGCACCTTCATCTTCTTTCAAGCGATGTACGTACAACTTCTGATCCTTCTCGATCTTGAACTGTTGCCCTGCTATCTCTACGATTGCATACATAACTTTGAATTAACTATTGATTTTAGGGCTGCAAATATACCTCTATTCCAAAACTCTACAAACTTATCAACAAATTTTCAATAAAAGTTTGTACGTTCATCTAGAGGCCACTCTTACAGTAGATTGAATTAAAACTTCTAGCATTCATTTTTATTGTTCCGCTTTCGTACTGCGCCGTCGGCAAGCCTATGGCGACCGATGGAAAGCGAGAACAGATAAACCTAAGCTTTATGATTCATGGGTTTTTGCTCTGCGCGCACCTGACGGGTATTCCATGATCTCTTATAAATGGGCAGGATGCACAGCGCGCTCACGATCGTAGTTGCAAGACCTGATAGGAATATGAATAACAAGATGGCAACATTTACACCACTACCAGCGATTTCTACCTGTTGTCTAATCTCGGCACCCAGGTCAGGGTTAATTTCGTAAAGGTAGATCGCCATAAAAACGGTAAATATGAGTGTGCCTATGAATCCTGAAACCAGCGCTGCCTGAAACCCTTCCATATATTTAAATTTTTCCTTCTCGTGTTTGTAAACGTCACGCACGGCTAGGAACAGACTCCCAGCGGTAAGAACGGCATTGAAAAACGAGAAATAGACATTATCTGCCAGTCCTAGAAGGTCGAGCAAAATAAAATATGCAATAAGGGTAATGGCTAGGTAGACTCCGTATTTAAAGGTATTCATTTGGTTATATTAAGTGTTTTCAAGTAAAAGTAGAATTTAGTGTCCTTATTTTCCCAATATTTGAAATTACTTTAACGGTATTGCGCTTTCGCGAAAGCTAACTTTACCAAAATAATTGTAACATCATCATAAATTTTCATACCTATGATGAATAATAAACAAATCTAAACCCAATGAAAAAATTAGTCTTGAGTCTGGCTGCCGTCTTAGCAACGGCAACCAGCTTTGCCCAAGAGGTGGAGTTTACCGAGTACGACCTTGATAACGGGCTACACGTGATCCTACATCAAGAAAATAGTGCTCCAGTGGTCACTACAGCAGTGATGTACCAGGTAGGAGCAAAAGATGAAGAGCCTGGAAGAACCGGTTTTGCCCACTTTTTTGAACACCTATTATTTGAAGGAACAGAAAACATCGAGCGCGGTGAGTGGTTTGATATCGTAGCGGCAAACGGTGGTAGCAACAACGCAAACACTACTCAAGACCGTACATACTATTACGAGACGTTCCCTTCTAATAAACTAGAAATGGGCTTATGGATGGAAAGTGAGCGTATGCTACATCCTAAAATCGAGCAAATAGGTGTAGATACCCAAAATGAGGTTGTCAAAGAAGAAAAGAGACAGCGCATCGATAATGCACCTTATGGGGCTATTATATATCGTACAGGAATTGACAAGCATTTGTTCAAAAAGCACCCGTATGGTCAGTCAGTAATAGGTTCTATGGAAGATTTAAATGCGGCGAAACTGGAGGAGTTTCAAGCGTTTAATGATAAATATTACAATCCTAACAACGCCGTGCTAGTTGTTGCAGGAGACATAGATATCGATGAAACTAAGAAGATGATCGAGGATTACTTTGGTCCTATTCCTAACAAGGCGCCAGTTCCACAACGTGTGAACATCAAAGAAGACCCGATTACTGAGACACGATATGAAACCGAGTATGACGCAAACATCCAGATTCCTGTAAAAGTCTTTTCATGGATTACACCTAAAAATACAAGTAAAGATGCCTACATCATGGACTATATAAGCTCTGTACTTACTGGTGGTAATAGCTCTAGAATGTATAAAAGAATGGTTGAAGAGGAGCAGTTCGCACTTCAAGTACTTGCCTTTAACCAAGCTAACCAAGATTATGGAACTTATACCATGGGTGCACTTGCTAAGGGCGATGTGGAATTAAGCAAACTTGCCGAGGTGATGGATGAGGAGATCGTAAAACTTCAAACTGAATTGATCTCTGAACGTGAATTCCAAAAACTACGCAACCAATTTGAAGCTCAATATGTAAGTTCTAACTCTCGTGTAGAAGGAATCGCTGCTTCGCTAGCAAGTTACTACATGCTTCAAGGAGATACTGATCGTATCAACAAAGAACTTGATATCTACAAAAGCATTACAAGAGAGGATATCAAACGTGCTGCTAATCAATACTTGAAGCCAAGCAAGCGCCTTGAGCTTGATTATCTAGCCGGTAGCGCTCCAGAAGAAGGTGCTGAAGGCGATGTAGAGGATATCGAGATCAAGGATATGAAAATGCAGGTTAACACGATTTACTTTGAGGACGACAAAGACGCTATTACTCCTAGTGCAGAGAAAGAATTGACTCGTGTAGCAAATATGATGATCAAGAATCCAGGAATGGAAATACTTGCAGAGACTTATACCGACACTCGTGGTAGTGCTGATTATAACAAAGACCTCTCTCAACGTAGGGCAAATAATGTGAAAGCATTTCTTACCATGAAAGGTGTCGAGGACAGCCGTATCAAGGCGGTAGGTCGTGGAGAAGACAATCCTGTAATAGACTGTGAGTCAAAAAAATGTACTGACGAAGAGTACGAGCAATCCAGAAGAACTGAATTTACCGTTACCAAACAATAATGATGATGAACAAGAAATTTATATATATGATCGCCTTACTCTTTATAGGAGTAACGGCAACAGCACAAATAGATCGATCGCAACCTCCTAAATCAGGTCCCACTCCTGAAATCAAATTAGGAAAGCCTTACACCTTTGAACTTAAGAATGGTATGCAGGTACTTGTGGTAGAAGATCGCAAGCTTCCTACCATCAGCTTTAGTTTGAGCCTAGACAATCCACCTATTGTTGAGGGAGAAAAAGCAGGTGTAGTTTCTCTTGCCAGCTCCATCATGGGTAAGGGAACTACTGAAATGTCTAAAGAAGAGTTCAATGAAAAAGTTGATTTTCTAGGAGCTAACCTATTTGTGAGTATGAGTGGTGGTTACGCAGGTACACTTTCAAAATATACTGAAGAAGTTTTTGAAATGTTTGCTGATGCGGCTTTGAAACCTAATTTTACTCAAGATGAACTAGACTTTGAAAAATCTCAACTTATTGAGAGCATCAAATCTGGAGAAAACAGCGCCGCTGCGATTGCAGGTCGTGTAAGAAGTGCTCTGGCTTACGGTAAAAATCACGCTGCTGGTGAGTTTGCGACAGAAGAAACCATCAATAATGTAACCCTTCAGGATGTAGAGAATTATTACAATAAGTATTTCTCTCCTTCAAATGCTTACATGGTGATAAGCGGTGATATCAAGGGTAAGCAGGCTAAGAAACTGGTCAAGAAATACTTCAAAGATTGGGAGGCAAAAGAAATTGCCATGCCACAATTACCTAGAGTAACCGATGTGGATCAAAGACAAATCAACTTTGTAGATGTGCCTAATGCGGTACAAACAGAGCTTGCGGTAATCATGGTTTCAGATCTAAAAATGAATGATCCAGATTATCACGCAGCAGTTGTTGCAAACTATATTTTGGGAGGTAGTTTTGGTTCGTACCTCAACATGAACCTGAGAGAAGAAAATGGGTACACTTATGGAGCTCGTACTTCCTTGGGAACTGGTAAAAATTACAAGTCTACGTTCAGAGCTACCGCAAAAGTACGTAACGAGGTTACTGACAGTGCAGTAGTGGAGACCATGAAGGAGATCAAACGAATCAGAGATGAGTACGTAGATGATGAAATGCTTGCTAATGCAAAAGCAAAATTCTTAGGGAACTTCATCATGCAGTCTGAAGATAAGTCAGTAGTGGCAGATCGTGCAGTGCGCATCAGGACTATGGATCTTCCTGAAGATTTCTACAAGAACTTTATCAAAAACATCAACGCGGTTACAAAAGAAGATGTGAAGCGTGTGGCTAACAAATATATCAAGCCTGAAAAAGCTCGTATCGTACTTGTAGGTAAAGCTGGAGATGTTCTTGAGAACCTAGAGAAAATGCAAATCGATGGCCGTCCCGTGCCTATCAAATTTTACGATAAGATGGCTGAGCCCACAGAGCGTCCGTCTACAGTTGAAATTCCAGCTGGTTTAACTGCTCAAGATGTTTTGGATAGTTATATCAAGGCAATAGGTGGTGAAGAGGCTGTGAGTAAGATCAAGTCGACTGATATGTTTGCCGTTTATACAAGCCCAATGGGAGAACTTGTTCTTGAAATGAAAAGAGCAAATAATGATAAGTTTTTACAAACCGTTCAAGTAGCTGGTAACGTAGTTCAAAAGCAGGTTTATAAAGACGGTAAAGCATTGATGAGCGCTCAAGGTCAGACAAGGGAATTAGAGGGTGATGAGAAAATGGCTGTAGCTGCTGAGGCTTTGATGTTCCCAGAGCTTACCGCTGCAGATAAAGCAGAGCTGGTTAAAGCAGAGCGCTTTGACGATAGCAACGTCTACATAATCAAATGGAGCGACACAAAAAATCGTTATTATGATATTCAGAGCGGCTTACTCTTAGCTGAAGAAAACATCATGAAAACTCCACAAGGAGAAATGTCAAATGTTTTGAGATTTGAGGATTATAAGGAAGTAGAGGGAGTTAAATTCCCAATGATGTTAAAACAAGATATGATGGGACAAACCCTTTCATTTGAAGTAAAGAAAATGGATGTGAATTCAGGTCTTTCAGATAAAGACTTTGAATAATTTATCCAAATTTTAATGATCAACCCGCTGCCTCAACGCAGCGGGTTTTTTATTTTGTTACGCTTTCGCGAAAGCGGAAAACCTAATCCACCATCTTTAAAGATTAGTTTTCAGCAGTCCTTATAAGCTCATAATAGAGTTTCAGCAATTGACTACTTTTAAGACAGGAATTCATAGTAGATTTCCTTTTTTAAAAAGATCATCCTGCGATTTTTAGTGCTCATTCTATTTTTTGTAAGCGGTTTAGTGACCGCTCAGCAACCTGTATCTATACATCTCACAGAAAAAGATGGTTTGCCTGACAAAGAATTCTATGGAATTGCAGAAGACAACAGTGGCTTTATATGGCTCGCGGGCAACAAAGGCTTAACACGTTTTGACGGTAAAAATTTCAAAACCTACTCCCATCCTAAAAAACGAGGACTATCTGTTTTTGAAATTAATATTGATGCCCAGAATCGAGTATGGTGCATTAATATCTCTGGACAGGTGTTCTACGTTGAGAACGGCAAGATGGTGCTCTTTAGGGATTTTAAAAATGAGTTGAAGGGACAGCTTCCTCAATTGACCGTTGCTAGCAATACAGTAGTTTTACGGACCTCACGTCAAGTTCTGGTGGTTGATATAGCTTCAAAAGAATTAAAATCCATTGATTACGATCTTTATGAATTGAACACTTACCCGTTTGTTTTTAATGATCAGATCATATTATCTAAGGATAAGAACCTACATTTTTCTACTGAAAAACATCAAAAGGTGTTTAGAGAAACTCCACCATTTTTTGAAAAACTCAATGGTCAGGGCTTAATCAATAGGTCTGTTGAAATTGATGATAATTTTATTTTGACCTGCTTTACATCACTTCGTGAGAGTCCGCAATTTTATAAGTTTTCTAAAAATAAAGTGATCAAGATCAATTCAGAAGTCCTAGATCATTTAAGAGTCATTCAAAAAATTAAATACATAAAGGATAAAATCTGGATCTGTACTACTGAAGGAATCTACTCTCTAAAAATCACAAATAAATCTATCGAGATAGAAGATGCTTTTTTTAAAAAAAATCATACTACAGATATTGTCATGGATCGTGATGAAAATTATTTTATCACTACACTAAATGATGGCGTTTATGTTATTCCTAACCTACATATAAACAAATTAGATCTACCAGAAAAAATTAATAAAACTACCGCCCTTGCGAGTATAGACTCCACTCTTTACATAGGTTCTAAGGGCGGTGCAGCTGCAAAGTATAAGACCTTAAGTAAGGCTGTAGAATTGATTGATTTTGAAAACAAAGAGCCTATTAATGATATAGCTGTTGATACATTTAAAAATCAAGTGAGCTTTGTAAAAAAATTGCAGACTGTAACTCTGGATGCTTATGGAAAAAAGGTGTTGCCTGTGACTAACCAAGGCTCCATTAAAAAATTAATCTTTTTAAATGCAGATAGTTTGATGCTTGCTTCCTCTGCCAGATCGAGTATCGCGCCTATCTATCATGAATTTAACAGAGACTCTACAACGTACAGTATATTTAAAAGAGGATACACTTGTATTTATGACCACACTACGCAAAGTAAATACTTCGGTCTGGTGGATGAACTGGTCAAGGTTGATCAAGAGTTCAAGATAAAAAAACTAGTGCGGCAAAATGGTCAGGATGTATTGACTAAATCCATGGCACTAGATAAAAACGGAAACTTATGGGTCGCCACTTTTACCCATGGACTGCTTAAATTCAATAACGACACGCTTATCAACTCCTGGGACATTTCTAACGGGCTGTTGTCAAATAATCTAAACGCCATCGCTATTAACAAGCCCTATTTATGGATTTCATCAGACGCTGGAATACAGCGCCTCCACACAGAAACAGGTGAATTTAAAAACTTGACTAAAGAAGATGGTGTGCCCTATTATTCTGTGCTGGATATAGAGCCCTTAAGTAACCAAATCTACTTCTCTGGCGGTGACTATATCTTTCACGTAGATCAAGAGAAAGTATTTAAGGAGTTTACGCCTGTGGATTATTATTTCACGGAAGTCTCTATTAATGGGAGCGTCGTGCCCATGAACACTACATATATTCTAGATGAAAAAGAAAGTGAGGTTGAAATATCCTATTCGGGTACTGGCTTACGTGCTATGTCTAGTGGTAGTTATGAGTACTGTCTCAAGGGACTTTCTAATGAATGGATTCAAATAAATCCTGGAGTAAATTCTGTATTCTTCAACTCATTGCCTGCGGGTGATTATGAGTTCAGATTGCGTCCTACCTCTGGTAATTCTAAACAGGCGACTTTCAAAACAATCAATCTTATCGTTACAGTCCCGTTTTACGAAACTTTTTGGTTCTGGGGACTTGTTGTTCTTAGTGCTGTACTGATCATTTTGTACTTGCAATTTCGTAGGGCTCGCTTTCGCGAAAGCGAGAAAAACAAACAGCTCCTATCTCTCAAAAGAGAAAAGGAATTTATCAACCTAAAACTGGAAAACCTGCGCTCACAAATGAATCCACATTTTGTATTCAACGCTCTCAATTCCATTCAAGAATATATCTTGAAAAACCAGCGTTCACAAGCCGGTGAATATCTAGGCAAATTTGCCGATCTTATAAGAACTTATTTAGATCACAGCGTCAAGGGCCGCATTTCATTGCAGGAAGAAATAGACAGTCTCAAAATGTATCTAGAACTGGAGCAATTGCGATTTGAAGATCGATTGTCTTACAAAATTGATATCAATGTCAATGAAGATGCCACCCGTATTTGCATCCCTACCATGTTAATTCAACCGTATGTTGAAAACGCTCTGAAACACGGACTGCTCCATGTGGAAGGTGAGCGTAGGCTTTCTATTCTCTTCTGCGATGCCGAAACCGATAAGGAGGCCATAATCTGTTCAATAGATGATAACGGTATAGGTAGAAAAAAGGCTAGAGAACTTCAAGAGAAAAAGCGCCACAAACCATTTGCCACAAAAGCAACTGGAGACCGCATTTCCTTGCTTAACTATGTACTGGAAAAGGAAGCCAGCGTACATATTACTGATAAATATGATGGAGAAAAACCTCAAGGGACTATCGTGTGTATCAAAATACCATATACCCTAGAAGTATGAAAGCACTCATAATAGACGACGAACCCAAAGCTCGGGAGGTATTGCAGATTTTACTGGAAGATTATTGTCCAGAAGTTACAGAGATTTTTAAGGCGCCCAATTTATTAGATGGCGTAGCAAAGATTAAAAGTGAACGACCACAACTGGTTTTTCTAGATATAGAGATGCCACAGCACAGCGGCCTAGAAATAGCAGATTTTATTGATAAAGAACACTTTGATTTTGAGATCATATTTACGACGGCCTATAGCGAGTATGCCCTCCAAGCTTTTAAGCTCAACGCAATAGATTATCTATTGAAGCCTTTGAGACCGGAAAAGCTTAAGGCTGCGCTTAAAAAGGCCATCGAGCATAGAGGTAAAACCCGACTGTCAGAACGGTTAATGGAACTCAAAAACAGTTTTAGGGAAGCTAACTTTTCTAAAATTGCGCTCCCTTATTCAGACGGGATCAAGTTTGTGGAATTTGACCGCATAATTGCAGTAAAAGCAGACGGGATGTATACCGAATTTCACCTGATGGATGAAGAGAGAATACTGGTCAGCAAGCCCCTCAAGCACTTTACCGATATTCTTGAAGGGGTCAAAATGTTCTACAAACCGCACCGTTCCTATCTTATTAATTTGAAGCATATCAAGGAGTATATACGTAAAGACGGTGGTTATATCTTGATGGAAGGCGGTATAGATGTACTGATTTCAAAGGATAAACGTGAAGAGTTTCTTTCCATTGTGCAAAGTATTTGATTCATTACTTGAGCTTTATAAGTTCAAAATGAAGATTCATAAGTTCTCGTAAAAATCGGCTGCTCTATTGCTACAGTTTTGTGATTGAATTAAAAAACCATTTCAATCATGAAAAAAACTTTACTAATTATCTCGTTCATACTGAGCATTTCAGCCAGTGCTCAGATCTATGTTAATGCCAGCGCAACTGGAGCAAATAATGGAACCAGCTGGACAGATGCTTATACAGATTTACAATCTGCACTGACAGCAGCAACAAATGGTGATAATATATGGATAGCAGCAGGCAGATACACACCAGGCACAACAACTACATCATTATTTAATCTTAATGTAACTGGAATAAATTTATATGGTGGTTTTAATGGAACAGAGTCTATTTTAGCTCAAAGGGATCCCGCGGTAAATCAAACCATTTTATCTGGTGATTTGAACGGTGATGATACCGGTGTTGATTTTACAGGTGCAAATAGATCAGAAAATGCTGCAAGAGTCTTAGTAGTAAATAATCCTAGCTGCTTGATTGACGGTCTTACAATTTCTGGTGGTCACGCGGTAGGTACAAATGGCTCATCTGAAGAGGGAGCCGCTCTATTCATAAACAATTCTAATTTTACTGTAAGGAACTGCTCTATCGTTGATAATGTTGTGTCTCGGGCTGGAGTGATAAGAGCCTTTGGTCAAGCGGGAGGCTTGTCTATTGAAAACACTATTATTTCTAACAATTTAGGTGATTTTGCAACGGTGTTATATTCTAGAGTTCCTGGAGGCACTATAAATCTTAAAATGGTGAATTGTTTAATTACAAATAATACTAAAAGAAATGTTACCACAGCTGCTCCTGCTCTCATGTGGTTTAGACAGAATGTAAGTGGTACTATAAACGCTACATTGACTAATTGTACTGTGGCAGATAACATATCTGAGACAGCTGCTAATACATTACTCATATCAGGTACGCGTACAGGAGGTAGCAATATGCGTTTAGTAGTGAATAACTCCATTTTTAAAGATAACATCCGCATTTCGGGAGGAAGTTCAACAATGATGAATTCAATAGGTAACGGCACAAGTCAGTTAAGTGCAACTTTGTATGCAGTAAGAAATTCTATTGATGAAAGCGCATTTAGTAACATAGTAAATAATGGATCAACCAGAATAAACAATAATAATTTAAGCAGTGATCCTCTATTTTTAGGTAGTGGAGACTATACATTAAGTCCTTCTTCGCCAGCCGTTGACGCAGGTGACAATACTCTTATACCTACTGGCACTACCTCAGATCTAGATGGAAATAGCAGAATAGCCGGTAACGCTGTGGACATGGGTGCTTACGAGAGCGCAGGACAAGCTGCTCCTGTTTACGTAGATATCAATGCAACTGGAACTAATGATGGTACCAGCTGGACAAATGCCTATACAGACCTTCTCACTGCCTTAAATAGCACACAAGGTAGTCGTGATTTCTGGATTGCTGCTGGTTCTTATATACCTGGAACGGCGAGAACAAATTCTTTTCAACTCAATAGAGATGGAACAAAACTCTATGGTGGTTTTAATGGAACGGAGACTATGCTATCTCAGCGTGATGTAGCAGCAAATGAAACCATTCTATCTGGCGACATTAATGGCAATGACGGGCAATTTACTTTATTTAACAGTGCAGATCGCAATGAAAATATCTTAAATATTCTCAACATAACTGCTGACAACTGTTTGATCGATGGCATCACTATATCTGGCGGGCAAGCAAATGATGCAGGTAGTAATGCCACCCAAGAAGGTGCAGCTATTAGGTTGATTACAGGGAACTTTACTATTGAAAATTGTAAAATTGAAAAAAATGCAGTACAGCGTGGTGGAGTTATTCAAGCTATCGATGTAAACGGTATTCTCTCTATTTCAAATACCATAATGTCCCAAAATCTAGGAAGATTTGCTCCATTACTTTATGCTCGTGCAGCAAATGCAGAATTTACCATAAATATAGAAAATTGTCTTTTTGTGGATAACCAAAAGCAAGGAATAGGTTCTCAAGACAACGTAGGTTTTTTCTGGTACAGACAAGATAACTCTAATACTATCAGGCTTACCTCAAATTTCCGCAATTGTACTATCGCAAATAACACGGCAAATCTTTCAAATGGTAACACCATGGTTATTTCAGCTTCAAGAAATGCAAGTGGAGGAGCAATTAATAATTTACGAATATTCAATACCGCTTTTCACAATAACACAAATATTACATCAGGGACAAATGATCTAACTTCGGTTGGTAATGGAACCACACAGGATGCCGCAAGTATTTATGAAATACGCAATAGCATCGATCACAATGCATTTAGCAACATAGGAAATAATGGGAGCTCAAGGATTAACACAAACAATTTAACAGGATCGCCTATGTTCACTAGCAGTACTGACTATACTTTACAGCCTGGATCTCCAGCGATAGATGCAGGAGACAATCAGTACGTAACAGTCACTTCAGACCTTGCAGGAAACAATCGTATTGCAAACAACGTAGTAGATATGGGGGTGTATGAGTTTGGATCCACCGCGGGAATTGAAGATGAGTTAATTAAAGAAGTCAAAATGAAAATCTACCCTAATCCCGTGAGTGATGTACTAAATGTGGGTGGTGATCTCGCTTTCGCGAAAGCGGAAATTTTTAACCTACAAGGTCAGCAAGTTGCCACTGCGATGTCTAGTCAAATATCTGTAGGACAACTTCATTCAGGCATTTATTTAATCAGGGTAACGACCGTGAGTGGTCAACAAGTTACACAGCGATTTATCAAAAAATAGGGGGTTTGATAGATCAATGTTAATTCTCAACATACTTTGAGATTCAGAAGCAACCGGTTCCTAGCTACTTGGAGTCGGTTGTTTTTTGTTGCTAGTTACGAGAATAACCGCAAAAATGATTACGGCGGTAGACAAGACTTGCCATACGTTGAATTCCTCACCATCCAGCATTCCCCAGCTCAATCCTACGACAGGCATCAAATAAGTGACGCTACTGGCAAAAACCGGTGAGGTAATTTGTACGAGTTTGTTGAACATGATTTTGGCAGCTACGGTTCCAAAAAGACAAAGCACTAAAATATAACCTAGGCTTTTAAGAACAAGCTCTGACTCAAACTCCAGATTCTGCCCATCGGCAAAAAAGAAAACTCCAGCAGCAAGTGGAACGATGAAAATAAAATTACCTGTTGCGATCGCAAGCGGCTTCACGTCTTGAAGATAACGCTTGATGATATTCACATTAGTCGCGTAGCAGGCACAAGCAATAAATACTAATCCCGCAAAAAGGTAATTCTGATCAGGATTATTCTCCATACCCGCTAAAACAAGACCTACCGCACCCAGCAAACCTATGATGACTCCTGTTAATTGTATTCTGGAAAACGCTATACCAAATATAACTGCACCCAAAATGAGGGTAATGAGTGGCACCGTGGAGTTGAGTATTGCACTTATGGCACTGTCTATTTCAGTTTGTGCATAGGCAAATAAAAACGCTGGAAAAAAGGTTCCCAAAAGACCAGAGACAAACAGCCAGCCGTAGTACTTTTTATCGGTTTTAAGAAAGGATTTGTAGCCTATCAATACTAAAATTATTCCAGAAATAATAGTTCTGATCGCGCCTACTTGCAAAGGTTGCAGGGTGAGTCCGTGCTCAGACTGACCTAAAGCTTTTTTTATAAGTATGAATGAGCTACCCCATATCAGGCTCAAAACGACGAGGTAGACGTACTTTAGTTTTGAAGAATCCAATGATCAAATTATAAGTTTTGCAAACTTATGACTGATTCACTGCGGAAAGTTGAAATCTGAGCATAAAAATCTAATTCTTCCACTCCTGCGATTCCAGCAAACGCACCATGTCTTGCTTTACGTAATCTACCGCTGCTCGCAACTAACCAGTGTAGACCGTTTAGTTCTAATGGATGCAGCCTGTGACTAACAAAGCTGTCCTTATTGAATAAGGATTTTTTGAGATTGCTGGCCTTTCTCTGTCTGAAGATTTACTATATAGATTCCAGCAGAAACAAGTGGTAAGGATATGTCTTCTGTACCCACGGTGTTGAATGAGTGGTGCACGATCTCTTTACCCAGTAAGCTATAGATCGCCACCGCTTTCTTGCCATCTTCTAGTCCCGTGATACGCAAGTTATTATCGTTTGTAGTAAAGATTTTAATATTTGCTGTGGTTGTACTACCCGTTCCTAGTGTAGTATTGCTCATCTGGATAAAGAACCTTCCCGTTGCGTTCATATCGCTGTCCAGCGCTACGGAATATCCCGCACCACCCTGTTCCAATAGGGTAAGGGTCTGATTTAGCCGATCTTCCAGGTAAACGTTGAGTCCCGTAGGTAAATTTTCCGTACCAATGGAGAATTCAAGTAGATCACCCGCACCCGCTATTACGCCCACGGGTATAACGTTGTTCTCCATATTATCTCTGGAAAGAGTCTGTATTGCCAGTCGCATGTCCTGATCGTTTGCGACCAGTCCCGTAAAGAGTTCAAGATGGTTTGTAGCGTCTGCAAATAGGGTAGAGTCATAGCCATTGTCAAAACCTGTAGTTCCTCTATTATCAAAAAACACTTTTGTGGCGACGTGCTCGCCAGCGCTACTCATAGTTAACTCAAAACTGGTGATCGCGTTGCCACTTTTGAATGTGTCTGTCGCATTATGACTCTGGTTGCTGGTGGCAAAACTGACATTACCATTACTTCCCGCCTCCACAAAAAACCCCTGTGCGGGCGCGATCTTTATACTGTTGATCAGATTAAAGGTTTCATAGTCCGTACCGTTCCATAACCATACAGTATTTTCACCCAGTACACTGGTATTGTTATTCAGGAATGTGGTGGCATCCAAATAACTGGTAAAAGGATTCCCCAGCAGGTTGAAACTGGTACGGGTACCCACGGTAACAGGGACGGTTACCGTGCTGGAATTGATCGTTCCCGTAATGTTTACATTGCTGGCTGCGGCCAGTTTAATAGATATGCCTCCTCCCGAGGGAATAGGGCCCGTACTGTCTTCATTAGCAAAGATATAAGCGGGACCCGTGTTGTTTGAGTAGAAACCCACGCCTATGTTAGACCCGGTTCCAGTAGCCAGGTTTGTACCTGCTATAATATCTTCCTGCGTCTCGCCGGCAACCGGAGCGGCTATAAGGTGCCAGTCAGTATCTGGTAGGTTTCTTGTGTATTTGACGCTGGCATTTACCGTGGCATTTGCGATAAGGGACGATCCCGACTGCATCACGATGCTGTCAACCGTTAATGGTGTATCGATAGTGGGATAATTGGTCACGCCGTTGCCTGGTATCACGATAACGTCTGTCGCTGCGGGCGCGGTATTGTTAAAATAGTTTCCGCCCGCAATACCATCGTTGCCATTAACTCCTGTCCATAGTTTAATATTGCCCTGGTTTTCTAAGGCTCCCATATCTACGGTGGTATCAAAAATACGGGTGTTTCCCGCAGCATCTGTCGTGATACCAACGGGTACGGCCGCATTGCTGGCGGTATTGATCACTGGAGAGCCGGGCAATAACCTAAAGTCGTCATTTGATGGATCGATAAATTTTGGATCCTGATTATTGATACCGTCGGTGCCCTGAAAGCTGCTGTTTTCTTGAGTAAGTGAATAAGTTACGGTAAAATTGGCAAAACCTAAAGAACTCCTACCCATATCAGCTCCTGCCACGTTGGTATTGCCCCTGAAAGAGTTGTTCCAGAAGACGCAGTTATCCACAGCTACGTCAGTACTGCGTATGGCTAGTGCGCCAGCATTCAGGCGTCCCTCGTTTCCATAAAAGGTACAATTTGAAAACGTAGAGTCATCGGCAAAATTAAATTGAATGCCCCCTCCACCTAATGTTCCAGCTCCGTTTGATCCTAAGTTTTTAGCAATTAGACAGTTCGTGGCATCAAGTCGACCTTCAACATAGATACCACCACCACTACGAGCAAAATTTTGAAGAACCTTACAGTTGGTAAGTTTGAGATCCATATCCTCAATATATATCCCGCCACCCATTCCTTTATCAACCTCTATACCATTGACCATGAAATCATCAAATAGATCTGCATTCCCACCGTTAATGGTCACTCCATCGATAATATTTGTGCCGGCGCCGCTCGTACCTACCACGATATGATAGGCGTTTTCTGCATTGTTTGCAAAACTGAGTGTACCACCTGCACCGGTCACTACATCATCGTTATTGAAGTCCCCACTCAAGACCGTTTCATGAGCCCTATTGCCTAGGTCTCTCTGTGCTAGGCTCTGCCCACTGGCAAAACCCCCATACAGTTCTACATAGTTGACTAGAAGAAAGGCGTTATCCCTGTCCTGATCCGTACCAAAATTTACACCGTCCTCTGGACTGTAAAGGGGTTTATAGGTTCCGCCCGCTATGTGGATCCTGAGTCTGTTTGAGTCGGTATAATTACTCTCGCTACCTTTTGCAAATAGCAGGGCATCAGCGAGTTCTGGTAGGGCGTTTGTCCAAGAATTCCCGGTTTCATTGCCTCCAGTCACTTTTTTATCCACATACAGGATATTATTTGCATCTGGAGCGATAGCCTCGGTAAACGTAAGCTGAAAGTCCTCCTCATCATAACAGGCCGCGTTTAAATAGCCGTAGATATAAAGTGTCACGGGATAGACTATAAACTGTGAAACCTGAATGGTCTGACCCGGTGCAAAGGCGGTACCCCTACCACGTGATGCCGTATAATACATTTCATTGCCAGTCAAATTAGATCCAGTAATGGCAGGAAAGGTAAAGGTGTTGGTTTCGGTCTGGTCTGCCAGGTCATCTACATCAACGGTGCACGGCGGGATTACGGCAAAATCATCAAAACCTATATCACCGTCAAAACTATTGCCTGTAGTACCCGTAAACCTGAACTGAACCGTCTCGCCTAGGTAAGAGTCCAGGTTGGTCTCACTGCGTTGCCATAGATCCACGTTGTCGCTGAAAGGCGCAATGATCTGCGTCCATGAGGGGTTTGAAAGGGTTCTGATATCCACTTCCAGACTACCTATATTTGAACCTAGCATATGGTACCAGAATATCATCTGTGAACCTGCCTGAGCGCCGTCCAGGCTTATGTAGGGGCTTGTCATAACGGCAGTCCTACCCGCAGATCCACCAGAAGCCTCCAGATAGAGGTAGGTGCCCTGTCCTGGCACTCCCGTGGTATTATCTGCACTGGGCCCAGTGCCACCAGAACCCGTATTGTCAGTATCAGTAGTCCAGTCAAAGCTGTCCCCACCCTCATTAGTCCAGTCCTCAGACAGGGCATAGGATGGTTCTGAACTTGTAGGGCCTGTGGGGAAATTATCAAAGTCTTGAATATAAGGTATGGTTTGAGGAGGTGGTGAATTAATCGTAAGATCAAGATTAACCCCTTCATTAGTGCAATCATTTTCGGTAGGCTTAACGTGTGGACGTTCATTTACCGCATTTGCCGTAAGGTTTATTGAAAAAATCAATAACAGGATTTGGATTAATTTCATTGTTTCTTAATTACTTGTTTGCATAAGCTACATCGTTGTTGCACGGTGTAGAAATTTTATTATGGATAGTGTTGATGTGCGTTACGCTTTCGCGAAAGCGTAAAAACCACAATATTTATCTCTCATACCCTGATAATCCACAAGATAACTAAGTCCTAGACAGAAAGATGTTAAAACCTCGTACTTCCCAAAAAATTGTGAAGTATGGGAAAATTCTTGCTTGCATAGTAGTATATCATTAAGGCAATAGGATTTTGTTTAAAATTGTAGTAGGGACTTTATTTTATGGTTCGATTGCTAGTTCTTGTTTGACTATTTTTTCTACCGGTAATTCTAACTGCGCAGGCAATAGATATTTTGCCTGTAATTTAAAACGAGCAGCAGTTTAAAAAGTCACCAATATTTTTGATAAACGTTTTGATCGATATCATGACCAAAAAGTCAAACTCAAGTCGAGTTTTAAAGATTCTATCTTTGCGGTACAGCAGTGGGCTAAGAAAAACGGTAGTCAAAAGCAGGGGCTCGATGCTGATTTCCAGGTGTTTCTTGCCTACAACCAGATGATTAAAAATGATAGTATCCTTGCCACGGGAAACCAGTTGCTGATCGACCAGAAGTTTCTAAAATTTCCGGAATCTGTGTACGTGGCAAAGGAAGTATCCAGTACTTGTGCGTAAAAGGGTTTTTTTATCGTAGACAATTGAAAACCTTTCCACTCATCAAGTCATTACTTGAAAAATATGAAGCAGAGAATCCAGAATATTATGATAGTGACCTTGCCCTGATTTATTATAACATAGGCGATTATGACAATGCAAGGAAAGTTTTAAAGAACAGTTAGCAAATTCTCAAGGGATTAATGACTTGTTCAGGACAGCAAGCACGTACAACAACATAACACAACCCATAAAAAAGAGAATCGCGATTCCCACGCCTTGAACAATTACCGTAAATCGCTGGAGCTGCTACGACATGATAATGCAGAAGATCACTTCTTCAACAAGGCCTATCGAGTTCATTTTACTTACGTTGTTACCTCAAATATCGCAAGCCTCAATCTTAAAAAAGACGAACGGGATGGAGTGGAAAAAGCTTTCAAGACCGAACTTGAGTTTGTCAAGGAGGCTTAAGAGCCCAGAATCGTATTGCAGGGCCATCTCAATATGGTCGAGCTGTATCCCTTTCAAAATGATGTTGAACGAGTTCAGGAGTCGCTGGATAGTGCATATAGCTATCTTAAACTCTATAAAATTCCCTCGCTCAGAGCTGATGTTATTAGGCTTGAGGGAAAATATCTTTTGATAATGGGCAGGATAAAAGAGTCGCAAAATCTTTTTTTACAGGCTTTTATCATTACAGACTCGATCTAGAGAGCGATAACCCTCAATAATTTTAAAGAGGCCGCGCTGGAATATGACCTTGTGACCACCCAAATAGAACTCCAGGATTTCGAGAAACTACCGGATCAGACCTCGAAGACCAACTTTTTACTTTGGATCATTACGGCCATAACCCTACTTGCATTTCTAATTTTTGTAAACCGCTGCGATGCAACAATTGATAAAGGTGAACAATGCTGTCAGTAGTGAATCAGGCCAAACATTTGTTTTCAAAAGCAAAAAGGACTTACATCATCTGGAAGTAGCTTAGATTTTCCATTTACAGTCTGAAAAAACTATGTTCACATTTACACCTAAGATCGCTATTTTTCTCACCGAGCAAAACTAGAAGCCGGGCTTAAATCTATTAATAACAGGTTTCTAATGCGATGTCACAGGCGCTAAGCTTTAAACGTCAAGAATATTGAAAAACTGTATGGATTCAATGCAATTCTCCTGAATGAGGCAATTATACCTCTGTCATCTTCGTACAGACAAAAAATCGTAGATAATTAAGATAGACCTCTTAATTCTTCCACTCCAGCGATTCCAGCAAACGCACCATGTCTTGCTTAACATAATCTACCGCTGGATAGATAGAGTCGTAATTTGGTTTTGAATAAAAATAAAGGGCTCCAGTAAGGAAATGCTTGGTGCTGTCGGTCACATAAAACTGAGCATTGCTGGCGGCATCACCTTCCACCTCATACATCATTCCGTAGGTTTTCTTTATAGGATTGACAAATGGAAATTCTGCAATAACATCTGCTTTGCGGTTGTGGTCGTAACTTAGTTTCTGACCGTCTATAAGCAGCTCCCTTAGATTGTCCTCAACCGGTTTATAGGTAATATAGATCGTAGCCTCCATTTGAGGATATTCAATCTTCATGGAACAGTCACGTTTAGAAAGTACGCGAGCATAATCATTTGCTTCAAATAAAAAAGGGCACTGCTCTCGAGAAACAGCTCCGTAATCACCCCTATTGTATTGCAAGGCGAGTTGGGCAGCTGGTTTAGGTAGAACATCTCCATCCTTGCAAGATGCGCAGAGTATTATTACCGACAAAGCAATCAAAACAAATCTCAAGGCAGGGTACATTTTACTTGTTTTATGCGTTTCTTATCCATGGCTTCAATGATAAACGTGTAACCATGAAAACTTATTTTATCAAGCTTTCGTGGAAACGAACCTGTCTGCTCCAGTAAAAATCCGGCGAGAGTTTCTGATTCCCCTCGATATTCATTAAATAGTGCTTCTTGTTCTTCTTCAAAATCTAGTACTCGATAAAAATCTTTAAGCGGAGTAATAGCTTCAAAAATAAAGTTCTTATCATCTAGTTTTGAGTAAATAATATCCTCCTCGTCAAACTCATCGCTTATATCGCCTACAATCTCTTCAATAATGTCCTCCATGGTGATCAAACCGCTGGTACCACCATATTCATCAACTACTATGGCAAGGTGTTTCTTTTCTTCTTGAAATTCCTGCAAGAGATCATCAAGCTTTTTGTTTTCTGGAACAAAATAGGTCTCGCGTAACAACTTAGTCCACTCATAATTCCTGCGATCTATATAAGGAAGAAGATCCTTTACGTAAAGTACACCGGTAATCTGATCAATGCTTTCTTTGTAGACGGGAATACGGGAATATCCATGCTCAATCACCAGAGGAATGATCTCTTTGAACTCCAGCGCTTCGTCCAGCGCAAAAACGTTAGTACGGTTACGCATCACATTTTTAGTATCTGTATTACCGAAGCTTACGATACCTTGTAAAAGCTGTTGCTCCTCATCGGTAGTGTCTTCATCGTCAGTAAGTTCTAAGGCCTGTGATAGATGGGATACGGTAATGTTTGAACTGCGATTACCCAGTCTGTCGTGAATCTTGAGCGTAACATAACGCATGGGCAAGCTCATAAAGCTGAACAACTTATCCAAAACATTAAGCGGTATCGCCATAAAATTGGCAAATCCCACTGGGTTACGATTGGCATACACCTTAGGAAATATCTCTCCGAATAGCAATATTAAAAAGGTGACTACCACCACTTCAAGGATGAATCTCAAGTCAATCTCCAAGATAAAACCAAGATCTAAGCTTACTGGTTCCAAACCAGCAAACCAAACTTCAGAAATGATCCCAAAAATCAGTACAGATGTAATATTGATCGCATTATTAGCAATAAGAATAGTCGCCAGCAACTTTTTAGGCCGATCCAATAATTTTTCAACCAGCGACCGCTGGCTGAATTCTAGATTTTCATCTTCTAGCTCATTGCTGGTGAGACTGAACATAGCGACCTCTGCACCACTTATTAAAGCACTACAGACCAGTAGAAGTATAAAAAATATGAGGTAAAGCAGCGTGCCGTCTGTAAGTATAGAAGGCATGAGCATCAATAAACTACTAGGGTCGGGATCCAAATTCTAATATATTAAAATGGCAGATCGTCCTCATCGTCATCACTAATGGGGGCGTTGTACGTCTTCTGCGGTTCTTGGCTCTGTTGCGGTTGTTGACCTTGCGGGCGCTGCTGGTTCTGTTGATACTGTCCAGAATTAGAGTTGCCTTGTTGCGGGCGACTGTTTTCATTTTTGGGAGTCAAAAAAGTAAATTCTTGGACCTGGATTTCTGTTGTGTAACGTTGCTGGCCGTCTTCCCCTTGCCACTGTCGGTTTTTAATACGGCCTTCTATGTAAACCTTATCACCTTTGCTCAAATATTTCTCACAAACTTCAGCTGCTTTATTGCGTACCACGCAGTTGTGCCACTCAGTATTTGACACGCGTTCTCCTGTAGTTCTGTTTACGTACTCCTCATTAGTCGCAAGTGGAAATCTACCTATGCAACCACCATTTTCAAAGTACTTCATCTTCACCTCGTCGCCCGTGTGGCCTATGAGAATGACCTTATTTACTGTTCCTGCCATGATTCGTCTGTTTGGTTAAAATTTGCTTTTAAAAAAGTGTGTAAATATACGTAATTGATCAGGCATGAATAAGAAACGGTTTTTTACAAAATTTATAGAATCTTACTCCTTAGTTATATTCCAGAACTCACGCATGAACCGCTCGATCAGTACGTGAACCGGTTTTTCTGCGGCTTCGTCACGGGTTATGGCATTGGGAATTTCTGTTTCTGTCTCGATCACCCAGAAGTAAGCGTGAACCTTTCTATGAGATAATTTATGAACGATGGGATCTTGATTGTATACGCTTTCGCGAAAGCGTACTCCACCTAACAACTCCTGAAAAACTTGATCTTCACGAAGTTCATGAAACAGAAGGTTGCCTATAGACTCAACAAAGGGAAATTCATAAAGTCCTGCCCAGATTCCAGATTGAGGCCTTTGCTGAAGAATGGTTTTGTTTTGTGGGGTGAGAACCACGAGATAGTGATGAAAGAGGTTCTTGACCTTTGTCTTTTTCACCTTTACGGGTAGTTCATCTACTTTACCCATATTAAAAGCAACACAATCAGTTTGGAAAGGACAGGAGTTACAAAGCGGATTCTTAGGTGTGCAATGCGTAGCGCCAAATTCCATGATCGCCTGATTATAGGTCGCAGGATCTTTTTTGGAAATTAGCATTGTGGCGAGTGCTCTGAATTCTTTTTGACCTGGAGTAGTATTTATGGGGCTACTGATTCCCATAAGCCGAGACAAAACTCTATAAACATTACCATCTACCACGGGAACTACCTCATCATAACAAAAACTGGCAATCGCAGCAGCCGTGTATGCCCCCACACCCTTTAATGTAAGCAAATCTTTGTAGCTGGTCGGAAATATACCACCGTCTTCAACTACTTGTTGAGCTGCTTTATGCAGGTTTCTTGCGCGGCTGTAATAGCCTAAACCCTGCCATAATTTGAGGACCTGTTCTTGTGGAGCCCTAGCGAGATCATCTACCGTAGGGAAGGTTTCTATGAAGTTCAAGTAGTATGGAAGTCCCTGATTAACACGAGTTTGTTGTAAAATAATCTCACTGAGCCAGATTTTATAGGGGTCCCTTGTTTTGCGCCAGGGAAGTGATCGATGGTGGTTTTTATACCATTCTAAAAGCCGTGCTGATATTTCCATGAAGAAGGCAAGATAAGGAACGACTTCTTATCTTATTAAATTTTAAACAATTAGGGATTTATGATATTGATGAAAAGACTATCTTTGCGCCCTGTTTAAAGAAAAAGAATAATTAAACTGTAATTTTAAAATGACTAAAGCAGATATCGTATCTAAGATTTCAGAGAAGCTGGGAATGGAGAAAACAGACGTGCAGGCAACTGTCGAGTCTTTTATGGATGAAGTGAAGGAATCTCTGGAAACTGGAGAGAATGTGTACTTGAGAGGTTTTGGGAGCTTTATCGTTAAAACGAGAGCAGAGAAGACAGGTCGCAACATTTCTAAAAACACGACTATTAAGATTCCAGCACACAACATACCAGCATTCAAACCTGCAAAAGTGTTTGTAGAAGGAGTAAAACAAAACGTAAAAGTTAAGTAAAATATAAGAGATATGCCAAGCGGTAAAAAAAGAAAAAGACATAAGGTAGCAACACACAAACGTAAAAAGCGTCGTCGCGCTAATCGTCACAAGAAGAAAAAGTAGTCCAGTACTACTTTTTCTTTTTGCACTGTTCTTTGAAATAGGGCTGCATGTACAGCTCGCTCGGGTTGCTCAAACAAATCAAGCAACACATTACATTCAATAGCTAGGTCACTGCCTTAAGCAGTAGTCCTATGCATAATAATACAGGAATTATGGATAAAGAAATTATTATCCGTTCCGGTGCTTCAAAGATTGATTATGCTATTACTAAAGGTAGCAGGTTAATTGAACTCTATCAGGATGAAGAAGAGAACAAGTTTGCGGTAAGCGATATTTTTCTAGCAAAGCCTAAAAAAGTCCTATCTGGTCTTAATGCAGCATTTGTAGATGTAGGTTACGTGAAAGATGGATTTTTGCATTATCACGACCTAGGCCCAGGTTTTCTTACCCAACAAAAATTTACCAAGCAAATCATAGCAGGCAGGCGCAAAAATTTTGCCCTCAAAGACATTAAATCTGAAAATCTACTGGACAAGGGAGGTTCTATCGATAAGGTGGTCGTACCCGGTCAACCAGTACTGGTTCAGGTAGTTAAAGAGCCTATATCTACTAAAGGCCCTCGCCTCAGTGCAGAGCTTTCCATACCCGGTAGGTATGTGGTACTAGTACCTTTCTCTGATCGGATCTCCATATCTCAAAAGATTGAAGATCGTGAAGAAAAAAGCCGGCTTAAAAGATTGGTAAAGAGTATCAAACCTGAAGGCTTCGGAGTAATCGTACGCACGGTGGCAAAGGGTAAACTGGTAGCAGAACTGGACAAGGATCTTCAAAATCTCGTTTCTAAATGGGAACAGATGTGTGCAAAAATCCACAAATCAAAGTTTCCCAATAAAGTCATGACTGAGTTAAGCAGGACTAACTCACTCATGAGAGATGTATTCAATAGTACATTCACTTCTATAGTAGTTGACGATCAAGAGGTTTTTAATGAACTCAAGGATTATTTGAGAAATATTGCTCCAGAGAAGGAGTCTATCGTGAAGTTTCATAATGCGCGTACACCCATTTTTGAGAAGTACGGAATTGAACGACAAATTAAGACATCTTTCGGTAAGACCGTCAGTATGAGCAAAGGTGCTTATCTCGTGATTGAGCATACTGAAGCGATGCACGTGGTAGACGTCAACTCAGGAAACAGATCAAACAAGGCGGACAGTCAAGAGGAAACCGCTCTTGAAACAAACTTAATTGCAGCTACAGAAATGGCTCGACAGTTGAGATTGCGAGATATGGGAGGTATCATAGTCATCGATTTCATAGACATGCGTAAGGCAGAGAACAGAAAAAAACTCTACGAGCATATGCGCAATGAGATGGCTGATGATCGTGCCAAACATAAAATTCTTCCACCTAGTAAATTCGGTCTGATACAGATCACAAGACAGCGAGTCAGACAAGAAGTAAACATCAAGACTAGAGAAGAAAATCCTAATGGTAATGGCGAGGAAATTCCAGCACCTATCACGGTAATTCAAAGAATTACTGAAGATTTAGAAAGACATATAAAGTCTGGTGTAAAGAGAATCACCTTAAATGCCCACCCTTTTGTGGCAGCATTCATTACCAAAGGTTATCCTTCAGTCAGATCCAAATGGTTTATGAAGCACCAGAAATGGATTAAAGTAATGCCAAGAGATGCCTATACCTATCTTGAATATAAATTTAAGGATAAAGACGGTAATGAGCTCTCTTAGATATAAACGCCTTCAGACGTCAAGTTTGTGGGCGTTTTTTGTTTAGTTTTTTGAATTATAAGTGCGTTCTCAAATTCTTATCTTAGCGTCACAATAACTCTCTATGAAAAAAATAGTTTTAGCCCTTACCACGGCTTTTATAGCAGCTAGCTGCAACACTTCTCAAACAGCCGTAAATAGCTCTCAAAAAAATAATACTCCACTTTCAACCTACTGGCAACAGCATGTCGATTATGAAATGGACGTTGATATGGATGTGAGTGATTTTAATTACACGGGATCTCAAAAGCTGGTGTATACAAATAACTCTCCAGAGACTTTGGACAGGGTTTATTACCACTTATTTTTCAATGCCTTCCAGCCTGATAGTGAAATGGATACCCGATCTAGAACCATCAAAGATCCAGATCGACGCGTACAATCTAGAATCAAGGCTTTAACGGAAGATGAGCAAGGACATCTTCACGTAATGAATATGAAGCAAGATGGAGTTGCTTTAAGCCCTCAAGAGGAGCGAACTATTTTAGTCGTACCACTTGCTAAATCTCTTGCCCCAGGAGAGTCAACTACTTTGACATTAGATTTTGAAGGACAAGTCCCTCTTCAGGTCAGAAGAAGCGGTCGAGACAATGCTGAAGGTGTAGCCCTCTCTATGACACAATGGTTTCCGAAAATGGCGGAATTTGACAAATATGGATGGAACACCAGTCCATATATTGCCAGAGAGTTCCATGGAGTTTGGGGAGATTTTGATGTAAAAATCACCATTGACAAAGAGTACACTATAGGTGGTACAGGATACCTTCAAAATCCTAAAGAAATAGGTCACGGATACGACACTCCTAATTCTGGTCCCGCTCAAGGCGAAAACGGGAAACTTACATGGCACTTCAAAGCTCCTATGGTTCACGACTTTGCATGGGGAGCTGATCCAGATTACGTACATGATATATACGAGGGCGCTAATGGAGTAAAGTTGCATTTCTTTTATAAAGATCAAGATGAAATCAGAGACAACTGGAAAAAACTCCAGCCCATAACTAATGAGTTTTTGATGTTTTTCAATAAAAACGTAGGTAACTATCCATACAAGCAGTATTCTGTTATTCAAGGTGGAGATGGAGGAATGGAATACGCTATGTGTACACTTATCACTGGTAAAAGATCATTTGGAAGTCTCGCAGGAGTTACGGCTCATGAATTTGCGCACTCTTGGTTCAATCATGTTTTGGCGACTAATGAATCTAAGGACGAGTGGATGGATGAAGGTTTTACAACTTACATTTCTACACTTGCGGAACAGGCCGCTGCTGGAGTTGAGAAGGAAAACCCGCATGAGCGTTCTTACCAGACCTATGTTTACTTAGCTAACTCAGGAAATGAACAACCTGCCACCACACACGCTGATCGTTATGACACTAATCAAACCTATGGTATTATTGCCTATTCTAAAGGAGCTGTATTCCTCGCTCAGCTAGGTTATGTAGTAGGAGATGATGTACGTGATCAGATTATAAAAGAGTACTACAACACCTGGAAGTTCAAACACCCAGACCCAAATGACTTTAAAAGAGTCGCAGAAAGAGTCAGTGGATTTGATCTTGAATGGTATCTGCGTGATTTTATGATGACCACAAACAAGATTGATTACAGTATAGAAGGTGCTGAAAAAGATGGGAACAATGTAGCTGTTACGCTGGAGCGAAAAGGTCTTATGCCAATGCCTCTAGATGTAGAAGTTACTATGAACAGTGGTAAAAAGATGATGTATTATATCCCGCTTGAGGAAATGAGAGGTGAGAAATCCGTCTCTTCAGATACTAAAATCCTAGCTGACTGGGCATGGGCTTATCCTACCTACGAGATGGTTTTAGATGGAATCAACTCAAACGACATTAAATCTATCAGTATCGATCCTAAAGGCATGATGGCTGATGTGGATAGGGAGAATAACAGCTGGGAAATGGGACAATAATTTCCCCAACCTAGATCTTCATTATAAATCTAATCATAAGCCGTCTTCAATTAATTTTGGAGCGGCTTTTATTTTACAGAATGAATCATAGCTTAGGAAAGTCAAAAAAACTCAAGGGTAAAACAACTATAGCCCGCGTTTTTAAAGATGGAAAAAGTGTCAGAAAAGGCCCTTTGAGGATGGTGTACGTGCTCAACCCAAACGGTAAAGAATCTTCTGAGCATCAAATAGGTTTTGTAGTACCTAAACGCTTTGTCAAAAAGGCCGTTGATCGCAATAAAATGAAAAGGCTCATGAGAGAAAGCTATCGATTGCAACAAGAAATCATTCAAACCTTAGACAGTCAATATATTCAGGGCATGATTATGTACCAATCATCTAAACCAATGGAGTTTGAAAAAATGTTCTCGCTCATGAGAAAATTGCTGAATGAACTAACAAAAAGAGCCTCCTGAGTTTTCGGCTTACTATTTGCAAATCCCTCAACCGATATCACTTAGATATTGGTTAACCTAATTTTTGCATTATCTTTAAGTACCCTTATTTTAATATGATGAAACATTCTCCTAAAAAATCTTCATCCAGAAGGATTTTTATTCCCGTACTTTTATCTGTTTTTTTTCTATCGCTAGCTAGTTTCAAGAACGACTTTTTTGAAATAGCAAAACAGATTGAGATCTTCACTGAGATGTATAAGCAGCTTAACATGAATTATGTGGACGATACCAATCCCGGAGAACTCATGGAAAGCGCCATAGATGGCATGCTCGATGACCTAGACCCCTACACGCGATACTGGACGGAACAAGAAGTGGAACGTTCAAAAATCAACCGTAGAGGTTCCTATACAGGTATAGGTGCAAACGTAAGTACAAGAGAGGATAAAGTAATCATTGTAGAACCGTGGAAAGATTATCCGGCAGACAAAGCTGGTTTAAAAGCAGGTGATGAAATAATCCAAATCGACGATCTGAAAATTACAGATTATAAAGAAAACGCCGGTGATCTGCTTAAAGGTTCTCCGGGCTCAGGAATACAGCTGATCTATAAGAGACAAGGCAAGGAATATCAAACATCTTTGAAACGAGCAGCGGTAGAGGTAAAAGCGGTTCCATTTTACTCTATGGCTACAGAAAAAATAGGTTATGTAGTACTTTCAAAATTTAATGAGAAAGCATCTACAGAAACCAGAAGAGCCATCAAAGAACTGAAATCTCAAGGAGCTGAGAAAATAATTTTGGATCTGAGAGGAAATCCTGGAGGTTTACTTAGTGAGGCTGTGAACGTTTCAAATCTTTTTATACCTAAAGGTAAGTTGATTACTAGTACACGTTCTGCAGTAGATAAATACAACAAAACCTATCTAACTAAAAAAGAGGAGGAATTTGAAGGTATGCCCATCGCAGTTTTAATCAATGGGCGTAGTGCCAGTGCCAGTGAGATCGTTAGTGGAAGCATTCAAGATTATGATCGAGGTGTGATCATAGGGGCAAGAAGTTTTGGCAAAGGACTGGTTCAGCGTCCTAAAGAACTATCCTATGGTACGCAAGTAAAAATAACAATTTCAAGATATTATACACCATCTGGTCGTTGTATTCAAGCGCTGGATTACTGGAATAGAGATGAAAATAATGAAGCGGTAAGAACCAAGGCAAAAGATTACAACGCCTTTGCCACGGTTACTAATAAACGTACGGTTTTTGACGGTGGTGGTATCAACCCTGACATAGAACTGGCCAGCACAGCTTATTCACCAGTCACTACAGCGCTCTTACAAGAGAATGCCATATTTGACTACGCGACGGAGTATTACTACAATCATCAACATGAGGATCTTTTAAAGTTTGAGTTTTCTGATTCTGATTTCAACGACTTCGTTAAATGGGTAGAAGATCGTGGATTTGACTTTGAGACGGTTACGGAGTCCGCTTTCGCGAAAGCGTACCAAACAGCAGTAGAAGAAGAGCTTGAGGACGACATTAAAGCTACTTATAGCGATATGGTTAAAGCAATCAATAAGGCCAAAAAACGGGACATAAAGGATAAACAACCTGAAATTCAAAGCTTGCTCAGCGATGAAATCGTTAAGCGATACTTTTACCGTGATGGCCTTTATAAGTACCAAATAGAAAACAATCCTGAGATCAGAGAAGCAATTAATGTATTGAGCGATTCCTCCAGATACAACAAAATATTAGGTTATGATTAGAGTCTTATCAGCAGTACTTACCATGCTGGTAATGCAAACCTGTTATGGCCAGCTTACAGAAACTCATTCAATCTATTTTGATCTAAATCAACATAGGTTTGAAAAATCAGAAGGGGTGGCGCTCAATGCATTTTTTGATGATTTGCTCTATAAACCAATCTTGGACGTTAAAATTTTTGGTTACTGCGATGATCGTGGTTCATATGACTACAATCTTAAGTTATCTAATAAACGTGTGGAAACCGTCTCAAAATGGTTGCAACAGCATAAAATAGCTTTAGATCATATCACAAAAACGATAGAGGGTCGTGGTGAAGTTGCGCTTCTGACCGATAGCGAAGACAGCATTTCTTCAGAAAGAGCACAAAATAGGCGAGTCGACGTGGTGTTTTACTTAAAGCAAGAAATCGCAAACCAACTGGCGGTAAAAAAGCTTAATAAAGAAGAGTTAAGTACTAAAGAACTCAAGGTAATCGACCGCTATGAGAAAGAGGTTGTTGATGCCGTTTTCAAAAAGAAGTCTATCGCCTCTATAGAATTACCGGAGATAGAGGAGAGCAACGAATCTTTATCTGAAGATGAATATTTAGTCATTCCCACTAAAATCGATCCGCCCATAGACAACTCTCAGGAGCCCTTCAAGTCTTTACTTAGTAAAAAACTGAAAAAAGGACAGATAATTAGGCTAGAAAATATATTGTTTAAAAAGGGTAGATCTACAATTTTGGCAGAATCTCAACCTCTTCTGGATCGCGTTGCCGAGATACTTAATGCTCGTAAGGATATTAAGTTTGAGATTCATGGCCATGTGTGTTGTATCAATCCAGTTTATAAAGATGCTTATAACAGGGATACTAAAAAATCCAATTTAAGCGAGGATCGAGCACGGGCAGTTTTTAAAATTCTTAGAAGTCGTGGAATCGATCACAAGAGAATGAAGTTTATGGGATTTGGAAGAACTAAACCTTTAGGAGGTATTGATAAACTCGATCGCCGCGTCGAACTTCTAATTACTGAGATAGACGAAACACGTCAATAGTACGAATTATAGATTTCATATATATGTTTAGCTGGTTTAATAGTATTTACCTATCAAATTCAGCCTTATTACAGTTAAATTTAGATCGAAAGTGGACTTTAATTAGGTAAGAGTACTTTTATCACGAGATCGTAGCTCTCAAGCCTTAAAATCGCGTTTTTTCAAGATATAGGCAATCGAGCTATATTCCTGATTGAATAAAGCACGCAAATTAGACCACAATCCTAAAATAATTCCGGTAATAAAAGGTAACGGCATTTTTTTATAACGTGCTGATAGAATACTTACGTACAAACTGTCAAACCAAAGTGGTTTTTCTTCAAGTAGCTCAAATTTGTCATTGAAGAAATTTGTTACTGCCTGTCGATTGAAGTGAAATAAATGCCTAGGCACGTCGTAGGCGGCCCAGTATTTTTTAAAGAATTTTGCGTCCCACGAGTCATAATTAGGTAACGCTAGAATTAAAATTCCATCAGGCATTAACAAATTTTCTATCTGGCGTTTCTGAGCGATAATGTCGGGAACGTGTTCTAATACGTGATACATGCTTATCAGCCCATACAAATCCTGCTCCTCGTTTTCAAGGCTTGATTTAAGATGGACGCCCTGATCAAGAGCGATTTTTCTTGCCTTTGAATTGGGCTCAAAACCCTCAGCATCTAGACCGGCAATCTTTAATTCTTTTACCAGATCTCCAACTCCAGCTCCAATATCCAGCACAGGTTTTCGACCAGCATATTGAGCAATAAGTTTTGACTTTGATTTGAGATTTACCGCTTTCGCGAAAGCGTAACAACGAGCAAAAAAGGAGTCCGTTTTCTTAGAGTGCGATAAATATTCATCGCTCTCATAGTAAGAATCTAGATTTTCTGGGACTGGCAAAGTCTTGAGAATTTGCGTATCAGAATCTTTCAATAGCTGAAAATCTTCACCAGAAAGAAAATAATCTCGAAGTTTGAGAATGGGTCGGTCGAAGTTCAAATTAATTTGTTTCACGTGAAACTATCTACCCATGTGAACCAAAAGCACCGAAATATCACTAGGCGTCACACCCGAAATACGAGAAGCTTGAGATACTGTTACCGGTTGAATTTTAGTTAGTTTTTCACGAGCTTCATAAGATAAAGAGGCTAGATTTTTGTAATTATAGTTAGGTGGAATTTTGACATTCTCTAGGCGATGAAGCTTATCAGCATTATTTTTCTCCTTTTCAATGTATCCAGCATATTTGACACGTATCTCCACTTGTTCCAAAATGTCCTCGTCTAGATCGTGTTCCTCGATATAATTCTGGAATTGAGGAAGCGTCTTCATATCCTCGGTTGTGATCTGTGGTCTAGAAAAGACTTTATATAACTTGTCGTTTTGTTTGACGGTAGCGGTTTTTTTGCGTTCCAGCAGTTCATTGATCTCTTTGAAATCATAACTAGTATCTTTGAGGAACTCAACCATATGATTCGCTTTTTCTTGCTTCTCCTCCACTCTTTTTAGGCGAGCTTCGGGTATAATTCCTAACTCAACCGCTCTGGGCGTGAGACGCAAATCTGCATTATCTTGGCGTAATAAGGTCCTATATTCTGCTCGGGAAGTGAACATGCGATAAGGTTCTTCGGTACCTTTTGTGATAAGATCATCGATTAGAACACCTATATAAGCCTCGTCACGGCCTAATATAAATTCTTCTTCTTCTCTAATTTTTCTGACGGCATTAATTCCTGCCATCAAACCTTGAGATGCAGCCTCCTCATAACCGGTGGTACCGTTTATTTGACCAGCGAAATACAGATTATCAACCGATTTGGTTTCAAGTGTGTGTTTTAACTGCGTAGGAGGAAAATAATCATACTCAATAGCATAACCAGGACGGAAAAATTTCACATTTTCAAAACCTGTTACAGATCTAAGCGCTTTAAATTGGACATCTTCTGGAAGTGATGTGCTAAAACCGTTGACGTATACTTCACATGTGTTCCAACCTTCGGGTTCTACAAAAATTTGGTGACGATCCTTATCTGCAAAACGGTCAATCTTATCTTCAATACTTGGACAATATCTTGGACCTATAGATTGAATACGACCATTGAACATAGGGCTGCGATCAAAACCTTCCCTCAGTAAATTGTGAACTTCAGGACTTGTGTAGGTCATGTGACAATCACGTTGCAGACTCAAAGGTGTAGTGATACTAGAATAACTAAATTTTGAAGTAATAACATCACCAGGCTGCGGAATCATTTTAGAATAATCTAGAGATCTACCATCAACGCGTGGAGGAGTTCCCGTCTTCATTCTGCCAGATTCAAAACCAAGGGCAATTAATTCTTCTGTGATTCCAGTAGAAGCTCTTTCACCGGCTCTACCACCTCCAAATTGTTTTTCTCCTATATGGATCAAACCATTTAAAAAGGTTCCATTAGTCAATATGACCGCCTTACTTCTTATTTCCAATCCTAAAGAAGTGCGCACACCTAGTAACTTATTATCGTCAACAATTAATCCAGAACACATTTCTTGATAGAAATCAAGATTCTCGATAGATTCTAGTTGCAGTCTCCATTCTTCGGCAAAACGCATGCGGTCGTTTTGAGTCCTAGGCGACCACATTGCAGGACCTTTAGATTTATTAAGCATTTTGAATTGAATAGCGCTCTTATCACTTACAATTCCTGAATACCCGCCAAGCGCATCAATTTCTCGCACAATCTGACCCTTAGCGATTCCACCCATTGCTGGATTGCAAGACATCTGTGCGATATTCTGTAGATTCATGGTAACCAAAAGCGTTTTGGCCCCCATATTGGCAGCAACAGCAGCAGCCTCACTACCAGCGTGACCTGCTCCTACTACTATTACATCATATTCCTTTTCAAACATAGCTATTGTTTCACGTGAAACATTTGCATCATTTCACTCTCCTTCTCGCGCATTAGATTCTTTTCGTGTAGAGTTTTATCCCCATAACCCATTAAGTGTAACAAGCCATGAACTATAACGCGACGCAACTCATCAGACTCATCCACATCAAACACAGCAGCATTATCTTTTACTCGATCTGTGCTGATATAAATCTCACCTTCAAGCATTCCTTCTGAGGAATAATCAAAAGTGATGATATCTGTGTAAGTGTCGTGATCAAGAAATTGCTGGTTTATTTCTAAAAGATAGTCATCTGAACAAAAAATGTAATCTAATTTTCGAATCACATTATTTTCTACTGAAGCTACTTCACATAACCAACGACGATAATTCCTAGCATCAATATGAGTAAAATCATTCTGATAGTGAAAACTAATCATCGTCCTTAAAATATTCCTTTACACGCTCTTTAAATTGCGGCTGCAAAGGTAATACTTGGCGGTTTAAAATCTCCTTGGTATTAAAGTACTTAGCAGGATCAACGTTGAGCTTGTTAATCGGATTTGAAAAGCTGTCGTTTCCACGTTCCGCTTCTCTCTGATCTTCTTTACCCTGAAACAATCCAGCATCTTTTAGTTTCAATAATTCGTGAGTGACCTGCATCATACGCTTTTCCACATCACGGTCATAGCCCCTATCGATCAATCTGCGCTCTACATCTTTCATGCGGTCCGTGATGTTACCCACTTTTCCTTCTAAACCTTCTTTACGGATCATATCTTCCAACTGATTCCGCAACTCTTGTTGTTGCTTATAGATCTCGTAAATGCGGGCGCTTTCCTCTTCAGACTCGCGGTAGGTATTCTCGTCAGAATCTGTATTTCCTTGACCACTACCGTTACCCGAACCGTTGCGGCTGTCCTTTCCACCTTGTTTTCCGTTCTCGCCCTGTTGACCTCCATCTTCTCCACTCTGACCAGACTGACCGGACATTCCAGATTGTCCTGACTGACCAGATTGTCCTTGCTGTCCTTGTTCTCCCTCCTGACCGGGCTGACCCGAACTACCAGGCTGCACGGCTTCACCTTCTTCACCAGGCTTCTTCCCATCCTTTCCTTGCTTGGAAAGAGATTCCTGCTTTTGAATAATATCAGATAATTGGAAACCGCCACCTTGACCCTGACCGGGCTTACCCATACCCTGACCGGACATACTCATGGCATTATTCATTTGATCTAATGAATTGCTAAGCATAGCAGCAAGCGTATTGGCACTTTTCAAGGCAAACTGTTGAGAGGCTGAACCTTGTTGCATTTCAAATTCACCAAGTTGAACAAGGGTTTTGTCTAAATAATAATAAATATCAGTAATCTCTTTATTGATATCTTGACTGATTTTGGGATTACGAGAAGCCAATGCAAACAAGCTGTCATCAACATGCTTGAAAGCCTTTTCTAAATCCTTTTGAACCCTCAATTTTTTTCCGAAACTCGGACTGCTCTTTGTGATTTCTTGAACTCCCTCTATAAGATTCTCTTGTTCTACAGAAAATGTTACAAGATTATCGAGAATCTGTCTGAGCATTTCCGCATCTTCTTGCTGACCCTGCATACTCATGCTTTGCGACTGTGCTGCCATTGCTTGGGCTTGCTTTTTCATCTTTTTGGCAGCGTTTTTCTGTTTTTTGCCCGCTTCTGATGACTTCTGTTCTTGCAAATCTTCACTAGCTCCCTGTTGATCTTCCTTAATCTCGTCACCATCCTCCGGATCAAATTCTAGATCCATGGGTTTTTTCAAGTCCTCATTTTCCTTACCTAGTTCTTCAAGTTCCTTTTCCCATTTCTTATACTCTTCGTTAAGTTTATCTTGATCTTCTTTTTTGTTATCTGAACCCTCCTTCTCTGATTGCTGTTCTTGTTTCTCAGCAATGTCCATGAGTTTACGGCCCAGTTGCTCAAACTTTTGCTCCACATAATAGCGCTTTGTGAGCTCCAGTAATTGCTCTAGCGTGCGCTTCTGTTGCTTGGACTTCTTCTGGGATTGCTCAATTTTATCCTTGAGTTCTTCCTTGCTGAGTTTATCCTGATATTTCTGAAGTTCTTTGAGAAGCTCCTCATTTTCTTTGATTTCTTCTATGCTTTTCTCCATGCGATCCTTCAGCTCATTTTTCATGGGATCATCTTCAGCATTGTATTTTTCAAGATTGTCTTTAACCCGCTCCATTTGCTGGCGCATGAGTTGCTCTTGCTTTTCTTGATTTTTTAAAGCATTCTCGAGCTTCTTCTGGTCGTTATAAGTTCTATTTTTCTTCTCGATCTGTTCCTTGGCCAGTTCTTCTAGCTGTCGATCTTGTTTTTCTTGCTCAGACAGCGCATTCTCAATATTGGAAAGGGATTCTCGTTGTTTTTGAAAAAGTTGGTCCTCTTCCTCACTTTTATCCACCTTACTGAAGGAAAATACTTCAGACCGTGCGGTTTTGAAATTATTTACCACATCATTATCAGTTGCCTCAAAATAGAATTGATAGGTGTTGCCGCCCTCTAACACTAACCGATCTGGAAAGGTGTAGAAGAATTGGTCAAAAATCCCCTTGTTAGACCGTAGCGTCAATCTTTTCTTACTGGCTTGATCATTTTGTTTATAATAAATAAGTGATATAGAGCGCAGACCATAATCATCTGCCGCTTGACCTTTGAAATACATAATGTTTGTATCGATCGAGTCTTGCTTCATGGCTACTTCAATCTCGGGATATTCATCACGGGTTACATCGAGCTTGAAAGACAGTCGTTCGTGATCTTTGATATTATCATTTGAGGTAGAAATGGCGTAACGAGTGGGTTGTAATACCGCTTTCGCGAAAGCGAACTCATCACCAGCCCTATCAAAAGCAATGACCGTATCCTTCTCAACAAAATCCACAGCCGTTGCGTTGCGAGCCGAAAGTTTCCAACTCACCCGCGTTCCCTGCGGTATCGTAGCATTACCGGTGCTGCGCACGACCTCATCCTTTTTGCCCGTATGCGCTGGATAGTCCAGAACGAGTTGGAAGTCTTCAATTACAGGAACAGCACCCACAGTCACTTGATAATCAGTACTGCGTACCTCGTTGCCCTCAAGATAGAATTCAAAATTCTCAGTAGGATTTTCAAAAACAAAGCTGTAGCGGTCTGCCGCCTCTTGATTCAGGTAAAAAGTTTTACCCTGATAGTGAATGCTGACATTTTCAGGTAGTTTCTCCCCTATTACCTGTACGTCCATTCTCAAATCCTTTTGCTCCAGCGTTTGAAGCTGTTCATTCATTACCTTGAAAGTAAAGGGTGCTGGCGGAGTGTACTCGGTTTTGTAGTCTGCAACACGGGTAGCGCTGCTGGTGATCACATCATTGTTTCCCGTGAAAAATAAAGCTGCGACAATTATCACGGGAATCGCCAAATATTTGAGATAAGAGCTGTTCTTTTTAAAATCAATAGCTCGTTTGAAGGGAATAGGTTTGAGTTCTGCGCTTTTTTGATTGATACTCGCCCAGGTGAGTTCGTTATCGCCACCTTGAGCGTGTAATTGTAGAATATTAGTTAGTTTATCGCTCACCTCTGGAAAGTGATTCCCGATCATGGAACTCGCCTGTCTGAAATCAATTCCAGAAAACAACCGATTCAACCGTAACAGCGGGATAGCAATAAATTTTATGAGCAAACCTAACTGTACACCTACAAACAAAAGCAGCAAAATCAATCTACCCGTGCTGTTGAACCAAATAAAATGTTCCAAAACCACCGTAAATAGAAAATACAATAAGCCCAAGGCAAGAAAAAGTATCACGCCTTTGATCAACTCGTTCTGATAATAACGGCTGATGAACTTCTTGAGTTTATGCTCTATGATCTGGTAGTCTGTCATGCAATTACAACTGTTATGTAAATATAATGGATAGGATGTATCTTTATTGACTCTGTTTTAGATTGTTCCTTAAACTTGCGCTGTGCTAAACGACCTCAAATACCTTACCGCTTATCTGGTTCCCGTCTTCTGCATCATCGGGATTGCTTTAAAAGGTGGGTTTTTATTTCTGACACCCGTAATCATTTTTGGTTTAGTGCCGCTGCTGGAACTGGTTATGCCTCAAGTAACAGATAATCTTGAAGAAGATGAACGGTCTAGGAAACTAAGCACCAAGTTCTTTGATGTGCTGCTTTGGTTGAACTTGCCTATTATCTATGGTGTTTTGTTCTACGGCATCTATAGTTATGCTTTCTCACCCTACTCTACAGCTGAAACAATTGGTTTGATCTTTTCTTTAGGTATCGTTACTGGTAGTAACGGCATTAACGTGGCGCATGAACTAGGCCATCGTCAAGAGAGTTGGGAACGGTTTTTAGGCAAGGCATTATTGCTACCCAGTCTTTACATGCACTTTTACATTGAGCATAACTACGGCCATCATCAGAAGGCTGCCACGGTGGACGATCCTGCGAGCGCCCGATATAATGAAAATATCTATGCATTCTGGCTACGATCCGTTCCCAATCAGTACATCAATGCGTGGAAGATTCAAAGACAAATACTCAAATCTCAAAACCAATCGTTTTTCTCTCTTAATAATGACATGTTCTGGTATCAAATCATTCAGTTCAATTACTTACTGATTGCTGGATTAATTTTTGGTTGGCAGGTCAGCTTGTTGCTGATCGCGGTGGCGATTGTGGGTTTCACGCTGCTGGAGATTATCAATTATCTCGAGCACTATGGATTGCAGCGCAAAAAGAAAAAATCTGGACGGTATGAAGTGGTGCGACCTGTTCATAGTTGGAATTCCAATCATGCCCTTGGTAGAATCCTCCTTTACGAACTCACCCGTCATAGTGACCATCACTTTAGAGCGAGCAAAAAATTCCAAGTACTTGATCATCATGAGATCAGCCCGCAGTTGCCTTACGGTTATCCTACAATGATGGTGATTGCACTGTTTCCACCATTGTGGTTTTCTTTAGTGAATAAGAGAGTGCCACGGGAGATGGTTTCTTTTTGAAGGGTTATGTTTAATTGCCGATTCCTAATTAGAATTTAGGTACCGTTTTTGTACCTTTGCAAAATAAGTCTGCGAAACACGAAAGTCGACTCCATGTCGTTATTTCATATACTTGAAATTAGTGTTTTGGTGGGCTTATTTTATTTTTGGAAGTTAAAGGATTCTTTTTATTATCGTAGTAGTTCATCCAATCTCCGTAATTTTCAGTATCGTACAAATCAACTACAAGGCTAATCTGATCCCTCAGGAAATTATAAAACCTCATTTCTCCTTTTTCAAAAACCCTTTGAACTGACCAGCAGTAATAGTCTGCTAGATTTAATAAAGGGTCTTTAGTAGGATAATTTACATTAAAAACAACGTTAGTTTTTACCTCTGTATTACCTTTTACTCTTGAAAACCTCTGTTTAGCTTTCAAGAAAGCTAATTCCAAATTATGATTTTTGGTGCTTTTGCCTCTTTCAGAAATATGCAATACAAGCTTTTGATGTTTAGTGAGTTTATTTTTAAGTAAATGAGACAATAGGTCTGCATAGAAATATTCTTCTTTGCCTTTGTGTTTAGTCTCATATCGTTCTATATTTTTTCTACCTACCACAGCCTCAAAACTACAATTGATAGTTTTCATTAAATCAAACATCTCTTTTCTTATTTCTCCTATATCGTCCGTGGCGTGCAAATAATAACCAGTTTTTTTAATCTTTTTCACAACACTAGGAACATGATAAAATTCATCATTAGTTATTTTATTTTGAAGAGAATTGATTTTATCTCTCACCTCATCTAACGGGTCTTTGATCTTCACCATGCCTAAAATAAAAACGTTTGAAACGCCGTTAGATCCAATAATATTTCTTTTACCTTTTCCATAAAATGTGGTATCACCTGCTTCATCTAAAAATCGGTGAAAATCCATTAACTTAGGCTGTTCCATCCTGAAATTTTACCTTTAAAATATCGATAATCTCTGTCGCATTTTTTTCTGTTTTTAGCTGCTTTGATATTTTATCTACATGCCAAGCTATGATTAAATCATTTATTTCCACCGCATACCGATCAGCTATTCTATTTATCAAATCCCATGGTGCAGATCTCCTTCCATTTTCGATTTTACTTAAAATAGCAACATCAATATTTAATAAGGAAGAAGCTTCACGAAGAAGTAAACCTTTATTGATTCTTAAAGATCGAATCATTTGACCGAAAGAATTTTCCATAAATTTATTTGACAATATTTGTCAAATATAGTGTTTTTCTAACAACATCTTACTCGATTAGCCCAAGCTGTCTTTTTATCTTTGCCGGCAAATAAAATAGCTATGAGTCAGCCCGTACGTGTAAGATTTGCTCCCAGTCCTACCGGTCCTTTGCATATAGGTGGTGTAAGAACCGCACTTTTCAATTATTTGTTTGCTAAAAAATATAACGGAACCTTCGTTTTACGAATCGAGGATACAGATCAAAACCGCTATGTAGAAGGAGCTGAAGATTACATCAAGGAAGCTCTGGACTGGTGCAACATTCCTTATGATGAAGGTCCTGGACGTGAGGGTGAATATGGCCCCTACCGTCAGAGCGAGCGTAAAAATCGCTACCGTAAGTACGCTGAAAAGCTAATTTTGAACGGTGCTGCCTATTATGCTTTTGATACTCCAGAAGAACTGGACGCAGCCCGTAAAAAAGCCGAAGGAAACAAACAAACCTTCATCTACAACCATAAAAATCGGGATGAGTTTAAGAACTCCCTGACGTTATCCCAAGAAGAGGTAGATCAACGTATCTCAGCAGGAGACGATTACGTTATACGCTTCAAGCCTGAACTTAAAATGCTGGGAATGTTTGATGAGATACGTAAGGGTATCGAGATCGACACCAGCCTTTTGGATGATAAGGTGCTTTTTAAAAGCGACGGCATGCCTACCTATCACTTGGCAAATGTGGTGGATGATCACGAGATGGAAATCACCCACGTGATACGTGGCGAGGAATGGCTGCCCAGTATGGCGCTGCACGTTTTGTTGTATGAAAGTTTTGGTTGGACCGCTCCTAAATTTGCGCACCTGCCACTTATTCTTAAACCTACAGGGAAAGGAAAACTCTCCAAGCGCGATGGAGATAAAATGGGCTTCTCCGTTTTTCCGCTGGACTGGGTAGATCCTAAATCAGGCGAGAAAAGCAGCGGATTCAGAGAAGATGGATTCTTACCAGAAGCGATGGTTAATATTCTAGCATTTTTAGGCTGGAATCCAGGAACGGATCAAGAAATTTTTACTCAGGATGAATTGGTTTCGGCATTTAACTTGGATAAAGTAAATAGTTCTGGAGCCAAGTATGATCCTGAAAAGGCAAAGTGGTTTCAGCAGCAATGGTTTGTGCAGCAAGATGATGCTGTTGTAGGTGCCGCTTTCGCGAAAGCGTTACAAGCTAAAGACATCTCCTACCCTTCTCAGGAATATGTTGACACAGTCTGTGGATTAGTAAAGGAAAGAGCCGTCTTTGTAGATGATTTGTTTGACCTCTCTTTATTTTTCTTTGTAGCACCATCTGAATATGATGTAAAGAATGTCAAAAAATGCTGGAAGGATGATACAGGAGAAATCATGACACAAGTTGCTGAACTTATCGAAAATTCTGAGGTGGAAACCGCGACAGAATACGCAGATCTCGTTAAAGGCTGGATCAAAGATCAAGATATGGGCTTTGGTAAAGTGATGATGCCTTTGCGATTGTCTTTAGTAGGAAGCCTCATGGGACCTGATGTATTTGAGATCGCGTCCATGATAGGGAAAGATGAAACGGTAGATCGCATTAAAAAAGCTGTTTCTGAGCTGTCTTAGAAATGTAAATGTCACTTTGAAATTTTCTTGTCACTCTTAAATCGAGAGCATCGAGATATTCAGAATCTCTATAAGATGACTCAATCTCAAAATTTTTAGGAGACTAAAAAGAGATTCTCAATCGTCGCAGAGCGCCGTTCAGAATGACAAATCACATTATAGTGAGTTTGAATTTGTAACAATTCTCATATCTTCCACACCTATAAACTGCTAATCATTAATTTATAAATTATGGGAGGATATTTAATAGTTCCAGTATTGTTGGTTCTAGGCTTCTTTTTATTGTTAGGAACCTTTTTCACCGTCAAACAACAAACGGCTGCGGTGGTGGAGCGTTTCGGTAAATTTACGAGTATGCGACACTCGGGCCTGCAGCTCAAGATTCCTTTAATAGATCGAGTTGCTGGGAGAATCAACCTTAAAATCCAACAGCTCGATGTGGTTGTTGAAACTAAGACTAAGGATGATGTATTTGTTCGTCTGAAAGTTTCTGTTCAGTTTGAGGTAATCAGATCAAAGGTGTATGATGCCTTTTACCGACTTCAAAATCCGCATGATCAGATCACGTCTTATGTTTTTGATGTGGTACGTGCAGAGGTCCCTAAAATGAAGCTTGATTATGTTTTTGAGAAAAAAGATGACATCGCTATCGCTGTAAAGCGTGAACTTAACGAAGCCATGCTGGATTACGGTTACGATATCATTAAAACGCTTGTAACAGACATTGATCCTGATGTACAGGTAAAGGCAGCGATGAACCGTATTAACGCCTCAGAACGCGAAAAAACCGCTGCAGAATACGAAGCTGAAGCAGAAAGGATCAAAATCGTTGCAAAAGCACGCGCTGAGGCAGAATCAAAAAGACTTCAAGGTCAAGGTATCGCTGATCAACGTCGTGAGATTGCAAGAGGTCTAGAAGAGTCAGTGGACGTATTGAATAATGTGGGGATCAACTCTCAAGAAGCAAGTGCTCTTATTGTGGTAACCCAACATTATGACACTCTACAATCTCTAGGTGAAGAAACAAGTTCTAATTTGATTCTACTACCTAACAGTCCACAGGCCGGTAGTGATATGCTCAACAACATGATTGCAAGCTTTACCGCTAGTGCTCAAATAGGTGAAGAAATGAAGCGCGCAAGAGCTGAAAAAGAGAAAAAGGAACGCCCCAGAAAACGGATCGATACCTCAAGAATTGATCTAGAAGAAAGCGAGGATACCGAAGATTTTGACGCATAGTAACCGCGTATTGATAGTATGAAAAAATCCGCTGGTGATTGCTCACCAGCGGATTTTCCTTTTTCCTAGCAATTTAATTTTATTTTCCTCCTTTTAAACCCACCATTTTATTTACAGCCTTTAGAATAACTGCCTTTTTAGCGATAGAACCTATAATGTTGGTAACAATAGAAATAGGGCTCAAACTCTCCTTAACTTCATTCAAATTGAGCTTCATGGTCTCCTTATGAACCTCTTGCTGAAGTTTTAAGTATTTAAGATCTCTCTCTACCTCTTCAAAATTACTATAAGTCCTCATACTGGGTTACGGTTAAATCTTCATTATTATTGAAGAATTGTTTACTCGTTTTTCTTAAAATAAGCGTTTCTAGTTTGCTCTTAAGCGTAAACGCTAATACGATGGTTACGATGATATAGAAACCACCTACTATTGCATATCCACCTGCAAGACTTCCTATAGCTTCTCCTATAACAATACTGCCAGCAACACTTAAGAAAAGTAAGGCGATCAATAAAAAAAAGGCCAAAACGAGGTTGTAGCTTATCGATACAGCTCCTTTTGTACCCTTTTTATAAAGATCTAGTTTATGGTAGTTAATGGTAGACTCAATGTAGTCTTGAGTGGCATTTGTAAATTCGGTAAAATTTTCAGTAATACTTTTTCCCAAGACGAAGTCTGTTTTATACGTTTACAGATGCAGATGTTGTTTGAGCAGCATCCTTAACTGATTTTGGTTTCTGTAATTTTGCATTTTGCTCACGCAATTGCTCTAATTTTTCTTCAAGAGCGACGATAGCGTCGTCAGCTTTGTAGCTTGCGCTTGAAAGTGCTGACTCAATGCGCTCACTTACCGTTCCTTTCCAGTCTGTCGCCTTGTGCTTAGCAGTATTGGAAAACTGATTAACCCTTTCTGATACATCAGCGTAGGTTTTACGAGCCTGGGCATCGATATCTCTCTGAGCTTTTTTAGCTTGTTTCTTAATTTTTTTTCTGGTCTTTTCCCCACTTTCTGGTGCGTAAAGAAGACCAAATGCAGCTCCTATTGCAGCTCCTGCCGCAAGCGCTACTATAGCATTTGATGATTTAGACATAATTCTTTCTTTAAATGGACTACAAAGATATTTTAATAGATCGCAGCTGTCGTTAAATACAGGTTAACCTTAAAAAAACTACTATTAATTCAATCTTAAAAAAAGAAACAATCTACCAAATAATGTTAAAATGAGCCGAGTATTGCAATTTGATAACACTATTGTGTTGATGTTAATCTCGCTTTCGCGAAAGCGGGATAATCACAAGCATCGAGACATCGATAATGAAACTCTGAATCGCTCCTACCATCGCGTTCAGAGTGACAGTTACATTTTTTGAACTTGTCATACTGGTCAAGCGCAGCGCGATCCAGTATCTCCTTAATCGGGTCTTTAATACACTATTAATTTGCTTCAATCTTTGCCCAAGTATCTCTCAACGTTACCGTGCGATTGAAAACCATTTTATCCTCAGTAGAATCTGGATCTACGCAGAAGTATCCCAAACGCTGAAATTGCACCGTTTCTCCTACTGGTAGATTTTTAAGTGATGGCTCTCCATAAGCTGTAATGATTTCTAGAGAGTCGGGATTAATGAATTCCATAAAATCCTTTTCCTTATCAGTATCAGGAGATGGGACTGTAAACAATCGATCATAAAGGCGTACTTCAACAGGCAAAGCGTGTTGAGCACTTACCCAATGGAGGGTTCCCTTAACACGGCGCATACTGGCCTCTGTACCGCTACCACTTTTTGAATCTGGATCATAAGTGGCGTGGATTTCAGTAATATTCCCATCCTCATCTTTGATACAGCTTTCACCTTTGATGATGTATGCATTTTTTAAACGCACTTCCTTGCCTATGGTTAAACGGAAGTATTTTTTATTTGCCGATTCCTTAAAGTCATCACGCTCTATGTATAATTCCCTCGAAAATGGCACTTCACGATAACCACGAGACTCATCCTCTTGACTATTTTCTGCCTGGAGCATTTCCTCCTGACCTTCAGGATAGTTTGTGATAACCAGCTTCACAGGATCAAGAACACACATCACCCTGTTTGCATTTTTGTTGAGATCATCGCGCAAATGGAATTCTAGGTGATTCATATCCACAAGATTGTCCCTTTTACCTATACCGATGCTTTTTGCGAAGTTTTTGATCGCATTAGCCGTATACCCGCGTCTTCTCAAACCAGAGATAGTCGTCATGCGAGGGTCATCCCAGCCAGAAACCACACCATCTTCTACCAGTCTTTGCAACTTACGCTTGCTGGTTACGGTATGAGAAACGTTTCTACGAGCAAATTCACGCTGTTTAGGGCGTACTTTACTCTCATCTACCACTTGATCCAAGAACCAATCATAAAGCTCTCTATGGGGCAAAAATTCTAGCGTACAGAAGGAATGAGAGATTTGTTCCAGATAATCACTCTCACCGTGAGTCCAGTCGTACATAGGATAGATTTTCCAATCTTCTCCCGTGCGGTGGTGGGCTTTATTAACTACTCGGTACATAATGGGATCACGCATGAGTAGATTGTTGGACTTCATGTCGATTTTAGCTCTCAGAACATGCTCACTGGCTCCATACTTTCCATTTTTCATTCCCTCCAGCAATTCTAGATTCTCTTCAACACTGCGGTCGCGGTAAGGACTTTCAGTTCCTGGTTCGGTGAGGGAACCCTTTTGTTCAGCTATTTGCTCGCTGGTTTGTGAATCGACATAAGCTTTTCCATTTTTGATCATTTCTACCGCCCAGTCATAAAGCTCTTGAAAATAATCTGAAGCATAGCAAAGGTTATCCCATTTATAACCCAACCATTCTACATCCTTTTTTATGGCTTCTACATATTTTGCCTCTTCCTTTGCAGGATTTGTATCATCAAATCTCAGGTTTACGGGTTTATTGTACTTCTCACCCAGTCCAAAGTTGAGACAGATGGCACTCGCGTGACCTATATGCAGATATCCATTAGGCTCTGGCGGAAAACGGAATCTCAATTTATCCTCAGCCAGACCATTTTTCAAGTCTTCATCTATGATTTCTTCAATGAAATTTTTGGGAGTTTTTTCCTCGCTCATCACAATCAATTTACGCGACAAATTTAGGGTTTATTTCATGGCTTGTCTCCATGCTTTTATCTTTGTAACATGCATAAAATACAACTCAATAACGTACGTGTCTTTACCAATCACGGTTGTCTTACTGAAGAAGAACTCATAGGAAGTGAATACCGTGTGGATCTCGAGGTAGAAACTGACTTAAGCAAAAGCGCTCAAACCGATAATCTAAGCGATACCGTAGACTACGTTTCTCTCAATAGGATCATCAAAGAGGAAATGGCGGTGCGCTCAAAACTATTGGAACAAGTCGCGCAGCGCATTCTCAATCGTATTTTTAAGGAAGAGTCCATGGTACAAACTGCCGAAGTAAAAGTGGCAAAAGTTAACCCTCCTATAGGTGGTGATGTGGAAAGTGTCGTGATCGTGATGAAACAAAATCGTTCCTAACAAATCTGAAGTCAAAAATCAGAAGATCCGTTGTTTTTGGAGTTAATAGCGCAACCTTTTTAAAAATCCTGCATCTAACTGATAACCAAAAGGCTATCAAAATGAAACACCTACTTTTTTTCATGTCACTTTGTATTGCGTTTGTAGGTTGTTCAGAAGGTGATGACAACCAGCGTCCTACTTCAAGTAATTGTGACATGAATGTTGTTTTAAGCAATGCTCAATTCCAAAATGCACCGGCAGACCAGATTTCAATTGATGAATTGATTATAGACGGTGATTGTTTAAAGATTAGTTTCAGCTCCAGTGGTTGTGATGGAAACAGTTGGGAGGTGAAATTGATAGATTCTGAGACCATCGCCGAATCATTTCCACCTCAACGTGATATTAGGCTATCCCTGAGAAATATCGAAGTTTGCCAAGCGATAATCTCAAAAGAAATTTCTTTTGATATCTCTAATTTACAAGTAGATGGTAACCAAGTGTTTTTGAATATTGCTAATAATGGCGCGCGTATTCTCTATGAATATTAAGCAATTCTTATCGCGTTAAGGATTGAGAGAAAAGCCCACAGTCCCGATGTGTCGGGACGAGGACTTGCAGCGAAAGCCTGACCGCAGGGAAAGCCCTAATCAAAAGCTTAAATTATCCTCAATACCACAGAATGTGATAAACCTGAATTTTTGCAAGGTAGATAGGCTATTTTTATTATTTTTGCGCTCCTTACAAGGTACCATGGCCGAGTGGCTAGGCATGGGTCTGCAAAACCTAGTACAGCGGTTCGAATCCGCTTGGTACCTCAAATGAACCTCTGTGAAAACAGGGGTTTTTTATTTTTCTGGATTTTGTGACTCCTCCCGATTAATTTCATCCAGTCCTTCTAGAGAAGGATCCACAGGTTCAACCTCAGGCATGATATGGATTTCCTTAGTCAGCTCATCTGTGGCATCAGGGAATACACCTTTGAAAATAAGAACACCTCCACATATTCCCATAATGATGGCGATGATGCGCTTCAACCAGAAAATTCTAAAGGGGGTTAGGTATCTATTGAGACTTTTGGCAAGTAAAACTTTACCTATATCAACAACTAAATAGGTAACTAAAACAGTGGAAAAGAATATGACTATACGGCTTTCATCATTATCAAGCTGCGGACTGAAAACCACTATAAGTCCCAGCCAAAAGCCCAAAACCCCAATATTTATAAAATTGAGCAGAAATCCTTTAATGAACAGCTGGGCGTAATTTGTTTTTTTTACTTCCAGCACCTCAGTTTCTACCTCTTTTAGATAAGTTTTTTTAGTGCGTACAAAAGATATTACACCGTAGATCGCCAGTATGGATCCTCCAAAAATGAAGAGGCTGGGATCGTCCTTAAGCTTGTCCAAAATACTGGCAGTCATAAAATAGGCTACCAGGAGAAAAATAATATCGGCTAGAATTACACCTAGATCAAGGGACAAGGCAGCTCTAAAACCTTTAATAGCAGCAGTCTCGAGTAATGCAAAAAATACCGGTCCTATCAAAAAGGCCATGATAAAACCTAAGGGGATCGCTTTTAAAATGTCTGCCAGCATTAAGGAAACTCTTGTTGCTCAAAGGTAGGCAAAGCATAAAGCAACTCACAAATTTGCTGAAGATCTATTTAATCCACAAAATCGATGTTTCCACCTAAAAAACGCTTTTTCTTTCTTTGAGAAGGATTGCCGTAAACTGTGACATTACCACCAGCTCTTACCGCAACATCTACAGATTTTGAAGCATATACTTCTACCTCGCCGCCTGCTTGTACCTTTACTGTAACATGATCTGATTCTAGGCGTTCATTTTCTGCAATACCGCCAGTGTTGACGATTAAATTTTGGTGTTGAGAAGTCCCTTTGAGTTCTAAAATACCGCCAGTTACCGCTCTTAATTCAAGATTTTCTACCTTGAGACCCGCCTCTACCCTTGCTCCCTCCTGTACCCTGATCTCAAGTCTGGACTGTTCAATGAGTTCGTTTGATAAAATCTGTGCGCCTTCATTCCCATCAATGATTTCTAAATCTGTGTAATAGACATAAACAAAAGTATCCTCACCGTGAAAAATCATGTCAGTCTCCATGCGTATTTTGAGCATTCCGTCTTTTTCTATAAATTCTACCTGATCAGCATCGCGTCCTTTGATTAGAATTTTAGGTGTTTCTGATTTTACAAGATTTACCGTTATGAGATCAAATACCTTAATGGTATGAAATGGTTTAAGATCGATTTCTCTATTTGATTGCGCTTGCGCGAAAGCGAGACCTGCAAAAACTAATGATAGGAAGAATAAACTCTTTTTCATAATGTAAGTTTGGCTTAAAGATGCTGAAAACTTGGGATTGTTACAAAAAGAAAGCGATGACTATTTCTAATCACCGCTTTCCCACTAACCAACCAAAAAACTTTATGAAAATTACTCTTAATCTTCGTTATTATACATTTCAAATCCCGTGCCAAAAACTATGCATGCATAGTTAATTTTAAGATTCTGAATCGACTGGGAGTAATTCTAAAGAATAGATACAGTAACATTAAAATGGTTGCGTCAGGAATTGAATTTAATGACGATATCCTTTCCAAGTACCGCCATATCTATATTCTGGAAGATTCATGAATTTCTCCGTGCAAGTTTTACAGCAAAAAATCCACTCCTTCCCTACTCGTATCTGAATGCGATAAAGTGTGGTATGTTCTTCTTTGCAATTATGACAGGTTTTTGTTTTCATGAATCATAGAAACCAAACTTCTTCTTCAATTTACCTTTTATCGTATTGGAATGCTTTATTGCATTTCTCAGAGTTTCTAAAAATGTCTGAGTTACATCTCCAACGTACGCATCTAAATTTGAATTTAGTTCTAACTCAAGGTCATAAATTTGTTCTTGCCTTAAATTAGAACAGTCTACAAACGAATCATAGTTTAAAAAGTCATGATCAGAAGCTGAAATTGGAACTTGTAAAGCCATTAGATCTACATGCCAATGGATTTTTCTATTCGGTTTTGAATTGATTAGAACAGATACACAAGATATCGATGATCTATCAACGCCTACGATAATAAGATACTTCAATTTTGGTGGATTTGTATCCACTAAAAAAAGCTTAAGAACCATGCCTATTTTAAGATGCACGAGTAATCAGACTGCTTTTTTGTAATTCTAAAAATTCTAATAAATACGAGATAGTATCATCGGTTGCACCCGCTGCCTTTGCTATTTCATAAGTACTCATGTTAGTATTTTTGTCAGCAGAATTCCAAGCTAAATCATGAGATTTTTCTGTAAGTTCAGTAAAGCTAAGGTGATAATTTTCATCAAAACTCTCTTCTAGGAACTGAATATCAGATTGTGATAATTCATCAGGATCATAATGAGACTTTGCCGATACCTTATGGTCATTCATTAACTCTAAATGAGAAGAAAGAAAAGGTATATAATCTGACATATAATTGTCGTTTCCTTCTAAGGTTTGGATAAAGCGATAAGCTATTGAGGGAACAGGACCATACTTCATAGCTACATACCGATCTGTAGTCAATGGTCTACCATACGTGGCTAAACTTTTCTTCTCAGCAAAGTACATCATCTTAAAAAGTTTGTGTCTGCCAATAGGTTTTTCAGCCCTGTTCAATAGAAATAAAAGTGAATGAAGAATTACTAAATGTTCTTCGATGATTGACTTCATAAGTGCAAAAGTAAATGTATTTCTTTCAATAACAATAATCTAGCACTAGTCTGGTTTCCCCACCATCCAGAAATCAAGATGTTTCTTTACTAAATCTGCATTTTTGACGCGTACATAGACCTCATCTCCTAGAGTGTAGGTATTTTTTGTACGACGGCCTACTACGGCAAAGTCCTCTTCTACGTACTCATAGCTATCATCATCCAGATCACCCAGTCGTACCATTCCCTCACATTTGTTAGAAATGATCTCCACGTAAATTCCCCAATCTGTCACACCAGAAATTACACCTAGGAAATCCTCGTCGGCGTGGTCTTTCATGAACTTGATCTGCATGTACTTGATCGAGTCACGCTCAGCCTTAGTAGCAAGGATTTCCATGTTTGTGGAATGATGGCATTTCTCTTCATATTCCTCTTCACTGCGGCTTTTACCACCGTCCAAATAATGTTGCAGTAGTCTATGCACCATAACGTCTGGATAACGTCTAATGGGACTGGTGAAATGAGAATAGTAATCAAACGCCAGCCCGTAATGTCCAATGTTTTGAGTAGAATACTCAGCTTTAGACATGGTTCTGATCGCAAGCGTGTCCACCATGTTTTGCTCTTTATTCCCTTGAACGTCTTTCAATAACTTATTTAAGGACTTCGTAACCGTTTTGCGATCTCGTAAGTCAAGTCTGTGACCAAATTTTGTTACCACCTTGGCCAGTGCACTCAATTTCTCGTCATTTGGCTCGTCGTGGATACGATAGACAAAAGTTTTCTTTGGCGACTGTTTTCCGATAAAAGCAGCCACTTTACGATTTGCCAATAACATGAATTCTTCAATCAACTTATTGGCGTCCTTGCTGGTCTTAAAGTAGACTCCGGTAGGTTCTGCATTTTCATTGAGTGTGAATTTAACCTCAGTTTTATCGAAACTCAAGGCTCCGTCACGCATGCGTTGCGAGCGCATTTTTTTGGCCAGCTCGTCTAGTTTTAAAGTAGCTTCTACGATCTCGGGTTTTATGGTGGTACGCTTTCGCGAAAGCGAGATCTCTTCAGGAATAATTCCCTCTTGAGTTTCTATGATATGTTGCGCTTCTTCATAGGCAAACCGCTGGTCTGAATGGATCACCGTGCGGCCGAACCATTCTTTATGAACCTTACATTTTTCATCCATTTCAAAAACCGCAGAAAAACACAACTTATCCTCATGCGGATTCAAACTACAAACGCCATTTGATAGTACCTCAGGCAGCATGGGAACCACACGATCTACCAGATAAACGGAAGTAGCTCGCTCATAAGCTTCCTCATCCAGAGGTGTGTCAGGCTGAACATAATGAGAAACATCAGCAATGTGAATCCCAATTTCGTAACGACCATTTTCCAACTTTTTGAAAGAAAGTGCGTCGTCAAAATCTTTTGCATCAGCCGGATCTATGGTATAAGTGAGTGTATCACGCATGTCACGACGCTTGCTGATCTCTTTTTCTGAAATAGTCTTGTCCAGTTTCTGGGTAAACTCCTCCACCCGCTCTGGAAATTCATAAGGTAGACCGTACTGAGCTAAAATTGCATGAATCTCTGTGTCATGTTCACCCGGATCACCCAGTATCTCTTTAACGCGACCATTAGGCGAGTCTTGTTTGTCATTCCATTCCACAAATTCTACAAGTACCACTTGACCATCTTTGGCACCATTGATCTGACGACCGGGAATAAAGAAATCTGTAGTGATTTTAGGGTCGGTTACTTTAACAAATGCAAATTTTTCAAGCACCTCGATCTCACCAACAAATTCTGTCTTGTTGCGCTTAATTACCTTAGTGATCTCTCCCTCTGGTTGCTGTCCCCTGCGGCGGTGGTACACATATACTTCTACTTCATCGCCATGCAATGCCTGGCCTACACTACGTTTAGGGACCATGATATCTTCCTGGAGCTCGTTTGTGATGACGTAACCAGTACCACGAGAACTTATATCTATAGTACCGGTGTAATAATCGATGGCTTTAATGATCTTGAACTTACCTCGATCAACTTCTTCAATTTTGCCTTTCGCTTTGAGCTGGTGTAACTTTTTTATTACTTGGTTCCGGCCACTGGAATCTGTGATCGATAGCTTGCCACAGACCTGTTTATAGTTGAAATTCTTATTTGGATCTTGTTTTAAAACGTTAAGTACACTCTGGGAGAGGTTCTTGAACTTAGTCTTAGACTTTCTATTTTTCTTTTTTTTCATATGAATCAAAGTTACAGGAAAGAAACCTGATAAAACACCTTAATAGGAAAGCTTAAGAATTTCAATTAGATTTACTTATGACCATATCAAAATTCAATAACGCAAAGAAAACATCTCGTTAACACAGTATTAAGAAAATAGTATAACTTTGTAGCCGTTATCTCGTCCTTTAGATAGATTGCTATGAAGGTTAAAAATTCCTACTACACGACACTTTTGTTCATGGTCATTTTTGCCGTGGGCATTCTGGTTTTGTATATTCTTACCCGAGATATTCTCAGCAATTCAAGTGCAGCTCTCGATGAGCTACCTTCCAGCGCTATAACTGCGATGGCTTAAGTTTTACTCCCTATTCAATTTTAAATAGCCTTACAAAATTTGAAAGCATAATTGCTTTTGATTACTTGCTAGGTGTTATCGTTATCAACACTTATAAACACATAATTTCTTTTCTTCTTTTTTAAAAAAAATAAAATGATGATTATGATATGCTGTGAATTGCGGTAAAAAATCTCGGTGAAAAATTTGGATTTCTTTAAGAATTGAAGTTATCCAATTTTATTGACATGTTATCTCAATGTTATATCACTGTAAAGTAGATTATTATCATTTTTACCTTGAGTTTCTCAACAGTTATTCAATTCTTCTATTCACAGTAGATTGTTCAGAAGCATCATGATCTGGTCATGTTAATTACAGTGTGAAACTACCTCATAACTTTTTTTCAAATAAGTGAGTTATTTTTTGGTGATCTTAAAGATTTGATCAATGGTAAAAAGCTTTCAATATTCAAAATCTTTTTTATGATCACTTATTCACACCTTATCGGCTACTCATAAAATGTAAAAAGTATGAGTTGTTAATAACCTAGTTTTACCGTTCAAACCCATTACTTTTGTGAAAAAGCAAAACTTATGAAGATAAGTCTAGGTAATGATCACGCCGGTCCAGATTACAAAAAAGCTATTGTAGAGACGTTAGAAAAAAGAGGCTATCAAGTAAACAATCATGGTACTGATTCTTCTGAAAGTGTAGATTATCCAGATTTTGCTCATCTTGTGGCTCAAGATGTAGAAAATGGAGTTGCTGATCTAGGCGTAGTTATATGTGGTAGCGCTCAAGGAGTTTCCATGACAGTAAATAAGTACTCTGAAGTACGTGGAGCTGTATGCTGGAACAAGGAGATTGCAGAACTTTCTAGAGAACACAATAATGCCAATGTTATTTGCATACCTGCACGATTTACATCAATTCCACAGGCTGTTAGTATGGTGGAAACTTTTTTAGATACTGATTTTGCAGGTGGTAGGCATGAACGCAGGGTAGGAAAAATTTCTCGTTAGTAAGTTGTATTTGTTCTCGCTTTCGCGAAAGCGGAATTATCAAATTCATGAACAGAAAGGAACTTGAACAGGAATATATAAATCTAGGGAACGTGTTGTCGACGTATTATCCCAATAAAAGTTTCCAAAACCACTGTTACTGGCGCATAGCACTAGATAATACTCTACATGAGCAATGGAATAAACAAATAAGCTCGCCAGCTTATAAGAATTTGACCGACGAGCAACTTGTAAATACTATAGATTTATTAAGACTATATATTAAGGACGAGGAATTACTTGAAAAACACAATCGACTGTCCTTGATATATAGAGGGAAAATTAGTGTTTCTTAAATTTAAGTTTTTCAGATCTTCCCTTTTTAAATATGTTATTGCTGTTATAATACCCGGCGCGCAATCTCTTTTGTTCTTCAGCGGGTAGTTTTATGATATCCTGACACTCGTTGCTGCAACAACTATCATATTGTTTTTTACATTCCTCACACTGTATGAAAAGTAAATGGCAAGCATCGTTCTCACAGTTTGTATGAGTATCGCATGGAGCGCCACACTGGTGACAGTTTGCTATAACCTCATCCCCTATGCGTTCTGAAAGACGGTGATCAAAGACGAAGTTTTTACCTCTGAATTTATTTTCAAGACCCTTTTCAGTCACCTGTCTGTGGTATTCAATAATTCCCCCTTCAAGCTGATATACATTTTCAAAACCGCGGTGCTTGTAGTAAGCACTAGCTTTCTCACATCGTATACCACCGGTACAGTACATAACCAGTTTTTTCCTAGATTTATGTTCTTCAATTTCCTTTTCAATGATAGGTAAGCTTTCGCGAAAGGTGTCTACATCAGGCGTCCAGGCATTTTTAAAATGACCGATTTCAGTTTCGTAGTGGTTGCGCATATCTACCAGTATGGTATCTGGATCGTCGATAAGATTATTGAACTCCATCGCATCTACGTGTTTACCTTTATTGGTCACATCAAAGGTGGAATCGTCAAGACCATCAGCGACAATTTTAGGTCTTACTTTGACTTTAAGTTTTAGGAAACTCTCATCATCTTGTTCTCGTGCTATGTTGAGACGAACATTTTTAAGGAAATGTATTCCGTCTAAAAATTCTTTGAATTCTTCAAAGCGATCAGCTGGTATGGAAAGCTGGGCATTGATACCTTCATGAGCGACATAAATACGGCCTAAAACTTCTAATTGATCAAAAGCAATAAAAAGATGGTTTCTAAAAAGTTCTGGATTACCTAAGTGCGTATACTGATAGAAGGAAATAGTAAGGCGCTCCTTACCTGATTCCCTTATTAATTCTCTACGTTCTTCAGCACTTAATTTATTATACAGTTGCATGCTATATGTAATTAAGATTTGAGGCGACAAAGATAGTTTGTTCTCATAAGTAACCAAAAGTGGTAATAGAAACACTTTAACGATGGAATATGTATTTTATCTAATAGTTAATAGCTAGTTAATAAAAGTTTAATGAAATACTTACATTCAGCATCTTAAAATCCTAACGTTAAACTTAAATCTCTCTTATATGAAAATTAGATTACTCTATTGTATGATGATTTGCACCGCCTATCTGGCAACAGGGCAAATCATAAATGAAGACTTCAATGGAAGCGCAATTCCCGCGGGATGGACTACCCAGCAAGTAGCTGGTACTGCAAACTGGGAATTTGGTTCGGGTGATATGCCTACCGGAGCAGACTTTGCGACAAATGCTGCGATAATCAATCCTGATGCAAATGGTGCAGCTGGACTAGATGAAGCATTTCTTTTAAGTCCGATTGTAGACACTACACCATTAGTAAATGGTATAGAAATCAACTTTGATTATGCCTTACAAGATTTTGCTGGTGATGGAGATCTCGATGCTGATGTATTTGACGGTACAGCTTGGGTAAATATTTTCACCACAACCGTTGATGAAGTTGGATCTTTAGGATTTACTGACATTACTCAATACTCCAACGCAAATTTTCAAGTTCGTTTTAGATATGATGATGATGCAGCAGGAACTTCAATTTGGGGAGCTGGTATTGACAATGTTGTCGTACGTGAGCTTCCTACATGTGTAAGTCCTTCTGCTGTTACAGCAGACAATGTTACTGGTACTTCGGTAGACTTAAGCTGGACTTCTAGTGAAACGGAGTGGGAGGTAGAGATTGTTGAACAAGGCACATCGCCTAATGGTACAGTTACTGTAGGTAATTTAACGACTACTTCTACAACAATAAATAGTGGTTTAGTTCCGGGAACAATTTATGAGGCTTACGTACGTGCCGTTTGTAGTGCTACAGACATAAGCTTCAATAGTCAACCAGCGACTTTTAGAGTGCCAGGACCTGGTGATGCATGTGCAGAACCTATTGCCTTAACGGTTAATGCTTTTGGAGATTGTAGTACTGTCTATAATCTAGATTTTGCTAATTCCGTGGATCTGGGAACATCTTCTGCGACTTGTGATGCTGTCGGAACAAACACAGGAAAATGGTTTGATTTTACCGCACCAGCATCTGCTTCAATCGTTATGACATCAACAGGTACTACTGTAGAATTCGCATTATTTGATGGTTGTGGAGGTACGCAATTAGAGTGTGTAAGTTCAGCAACAACTGACTCTGGGATTATAACTGGATTAACGCCTGGTAATAATTACAAATTAATGGTATGGAAAGATGGTACTCCTACAGTCACTACAGACATATGCCTTCAAGCAGGTCCCACTTGTCTAGAACCTACTGCTCTTGACGCTGCAAACGTTACGGATACTACAGCAGATTTAAGCTGGACTTCTGGTGGAAGTGGAGAAACTGCGTGGGATATTGAGGTAGTAAATATTACAGCTGGTCAAACAGTTACTGGAACTCCACAGTTCAATGGTGTTAACAACCCTTATCCTTTAACTGGATTAACACCAGCAACAGTTTATGAATATTATGTGAGAGCTAATTGTGGTGGTGGTGATACCAGTACTTTTGGTGGGCCTTTCCAGTTTAGAACGGATGGTCCGTTAGACAACTGTGCTACAGCTCAAACCTTAACAGTAGAAGCAGATTGCGCAACAGCAACGCCTTATTCACTTGATCTGGCAGCTGCAGGTGATCTTGGTCCAATTAGTGGATGTGATACCGCAGGTGTAAATACTGGTGGCTGGTTTGAATTTACTACAGGTACCGTAACTACCATTACTATCAATACTTCGGTGGCAATGGAAATCCAGATATTGGATGCTTGTGGAGGAACTGAAGTAGCTTGTGAATCTTCATCTTCTAGTCATATTATCTCTGGCTTAATGGCCAACACAAACTACAAAATGGCGATGTGGGTTGATGGTACAAATAGTAGTACCACTGATATTTGTATTGAAGAAGGTCCTACCTGTTTTGTACCTACAGATCTTGATGTTGCAAATGTTACACAAACAACGGCTGACCTTTCTTGGACTGCGCCTACACAAGGTACTACACCTGTAGGATATAATGTTGAAGTAGTAACTGCAGGAACTCCTCCTACAGGAACTCCTACAGATATTAATGTTGTTTCTGGATTTACAAAATCAGGATTGTCTTCAAATACGCAATACGATATTTACGTTTATGCTGATTGTGGCAATAATGACATAAGTGATGCTGCAGGGCCAGAGTCTTTTACAACTTCTGCCAGCTGTGGTGATACAGTTTATGATTCTGGAGGACCAAGTGGAGATTATTCAATTACGTCAGTAGAAACATATGTTTTCATACCAAATTCTGTAAATGACTTAGCTCAGCTTGAATTTCAGCTAGTTGACTTGGAGACATGCTGTGATGAAATATTAATCTATGATGGTTTGGATACTAATGCACCGCTAATTGATGGTGACGTACCTAATGTAGATGTATCTGCTGGGGATTCTCCGATCATTTATACGGCTACTAATGCCGATGGTGCTTTAACTCTAGTATTAGACTCTGACATCTCCATAGTAGGTGCTGGTTTTGAAGTTTTATTCAATTGTGTAGCTCGTCCTGCTTGTGAAAATCCATCAGATTTAGCTGTGACTGTTATTGATGGCACTTCAGCAGAATTTTCTTGGACAGCAGGATTAAGCGGTGAGACACAATGGGATCTTGCCATCGTACCAGAAGGTGCAACTGCCCCTACAAGTCCTACAATTAATGATGTAACGACAAATCCTTATACAGATAGCACACTTACACCTGGAACTCGTTATGATGTTTACTTGAGAGCTGATTGTGGGTCTTCTAACAGTGCATTTGTGGGACCAGTAAGCTTCAGAACTCCAGGTCCAGGTGATACAGCTGACACTTCCATAGGTCTGACAGTAGAAACTACTTGTGATGCTACTACTCAAACAGTACTTGATTTTACTAATGCTATTGATTTAGGAGATGTTGCATCTTGTGCATCGGCATTTGCTGAAAATAGAGGCGCTTGGTATCAATTCAGACCTAATAGAAATACTTCGGCAGTTTATTTAAACTCTTCAGAAGATGTTCAATATGCATTATTTACAGTGGACGGCTCTGGAAATGCAAATGTTGAATTTGCATGTGGAACTTTAACAGGGGGAACGCAATTAGAAGTTGGTCAGCTAAACTTTAGAGATGATTATAAGTTGGTGGTTTGGGATGACTCTGGAGCTCTAACCAGTACTAATATCTGTATTGAAGATGGACCTTCTTGTCCTACTCCGATTGACTTAGGAATAACTAACGTAACTCCTACAACGGCAGATTTTATATGGACTCCAGGTTCTTCAAATCAAACTTCGTTTGATGTTGTGGTTACAGTACCAGGTGGGGATCCAAGCGTTCCAGCTGACGTACTTCAATCAGGAACGGTTACGACAAACAGTTTTATGGCTACTGGTTTAGTAGTAGGTGATAGCTATGATTTCTATGTTACTGGAGATTGTGATCCAGCCAATGCTGGAACTGACGTAAGCATGATGGCAGGGCCATTGCAATATACTCAAGTAGGTCCAGGTGAATCTTGCGCAGCTGCAATTAGAATGACAGTAGAACCTGACTGCGCAACCGCAACTCCTTATACGGTTGATTTCTCAACTGCTGTAGATATAGGGACTAATGTAGCTGGCTGTGATACGGTAGGTGTTAATACAGGTGTATTTATAGATTTTGTGGTACCGGCTAATGGTGGAGTCATTGTAAATATGACAGGAGCCACTATGGAGTATGCGCTATTTGAAAGTTGTGGAGGAACAGAAGTTCTCTGTTCAGCAACTGCGAGAAATACTACTGGAATCATCTCAGGATTAATTCCTGGTGCAGTGTATAAAATGGCACTTTGGAAAGACGGAGCCACTTCAGGCACTTCCGACATTTGTGTTCAAGAAGCTCCCTCATGTCTACCAGTAACTGATCTTGATGTAACTAATATCACTTCAAGTGGTGGAGATGTAGAATGGAATTTAGGGGATTCTTCTCAAAATCTCTTTGAGATTGAGATCGTTGATGCTGGGCAGCCTCAAACAGGTGCCAACATCATTACTGGTGTGACTTCAAGCCCTTTCACGGTTAATACATTAATGCCATCTAGTTCATATGATGTCTATGTAAGAGCTGACTGTGGTGGTGGTGATTTCAGTGACTGGACAGGTCCTGTTAACTTCGACACAGCATGTGTGGCCATAACTCCAGATTACGCAGAGAATTTTGACAACTATGTTCCTCTTTGTTGGTCAGAGGCTGGTGATGGTGATCTTGCTAATGGACCAGATCCTAGTACTTCAACCTCTAACTGGATTGCAGATGGATTTGCAAATAATGGAACCTCAGGATCTGCTCGTATTGAAATTTGGTTAACAAATGATGTGGAGTGGTTAATCACTCCAGAATTTGATTTATCAGCTGGAGGATATGAGGTCAACTTTGATGTTGCATTAACACCGTGGTCTGGAACCGGTCCTGATGTTATTAATCCAGATGATCAAGTTCAATTTCTCATGAGTGAAAATGGTGGTCCTTGGACTGAACTGATAGTATGGGATGAAAACAATGTGCCTAGCAATACAGGTGATGTAGTTAACCTTCCAATTACTTCTACAAGCTCAAGTGTGAAGTTTGCATTCTTAGCTACTGAGGGTCCAACCTCTGGTGGAGATGTGAACTTTTATGTAGACAACTTCCAAGTTAGAACTCCACCGAGTTGTTTTGAGATTTCAAATCTAGTGGTATCAGGAACGACCACGACTACTGCTGATATCTCATTTGATTCTGGGAATATGAACTCATCAGGTAATTTTGAATATCAAGTTGTGCCTGCTGGTGATCCAGCGCCTACTGGTTCCGGTATCGCTATTTCAGATCCTGCTGTAACAAATGGAAGTTATTCATTCACTATAGGTGATGGTGTTACCACTGGACCGGCGTTAAACTCCTCAACTGCCTATGACCTATATGTTAGAGAAATATGTGGAGCTGGTGATGCAAGTATTTATAATTTTACAGCTGTAAGTTTTAATACAGAATGTGCTGCTATTCCTGCTCCTTATTTTACTGATTTTGAAAACTTTGCTGCTGATACAGAATTTACTGAACAAAATTGTTGGTCACAAAACTTACCTAATGATTTTGAATGGCAAATAGATACTAATGGAGGTACAACTTCTGGAAGTACTGGTCCATCTGGAGCATTTAGCGGTTCTGCATTCATGTATTCTGAGGCCTCTCTCCCTGCTGGAGATGGTGACATAGCAATAGTTAATAGCCCCTTGATAGATCTTGGTGCACTTTCAAATCCAGAGCTATCATTCCAATATCACATGTACGGAGAAACCATAGTCTCTTTAACTACTGAAGTGTCGACAGATGGCGGTTCCACATTTACTCAAGTGGATCAGTTAGTTGGAGAACAGCAAACCTCTAGTGCAGACCCATGGCAACTTAGGAGTATTGATTTATCTGGATTTTCAGGTCAGCAAATAATTGTTAGATTCTTAAGTGAAATTACAGTTAATGCTGCTGGAGATGCCTTCTATGGAGATGTTGCTATCGACGATTTCAGAATTGATACAACTGCTAGCACTCCTGGTCTTGACCAAGCTTCTAAAATCAGTTTGTATCCTAACCCGGTGTCAGGAGATATCTTGAACCTTGATATGGGAACTAATGTAACAGGAGACGTGAATATTATGATTCACAATGCACTTGGTCAAATGGTTCGCAGAGAGAACATGAGATCTTCATCTACTATTGAATTAGATGGAATGAGTACTTTAAGTGATGGAATGTACTTTATCACGGTTGATGCCGGTGGTAAGCAACAAACCATTAAATTCTTAAAAGAGTAATTCTAACTATTAATAACAGAAAGGGGATGATGAAAATCATCCCCTTTTTTATTGGCATTAATTATCATTTGAAGGTATTTACTGATAAACTTTTGTTAGTAAATGTCATTTTGGTATTTACCTAACATTTTTGACATTGATATGTGGGTAATTTTGAGTACTAAAATTCCGATAAATGGCTACAAAAATACTTACCTATATTCTGATTATTAGTACCTTAAGTGTATATGCTCAGAACTGCAACAATCCTATCGTACCGGATTATTTTGAAACTTTTGATAACTATTTACCTAATTGCTGGGAAGAAGCAGACGAAGGTAGTCTTACCAATGGGCCCATGTTTTTAGGACTGTCAGACTGGACTCAAGAAGAGTTTGCTCATGAACTTGACGCGGGATTAGGTGCTGTTAATATTAATATTAGAGATCTTGGCGTGAGTGACTGGTTATTGACTCCTACATTTGACCTCTCTGCTGGTGGTTATGAACTTCTAGTTGATGTTGCCTTAACTAATTTTGACACTACATCTGCAGATCAGATGGATTCTGATGATGAGGTCATTCTAGCCTATTCTTTAGATGGTACAACTTGGAATGCTTTAAAGACATGGAACAATACTAATCAGCCAGATGAGTTAGGAGAAATTTACTTTAATGAGCTTGTTAACCTTAATGGCCAGTCTCAGGTTAGATTTGCATTTTACGCATCCAGTGGGAGTATTGATGAAGGGCAGGATTACGACTTTCATATCGATAACTTTTCTGTAGCTCTTCCACCTACTTGTTTTGATATATCAAATTTGGTGGTTACAGATGTAACCAGTACCTCAGCAACTATAAATTTTGATAGTGGGAACGAATTCTCAAATGGTGACTTTCAATATGCAGTGACTCCTCGACTGCAAGGATTCCCATCAGCACCCACAGCAGATTTGACCGACCCATCGCTACCTCAAAATTTCCCAAATGCTACCTTTACCATAGGTAATGGATCTACTACGGGACCCGCTCTTGACCCGCATACAACTTATGATCTTTATGTCAGAGAGCAGTGTTCTACTGGTGATTTTGGTGATTGGTCTTTTCCCGTAGTTTTTACTACTAGATGTAATGATATCGCATCTTCTTATCCCGTAAACATAGATTTTGCTAATCATATTCCAAATGATTGCTGGTCAGAATCGCCCTCGGGTGATTTATCTACAGGTCCGGTAAACACAGGGAACTCAGACTGGAGAGGAGGAAGATCTTATACTGATATTTCAGGTACAGTTATTCCTAGTAACGCTATTAGACTATATCAATCTGATGATAATGAATGGCTCATGTCAGAGATTTATGATTTATCAGGTTCAGATAATGATTTTCTTACCGTAGATGTAGCTGTGACGAGTTATCAAATCAATGGTACTTCTTTTGAGTCCAATACTAGTAATATGGGGAGTGATGACCAGATTTATTTGTTGGTAACAGAAGATGGTGGTAACTCCTGGACCGTTTTAGATCTTTGGGATGTAAATAACAGACCACTTTCAACGGGATCTCGTAGCAGCTATAATATTTCTGCTTATAACGGTTTGACACAATTTGCGTTTTACGCTACTGATGGTGATGTAGATGACATAGGAATTGATTTGGATTTTCACATAGGTCAATTTATAATTGATGCAACAGCTAGTGTAGAGGCAGCCTCATTGGAAAATTCAATATCAATTTACCCTAATCCAGCTGAAACAGGCAGCATCTATATGGACATCAGTAATTTGAATAATCAAATTGACGCACAAATTTTTGATAATATGGGCAAATTAATTTCTGCGAACAGTTTTGAATCTGGATCAAGATTAGAGCTAATTAATGTTGACAACTTAGCTCAGGGAATGTACTTTGTGAAAGTAAGTAGTGGAGAGGAATCCCATACATTGAAATTTATTAAGGGCTAATCTTTGGATTTGACTCTCAAAAATTAGGGTTACTATCAGGGTAGCCCTTTTTTGTTACGCTTTCGCGAAAGCGGAATTGTTAGTACTTTATCGTACAACTAGAAGATATAAAAGCTAGGGATTATTATTTTTACGTAAAATTTAAAAGATGGCAGACGATAAGGAAAAAGCAGCAAAACAAAAGGCTCTTAAACTCACATTAGATAAGCTTGATAAGGCCTACGGTAAAGGAACCGTAATGAAGATGGGGGATCGTCAAGTTGTTGATGTAGATTCCATTTCTACTGGGTCCTTAGCTCTTGATGCAGCTTTGGGCGTAGGGGGTTACCCTAGAGGTAGAGTTGTAGAGATTTATGGTCCAGAATCGTCTGGTAAAACCACACTCACACTTCACGCGATCGCAGAATGCCAAAAGGAAGGAGGTATTGCTGCATTTATCGATGCAGAGCACGCTTTTGATCGTTTCTACGCAGAGAAATTAGGTATCGATCTTGATAATCTCATCATTTCACAGCCTGACAATGGTGAACAAGCGCTCGAGATTGCTGAAAACCTTATTAGATCGGGCGCTATAGATATTATAGTAATCGACTCTGTTGCAGCCCTGACTCCTAAGAGTGAGATAGAAGGGGAGATGGGAGACAGTAAAATGGGGCTCCATGCGAGGTTGATGTCTCAGGCTTTACGTAAAATGACTGCTACTATTTCAAAGACAAACTGTACGGTGATATTCATCAACCAGTTACGTGAAAAGATAGGAGTAATGTTTGGAAATCCAGAAACTACTACAGGTGGTAACGCACTGAAGTTTTATGCATCCGTAAGATTGGACATAAGAAGATCAACCCAGATCAAGGACAGCTCTGGAAATGTTTTAGGTAACAAAACACGGGTTAAGATTGTCAAAAACAAGGTGGCACCGCCATTCCGCACGGCAGAGTTTGATATCATGTACGGTGAAGGAGTCTCAAAACTAGGTGAGATCATCGACTTAGGTGTAAATTATGAGATCATCAACAAAGCAGGATCTTGGTTCTCTTATGAGGATACTAAGCTGGGTCAGGGACGTGATGCGGTGAAAGCTATTTTAAAAGACAATCCAGATCTAATGGATGAACTGGACAAGAAAATAGCAGAAGCTATGAAAGCTGTTGAATCTTAGTAGTTTAAGGGATTTAAAATGCTTAAAACACTCTTTTGGAGTGTTTTTTTGTTTCCAAACGCAACCATTTGCATGATCTAGCATCTTGGTAATATGAGTAGAAAAGTATTTTTGATTTTATTGATGGTCGTAGGGCTCGCAGGATGCAGTCTGGACGACGATAATCGTCCCAATGTAGTTTATGGCTATGTTGGGGTTGATGCGGTCGATGTACCTGATTCATTTGAACTGGGCGAGACCTACGAGATTGAGGTAGACCTTACCTTATCAAATCCCTGTCTTGATTTTGCCGGTTTTGACATGATCAGAGCTGAAGAAAACACTAGAATTGTAAGAACCGTGGTCGCTCAGTATGAAGGAACAGACTGTGATCAGGAGGAAGCTAGACAAATTACAGAGATATTTGAATTCCAAGTAATTTTTACTGAAGATTACACATTTAAATTTCTGAATGGTGTTGATGAAAATGGAGAAGAAACATTTTTGGAATTTGTAGTACCAGTTAATTCCTAATTTCCATGCGTGGCGCTTAAGCAGCTTATAGAAAATTGCAAGAAAAACGATAGAAAATCCCAGAAGGAAATTTATGAGCTGTACGCAGCTAGACTTTATGGGAGCTGCTTGAAGTATGCCGCAACTGAAGAGGATGCTCAAGACGTTTTGCAAGATTCTTTTATCACGATATTTAAAAAGATCGATCAGTATAAAGATAAAGGGTCATTTGAGGGTTGGTGCAGGAGGATCGTGATCAATAAGGCTCTAGGAAAGTATCGCAAGAATAAACTGCATACGGTAGGTGAGGAGCGTTTGATCAACATAGAGGCAGAGGTTGAGGTTAAGGAAGTAGATGATCTAGCTTTGGACGATCTCTTAAAATTTGTTAGGGATTTACCAGAGCGATACAGATTGGTTTTTTCGCTTTATGTTTTGGATGGCTATTCACATAAGGAAATAGCACAAATGATGGAAATAAGTGAGGGAACATCTAAGTCTAATTTGAGTAGGGCTCGAGGCCTGCTTCAGGATAAAATTATAGAGTGGCGAGATAGCAATCGCAGCAGCGCCATTTAGTTATGAGTGATAAAAAGAACATAGACCGTCTTTACCAAGAGAGGTTTAAGGAATTTGAACCTACTCCACCTGCTGACATGTGGAGTAAAATCGAGAAAGAACTTCCCAAGGAGAAAAAGCGCAGAATCACACCATTCTGGTATTATGGTGGTATCGCTGCCGGCTTAGCTCTTTTATTAAGTCTTTTTCTTTTTCAACAGGATAATGATCCTAATATTACAAAGGATCAATTTGTCAAAACTTCAAGTGCTACCGAAGAGCAATCTCAAGATAATTCCCAAACTGAGGCAGTTGCCTCTGAAGAAGATGTACCCTCTAATTCCAGCACGCCTTCACCACAGAACCTACGAGATGTGTCTCAGTCAGATGCCGGTGTAACGAATGCGAGTGTTGCGAGCCAAGAAAACAATCGCTCACAGAATTCAAATAATGTGGTTGGAACCGCTCAGGTCAACAAAAAACCTGCTCCTACCGGAAATCGATCAAATCCATCAACTAAAACAAACAAATCATCAACCATTAATTCAAGTACAGATTACGCGGCTTTTAACCTGCCTAAAACCAGCCGTGATAATCATAGGGAAACTAAAAATGAAATTGTAGAGACTCCCGTTGATGAGAGAACCAGTATATCGGCTACAACAAAGAATGAGCAGTTCAAAAAGTCAGATGTCGTTGGGAATAAAACTAAGATAGAGAAGGAAAATCAGGATGCATTAACGGTGTTTAATGAAAAGGAACAAGATTCATTGGCTAATGAATTGGTCAAGAACGCTGTTGCTTCAGAAGAAAGCAAGTCAGATTCTCTCGATGTTCAGCAAACCAACTCCAGAAAATTCACAGGAAGTACGCTCATTGCTCCAGTGTATTCAAATTCATTGTCTGGTAGCTCGATCAATACCGCCGTTGCAGATAATGCCACCCAAGCCGGTTATAACCTGAGCTACGGTGTTTCCTTAGCTTATGATCTTAATGACAGGTGGAGTTTGAGAACCGGAATTCATAAAACTGATGTATCCTATAATACCGGTGATGTGCGTTATGCGAGCAGTGACCCTACTATTGATGGACCGTTTGCAACAGCTTTTGACGCCTCAGCAGTTATGGATCAGGGTTCACTCCCTACGGTTACCAGCTCGATGCCTTTTGCTCCAGATCTTGTTTCAAATGCATTTTTGGGTCTTGATGGAGAGCTGTCACAGCAGCTGGGATATATAGAAGTACCACTTGAAATGCGCTACAAACTCATTAATTCTAGATTAAACCTAAGTGTTGCCGGTGGTTTTAGCGCTTTGTTCTTACAACAGAACCAAGTTCAGATTATAGGAGACAATCGTAGATTGGATCTGGGTAGCGATAATAACTTCAGAGACTTTAATCAGAGTGCAAACTTTGGTTTGGGATTGGATTATGGACTTACAGATCGATTGGGGATCATGCTGGAACCTATGTTCAAATACCAATTTAACGCGCTCTCAAACGATCCTACAGGCTTTAGGCCCTACACAATTGCTGTGTACAGTGGTCTGACCTATAAATTTTAACGGTGGCTGTCCAGCATTGCGGGCAGTAACTGTTCTTATGAAAAAGAAAGCATTGGGTTTACAAACTCGATATTGCAATGATGACGAAAAGCCGCTCCTGTGCCATGGGGCGGTTTTTTAATTCTAGCAACTTTGGTTTATTAAGTAGCGTTTTTCAGATCGTGAAGTATGATGTTTCTTACGCTTTCGCGAAAGCGTACTTTATCTTCTTGTAGATTCATACCTTTAGTGGGAACGCTCTTATGGACAATCGCTCGCATCCTACCCATGCTACCCTTAAAGAACGTGAACGGAAAACGCTTTTTATTATCCAGCAATGTGACCGGCAACACTGGTATCTGATGCTCAATCGCCAGTCTAAAAGCACCGTCCTTAAAAGTGTCGAGTAGAATATCTTCATCATCAGGTACACCGCCCTCGGGAAAAATGCAGATTCCTACACCATCGTGTAAGCGCTGTCGTGCACGATCAAATACAGCCTTCCTACTTCTCGCATTGTTGCGATCCACGAGTATGCAGGTACGTTTATAGAAAAAGCCAAAAATGGGAATCTTAGCCAGTTCAGCTTTGCCTACAAAAACGAATGGATTACGCGAAATCAGCAACATCATCATGATATCAGTCATGCTGGTATGGTTTGCCACGAGCATATAGCTCTGTTTAGGATCCATTTTCCCTAATCTTTTCACTTGAGGATAGAATCCCATCCCGTAGATAATGATTGCCGCCCAGAATCTAGCAATTGCAAAAAAGATATGATAGGTTTTCTCAGAAATGGTAAAAACAACAAGTATGGGAAATAAAACAATAATGGGAACGCCCATAAGCACATAAAACCACACACGGTATAAGGGCATCAAAATATATCGCAGCCAGCTCATAGGGCTTAAAAATAGGTTTTATAGGTGGGTTAATGGTTCAATTCAAGGGTCATTTCCTGATGCGGGATACCGTCCTCAAGATATTTTTTTCCTGTTTGTACAAAACCTAGGTCCTTATAAAATTGATCTAAATAACATTGAGCTGAAATATTTATAAGTTTATGACCTCTAGATTTCAAAACCTCGATGCTTTTTTGCATGATTTCAACACCTAGGCTTTGTTTTCTGAAATCTGGATGAACAACTACCCTACCTATACTAGCCTGTTCAGTATAAGTTTTTGGATCAAATACTCGTGTGTAGGCCACCAGTAGATTGTCCTTGAATCCTAGAATATGTAAAGCTTGTTGATCGTAATTATCTATATCTTGATACACACAATCTTGTTCCACAACAAAAACCTGTGAGCGCAATCTTAAACTCTGATATAATTGATTCAATGATAGCGCTTCAAATTCTAGAACTTTGATCTCCATACTAGAATTGTTTGGGAACATTCTTGAATTTAGGTGGCTCAACACCTATGCGTATGTCTGTGATTATTTTCTCTAACATCTCACCAAAATCCTCCTCACCCTTAGCCATACATTCTTGACGGTAGTCATCTAGATCGTTGAGAGTCTCATCTTTATCTTTCTGGTCATACTCATTGATTTCCCTCCATATTTCCATCAATTGCTTTTTGGGATCTATGGCAGTTTTGAGTTTATGAATGATGATGGAAGCTTCTTTTTTCATGCTAATTTGATTAGTTCGCTTTCGCGAAAGCGTAACAATATTACAAACTCATACTGATCACGAGCTTAAAATAAAAACAAATATCTACTGAAAAGAAATGCCCAGATGGAATATCTAGGCACTTTCTCATGTTTGATCAGTGAGCGATTTACATTCTCACATCTTCTGTCTCATAGTTGAAAAGGTAGTCCACATCAAGCTCTTGAACTTTCCCTAACATGCTCAAAGCCTTCATGTCTACATCTTCCTTATTACCTATAACCATTACGTTATAATCCTCACCGCTGATGTTTTTCTGAAAATATTCTCTCAGGTCAGCTAAGGTCATGTCCTTAATGGCATCGTACATTTTTTGACGATTGTCCTCAGAAATTCCTCTTTTCTTCAAGCCTTCATAAGTCCAGAAAATATTTGATTTAGTCACTCGATCTGCAGCAATTTGCTTTAGAGTACTTTCTTTTGCCTGATCAAATTGTTCTTGAGCTTCTGGCATCTCTGTCATGATTTCCATCATCGCATCAATGGCTTGGGGCATTTTGTTAGCCTGAGTTCCTATGTAGGCCATAACGTAATCGCTTTTCCCTTTTTCTGAAGCCTGTTGATAAGAAGAGTAAGCAGAGTAGGCAAGTGATTTAGACTCCCTGATCTCTTGAAATACGATGGATGAAAGTCCACTACCGAAGTAGGTATTGAACAATCTAGTTGCAGCCATTTGCTCAGCATCAAACTCTTCTCCTTTGGCAAGCAATACCATCTCGCTCTGAACCATGTCGTAGTCTACAAAGTATACGTTGCCACCTGTTTCTTGTTCTTGATATTCACGCTTTTCAGGATACGATTTGAGATCAGTAGGTATCTTATGATGGGTGTCTACAGCAGCTATGGCGCTTTCTTTATCTTTTCCATAATAGAAGATGCGGTGTTCATAATTTCTCAGATCTTTCACTTTTTGGACAAGATCAGCAGGATCCATGGCGCGCAGCTCAGCTTCGGTATATATGTTTCTCAATCTGGAATCTTCGCCATATTTTCCATAGTTCATCAAACCGTTAAAAAGAATGTTTCCTTTTTGAGTTTTACCATCCAATCGATTCTTCATGATTTGATCAACGTATTTATCGTAAGATTCTTGATTAGGAACAGCATTATCCCATAAGTGCTCTACTAATTCAAGACCTGGCTCAAGATTTTCCTTTAAACCTGACATACCGATCACGGTGCGGTCTGGACCTGCATTCACGTAAGAATTGATACCTAATTTGTAAAATTCCTGCTTTAGTTCTTCTGGAGAATACTTTTCAGTTCCCAAGAAATCCATGTAACCAGCAGCGAGGCTCATTTGCTTATCGTGGTCACTTCCCATATCTAAGATCATATATAAATTGAATAAGTCATTAGATGGATTCTCGATGTGGGCAAATTCAAGACCCGACTCTGTCTCAGTAGTCTTGATCTCTTTTTTATAATCTACAAATTGTGGTTTGAGAGATGGCGTTTCCATCGTGTTGAAGTTCTTCAACCACGCAGACTCTTTACCACGATTCAGCTCGATAGGTGTGATGCCAGGATTCTCGACTTTTGCGATATCAGGATCTGTTCCCTGAACTTTGTGAACTTCTACATAATTGTTTTTGTACGTTTCATTCGCAAATGCTACCACGTCTTCTTTAGTGATTTCCTTCATTTTGTCCAGCATTTCCAGACGGCTGGGCCAGTCTTGAAAACCTATAAATGCATCTAGATAAGCATAAGCCGTAGCTGATCCATTTTCATATTGCTGGATTTGTGACTTTCTGAGATCATTTACTACAGCCTCAATCAGCCAATCCTCAAACTCACCCTTTTTGATCTTTTCTATTTGCGCAAGTAATAAATCCCTAACCTCGTCGAGACTTTGATCTTTTTTAGGGTAGCCGTAAAGCAAGTGAAATCCATAATCGTTATCAAAGTTTGTAAATGATGATGCTTGCTGCACCATTTGCTTCTGGTTAAGATTCAAATCGATTAGTCCAGCTTGAGAGTTGGCAAGCATATAATCAATCAGGGTTACCATCACCTCGTCATCTGAACCTTTTCCTTCAGTTCTGAAGGCTACATAGATGTTTTCTGCTGTTGGCCCCTTTACTACCGTTTTAACTGGTGCAGTCAGCTCAGGTTGATCCTCAAAAGTAGGATGTGTTACTTCTTGATTTTCATAGTGACCGAAGGCCTCATCTACTTTCTTAATAGTTTGATCAAAATCGATATCTCCTACGAGTATTACAGCCATATTATTGGGTACATAATACTTATCAAAATAAGCGTTGATCGCTTCCATCGACGGATTCTTGAGATGCTCCGCAACGCCTATTGTGGATTGTGTTCCATATGGATGACTAGGGAATAAACCAGCTAGGACAGCTTCATATTGTTTGCGACCATCACTGTCTTGGCTTCGGTTGAATTCTTCAAAAACAGCTTCCAGTTCTGTGTGAAACAAACGCAACACCACTTGACTAAAACGCTCACTTTCAATAGACAACCACTTGTCCAACTCGTTACTAGGAATTTTGTTGACATAAACGGTTTGCTCGTTTGAGGTGAAGGCATTAGTACCCTCAGCACCTAAGGAACTAACCATTTTGTCATACTCATTGGCAATGGAGATTTTTGAGGCCTCGTAAGAAACACTGTCGATCTTGCGGTAAATTTTTTTCTTTGCTTCAGGATCTTGTGTCGCCTTGTGCTCCTCATAGAGATCAGAAATTTCCTGAATCAATACTTTTTCTTTCTCATAATCCGTCGTGCCTATTTCATCAGTTCCTTTAAAGACCATGTGCTCTAGGTAGTGCGCTAGTCCTGTATTATCTGCAGGGTCGTAAGTAGAGCCTGCGCGTACGGCGATAAGGGTCTGAATTTTAGGTTCTTCTTCGTTTTTACCCATGTAGACTTTCAAACCATTGTCCAGTGTGTAAAGTCTCAGACCAGTAGGATCGTCTCTGAAAGTCTCGTAGGAATAACCGTTAGAGTCCTCTTGAGTAGAAGCGGCATAAGCCATTTCTGGTTCAGCGGGCATTTCATCTTTACAGCCGGTCAGTACCGCAGCTGATAGAAAAAAAGCCGATAAGTGTCTTAGTTTCATTGATTTGGTTTTATCGTTTAAATCGCAACGTAAAGTACGTCACCATATTGTTAAATAAGAGTAGGTTTATTCCTCTTTGTTACATCGTATAGCAATAAATTCCAGAATGATTTCCTTTCTACCAAGGTGAACATAACAGTAGAATCAGGGTAGCTACATTGATAGCTAAACCAACATAGTTTCTCCAATTTTTGAGTTCTTTCCTATAGATAAAGGACATTACTAAATAACCTATGAAAACACAAGGAACGCTCAATATGGTAGGAATGGTAAACATTTCAAAGAAAACCCTAAATAACGCATGATCGATCCATATACTTGAGAATTGATGCGCTAAAGCGATATAGTAGAGATAAATACATTGCCACATGCTCAAATAAAACGCAACCTTCAACAGTAGTTTCTTAACCATCGTTTTTCTGTTGTTCAATAAATTTGACATCCCTGGTGTTTTTCTGAACGGCAATTGCAGCAAACAAACTCAACAAAAAGGACATCGCATAGAAGCCTTTCTCACTCAGCCATAAATCTGCATTCCATAAGCCTATAGTAAGCAATACAATCGATGCGAGCGTAGCAAACCAGCTTATACCATAGTATAAATCAGTCACGGCAAGACCCTCTTGTTTATCGCGTACCGATTTTTGTACAGAGATCACCGAAAACAGCCCAAATAACAAAATCGTAAAGTAGTACCCTTTTTCATTCAGTTCCATGGTGGCGTTCCACAACCCTATACAATAGGAGACCATTCCTGTTATTAATGCCACCCATGATGCACTGATGAACGCGGGTGTAGGCTTCCCGTCAAACGTTGATTTTACTTCCGGCTTGTTCTTTTCAAAAATTTCATGCGTTTCCATAATTTGAATTTTGAATTACGGTACAAACATCAGCGAGAACTTTGCATCATAAAAACCTAAATCCAGTAAATACTAACGACTTATTTACGTAAATAATTTTATAAATTGCTATTAATAAGATTGTTGAATGAATAAAAATGATGATTTAATCAGATTGATTCAAGGTTTGAATGAGGCAGAGGCGGTTGGGTATCTCGCTTTCGCGAAAGCGAGAACTAAAAGAACTGATGCCCGACAAATCAAATTATTCAACTATTTGAGAAAAGGTCCTCAGAGCGATTTGAGTACGAAACTCTATGGCAAAAAAGGTAATAATGCCTACTACGCTCTTAAAAGTCGCTTGCAACAAAACCTTGTGCAATACCTAGCCATTCAAGGTTTTGAAACCGATCAAAGAGCAGAAATGGAAACGTTGCGTTTGTTGCTGGCCGGTAGAAAGTTGCTTCAAAGAGAATGCTATAGCCTAGCCAGAAAGACCTTGAAAAAAGCCGAAAAACTTGCCAAAGATTCAGAAGAATTCAATTTGCTCCATGAGGTATATCTGACCATGATCAGCGCTGCACACTTAATGAAAATAGATGCAGGTAAGTTGAAGTCTGCCTGGGAGGCTAATCGGGTCTTAATCGATAAAAATGACCGGCTCGCTTTGCTTTTCATGAATTTTAAAACGAATCCAGACGCTCAGCGATTAAAGACATTAAGGAAATTATCCTCAGAGCTTGAGATAGAAATCAGTTCTGATCTGAGCGTTAAAAGCCTTTTTGAGATACTGGATTTGTATACAGACGCGGCATCTCGAGAAGGAAATTATCATCTTATAACTGCAGAATTAGAGATGGTGGAAAAAGCGTTGACCTCAAAACATCCATCGCTTTTGAACACCCATAATTATTATGATTTACTATTCTTACTTGCGTTATCTTTTTCAAGAATTACTCAATTTAATCGCGCACTTCACTACCTCTCTTTGTTACAAAAAAGTGACCAACAATCTAAGTCAAGAACTGAGGAAGTCATAATGCTTCAGGCGCTATGCAATAATTATTTAGGAAAGGCAATGGAGGCGATAAAATGTCTTGAGCATGCTGCACTCGATCGTTTAGATGCTAAATGTCTATTAGCATCATTTTATTTGCAACAAAGGCAACCAGAAAAAGCCTTGCGTCAACTGAATAAACTCAAACATCAAGACCTCTATTATGAACGACATTACACCGTACAGCTGGTTGTAAAGAAAAACCTTTTGTTGCTATTGATTTATGTAGATCTTAAAATGGAGAACCTTGTAGACTCACAGCATAGAAAGATTCAGCGCAAAAGAACAACTCTTGAAAAGATAGGGGAGGAGCGTATCTTGGATTTTCTCAGGCTTATTTTAATAAGTAATGAGAATAGGAATGCTTTATTAACTAAATCCTTCAGCGATAAGCTGGAAGAGTTAACTATTTCCGATTTTGCTGAAGATGTCTTTGCCATGAGTTTTTACGCTTGGCTCAAATCAAAAAGCGAAAACAGACCTCTTTATGAAGTAACACTAGAGCTTGTTCAAAATATGACTTAATCGTGAATTGTTAAGCCAGGGTAAAAAGTTTACCCGGCAGCGGCTTTACCACACCCTTGAGTTCCATTCCCATAAGCATGGAAGCTACTTTGTGGACCGGCATTTGCAAATCCATCGCGATGATGTCCAGCAGTTCCTTATCTGCCTTTTTTAGGTATTTGAAAACTTGTTTTTCCTCGTCGTTAAGTTCTACGAAGAGTTGTTTCTGGATAGCGATGTCTTGCTTTTTTTCCCAACCCAAGATATAGGCGATGTCTTCGGTTTTAGTGAGCATGTGGGCCTTGGCTTGTTTGATCAACTCATTGCAGCCTATGGAATATTTATCGTTTACCCGGCCTGGTACGGCAAAAACCTCGCGGTTGTAATCACTTGCTAGATCAGCCGTGACCAGTGAACCACCTTTTGACGCACTTTCTATGACCACAGTTGCTTCGCTTAAACCCGCGATGATGCGGTTGCGTCCCAAAAAGTTCTTGCGATCAAAGGAGTCAGAGTGCCAGAAGTCTGAGATAAAACCACCATTTTCCATCATCTGCTCATTGTAGGCCTCGTGATTGCGCGGGTAGGTTTGATTGAGACCGTGAGCCAAAACGGCAACAGTCTGTAGCTTATTTTCTATTGCTAGTTTATGAGCCAGGATGTCTACACCATAAGCGTAGCCACTCACGATAATGGGATTGAGAGGAGCGATCTCACTGATGAATTTCTCTAAGAAAGCCGCAGCGTTTGTGGTGATCTGGCGTGTGCCTACAATACTCAAGACATATGGATTGTCCAGCTCAATTTTCCCTTTCTCAAAATAGATGATGGGCCCGTCTGGACAGTATTGAAGTCTTTTAGAGTAGTCATCGTTATAATAAACTCTGTATTTTATGCGGTGCTTCTCAATGAATTCCAGTTCCTTTTCAGCTTTTTTAAATAGAAATGTCTTATTCTCAATGAACGAGGCTTTCTTATCGCCCATTCCCTCGAGCGCTGCGATGGATGGCTTGTCCTGTTCAAAAACAGCACTCGCACTCCCGAATTCCCTGATGAGCTTTTTAGCTAGAATGTCACCTACTAGTGGTGCTTTTTTCAGTGCGAGAAGGGAGAGGAGCTCGGTTGGGTTCATGTGATAGTAATAGCTTTTTTTGAGTTTCGCTTTCGAGAAAGCGTTATTCCTCCCTAAAGCTTCTAAGGACTTTTTCATGAGACAGAATCATATCATATTTTTTTGGAATCTTAAAATTGTTGAGAAACAGAAAGCCCAGAAACAACGCAAAGTAATAAACTCCTTGTTCTCGTTCGATAATATTTTCTGCCAACATGAAAATACCTATAAATATGAGAATACTTGTACCTAAGTGGTTTTTTTGAGTCAATCCAGTATAGAGTAAGGAAAAAAGGTATATTGCAAAGACAAGAAGACCTAAGAAGCCTATTTTGAGATAAAGCCCTATGTATTGATTATGTGAATTGTAGGAATTTAATGCCAGTGTTTGATTTTTACCTTTATAACAGTCTATAAGCTTCTGTTTTCCATCTCCCACACCATAACCGAATAGACCTGCCTCAGGAGCCAGTTCTATAGCACAGACCTGAATGGTCTTTTTGATTTCTGCATATTCAATTTCTGATGAGTCCTTAACAAAAAATAGATCAGCAAATCTTTGATTAAAATCTTTAGAAAATGAAATCAAGCCTACTATAATGGTTAAGGCAGCTGCAAATAGAGTCCAAACCTTATAATGATTAATTTTAAGTGAGTAAAGACCAAAGGCTACCAAGAAAGACAGAATTGCTGACTTAAAAGATAGAGAAATCAATATAGGTGCAAGGGCGCACATTAAAACAACCAATAAAAGCTGTCGCCAAAATTTAAGACTAGACCAAAATAAATGTACCAATACCATCAAAGCGAGGGCAAGATGAAAGCTATAGTACAAGGCCTCCATCCCAACGAAAAGATTGTTTTTAAGCAAGCTCTGTCTAAATAAATCTGTCGACCAGAGTGTATCTCTAAATTGATAGATAGTAATCAAGCTGAGTAACAGAACAGAAAGCACATAGACAAATAGAAACTTATTGATAAAAACTTTAAATGCTGCGATAAGTTTAGGCGTCCACAAGGATAAACTTAATGGTACAACAACTAGTGGCAAGCTGGTGGTTACCTTTTTGACGCCGTATTCAAAATCTTCTGTATATAATAAACTGAATGCGAGAAAAATAAAAATTGAGCATCCCAACAGCAAAAACCGTAGATTGACTACTCGATCTTTGTTTAATAAAAAGTTCAAAAAACTCAGAAGTAAAAAGATCGCTAGCAGAATATTACAAAATAACCTGGGAACGACTGGAGTGAAAAATAATAGAGCCGTGGCAATCAAAATAAATTTTTCTAAAGTGGAAAAATTCATCTTACCGGATAAAAATATCTTATTGAATAACTTGCTCATAGTTATAAAGGAGAGAACAAAGTAAAGCTAGTAACTTTGCTATCACAATTAATTAGGTGGAAAAATTAAAAGTACTTCACGTTATAGAAGCCTTGGGCGGCGGTGTATACAGCTATTTTACTGATCTTTCTCATGTTATGGGAGCTGACAATAGGCTGGAAGTATTCATTGCCTACAGTAACAAACGTAAGGAGATCAATCCTGATGATGTATCAAAAGACTTTCAACCTAATTGTAAGCTTATCTTACTCGATCTGGTCAAGGAAATCAATCCTTTAAAAGACTTGCAGGGGTACCTAGAAATAAAAAAGTGTATAAAGAGAGTCCGGCCGCATGTAGTACATTTTCATAGCAGCAAGGCAGGTATTTTAGGCCGCTTGGCCATAAGATCATTTAAAAGCACACCATCCTTTTACACACCTCATGGTTATGCATTTCTCAGAAAAGACGTGAGCGATAAAAAGAGTAAGTTTTTCAGAGCTCTTGAAAAGAACTTTGCAAAATTTTCAAAAACCAAGACTATCGCTTGTGGAGATACTGAGTTTGAAATAGCAAAAAAGTTTGAGGAGTCGCCATACTTAATAAGAAATGGCATCAGGCTGGAATTAATGCCTGAAAAGATTGAACGAACAAATTCAAAGCGTTTAATTGTTGGAACTTTGGGTCGTATTAGTCCCCAAAAAAACCCTAAACTTATTAATCAATATATTTCTTTATCCCCTGAAATCGATTTTTTATGGATTGGTGACGGTGAATTAAGTGGCTTACTTACATCTCCTAATATTAAAAAAACTGGGTGGTTTACTGATAGAACAAAAGCCTTACCTCACATGTTGAAACTCGATATATTTATACAAGTATCTCTGTGGGAAGGGTTACCTATAGCTATGATTGAGGCCATGGCCATGGGTCTGCCGGTCATTGCGTCTAATGTGATAGGCAATAAAGATCTGGTTGATCATGGTAAAACTGGGTTTTTAGTTGACAATGATAATGATTACCTTATAGCTTTGAATACTTTGAAGGATCAGAAGATTAGATTTGAGATGGGTAAAGCTGCTAAGAAAAAAGTTAGAGAGCTATATAATTGTAATAAAAACTTCAAGCAATTGGCTGATCTTTATATAGACGCTGTTTCAAATATATAGATGAGAAAATACTTAACCACAATGCACTAAAGGTTATACCGTCATATCTGATTAAAAAGTCATCAGTCAAATTAGATGCCGCAAAAAGGATAAAGAAAAATATGATCAGACTATTCTTAAGCTTAACACCTAAATATAAGATCAAAAGCATGAATGTTATAGTCCCCAGCAAACCCAAAACTCCAAATTTGAGTAGAAAATCTATATATTGATTGTGAGTAGGAAAACGGTATTTAGCCAGAAACTTTTGATTCGTATCTATATATGCTTGATTAAGTTCATCTTTCCCATCAGCCGCACCTACTCCTAGCCAAATATCTCTCTTAGCTCTCTCTAAAGCGGTATTCCATATACTTACACGTGTAACTAGACTACTATAAACTGTTATCTCCGGCCTATCAATTTCATCAAGCTTATTTACTTTATCCATATGAGCAAATGCAACTTGAGTAAATTTCTTCTCTGTGTACGGGAACGCTTTCGCGAAAGCGTAAAAACCTAATGCTGAAAATATAGTTACGCAAATGCTTGTAAAAGCAATCTTCCGAAGGGATGTTTTTTTTGATAACTCGAAAATAGTGCTGGAAAGCAGGCCTACAAAAGCCAAAACAATTGCAAGTCGTGTGTTGATTATAAGAAGTATAGCTATGGAATTTAAGAACATTACGACCTTAACCGCCAAAGAAAAAGTTACATTTCTTAATGAAGAAGTTATCAATAGATAAAATAGCGTACAGACGAGAAATGCGACATGCATATTCAATGCAGGAGCGTGAACGGTGGTGCTATTGGCAAATTCGTAGCCCATTTCCCACAGGTGTTTACCGTTGATGTATTTGTTTACATGATCTGTTTTGATTATTGTGAATCTTAAGAGAAGCACATTCAAGATAAGTAGGAAAATACAGGAATAATATTTGAGAATTCTACGTAATTTAATTTGCTTGAAGTAACCGAGGATCACGAGAGGTAACAACAGTAGACTCGAGCGTTTCTCTAAATGTTTAAAACCTTCTATAATACTATCGTTGTTCCAAATATACAGGATGTCGAGCAAAAAAGGTATTGAAATAATCAAGAGAAGCTTGAGATTCTCTCTTGTGAAAGCAAACTTTCTTATGAATAGCAAATGCATGGCTATGAACAAAATCAAAAGAGGTGTTCCTACCTTTCTGAAGACTAAAAGTGATGCAAGTACTGCAATTATAATATCATATCTGTCAGCCAGAAAGCTCCTTACTTTTTCAAGCATCTCTCCACTTTAATTTATAGATCTTGTGAGGTCGTTTGATAAATCCTTGATCATAATACACCGCTAGCCAAATGAGAGGAAGTATTCCTATCTTGTGTCTAATAGCACTTCCTAAATCAGGTTCAAATATACCTTGAGCAATGAAATATGCGAAAACTAAATGAAAAACCCATCGTTCATGTTTCAAGTCTTTGTTTCTAAGAACCTTGGAGTAGAAATAAATCAAAAGAATAGTAAGACTGAGCTGCCATATTAAGAAGGAAATAACTTGAGGCTTATTGATGAACCTGATTCCGTTAAAGGGTAGGTTTACCGTAAAAAAACCGTAGAATATACTGATCGATTCTCCCAAAGGATTTGTCGGATAAATAGGCGACTGAATCATGGTATCAGCATTCTCCTCTCCAGTGTTTAAGCGACTGAGATTATGTTCTTCTCGAGACATTTGAGAAATAAATTGACCTTTTAATAGGCCGTGTGATATTGAAATAAACGAGGCTATTAAAAGACCGGAAACTAGAACAGTCAAAACCTTACCTTTTATTTTAACATAACCTATTAAATTCAAGGCAAATGCTAATAGAGGTAGTAACATGTAATAAGGTCTAAAAAACACTCCGAAGATCACAAATAATAAGGAAGAAAATATAACTTTCTTAATAAGTGAAAAGTTCTTAGTAAAGATATTAGCGATAATAAAAATAAAAAGGAAGTTTATAAATTCTTTAGAAGGGAAAGAAATAAAAAAGGCTATCAAGAAAAGTCCAATCCACATGATTAGGTTGCGTAAATTGATCCTTTCAAAAGAATTATGAACCCCCAACTTGAACAAGCAGTATAGAAGTATTGGAATCTGAATTAACGCTACCAGATAATATTCTAATTTGCCCAAACCTGTGGCCGCGTAAAATTTCATTGATAGCGGGTATGACCCTATCCAACCTTCTTCGCCGTATGGGTCATTTGCAATTAAAAAAGCATCAGCAAAAAAATGCTGAGGAAGTAAAAAGGTCAATAAGATGCCGATTGAAGTTATTATGATCGAAAACGATACGAAATAGAAAAGACTAACTGAGCACTTCAATTTTTTAGTTTCTGCTGGCATTAATTCAATTACAAAGGAATATAGTTATAACGGTGGAAATATACGCTTTATCAAAATGAGATGTGTTTTCAATCAAATCCATCTACAAAAGGGGATAAATTGTCGTCTTTTATCTCGTAAGTTTAAAAGAGTCTTGAATACACAGAATTACCATGTCATTTCTTCTTTAGATTTGCTCATGAAAATATAAACGATTCAGCATGATTCAAAAGTTAGAATGGGATAGTGATTTTTTTGGGATTGATGTTGCAAATTGGCAAATTCCAGAAAATGCTAAATTGAGTAGTGCCGATATCGAATTCAATCTAAAGTCTTTTGATCTGATATATTTAATCTCTAGCAAACCTTTAGAGATGCTGAATAAACATCTAGTTGATGTAAAAACTACGTATACTCAGAAAATTGATACAAATGATCTAAATAAAAAAAATACAGGAAGACAGTTTATTGTTTTCGACAAGTTCAATCATAATGTTGATGATCTATTAAAAATAGTTTTGGAAAGTGGTGAATACTCAAGATTCAAAAGGGATGACAAGTTTGCTAAGGGTAAATTTGAAAGCATGTATTCGCAATGGATGCAAAATGGAATTGAAGAGAGAGAAAATTCAAGAATTTATGTTTTATTGAGCGATGAAAAGGATATCGATGGGTTTATACAAATTAAAGTTAAACCTAAAAAAAAGGTCATTATTGAATTAATTGCGGTTGCTCCACATGCCAGAGGGCAAGGCGTGGCAAGTCGCTTACTTCAAAACACAATAAAATTAACTCAGGATAAGAATCTTTCATCGCTAGAAGTCGTTACACAAGATCAGAATATAGCAGCAACTAATTTGTATGTTAAGAATGGCTTCAGGTTGCAGAAAAAAGAATATATATACCATCTATGGAAAAGCTAATACCATTCAATAAACCACATTTTACTGGGAATGAAACAGTTTACATTAAAAATGCGGTTGAATCTGGCAAAATTTCTGGAGATGGAATCTACACGAAGAAATGCCATGAATTTTTTGAAAGTTTGATGGAATTCAATAAGTCATTGCTGACCACATCTTGCACGGATGCTCTGGAGATGGCGGCAATTTTAATTGGTATCGAGCCAGGTGATGAGGTAATCATCCCATCTTACACTTTTGTCTCTACTGCTAATGCCTTTATATTAAGAGGAGCCATTATTAGGTTTATAGATAGTAGGGAAGATCAACCTGGCATGGATGAGCGCTCCATAGAGAGCCTCATAAATGAGAAAACTAAAGCCATTGTTCCCGTCCACTACGCTGGTGTGGCCTGTGATATGGATCTAATTATGGATATAGCAGAAAGGCACGATCTTTACGTAATAGAAGATGCGGCTCAAGCTATCGATAGTTTTTTTACCTACAGAAATGGTAAAAAAGCTAGACTAGGCTCAATCGGCCATCTTGCCGCATTTAGCTTTCATGAAACAAAAAATATTATCTCTGGTGAGGGAGGTTTACTTGTGGTTAATGATCAAAAATTTGCTACCCGAGCTGAAATAATCAGAGAAAAAGGAACCAATCGTTCTGCATTCTTCAGAGGAGAGGTGGATAAATACGGTTGGGTCGACAAGGGCAGCTCTTTCCTTCCATCAGATATAATTGCGGCTTTTTTATATGCACAGTTGGAAAACTTGGAATCGATTCAAAACAAACGTCTCGAAATTTGGAATAGATATGATCATTCATTCCATCACATGAAAGGTTTTGAAAGTATTTTTTCAAAACCAATTATTCCAAATTATGCGACAAACAATGGTCACATGTACTATTTGATTTGTCGTTGCAAAAGCATTAGAAAACGCTTATTAACGCACTTAAAGCGAAGAAATATTCTAGCAGTCTTTCATTATCTGTCTCTGCACAACAGCAAATTTTATAGAGCAAAACATGACGGAAGGGAGCTTCCCAACGCTGATAAATTCTCAGATTGTTTAGTTAGATTGCCCTTTTATCCCGACTTGACTAGAGAGCAGCAAAATAAGGTTATAGACGCTATAGGAGATTTCGTTAATGAATTTCATTAAATCCTCGATTTTATCTGGTATTTCTACCATCGTCAAGTTAATTAGCAATCTCGTTATAACTAAGCTTGTGGCCTTTTTATATGGTGCAAAAGGCATGTTTCTACTGGGCAATTTGGCAAATTTCTTAACTTTTGCCAGAGTTCTGGCTACGGGAGGTGTTGAACAGGGAGTAGTCAAATATGTAGCTCAAAACCAAGGTAAACCAGATCGTCAAAAACTGATCGTAGCTAATTCAGTTCATTTAGCCCTGATCAGTTCTACCGTCTTGGGTTTATTTTTAATTCTGTTTAGGGATAGTCTCAGTTCATATGTTATGATGAGCAGGGAATTTAATTATTTGTTTTTAGTTATCGGGTGCACTTCGGTGTTTTTTTCCATCAACCTTATTTTTTTAAGTATTCTCAATGGCTTGAAAGAATTAAAGAGATTTATAATTATCAACATAGCTGGTAATTTGTTTGGTTTAGCGATCACTCTAATTTTGTTGTATTTTTTTGATCTAGAGGGAATTTTACTAGGTTTTTGTATTAATCAATCCATTGTCATCGTTCCCACAATTTTTTATGTTTATCGAGATTGGTGGATCAGGGCCTCGTTAAAATTCAACTTTCAATGGTCCCTACAAAAAGATCTTTTCAGGTATTCAATAATGGCCATAACAAGTGCGATAACAGTTCCTCTCACTTTTTTTTTGATAAGAAGATTGATAAGCCTTGAATTGGGAAGTGAAGCTGCTGGCATGTGGGAGGCTCTGGTCCGGATATCTGCAGCATTTTTAATGGTTTTGGCGGCTTCTTACAGTACTTATCTCTTACCTACATTTTCTGCTTTGAAAGGGAAAAAATTGAAGCACGAATTGATGAATATCTATAAAATTGTTATACCTGTAAGTATGGTCGGAGCATCTATGCTATATATTTTTCGTGATTTTGTGATTATAATTCTTTATTCTGAAGATTTTTTACCTATTTCAAACGTTTTTATCTTCCAAATGTTAGGCGATGCAATCAAGGCAATTTCCTTGATCACGGGATATCTTATTTTATCCCGTGGTATGGTAAAAGCGTTTATCGCAAATGAGATTTTACAAATGGTAATTTACTTGGGACTCACTTACACATTGATAAATAATTTTAAAATTGAGGGTGCCACAATTGCTTATTTCGTCACGGCATTAAGCTGTTTCATCTATCAATTAGTTTTATTCAGAAAAGTTTTATGGCAGCAAAATTAAAAATCCTACTGTTAGGGGAATACAGTAATTACTTCAATAATTTAGCATTTGGGTTAAGAAAATTAGGACACAACGTCGTACTAGCTAATAATGGGGATTTATACAAGAACTATGATCGTCAAATAGACATTTCTGGTTTTAGTGATAACCTATACATCAATACCTTTACACGGATTATTAATGAAAATCTGAAAGTTAGACAGATGAAGGGTTTTGATATCGTTCAGATCATCAACCCTAACGTTTTTGCAGCCGTTGCAAACAATCTACAGTTGTATAAAAAAATTTTTAGAAACAATGGCAATATTTTTTTGAGTGCCGTGGGCGATGATTACTTCTGGTGGAAGGCTTATCGTGATGGTAAATTTAAAAAATCACCACATAGTGGGTTTCTACGCGACAGGAAAAAAGATAAAGCGCACTGGGAAACTCATATGGGACTAAGAGACGCTAATGTATTTCTTGCAGAGAATGCAAAGGCGATTATTCCAGGAAGTATCTCTTATGCTATACCCTATAAGCAGTTCGAAAACTGTGCACCCATAATACTTCAGCCAATTCCTTTGGAAGGAATAGAGCATAATACATTAGACCATACAAAAGAGGAGCGATTGAATGTTTATCATGGTGCACAACTTGGTAGGTACGGATTTAAGGGGACTGATCGAATTGACATAGCTTTTGAAAATCTTAGTAAACATGAGAGAGACGACCTTAACCTCATACGTACGGACAGTATTCCGTTTAAAGAATATTTGAAAATGCTAGCGTCTAGCCATATTTTAATAGACCAGACAAACTTCATCGAGCCCACTATGAATGCACTCACCACTATGTTGATGGGTAAAGTAGTATTGGGGGGTTGCGAACCCATATTTATGGACTACCATAGATTAAGAGAACCACCTCTCATCAATATAAACGATGATCCTGCTTCCATTGTAAATGCGGTATTAGATTTAGCAAATGACCGTAGTAAAATGAACACCATTTCCGACACGGCACGGGAGTATGTCATCAAAAATCATGATGCTGTACTCATCGCGAAGAAATTTATAAATTGCTGGGATAATTATTCCTAAGCTCATCAAAAAGCCAATAGATATGTTAAATACCGATAAAGACCCGATAAGCCATCCCAATTTTCTTGAAGATGAGTTTTCCTATGAATGGCATATGAGTCGTAACGAGAGATATGCTTTCATAAAGCTTTTAGAAAAGATTAAACCAAAAACAGCGATCGAAATAGGCTGTTTTAAAGGTGGAAGTCTCGAAGTCCTGAGCAAGTATTGTGAAAAGGTATATTCGTTTGACATTATGCCCTCTGTCAAGAAAAACCTTGATGCTGCTTTTCCCAATGTTGAAATTATGATTGGAGACTCAGCGAAGCTTGTTCCTGACGTTATAAAAAAGATCGATCAAGACCCTGAAGAACAATTAGAATTTGTTCTAATAGATGGCGATCATTCCTACAAAGGCGTTCAGCGAGATATAAGGGCGGTTTTAGAACATAAAATTAAAAATAGGGTTTTTGTAGTTTTTCATGATAGTTTTAATCCCATCTGTCGCAAAGCTATTTTGAACATCAACTATGACGAATATCCTCATGTTCAATATGTTGAGCTCGATTATATAAGTGGTCTGTTCTTAAAGAGCGAGAAAATTTATAGAGAGATGTGGGGCGGTCTTGCTCTCATGGTTTTGGACAAAAAACCCAGACAAGGGAAATTAAAAGTAAGCCAGTGCCAAAAATTGATGTTTGATGCAATTTACTGGAGATCTATCCATCCTGTGAGGGATAATTTGCTTTTCCTTAAACCTTTAATGAAAAAGATGCTAAAGCGTTGATCTAATGAATTTGTCTAGCAAAGACACGAATATTATCTGATGTAAGTTTTGTACATCATCCTAACCCCTTCCTCCAGCTCCACCTCATGCTTCCATCCCAGCTCATGAAGCTTTGTAACATCAGTAAGTTTTTTAGGTGTACCATCCGGTTTAGAGTCATCCCAGATTAGACTTCCTTTGTAACCTATTATGTTCTGTATTATTTCAGCTAGGTTTTTGATGGAAACGTCAACCCCTGTTCCTATGTTGATATGGGTATTGCGTACTTCTTTTTTGCCTTTTGAAACATCCACAAAGTTCACTTCATTCATAACGTGAATACAGGCACTCGCCATATCGTGTGACCAGAGGAACTCTCGCATAGGAGTACCACTGCCCCATAATGTGATGTGATTTTCTGTAATACCGTGTTTTTGTAATTCCGCTTTCGCGAAAGCGAGATCCACGACAGTATCATCTTTAGAAAAACGCTGAAAATCTGCTACTAAATCATCGTGCCGACCTTCCATCAATAATTTCCCCAGATGCATCTTACGTATCATAGCCGGCAATACATGCGACTTTTCAAGATCAAAATTATCGTTAGGCCCGTACAGATTAGTAGGCATAACCGATAGAAAGTTTGTACCATATTGCAGGTTGTAGCTCTCACACGTTTTGATCCCGGCGATTTTTGCAATCGCATAAGGCTCGTTAGTATATTCTAATTCACCAGTAAGAAGACTGTCTTCAGGCATGGGCTGCGGCGCCATTTTTGGGTAAATGCATGTACTACCTAAAAATAAAAGCTTTTTGACACCCGCTTTGTAGCTCTCATGAATCACATTATTCTGAATCATGAGGTTTTTATAGATAAAGTCTGCTCTATAGGTATTGTTGGCAACGATGCCTCCTACACTGGCTGCCGCCAGAAAAACGTAGTCTGGTTTCTCTTCTTCAAAAAAACACCTTGTAGCCGCTTGATCTGTTAGGTCAAGTTCTGCATGGGTGCGTTTTATGATGTTTGAATAGCCTAGCTTTTCAAGCTCTGTAGTAATAGCGCTTCCTACAAGGCCCCTATGACCAGCCACATAAATTTTAGATTCCAACTCCATTACTCAAAGTAATTGTTGATGCGGTACCCTCCTTCTTTAAGGTATTGCTCACGAGACATGAGTTTAAGATCGCTTTGCATCATGTCATCAACCAGTTCGTTCAGTTGGATTTGAGGTTCCCAGCCCAGCTTTTCTTTGGCTTTGGTAGGATCTCCTATAAGCAAGTCGACCTCAGTAGGTCTAAAATATCTGGGGTCTACGGCCACAACTTCCTTTCCAACCTCTAGCTCATATTGTTTGTTTGAACAGGACTTTACGTAACCTTTTTCTTCAACTCCAGTCCCTTTAAATTCAAGCTCTACACCTATATGGTTGAAAGCCATGCGTACAAAATCCCGCACGCTGGTAGTTTTACCTGTTGCAATAACCCAGTCTTCAGGCTGGTCGTGCTGGAGGATCATCCACATCATGCGCACGTAATCCTTTGCGTGACCCCAGTCGCGTTTTGCGTCAAGATTACCTAGATAGACTTTGTCTTGAAGGCCCTTGGCAATTTTTGCCGTCGCTCGAGTAATTTTTCTGGTAACAAAAGTTTCTCCTCTCACAGGTGACTCATGATTAAAGAGAATTCCGTTGCAGGCAAACATGCCATAAGCTTCACGGTAATTGACGGTCGCCCAGTAGGCGTACATTTTTGCTACTGCGTATGGTGAACGTGGATAGAATGGTGTGGTCTCGGTTTGAGGAATTTCTTGCACCTTTCCATAGAGTTCAGAGGTAGAAGCTTGATAGACCTTAGTTTTCTTTTCCATGCCCAGTAACCTAACAGATTCTAGAATCCTCAAAGAACCTATCCCATCTGCATTTGCAGTATACTCAGGCATCTCAAAGGAGACTTGCACATGTGACATCGCCGCAAGATTGTAGATCTCGTCTGGTTGTACTTCTTTAATGATTCGGGTCAAGTTAGTGGTGTCTGTAAGGTCACCGTAGTGCAACTTGAACTTCACTTCACTCTCATGTGGATCTTGGTACAGGTGGTCTATCCTATCAGTATTGAATAGGGAAGCCCTTCTTTTGATACCATGGACTTCATAGCCCTTTTTAAGAAGAAACTCACTTAAATAAGCTCCATCCTGACCGGTAACACCTGTAATTAAAGCTACTTTTTTACTCAAGTTTTTTAGTTTTTATAATGACTTACTACTTTATCAAGAGCCTCGTCAATAGTTCTGATTGTATAATTAAATACCTGACTCGTTCTAGACGTATCCATAACGCTGTACTCAGGTCGCTTTGCCGCAGTTTTAAATTCACTCACGGCACTAATTCTTTTATTTAGGTTGAGTTTCTCATTTATCGCTTTCGCGAAAGCGTACCATGTCCATTCACCCGTATTTGTGAAATGATAGATCCCGTAATGTTCAGGATCATTTGAAACCAGGTGTCGTACAAAATCAGCAACTGACAGAGCACTCGTGGGCGATCCAGTCTGTGTATCAACAATACTCAATTCTGATTGCTCAGATTCTGCTACCCACCTAAAAAAGTTCTTACCGTGGGGTGCGTATAACCAAGAAATTCGGAACACATAGAATTTACCGCTAATTCGTGTAATAGCTTTCTCACCAATCAATTTACTGTAGCCATAAGCATTGATAGGGTCAACTGTGGCATCAGTGGTATAAGGTTGAATAGCCGATCCATTAAAAACATAGTCTGTTGAAAAATGAATCAAAGTCGAGTTATACTGGTTACAGATTTGGGCTAGCTTCTCAACGCCAGACCCATTTACTGCTATAGACTTTTCTTTCTCTTTTTCTGCTAAATCAACAGCAGTGTATGCAGCGCAATTGATCACATAATCTGGTCGTAGATTTCTGAGAGTACGATCCATTTCATGAGGGCAGGTAAGGTCAAAATCTTTTTTTGAAACAGCTACTACCTCATGATCTGTAAGCGCTTGTCCAATCGCCTGACCCAGCATTCCTTGAGCGCCTGTGATCAAAATTTTCATATAGGGTTGGTTTTTAGCGCTTTTGATAATTATTCAAAGCTTTCCATAAAACGGGAACTAAGGCAATTAAAAGACCTAGGCCGAAGAATACTATTGCTAAAACAACTTTATGGTTAATATCCTTAATTTTACCACGCTTTACAAACTGTGAAACGATGTTTATAGTATTCTCATAATACTTCTTCTCCAACCTATTCTGATTAAGTCTTATTTGAATATCTTGTTTTTGCTCAAACAGATCCTTCAGAGAAGTAGTTGTTTTTTGATCGCCTAGATATAGGTTCGTATTTACACCGCCGTCATCTTTATCTTCTTTCCTAATAGCCTGTTGTACACTATTGATAATGCTGTCAAGCTCTGTAAGTTGATAGCGGAGCACTTTGATATCAAAATTTACGTTCTCAATCCTAGCTTCCTTTTCAGCTTTAATGGCACTATTTTCTCTTACTACAACTGCTTTTTCTGCAGCTGTCATTACCGTCTCTCGATCGGTACCTACAACATCTACAAGATAATACTCGTAATCGATCTCGCGCTTGGAATTTTTAAACCCTTCAAATGAATAATTCACTAGCGCAGTACTGTCCGTGTTTTTGGTAATCTTATCATACTCAATAAGAAGTTCATTGTCAGTATAGCTAGGATTAATTTCAAACTTTTTTATTTGAGCAGCCTGTTCAGCACTTATACCGAGCTCTTTACCTAGTTTTTCAAACTCTTCTTCGCCAACTAACGAATTATATAATTCCACGTTAGCTATAAGTTGAGAGGAGCTACTGAAGTAAGGCTTCACTCTGAGCTCTGCGGAATAAATTTCTTCAGATTTAGAGTCTAAATAATATCCCAGTCCAGCGCCTATGATAATCATAATCGCAAGTAAAATAATATTGTCTTTTATAAATATTAAAAACAACACGAAAAAATGGAAAATGGCGCCTAAGAACTTCCCGATGGAGCGGAAAATGTTCTTCACACCATCACCGAGGTATTTGAACACAGGAACTAAATCTACCTCTTGTTCCTGCTGCTGTTGTTGATTCTGATCCATTAAATATCAATATTTCTCAAGGGTTCAAAGATAACTAAGTCTAGGTAACGTTAAGCTTTTGCAAAAATTATCTAGAACTGTTCATGAGCTGGTTCGAGAATTTGCTCCAGGATCTTTTCAGTAATCACGTAGACGGGTTTCACTCCTGTGAGCCCCAGACCGCCGCTGGCGAGTGTATGTCCAGTCTTCATAGGGTTGTCACTTGCATAATAAGCATACCTTACCTCAACCTTTTTTCGTATGCTTCGGCGCACTCTGGAGGCTGCCTGTATGGCTTTTTGATAATGTGCACCTTCCATTTCTAGTCCTATAACCTTCCAGCTCGAGTCATAGAAAAACTTGAGTAAGTCTTTGTTTTGAAGTGAGGTTCCCAATACGGTCACCATACTTCCAGATACTACGCTTATCCCTTCTGTTTTAAGATCTTTTTTTGAGAGCTTGTTTTTAAATGGATAATTATCCGCCGTTCCTTCAAACACGTGGGCATTTGGAACCATTATATCACCTTTATCTCCTTCAAGAATTCCCGCCTTACCCATTATATTGATAGAATAAACGTTCATTTGTTCGGCTTTCTCATCAATGTAAAATGGTTTGAGTAACTCATCCATAGTCTCATAAGCCTGCTCCCCAAAGGCATAGTCCATTACGATTATAACAGGCTTTTTATGGTTCTCGCTTTCGCGAAAGCGTGCTCCCACAAATCCTACGTTTTTGAAATCGCATTTAGCGGTATCAAAAATCTGTACATCTATATTAGTCCCACTCTCGTCTAATAGCTCATACATGCCATTATTGAGAGCTGTTTTCTTGACCATATCTCTAGACTTCTTGCCGCTCGCTGTACTGAGTCCAGCAAAAACCTCCATGCGATCTTTCTTTGCCATTTGAGCTGCAAGCGCTTGAGGGCCATAGAAGGAGTTCATGACACTGTGCAGGTTTGCACTGATTATGTGAAGCGGTCTTTCAAAAAGGTCTTTCTCCCATAGAAACTTCTTGATACGCTCTGCCCAGCGCTCACCGTGGATATGGTGTCCCAGTCGCTCACGCAGCACAGGTGAGAATGTGACTAGGCGTTTTTCCTCATCAAGAATTTCCTTCCTGGCGAGAGCACCTAAGTGATAAATGACGCTTAGGAATCTATTGGGATTATCAGCTGTGGCAAACTTTGGATACACTTCCATGACCTCTTCATAAGTGCGTCCCAAGATATTAGCTACATGAATCACCGCGACTTCCTTTTCATTTTGGGTAAGCTTTTTCTTGGCTACAGAATCTTCTAAGCATTTCCAGTCGCGAGTAGTATTGCCATGATCACCTACAATTACCTGTTTCATGATTTTATGTGACTCGATCATAAGAAAGGTTAGGTGAGTGAGTATATCATAGATCTCAGAACGACCGCGCGTGATCTCGATGTTCATTTGATGCTTATCGATGCGATAGCAATTGCGACGTCTTTTTGCGGGAATAATGGGAGTGAAGTGCGATCTTGCGTACCCTTCATCGCTAGTAAGATTAATGTAGGTACACTCCTCGATGCCTGTAGGTAGTCGATCCATGACATACAGCAAACCGCTCAATTCAGATTTTGCCTCAGCGATAGAGCCATATATTTCTGGGCGTAATGCAAGTAGAGATTCTCTAAGACTTTCACCACTCACACCCATGGGTTTATAAAAACCCCTATTGAAAAGATGTCTCATAGTAATGTAGAGACGTTCTATGGCGCCTGTGCTTTCTTGCGCCCTGGTGCGTGGTTCCGGATTGATTATCGGCATACTGTTTTTAAAGCACAAAGATAATGAGATCGTAAACCATCTCAATAGTGGCTAGCTTTACCTATTCTTTAAGCTGAGATAACTCATGTAGTTTACCTGCAATCTTTCTGTCATTAGATAATCTTGGCAGTTTATTCTGCCCGCCCAGTTTTCCTACAGACTTCATATATTCCTTGAAACCACCTTTTTTGACTCTTGTGATGACAAGTGGTCGCAAGACTTTTCCAGCTATAAGATCGTCGTAATAACTATTCTGATTTCTCATTTCCAGATCAAGCAGTTCAGAAAAGCGATCGAGGTCATCTTGATCCTCAGCAAATTCTATGAACCACTCGTGATAGGGTAAGCCTTTCTCAGGTGAAAGTTGAGGCGCTACGGTAAACTCATTAATGCTAATTCCAGTTTCTTTTTGAGCTGCTTTCATGGCTTCTTCTACCTCTTTCCCAATAACGTGCTCACCACTCGCACTTATAAAATGTTTGATACGCCCTGTAACCACAACTCGGTAAGGGTCAGTTGAGGTAAAGGCAATTGTGTCTCCTATGTTATAGCTCCATAACCCAGCCGTTGTAGAGATGATCAAAACGTAATTGACACCTGTTTGCACTTCTGCAATGGTCAATCGTGGAGCATTTTCTTCAAAAAATCGATCTGCAGGTATAAACTCATAGAAAATTCCGGCATCGAGCAAAAGCAGCATACCTTTCTCCGTTCGAGAGTCTTGGTAAGCAAAAAAACCTTCACTTGCAGGGAAGAGTTCAATGCTATCTACATCGCGTCCTATGAGTTCTTTGAATTTGGCCCGGTATGGCTCAAAGTTGACACCGCCGTAAATAAATAGATTGAAGTTAGGGAACACTTCTCCCACCTTTCTACCGGTGCGCTGAATGATGCGTTCAAAATACATCTGGACCCAGCTTGGGATTCCAGAAATAACGCTCATGTTTTCTGGTAAGGTCTCGTCTATGACTGCTTCTACTTTAGATTCCCAATCTTCAATGCAGTTGGTTTCCCAACTAGGCATCCTGTTTTTCTGTAGATAATTAGGCACAAAATGAGCCACTATACCGCTGAGACGTCCTAGTTTGATCCCATTGATTTCTTCCATTTCTGGAGAGCCTTGCAGAAAAATCATCTTTCCGTCCACAAACTTTGCATTTCCAGTCTCATGGATATAGCTGAGTATCGCATTACGTGCAGCTTTTATGTGCTCAGGCATGGATTCTTTAGTCAGCGGTATATACTTGGCGCCACTTGTAGTTCCAGAGGTTTTGGCAAAATAGAGAGGCTTCCCAGGCCATAATATGTTCTTTTCACCTGCTACGACTCGATCTACATAGGGTTTGAGTTCTTCATAATCTCTAACAGGAACTTTTTGAACAAAGTCTTCGTGCGAGCTGATGGATGCGAAATCGTGATCTTGACCAAAAGTTGTATTCTGAGCCTTAGAAATAAGATCTTGAAAAACCTTTTCTTGGGCTCTCACAGGATTTTGAGCCCATTTTTGAGTCTGCTTGTGGACTATTTTGGCAAATATCCTTGCGGCAAAAGATTTAATAGACATTATTCAAAACTTATAAAATTAAGGGGATCAAGCGGGTAGCCGTCACTCCAGAGTTCAAAGTGCAGGTGTGGTCCCGTCGTCAAATCTCCCGTATTACCCACAATACCGATCACCTCTCCCGATAAGACTTGATCATTCTGTTCCTTGCTCAGAGAGGCTGCGTGTTTGTATACAGTGATCAAACCGTAGGAATGTTCTATTAAAATGGTATAACCCGTATCTGCCGTCCATCCAGAAAAAATTACCGTACCGTCAGCAGCGGCTTTTATGGGGGTTTTAGGAGGTGTCACCACATCTACTGCAAAATGTTTTATACTCTCGTCATAGACTTGGGTAACCTGACCTTTTACGGGTGGGAAGAAAACGAAATTTGTTTTTGCAGTTGCACCGGCAATCACATTAAACCGGTCAGCGGCTTCCACTTCTTTGCGCAAAAGACTGTCGGCAGCAATGGGAGTAAGGTCGGGATTTTCTTCTTGGGTCTCTACTCTGGCAACGCTATCGATTTTGCGGTATTCTTCTGATGTTATGTTTCCATTAAGTACCATTTTTATACGCTCATATTGAGCATCGTTAGCTTGAAGCTCCATTTTCAGAGAATCTGCCTCTTCATACAATTCTTGAGCCTGTCGTCTTAAATCTGCGCTGCTATAGCCAGGTATATACTCTCTAAGTGGAGTGTAGGCAATAAGCAAGGCTGTAAGGGCTATTAATACTGCAGCAATAAAAGTGATTACGATCACAACATTTAATTTACTGAGCTTAAGACTTATGCGCTCTTCAAATGTGTCATCGTTTAACACAACCATGCGATAACGGTGTGTCCAGCTTCCCTTTTTCTTCTTCTTTTTAGCCATTACTCTATTGACTTAACAAATATAGGATTTTGCACTCGAGCTGATAGTTCAACTCTATTTGAAGAAATTTGTTGCTTAAAATGAGTTTTAAAGGTTCTGAGGAGTTTGTAGTGGTTTACGCTTTCGCGAAAGCGTATCTATCTTCTAACATATCCCAGCTTTTTTAGATCTTCTATGTCATCTACTTTTGCAAGATTGCCACGATCTAGTAGAACACCCGTGTTTGAAATTTCCATCACATCTTCATAATAATGATCTGTGAGTATAATACCCTTAGTAGCAGACCATTCTAGGATTTTATCTTTTACAATTACCTTCATGGAAGGCTCCAGCATCGAGAAAGGCTCATCGAGTAGAAGAAAATCATGATCCAAGTTTGCGATGAGTAAAATCTCCAGATATCTAAATTGACCAGCGGAAAGATTTCCCACCTTTTCCATGTCAAATGAGGACACTTTGGGTGCGTAAAAAACTTTTTCCTGATCTTCTAGCCTAGTAAGACACATCGGGATTAAATCTCTTACCCTTAGGCTTTTTGGTAGGAAGGGCTCTTGTGGTAAGTAGGCGATTCTATTTGAACCAACTATCTTATTCCTTGATATAAACTTACCATCGATATGAACCGTTAAACAATCTGTCTTCAAAACACCAAAAACGCTTTTGAGCAAGGTAGACTTACCGACTCCATTTTTACCGTAAAGTCCTATCACATCACCTGTTTTACAAGATATTTCCACCTTATCCAATAACAGGTTTTTCCAAAACTATGGCTGAGGTTCTGAATTTCTAAGAGAGCCATATATCAATGAGTTTATATAGGATAAATACACTGAGAGCAATAACAATATTCATTAAAAATAAATTCAAGATAAGCTTAGAACGTGTCCAGCCCAGATTGCGGTACAAATTATACTGAGCTCTAAATAGGTATTGATAACATACAAGACCGAATACTGTTCCCAAAGTCCCAAAGCAAAAGATGGCGTAGCTAATATCTCCTATGGCTCCCAGAAAAAAACACAATGGTAAATTGAAGGCATTGATGTCCTTGAGAAAATTTTTGAATGCGGGATGTTTGAGCACCTTGAATTTTATTTAATGATACGTATTTTTTAGGAGGTATTAATGAGCAAATTTTTCATTTCTCATATAGGTTCTGGTTAAACAATCCTTAATGATCATAGAGCCTTTGATCAAAAATTTATCTTTGAGCGGTATGAAAAAGACATTTTCTTTTATTCTCTTAATCAGCACGCTAGTTAGTTTTTCACAAGAATTTTCTGACGATAAAATCAAGGATATGATCAGTTCCTATCGGGATCTGGATCGTGGTCCTTACAAGTCCATCAATTGGTTCTGTCCTGACGGAAGCATTCGCGATGCAAAAGATCCATGCCCCAAGGAAATAGGAGAAGGAATCCAACACGCGAGTTACCGTCCAGAAGTCAAAAAACTTGCCCAGCAAAGACACATTTATTTAAGTGAAATTTTAGCCTCCAATGATATTTGGGACTTTTGGGATGGTAATAACAACCATTCAAGAGTCAAACAATACCAACTTCAGAAATTTCTGGAAGCTAGTAATAACGGTTGGGTTCAAGAACGCTCTAAATTCTACCGAGGTGCCGTGCAGCGAGAAGATGAAGAAGAATGGGGTCGCAAGTTTTACTATACAGTACTGGGTGATAACGACTTGATCGAGCGTGACTTCTTTCTCCTCAGGGAAAGCCTCAGAGACTTACCGCACGATGGGGATACCAATCTAGCTCAGGAGATACGTAGTGACAGCAAGATACTAGCAGAGAAATATCCCAAGTTCATGGATTTGCGTATCAAGATTCATGGGAATCCACAAGCGCAAGATATCAAGGCGACTCAAGACTGGCTGAATGAGAATCGAGATAAATTAAAATCTGAGGACATTGGAACCTTTGAAAAACTCATAGCAAACATGCAGGAGTTTTTTGAACCCGTTTCCGTATCCAACCTCAAGGATATGGTTCAGGACTGGCCGGCAGAAAGCTACATAAGAACCCAAACCGAATACTTCTCATCCCGATACGATCAAGATACAGAACCCAGAATTCTCGTTCCTGCTGCGGCAAACCTCATGTGTGACATTCGCGAAAACATTAAGCAAGATCGCAGGGGAACGCGTCGTACCAGCGCCTTGGAGCTGAGCCTAAGATTGGAAGAGTTGATTTTTCAACAGTCCAGCAACTGGCAACCCCAAGATATCAGAGGCTATCTCGATAAGATTTTTGCTTTAAGCCAGGCGCTGGCAAGTGCCGGTTACACGGAGCGCTGGGAATGGGAACAGGTACAGCCCCAAATATTTTATACAGAAGGAAAACAAGCAGCTGCCTCAGAGCTGTTGAGAATTGTGAACTTGGGTCGCAGTCAGGTAGAGTGGGGAACCGGTATGGTTTACGCCATCTATGGAGATGTTGTTGAAGAGTATTCTCGTTTTGAGCCTTTGGCATATGGATTTTACGATGACCGCATTCGCTCCTCGTTATTGTTACCACTTGGTGACACAGTTGGTCAGGTGGGAGCACTTATCAATCGGCAGATTGATATGGTGAGCGATGTACAAGGTGTTGAGAATATCAGCACAGTACGTGGTCTTAACGCTGGGTATGTTAAAGGTGTTTTGCAAGTCGTTTCTGGAAATGCTGAGGACATGGAAGTCGATCCCAATAAGATCTACATTTTTGACCGACCGCCCAGCGATTTGAAGCCGGTCGCGGGTATCGCAACGGTTTCAGAAGGGAATCTTGTGTCGCACGTACAGCTTCTTGCCCGCAACTTGGGAATTCCTAACGCTGCCATCACCATTGACAACCTCAACGATCTCAAAGCTTATGACGGTAAGGAGGTCTTTTATGCCGTGAGTCCAAAGGGAACAGTGGTTTTGAAATCTGCTTCTAAGATGACTGACGATGAGAAAGAGCTTTTTGCGGTGTCTAAAAAGGAAAAGAAAACCATCCGCATACCAGAGGACAAATTAAAACTGGATGGTAAGCAGCCCATCGACATGAGCATTGTGGACAGTGGTGATAGCGGTATTTTGTGTGGCCCCAAAGCAGCAAACTTAGGTCAGCTTAAGAAGCTTTTTCCAGAGCACGTTGTGAACGGTATCGTTATTCCGTTTGGCGTTTTTAAGGATCACATGGATCAAAATATGCCGGGCGCTTCGGGTAGTTACTGGGATTTTTTAGTTTCCGCTTTCGCGAAAGCGGAACAAATGAGAGCCTCTTCCACTCCTGAAGATGAGGTGATCGCCTATCAGCTGGGTGAACTAGAAAAGTTACGGAACGCCATTGCCAAAATGCCGTTGAAAAACAGCTTGATTTCATCTCTAGAAGCTGACTTTAAACGCAATCTGGGAGGAAGCATGGGACAGGTACCTGTATTTCTACGCAGTGATACAAACATGGAAGACCTAGAGGAATTTACAGGAGCAGGCCTGAACCTTACAGTTTTTAATGCTGTAGACCGCGATAAGATCCTCAAGGGAATAAGGGATGTATGGGCGAGTCCCTACACGGAGCGCAGTTTCAAATGGCGCCAGGCTTATCTTGAGAACCCAGAAAATGTCTATCCATCCATTCTGATTATCCCGACCGTGGACGTGGATTACAGCGGTGTTTTGATCACTAAGGATTTTATCAATAACAATAACAAAAGTATTACCGTGGCGATGAGCCGTGGCGCGGGTGGCGCTGTAGATGGACAGAGTGCCGAGACTTACATCATAGATGAATCTGGAAATTCTAGATTGATATCGCCCGCTAGGGAAAACAAGATGCGCAAACTACCATCTACTGGTGGTTCTGTTATGGAACATGTAGATTTTGATCAGCGTGTGGTAAGTTCAGAAAACCTTGAGAAAATCCACGATTTTGCAAAAGAAGTCCATAAGATCATGCCGGGTTCAAAAGATGGATCTTATAAAGGCGCGTGGGATATTGAATTAGGTTTTAAAGACGACAAGCTGTACCTGTTTCAAATACGTCCTTTTGTAGAAAATTCCCAAGCTGCAAATTCTGAATACCTCAATTCCATTGACGCACAAGCTAAGCTTGACACCCAGTTATTACTCAACAAAAACATTTACGAGTGAAGATTTTTCGCAATTCCATAATTCTAATTTTTACCGCAGTGCTAGTCATGGCATTTTATCCCATCGACGGTTACGAGCGTACGGGAATCAAACGCCTTAAGAGATTAGAAAAAACGCTGGACAGCACCATCACTGAATATTACCTCAAAAAAGGAAGCTTTAAATCATATAAAGAAATCACCTTGTGGCTTTGTGAGCAGGAAGATAGCGTTCCTGAAATAATGACCGTTGATCAGGATTTTCAGAAAGAAATGATGCAGTTGTTTCCCAGCCGTGCAGGTTATGGAATCACGGTTCTCGACATGACTGATCCTGACAACATGCGCTATGCAGAAATGAATGAAGATCGAGGTTTCCAGCCGGGATCCGTGGGCAAGATTGTAGTTGCTACCGCTTTTTTCAACGAGATCAAAAATCTATGTCCCGAAGATATGAGTGTGCGCACGCGCTTGATGAAAGAAAAGGTTGTGCGATCTGGAAATTGGGGACTTTACGATCACCATACCATCCCGATTTACAATGTTGAGAAAGATTCTTACGTAAAACGTACTGTGGTAGCCAGCGATGAGTTTACCTTATATGAGTGGCTGGATCACATGTTGAGCGTGAGTAACAACGGTGCAGCCAGTATTGTGTGGAGAGAAGCCTTGCTCATGAACATCTTTGGTGATAAATATTTTGGTCTGACCCAAGAAGAAGCCGACAAATATTTTGAAACCGCAGATCGTCGGGAATTAACTGACCGTGCAATAAACCTAGTCAATCAACCCTTACGAGATCTAGGGATCACTCATGATGAGTGGCGCTTGGGAAGCTTTTTTACAAACGGTGCTGATAAATACGTGAGCAGTAAAGGAGGAAGTATAGGAACTCCTAAAGGATTGATGAAGTACTTCATAAAACTTGAAAAAGGCGAAGTAATCGACCGTCTCACGAGTCTAGAAATCAAAAGATTGTTGTACATGACTGATAGGCGTATTCGCTATGGTGCGAGCCCTCGACTTGATGAGGCATCCATCTATTTTAAATCTGGTAGTTTATATAGTTGCGATAAATCTAAGAGCACGCCTTGCGGCAAATATGCAGGAAACCGCTACAATTATATGAACAGCGTGTGCATAGTAGAACATCCTGATGGTACCAACTATATTGTGTGTCTTGAAAGCAATGTGTTAAGCAAAAACAGCGCAGGAGCCCACATGTATCTTGCCAGCGCGATTGATAAAGCGATACGAGCCAAATACGAAACCGAAGAGGAAAAAGAATAGATTCTTTTCTTTGATTACTCGCTTTTTAACACCTCGGCATCATTTTTTAGTATTCTTATGAGAGCTAGCCAGCCCTTGAGATAGTAACTTGAAAACAAAAAATGAATAAAGTAATATATCTTAAGAAAAGACCAGAAGGAAAGCCTCAATTATCTGATTTTGAGATTAAAGAAGATCAAAAGCCGGAGTGTGGCGATGGAGAATTATTACTTGAGACACTATATGTTTCTGTAGATCCTTATTTGAGAGGGCGCATGCGCGATGAAAAATCTTATATCGAGCCCTTCAAACTTGATCAACCTCTTGAATCTGCCGTGGTGGCTAAAGTAACTGAGAGCAAAAATGACGACTTCAATTCTGGTGATTATGTAATGGGAATGTTGCAATGGAAACAAATCCAGACTCATAGCGGCAAAGGTCTTCGCAAAGTAGATAAAGACTTGGCACCGTTGAGTGCTTATCTGGGAGTCTTAGGAATGACAGGTTTGACCGCTTACTTTGGACTTTTAGATATAGGGGAACCCAAAGAGGGAGAAACCGTTTTGGTTTCAGGTGCCGCTGGAGCGGTGGGTTCAATCGTTGGACAAATTGCAAAAATCAAAGGTTGCAAAGCGATAGGAATCGCAGGTAGTGATGAGAAAATAAATCTGATCACTGAGAAATTTGGCTTTGATTCTGGAATCAACTACAGTGAAACAGATAATATGACAGCTGCCATAGGCAATCATGCTCCAGATGGTGTGGATGTGTACTTTGATAACGTAGGAAGCTACACACTAGACGCGGCGATGAATAACATCAATCGTTTCGGAAGGGTGATCAACTGTGGAGCGATTTCTTTATACAATGAGACGGAGCAACCTACAGGACCTAGACTGGAAACCACTATCGTTAAGAAAAGTATTAAGATGCAGGGTTTCATCGTGAGAAATTACGAGGATCGTTTTGAAGAAGGTGTTCAACAGTTGGGTAAATGGCTCAAAGAAGGTAAACTAAAACATGAGGAAACCATTGTAGATGACTTTGACCAGATACCTCAAGCCTTTATCGATCTATTTGATGGTAAGAATAAAGGTAAAATGGTTGTTAAAGCTTAGGTTTTTGAACTAATCACAGCCTCGATTCCTTTCTTGTAATTCAAAAGATGGGTAGTCGAGGCTGTTTCAGTACTTAAAAGGTTCAAGCCTAATTTTTTCATCACAACAACAGCCCATAAAGAATAGGGACACGCTGTGCTTTTGACTTTGTGCTTAAGATGTTTAAGAGTGTCGCTTTCGCGAAAGCGAAACAAAATTCTCAATGGTTGTAACATATCAGCAATGATGCAGTCCAACTGTAAACCGTATTTTTACGGAGGACAAAGTCTGTGTTCACATGCTCATTTACCTAAGGGTTTTACAAGAGAGTTTCTTTTTTGCGCTTAATGCCTTGCGTACTAATATTTTGCGCACATTTCTGTCGTTGCTGGGAGTGAGCATAGGTATTTTTGCGATTATAGGCGTTCTGGCAGCTATCGACTCGCTGGAAAGTGAGATAAAAGACGGTTTGAGTTCACTGGATATAAGTACTATTTACGTGTTGCGATTTTCTTTTGGTCCAACTGATCTAGAACCTTATCAGTACGAAAATTTTCCTAACGTTTCCTACGATGAATTTGAGATGTTGCAGCGCAGTATGCCTGAAATGGGTGCGATAACCTACACCGTTTTTTCTGGTGCTGAGAATATCAAATACGATAATAAAACTGCAACTGGCGTCAACATCGTTCCCGCGACTGAAACCATGTATGAGCTGGATGGGCTGAAAATTGAAGAAGGTCGTTTCTACAATGAGTCTGAAGCAAACAGCGGAACACCCGTTGTGGTGATAGGGAGCGAGGTGGCCAATAGTCTTTTTGGAGATTCTTACCCTATTGGTCGCAAGGTGCGGCTTTACGGGAATAAGTTTACCGTGATAGGTGTCCTAAAAAAAGAAGGACAAGGAACGCTGGGTCCTTCAAAAGATGGTTCGGCTTACATACCGGTGAATTTTGTGAGAAAGATCTACGGTGATAATAATCGCTCCAGAGTTTCTGCATTGATCATGAAACCTAGAGAAGGAGCTGATCAAGATGAATTTATCGCTTCCATGGAGCAAAAGCTCAGAAATTATCGCGGTCTTAAAAATGACGAGATAAGTACCTTTTTTGTGAATCCGCTGAAGGGTTTCACTGATTTTCTGGACCAGGTTACCAGCACACTCACACTAATAGGTGCGGTAATCGCCAGTTTCTCGATGCTGGTAGGAGGATTTGGTATTGCAAACATCATGTTTGTGAGTGTGAAAGAGCGTACCAATTTAATCGGGATTCAAAAATCCCTGGGCGCAAAAAATAGGTTTATTTTATCACAGTTCTTATTTGAAGCCATCATATTAGCATTGTTTGGAGGGCTTTTCGGATTGTTGTTTGTCTGGTTGGGAACTATTGTTGCCAGTGGTCTCACAGAAGATTTTGAATTTGTTTTATCCACTCAAAACATTATCTACGGAGCGACCTTCAGCGCCTCTGTAGGCCTGATTGCCGGCTTGATTCCTGCGATAGTGGCTTCACGCTTGGATCCTGTGGAGGCGATTAGGACCGGGATGTGATAAGGCTTATTAGACCTCCGAGGTTTTCAAAACCTCGGAGGTCTGTGCATACAGATAAATTCAATTCCATTTTCTCTAACTAGATTTGTCACAAACAAATCCGCTCGTGTCCCTTTCTATAGAACGATTTTCTGCCAATGCAAAATTCCTGATCACGGGTGAGTATGCCGTACTTGCAAATATCACCGCGCTGGCCGTACCGCTTAAGAGGCAACAGCATCTTGAGATTTCCTCGCGTGACGATCAGAAGTTTACCTGGAAAAGCTATGATGCCGATGGGAGTTTATGGTTTGAAATAGAATCCGATCTTGGGAAAATTAAATCTTCTCAAAAATTTGACGACCCCACCGCTGATAAACTTTTGGCGATTCTCAGACACGCCTCATCAATGAGTTCCAGAGACATCCTTAATCAAGGTTTTGATGCAGTCACCACGCTAGATTTTAATCGCAAATATGGAATGGGCACCAGCTCCACACTTATCTCCCTGATCGCTCAATGGGCTGATTGCGATGCATATCAACTTCAGTTTGAACACTTTGGCGGTAGTGGTTTTGATATCGCCTGCGCCACCGCAAAAACTCCTATTCTTTACAATTACAACGATGCTGTTCCTATCGTGAAGCCAGTCATTTTTAATCCTGCAATTAAAGATCAGCTGTTCTTTGTATACCTGAATCAAAAACAAAACAGCCGCGATTCTATTGCCAAGTTTGACCCTCGTAAACTGACTCAAGAGTTGAAAAATGAGCTGAACCAAATGCCCAATCGATTTGTTCAGACGGCTGATTCCGTCGAGGATTTCAGTAAGACGATAGAAAGACATGAAGAAATCATCTCAAACCTCGTAGGATTGGAACCCGTCAAAAACCGCCTTTTTCCTGATTATAAAAAAACCATGAAATCGCTGGGCGGCTGGGGAGGTGATTTTATACTTGTAGTGGGGGATAGTGGTGATAGAGCACGCTTTCGCGAAAGCGGATACAGCCACATCTATTCTTGGGACGATCTAGTCCTAACAGATTAATTAAATTCCAATTAACGCCTATTTGGCAGAAATCCTCCGTTTCTAGCTGTTTCTTAGAACACTGAAATCATAACCAAAAAAGTTAGGTGAAAAAGGAATTTGAAGACCTTATTGGAAAAGCAGCAGAATCTGAAGAAGGCATCACGCTTACCCGCCGAGATATTTTACACAAATATGATGGCTATAAGCGTCGATCCAGCAAGGTAGTGTGGCGCATCAATGAAGAATTGGGCCGTCATGGATTGAAGGTAAAGCCCAGTTTGCAGGCTGGAGAAATGGACGATGAGGTCAAAGTGATGCCTACCAAAAAAGCACGCATCGACGACCAGCAAATTTCAAATCTGGGAAATGAAGAATTTGATCCCATCACAAGACTTTCTGAACTCAATGCCGCAAAAACGAATCCTGTATGTGTCCACCCAAACGATGAGCTGACTAAGGCTACTTACCTCATGTGGCACCATGGATTCTCCCAGCTCCCGGTAATGCTCAATCATAAAAACATAAGCGGAATCATCAACTGGGAAAGTATCGCAAAAGCTAAAATCACAAACCCTGATGCGGATAGGGTGGAAGACGTGATGAGTACCGATTTTACTTTGCTGGACCTTGACATGCCGCTGTTTCAAGCCATACGTGAGATCATTAAAAAAGACGTTGTGTTTGTTAAAACGGCGGATCGGGAAATAAAAGGGCCTATTACCGCCCATGATATCAACCTAGAATATTTGGATCAAATCGCTCCATTCATCCATCTAGAAGAAATTGAAAATATGCTGCGTATGTTGCTGGACGGTAAATTTGAAATGAAGTTCTTGAATAAATGTGCCAACTATGAAGGCAAGGAAATGCAACCTACCTCACTTAGCGATCTCAATTTTTCAGATTATGGATTTATTTTAGGAAATGAACAAGTCTGGGAAACCTTGAAATTACCCTTTCATCAAACCTCCTTTATCGCCGACTTGCACAAAGTGCGCGAGATCAGGAACAATGTAGTCCATTTCAGATCTGGAAAAATAGACGAGGAGCAGCTGGAACTGCTTGAAAAAACTTCCAGATGTTTGCAAGAGGTGATTGTGAAGCACGGGTAGGAATTTATAATTTTTTATATCTTGTAAAAAAGTCGTCATGGATATTCAAGCAACAAAACTTCAATTGATTGAAATGCTACTCAGAACCGAGAAACAAGAGGTTTTGAATCGTCTTTTATCTGTTTTCAAGGACAATCAAGCAGATTGGTGGGATGAATTATCTATAGAAGAACAGCATGTGGTTCAAAGAGGCATTGAACAAATGGAAAATAACCAGCTTGTTGATCATAAAGATGTCATGAAGAAGTTCGCTTAATGAAAATTAAATGGACCATTCAAGCATCAAATTCACTTGAGGATTTGATAGACTATCTTGAAATCCATTGGTCAACGCGTGAGATTAAAAATTTTGAAACAAAACTTGCAAAGACTATATCAACAATTACCGACCATCCAAAAGTTTTCCCTACAAGCAAAAGTTTTCCAAGACTATGAAGAGCCTTGATAGACAAGAACAACTATCTGATTTATCGCTTTGATCAAATTCATCAACAAATTATAATTGTTCATTTCAGAGGAACAAGGCAGAAACCTCTCTAAAAATGATAAAAAGCATCCTCGATATGCTCCGTTTTTGTACCCGCTTTGTTTTTGATAATGGCAAAAATATCAAAGCGAACTTCTAGGTCATCTTCGCCATACAACTCCATGAAATGATCAGCAGTTTTAACCAGTCTTTTGATTTGTGCGGGTTTCAAAAAATCCTGAGGCGCTCCAAAATCAGGAGTGGAACGGGTCTTAACTTCCACAATCACGATCGTATTTCCCTTACGAGCAATAATGTCGATTTCTCCTTTTTGAAACACGTAATTCTGGACCAGAATGTCATAGCCGTTTTTAAGTAAGTGCGCTACCGCAAGCTCTTCTCCTTCTTTTCCTAGATCGTTGTGTTGTGCCATTATTTTTTAATCTCTTTAGCTATATATGACTTTTCTGCACATTGAGGAGATGTCCACAGGTCGGTAGTTGTTTTATTGAGTAAAAATAATATCATTTGAATCAATTAGAATTTCCATCTCCATTCCCAACTTCAAGCTAACATTATTCTCCAAGTGCCCAGCTGGAAAATCAAAAATCACGGGATAGTCATAATCTGCTGTAAGATCTTGAATGATCTCGAGCGCATTTTTCCCAAATGGGATTTTATGATCATTCATATCAGTCATTCCACCTACTAATAAAGCTTTCAGACCGCTGAATTTCCCAGCTCTTTTTAGCGAAAACATCATCCTTTCTATGTGGTAGAGGTATTCATCGATTTCCTCAATGAAAAGAATACCGCCCGTAAGATCCGGCAAATCTTCTGAACCTAGCATACTGTAAAGAATGGAGAGGTTGCCGCCGTGCAACTTTCCCCTGATTTTTTGAGGTGAAAGGTTTTGGTTGTTTCTGAGTTCAACTCGGATTTCTTCATTGAAAAGAGCCTTTCTAAAGCTCGCTTTCGCGAAAGCGGTCCTCGTATCCACTTCCAGCGGCATAAAAGCATGAATGCTGGGCAACCCAGCTTTCTGCATTTTGCTGTGGATCAAAGTCACGTCTGAATAGCCGATGATGGGTTTGATATACTTTTTGTCTTTTTTACGGTGCGCTTCGACTCCGTGGTCGTTGAGCGAAGTCGAAATGCTCAGCGACCTTTTTCTCGTAAAATTCGTGCGGTGACTAAGTGGAGTCGAAGCCTCCGCCATTTGCACAAAATCCAATCCTTCCAAAATCTGAATACTCCCGTAACCACCACGCGCGATCCAGATTGCTGCTACTTCTGGGTCGTTCCACGCCTCGATAAAATCTTCCATCCGCTCCTGCGCCGTACCACCGAATTGATAATGTACCTTGCCAATGGTATTGCCATAATCTACTTTCAACCCGATGGATTGCAGATAGCTTTCGGCATTTTTAAGTTCAGACTTCTGAGCGCTACGTGCGATGCACAATATGCGCACTTTATCGCCTTTTTGTAAGGCGCGCAAATTAAATTGGTTGGGTGGGGTGATCAATTCAGTTCTTTTTGAAGCTCTTTGAGCAATTGGTCATATTGCCCCCTCAATTCCTGTTCTCTCAATACTACATCGGTCATTGAAATGGCGAGAAATCTAACCACACGGTCAATGTCTTGCAACGGATCCTGATTCATAAACCCGGTCATCATGTTGTCGTGGTAACCGTTATAGAATTTTTGCAAGGTGTAAACTTGGTTGATCTGCTGGATTTGTGGCAATGACAAACCGTTGATCAAGCCGGTTTGAGTCCCAGTTTCATAAGCGCTATCCATAAGTGGAAACATCCTGATGCCTTTGAAGAACTTAGGTTTTCTAGGCGTTTTTGAGGAATCAGCCTCGTAAGAACGAGCCACATAGCTCTGAACGCTGTCGCGCAGCATGATATGATAATCGTAGACGTTATCTAATCTTGATTTATTGGTTTCAACTTCAGCAATGAGGTTTTGTACGAATAGCTCCGTTTTTTCTTCGTTTCGTGAGCTTTCTGCCCAGCTGGAGACGAGAAAGCCTAAAAACACTCCTATCATCACAGGTATGATCTGGAAGAGGAGCTCGCCTATTTTACGTTTGGTTGAGTTTTTCATTCAAAATGGGTTTGGACTCTGTTATTGTTTAGACTTTTCAATCGGCATCCATTGATATTTGAAATAAACCTAGGATAAATATAGGTAACCTATAGAAATCACATTCAGCTAGATTTTAAACATCGTAAATTTGCAGCTTCAATTGAGTTTTCTATGAGCGATAACAAGCGATTTACCATAACAGCAGCGCTTCCATATACAAACGGTCCAGTACACATAGGCCACCTCGCCGGTGTGTACGTCCCAGCCGATATTTTTGCGCGCTACCAGCGTCTTAAAGGAAATGATGTAGCCTTTATGTGCGGTAGCGATGAGCATGGCGTACCTATCACGATCAAGGCAAAAAAGGAAGGAATCACGCCGCAAGAATTGGTAGATCGTTATCACAAAATCATAGGAGACAGTTTTGAGGAATTTGGGATCTCTTTTGACAATTACAGCCGTACCAGCGCACATATACATCATGATACAGCTCAAGATTTCTTTAAAAAACTAGAAGCTGATGGCAAATTTGTCGAGCAGGTAACTGAGCAACTCTACGATAAAGAAGCTGATCAGTTCCTCGCCGATCGTTTTGTGACAGGAACTTGTCCCAAATGCGGGAATCCTGACGCATACGGTGATCAGTGCGAGAACTGTGGTACCAGTCTCAATGCCACTGACCTAATCAATCCCAAAAGCGCCATAACCGGAAACACGCCAGAGCTGCGAGAAACCAAGCACTGGTTCCTGCCGCTAGATCAGTACAGCGATTGGCTCAATGAGTGGATTGTTGAAGGACATGCACAAGACTGGAAACCTAACGTGACCGGTCAGGTAAAAAGCTGGATTAACGATGGATTACAGCCGCGCGCGGTAACCCGCGACCTCGACTGGGGAATTCCCGTTCCCGTTAAAGGCGGCGAGGGCAAGGTGCTTTACGTTTGGTTTGATGCGCCCATCGGTTATATTTCTGCGACTAAGGAATGGGCAGCAAAAACTCATAAAAATTGGGAAGATTACTGGAAGGATGAGAATACCTCTCTGGTACATTTCATCGGGAAGGACAACATTGTTTTCCATTGCATCATTTTCCCAAGTATGTTGAAAGCACATGGCGATTACATCATGCCTGAAAACGTTCCAGCAAACGAGTTTCTGAATCTGGAGGATCAAAAAATTTCCACTTCACGTAACTGGGCGGTCTGGTTGCATGAATACTTAGAGGAATTCCCGGGTCAGCAAGATGTTTTACGCTATGTTCTCACGGCAAACGCACCAGAAACCAAAGACAACAATTTCACCTGGAAAGACTTTCAGGCGCGTAACAATAACGAGTTGGTTGCCATTTTCGGGAACTTCATCAACCGTACGCTGGTGCTCACCCACAAATATTACAATGGTGTCGTGCCAGAACCTAACGAGTTCAGCAGCGTAGATCTGGAAGTATTGAATGAGATCAATGCGTATCCCGCAAAACTGGAACAGAGCGTGGAGCGATACCGCTTTCGCGAAAGCGTAACAGAACTCATGAACCTCGCCCGTTTAGGAAACAAATACCTAGCCGATGAGGAGCCATGGAAACTTATGAAAACTGATCCCGAGCGCGTGAAGACGATCATGTTTGTAAGCCTACAGATCGCTGCATCGCTGTCGGTTTTAAGTGAGCCATTCCTACCACATGCTTCAGAGAAATTAAAATCAATGTTGTGTCATGCTGATCTTGAATCAGCATCTTTTCAATGGAACGAAGTAGCCAGTCAACAAACGCTCATTCCCACTGGACATAAAATCAACAAAGCCGAATTGCTATTCTCAAAAATTGAAGACGCCCAGATCGAGGCGCAACTAGAAAAACTCGAAGCCAGCAAAGCAACAAACGCTGCCGAAAAATCCCAAATCATGCCACAAAAAGACGAAACAACTTACGATGATTTCATGAAAATGGACCTGCGCGTGGGAGAGATCCTTACCGCAGAAAAAATGCCAAAAACCGATAAACTAATGGTCATGACCGTGGATACGGGAATTGATAATAGAACCATCGTTTCTGGTATCGCGCAACATTACACAGCTGAAGAGCTCGTGGGCAAAAAAGTAACTGTTTTGGTCAATCTTGCGCCAAGAAAACTACGCGGCACCGTTTCTCAAGGAATGATTTTACTAGCCGAGGATCCAGACGGGAAATTGGTTTTCGTAAATCCTGATGATGCGAGTGTTAATGGGGCGGTGATTGCTTAGAGGTATTAGAGACAAATATGAGACCTCCGAGGATTCAAAAACCTCGGAGGTCTAGAATAAAAAAGCAGGATCAATTAAAATGATCCTGCTTTTTCAATTTTAAAAATTACTTCTATTTATCCTTTTCTGAGTCGTTTGTTTCAATTGATTTAGGATTTCGGTTATCCTTGTTGGTAACGCCTTTTGCGTGTGGGATTGGGTGTTTACCTAATTTCTCTTCAAAATTGGGTGTCTTAATTGCCATAACTTTATTTTTTCTTTTCAAGATAGTGTAAAGACTATGTCTTAAACGAAACACTAACAATTCCTTGATGCAGTTCTGGCAAAAGTTTAAGGTATAACTTTGTGAAACAGATGTTTTGTTTAAAATCAACGAAATTGACGAGACCTCTGAGGTAATTCAAAACCTGATTGGTCCGGAAACTCACAAAAATGAAATTTTTAAAAACTCTAGCTGTTTTTCTATTCATGGTTACGGCAGTTCAGTCTCAGCCTAAAACCGCTCACCGGGAAGGGCAGTCGGTACAGGCTGGAAAATCCTATTTTTTATATGGGAACAATGTGAGTTTGCGTGAAGCTCCCGATCAAGAAGCAGATAAGATGGCCGCACTTGCCGCAAATGAATACATTGAAGTACTTGAAATAACTGATAAGACCTATTTCGTTTATGGAAAAGAGTCGCCGTGGATAAAAGTGAGAGCAGCCGGAGGATTAGAAGGCTACTTGGTCTCGGGACTTCTAGCGTTGGGCTCTCAAAACTTAGCCGATGGCAGCAGACTCCTCTACACCAGAGCAATCAGTGATGAAGCCCTCTACCATCAAATCAAAATACGTAGAATACGTAATAAAAAAATCTACGAATTGGGCACTTACAATCTCGCCAACGCTAGTTTTGATTTAAAGCTTCACGACAGCCGCGGACTCAAAAATGTAGATCATGTTATTGAAATCGACTTTCTGGCAGAAGCATGCGGCGAGCAAGGAGGACGTATGTACTTTACGATGAACCTAGACGAAGAAGAATTACTGCCTTTGGGCACATACAGCAGTGTAGGCGATGGAGGGGTTTTTCACTCAAATGAGAATCTCATCTTCCCAGCAGACTCACTAGGCATGGATGGCATGCTGATTTATGAGGGAGAACAAGGCGAGGAGAACGCTAATACTGAAGAGTATCGTACGGTTTCTAAGCGTAAAATGTATGTATGGGCAGAAGTAGAGTCTGGCAAGAAAATCACACCATTCACATACAACTAGGTTTACCTTCTACCTTACGCTGCTGATAACATTGAGGGAAAATCTTATTTGAGTTGGGAAAATTGAATCGGTTGGGCATCGTTCTTTCCAATTAGATTTGTTCAAAAGTAATTATTATGAAAAAGCAGGCACTGCTGGCAGCGGTTATCCTCTTGATAATCGCCTGCCAGAACAAGCCAAAAAATAAAGAAACTCTTGATGTAAGTTCAGAGCCAATAGAAAAAACGACAACCGTTGATCTTTCGAGATACCCTGAGCCACTTCAAAACGTATTTGAGGCGCACGGCGGTCTGGATCGCTGGAAATCCATGCAAACGATCACATTTACCATGGGTGAGGAAACCCACACCAGCGATTTGAACTCTCGCGATATAAAGGTTGAGAACCCTGATTATACCTTGGGAAGTGAGAAAGGAAACGTTTGGATTGCACAAGACAGCGCTATCATGTCACCGCAACGCGTAAAATTCTACCACAACCTCATGTTTTATTTCTACGCCATGCCTTTCCTACTGGCAGATGACGGAATCATTTATAGTGAGGCAGGTCCGCTTAATAAGGATGGAATCAGCTATCCCGCCATTAAAATAGGCTATGAGCAAAACGTGGGCGACTCTCCAGAAGATGAGTACATCTTGTACTACCATCCAGAGACCTATCAGATGACTTGGCTGGCTTACACTGTCACTTTTGGAAAAAATGAAAAGTCAGACGATTTTCATTACATCAAATACGATAAATGGCAAAAAGTCAATGGTCTCCTTCTGCCCAAAATGCTTGACTGGTACATCGTGGAAAATGGCTTGCCCACCACCTCCAGGGGTAATCCCAGAATCTTTGATAAAGTAGATGTGGATCAAGCGCCCATGGATGATGCATTCTATACAATACCTAAAAATGGTGAGCTAGTAGAATAAATCTGAGTGTTTGGTTTTAATCGTCCTGCAATTTTTGGCGTTCTGTTTTTGCATTCTTAACTTGCTCGATCTCGTGAGTAAAGTGTGATAAAGTGTTACGCTTTCGCGAAAGCGAGAACTCAAAAAATCATTGCATGAAATACGATCCCATAAATCCCAAATTGTTCATCAAGAACCGTAAAAATTTCATGGAGAAAATGAAGCCCTCCAGTCTTGCGGTTTTCAATTCAAATGACATTTTTACGACCGGAGCTGACAGCACCTTGCCGTTCAAACAGCATCGAGACATCTTTTATTTGAGCGGTGCAGATCAGGAAAATACGGTTTTGGTCCTTTTTCCAGATTGTCCAGACCCGGCGCACAGGGAAGTGCTTTTTGTCACAGAAACTAACGATCACATCGCGGTGTGGGAAGGGGAGAAGCTCACAAAGGAAAAAGCTACCGAGATCACGGGAATTGAGACCGTATACTGGCTCAAGGAATTTGACAAAAAGTTTTTTGAGATGATGACGCAATGCGATACGATTTATTTCAATACAAACGAGCATTACCGCCAGGCAGTGGAGCTGGAAAGCCGTGAAGACCGATTTATAAAGAAAACCAAAGCTCAATATCCAGCGCACAACTACGCAAAATCAGCGCCTATTTTACAGCGATTGCGTGCGGTAAAAGACCCTATTGAGATCGACTTGATCCAGCAGGCTTGTGATATCACCAATGCCGGTTTCAGGAGAGTGCTCAAGTTCTTAAAACCTGGCGTGATGGAATATGAGGTGGAGGCAGAATTTCTGCACGAATTTATAAGACGCCGCAGCGATGGATTTGCCTATACGCCCATTATCGCGAGTGGAAATAATGCTAATGTTCTGCACTATATTCAGAACAACCAAGAATGCAAAGACGGCGATTTGATGCTGATCGATGCGGGAGCAAGCTATGCCAATTATGCCAGCGACATGTCAAGAACCATACCCGTAAATGGTCGCTTTACAGAAAGACAAAAACAGGTTTACAACGCCGTACTGAAGGTTAAGGATGAAGCTACCAAAATGCTCGTGCCGGGAACGATCTGGAAGGATTATCACGTTGAGGTAGGAAAGTTAATGACCAGCGAGTTGCTAGATCTAGGACTGCTCGACAAAGCCGATGTTCAAAATGAAAACAAGGACTGGCCCGCTTATAAAAAATACTTCATGCATGGGACTTCACATCACATAGGTCTGGACACGCACGACTATGGAATTCTTTGGGAGCCTATGCAAGCTAGTAACGTTTTTACCGTAGAACCGGGAATCTACCTTCCTGATGGAGGCTTCGGAATACGACTGGAAGATGATGTAGTGATCCAAGAGCAAGGAGAACCCTTCAACTTAATGCGCGATATTCCTATTGAAGTGGAGGAGATTGAGGAGTTGATGAATAGGTAATTAAGCTCAAGACTAAGTTGAAGTTTAAGCTCAAGTAGATTCTTTCTCTTGATTATTAATCTCTCGTTCTTTTTTTTCGATTTCTCTTGCCTTAGATAGTGCTGAGGCTACAAGGCCTGCAGGTATGGTTACGATTCCCACTCCAATTAAGAGGATGAAGAACGTAAAGATCTTACCTCCAGCAGTTACAGGGTAGACATCTCCGTAGCCTACGGTAGTTAGAGTAACCACAGCCCACCATGCGCTATGCGGCACAGAAGAAAACACTTCTGGTTGTGCTTCATTTTCAAAATAATAAATTCCGGCTGATGCCAAGAATATAAAAATTGATGTCGTAATCAGAAAAAGTATGACCTCTTCTTTGACAAGCCTTGCTGCGATATTGAAGCGCCGCAGGGCTTTGTTGTAACGGATCAATTTTAAACTTCTGAAAACTCTAAATATCCTAAATGCACGTACGGCTCTGGCATCAATAAATCTTGACAAATAGAATGGTAGAATAGCAATCAAATCGATAATTCCATAAAAACTAAAAATATATCTCAAAGGATTTTTTGCTACCCAAATTCTTATCAAGTATTCCATTGAGAAAATTACAATACAAACTACTTCAAACGACTTGAGTAAAGAATTCAGCCAAATGGGATTATTAGGTAGTGTTTCAATACAGTAAGCTACAAGAGAAATAAGGATCAAAAATTGAATTGTGAAATCAAATATTTTACCCTTGCGAGTTGAGTTGTCCTCAACGATGGATCGTAGTTTCTCCCTCATTTTGAATCTTTATAAGTCGTAATAAGGATTTAAACTTAAGCTTAATTTTCAACTTCACCTTCTCAAACCCACTCCCTCGGCTCTCTCAAAACATTCAAAAGTTTCTCCTCTTCACTCCCAGCTTCGGGCTGGTGATCGTAAACCCATTGCACATGTGGTGGGAGGCTCATTAGAATGCTTTCAATACGTCCATTGGTTTTTAGACCAAACAATGTTCCTTTATCGTGAATTAAGTTGAATTCCACGTAGCGACCACGGCGTATTTCTTGCCAATCGCGGTGATCCTCGTTATAAGAGAGTTCTTTTCTTTTTTCAACAATAGGCACGTAGGCGTTTAGGAAATGTGCTCCCATATCTTTTTGAAATGCCAGCCAGTCGTGCATAGAAAATTCATCTGTAGCGCGGCGGTAGTCGTAGAAGAGTCCGCCGATGCCACGAGCCTCACCACGGTGTGCATTGTGAAAATATTGATCACATTTTTGCTTGAAATCGGCGTAGTCAGCGCAATCGTGACGGTCACAAGCATCCTTGCAAACCTGATGAAAATGCATGGCGTCTTCTTCAAACAAATAATAGGGCGTCAGGTCCAGCCCACCGCCAAACCAAGAATCTACCACAGTTCCATCTTTCTCGTACATCTCAAAGTAACGGAAATTGGCATGAACTGTAGGCACCATCGGGTTCTTTGGGTGAATCACCAGACTTATTCCCGTCGCATAAAAATCGACATCGCCCACCTTAAAATACTGCTGCATTGCCGGAGCAAGAGGCCCATGAACTTCACTAATATTGACTCCACCTTTTTCAAAAACGGCTCCATTCTCAATCACACGAGTACGCCCGCCACCGCCTTGCTCGCGCTCCCATAGATCTTCTTTGAAAACGGCTTTACCGTCTATATTTTCAAGGGTTTGGGTGATTTCATCTTGAAGGTCTCTAATAAATTGGTGGAAATCCTCTTTGATCATTTAAAGGTCTTTGCTGCAAATTTAAGGGGAAAGATGTTCTGAAAGCTATGATTTTAGTCAGGACTCATCCATTGCAGATGGTGAAGTTTAGGTGTTACGCTTTCGCGAAAGCGGACTACTTAAAGAAATCAAACAACTTCAGTAAGGGAGGATTTAAAACCGCCCTTACTTGACTATGAGGTTTTCTAGCTTAGAGATCTTTATCCTGATATACGGACTCGATTTTGATCTTCGGCCTTAAGGTTATCCCCTGTTTTTTCAAACAACCGCCGCTCCCGCAATAGCTCCAGAGTCGTCTTGCTAGCCGCAGTTGCAGAAATAGGCAAAACGATGATCACGCCCAGCACTGGAATTAGCGCCATCAACATAAAAACAATCCCGTTACCGATAGCGTAACCTCTGGATTTTTTCACAAAACGTACACTCTCCCGATAATTAAAATGACGCTCCAGCGTGTAATCCATATTACCAAATCCCGCATAATAGGATTGTACTAAGAAAATAAGCGGAGTGGTCACAAAATTGACCAGCGGTATCAACGATAGCAGCAGTAATGGAATGGTGATGAGCAGCTCGTAGATCAGGTTGCGCACGTTGATCCTTAGACCTCTCACCAGCTGTTGAGCATTACTGGTTTTACGCTGTTTGATCTCTTCATGAAATTCTGGAAAGAGATGCCGCTCCATTTTTTCTGAAACGGGAGACATAAACGGCGAACTCAACGCCATGACGATGTGTTTGTACAAAATCAAACCCAGCACCAGTATGGAAAGCCCACCTACAAAGGTTGCGATGGCTTCAACAGTTTCAGCACCAGTTTCAAAGGGATAAAAACTGGCCAGCCACCGTCCTATATTATCAGCTAGTTTATAGATACTGGCAAATACGGCAACAGCAATAAAAAAGCTTATCGCCATGGGAATGAGAAAATATTTCCAGAGCCCCAACTCAGATATTAGCGGAAACGCTCGCGAGTAGGCAGATAGTCCTTTAAAGATATTTTTGATCATGAGATAAACTTACAAAAGCGATCTGATAACTAAGGTAATAATCGTAAGGTCAAAAATATCCCTTCAGCCGCGGCGGAGAGAGGAAGGCGTTTTAAGCTATCTGGCAAGGCAAATGCAGCACTCAATATCTTTTTACGCCAGTTGCTGGTGCGATGTGTGCTTCATAATAGGACATAAGTGGTAAACGTAATAGAACCTATTCCACCTATTTGAAACAGCATCATAAGTACCAGCTGTCCGGGAACAGTGAAATAATCAGTAGTTCCCACGGTCAAAAGTCCCGTGGTGGAAATGGCTGATGTGGAAGCAAAAAGATTGTCGATCCAGCGGTTATCGCCATTATGAAACCAGGGTAGACAAAGCAGTAAAAAGCCTATAGTGTTATAAACGGTAAACCCGTAAACGAGATTTCGCTGAGGAGAAAGGCTCAACAAAAACTTGTTGTATTTTCTAAGATAGAGTATCATGAACCATATTCCTTCACGGCATCCACGAAGGCTTGAGCATTTTCAACGGGTATATTAGGCAGAATGCCATGTCCTAGATTAACGATATAACGATCCTTGCCAAAAGCATCAATCATCTCGTGAACCATTTTCTTGATCTCAGCCGGTGGGCTGAAAAGGCGCGACGGATCAAAGTTACCTTGCAGGGTGATCTCGCCACCACTCAAATAACGAGCGTTACGGGCGCTACACGTCCAGTCCACACCCAGCGCACTCGCACCACTTTTGGACATTTCGTTTAAAGCAAACCAGCAACCTTTTCCAAAAACGATAACTTCTGTATAAGCTTTTAAAGCATTCACAATTTGCTGTATGTATTTCCAAGAAAACTCCTGATAATCTACCGGACTCAACATACCGCCCCATGAGTCAAAAACCTGAACAGCGTTCACACCATGCTTTACCTTTAATTTAAGGTATGCAATGGTCGTATCTGTAATTTTTTGAAGCAGTTCATGAGCAGCTTCAGGTTGGGTAAAGCAAAATTCTTTGGCTTTATCAAAGTTCTTACTCCCTTGACCTTGAATACAATAACACAAAATGGTCCAGGGCGATCCCGCAAAACCTATTAAAGGCACGCGATCGTTCAATTCCCTCTTAGTCAGGTCAATAGCATCGTACACATAACTCAAAGCATCTGCTACGTCTGGAACATTAACACGATCCACATCTTTTTGAGAACGGATGGGATTAGGCAGCCATGGACCCACGCCTGGTTTCATCTCTACCTCTATATCCATCGCTTGAGGAATCACGAGAATATCAGAAAACAGTATCGCAGCGTCGGGACCTATTTGATCAATGGGCATGACGGTGATTTCGGTAGCCAGTTCTGGCGTGCGACAACGCGTGAAAAAATCATATTTTTCCTTCAGCTTCATGAAATCGGGCAAGTAGCGACCTGCTTGTCGCATCATCCACACCGGTGGTCGTTCTACACTTTCTCCTCTCAGGGCCTTAAGAAACAGGTCGTTCTTGATCATTTTTTAATGCATTTATCGCGGTTACCAGTACATTTTCTACCGTGGCTTTTTTGGCTACGATTACGTTTTTGAAATAGTCTTGCGCAGTTGCAGCCGTGGTATTGCCTATACAAACCGCAATGGTTGAAGGCTCTAAATTGTTTTTTGATGAGTTCGCTTTCGCGAAAGCGAGAACCCCACGAGGGCTGTAACACAAAACCGCTGCAAAAGTACGATCAAACGACTTTGAAACCGCAGCAGATCGATAGGCGACTTGCTCCTTTAACTCAATATTTTTAGACCGTAACAGATCGGGCAATTCGTCTCGTCGATGATCGCCACACAGGTAATCAAAACGGAGTTCAGAATGATGGTTGATAATGTGTTCCGCCAAATCCCTCGCATTATTTGCAACATGTTTGATATCAAACTCATTGAGCAGGCTGGCAGTTACCGTCCCTACCACAAACACGGGCTTCTTTTTTTCTATCTCATGCAACGCCGGAATCGCATTTTTGCTGGTGATGATAATCGCGTCACCAGTGAGATTTTGATCCAAGACTTGAGTGGTTATTTTAAGAATATCAAAATGAACCAGACCCACACCTGAATTGAGGACAAGCTCTTTCTGGGCTTCTGTCAATTTTTTTGTGGAAAGGATCGTGGGCAAAGCCGTTGTGGGTTTATAACAAAGTTAAACTTTCATTTTCAAATATTATTTTGAATCGGATTTAAGAGACCTCCTATTAAAATTAACCTTGAGACTGATAGTCTATCGTCTTCCAGCTTCTGTTTTTAAGTGGAGCAATCATTTCAATCGCTACTCAAGTCTTTCATCTTTTGCCTTTAAGCGGAGCGGTCTTCTGTCCATATTCTAGGTTCGTATCTTTGCAACTCAAATTCATTTTCATGATCTTATCCATGACGGGCTACGGTAAAAGTGTATCCCATCTAGACGACAAAAAAATCACGGTTGAGGTGCGTACCTTGAACTCTAAAAACCTGGACCTCAACCTAAGACTCTCCTCTGAACTCAAAGAACTGGAACTTCCCTTACGACAAATGGCTGCTCGTAATCTTAAAAGAGGAAAAGTGGATGTAGCAGTTCATTTTGAAAATACGGGTACGGCTGGAACACCTAAGTTGAACCTTGAGGTTTTGGTAAATTACATGGATCAGCTGGGAAATATTAAAGGGATTTTGAGAGGTAATCACAATCATGATATCGAGCTGCTGGAGATGGCTACGCGTTTTCCAGATGTTTTTGATTCTAGCGCTGAGGAACTTTCAGAGGATCATAAAAGCGAAATCGTTGATACGGTAGAAAAAGCCATAGAATTAGTCAATGAATTCAGAGCTCAAGAAGGTAACTCGCTCCAGTCTGACTTTCAGTCTCGCATCTCTAGTATAAAAAACCTGCTGGATCAGGTAAAGGAAATGGACAAAGAGCGTCTCGAGGATGTAAGAACAAGACTTGAAAAAGCGGTTCAAGAAATCAAGGAACGTGTAGACGAGAACAGGTTTGAGCAAGAACTCATCTACTATCTTGAGAAATACGATATTACTGAAGAAAAAGTGCGCCTTGCAAATCATCTAGACTATTTCACGGAAACCATGGAGCTCCCTGAATCCCAAGGTAAAAAGTTAGGTTTCATAAGTCAAGAAATAGGCAGGGAGATCAATACCATAGGGAGCAAGGCAAATCACGCAGCTATGCAACAGCTTGTTGTTCAAATGAAAGACGAGCTGGAAAAAATTAAAGAACAGCTATTAAATGTGCTTTAATGGAAGGATCTGGTAAACTCATCGTCTTTAGTGCTCCATCTGGTGCAGGAAAAACCACACTGGTGAGACATTTGTTAAAACAAGATGAATTGAATCTGGCATTTTCTATAAGTGCGGCATCCCGCTCGCCAAGAGCAGGTGAAACAGAGGGTATTGATTATTACTTTTTGGGGATTGAAGGGTTCAAGAAACGAATCAAAGCCAATGATTTCCTAGAGTTTGAAGAAGTATATAAAGATCAATTCTACGGAACTTTAAAAGCAGAAGTCGAGCGGCTCTGGGCTCTTGGTAAAAATGTGATTTTTGATATAGACGTAGTGGGAGGGCTGCGACTCAAGAAAAAATTTCCAGAGCAAACGCTGGCAATTTTTGTAAAGCCTCCTTCCATCAATGAGCTTCAGATACGTTTAAAAAATCGAAAAACGGAAAGCGCTGAAAAGATTGCCATGCGCGTTGCCAAAGCAAGTACAGAGATGGCGACAGCACCTCAATTTGATGTCATCATCAAGAATGATGATTTGAAACGCGCAAAAGCTGAGGCAATTGAGGTGGTGAAAAAGTTTATTCAGGATTAGAAATATGAAGATTGATAAAAAAACCGCTCTTTATTTCGGTACATTTAATCCTATACATATAGGTCATCTAGCTATTGCTAATTATCTGGTCGAGCATAGTGATCTGGATGAACTATGGATGGTGGTAACGCCTCACAATCCGCTTAAGAAAAAAAATACGCTTCTGGACGACTATCAAAGGTTACACATGGTAAATCTCGCCGTGGATGATTACGATAAGATCAAGGCGAGTAATATTGAATTTGGTTTGCCACAACCTAATTATACGGTAAACACCTTAGCGCATCTCTCTGAAAAATATCCTGATAGAAAATTTGTCTTGATTATGGGTGAGGACAACCTCAAAAATCTGCATAAGTGGAAAAACTACGAGGTGTTGCTTGAAGACTATGAGATCATCGTTTATCCTCGCGTCTCGACTGGAGAGGTACGGCCAGAATTTCAGAACCATCCTAAGATCACAAAGATAGATGCGCCTATCATGGAAATTTCTTCCACCATGATAAGAAAAGGAATCAAAGACGGTAAGGACTTAAGGTATTTTATGCATCAAGAAGTAGATCGTTATATTGACGAGATGCATTTCTATAAATAGGAGCAAAAAAAAACCGCCTCCAAACGAAGAATGTTTGCAAGGCGGCTTCCAACCAACCAAATTTTATATCGTTTAACCGATATTTGATATAGTGTTTCCAGAAAACTCTGGATAATTTCTTCAATTTGCAGGAAAGTATTTTTGATTTCTTTCCCAGAACGTTTGTTTGAGCTTTTTATTTAATTCTCTAACAACACTTCAAATATCACACTATTCTGTGATTTTGCAACAATTTGTGTGCGTTAAATCTTTGCTAATTGAGACATTTAATATAAGTCATTGAAATACAGCAATTTATTTACGTAACATCTACTGAATTCATCACCTCCATCATTGACCAAATACACTAACGTACTGAGATCAATGATTTTAGCTAATATGGTTTAAAGACATATTAGGAAAATTTTTGTAAGAAAAGGTAAGAATATATAATACTCGGCTACAGATTCTAAGTTTCGTCAGCTTCATTTTGCTCATCTCTCAAGCGTCTATCGATATTTTCAGCCTCCTCTAGAATTTTAGGAAGTATCAAAGGAGCCATGGGTTTAATGTGGGAATAAATCAAGCTATCCTCTTTAATTTCCTTGTCTATAATATGAAACTCACCACTTGCAGAATTGATAAACATCAGTATGACACTCGCAAGAAATGCCATTTTCAAGGTTCCAAAGGCGCCACCTGCCATTTTGTTCAAAAAACTGAGTTGAACAGTCTTGATAACTTTCGTTATCAGTTTACCCACGTAGGTTATGACAAAAATGATCACGATGAAGGTGATGATAAAACTAGCAATAGCGATATAGGTCTCCTCCCATTCAAATTGCTGGCGCAACCAGTCCCCAGCGTAATTTGAAAAGTAGAGAGATCCATACACTGCGGCAATAAGCGCGATAATCGAGGTCAACTCTACAAAAAAACCATTTAGGTAACCCTTCCACAGACCTATGAGCAGAAGTATACAAATTGCAATGTCTAGCCAGTTCATGCGGCTAAGATAAATATAACCTAAGGCTTCCCATGTTAGTAGCTATGAAATGCCTTCGTTATGTCCTAACTTTCGCTCAAAATCGTATCTAATGAGATTTCTATACATTATTGTATTTCTTGGCTTGATCGCCTGCAACGGCAAAAATGAACAACCTACAAATAGTCAGATTGATCACAAAGAGCTAACAAAGCATCCAGAAAAGGTAGCCGATTTTGCCATCGTAATACACGGCGGCGCTGGAACAATCAAGAAAGAGAACATGACGCCTGAGCTGGAAAAACAGTACAACCAGAAGCTTACCGAAGCCGTAGAAGCTGGTCACAAAATCTTGACCGATGGTGGCACTGCCATGGATGCCGTTGAAGAAAGCATCAGAATCATGGAAGACTCACCGCTTTTTAACTCAGGCAAAGGAGCCGTTTTTACTCATGATGGTGTGAATTCGCTCGACGCGAGTTTCATGGATGGTTCCACACTTAACGCTGGAGCCGTTGCAGGCGTAACCACGGTAAAAAATCCTATTTCGCTTGCACGAAAGGTCATGACCGATTCAAAACACGTTCTATTAAGCGGCTCTGGTGCTGAGGAATTTGCCGCCTCCCTAAAAGATGAGAAAATCGAGATTGTTGAGAATAAATATTTTTTCACCCAAAATAGATATGACGTTCTTCAAAGAGTGATCACTAGAGGAAAGAAGACTCAAAAGCAAAATCTAAAACAAGTATATAACTCTGAAATCAACCCTACTCAAACTAATTTTGTTGAGAATGAATATGAAAAAACCTCTTCTGATCTAGCTTCTCAAGATCCATTCATCAAAGATTCCAAGTATGGAACCGTGGGTTGTGTCGCACTTGACAAAAACGGCAACATCGCCGCTGGAACCAGTACGGGAGGTATGACAAACAAAAAATACGGTCGTATAGGTGACTCTCCTATCATTGGAAGTGGAACTTATGCAAATAATGCTACCTGCGGAGTTTCCAGCACGGGACATGGTGAGTATTTCATCCGCGCCCAGGTCGCCTACGACATCAGTGCACTTATGGAATATGGCGGCTTGACTTTAAAAGAAGCGACTGATGAGGTGATACAGAAAAAACTCGTAGATCTGGGCGGTACCGGCGGTATCGTTGCATTGGATCATTTGGGGAATATCTCCATGGAATTTAATACAGCAGGAATGTATCGAGCCTATAAAACGGACAATAATGAGACTGTAATAGGTATGTATCGAAATTGATTCATAAGATGAGAAAGAGACTTTCATTTCTTGTGGTACTTATTTTATCAACCCTAATCGGACTATTGATTCATTTTTGGGATTCATTTCTTTCAGATATAGAACGTATGGCATTTTGGATCTATCCAACGAACGAGGATAGAATCGGAGAGCTAATCAAATTAATTATAAGTATAGTAGGTGGCATTTTGGTAATCATTGGTTTGAAAGCTGCACTGATCCGAGCAAAAGCTAGTCAGGAAGCTATAATGGTTCAGTCAAAAAGCATCGTAAACCAGACGCATCAAATAGAATTAAGTAAAAACAACCAACTCAATGAGCAGTTCAAAAATGCGATTGAGCACTTGGGATCGAAAGAGGAGCCTATAGTTCTAGGAGGAATTTCCGAACTCTTTTTTCTCGCCAATGAAAGTCAGAAATTTCAAGCTGTAGTTTTCAACATCCTCTGTAGTAAACTTAGGAGTGAAGCAAGTACTACTAAACACGCAGAAAATATTAACTCTACAATTGTACGTACAATCTCAGATTACGTGCTTGATGATATTTTCAAAGGCTTAACGGGTGATTTGAGCTACAGTAACTTACATTCTGTGAGTTTCGATGATAAAAACCTGGTTGGTTGGGACTTTAGTTATTCTTATATGCCCATGTTTATTGACAAAGCAACTTTTGAAAATTGCTCATTTACGGTTGCTGATTTTGGATCAACTCGTGCTAGCGAAGTTGTTTTTAAATCTTGCATTTTGCATAAAACTCAAATAAGGAATGCAAAGTTTAGCAAAGTTCAAATTTTGGGAAACAGTACAAATATGCTGTCAACCACTATGATTGATTCTGAGTTTGATGAGCTTATTCTTTCTGGCAACTTTTACAAAGCAAAGTTTTTGTCCTGCCAATTCAGCGACTCAAATTTCATGAATTCGGATTTCATTGATGTTAAGTTTATCGCTTCGAGTTTTAAGTCTTCAATATTTGAAAAATGTAAGCTATACAAAATAAATTTTTCTGCTTGTGGATTTGTTGATACAGTCATTTCTAGCGACGTCCAAAACTGTAAATTAAGGGCATAAAAAATTCTTATAAATGGTATGTGTTAAATCTAGAAGAGCAAATCGCTAATTCCAAAAACTCCAAAAACGAGTTAAAGGGATTTACTCATGTTAATGGAGACTATTTTGACAACGAAGAAGGAATGTTTGATGCCGAAGATGCTGCGTATGTTCGACAAGTTTACAAAATTGCTCTAGAAGAATATGAAGAATTAATTTATAGAGATAGAAAATGAAGATTATATCCTATAATGTAAACGGCATACGTGCCGCGATGAAAAAAGACTTGATCGGTTGGTTAAAATCTGCTGATCCTGATGTTTTATGCCTGCAAGAGATTAAAGCTATGGAGGAGCAGGTGGATAAGGACGCTTTCGCGAAAGCGGGATATTCATACCAGTACTACTACCCAGCACAGAAAAAAGGCTATTCTGGCACCGCGATCCTTGCCAAAACCGAACCCGATCACGTAGAATACGGTACGGGAATCCACCTTATGGACAGCGAGGGCAGAAATATACGCGCCGATTATGGTGACCTATCCATCATGTCCATGTACCTACCCAGTGGTACCAACGATGCGCGCCTGTCCTTGAAGTTTGAGTACATGGAATTGTTTCTACAATATTCTAAAGAATTGCGGGTACAACGACCTAATCTTCTTGTTTGTGGTGACTATAATATTTGTCACAAGGCCATCGACATTCACGATCCCGTACGTCTTAAAAATACCTCAGGATTCTTGCCAGAAGAGCGCGAGTGGATGGATCGTCTAGTCGCTAGTGGTTTTGTGGACACCTTCAGAATGTTTAACGATCAGCCTGACCAGTACAGCTGGTGGAGTTATCGTGGCGGCTCGCGTGCAAGGAATAAAGGCTGGAGACTCGATTACCATATGGTGAACGACACGCTTAAAGACCGCGTTAAAAGATCAGTCATTTTAAGCGAAGCAGTTCACAGCGACCACTGTCCCGTGCTGGTGGAGATCGATTGAAATTCACGAAAAGAACTTGAAACTACCCTTGCGCTGGAAGGGACTGGGTTATGAGAAGTTTCAAAACGTTCTCGACTATCGCTATAACTGACATTTCTTGAACAGGTTTCTCGTAATTAAATCTAGACCTCCGAGGTTTTAAAAACCTATGAGGTCTTATACCACCTGCTGGTCTAAAACTTGTCTCTGACGAGCACAAGATTTAGGAGGAGAATGTATTCACTAAACTCTCATAGAATTAAATAGCTCCTCTTTCTACTTGAGAGGGGCTGATGGAGAGGTTAACATCGCCTCAAACTCCTCAATTCCCATTGCATTCTCAACTCGATAGCTTCCTATGGCGGTGCGTCGCAAAGCGCTAAGGTGACCGCCGCTGTTGACCGCTTTCCCAAAATCATTTGCCAGCGATCTGATGTAAGTTCCTTTACTGCAATTAACTTTGAAATCAACCTTTGGTAAATCGATGTTGGTTAGTTCAAAATCATGGATAGTTACTGTGCGCGCTTTGATTTCGGTCGTCTCACCGGCACGAGCAATGTCGTAGAGTCTTTTGCCGTCTTTTTTAATGGCTGAGAAGATAGGCGGCTTTTGCGGGATTTCACCAGTAAATTGCTCGGTTGAATTTTTCAAAAGCTCTTCAGTAATGTGATCTACGGGATAAGTCTGGTCGACTTCAGTTTCTAGATCGTAACTGGGAGTCGTAGCTCCGAGAGTGATGGTTCCTGTGTATTCTTTTTCTTGAGCTTGATAGGTGTTGATGTTTTTAGTTTCCTTACCGGTACAAATAATGAGCAATCCGCTTGCCAGTGGATCCAACGTGCCCGCGTGACCCACTTTAATTTTTTTGATATTGAACTGTTTACGGATCAGCCAGCGCACTTTATTGACTACCTGAAAAGAAGTCCAGTTCAGAGGTTTATCGATCAGTAAGACTTGACCGTCGAGGTAGTGGTTATTAGTCATCAAGAATTTTCTTGAGTTGGACTTCAAGATTGGGAATTATCTCTGTCACCATATTCCAAACAGAAAGCGCATTAACACCCTCATATTGATGTGCTACATAATTGCGCATATCCTTAGCGTCGCGATAAGGAATCTCATCATGCTTGTTTTTGAACTCAGGTGATATGCCTCCAAGTTTTTCGCCCAAATTGCCAAAGTGCATCAAAACAGCATCGATAATAACATCTTGGTTAGAAAACTCCTCATAATTTAATCCTGCCGTATACTTTTTGATCTTTTTAATCGACGCGACCGCGCTCTCTAATTTATGCAGATCTTTTGACATCACTATATATTTTAATCAAATCAGGGTGAATGGAATTCATAAATTTTGAGGAGGCTGCACCTGTATCGACGAGGTCGACTTTAATACCGATTAAAGATTCTAGTTTCCTGATTGCTCGCACAATCTCAAAAAAATTAACCGCATCGTGATAATCGATCAAGATATCAATATCACTTTCAGGATGTTCCTCACCACGCGCATAGGAACCAAATATGGCGATCTCCTTTGGGTTTAGTTCCTTCAGCGTTTCAATAATTGCAAGTTTGAGTTCTGGTGACATATTTCAAAGATAGGAATTTGCTTTGTTCTGGTTGAGCTTTTAGTTATTGCGCTTTCGCGAAAGCGAAACTATATCTAGGCAAACACAATTACTAGGTCCCATTAATTTTTCCCTACCGTATCTTTAAGCCTGCAAAGAAATTCTACATGAAACGTATTTTACTATCTACCTCTTTTTTGATCTCATTTATTGCTTTTGCTCAAGTCCCGCCAGCGACACCTGCACAAGACGTGCTAGACGGCTTGGATAAAATTGAGCAAATGAAAAAAGAGTCTCTGGTAAAGAATCTCGAGTTTATAAACATAGGCCCTACCATCATGTCGGGTAGAGTAGTGGATCTGGATGTGAATCCGCAAAATTCAGCGGAGTTTCTAGTCGCTTATGCCAGTGGCGGACTATTCCATACTACAAATAATGGAACCAGCTTTGAACCGCTTATGGATAATGCGGGTACGGTTAATCTGGGCGATATCGCCGTAGACTGGAACTCTAAAACCATCTGGGCGGGAACCGGAGAAAATAATAGTAGTCGCAGCAGTTATGCTGGAATAGGCCTACTCAAATCCACCGATTGGGGAAAATCCTGGAGCGCGCCCATGCTTCCTGAATCGCATCATATAGGCCGCATTTTAATCAATCCAAACAATATTGATCATGTCGTAGTTGCAGTAACAGGGCCTCTTTATTCAAAAAATGAGAATCGTGGTATTTACATTACAAAAGATGGCGGTAAGACATGGAACAAAACACTTTTTGCAACAGACATGGCTGGTTTCATTGATCTAGTTCAAGTTCCAGGCGATTTTAATACGCTTTTTGCCGCGAGCTGGGAAAAGGACCGTAAGGCCTGGAATTTTGATGGTGATGGAACCGCCAGTGCCATCTATAAAAGTACTGATGCTGGAGAGACCTGGAACAAGATCAGTACGGAGCAGAGTGGATTCCCTACGGGAACTGGTGTGGGGCGCATAGGTCTTGCTGCCTATGATGCCAATACCATTTATGCGATTCATGATTCACAATTTCGTAGAGACGCTTCGACTCCGCTCAGCGACCGTAAAGAAAAGGAGGCTGAGCGGAGCCGAAGCCTAAAGAAAGACGACTTCCAAGGCATGACCATGGATGCGTTTTTGAAACTGGATGATAAAACACTCAACGCCTTTTTGAAAGAAAATGGGTTCCAAGAAAAATACCGCGCCCAAAACGTCAAAAACATGGTGCGCAGCGGTGCCGCAAAACCAGCCGATCTCGCAAAATATCTAGAAGATGCAAATACCCAGCTGTTTGACACACCCGTAAAAGGAGCTGAGCTCTACCGCTCTGATGATGGAGGAAAGACCTGGAAAAAGACTCATGAGGGACAGATCGACGATCTGTTTTACAGCTACGGTTATTATTTTGCTCAGGTACGCGTAGATCCTAGCGACAAAGACCACATTTATGTAATGGGTGTACCAATCGTAAAATCTGATGATGGTGGTAAGACGTGGGAAAGCATCTCAAAAGAAAATGTTCATGCCGACCATCATGCGCTATGGGTGGATCCTAATATGCGTGGTCACTTAATCAATGGGAATGACGGTGGTGTGAACATCACTTATGACGATGGAGAAACCTGGATCAAAAACAATTCCACCAGCGTGGGGCAGTTTTATGCCATTAATTATGACCATGAGAAGCCTTATAATGTTTATGGTGGACTTCAGGATAATGGAGTTTGGGTAGGAGCACACACATCACGCAATGATCGAGGCTGGATGCAGAATGGTGGCTATCCCTGGGAATTTATCATGGGTGGCGATGGTATGCAGATCCAGATCGATTCCAGAAATTCAGATATCGTCTACACAGGATTCCAATTTGGAAATTATTACAGAATCAACCGTGAAACCGGCGATCGCATTTATATCCAGCCAAAACACGAATTGGGTGAAGCTCCCTACCGCTTTAACTGGCAAACACCTATCTTGTTGAGTCCGCACAATCAAGATATTTTGTATATAGGAGGAAATAAACTGCACCGATCGCTCAACCAAGGTGATGACTGGACGGCGATCTCTCCAGATTTGACACAAGGCGGGAAAAAAGGTAATGTCGCTTACGGCACATTGACAGCCATAAGCGAGTCGCCTTTTCAATTTGGAATGATTTACACAGGATCAGATGATGGACTCGTTCAACTTACCCAAGATGGCGGTGCAAGTTGGAATAAACTTAAAGGAAACTGGCCTGCAAATCTATGGGTGAGCCGAGTGGTGGCTTCAGCGCATGAAAAAGGGACTGTTTACGTTACATTTAACGGTTACCGCTGGGATGATTTTACTCCTTATATATATAGGAGTACAGATTACGGGAAGACTTGGAAGAATATAGGAGCCAACCTACCCGCTAGTCCGGTAAACGTTATTGTCGAGCATCCTAAAAACAAAAACGTTCTTTTTGTAGGAACTGATAATGCTTCTTACGTCTCGATGGATCAGGGTATAAGTTGGGAAATTCTCGACGGTGACATGCCCCCAGTTGCGGTACACGACATGAAGATTCAGCCAGAGGCCAATGATCTCTTGGTGGGAACGCACGGTCGCTCTATTTATTTGGCAAATCTTGATGCGATCGATTTATTTGAAGGCGTAAAAGCTGATCAATTTATGAGTGCTGAGAATTTCGCTTTCGCGAAAGCGGGAAAAATAAGAGCCTCGTCCAGCTACGGTAGCAAACGCACCTGGAGCAAAAATTATTACGAGCCGAGCGTGGAGGTTACCTTCTATAGCCCTAATGCAGGAACCATAACTATGGAAATACTTAATGAGGATGGAAAAGCTCTCAAAACCGAAAAGATTGAAGCCGATAAGGGCTTGAACTTTTATAAGTATAACGCTACGGTTGATGAATCAAATCTGAAACGTTTTGATAAAGACAGCAGACCAGAGGAAGCTCAAAATGGCAAATATTATTTACCCAAAGGCGAGTACACCATCAAGTTAAGTATGGGAAAAATGAGTAAAAGTCAAGAGCTGGTGGTTGAGTAGGTTTCTAAAACCAGCTTTATTGCTCCTCAATCACAAAAAAACCATCGTTGCCCTGACCTTGATAGAGCGGCATGAATATGCGAGCGTCCCAAATGCTTTTGACGTCTTCTCCATTATTGTGGGCAAGCAGTTCGCCTTTTGAAATTTTTTGAAAGTTTTCAAATCCAGGTATCATTTTAAAATCATCATCTGATTGGATCTCGTGTCGATGGATGATCTCAAAGGTTTTTTGGTTAGGAGGGTCGTTTTCAAGACTTTCAATACAATCTGGATAGGTCGCTATTTCTGTAAGATCGAGGTCGCAGGCATTTTTTAATATTAGCCAGATCATACTCTCATGATGACGCTTTGAATCCGGGTGGTCGTGTTGTCCTGCCTCAAAAGTGAAACCGGTCAGGCCTCGATCGGTAAAATAGTGATCGATGCTACCGTTTACCATATCGCTGAAACCACGCACAATGTAAGTGGGAAACTTATGAGCCCAGGGGTCATTATCACCCTTAACTTGAACGCTTATGTAGGGAACGCTTTGCGATGAAGTGGTGTGACAGTCAAGAAAGTAAGCTTCTTTGCCATTGTGGTTTTCCAGCTCTTTGTCTAGAATTTCAATAATTTCCATCATTTCAGTTTCCTCTCGCGTCTCGTGAAAGGTTTTTTCAATCTTCTCTTTTGTCCACGTGCGATTCAGATCCTCATCAATAAAGCGTCTGTCATTTGCCAGTGCGTTGAGATTACCGCGCAAACCGACTAATGTTCCTTTTATCTTTGGTTTAGCAGTTTGCAACTGAGTAAAAACTTCTTCCAGCGCCTGAACACCGCTAGGTTCATTACCGTGAACGGCAGCTGTTATAAAAACGAGTGGCCCAGCATCACCGCTGGTGTATTTGTTTATGATTCTTTCCATTAATTTGTTTGAATGATTTGTTTTGAAGATTTTTTGCTTACCCTTCGACGCCGCTCTCAGACCGCCGCATAGTGACCACGCAAAAGCGAACTAATCCATCGTAGCAAGTTGCTTGTTTGTTAAGGCACCTTGATATTGCTGACGGTAGTGGATTTTTCTTTCTATAGCTTCTACCACGTTTGAAGCGAAGTTGGGCATACCCACTTCTTCAAAATAGTCCATCCCACCGGGACTAAGCAAGTTGATCTCGATAAGCTTGTCATCAATAATATCCAGTCCTACAAAAAACAATCCGTCTTTGATAAGTTTTGGAGCAACGATGTCTACAATTTCTTGCATGGCAGGAGTAAGTTCTGTGGTAGCGGCACTTGCTCCCAGCGCGAGATTGCTGCGGAACTCACCCTCAGAAGGTACGCGTCTTAAAATTCCTTTTTGACCATCTTTTTCCATAATTCTACCATTGAGTAATAGCACTCGCACATCGCCATGTTTTACATCTGGTAAAAATTCTTGAGCAATAACATAACCTTCTCTGAGGATTGTTTCAATAATTTGATTGGTGTTTTTTTCATTCTTATCGATCATGTAAACATTCTGTCCTCCCGAGCCTTCCAGTGGTTTTAAAACCATTTTATTGCCCATTTGTTCATAAAATTCCATGAGTTTTTCACGATCACGGGTTACGATACTTTTAGGCTTAATGTATTCAGGCAGGCTTTCAAAATACAACTTGTCAATGAAAGCATTAGCTAGGGTATGGGCATCATTGAGGACGAGAACCCCTAAGTCTTGAACCATTTGCCCGAAGCCTATTCCAGAAAACTCTGCCCATTGCCGCTCATCAGGTTCCTCGGTAGGATTATTTCTTAGGAAAAGCACGTCTAGATCAGTTGCTGCGATAGTCTCAAAATCTTTTTTCTGAATGTACTCCAGCGTTTCTTGAGGATTACGCTTTTTAGCACCTTTAGATATCTTGACTGCTTCAATGTCTACATTCCCATCGCTATGCAGGGTAAATCCTCCCACATTGCAAATGTATACCTCATGTTTCCGGTCATGGGCTTCTGTAATAATTCTTACACTGGTGCCACAACCCTCTTGGTCTATGCGGCTTAATACAAAACATATTTTCATTTCTTGATCATTTGGGCGAGGTAGGTACCTGCATTAATTTCTTTCATTTGGTTTTTAAAACAATTCATTTCTAGATAGCGAGGCTTGATAGCTGGTTTAACGAGCACTTTGCGCTCCACTAGTTCTTTAATAATATTCACGTGATGAAGGGCAAACTTTCCAGCTAACAAAAGCTCGAGATCACCGCCTGTATTGAGGTAATGCCTTAGTTGTACAAAGCCTTTGAGATAAACAATATCCTTGAGAAAACCGCCACCTTGAAACATTCTGGAAACTATATTGAACGCCCTTTCCTTGCTAAAACCATGAGTGTTTTTAAGTAGGTCAAACATCTCAGTAAAACTACATCCTTGTACAAGAGCATCACCCGCAATTACGCGACCCGCAAGAGTACGAAGTCTATTGGCCGTGAGTGAGCCACATAAGAACTCAGCCATTACCGCAAGGCCTTCTTGCATCGTATCATAATCGGCAAGCCCGGTTCTTAGTTGGGATAGCGGTTGTTTAGATCCATTGTAATAAGTAAGTACGTGAGTACCTATCTCGTGCTGAAGCAAGGCATTGGCATCGAGTTGTGTCAATTTTGTATTTAAAGGAAGGTAGAATTCACCTTGAGATACCATCATAATATTGAGATCATCTTTCAAGTGAACCTTCCCCTCAAATTGAGGATCTTGTTTTTTGAAATAGTTAAACTCTTTAAAGGCGAGCTCTTTGAATTGTTGAGCGTTCATCAACTCGTCAGAGTTTCCTTCTGGCTCTTCTACAAGTACTGAGAGAATGTCTTCAGCCTCTTTTTTGAGATCTTTATCTACACCTTGAAAAAGCCTGATGCTGCTGTAGAAAAAATTGCGCGTTCCACGTTCCTTGAGCATGGACAGCTGTTTTTCCAGTTCTTCTCGCTTCTCATTATAGAGAAATGCCAGCGCGGGATCGTCGATCTCATCTATACGTAGATTGAATAATTTACGCTTGAGCTTATCGGGATCAATGGGGAGGAGTCTGTAATGATAATCAGGCACCTCTTTGAAGCCGCTTTCAAAAAATGTTTTTCTGATCTCATTAATATTTACAGGGGCTACCAGCATGAGTAGGCTGTAAGAAGACTCAATAGCGGTAAGTTCCTCATCTATTTTATAGAGTTCCTTATGCACGCTGCGCTTACCCAGTGCTGTATAACTGGGAATTCCCGAGGTAGTCTGCACCCTGACAAATTCAAATATTGCCTTTTGAAGCGCACGTGAAAAGTGGTCTCTAAATCTTCTGAAGAAAACCGGAAACAGGGTTCCATTTGCATTGCGATAAACGGGCGGCACTTCTACATGAATGAAGGCAGCACCGCACTTTAGAATATCGTCTTCATCACAGGGAATTACGTTAACGCCGTCAATGTGGACTTCATCACTGTCCACGGTAACTCCTAGATAAGGCGCATTTTCACTTACCTTAATTTTATGCAGCTCATGTTTTAAAGCCTCGATGGAAGCAGGTAAACCAGATTTGGGAGCGTGAATCTTAAAATCTGTCGAGCCTTTGATGCCGCTATAAATGTCTACAAGCAGAAAGGCATTGTGCTTTCTCGTCATTGTTTCGCTGAGCTTGTTGATCAGCACACCGTAGCTGTAAGCCTCCGTGTTGCCAATAATCAAAAAGGAGGCACCACTTTTCACCAGCCTTCTTGTACCGGCATCATTTGTCTTGTTACGATATATGTATAGAAATGGCAAGGATGGCTCAAAGTGAATGAAGCCCCCTTCAGGTATTTCATAGATACTTCTCAATCCATTCTCACAGTTGGCCACCAGATTATGTAGAAGCTTGCTGTCTGTTTCAGTAGTTGCGGTACTCAAATTTCCAAAACTTTAATCATGGAAGACAAAATAATGGGTTTGCAGAACTTCGGCTTTGTGTTTATAGATACTTTAGTATAATCCATGGCAACTGACTGTTGAATTTTACGCTTTCGCGAAAGCGTAAATAGCACACCTACACGATTGAAAGGTTTGCTCATCTACCACTACTAAATGCTTGTGGGCACATTTAAATTATGTAGATTTAATCCAAATAAGTTTGAGTGGGTTTGCTTTTAACTATTACGATTGAAATTCAAACGGTTGACCGCTATCTTTGCGACAAATTAAAAAAGGATACATGAGCGCATTAGTAAAATCATCGCTTGCACGTAAATGGGTCATGGCCCTCTCGGGTTTGTTTCTGGTCATCTTCTTGACGCAGCACTTTGTGATCAACATCACATCAGTCATAGCTCCAGACACTTTTAACGAGTGGTCTCATTTTATGGGTTATAATCCACTGGTGCAGTTTGTACTGCAGCCCATTCTATTAGGTGGCTTGATTGTACATTTTATAATGGGTATTGTACTTGAGATTCGCAATAACAGAGCACGGCCTATTAAATATGTTGATTTTAGAGGTAATGAAAATTCAACTTGGGTTTCCCGTAATATGATCATCACAGGACTGGTGGTTCTAGCATTTCTGGGACTTCATATGTATGATTTCTGGGCACATGAAATTGCTTATAAATTCATTTACGCAGAACCAGAATCACCTACACGTTACTATGCCGAGACCGTTCATAAGTTTGAGCCTATATGGAGAGTAGTACTTTATGTGTTATCATTTGTGTTACTCGCCATGCACCTATGGCACGGCTTTAATAGCTCGTTCCAATCCATGGGAGTGAAGAGTGTCAAGAGAGGCGATGGGCTCAAGAAATTTTGTTATGCGTGGTCGGTGGCGATCCCAGCAGGATTTATATTTATCGCGTTGTACCACCATTTTGTAGGACTACAATAAGAATATTATGGCAGTATTAGATTCTAAAGTACCTAAAGGACCACTTTCAGATAAGTGGACATTACATAAAAATACAATCAACTTAGTCAACCCTGCAAACAAGCGTAACATAGACGTGATTGTTGTAGGAACAGGTCTTGCTGGAGGTTCTGCCGCAGCGACACTTGCAGAGCTAGGTTATAATGTTAAGACATTTTGTTACAATGATTCTCCTAGACGTGCACACAGTATAGCGGCACAAGGAGGGATCAACGCTGCCAAGAACTATCAAGGTGATGGTGACTCAGACTACAGATTGTTTTACGACACTATTAAAGGAGGAGATTATAGATCTCGCGAAGCCAATGTTTACAGACTGGCTGAGGTTTCTTCAAACATTATAGACCAGTGTGTAGCTCAAGGAGTTCCTTTTGCTCGTGAGTATGGTGGGTTACTTGATAACCGCTCCTTTGGTGGGGTACTGGTTTCCAGAACGTTTTATGCTGCGGGTCAGACAGGACAGCAGCTGTTACTAGGAGCTTATTCGGCTTTGAACAGACAGATCAACCGTGGTAAAGTACAGCCGTTCAACCGTCATGAGATGCTTGATCTAGTGGTAGTAGACGGTAAGGCGCGAGGAATTATCGCTCGCAACCTGATAACAGGTGAGATTGAAAGACATGGCGCTCACGCTGTAGTTATTGCTTCTGGAGGTTATGGTAATGTATTTTTCCTATCAACTAATGCGATGGGAAGTAACGTAATGGCAGCCTGGAGAACCCACCGCCGTGGAGCTTTCTTTGCTAATCCATGTTACACGCAAATTCACCCGACTTGTATACCCGTTTCTGGAGAACACCAGTCTAAACTGACTTTGATGTCAGAGTCTCTAAGAAATGACGGGCGTATATGGGTGCCTAAGAAAAAAGAAGATGCAGAAGCAATACGCGCCGGTAAAAAACGCGGTGTTGATCTTCCAGAAGAAGATCGCGATTACTATCTAGAGCGTCGTTACCCAGCATTTGGTAACCTCGTTCCACGTGATGTTGCATCTCGTGCTGCAAAAGAGCGTTGCGATGCTGGTTATGGAGTAAACAAAACAGGTCAGGCGGTTTATCTAGACTTTGCCGAAGCCTTTGAGCGTTATGGAAAAGTGGAAGCTCTAACCAGTGGTAACAAAAATGCTAGTAAGGAGGAAATCATCGCTTTGGGTAAAAAAGTGATTGAGAAAAAATACGGTAACCTTTTTGATATGTATCAAAACATTACCGACGATAATCCCTACGAGGTTCCTATGAAGATTTTCCCAGCGGTGCACTACACTATGGGTGGTCTTTGGGTAGATTATAATTTACAAACTACCGTTCCCGGATGTTTTGCAGCTGGAGAGGCTAATTTCTCTGATCACGGTGCCAACCGCCTGGGAGCAAGTGCCTTGATGCAAGGCTTAGCCGATGGATATTTTGTTTTGCCTTATACAATAGGCGATTACCTAGCTGATGAAATCAGAACGGGTCCTATCCCTACAGATACGCCAGAATTTGAACAAGCTGAAAAGGAAACCAGAGCTCGCATCGAGAAATTGATGTCAGGTGAAGGCAAACATAGTGTAGATTACTACCACAAAAAGCTGGGTCTGATTATGTGGAACAAGTGTGGTATGTCCCGTAATGCACAGGATCTTCAGAAAGCCATGGATGAGATCAAGGCTTTACGTGAGGACTTCTGGCAAAATGTACGTGTCCCAGGAAGTCCAGATACTAAAAACCAAGAACTGGAAAAAGCAGGCCGTGTAGCAGATTTCCTTGAACTAGGAGAACTATTTGCAAAGGATGCTTTGACTAGAAATGAGAGCTGTGGAGGTCACTTCCGTGAGGAGTATCAGACTGAAGAGGGTGAGGCATTGAGAGATGACGAGAACTTCACGTTTGTAAGCGCATGGGAGTATAATGAGAACCCTCGTGATGCTAAGCTTCATAAAGAAGACTTGGTGTTTGAGAATGTGGAATTGAAGACAAGGAGCTATAAATAGTTAACAGGAAACTGTTAATGGTAAATGGTTATCACTCATGTATTGCTAGATTTTTTCGCTTTCGCGAAAGCAATGTTATTTGAATTGGAAAGCAAGTGAGATGGCTGGAATAAGTTCTTTTAAAGATCTAGAGTGTTGGAAGAAGGGAAGATTTTTGAGAATCAGAGTCAGCGAAGTGATTAAAACCTTTCCACTAATTGAAAAGTATGAATTGATCTCCCAAATGCGAAGAGCTAGTAGATCAGTTACACATAATATTGCTGAAGGCTATGGACGTTTCCATTATCAGGAAAACATTCAGTTTTGCAGAACAGCAAGAGGCTCATTGACCGAGCTTCAAGATCAAATAGACTGCGCTAGATGTGAAGGCTATATTGACGAGAAAATAGAAAACGAATTAAATGATATGGCTCTTGATACGCTCAAGATTTTGAATGGCTATATCAACTATTTGAAGAAAATAAAAGGTTAGTGGCGATTGACTATTAACAGTTAACCATTAACCAATAACTAGAAAGTTATGAAATTAACACTTAAAGTTTGGAGACAAGCCGGTCCAGAGGCCAAAGGAAAGATGGTTACCTACCCAATTGATGGAGTTGATGGTGATATGTCCTTTCTTGAAATGATGGATATTCTTAACGAAGATCTGATCGCTAAAGGTGATGAGCCGGTAGAATTTGATCATGACTGTCGTGAGGGAATTTGTGGATCGTGTAATATGATGATCAACGGTGAACCTCACGGTCCACAAAAGTTAATCACGACGTGCCAGCTCCACATGAGAAAATTCAATGATGGGGATACAATCACAATTGAACCATGGAGAGCAAAAGCGTTCCCAGTAATTAAGGATTTGATAGTAGATCGATCAGCATTTGACCGTATTCAGCAGGCTGGTGGTTATGTATCTGTCAATACTTCGGGAAATACTCAAGATGCTAATGCGATCCCGATCGAGAAAGAAAATGCTGACGAGGCATTCTGGTCAGCAACTTGTATAGGTTGTGGTGCTTGTGTAGCAGCTTGTAAGAATGCCAGTGCTATGTTGTTTACCAGTGCTAAGATTTCTCAGTATGCCCTACTCCCTCAAGGAGAAGTTGAGGCAACGCAACGTGTTCAAAACATGGTGCGCCAGATGGATGCAGAAGGATTCGGAAACTGTACAAATACCGGTGCATGTATGGTAGAGTGTCCTAAGGGTATTAAATTAGAAAACATAGCCCGCATGAACCGCGAGTACTTAAAAGCTGAAACGATAGGATAAATTCGTTTTTTTTTTACCTAAAATATTGAAACCCAGATCAAATTTGATTTGGGTTTTTTGTTTTATGATAAATCTTAGAACTTAAGAGATCAAAGCTTCTTAGATTGAAACATGACCGAGTACACTCCAGAAGAACCTATTAAAGTCCCCAAATTCTCTGAGGAGGCTGGCTTTTATACCACCAACCAACGATCTAAACAAATGAGCAAGATACGTGGCAAAGACACGAAACCTGAGATCAAGCTGCGTAAGGCGCTGTGGGCAAAAGGCTATCGCTATCGTAAAGACTTTAAAAAATTACCGGGTAAACCAGATATCGCTATGCCCATTCACAAGACAGTCATTTTTGTGGACGGCGAGTTTTGGCACGGATATGATTGGGAAAACCGCAAACACAACATTAAAAGCAATCGCGATTTTTGGATCCCCAAGATTGAACGCAACATGCAACGTGATGGAGAGGTCAATCACTTACTGGAGCAGAAAGGCTATAAGGTATTTCGGTTTTGGTCAAAGGAGATTTTGAAAAATCTAGATGCGGTGGTGCAGGAGATTGTAGCTCATATAGAGTTTCATAAATAAGGGCAGGATTTAACCTGCCCTTACTTATCACCAGGAGAAGTTCTCCTCTCCACCTTCATCCGACGAGCGAAACACCACGAGAGGAATGCAACTCGATCGCGAAGTCAATTATTTGCTAGAACAGAAAAGCTACAAGGTTTTTAGATTTTGGTCAAAGGAGGTTTTGAAAAATCTGGATGCGGTGGTGCAGGAGATTGTAGCTCATATAGAGCATCATAAGTAAGGGCAGGTTTAAACCTGCCCTTACTTATCACCGGAAGAAGTTCCCCTCTCCACCTGCATCCCACCAGCGAGAGAGATGCATTAAGGGCTAAGGAGTTTGGCTAATCCCTTAAATATTCCTGAGCATCTACCACATTATATAAAGGACTATATTTCATAAACTCATGGAAAAATGCAATGTGTGTAGCTCCTTGTAGTATTAGTATACGATCGTCAGGCTGGATGTCTAGTCTGTTGATGTTAGCAAACATGCGCAAGTTGCGTTTGTAGAAATCGGCGGCGACGTCTGCTCCTTCAAAGTTACCGTCCGTATTCACATAAGTAAGTAAATCAGCATTTGCGTGTTTTAAGAAACTGATGTATTCTGGAGTGTTGGTGAAGCGGTATAGTTGCTTGGTAGTCGCTTGTTTTTCCAGCTGGGCAGCTTTTTGCAAAAATGGCATAAGCTGACCGTAGTATTTTGATACCGCTGGTGTACCCATAGAATCGGCCATCTGACCTATGCGACCGTAATCATACCCCATTTTATGATCTATAGCGATCAACTCTGCCTCGCTGTGACGGGCAATTTGAAAAGCGAGTAAACCTACCTCACCGTGAAAGGTGCTGACTTTTTGCAGATTCTTAAGGTAAACTTGGTAAAGGGAGTCCATTTCAGCTTGTTGTTCTGGAACCACTTCTACGAGAATTTTTGTGGGTTTGAAGTTCTGAGCAATCTCTTTTGCAAGTTCTGCAATTTCTATTTGACGATGAGGGAGGCTAGCGTCATAGCGGCTTTTATTGGCGTCACTGGTTGCACCCATGTGCCAAGTTCCTAGCAGTAACACATCTGCTCCATCAAATTGAAAGGCTTTTTGAGTTTCTTCCAGAAGCTGTTGTTCATTAATGTTTTGAGCGTTAGTAAAGTAACTGATGAATTGTAAGGCGATAAATGTAGTTAGGATCGTTTTCATGATTTTAATTTTTGATTACGAGCCAAAACTAGAATCACGCCATCGCAGCAAAGACTCTAATCGATGAGTCCTGAAATTTCATCTATGAAATAAGAAGAGAATCTGGGAATCCATTTTACAGATAGAATCCCCTATTTCATCGATGGATCGACTTATAATCAAATTTGAGTTTATAAATTCACTGTATGAAATTAAAATTGGGACGTTTTATTGCCGCTTTTTATGCCTTCTTTCTTCTTATGGAAGTGCTGAGAGAGCTCTTGCGGTCCTCAAAATATGTAGATCAATTTGTGAGTGAGCCGTGGGATATGACACTGCTCGTTCTGCAATCCTCGGTTTTATTTTTGGCTTATGCGATTTGCACCTATTTGTATTTATACTATCAATATCAGAAACGAGCTAAGTGGTTCCATGTTTTGGCGGTGTTTGCGATCGCACTGGGAATCATAGGGCTCAGGTATCTGGTAGAAGAGGTGATTATTAAATCCATTACCGGTTACGGCAACTACTATGAAGGCACCACCGCTTATTACTACATCGCTGACAATCTGTATTATGCGATTCTTTATACGCTTTTTGGGGTCGCCTATTTTTTCATTTTTTATGGTCAGTTCAAGGAAAGACGACAGCGCCAACTGGAATTAGAGAACAAGAAAACCGAGCTTTCATTCTTGCGCTCTCAGGTGAATCCGCATTTCTTGTTCAACATGCTCAACAATATCTATTCCTTGATCAACATGGGTTCTGATAAAGCGCTTCTGGCGACTGATCGACTTAGCAAACTGTTGCGTTACAGCCTTTACGAGAGCGATGAGATGGTAACCGTGGAACATGAGGTGCAGTCCATTCATGACTATATAGCACTTCAGGAATTACGCTTTCGCGAAAGCGTACAAACCACCATCACCCTAGACCCGCAAAGCATTCACCACAAGATATTGCCGTTTGTACTCATGCCGCTGGTAGAAAATGCCTTCAAACATGGTGAAGTTACTGATGCCAATCATCCCGTAAGGATCGCTATCAAAGCGATGGGAGAATATCTTGATATCACGATCAGTAATAAAATTGCCGACAAAAATAAAGACGAAGTAGGCGGTATAGGCGTTGAGAATCTTGAGAAACGCCTACAACTTACCTATGGTGATCGGCATGTTTTTGAACGCAACATAGAAGATGGTCAGTTTATCATCCATATAAAATTACCTACGCAATGATCAAAGCTGTTTTACTCGATGATGAGCCGCTTGCGCTGGATTTATTAGAAAGTCATATTTCAAAAACCGATGGCATTAAGGTCGTGGGTGCTTTTACTAATCCTATCGAGGCGCTGCAAGAACTGGGAAAACTAAGTCCCGATGTGGTGTTTTCAGACATACAAATGCCTGAATTGAGTGGCGTTCAGTTTACTAAAATCATAGGTTCAAAAACCATGGTCGTTTTTACCACGGCTTACGATCAGTATGCGCTTGAAGGATATGATCTCAACGTGGTGGACTACCTGCTCAAGCCTATCAATCTAGAGCGTTTTCAAAAAGCGGTAGAGAAAATCAAGTCTAGATTACAGAAGGCTAGCACAGAACCTGAAAAGACTCCCGATTACATTTTTGTCAAAAGTGAGTACAAAACCCTCAAGATCAATCTAGCGGATATCCATTATATTAAGGGAATGGCAGATTATGTACAGATTGTCACAGCTGGAGATAAAATCATGACGCTGGAAAATCTCAAACATTTTGAAAAAACCCTGCCTTCAAGCAATTTTATGCGTGTTCACAAGAGTTACATAATCGCCATGGATAAAATTGAATTTATCGAGCGCAACCGTGCAGTACTTTTGGGAGATTACATTCCCGTGAGTGAGACTTATAAAAAAGTGTTTTTTGAGCGGGTAGGAGGGTGAGATTATTATTTAGCGCTTTAAAGTAGCCGAATTACATGTAATATGGCTAATTGTTAAAAATTTCTTGATGCAAAATTCAACCTAGTTACTGTCATATATTTGTAACCACATTACACATCTTTACACATGGTTACTAAAAATCATTACACTATAGGAGAAGCCGCGGAATATCTCGGTAAAAATCCAGAAACGTTACGCAGGTGGGATCAAGATGGTAAGCTAGTTGCACTTAGAGAGCCGAGTAGTAATTATAGGGTGTACAGCAAGGAACAACTAGAATCATTTAGTCCGTTCGAATCGAAAGAACAATTGGTTTCAAATTATGTAGAACCTAATAATGATTATCAAGTTCTTGAACTGTTTGCAGGTGCTGGCGGTTTTGCGATTGGGATGGAAAAAGCGGGTTTAAAATGTATGGCTCTCAATGAAGTCGATAAATGGGCTTGTCAAACTTTAAGAAAGAACAGACCAAACTGGAACGTGCTGGAGGGAGATATAAGGGACTTCAGCTTTAAAAAATATCGAGGTCAGGTTGATCTAGTAACAGGAGGATTTCCTTGTCAGGCATTTAGTTATATTGGAAAAAAATTAGGCTTTAAGGACGCACGCGGAACTCTTTTTTATGAGTTTGCAAGAGCGATAAAAGAAGTAATGCCTCCTATCTGTTTAGGAGAAAATGTAAAAGGACTAAAAAACCATGACGGAGGTAAGACGCTTGCTGGGATGGTTTCAATACTAGATGAGATCGGTTACGATGTTGTTGAGCCGCAAGTACTGAAAGCGATTAATTATAATGTTCCGCAAAAAAGAGAACGATTGATTTTAGTGGGAATTCGTAAGGATGTCTCTGCAATATATGAATATCCGTCGCCCAATGATAAAATTTTCAACCTTGAGGACGCTTTAAAAAAAGGGGATTTGTTTGATTCTGACGTCCCAATATCAAAAGGGTCTTCTTATCCCGAATCAAAGAAGAAGTTTCTCGATTTGGTTCCTCCAAAAGGTTATTGGAGGGACTTGCCTTTAGAGATGCAAAAAGAGTACATGCAAAAGAGTTTTTATCTCGGCGGCGGTAGGACTGGAATGGCAAGACGTATAGGCTGGGATGAACCATGTTTGACGCTTACATGCAGTCCTGCGCAAAAACAAACAGAACGCTGCCATCCGGATGAGACCAGACCCTTTACAACGCGAGAATACGCAAGGATTCAAACATTTCCTGATGACTGGGAATTTGCTGGGTCAATTTCTCAGATCTATAAACAAATAGGTAATGCCGTGCCCATAAATTTAGGCAAGGAGATAGGCTATTCTGTGGTACGTTTTTTAAATGAATATAATTCAAAGTGATCTATCGATATAAAACAATTAGGATTGTGTTGAACGATAGGATAAATGTTAGACTCCCATACGAGATAAAGATAAAGGACTATTTTTATCGAAGACTCATTTTACAACGTGATAACTTCGCGGTTGAAAACGTACGGAAATAGATGAAACAACAAGACGAGCAAAAGGTTAGAGACGGAATTAAAAAGGTAGTTTCTGAGTTAATGGACAGAGTCATGCATAAGGTTTTGATTAAGGACCCATTCATAAAGGAAAAACATCATTCCAGTAAACCACTATATGCTGCACTTGTTCCAGACGAAATTTTTAAAGGATCTCATTTTGAGAGACGTTTTGTAACACCGTTTGGGGGTGTTTGGGAAAAATTAGCGCATGTAGTCGCTAATGATTACCACGGTTGCTGTGAAATGGGAAAGATTATCAATGGGGAAATTGGAGCAGAAAGATTAAGAAGAATACAGGAAACCTTGAACAAGTTAGAACACAAGAAAAAAGGTAAGAGCAAAACAAAACCTAATTGGGATGCAGAACTTCATTATATACTAGAAGGTGGGGGTAATCTCATACCTACAAGTGTTGTGTGCGATGTTTACGTGCATAACATTAAAAACAATAAAAAATATGCTTTTGAGCTTAAAGGTCCCTTGCCTAATAGTGACCAGACAAAAGTGAGTAAAGAAAAAATGTTCAAGCTCCTAGCGATGAGTTCTCCCAAAGTAGATGCTGCATTCTACGCATTGCCATATAACCCTTATGGTAAAAAAGCAGACTACAATTGGAGTTTTCCAAAGAGGTGGTTCGATATGAACCATGACAGATCTGTGCTCATAGGCAATGAATTTTGGGATTTTATTGGTGGAAAGGACACTTACAAATACTTCATAAATGAAATAAACAGTCTAGGAATGAAATATAGGGAAAGGATTTATAGGGAGTTTTTAGGAATCGAACCACCAGAAGGTTATAAGGATATAAAACTTCAATAAAAAATGACTGCAATGAAAAACACGTTCACATTTATTGATTTATTTGCTGGAATTGGTGGCTTTAAAATGGCACTAAGTAATAACGGTGGAAGATGTATCAAGTATAGTGAGATAAACAAAGATGCTATCGATAGTTACTGTAAAAACTACGACGAGAGCCCAAGCAATAATTTAGGGGATATTACTAAAATCAAACAATTACCCACCCACGATGTTTTGACTGCGGGAGTTCCCTGCCAAAGTTGGTCAATAGCAGGAAAAAATCTGGGATTTGACGATGATCGCGGTCAATTATGGAATGACACGATATACCTTTTGAAAAAATCTCAACCAAAGGCCTTTATTTTTGAAAACGTAAAAGGTCTGGCGGATCCTCGAAACAAAGAATCATTTCTTTACATATTAAATAGAATAAAAGAGGCTGGATATTATGCGAAACATTTCATCATCAATTCCTATGATTATGGAGTTCCTCAAAACCGAAAGCGTGTTTTCATAGTAGGCTTTAGAAACAAGACTTATTCTGATAAATTTCAACTACCAAAACCTTTCAAAAGCAAAATAAAACTTTCCGATATTTTAGACGTTAAGCTACCCGATGTCGAAACTGGTACTCAAAAAGATTTATTTGGCAATGTGAATATGTCAAGACAAATGAGTCTTTCGAGCAAAAATGGGTTCAACGATTATTTTTTGTTCAACGATCTCAGAAATGGTCAGTCCACGATTCATTCATGGGACATTATTGAAACTTCTGATAGACAAAAGGAGATTTGTTTATTACTATTGAAAAACAGGCGCAAGAGTCAATATGGGATTTTAGATGGAAACCCACTATCCTTAGAGCAATTCAAGACTTTAGACGATTCTATTACCCAGAAAGAACTGTCCAGCTTAGTTGAATTGGGGATATTAAAAGAAGAAGAATATCGTTTTGAAATAAATGATTTCACAGAACAAGAGTTGACTTCCGATGAGAGTGAACTTCTTTCGAGAGAGCATAATGCTTGTCTGATCATAGTTGATTTGAAGACATTTAGACCATTCAAGGTCAAGAAAATTCCGATCAAGGATACCTTAGAGTCTTTGAAAGGAAAGGGCATAATCAAATGCTCTGAGATTCGATATGATTTTAAAAATTCAAAAATTAGTAGTGGTTTATTTGGAGTCAATAGGGTTTTTCTTCCAACTTCAGATGTATTTCCAACGCTAGTAGCGAGTGATACTAATGATTATGTAACTCTGACTCATTTAAACAAAGAGAATCATGAAAAATATAAGAAGGATTTTCTTGAAAAAATTTATTTCTCTGAGAATTATCGAAAGATAACCAAGGAAGAAGCTTGTGCGATACAAGGTTTTCCGAAAGACTTTAAACTTCCAGAATCTAGGGTGAGGTGGATGAAGTTAGTTGGAAATAGTGTTTCTGTTTCGGTAATAGATATGCTTGCTAAGGCAATTATTAATACAGGTATTTTTGAGGAAAATGAGGTTAGTGAAAATCAAAAAGTAAAATCTAAGACTAAGTTAGTCTTCACTAGAAATACGGGAGTCAGCGTAGCTGAATTAAGCTAAATGAAATAAAATTCACTCCATGCTCAAATCAAAACTCCCCCACCTCCCAGAATCCATATTTGCCAAAATGACCAAAATGGCGATCGATCACAACGCCATCAACATGTCACAAGGCTTCCCCAGTTTCTCGACAGATCAAGAGTTAAAAGATTTACTTAGCAAAGCGATTCAAGAGGATAACAATCAGTATGCTCCTATGACTGGCATACTGGATCTGAGAATCAAAATCTCAAACCTTGTGAGCAAACTCTACGGTGGCACTTACAAACCCGATGGCGAGATTTGCATCACCCCAGGAGCTACTCAAGGAATCTACACTGCCATTCAATCAGTAGTACAGAAGGGCGATGAGGTTATTATCATCACTCCAGCTTATGATTTATATGCACCCGCAATCAAGTTGGCTGGAGGCAGAGTAGTAGAAGTCGCCATGGAGTTACCCAGCTTCTCAGTCGACTGGAATAAAGTAGAAGCGGCAGTAAGTTCAAAAACAAAATTGATCATTGTAAACACACCCCATAATCCTTCTGGAGCTATTTTTTCAGAACACGATTGGAAGCAGCTAGAGCAAATTGTAAATAAACACGATTTGTACGTTCTGAGCGATGAAGTCTATGAGCACATGGTTTTTGATGGGAAAAAACACTTGAGTGCGGCTTCTAGACCTTTATTGCGGGATCGCACTTTTATCACGTGTAGTTTTGGTAAGACTTTTCATGTTACCGGTTGGAAATGTGGCTACTGTCTAGCGCCAGAACCATTGATGAAAGAGTTTCTAAAGATTCATCAACAAGTTGTTTTTTGTGTAAATAGACCCGTTCAACATGCCATGAGTGCTTATTTGACGGATTCTAAAAACTATCTAGAACTCGGAACTTTTTATCAGCACAAACGAGATTTATTTTTAGAACTGATTAAGGACAGTAAATTCAAATTTGTACCTACACCTTCGACTTATTTTCAGTTGCTGGACTTTTCTGAGATTACAGATGAATCCGACGTGAAATTTGCTGAGAGACTGACCCGCGAGTTCAAAGTAGCAAGCATTCCTATTTCTGTGTTTATGAATGGTACAGATCCACAAATGCTGCGCTTTTGTTTTGCCAAAAAAGATGAAGAGCTCATTGAAGGAGCTGAAATCTTATTGAGATTATAGAATACCTGCTCAATCTAACTATTGCTCGATCAATACATTGAAGCCTTAAAACATTTAAAACCTATTTATTTTTTGAGTTAAAAATTAATTGTTCGCTTGATTTTTAACACTTGATGAGTCAACTTTAATGTTCATATCTGCTAACTTTAAGTATTCTTAAAATCAATCCCCCATGATAAAATACTTTACGATCCCCCTATTTTGCTTGCTGGTATCATGTGCCTCACAAAAAACTGATGTTGATTCAGTTAAGGTTGATGATTCAGATTATAATATGAGTGATATCTATGCTCAAAACTGGATGGGTGGCGCGCCCGGCTCAAGTACTGGCACAGATTTATACATCCCTACCCGACTTCTAGGGGACCCAGTAGAGGTACATCAAGTAATTTACAAGGGTAAATCAACCACTCAAGCAGAATATACTGATATTTCAAGAGCAACCGTAGTTGCACATTTCAAAGATGGTCAGAAAGATTCTCAAATGACTGAAAATCCAGAGGGGGAATATGGCAATGAACTTCCCATTATGAATCCAAAAGCCAAAAATCTCAAAGACGATGAAGCACTTATCGTTTTTTCTAGAAATGGAAAACGATATGAGAAAGTTATAAAGAATGTAAAGCAGAAACCAGCTTTACCTTATCCTAGCATGCCTTCAAATCAATCTAATTAACATTTCAGACTTTGGAAACTACGATTGGGTAGATCGATTTTCTGAAAACTTACCTCATGCCTCACTTTTGAATCATCAAATTGTGAGGCATGAAACTTTTTACACTTTTTCCATTATTAATTCTAAGCTTTTTAAGTCAAGCTCAAACCACTATTTCTGGCGTCATAACAGACACAGATAAAAACCCATTGCTGGATGTCAACGTCTACCTAGACGGAACTTACGATGGCGCCACGACTGATATTGAGGGAAAATTTTCTTTTACCACAATTGAGACGGGAACGCAAGTTTTAGTTGCAAGTGCCGTAGGTTATGAAGAATACAGACTCGAGGCTGACGTAGCGGCGATGGGCTCTTTAAAGTTACGCTTTCGCGAAAGCTTAAACGAATTAAACACTGTCATACTAAGTGCAGGTTCCTTCAGCGCAGGTGATAGTTCTAAAGCCAGCGTTCTCAAACCTCTAGATGTGGTCACTACCGCAAGTGCAGTAGGTGATTTCGTAGGTGCTCTACAGACGCTTCCTGGAACTACGGCAAATCCAGATGATGGAAGACTGTTTGTAAGAGGTGGTCGTGCAGAAGAAACTCAAATATTCATAGACGGCAACCGCGTGTTTAGACCCTTTACACCTACCACGGGAAACCTGCCCACTCGAGGACGATTTTCACCATTTTTATTTGACGGAATCACTTTTTCTACAGGTGGTTACAGCGCTGAATACGGTGACGCACTTTCCAGTGTACTCTTGCTCAACACGACAGATTTTCCAGAAGAAGAAAAAACAGAAATAGGCATTATGACGGTAGGCGCTAGTTTGGGAAATACTCAAATTTGGGGTGATAATAGTGTGAGTGTTAATGCGGGTTACATCAATCTAGAACCTTATAATAATATCATTCCACAAAACAATAGGTTTACTGATGCTTTTGAGAGCCTCAATGCCGAAGCTGTGTACCGACACAAGTTCAAAAAAGGAATGTTCAAAGCCTACAGTGCATTTTCTTATAATGATTTTGCCATAATTCAAGACGACATCAATGTAGCCGATGGTTTTCCCGTGGCGATAACTAACAATAATTATTACGGGAATCTCAACTATTTAGGTGATTTATCAGACTCTTGGAAAATAGAAACTGGACTAAGCCTTGCACACGACACTAACGATTTGGAGTTTGGAGAAACGGGTATTGATGCGAGTGAGAACGCAATACACGCAAAATTACGTCTTCAGAAACGCTATAATAATTACTTCAAGTTCAATGTGGGAGCTGAGCAGTTTTTGATTAATTACAACGAAGACATCGCTTTTGAACAGAACAATTTTACCACCGGGATCGATTACGGACTCACCGGTACTTTTGCCGAGGCCGAGATATTCGCATCAAAAGATCTAGCGTTCAAGGCTGGAATACGTGGTGATTATTACTCTGCCAATGAGAAATTCAAGATTTCTCCACGTTTGAGCGCAGCGTTCAGTCTGTCTGAGAGCAGTCAGATCTCACTCGCTTACGGTAATTTTTACCAGATTGCCCAAAACAACATTCAGCAATACAGTCCAGACCTTGATACAGAAAACGCTCAGCATTTTATAGCCAATTTTCTATACAAGAAAAACAACCGTATGCTTCGTTTAGAAGGATATTACAAGTCTTATGATAACCTAATCACCTTTGACACGGCAGTACCTCAATTTGGTACCGAATTTTCAAATAATGGCGATGGGTATGCCAGTGGTCTGGATATCTTCTGGAGGGATGAGAAATCGGTTAAGAATCTGGATTACTGGGTGAGCTATTCTTATCTGGACACAGAGCGTTTGAGTCGCAATTTTACTGAAAGTGCCACTCCTAATTTTGCCACAGACCATAACTTGAGTGTAGTAGGAAAGTATTGGGTTGATGATTTGAAATCTCAGGTAGGGCTAGCATTCAACTACGCGAGCGGCAGACCGTTTACTAATGCTAATCAGGAGGGTTTTTTAAACGATAAAACAAAGTCCTTCCAAAGCCTCGACCTCAACTGGGCCTACTTGATCGATGATCAGAAGATTTTGTATCTATCGGTGAGCAATGTTCTGGGAAGGGATAATGTCTTCAACTACCAGTACAGCAATACACCTGATGCTCAAGGTAACTTTGACCGTCGTGCTATAGGTCAGGCTGCAGATCGTTTTTTCTTCGTCGGTTTTTTCTGGACCATAGGAGGGAGCGATAACCAATTGGATGATCTGTAGAAACAAAGTCACTAGTAACGGGAACTATTCAATTCTTACAGTCCATACTAAGAAAATAACAGTTCGGTATATCTCGCTTTCGCGAAAGCGTAACCACCCATAGTTTTACCTCAAACATTAAAAATCACGATCATGAAAACACTTACCACTCTTCTTCTAATCCTTATCGCAAACCCTGCAATGGCACAATCTAAATATGAAAAAGCCATGATGAAAGGAATGGAGCTCATGCAGCAAGACTTGACTCAAGCGGCAGCGCATTTTGAAAGAGTCTCAGCAGCAGAAAAGGACAACTGGCTACCTACTTATTATGCGGCGCTGGCCTATACAAACAGTTCCTGGGGGCAGCATTCAAAAGAACAGACGCTCAACTACATGAAAAAAGCTCAAGAATTGATAGACGAGGCTGAAATGCGTTCAGAAAACAATCCTGAGATCTTGGTACTTCAGGCTATGCTCAATACGTGCTGGATAACTTATGACGGCGCGGTGTACGGCATGAAATTATCGGCTCCCACGACAGCCATTTATGAAAAAGCACTCGCTATGGCTCCAGAAAATCCTCGAGTAGTGAGTAACCACGCACAATGGATGATGGGGTCTGCAAAATATTTTGGTAAAGATGTCACGCCTTATTGCGGGAAACTTCAAAAAGCGGTTGAGCTATTTCAAAAAGAAACTCAAAACGGTTTTGAGCCCTCATGGGGAAAAGAACGCGCCATTCAAGCACTGGAGCAGGATTGTAAAGGGTAAATAAGCTAATGTAGTGCTCCCTCTCCCTTGGAGAGGGTTGGGGTGAGGCCACCGCAAGAGTAAAAACACAAGATTGAGCAATTGCAAACAATCTTTAGTTCTCGTAACTTTAATGCGGATTTGTTTAACCAGCCGCGTCATGAGATATTTTTTAGCCCTACTCACCCTTTTTTTAACCATTACCTCTTGTTCTGAAAAGACTGAAGAAGAAAAAAAAGAGGAACAACGTAACGAGTTTTTTAAGTTTAGGGCTCATATCTCAGAAGTTACGGATAACCTAATTTCTACAAGCGAGCCCATCACCATACGACTCAATGAACCTGTAGAAGGTTGGATACCTGGACAAGAATTATCTGAAGATCTTTTTGAAACAGACCCTAGTGTGCTTGGAAAGGTTAAAGTGATGGACGCTAGGTCTCTTTCTTTTATACCATCAGAACCCTTAGAGCAAAACACGGAATATGAGGTAAAATTCCATCTGGGTGATATTATCGAGGTAGGAGAAGATCTACAAACTTTTACGTTTAGGGTCAGCACCATCAAACAAAATTTTATCGTTCGCACAGAAACAATCGCAGCTTACGATCGGGAGTTTCAATATCTGGATGGATCAATTTCAGCAAGTGATCTTATGGAATTGACAAACGCCAAAAAACTGGTTAAAGCTAAGCTCAATGGTAAGGACCTACCCATCAAATTCAACGAGAACCCAGATTTAAGCAAATATTTTTCATTCAAAATAGACAGCATTAGAAGGCCCGTTGATAACGATACATTGCTTATAGAGTGGAGTGGTGATGCTATCAAAGTTGATGATCGAGGCAGTTACAAAGTTCCCATAACGGGAAAAAACAACTTCTCCGTCACAAGCATTCAGACCGTCACCAGCGGTTCCAAACATATTCTCGTCACTTTTTCTGATCCCATAAAAAAAGGACAGAATCTGGATGGTCTGGTCAGCGTCTCAGGAGTTGAAAAATTACAGCTAGAAGTTGATGAGAACGAGCTTAAGGTTTTTCCCGCTACTTCCATAAAAGGGACAGTTCAAGTTGATGTTTTTAAGGGAATACAAAGTGTAGACGGCTACAAACTTAAAATGCCTTTCTCCCAGCAAATTGCATTTGAACAAATTGCACCTACGGTTTCTCTGGTAAAATCAGGAACCATTCTTCCCTCATCAAGCCGGTCAAAAATCAATTTCAAAGCTGTGAATCTCAACGCTGTTGAGGTCTGGGTGTATAAAGTATATGAGGATAATGTCTTGCAGTTTCTTCAGAATAACAATTTGGATTCAGACTCAAATTTGAGACAGGTGGGACGGCCCATCGCGAGGCAAGTCATTGACTTGAGAGAGTCTGGAAAAGATGTATCTGTCTACAACACTTATTCGTTAGATCTAAAGGATATTTTACAGGCTGATTCCGGAGCTTTATATCGCGTAGAATTCAAATATCATTATGAATACAGCGCCTATAATTGTGCAGGTAGTACGGCGGTTACCGTTGAGGAAAAGAAGAAAATAGATTTTGATGCTCCTTTAGAAACGACTAATTGGGATACTTATCAGAACTATTATTACTACTATAATGATTATGATTACGATTACAACTGGCGTGACCGAGAAGACCCTTGCACACCATCTTTCTATCGTGACAAATCGATTACTACTAATATTTTGGCGAGTGATCTTGGGATCATTGTAAAGAATGGAAGCAACGGTAGATACACTTTTGCCATAAGTAATATTGTCTCTACAGAGCCTATAGGGGGAGCAGAAGTTCAGCTTTTCAACTTCCAGCAGCAAGAAATTGCAAAAACCGCTTCTAATCAGCAGGGGATTGCCGAGATCAAAACGGACTCCAGAGCTTTTTTTGCCAAAGTAAGCCACGGCGGTCAGGTCAACTACGTTCGCCTTGACGACGGAAATTCTCTACCGGTAAGCAAGTTTGACACTTCAGGAAAGAAGCTGGAAAAAGGATTGAAAGGTTACGTTTATGGTGAACGAGGCGTATGGCGACCAGGAGATAATATTTATCTCACTTTCGTCTTGAACGATAAGGACAACCCACTGCCTAGTGACCATCCCGTAAAACTCAAGTTCAGGGACCCGAATGGCAAATTGATCAGCACAGAAACACTTAAGTCAGGTTTAAACGGCTTTTATCAGTTTGATCTGGGAACAGATGATACCGCACCTACTGGAAACTACAGCGCAAGCATTGAGGTAGGAGGTGTCACTTTCAATAAAACGATCAAAGTTGAAAATATAAAACCCAACCGTCTTAAAGTCGAGCTTGATTTTAAGGATGAGGTAATCAAGAGCGGCGGAAACAACTCGATTGATCTTTCCTCACGATGGCTGCATGGAGCTACGGCAAAATCGCTCAAGGCAGATGTAACGGTCAAGCTTTTACCTACCACTACAAATTTCAATAAATACGACAGCTACACCTTTGATGATCCGGGTAAGTTTTTGGATGTTCAAGAGCAAGAAGTCTTCAACGGCCGTCTCAATTCTGAAGGAAAAGCAACCCTGAATTTTGAGCCCAATATCAGCGGTGAAGCGCCAGGAATGCTGAAAGCTTATTTTTTGACTAAAGTGTATGAAAACGGTGGCGATTTCAGTACTAATGTGGCGACTCAAGAATACTCTCCGTTTGAATCCTATGTAGGTATCGACACGCCTCCTGGCGACAAACAACGCGGCATGCTGCAAACCGATACCAAACATAAAATAGACGTCGTAACACTTAATGAGGACGGATCGCCTAAAGCAGTTGAAAATCTAGAGGTTAAAGTCTATAAGGTGAACTGGAGATGGTGGTGGCAGAGCCAGTCGGGCAGCCTCTCACGCTACGAGGCGCGTAATTACCGCGATCAGGTTTTGAGCACTACGGTAAGTACCAGCAATAATGGAAAAGGTCAGTTTGAGTTTGAGCTGAAATATCCAGACTGGGGCAGGTATTATATACGCGTTTTGGATCCCAATTCAGGGCATTCTACAGGTAAAATTGTTTACGTGGACTGGCCCGGATGGGCAGGAAAGAGTAAAAAATTGGATCCAGAAATGGCCTCCATGCTTGTTTTCAATGCAGATAAGGAAAAATATACCGCTGGAGAAACGGCTCGCATCACATTCCCTTCGGCTGCTGGAGGTCGCGCCCTGGTAAGTGTTGAAAATGGAACTGAGGTTCTAGAAGCACAATGGGTGGACACATCAGCAAAACAAACCCAAGTCGATATCCAGACCAAAAAGAGTTTTGTTCCTAACGTTTTTGTGAACATTACCTATTTACAACCGCACGCCAATACCGCAAACGATTTACCCTTGCGTATGTATGGAGTCATTCCGCTTATGGTGGAGAACAAGAACACGCATCTAGAACCCGAGATCAAGATGCCGAAATCCTTGCGACCAGAAAGCGAAGTAAATATCACGGTGAGTGAGAAAAACAATCAATCCATGACCTACACGCTTGCTGTGGTAGATGACGGTTTGCTGGATTTAACTAATTTCAAGACACCTAACGCATGGAATTCCTTCTATGCCCGCGAGGCACTGGGTGTAAAAACCTGGGATATCTACGATGATGTGATCGGTGCTTACGGTGGGCGAATCGACGCGGCCTTTGCCATAGGTGGTGATGGCAGCGCAGATGCCGCAAAGGCTAAAAAAGCCAATCGTTTCAAACCCGTAGTTGTGCATTTGGGTCCTTTCTATCTCCCAGCTGGCGAGAGCAAAACCCACACGATTAAGATTCCTAAATATGTAGGGTCGGTGAGGACTATGGTTGTTGCTGGAAATGAAGACAGCGAGGCTTATGGAATGGCACAAGAAACCACGCCGGTGAAAAAACCCTTGATGATGCTGGCATCGCTTCCGCGAAAGCTGACTCCGGGAGAGACGGTGAAATTACCGGTAACTGTTTTTGCTATGGAAAAATCGGTTAGGGATGTTTCCATCAAACTCAAATCATCGCCCTATTTTGAATTGCTCAACGGTGATACCCAAATGCTTTCATTTATCGAAACCGGTGACCAGATGGCTTATTTTGAAGTCAAGGTAAAAGAGAAAATCGGTATTGCAAAAATTGATCTCAGCGCTTCCAGTGGCTCAGAAAAAGCCAGCTACAGTACGGAAATCGATGTGCTCAATCCTAATCCATTTACCACGGTTTCAAACCGCATTTCTGTAGAAGGCAACAGTTCTCAAGCATTGACTATTGAGCCTTTTGGCGTGCTGGGAAGCAACAGCGCCACGCTTACGTTCTCAAACATGCCTCCACTGGATTTGGGTAGACACTTGAATTATCTGATCCGGTATCCGCACGGTTGTGTGGAGCAGACCACGAGTGGTGCATTCCCACAGCTTTATCTGCCAGATTTTGTCGAGCTATCTTCTGAGAAGAAACAACGCATTTCCCAAAACATAAAAATGGCGATCAACCGCTTGAACAGTTTCCAGCAGCCCAATGGTGGTTTCTCCTACTGGCCGGGTTACGGTCGCGCAAACGACTGGGGAACAAGTTATGCCGGGCATTTCTTGATCGAGGCAGAGCGTGCGGGTTACAGCCTTCCGCTCTCTTTTAAGAGCAACTGGATCAGGTACCAGAAAAAAGCAGCAAAGGAATGGCGCAATGATAACGGCAACGACCTCATTCAGGCGTATCGTTTATATACCTTGGCGCTTGCTGGTGCCGCAGATCTTTCTTCTATGAACCGCTTTCGCGAAAGCGGAAACCTTTCCAACGACTCTAAACTACGACTGGCAGCCTGCTATGCGATCGTGGGGCAGAAAAAGGCAGCTGAGTCGCTTGTCCAAAGCGCTAACATTAATTTCTCGCCCAGTCGTAACGATTACCGCACGTACGGTAGTCCACAAAGAAACAGGGCGATGGCGCTGGAAACTTATATTTTGACTGACAACAGGGAAAAATCTAGAGATCTCATGGAGACGATTGCCAAGCGCCTCTCAGCAGACGATTACCTGAACACTCAGGCGATTTCTTACAGCCTGATTGCTGTGGCGCAATACGCTAAAAAATATGCCAAAGATCCTGTTGAGGTAAGCTACGAGCTCAACGGAAATAAAGAAACACTCAAAACCGATAAAAGCACAGCCCAGCGCGACCTTGAAATTGAAACGGACGATGTCCAAGTGAAAATTTCAAATGCCTCAAGCGAGATGGTTTTTGTCAATTATTCGGTGACCGGGAAATTACCTGTAGGTCGTGAACAGCCCGCTCAGAGCAATTTAAAGGCCGTTACCACTTATGCAGATCGAGATGGGAACCGAGTGGATATCAACCGCTTGAATCAATCTACCGAGTTCATCGCTACCACAACGATAACTAACAAATCCAGCCTGAATGTCAATGATTTGGCTTTTACGCGTTTTCTACCATCGGGTTGGGAAATTGTGAACACTCGCTTCACTGATTATGGAGATAACACTGGCACGACTGGAGTTGAATATACTGATATCAAAGACGATCGGGTGAACTACTACTTTGACCTGAATGCCGGCAAAAGCATCACACTCAAAACGGTCATCAACGCCAGTTACCTCGGTAAATATTACTTGCCGGGAACGCAATGCGAAGCCATGTATGACGAAGAGTACCTCGTACGTGAAGCTGGCCGCTGGGTGGTCGTGGAGCGGTAGGTGAGATAATAAACGTAAGAATTTTTATGGATGTAAGAAGTCAAGTCGCACAGGCATATTGAGAACGTAAAAGAATCAGTCTACTTCTTGAGTTTTCAAGAAGATATATTCTTTCTTTTTATCAGTATGGATAAAATTGACTTTGGAATTTAAGAACGCCGTGCTATGTTTTTTGACTTCCTTTTTCTTTTTAAGATCCTCATTCACCTCCTGCTTATCTACATAGGTAAAAGTAGTTTCTTGAGATTCATCATGTTGTTGTAGATTCAAATTTTTGTCTATGACAAATTTGATAGGCTCTAGATCTTTCTTGATCGTATAAATAAACTCATCGCTACCCGATGGGCCAAAACCATTCATGCTCCTGATCATGTTTTGTTGCTGCATCAGCATCATTTGATTTTGCATCATCCAGTGATGGTGCCACCACCAGTAATTATAATATTGATAAGTATTTTTGTTAACCGCACTCAAGCTTATTTCTACGTTTCCGTTTTTGAGTTGGTTTGCAGTCACGGTAGGTGCATTGCTTCCCCTTTTTGCCATTTTTAGAAGTTTATCGAGTCGATCGGAGTCCTTAATTAGACTGCGCAGATCTTGATCTAGGGACACTGACTTTAATCGCTGGCGACTTTTTAAGTCCATTATATTCACCTTCATATCTTCCTTACTGTTGGAAACATGAAATAGTTTCCCATCTCTTACAAAAGAATTAGTGTTACGGACTTCGTCTACAACGTCTATATTCAAATCGCTTGAAGAAAGTTTACCATCATTCGTTATGGTAATGAGCTCAATATTTTTGGAATCATCATCAGTTTGATGTACGATTAAAATATTTCCATTTATTAAATACGCTTGAGATTCCTTTATCGAACCATATTTGGAATAATCTTCTAGATCAACGACTTCCAGACCACCATTGATCATTTTTTTGTACTTCTTTTCATTCTTTTTGTCTATAGGAATAGAATTTACTTCAATCCCGCCACTCGCGCCTATGATCGTTTGATCAATCTCCTTAGTTTTTCTATTGTACCCCAGCATGATAGTAGAGCCATTATTCTTGAAAATGGAAAGCGGCTTGTCGGCAACGGCTATTTCGTTCTGCGCGATGATATTATCTTGATTGAAGGCGATGACCTTGAGTTTATCTTTCGCATAAAATGTTTGAACGACGGTACCATCTACAGCAGTGTGAACGGAGATACATTCTGCTTTGTCTTTAAATGAGAAAGAAGATAGGCTTGTAACACCACCATCTGCATCGACCTTAAAATTCATGAAATCAAAGTTTCCATCGTCCTTATTTTTTAAAATTGCTTGATGAAAGGAACTGCTTTGATCGAGTTTCGAAGAAAAAGTGGCTTGTAATTTTGTGTTTTCAGGAATTTTGATCTTGTCATTTTCGGTAGGTGGATTAATCAACATAACACACAATGCGATCAGGGAAAGGAAGGTTTTCATAAAATCATTTAAAGTTCAAATATAATGCTTAAAGGTTTGCTGTGTTTATTACGCTTTCGCGAAAGCGTAACTTCTAATTTTCATTATTCAGCCGATTATTTTTACACTTTCATTAACTGGACTAAACGTGTGCGCTTGCTAACTTCTCACAAACTTTAAGCTATGTCGATTTTCTCCAAGATAAAAGGAACCATGAACCTACTGAAGAAGGTGGATCTGGATCAACTTGCCGAACTCAACCAAAAGATTGATCTCTCAAAAGTCATGGAAACAGTAGGCAATCTGGACGATCGGCAGCTGGCAGGCCTGATGAAAATGCTGTCTACCAAAAAGAAAAAAGGACAAAGCAAACTACCTCCCATAGATGGTGATTTCTACGATCTGAGCTTAAAACTGAATGAAAAGCAGCGTGAAATCCAGCTCAAGGTGCGTAATTTTATGGAAGATGAGGTGCAACCCATAGCAAACGATTACTGGAACCGCGCCGAGTTTCCACACGACTTGATTCCTAAAATGGCGAAGCTCAACATCGCTGGAATCGCCTACAAAGGCTACGGTTGTCCGGATATGGACTTCATAACAGAAGGAATCATCGCCGAGGAAATCGCAAGAGTAGATGTTTCTATTTCCACATTTTTTGGCGTACACAGCGGCCTGGCAATGGGATCGATCTATCTATGTGGTAGCGAAGAGCAGAAGCAAGAATGGCTGCCACAAATGGCGCGTATGGAGAAGATAGGCGCCTTTGGACTTACAGAACCCGATACGGGCAGCGGAATCGCAGGCGGTATGGAAACGACCTGTCGTAAAGAAGGCGACAATTGGATCCTCAATGGTCAGAAAAAATGGATCGGTAACGCCACTTTTGCAGATGTGGTCGTGATCTGGGCACGTGATGAGGACAGCGGCAGAGTGAAAGGCTTTCTCGTCAGAAAAGGTAACCCCAATTTTCATGCAGAGAAAATGCCTGATAAAATGGCATTACGTACGGTTCAAAATGCCGTCATTACGCTAACTAATTGCGCTGTTCCCGAGAGCGATCGTCTTCAGGAAGCCAACTCCTTTAAAGACACTGCAAAAGTACTGCGCATGACGCGAGCCGGCGTAGCCTGGCAAGCGGTAGGATGCGCACGTGGTGCATATGAAAATGCATTGAAGTATACGAAGAAGCGAGAGCAGTTTGGTCGACCTATCGCCAGCTTTCAGTTGGTTCAAAACCATTTGGTCGAGATGATTTCTAACCTGACCAGTATGCAAACTTTGTGTTTTCGCTTGAGCGAAATGCAGGATGAAGGAATTCTCAAAGATGAACACGCCTCGCTTGCCAAGGTCATTTGTTCCATGCGCACTCGCGATATCGTTTCCCGCGCTCGCGAGGTCATGGGCGGTAATGGTATTTTACTGGAACACAACGTCGCTCGTTTCGTCGCCGATGCCGAGGCCATCTACAGCTATGAGGGTACCAAGGAAATCAATAGCCTGATCGTTGGAAGAGCAATCACGGGTTATAGTGCTTTTGTGAGTTGAGATTGAGAATAAAATTAAGCTACTTTCATGAATTGTTTTTCAATCAAGGACTTCATGATTTTTCTCTTGATTCTCTCTAATAAATCTACGGTCAAATTATATTTTGTCTCAAATACTTCTTTAGTAAGACCAGCTTTCGATTCACCATGAGCGATCTTATTTCTAATGTTTAACAGTTGATTGATTTGACCGTTCTCTTCTCTAAATAGATTATGATCCATTCCTAAGCTGTATAGTAATTTGCTTAATACTTTGGGTTTTAAATTTGATTCAGTATCAATAATATTCGGTGAGACAGTTACCTTAAGATTTAAGCATTCATCCAGCTTTTCAATAAACTCAACATTTCGAGCGAAACTGTGTAATTTAGAATCATCTGGAAGTAACTTTCTAAATATTCGAGATTTACTATTTGGATTCTTCAAAGCCTTAAAAATATCATTCAATGAACTTACCAAAATATTGGAATTAACTTCACGACATTCCAAATTCATATCGTTTATTGAACGAATGTAAAGATTAAAAGCGAACTTAAAAAACCCTTCAAAATGAGAATAAAGCATCAATACGGCTGATCTACGAAGGATCCTTCTATCTTTTTCTTCTGTTAAAAGAGAAATCTGATTTTTCAAAAATCTCAGCTCGCTTGTTCTCCAGCTCAATTCAGTTTCAATTTCCGTCCATAGTAAATCAGTATTCATATAATATTTTTACGAACAAAGTTTATACGATTCTCTAAAGGCCCTTTAGAGTTTTTTCCACCGCCAGAGGTATAAGAAATAAAATCATCGTCCATTTTTATTTTATTGATCCTATCAGCCAAAATGGAAGTGTCTTTTTGATTTATCCCTAGCAATTGCTCTAGCTTATTTTGAATACCCACAGAAAAAGCTTCAAACTGGTAAACTCCGACAGAACTAGTCACATCAGTTTTGTTCTTATTTGCATAGCCAAAGGCTTTTTCTGACATAGAATCATTCAATATTTTAAAAGTTCTCTCGAAATCTGATTTATTTTGATCGTAGTCAAATTCTATTTCACCAGAAGTTACACCCTCCATATATTCAGTTAAAAAATCCCTTACATCATGAACAAAGTTTTCTCTCCAATTCTTTAAAGCAAAAAATCGTAACACCAACTCATGATCAAATGATCCTAAAATTTGATCCTTGGTTAATCTTTTGGTTGTCCCTTTAAAATCTGAATTTTTAGCAAGTTCTATAATGAAGTCATTAAACTTTGAGTCTAACAAGCGAATAGTACAATTTCTCATTTGTTGATCAGTAAGAAGAACACCTCCAGTATTGAGCCTCTTAAACATATGGTATTTGAATTTAGGATTGCTGCCCTTTCTTACCACCTCTACTCGTACAAACGATCTTTTCAATCTAATTTGAAGTGCCGTGGGAAGATCTGCGTAGGATTTGCCGTTTAATTCCGTAACAATATCGCAGTCGATAAGTGTTAGAGCATCTCCCATCTTAATCTTAGGATCCAAGTGATCAGCCTCTAAATTTCCTCTAAAATGTAAGTAAGAGGATATTCTTTGTAGTCCATCGATTAGCACATAAGTACTATCCTCTTCTTCAACCACATAAATAGGAGGTACAGGCATCTCCAACAAAAGAGACTCGATAAATCTACTTTGCGATCCCTCGCTCCACCTAAAAAGTCTTTGATAATCAGGAGAGATATTCAATTCTCCAGCGACTTTCATATCAAGTATTTCATTTAGAGACAAATCAAGACTTTGAGTATGAACCTTATCTATTTTAGACTCAATTGCATCAATTAAATTTACAGGATTACACATTTTAAATCATTTTATAAAACATAATACACTTTCTACAACAGTTTTTTTGTTACGATACTTTTTCGAGGAGGTATGTAAATTTGCCATTGTTCTTGAACTGGGGAAATCAAATCTTTTTTTTAACGTTAAGCCATTGGATTCGGCTAACTCGACAATGTTTTCTTGCAAATCATTATGAATTTCTTTGTAGTAAGAATCTTGTACAACTAAAACCATTCCACCATTCTTTCGTAAAACTTTTTGCTGGTGTTTCAAGGATTGATTTACCGAACTATAATATTGCCGGTGGGTTTTATAGTAATATGAGCTGGAGGCTTTGGAAGGATGTTTCTTAAGTTGATCAAGAAAAAATTCAACTTTGTCACCTAAATATTCGTTATGGTGGAATGATTTTTTTGAAATAGTTGAACTACCAATCATATGGTTTCTCAATTCATTGAACATCAAATGTGTAAAATTCAAATAAGCTAATTCTATCTGAGTTGAAATTGCATAATCTATTCTCGTACAATACGGTGGCGAGGTGATAATCAAGTCAATTTTATTATCCTCAATACCAGTAGAGCTTGAGCTACCTACAGAAAGCTTAACTGATGCATTTGAGAATTTAGAGCTATCATAGTGAGATTTTTCAGTTACGTCATAAATGCTTTGTTCAAAGATTTTTATAATCCTGTTTGCAGATGGATTAATTCTTTGAAACTTGCTTTTAGGTTTTTTTATCCATGTTGGATTTGATGACTTAAATACGGTTGTCAAATTCCTTATAGATACAAGAACAGCAGTATGTATCAAAGCTGAATAACTAGAAATATTATTTACGAACTCATTAATATTCTCGTTAGAATGTAGCGATAAGAGATCATTTATAATTTTTTGCAAAAGTCTAAGGTGTCCAGTTGCTCTAGGCTGAAACCATATTAATAACGGGTCTTCATTCTCAATGCAATTAAGATAACTCTCTTTGTGAAAACGATTGATGATATTTTTAGTTAATGCTATAATTGAGTCTTTTTCGCTGCTCGGAACTAAATCAGCTTTCGCTAACATTATCATAACTGGGTTAATGTCTATTCCATAACAGTTAAAGCCTTTTTTGGATGCTTGGCTAGTTGTGGTTCCAGAACCGTTCCACGGATCTAATACAATACCATCATTTTGTATTAAGGTAGTATCAAGTACCGAATCCACAAACTTTGGATTATACCCTGCGTAATACGGGTAGATGGAATTGACTGAAGAGTCTAATTTAGGATTTTCGACATTGGTATTTTCAAACATGACTCAAAGATAAAATTTACTCAAATCTGAATGGATACTTATATGTAATAATTGTTATCAAACTTATCACCTCCCCAACCCCTTCCTCAAAACCTCTTTAATCCCTTCCAAGTTCTCCGTAAACTCCATCATCTGACTTAGGATTTGAGACATATTGTTGCCACCCAATCCTTTCAGCTTGTTGTTTTTCTGGAAGATGGTTTTGATCTCGTTCCAGCGTTGTTGCTCTGCGTCAGATAGGTTATTGATCAGCTCTTTGTACTTCAAAAGGTTCGCTTCTGCCGCGCTGGTAAGGGTTTGTGACTCGCTCTCGTAGTGAGATTGCAGTAGTGTTTGCAGTTCTTTATCATTCATGATGGGAACGACCTTAGCGACTAACTTATTCATATCGCGGTAAGATCCTTGCAGTTTAAAAGCTGGTTCTGTGCGGTATTCATCTTCCGTTCCCGCACTGTCTATGTAGGTTTCATTCACTTTAAGCACCGTATTCCTGATCTTGACCACTTTTTCCAAAACAGCCACATAATCTGCAATTTCCTGGGTACTATGATTGCCTTGTAGTTCATTATCAGAAGTTCCGTTCTCTACCCGATCCAGCAATGTATACACATCATCAAAATTCCTATTGCTTAACTGATGCAGCACAGGATTACTCGTCAGCGCGTTCTCGATCAAACTCAGTTCAAACAAGTGCGCAGTATCGCCTATGATATCTCCTAGGTTGTAGATGTCGGCTCGGTTAGCGAGCATGTCTGGGATCTGGAATTTGTCGCCACTCTCTGTGTAGGGATTTCCCGCCATAATGACGCAGAATTTCTTACTGCGCAGATCATAGGTTTTGGGTTTTCCATTAAACACTCCTTCAATCTTACGCGTACCATCAGACAAACTGATGAATTTTTGTAAAAACTCAGGATTACAATGCTGGATATCGTCCAGATATAACATCACGTTGTCACCCATCTCAAAAGCTAGATTCAACTTTTTCAACTCCTCACGAGTCGCAGCATTATTGGCCGCCTCTGGATCGACTGATGTTACTTCGTGCCCGATTGCTGGTCCATTGATTTTCATAAAAATCAAACCTAATCGGTTGGCGACATATTCCATCAAAGTGGTTTTACCGTAACCAGGAGGAGAAATCAGCAACAACAATCCCATACGGTCGGTACGTTTGTTATCACCCACGGTTCCTAATTGTTTCGCAAGGTTGTCCCCTATCAGCGGGAAATACACCTGATCGATCAACTTATTCCGCACAAAACTGCTCAAAACGCGTGGTCTGAATTCTTCCAGTCGCAATTGCTCTTTGAGTTCTTCCGTTACCTCGTGTTTTGCTTTTCTAAAGGCGTTGTAGGCGGGCACTTGTACGCTGGTAAAATGTTTCAATACTGCCACAAACTGGTGGTAGTGGAAAAGAAATGTTCCCTCGTCCAGTGTTGCATGCGCTCCTTTCAAATTCTTGATTTCTTCATCGGGCGATATAGCGATGTTCTCTGCGGCCACTTGCTCGCCATACAAGAGGTTTGCGACGCATTCGTCGATGTAAGCAAGCTTTGATTCTGCAATCGCTTCGACTCCGCTCAGCGACCGTAAGCTTGACATTTTCTTCTTGTCATCAGCAGTTGACTGAGCAGAGTCGAACTCACCCGAATTGGACGAGTTTTTTCTCGCTTTCCCTTCGACTCCGCTCAGGGACCGCGCGAAAGCGGAAACCCACAAACGCACCAGTTCCACTTTTGCAGCCTCTGACTTGCATTTTTCCAAACTAGCTTTAAAACGCTGCTCGGCATTTTGCTCAGTTATTCTTTTTTCAAAATCCTCACGTAATTTCTGAGCCTCATGACTCACCATGAAATGATCGTTGTCTTTGAGCTCGTAGAAGAGGTATTCTGCGATTTCACGGTAGCTTCGGCTCCGCTCAGCCACCTTAGTATTTTCCTTATCCGAAAGCTTAGGCAAATGAGACGGTCTCTGAGCGGAGTCGAAGAGCCCGTCGAACTGATCAGCTATCTTACTTATAACTACATCATACTCCTGACTCTCTGGAAAAACTTCCAAAACTTCTCCAGCACTTTTAATCATTTCATCGAACTCCTGCTGGGTTTCCTGCGATAAACCATTCCAAAAAATCTGAGCCGACGCTCGAACCTGTGGCGGATAAATCAACAAGCCCAAATCATGGTGCTTGTGCAAAAGCGTTTTCAAAATCAACATCGCATCGTGATCGTGAACTCCTTTCACGTATCCCGCGCTATAATTGCCGCCAGCGGTTTCTTGAACCACTTTCAACAAATCTTCATCTGATTTTGATCGCAAGACCTCCTTATCTGCCGACTCAAAAATGGAATAGGCGAGGTAGCTGGATCGATACACGCTATCATTTTCTGAAACCAGATCTTGGTTCCACAAATGCTTGCTGGCGGTTAAAACCTCATTATGTAATTCCTGATAAAAATCGGTTCCCGTGAGGTGGTAAAAAAGCGCATCATCTTTATAAACAATGGTCAGGTCTAGCTGCTGTTTATTGACACCAAATTTATGTTTCCCCAGCTTGATGATGTTATCGCCGTCCTCGTAAAGCTCGTTTTTGTCCTTGAGCTTGCGCAGCGCATCTTCTCTCGAAGTTTTCAAAGCAGTCTCGATCGCCTCAGCTTTTCCTGCGTCTTCCAGCTCACGCAGCTGCACGACGATGTCGCGCACTTTGTTGATCATCAGATCGCTGGCAAAATACCCATTGATTTCAGTAGCGGTTTCTAGGGATTGGGCGCGTTTTTGAACACCTTTGATGATACGCTCAGCGGCGTTTTGAAGAGCAATCGCCTTTTTGTTGCGCGCCTCGACCAGGCTGTTTTTGCGGTTGTCAAAAGCCGCATAAACTTCCTCGCGCTTCTCGATGATCTCGGTAATGTACTCGTCAAAATCGGCAAATCGTCCCTCCAGTTCTTCCAGCTGGATCGCGATCTTGTTCAGAAATTCATCGCACTTTTCGGGTGTATTAGCAATGTCCAGATAATTGATGATACTCTGGTCGATCAGCTTGAGTTGCGCGGCAAAATCGGCTTGAGCTTCTTTTTTACCTACGCTTTTGATCTTGTTCTTGATCGCTGCTTTCACCTGATTGATCGTGGCAAAAATCAGCGAGATATTCTCGACAATGCGAGTCGATTGAGAAGTGTCCTCAATATCCAGATTACTCACGATCTCGATAAGGAGTTCCAGATCCTCAGCAATTTGATTCACTTCTTTCTCCAGCGCCTTGATCTCAATCACCTTACCAGCTTCGGCAAGGGCTTTTTCTTTTTGGGCTATAGCCTCATGATACGGCGACAGCGCTTTCTCATCCAGCAAAAAGGTTACCGCACGCCTTGAAATGAGCTCGTTTTGTGCAATGATTTGCTCCTCAATTTCTTTGATAAAACTTTCATCCACATACCGCACCTCGTACAACCCGATCGCTTCGCCACGCAAGGTGCGCAGTTGCGTGAGTAATTGCACAAAGTCATTGATCGTCTTGAAGCTGGTGCTTTTTATTTTTGAGATTAAATCATCTCGCTTTCGCGAAAGCGTGCTCGTTTCCTGCGCTGCTTTTTTACGAAGTTGCTTGACCTTTTCAAACTCATCGATCGCAGCATTTGACGCTTTGTTGATCTCTTGCAACGGCAAGTTGAGTTTCTGGGTCTCGTCCTCGTTAAGCCAGTAATAAGCATCAAGAATATCCTTGCTGGCATCGGCAATATCGTCGTAAAGGCCCTCGTAGCTGTCTTGTTTGTTGAGCAGCGTGATGAGTTCCTGCGCCTCTGCCATCGCCTTTACGATATCCTTGTTGCCTATCTTATAAAGCATCGTGTCTTGGTGCTCAGACGGCATAACGTCGCTTTTCATAAAGGGCGTTTGCCAAATCTGCATCATGTGGTGCTTAGTCTGCTCTTCCTCACTACGGAAATAGCACAGCTCCCCACCTTCCAGAATCGTGAAACCGCTACAGCGTATGGGCGTTTTTACCACCTGATCGATGACGTTGTACTGCATGAGCACGTAGTCGCCTTTTTCTAGATTGTAAAAAATATAGAGGTGGTCCTCACCATTAGGTGACGCGATGCGCTTCAGGAATTTGAGATCGCTCGATACACTGGGAAAAACATTATACTGGCCCGTTTGAAGGTAATAACCATCTGGAAAAATTATTCCTTGATCGTCTGGCAACAAAACCGCCGCCTGTGCGATGCTGTCAATCTTTTCCACCTCTTTGATCTTGTGGTTGTATACAAAATAGCGCGGCGTTTCCTGAAAAGGTTTGATTTCTAAAACCACCAGATTTCCAAGATCGGCGTAGCGGTATTGCCCGTCGTCCAGCGTCTGGTCGCGGTGTTCCACATCTTCACGGTAGATTCCCTGACCGTCTTCTGTATTATCTTCTATTTTGATAGTTAGATCACCACCTATGGTTTCCACAAAAACCTTGTCGGCAATAGAGACGTGCGCATGTTCACCGTAGCGCTGATCATCACGGCCCGCTTCTTTCCAGTTGAAGCCATACTGTGCCGGAAACCGCACTTCATGCTCGCTGCGATTGTCGATGTAACGCAATCGATCGCTCTCGATCAACCATTTGAACGACTTGACATCAGTCACGCTGTCACTCAGCTGAAACACCATGTGCAGGTAGTTCCCGATGATCGCAAACCTTGCAAAAATGGTATTTCTATAGTATTTGTAGAGATTCTGGAAGTCGGTTTGAAAAGTTGGGTTGTTGATGATTTCCAGACCTGTTGCGCTTTCGCGAAAGCGTAGATCGTTTTCTGATCCTGCGGCGGACGCTTGCGAAGCGTCGCTACGTCGTTGGGGCGCAACGCTTGCGCCCTCATTTCCTTTACCATTTTCTGATCCCGCAGACGCTTGCGAGGAAGACGCTTGCGAAGCGCCCCTGCCATCACCATTACCAAATTCGTAAACGCTAAAAACATCACTCAACGTGATCTCTGTACGCAAACCAAAATGCACGTTGTATCCAAAAATGCTGTACTTGCCTATGGTCACGATGTCGCGCGCGATGCAGTTGTGCTCCGTATTCACCCGGTCGTTTGCGATCAGCTGCGTCTCAAGCGATCCGAAAACCTTTTTACGCTCTTCATTTAGTGCAGAAAGTCTCTTTTGCAGATCATTTTTCTGCTTCAAGAGTCTGCTCTGGATGATCTCGTAGGTTCCTGAGTCGAGGCTTGATACTTGGTTAGGGCGATCGCCTCCGTTGGGGCGCTTCGCAAGGTCCCTATCAAGATTTATATCTTTATCTATGGGCGCTTGGGAAGTGCCTTTACTGCTTTCCTTCATATTTCTTTTTGCTTTTCGTTGGGACGCATCGCATGCGTCCTCGAGGTAGATGACGCTAGCCCTGCGTCCGAGCGCTCAGATAGGGGCGGATGCGATCCGCCCTTACTGATATGGATATCTCGATCCCGTTGGGGCGCATCGCCCTCCAGTTGGGGCGCATCGCATACGCCCTTTATTAAAAGAGCTCTTTGAGCCTGTAGAGGATTATCTCTGATATACTGCTCGATATTTTCATAAGCTCGATCGCTTCTGATTATGTGCTCGTAGTAGTTGCGCGTCCATATAGTTTTCTCGCCATCGATTTGACGGGCTAAAGATATTTCGATTCGAGATAGACGATCGTCGTACGAGGACGCTTGCCAAGCGCCCTTTTCCGATACCCTTTTTATCGTAGCTTTCGCGATAGCCAAGACCTGACGAGTTACCGTTCCTTTATAGCCCCTGATGATCGTGCTGAGCGATTTGACTTTGGTCAAATGGTTTCCAGCTACCGCTCCAGCGCGTCGCTCTCTTTCAGTCTGATCAAGCTCTGGTTGATCGCTTGTTTCTTTCAAGCCGATGATCATATGAACGTGATCAGGCATGATGATGTATTCTCCGAAATGAACTTCAGGCCTTAAGTCAAGAGTTCTACGCCATTCCTTATCAGCAATTTTCCCAAACTCATTCAATTCAACGTTTCCATCTATGATTTCACCGAATAACGGCAACCGATTACGCGTAGTTATCGTCAGGAAATACCGGTAAGCTCCCGCGTAATCGTGCGATTTAAGCCTTCTAGATCTACGATGGAATTTTTTCATTTTTAAAATAAAAAGAGATAGGTTGGGACGCTTGGCAAGCGTCCCATAAGATATCTACTTGGATTAATTTTCTTAATCTAGGAAAATGAAATCTTTTTCTAGGGCGGATGCGATGAAATTATTTCAAAAGGCGTTTGCCAAGCGCCTCTATCAACGTAATTCTTTTAACGTTTTCCCAGAAATCCCAAGACCTTGAGCCATATTCAATAGGTTACTGAGCATGGTTTTTTCCTCGCGATCACCCGATTGACTCTGTAAATTGTTCAAAAGATTTGCGATCGTGAGATTTTTGATGTCCTCGCTGCTGATGTTGTATTTATCAGCAAAATCACGCACTTTCTCCAGTAAATTTCCTTTTACATCATTGCTGCCTAAAATGGCATCTTTTACCTCGCTTACGGTTTCAGAATGGCTGACCAGTCTATCGTAACCTTTCGCTTTGGTAATCTGACCGATGATCTGCTCAAAGAACATGGTCTCACCACCCACAATGTCGATTTTGGCTGCTTTAAGCGCATCGCCTATAACCTTTGCCTGCGCATCTGCAATATCCTTCTGGATGTTGATCTGAGCGAGATCTACCTGAAGCTCTTTATCGAGTTTCAATTTGAACTCTTCGTGCTCTTTTCCTACACCGTCGAGTTTCTTCATCGCTTCAGCTTTCTCTTCGATACCAGCAGCATCTGCCATGGCTTTTTCTTTGATGACTTCAGCTTCTGCAAGACCGTCTTTGCGTTTAGCCTCTGCTTTTGCACTAATTCCGCTGGCTTCAGCCTCGGCCTTTTTCTGAATGATTAGGGCATCTACAACTCCTTGTCGCTCGCTGGCTTCGGCTTTTGCGTGCATTACTTGAGCTTCAGAAAGTCCTACGGTAGCCTCTTCCTTGGCTTGTGCTTCGGCAAGAATTTTTCTGGCTTCAGCTTGTTTCTCGCTGGCCTCTTTGTGGGCAAGTGCCTCGATATTGATCTCTTCGGCTTTTTGTTTTGCCGCTTCCTTGCTGGCTTCTGCCGCTTTAATGGTCTTGATCAAATCATCCTGAGCTTTTGCCTCAGCATTTGTGATGGTTACTTGCTTGATACGGTCTGCAGTTTTGAAAGCCTCGATGTCTTTCATATTTTCCTGCTCTTCTACCACACCTTTCTCCAAGATCACTCGATCGCGGATCACGTCTTGAATATTCTTTTTCTCAACTTCAACGACTTTTTCTTTCTCGATCTGAGCAAGGGTCACGATACGCTCGCGCTCGGTCTGCTCTAGTGCTCGATCTTTTTCTACGCGCTCAGTCTCAACCGCATCCGTACGTTGCTTGTTTTTCTCGGCAACGATGATCTGGCGTTGCATGTTTTCTTCAGCAACTTTTACTTTCTCTTCGGTAGCAATGCGAGCGGTTTCTGACTTAAGGCGCTCTTCTTCGGCTACTTTCAAGGTTTCAGCTTGCTCGCGAGACATGATGTTTGCGATCTCACGTTTTTGCTGTTCTTCTTTTTCAGCTAATTGTTTGTCGAGTTCTAGAATGGCCTCGCGCGCCTCCACATCTTGCTTGCGGATGGTTTTTTCTTCATCGCGCTTGATAAGGTTGGCTTTTACATTTTGAGCAGCGGTAAGATCTGTGATCTTTTTGATACCCTCAGCATCCAGAATGTTGTCTGGCTTTAAATGAGAAACCGATGTTTGCTCTAAATAGTCGATCGCACAGTCTTCCAGCGTGTAACCGTTCAAGTCTGTCCCGATAATGTCCACGATCTCATCGCGGAATTCGCGTCGTGCCTCGTACAAGTCGATAAACTGAAACTTTTTACCTACGGTTTTAAGTGCTTCAGAGAATTTGGCTTCAAAAAGGTCTTCCAGCGTCTCGATGCGTGAGGCACGTTGCACCCCTATGGTTTGGGCTACTTTCTTGATGTACTCGACCTCGTTGTTGACGCGTACGAAAAATGCCACTTTGATATCGGCACGTAGGTTGTCCTTACAGATCAGTCCCTCAACGCCCATACGCTCGATCTGAATCTTCTTGACCGATATGTCCATGGTTTCCACACGGTGGAATACGGGAACGACATAGAGTCCTTTGTCGGTAGCGACTTTTGTGCCGCCAAAACCAGTACGCACCAGGGCTTGTCCCTGATGAACTTTTTTGTAAAACATCGCGATGATCGCGAAATAAACGATGATGAGAAAGAGAATAATCCCTAGTCCCGTTACGATGATTGGTAAGATTCCGTCCATATTTGATTTAAGTTATTGATTTAGTTTAATTGTTTGTTTTTCTACTGATTTGACATGTCGAGCGCTAGTCGAGACAGGCTTAGTTTCTCGATCTTAAAACGTTCTCGACTGTCGCTCGAACTGACATTTTCTACTGATTAGAACTATACATTTTAAAATGCCAAGTTTATTGCATAATCAACTATAATATATAAGCCTATAATCGTGCAAAGAATTAAAAAAAGAATCATTGCAAAACATCCGTATTCTGATGCTTTATCTTTCCATGTGATTTTATATTCAACTTGCTCTGATTCATACTGTGATTTATCTATTAATCTAATATTGTTGAAATAAAAATGTCCATTATCATAAAGCCATTCTTGACTGAGTTCCAGCATCCTATTATCAGGAGTTACTGAAATACTTGCTTCAAGTAAATCTGCAGCATACCGTATAAGACCCTCTTTATTAGCGTGTATGTCAGATTCACTAGGATCTCCTCCGTACTGATGAAATGCAAAGAAAGCCTCTTTATCCTCAGTATTCTTTCTCAAAATCCTGGTTACTTGTGTCAAGTCTTTTTCTTCGAGATCAAGATTTACTGACATAGAAATAGTTTTTATCTGGCGATTGCTTGATGATGAGTACGCTTTCGCGAAAGCGTAATTCTGATCCGTCCAATGATTTTACATAAATATTCATGGAATTACCATCTGCCACGACCTCTGCATTACCCATTTTTTCACCTGAGATCGTACAAAGCAATATCGCATCACGACCGAGGAAATCTACGGCTTTATCGCCATCCTTATTTAAATTCTTGAAAAAAGACTTGAAAGGTGTGGTGAAAATTTTAGTCAGTATCAATGCGGGAATAAAAGCTGCCAAAACGATGATAAACCCAAAACTGCTGTCGTAGCTGCCAGTTACGGCCGTGACGAGCACGCTGATCATCCACCATAGGAAAATCCAAACCGTGAACGTGAACATAAACGGCAGACCCACAAAGTTGAAATAGATCAAGATGACCTGCCACCACTTGAGATCGCGAGCACGACGGGTGCGTACGTGTTCCTTATCCACCTCGGCATTTGCGACGTCTTGGAAATCCATGTTGCCACCCTCGATACCGCTGTCTAGGTCGACATCTGCATCGACATCGATGTCCACATCTACATCCAGATCAAAGTCAATACCGCTGACCATGGTTGCGATCCAGTACAGGATCAGGATGATCAGTAGTATAGTCAGCGTGATGTTGACTTCAGAGAATAGTATGTTGAGGTAGTTTTCCAATTTAGGTTAGTGTTATGGTTTTGATTTATTCTGTCACGCTGAGCGCTTCGACTTACTTTGACTCCGCTCAGCACAAGCCGCTCAGCGACCACCTGTCGAGGCGCTATCTTTATATATTTAAGCTTCTCGATATCAACCCGTCTTCGACAGGTTAAGACTGACAATTAGATTTCAAGCATCTTTTTTAAGCCCCAGTTTTGCCTTCAAAGCTTCAAGATCGTCTTCGACTTTAGCGTCCTTAGTATCTGCTGCGGCGTCGATCTCGTCGTCTATACTGTCTTTTGCGCTGGCGAGGTCTCCATAAGCTTCGGCTAGTGCCTCGTCTTGGGCGACTTTTTCTTTCATGCGTTCCAGCATACTTACGGTACCGGCGTTGTCCAGCTCTGCCATTTGTTTATTGACATTCTTAGTGGCGTCGCTTACTTTGACGCGGGCTTTGAGCGTTCTGAGTTCGTTTTCCCAGTTAGAGATGTTGCTCTTGATACGATTGATGGTCGACTGCAACTGCTCCACGTTTTTCTCAAACTTGGCTGTTTCTGCCGCGGCGCGATCCACGTTTTTCTGAGCGTCTTCTTTTTTGGCTAAAGCTTCTTTAGCAAGTCGATCAGCCTCTGAACCATCCAAGTCACCAGCGTGTGCTTTTTTAAGAATGAGAATGGCTTTGCTCTCATAATCCTTGACCTTGGCCTCAAATTCTTCTTTGTCGTTTTTAGAGCGTATGGCTAGAGCGCGTACTTGCGCCATCGCTTCAACACTTTTATTGAGATCTTCTTTCATGTCCCTGATGCCCTGCTCAGTCATTTTGATAGGGTCTTCCATATTGTCAATAGAAGCGTGCGCTTCTGCCTGACCTATTTTGAAAAGTCTTTTAAATATATTCATGGTTTCTTTTTTTTAATATTTTGAAAATTTGATGATCTGATCTGAGTACTCGCTTAGCAAAAGACTTAGCGAGTTCAACGTTCCTTCCAATTCATTGAGATCTAGGTTCTCGATCTGTAGCGTGTCTCTGAAGATCACTTTGCTACCGCTCTCGTCCAGAGCAAAGGCACCGTGAATGATATCTCTGTTCTTTTGTAACAGGCTTTTGAAAACCTCCTCGTTTTTATTGTTGATCTTGAAAATGTATTGTTCCATAATCAAGATGGGAGGAGCGATTCCCAGAATCAGGTTTTTGACTCCCACACTCTCCCTCTCTATAACGAGTATTCCACTGCTGGGGTTTTCTCTTGTGATATAATAATTCAGGTCGAGTAGGTAGTCTTTAATTTGGTTGAAGTAATTTTTCATGGATAAGATTTTGACAGGTTTAATATTACAAAAACTTGCAGGGTTATCCCACGAGTATTTGAAGAACTGTCTCCACGAAGTAAATCATAATGGCTGTCATAGGTATAAAGTTTAAAAGGTTAGTAACAAAAATGTTGAGGAATATTGCTCAAAATTTTGGCTATGGGAAATTAAATAGCTAATTTCGTTAGTGTAAATATATACAAAATATTTTAATTGCAAATAAAATTAGCAAAAAATGTCCTTTTTTGGAAAAAATATTAAAAAGATAAGAGGAGTTAAGGGTCTTAGTCAGCAGGCATTTGCCGACCTATTTGACTTGAAACGCGGTACTCTAGGGGCTTATGAAGAGGGCAGGAGCGAACCAAAGATCGATACCATCATCAATGTTGCTAACTATTTTAGCATTGCAATTGATGATTTGCTAACAGCAGAACTGACCGTGAACCAGCTCCTCCGCTTCAATGACAAGCTCACCTTAAGTCCAGAAGACCTGGAACGCGATCAATTTGCCGAGGTGCCGTGCATCACAGAGCGCACCACCGACTCCTATATAGAATACTACGATAATGAGGCTTTTATCAACGATCTGCCTAAATTGAGTTTGCCGCTCAATCCAGAAAAAGACTTTCGTGGTTTTACTGTGAACAATCTGGAAATGACTTCTCATGATAAAGGATTGTATCCCAAAGATGTGGTCATAGGAGAAAAGGTTCCCAGCAGCGTTATCAAAAAATTGAACAATGGGACCGTAGTTTTATGCCTGTGTGATGAGGCGCTTATTTTGCGAAGGCTCTATTCCACACCTAAAGGAATAGTTTTGCGCGCCGATCATAAAAATTTAGATGATATAAAGATCTCGCTCAAAGACGTCAGGGAAATGTGGCGTGTGCGTTATGTTTTCTTCCGTCGCATGCCTGAGTTCTCAACAGACTTTGAAGATAAACTCGCATTTTTAGAGATGCAGATGCGGGAATTGAGGGAAAGATAGATTGAAGTGATAAGTAAGGAGTATTAAGTACAAAGTATTAAGACGCTTAGGTTTCTCGCTTCACTTCGGATACATGGTCGCTGAGCGGCTTGTGCTGAGGGGAGTCGAAATAAGTCGAAACGCTCAGCGCAAGTCGCGAAAGCATTACTTTTAAAAGTTATTGATGAAAACCACCCTTCCTAACAATTTGAAAACCAGAGCGGCTCTATCAAATATGATTGAATCTGGATATTATAGCGGATTTATCAAAATGAATGCTTTTGAGATGAGTGAAAAGAAAATTGTCAATAATTTTTCTGTAAAAGGAAGATTAGAGTCAGATGACCGTTTTGTTGTCAAGGCTGGATATTGTGCTCCGCTGAATTTCCTATATAAAATAGGATTGGCATCAATCATTTTTATCAGCCTTTATATGTATTGGCACTGGATCAGTTTATTGATAAGTATCACTATCTGTGCGATATTCTTAACAATATACCGCATGAGATGTAGTAAAGAAATGGATCGTTTTTTTGAAGTTTATGTGAGATGTAAAATATGATTTCTTTTTCCTAATCATAAGAAATAGATTTGTCACTCTGAATGTGATGTTAGGAGCGTTCCGATAACTATCGGAACAGAGTCTCCTTAATGCTATCTCAATGCCACTAGCTTCTGAAGTTCCGATTAAGGAGATGCTGTCCCGACAGCTGTACGGGATTCGCACGGCTCCGTTCAGCATGACAGAACAAAACTGTCACTCTGAAAACGAGGCACGAGGTATTCAGAGTCTCCATATTGATGTCTCGATGCAAATGAATATTGAAGTTCCAATCAGTGAGATGCTGAATCTACGCTGCGCTTGTTCAGCATGACAGATATTATTTGTAGTTCTCGATATTTAAATCCAGTGCCCAGCCATTGCTTAAATCCTTCCATTCTGGATTATCTTTTTCGATAAGATCGATTTTCCAACTGCGTCGCCAGTTTTTCAGTTGCTTTTCTCGATTGATTGCATCATTGATATATTGGAAGTCCTCAAAATAAACTAGTTTGTTACAATTGTACTTCGAAGTGAACCTGCTGCCAATGCCTAGCTTGTGACGCGCGACTCGATCTTCGAGCCCTCCAGTAACGCCTATGTAGATGACACCATTGGGTTTGTTTGTCATTATGTAGACAGAGTAGTTGTGGAAGCTACGTTTTGGCATGCTGGAAAATTAAAAAATCTCAGTCTAATAGATTTGGAAGTCCCGATCTGGAGATGCTGTCCCGACAGCTGTACGGGAGTCGCACGGCTCCGTTCAGCATGACAGAACAAACTGTCACTCTGAAACCGAGGCACGAGGTTTTCAGAGTCTCCATAATGATATCTCGATGCAAATGAATATTGAAGTTCCAATCAGTGAGATGCTGAATCTACGCTGCGCTTGTTCAGCATGACAGATATTATTTGTAGTTCTCGATATTTAAATCCAGTGCCCAGCCATTGCTTAAATCCTTCCATTCTGGATTATCTTTTTCGATAAGATCGATTTTCCAACTGCGTCGCCAGTTTTTCAGTTGCTTTTCTCGATTGATTGCATCATTGATATATTGGAAGTCCTCAAAATAAACTAGTTTGTTACAATTGTACTTCGAAGTGAACCTGCTGCCAATTCCTAGCTTGTGACGCGCGACTCGATCTTCGAGCCCTCCAGTAACGCCTATGTAGATGACACCATTGGGTTTGTTTGTCATTATGTAGACAGAGTAGTTGTGGAAGCTACGTTTTGGCATGCTGGAAAATTAAAAAATCTCAGTCTAATAGATTTGGAAGTCCCGATCTGGAGATGCTGAATCATCGCACGGCTCCGTTCAGCATGACAGAACAAAACTGTCACTCTGAAAACGAGGCACGAGGTATTCAGAGTCTCCATATTGATGTCTCGTTGTAAATAAGTATTGAAGTCGCGATCTGGAGATGCTGAATCGTCGCATGGCTCCGTTCAGCATGACAGTATAAAAGATGCTGAATCTGCGCTGCGCTTGTTCAGCATGACAGAGATAAAAACTTTTTTAAATCTCCACGTAACATTTTCAAAATCTCGGTTCAAAAGGGTAAACAATACATTATGAAAACTCTTTTAACCTTAGGATTTATCATCCTTTTCAGTTTTACCAATCAGGCTCAAGCCATAAAAGCCACCGTAAAAGGTACCGGTGATCCTATATTGCTCTTAGCCGGGTTTGCCAGTACCAGCGATGTGTGGCATCCGCTTGAAGACCGGTTTGCTGAATCGCACGAGTTGCACCTAGTTGATTATGCGGGATTTGGGAAGCTGCCGGCTGTGGAGATGCCTTTTCTAGACAAGGTGAGAAACGAATTGATCAATTATGTCCGCACAATTGACGATGAGAATCTCGTTATCATAGGTCACAGCATGGGTGGAACTCTGGCGGCATGGCTTGGGGCACAGCCAGATCTCAAGATCAAACAGATCATCATCATTGATGGTTTGCCCGCCACAGGTGCGCTCATGTTTCCAAATGTTGATCTGGCGACGCTTACCTATGAAAATCCCTATAATGATCAAATGATGGCGATGGATGATTCCGCTTTCGCGAAAGCGATATCTCCCATGGCAGCAGGAATGGCAAAAGCTTTTGAACATCAAAATGCAATCAAACAAGATATCCTAAACACAGACCGAAAAACCTACGTGTATGGCTATACGGATTATCTGAAATTTGATGTAAGGGAGGATTTAAAACAGATCGACATTCCAGTCACTATATTAGGAGCAGCAGGAATGTTTGGAGAAGAAATGGCTACAAACACATATAAAAATCAGTACGAGAATTTAAAAGAGTATACTTTTAAAATGCATCCAAACTCAAAGCACTTTATCATGTACGACGACCCCAGCTGGTTAAATGCTCAAATTGTTGAAGTTCTAAAAACGGAATAACGTGAGCCAAAAAACAGAATTCCAAGAACTCTATTCTAATTTCAAGGAAAAGGTGTACCGGCTCTGTTTGGGATATCTCAAAGGTCATGAAGCACTGGCGGTAGACCTGACTCAAGAAGTATTTATCAAGGTTCACGAACATTGGTCAAGCTTCAAAGGGAACTCGTCAAGAGCCACCTGGTTGTATCGCATCGCAGTAAATACCTGTTTGAATCAGCTGCGTCGAGATAAGAAGTATAAAAAGGTGAGTCTGGATCAACTTCATGACCGTGCAGTCTTTCAAGAGTCTAAAGATAACAGCACCCACAATTTTACAGAACTCTACCGTTGCATCAACAAGCTGAATGCGGTGAACAAATCCATCATATTACTGGAACTGGAAGAGGTTCCACAACAAGAAATCGCCGAAATTATAGGAATTAATCACGGTGCGGTGCGCACCAGAATCAACCGCATCAAAGACCAACTCTCAAAATGTATCAACTATGAAAGATCTTAATACCCTCACCGAAGGCTGGAAAACCCAAACGGCTAGTGACTTACTCCCCGAGCAATTCCAAAGCATTAAGAATAAACAGAGTTACACCATAGTCGTTCTATCGATAACTATGGTGATACTGATCGCATTTGCGATCTGGGTTTTTAATCCAGAAGTGCTTGTTTTTAATATTGGTATGGCTTTAATGATTATAAGTTTAGTAGTGCGCATCATTTTAGAAATGAGCTCCATAAAAGAGAATAAAAGCTTAAAGCTAAATGCGAGTCTTCACCACTATTTTGAGAAAATTCAAGAGTACCATCAAAATCGATTGAAAACACATCAAGTCTGGACACCAGTCCTACTTGCTACCTATTGGCTAGGCTTTGTACTACTCATTCCTACTTTTAAAACGAACTTGTCTGATTTCATGTTTCAATATGTATGCTGGAGCAGTATACCCATCGCAGTCGTGATGGTATGGTTGATTGCAAGGGAGGTAAAGAAGGAAAAATTGGTGTTGAGACAAATCAAGTCTGATTTGAGCAAATAACCTTTTAAAAAATAAACCGTAACCTAGAATACGGAGGTTACGGTTTATCTATGAAGTTGCTCAGATATCTATATCAAATTACCCGTAATTCCGCTCCACAAGTTCTTTGAACTTTGCTTCATAGGCATCTTTTCCATCCCAGTTATTATACTCGGGCTTAACCATGTTATCTATAAAGTTGTTGGCTTCACTAAGGTTTGGTATGGTGTTGAGTTGCGATAGAACGCGATTGAAATCATCTGTGCTGCCGTTAAATAGGTGCTTGACAAATCCTATGCGGTCATTCATCCCGATTTTCATTCCTTGATTCAATCGGTCATTCAACGATTTTGGGCGTTCAGAATTATCATTGACCTTGCGCTCAAAAACCGGCATATCTTTAAAATCAGCGGTGATTTCGTCAAAGTCATTTTTATTGTATTCTGGCTTAGGCAAGACTTCATCCAGGTCCAGTTTTTTCTGTTCTGCTTGAGGGGGTTCTTCTTGAGTTGTTTCTTGTGGTTTAGAAGCGGTCGTTTCTTTATTGACTTTTTCGATCAATTTCTCCCAAGGTTCTTTCTCGCGCACCACTTTTTTAGGAGCAGGTTCTTCTTGAGTCGCTTCGGGCTCAGGGATTTCTTCTTGTTGTTTCTTCTCTGGAGTTTGTACATCTTCATCCGGCATTTCTACGACCATTTTTTGAATGGTAGAAATACCGGGTAGGTCCATTTCTTCTCGTTCATCCTCATCTGCAGGGACAAAGAGTTCGCTCAGGTCATTACGTCTAAAAGCGTGGTGAACTTCTTCTTGAGCGTTTTCCATTACTTTTTCTACTCGATCTGAGACTTCACCTACATTTTCTTGAGCTTCAGCAAATGCTTTTTCCAATCGCTCCTCAACTTCTCTGTTGCCGGCGGTAGGTTGTGCGTCTGCAAAATGTTTTTCTGTAAAAGCAAGCACCGTGAGTTTTTCATAAAGTTCTTTTGCGATGGCTTGCAGCTCAGTTACGTTCTCCTTGTTTTTGAGTTGAAGTATGCGATGGGCAAGGCTGGTAAGATCTGCGGCTATTTTCTTTTTCATGAGGTATGTGTACGGTGGGTTTATTTGTATTTTTGGGCTTTTCAGGCTGGAAAGACCAGCTATTTTTCAGGTTGTAAATTACAAAATGTTTCTAGAAAATACCGTAAACCACAAAGAGCAATTTGGCTGGATCGAGGTTATCTGTGGCTCCATGTTTTCTGGAAAGACAGAAGAACTCATACGTCGCTTGAAGCGCGCCCAGTTTGCCCGCCAAAAGGTAGAGATTTTCAAACCCGCCATAGATGTGCGCTATGATGAGGAAAAAGTAGTTTCCCATGATGCAAACGAGATACGCAGTACACCTGTTCCCGCTGCGGCAAATATTCCTCTACTCGCAAATGATTGTGATGTAATCGGGATAGATGAAGCGCAGTTTTTTGATGACGAGATCGTTGCGGTATGCAACAATCTGGCAAATCGTGGCATAAGAGTGATCGTCGCAGGTCTTGATATGGACTTTAAGGGAAATCCCTTTGGTCCCATGCCGGCACTCATGGCAACTGCAGAGTATGTTACTAAGGTACACGCCGTGTGCACTCGCACAGGTAACCTTGCGCAATATTCCTATCGTACCACGCCAGACGAGAACATCGTCCTACTGGGCGAGAAGCAAGAATACGAGCCGTTGAGCAGAGCTGCTTACTACAAGGCGATGAAGGAGCAACGCATCAAACAGGACCAGAAAAATATGGATGCTCAGAACAAAAACGCATCATAATTTGAAGCTACAGGGCACACGATTAGAAGTTAACCTAAAATCGCTCGCGCATAATTTCCGTTATTTAAAAAGCAAGATCCCGCCGGGAACTTTATTCATGGCAGTGGTGAAAGCAAATGCCTACGGCCATGGAGCTGTTAAGGTGGCACACAAACTTCAAGAGTTAGGAGCAGATTATATCGCCGTGGCATATGTAAGTGAAGGGGCTCGACTAAGAGATAACGGCATCACGGCGCCTATTTGCGTGTTTCATCCTCAGGTTCACGAGTTGGAATTATGCATTGAGCGCTGTTTAGAACCGGTGCTTTACAGTATTGATGTGCTGGAGGAATTTCTCGCTTTCGCGAAAGCGAAAAACCAAAAAAACTATCCCGTACACGTAGAGTTCAACACAGGCATGAACAGGCTGGGAATCGAGGCTGATGACCTCCACAAAGTCCTCAAAATAATAAAAGATCAAGACTCCATAAAAGTGCGTGGCGTGCAGTCCCACCTGGGCGCAAGTGAAGACCTCGCTGAGGATGAATTCAACAAAAACCAGATAAGCCTTTTTCATAAAACAGCAGATGCGTTTGAAAAAGGTCTGGGCTATACCATTATAAGACATGAGGCAAATACCAGTGGTATATTGAATTATAAAGAGAGCCACTTTACTATGGTGCGCTCTGGAATAGGGCTGTACGGTTATGGGAACGACCCAGAACATGATAAGTATTTGAAGCCTATCTCCAGTCTTAAAAGCAACATTTCTCTGATCAGAACCATTGAAGAAGGGGAAAGCGTGAGTTACAACCGCAAGTTTTTTGCTCCTAAGAAGATGACTTATGCCGTGGTTGCTCTAGGTCACGGCGACGGCATACACCGCATACACGGTATGGGTAACATGGAGGTGGAAATAAATGGAAGAAAAGCGCCCACACTAGGGATTATATGTATGGACATGTTTATGGTAGATGTGAGCGACATAGATTGCAAGGTGGGCGACGAGGTAATCATCTGGGATGAAAATCATCAGACTGCGCAAACCGTTGCAGAAAATGCAGGTACTATCTCTTATGAAATCCTAACCGTTATTTCAGACCGAGTCCCGCGATACTATTTACAGCGTTGAAAAACAGTTCTTAACGCTTTGTTAATTTGGAGCACATTTGTAAATTGCGCCCGTGAACACTAAATCAAGAAACAATGTTTAAAGAGTTTAGAAAATTTATCATGACAGGTAACGTGATCGACCTTGCGGTTGCCGTTATTCTTGCTGGCGCCGTGAGTGCGGTAGTAAAAGGTTTTGTGAGTATGATCATGATGCCTATTATAGGATACTTCTCAGGAGGAGTGGACTTTAAAGACAAGAAAATCATTCTTTCTGAAGCTATTATAGGTCCAGACGGTGCAGTCACTAAACCTGAAAATGCTATTTTATACGGTGAATGGATCAACACGATCATCTCTTTGATCATTGTAGGTTTTGTTCTTTTCATGATCGTTAAGGCTTACAATCAAGTTCGTAAGAAAAAAGAAGAAGCTAAGCCAGCAGGTCCTACAAAAGATCAGCAATTACTTATGGAAATACGCGATGCTTTAAAGAATCAAAATAGTTAATAGTTTCGATCCTCTTAAAATATATAAAGCTGCTTCATTACTGGAGCAGCTTTTTTTTGCAAATAGATGAAGGTAGGCCCAACAAATAAATTTGGACGATCTTATTTGCTGATTCTAAAGGTAATCACAGGAATACTAGAAGCATTAACCATGTTCCCAGTATGGCTTCCACCAAAAAAATGACTTAATCCACGTCTTCCCTTTATCCCTATTCCTACAATATCACCTTTAATATCTTGGGCAAAATTGAAGACGCCTTTCTCTATAGTTTTGTCGTTATAGATACTATAGTCTTCAGGTTCTACCGCCGTTTTTTGTAGATATTCTTTCACTTTTTCCTCAGCCTGTCGCGTAGTCAGAAATTTTGACGGTGTGTTTACATAGAGTAGGTGTAGCTTGCAGTTTGTCGCTTTCGCGAAAGCGTCTGCCTTTTTAAGAACGCTCACAGATTTAGGATTGAGATCCGTTGCAAAGACAAACTCGTTCACGTCCAATCTTTTCTTGCGATCCTTAATAATGAGCACTGGAATCTCAGAATTGCGCACCACTTTTTCTGCATTGGAACCAATATATCGATTCTTGATGCCACCCGTTCCGTGGCTTCCCATCACGATGAGGTCGCAGTTGTGCCGTTTGACCATATCCATGATACCGCTGTAGGTAGCGCCGGTCTCTACATCACCATGTATTCTTACTCCCTCTAGAAAGTCTAACTTTATTAAATCGTCAAATCTTTCACGGGCGATTTTCATAAAAAACAAGGCTTCAGGGAGCGTGCCGTCTGAATCATTTGCGAGGTGCAGGGGAAGATCCAGTAGATGCAAAAGGTATATCTCACCGTTATTTTCTTTAGCAATGTCAGCGGCTACTCGCAGGGCATTTTCAGCCTCTGTAGAAAAATCTGTGGGGACAAGAATTTTTTTCATGGTAAAGGGGAGTTAAGTGCTCCATAAAGATAATAATTTTAAAATCATTTATTTAGGGCGGTGCTAGGTTTGATAAACCTTTAATTTGTTTTATATTTGCAGCGTATTTGGAAAAAAGACGAGGGGACAAAAGTCCCCTCTTTTTATAGACTATGTTGAAAGAGAGGGTAGAGGAGTTGCTATCAGCAGCATTTGAAGAGCGAAAAGATCTGTTTTTGATTGACTTGAAAATAGGGTCGGCAAATGACATTCATGTATCCATCGACGGTGATGCAGGTGTTAAACTCTCTGATTGTATATTTATTTCACGGGCTGTAGAGCATAATCTAGACCGCGATGAACTGGATTTTTCAATAGAGGTAACCAGTGCGGGTGCCACAGCACCTCTTGAGCAGCCTAGACAATTTTCCAAACACATAGGCCGTACCCTTGAGGTAGAGGACAAGGAAGGTAGAGAGGAGAGGGGTGTTCTAGAAGCTGTTTCTGCTAAGGGTATAGAGTTAAAATGGAAAGCGCGTGAGCCTAAACCTATAGGTAAAGGGAAAGTAACCGTAGAGAAAAATTGGAAAGTGGATTTTGAGCAGATAAAAAAAGCCAAAGTCGTTATAACATTTAATTAAATAGAGTATGGAAAATCTCGCATTGATCGAGTCTTTTTCTGAGTTTAAAGATGATAAAATGATAGATCGCGTCACCTTGATGGCGATCCTTGAAGATGTTTTTAGAAGTGCCTTGAAGAGAAAGTTTGGAGAGGACGACAACTTTGATATTATCATCAACCCTGACAAGGGGGATTTAGAAATTTGGCGTAATCGTGTGGTGGTTGCTGATGGCGAAGTGGAAGATGAGAACTCAGAGATCTCACTTTCTGAAGCCCAAAAAATCGAGCCTGACTATGAAGTAGGTGAAGATGTAGCAGAAGAAGTGAAGTTGATTCAGTTAGGTCGTAGAGCAATACTTGCATTGCGTCAAAACTTGATTGCAAAAATCCATGAACATGATAACACAAATATCTTTAAGCAATTCAAAGAGCTTGAAGGTGAGCTATATAATGCAGAGGTACACCATATAAGACATAGAGCGATTATTTTGCTTGATGATGAAGGAAATGAAATCATCATGCCTAAGGATCGTCAGATTCCTTCTGATTTTTTCAGAAAGGGTGAAAATGTACGTGGCGTGATTGAAAGCGTAGAATTAAGAGGTAATAAACCTAACATCATTCTTTCTCGTACATCTCCTAAGTTTTTGGAAAAACTTTTTGAGCAAGAAATCCCGGAAGTTTTTGATGGGGTTATTCAGGTCAAAGCAGTAGTTAGAGAACCTGGAGAGAAAGCTAAGGTGGCTGTCGATAGTTATGATGACCGTATTGATCCAGTAGGTGCTTGTGTAGGAGTAAAAGGATCTCGTATCCATGGCATCGTAAGAGAGCTAGGAAATGAGAATATTGACGTGATCAATTGGACTACAAATACACAGTTGTATATTGCCAGAGCCTTGAGTCCTGCAAAAATCGTTTCCATGACGGTAGATGAGGAGAACAAGAAAGCTGAGGTGCGATTGAATCCTGAGGAAGTTTCTAAAGCAATAGGACGTAGAGGGCATAATATCAGATTAGCTGGTAAGCTTACTGGTTATGAGATAGACGTGATCAGAGAAGGTGTGGAGGAAGATGTAGAGCTTACAGAGTTCTCTGATGAGATTGAAGGCTGGGTAATTGAGGAATTCAGAAGAATAGGCCTGGACACGGCAAAAAGTGTTCTAGAGCAAGACGTTGCTGACTTAATAAAACGTACCGATCTAGAGGAAGAAACCGTGATAGAAGTGGTAAGTATCCTCAGGTCAGAATTTGAAGATTAAATTTAAAGTCAACCCATAACCATTTTATGGCTGAAGTAAAAAACATGAGACTCAACAAGGTCCTTAGGGAATTTAATATTTCTCTAGACAGGGCTGTGGAACATCTTAGCTCCGTAGGAATCGAGATCGAAGCTCGACCTACGACAAAGATTGACGCAACTGTATATAAAGCCCTTGCAGATGAGTTTCAAACTGACAAGAGTAAAAAAGTAGCCTCTAAGGAAGTGGGAGCCGAGCGCCGTAAGGAGCAGGAAGAATTACGCTTGCAAAGAGAGAAGGAGCAGGAGGAAAAGGAGAAAAAACGCCAAGAGATCATTAAGGCTAAAGCTGAGCTAAGTGGACCGAAGCAAGTGGGTAGTGTGGATCTCGATGGAGGTAAAAAAGCTCCTGTTAAAGAAGAGACTCCTGAACCTGAAACCCCTGTAAAAGAGGAGGACCAGCCGGTTCAAGAAAAGAAAGAAGAAAAACCCAAGGAAGCAGCTGAAGAATCAAATGGTTCAAAAGAGGTTTCTAACCGTCCTAAAGTTAAGGGTACGACTATCAAAGGTAAAATCGATCTTGACGCTGCCAAGTCTAAGCCTAAGAAAGAGGATACGCCTAAGAAGGAAGAAGCTCAGCCTAAAAAACAGGAGACTGAAAAGAAAGAAGAAGTAAAAGCTAAGCCTGAAGAGGCTACCTCAACCCCTCAGAAAGAAGAAGCTAAGACTGCAGAAGACAAGGCTTCTGACGAGCCTGAGAAAATCAAGACCGAGTACAAAAAGCTAGGTGGTCTTAAGGTGACTGGTCAGAAAATCGACCTTTCAAAATTTGCCAAGCCCAAGAAAAAAGACAATAGCCGTGGTAAAAGAAAGAGAATTTCTAAACCCGGTTCAGGTGGTCCAGGAGGACGTCGTAAAGGAGGTCAGCCACGCAAACCTATAGTCAAGGCTGAGCCTACAGAAGAAGAAATCCAAAAGCAAGTAAGGGAAACCTTAGAAAAACTTCAAGGTAAATCTTCAAAATCCAAAGCGGCACGATACAGACGTGACAAGCGTGATAGCCACAGGGAAAAAGTGGAGGCTGAACAAGCTCAAGCTGAAGAGAAAACACTTCAAGTTACAGAATTTGTAACGGTAAGTGATTTGTCTACCATGATGGATGTCCCGGTGAATCAAGTAATCGGTGCATGTATGTCACTGGGTATGATGGTTACCATGAACCAGCGTCTTGATGCTGAAACCATGAGTATCGTAGCTGAGGAATTTGGTTATGAGGTAGAGTTTGTCAATGCAGATATTGAAGAAAGTATCGCAGAGACTGTAGATAATGAGGAAGATCTTGAACCGCGCGCGCCTATCGTTACAGTAATGGGTCACGTAGATCACGGTAAAACATCACTTCTCGATTATATTAGAGAAGAGAATGTAATTGCAGGTGAGAGTGGTGGAATTACACAGCACATCGGTGCTTACGGTGTACAATTGGATAATGGTCAGAAAATTGCATTTCTTGATACTCCAGGTCACGAAGCGTTTACAGCGATGAGAGCGCGTGGTGCACAAGTAACCGATATTGCGATTATCGTAGCAGCGGCAGATGATGATATCATGCCACAGACTAAGGAGGCTATTTCACACGCACAAGCAGCGGGTGTACCTATTGTTTTTGCAATTAATAAAATTGATAAGCCTACGGCAAATCCTGATAAAATTAAAGAAGGCCTTGCTCAAATGAACCTTCTTGTAGAAGACTGGGGTGGTAAAATTCAATCACATGACATCTCTGCAAAGTTTGGTACAGGTGTCAAAGAGTTGCTTGAAAAAGTACTGCTTGAGGCTGAACTCCTAGACTTAAAAGCAAACCCAGATAAACCTGCAACCGGAACCGTTGTGGAAGCTTATTTAGATAAGGGTCGTGGTTATGTTTCTACAATTCTTGTTCAAGCCGGGACTCTTAGGGTAGGAGATTATGTTCTTGCCGGTCCTAGACACGGTAAGGTGAAAGCTATGCAAGATGAGCGTGGAAATGATGTTACTGAAGCAGGGCCGTCAACTCCTGTATCGATTTTAGGTCTGGACGGAGCGCCACAGGCCGGTGATAAGTTTAATGTATTTGAAGATGAACGCGAAGCTAAATCTATTGCTGCTAAGCGTACACAACTTCAAAGAGAGCAATCGGTTAGAACTCAGAAAACACTATCACTCGACGAGATAGGAAGACGTATCGCTCTAGGTGACTTTAAAGAATTGAACTTGATTCTTAAAGGTGATGTGGATGGATCAGTTGAGGCATTAACTGACTCGTTCCAGAAACTTTCTACTGAAGAAATCCAGGTTAATATTATTCATAAAGCAGTAGGTGCGATTACAGAAAGTGATGTGCTACTTGCTAGTGCTTCAGATGCGATCATAATTGGATTCAATGTACGACCACAGGGTAATGCTAAAGCAATTGCTGAGCAAGAAGAGGTAGATATTAGATCTTACTCAATTATCTATGATGCTATCAACGACCTTAAGGATGCGATGGAAGGAATGCTTTCACCAGTGTTCAAGGAAGAAGTTACCGGTAATGCAGAGATTAGACAAACCTTCAAGATCTCTAAAGTGGGAACTATCGCTGGTTGTATGGTGACTGACGGCAAGATCTATAGAAATGGAGGGGTAAGAATCATCAGGGAAGGAATCGTAGTTCATACTGGAGAGCTAACTGCTTTGAAACGTTTCAAGGATGACGTCAAAGAAGTTGCTAAAGGTTATGAATGTGGTATTCAGATCAAGAACTATAATGATATCAAAGAAGGAGATGTGATAGAATGTTTCAGAGAAGTAGAGGTGAAGAAAAAGCTCTAGTTCGCTAGAAAATTGATACAATAAAAAACGGCGCTTGAATGACTCAAGCGCCGTTTTTATTTTCGTTGAAATTGGTTTAAGGCTTCATCACAATCGCATTTGGGAATTGTTCTCTAACGATTATTAAAGCTTGATCTGCTTCAAGACGATTTCTGAATTTCCCCACTCTTACGGCTAGATTAGGAGATTCCCAAAAAAGATCGCATTTCCATCCTAAAGCAAGGGCCTCATAATCCCTCTTCATTTTTGTCGCTTTTTCTCTATTACCATAATAGAGTTGAATCGTATAACGATCTTTCAATTTTCCAGTCTGATCCAGTTTTTGTTTCGTTTCTATCAGCTCCGTCAGAGTATTCGGTTCAATTTTTTTGGAATTTTGACCCTGAGAAATGAAAGGAATTGATGTGAATAACAGACATATAAGTAGGTTCAGTGACAATAGTTTTTGCATGATAATAAGGTATTACGCTTTCGCGAAAGCGAGATCTATTTAGACTAATTATAAATTAATTTCTTCAATTATAGCAAGGCATTTGTAAGCATCTAGTACTTATTTTTGCAATTGCATTAACATACGGTAAAACACCGTAATTATTGTGCCAAAGTTATTGTAATAATCTCGATAGAAGATGATAAATAGGAAATTACATTTTTCCAACTGGTCGCTCGTTTTAGCTTTTGTATTTATAAGTCTGTCGTCTTTTGTGCATGCGCAAGAAGATGCAACGTCAGATGGCGAGTCAGCTATGCCGGTTGAAGCTTCTGCTACTGAAGATGCAGCCGCCGCAAGCTCTACAGGTGATGCTAAGGCTGGAGAAAGTCTTTTTAAAGCAAACTGTGCATCATGTCATAAGCTTTACAAGAAGGCAGTTGGGCCTGCATTGCATGGAGTAACAGAGCGTCGCGATCGTGAGTGGTTGTATAAGTGGATCAAAAATTCTGCTGCGCTTATTGCGAGTGGCGATCAAGAAGCGGTTGAGCTTTATAATGAGTGGGGTCAATCTAACATGAATGCTTTTCCACAGCTTTCAAATACTGATATAGACAACATCCTTGCTTATACGGACACGCCAAAGCCAGAGCCTGTCGCTGCTCAAATTGATGGAGGTGGAACTCAATCTGGAACTGTCGATAACGGAATGACAAACAACCTGATACTGGGAGCGCTTGCGATTGTACTTGTTCTTCTTGTGGTGCTGTTAATCGTGGTGAACAAAACTTTGAAGCGTTTTGCAGAGGCAAACGGTATTCAAACAGATTTTGTTGATGAGAGCGCGCCAGCTCGCACTCCTATCTGGAAAGCGTTTGTGCAGAATCAGTTTTTAGTATTAGTTACAGCTATTTTCTTATTGCTTGCGAGTGCCTATTTTGCTTACGGAGCATTAATGAGCGTAGGTGTAGATCAGGGTTATGCTCCGGTACAGCCTATTCATTATTCCCACAGAATTCACGCTGGTACTAATCAGATCGAGTGTAAGTACTGTCACTCAAGTGCTATGAAGTCCAAGCATTCTGGCATACCTTCCTTAAATGTTTGTATGAACTGTCACAAATCGATTGCTGAGGTGGCTCCAGAAACCTATCAAGAAGGTATCAATGAGTACGGTATCGATTACAATAAAGAGATTCAGAAGCTTTATGCTGCAACGGGATGGAGTGAAGATGAGCAGGCGTTTGTGGGTGAAGAGCAGCCTGTAAGATGGGTGCGTATTCACAACTTGCCTGATCTGGCGTACTTTAATCACGCACAGCATGTAAATGCTGGAAACATTGCCTGTCAAACGTGTCACGGTCCTGTTCAGGAAATGGAGGTGATGTATCAATACTCTCCGTTAACAATGGGATGGTGTATCAATTGTCACCGTGAGACAAACGTTGATCTTCAGGGTAATGGTTATTATGAAGAAATTCACAGAGAGCTTTCAGAAAAACGCGGCGGTCGTCAATTGACCATTGCTGATTTGGGAGGTTTGGAATGTGGTAAGTGCCACTATTAATTATATAGTTATAGACATTTATGGCTACAAGTAAAAGATATTGGAAAAGCACCGCTCAACTCGAGGATAATAACGAGATCGTAAAAGATCTTGAGCAAAAGGAGTTCGCTAATCCCATTCCTACTGAGCAATTCTTAGGTGATGACTCTGCTATGGCTGAGTCTAAAACCTCTAGAAGGGATTTCTTGAAATACGTTGGGTTCAGTACGGCTGCTGCGTCACTCGCTGCGTGTGAGGGCCCGGTGATCCATTCGGTACCCTATGTAAATCAACCAGAACAGATTGTTCCTGGAATAGCTAACTACTATGCGACCACCATCGCAAACGGTTATGACTTTGCAAGCGTTCTTGTAAAGACGAGAGAAGGTCGCCCGATAAAGATAGAAAGCAATCGCGATGCAAAATATCGTGGAAATGCAAATGCTAGGGTGCACGCCTCTGTACTTTCATTATATGACACGCAAAGACTTCAAGCGCCTTTAGTAAAAGGAGCTGAATCTAGCTGGGATAAACTTGATGGTGAGGTAGCTCAAAAGCTTAATCAGCTGGGAGGTAAAGAGCTTGTTGTTCTTACTGCTACTCATGCCAGCCCTTCCATGTCTAAAATCATAGAAAAGCTCAAAGCTAAGTACGGCAACGTGCGCGAAGTGGTTTATGACGCAGTAGGTGAAGACGCCGCTCTGGATGCTTTTGAAGGAAAATATGGGACTCGCGGTCTTGCTGACTATGATTTTACTGATGCAGAGTGCATCGTATCTATAGGCGCAGATTTTGTAGGTGATTGGCAAGGTGGTGGCTTTGATAAAGGTTACAGTGCGTCTCGCATCCCAAAAGATGGAAAAATGTCTCAGCATATACAGTTTGAGGCAAACATGAGTCTTTCTGGTGCTAATGCAGACAGAAGATACCCAGTAAAACCATCTGAACAGAAAGCGATAATTGCAGCGCTTTATTCTAAAATTGCAGGCGGGAGTTCTCCTTCCTTGCCGGCTAAAATTGAAAAAGCTGTTGAGCAAGCTGCTATTGCTTTGAAGAGAGGTGGTAGCAAATCTGTGGTGTTATGTGGTCTTTCTGATCGTGCTGCACAACAGTTGACACTATCCATTAATGAAGCGCTTTCAAGTACTATTATTGATACTGAGGAGCCTATCATGACGAGACAAGGTAGTCGTATGGCTGTTAAGAACCTCCTGCGAGAGATGAATTCAGGTAGCGTAGGTGCTGTTTTTGTACTGGGTGTAGATCCTGTCTATGCTTATGAAGATAGTGACGCTTTCGCGAAAGCGTTCTCAAAAGTGCCTCTCAAAGTATCATTTGCAACTCGCAAAGATGCAACAGCTGAACTTTGTGACTATGTAGCAACCACACCTCATTATTTAGAGTCTTGGGGTGATACCATGATCAAAAAAGGTCATGTTTACCTAACACAGCCTACTATTAAGCCACTCTTTGACACGCGTCAAGCACAAGAAACGCTGTTAAAGTGGAGTGGTGATAATACATCATACAGAGACTTCTTGAAAAGCTCTGCTCAGGCAGATGGTTCTAACTGGAACAAATCTTTACAAGACGGTTTTTATAAATCAAATGCTGACTTCATTGCTAACGACCTCGCTCCTCAAATGAGTGACGGCATGGCTTTAAGCGAGCTATCTAACGCTAAAGGAAGCAATGATTTTGAACTAGTTCTTTATACCAAAACTGCGGTAGGTGACGGTAAGCAAATCAATAACCCATGGTTGCAGGAATTGCCAGACCCTATCACGCGTACGACATGGGATAATTACATGACCATTTCTATAGCTGATGCAGAAGAACTAGGAATTGAGAATTATAACGTAGCTAACGGTGCTCTAGACGGTAATTACGCTGTTGTGAGTATGAATGGCGTAGAGCTTACGTTACCCGCCTTGATCCAGCCTGGTCAAGCAAAAGGTACCATAGGTATTGCTCTAGGTTATGGACAAAAGAATGGTGTTCAAGAGGAAATGCAAACTGGTGTTAATGCTTACCCACTCTATAAGGATGGTGTCAATATACAGAGCGTAAAAGTTTCTGCAACTGCTGATGTTCATGAGTTTGCTTGTACACAGCTGCAGAATACCATGATGGGTCGTGACGTGATACGGGAGACTGATCTTGCAACATATCGCTCTGGAGATAAGGATGAGTTCAATCCGATGCCTGAGGTGTCATTGAACCACATCCCAACTAATGTGACAAGTCCTGATGTAGATCTATGGGAAGGTTTTGACCGTTCTGTAGGACATCACTTCAACATGTCAATTGATTTAAATGCGTGTACCGGTTGTGGTGCCTGTGTAATCGCTTGTCATGCGGAAAATAACGTGCCTGTTGTTGGTAAATCTGAAGTGCGTAAGTCCCGTGACATGCACTGGTTGCGTATCGATAGGTATTATTCATCTACAGATAGTTTTGAAGATGATGAGGCTAAAAAAGATGGTTTCTCTGGATTGTTTGGAGACAATGGATCTCTAGGAGGATTTGGTGAACTTGAAATTCCAGCTGAAAATCCACAGGTAGCTTTTCAGCCTATTATGTGTCAACACTGTAATCACGCTCCGTGTGAAACAGTTTGTCCGGTAGCGGCAAGTGCACATGGTCGTCAGGGTCAAAACCACATGACTTATAACAGATGTGTAGGTACAAGATATTGTGCAAACAACTGTCCATATAAAGTACGCCGATTCAACTGGTTCCTTTACAATGGAAACGATGAGTTTGACTATCACATGAACAACGACCTAGGTCGTATGGTAGTAAATCCTGATGTGACTGTACGTTCTAGAGGGGTTATGGAGAAATGTTCTATGTGTATGCAAATGACACAGATGACCATTCTTGAAGCCAAGAAAGAAGGTAGAATGATTAAGGATGGCGAGTTTGCTACAGCGTGTTCAAACGCTTGTATGGAAGGAGCCATCAAGTTTGGTGATATTAATGATAAAGAATCTGAAATTTACAAATTAAAGCAGTCTGACAGAGCTTACCACTTGCTGGAAGAAGTTGGAACAGAGCCTAATGTATTGTATCAGGTTAAAGTAAGAAACGTATAATTAACTAGGAAATTAATCAAGATATTATGGCTCATTATGAAGCGTCCATAAGAAGACCTCTGGTTACTGGTGACAAGACCTATGGTGATGTTACTAGAGATATCGTAGCTCCAGTTGAAGGAGAGGCAAATAAGCAGTGGTGGCTGGTTTTTTCAATCGCACTGATCGCTTTTCTTTATGGACTAGGCTGTATCATCTACACCGTTTCTACGGGAATAGGTGTTTGGGGATTGAATAAAACCATCGGTTGGGCATGGGACATTACCAACTTTGTATGGTGGGTAGGAATTGGTCACGCTGGAACACTGATTTCTGCGGTATTGCTACTTTTTCGTCAAAAATGGAGAATGGCGATCAACCGTTCTGCAGAGGCGATGACGATTTTCTCGGTTATACAAGCAGGTTTGTTCCCAATTATTCACATGGGTCGTCCATGGTTGGCATACTGGGTATTACCTATCCCTAACCAATTTGGTTCTTTGTGGGTAAACTTCAACTCACCTCTTCTTTGGGACGTATTTGCAATTTCAACTTATCTTTCTGTATCCCTGGTTTTTTGGTGGACAGGATTGCTTCCTGACTTTGCAATGATTCGCGACCGTGCGATCACGCCTTTCAATAAGAAGATCTACGGAATCTTATCATTTGGATGGAGTGGTAGAGCAAAGGATTGGCAACGTTTTGAAGAAGTTTCACTTGTTCTTGCAGGTCTCGCAACGCCACTTGTACTTTCTGTACACACGATTGTATCCTTTGACTTTGCAACTTCTGTGATTCCTGGATGGCACACTACGATTTTCCCACCTTACTTCGTTGCAGGTGCGGTATTCTCTGGATTTGCTATGGTAAACACGCTTTTGATTGTAATGCGTAAAGTGGTCAACCTTGAGAATTACATCACGATTCAACATATCGAATTGATGAACTTGGTCATTATGATTACGGGTTCTATAGTAGGTGTAGCATACATAACCGAGCTTTTTGTAGCATGGTATTCGGGAGTTGAATATGAGCAGTACGCATTCTTGAACAGAGCAACGGGACCTTACTGGTGGGCTTACTGGTCTATGATGACTTGTAACGTGTTCTCTCCGCAGTTCATGTGGTTCAAGAAATTAAGAACCAGTATCATGTTCAGTTTTGTGATCTCAATTGTGGTGAACATAGGGATGTGGTTTGAGCGTTTCGTGATTATCGTTACTTCTTTGCACAGAGACTACATTCCGTCTTCATGGACAATGTTTTCACCTACATTTGTTGATATAGGTATTTTCATTGGGACAATAGGATTCTTCTTTGTACTCTTCTTACTGTACTCTAGGACGTTCCCAGTAATTGCACAGGCAGAGGTGAAATCGATTTTGAAGTCTAGTGGAAGTAAATACAAGACTTTACGAGAAAATAAAATGACGTCTAACACTGCTAATTCATCAGGTGACCCGATTGCTCACCCTAGCAAATAGACCAGAGATATTATGGCAACACACAAAATACACGCCCTTTATGCTGATGATGATGTCTTACTCAGAGCGGTAAAACTGATCAAGGAGCAGAAGTATCATATTGAAGAAGTTTTTTGCCCATTTCCAGTACACGGACTTGAAAAAGCTATGGGTATTGCAGACACGAGACTTGCTATTAATGCATTCCTCTATGGTCTGGTTGGATTATCTGTAGCTACGGTAATGATGAATTACATCATGATTGAAGACTGGCCGCAAAATATAGGTGGAAAGCCTAGTTTTTCTTACCTACAAAATATGCCGGCTTTTGTACCGATCATGTTTGAGCTTACAGTTTTTTTTGCTGCTCACTTAATGGTCATTACTTTTTATTTGAGAAGCCGCTTGTGGCCCTTCAAAAAAGCTGAGAATCCAGATGTGCGCACCACAGATGATCACTTCCTAATGGAGATTGATGCATACGGTGAGGATATAGATTCAATCACAAAATTCATTTACGATACAGGCGCGACAGAGATAAGCCTTATCGATAATAAAGACGATCATTAATGAAGAAGTCGTATTTAAATTTATTATATGTCTTTATTGCAGCAGCACTCGTGGCTTGCGGCGATGGTCAAGATAAAGAGGTAGATGCTAGTTCAGATCGTTCTGTACAGTATTTCCCAAATATGTATCAAGACGTAGGCTACAGTACCTATGGTGAAGGAGAGATCTTTCCAAACAATGTCGAGGCACAGAAGCCAGTTGAGGGTACTGTGTCGAGAGGCTGGATGCCTTATGAGTACGAGGATACTAATGAGGGTTACGCTTCCGCGAAAGCGAACTTAAATAACCCACTTCCCTACACGGAAGAAAATGTTACCGAAGGGCAGGTGCTTTATAATATCTACTGTGCTATATGCCATGGAGAAAAAGGAAAGGGTCAGGGACACCTAGTAAAAACCGAAAAGATTTTGGGTGTTCCTAGTTATGACGCTCGTGAGATTACGCAAGGTTCTATCTATCACGTAATGTACTATGGAATCAACTATATGGGATCCTATGCATCCCAGACTTCTATTGAAGAGCGCTGGCAGATAGCTCACTATGTAGACAAACTCACCAAAGAGCTTAAAGGTGAGCCATCTAGAGAATTTGAGGAAGGAAATAATGATGGACTTTTTGCAGCTTACGATCAGGATATGAACCCTGAGAACACTAAGGAAGAAGATAAAGATTCTGAAGTCGAGCAACCGACTTTGCAGCCAGGAGAGATTGAGGAAATGCAGGAAGAAACAAATACAAATACTAGCGGCGACCAGTAGGTCATAGAAGTTTATATATATGTACACTCTTACAAGCAAATTGAAGATTTTCGCGATAGTACTTATGGTATTAGGTGCGATTCTTACGGTAGCTGGCTTTTTAACGGTGCCCAGCGATGAAGACATTGAGCATATGGTCGCTAATCATGGTATAGAACATCATGAAGGTGAACATTATAATAAAGTAGGCGAAGATCATGAAACCATGGTTCATGGAAGTGAATCGCACCCCATGAACAGTGTCCATGGAGATAATCATCACGGTGATGAGGCTCACCACGGTAGCGATACTGATGTGGAGCACGTAACCCATCAGGTTCATAATAGACCATGGTCGGCGGTATATGTAGCTGCATTCTTCTTTTTCATGATTGGCCTTGGTGCTCTTGTTTTTCTGGCTCTACAGAAAGCTGCGCAAGCTGGTTGGTCTGTTGTCCTTTTCAGGGTAATGGAAGGAATTAGTGCTTATATATTGCCTGGTGGAATCATCATGTTTATCTTGCTGCTTCTCGCTTCATTCCATATTACCCATATCTTCCATTGGATGGATCCTGAGGTGATTGACCCTTCTAACCCTCATTATGATGAGCTTATTGCTGGTAAAACTGGTTTCTTAAATGTTCCCTTCTTTTTAGCTCGAGCAGCAGCCTTCCTAATAGGTTGGAATCTTTACCGATGGAATATCAGAAAGTTCAGCTTGAAACAAGATGAGGAGCCTAAGGACAATGTATGGTACAAAAAGGGCTTCAAGCATTCTGCTATGTTCTTGGTATTTTTCTTGGTGACTGAATCAATCATGGCTTGGGACTGGATTATGAGTTTTGATCCCCACTGGTTCTCAACACTTTTTGCATGGTATATTCTTGCGGGCATGATGGTAACCGCCATTACTACGATAGCTATCGTAACCATCTTCTTGAAGAATTGTGGATACCTAGAGTACGTTAACGACAGTCATATTCATGACTTGGCTAAGTTCATGTTTGGTTTTAGTGTTTTCTGGACTTACCTATGGTTCTCACAGTTTATGTTGATCTGGTATTCAAACGTCCCTGAAGAGGTGACTTATTTTGTAACTCGTATAGAAGATTACAACTTAGTATTCTTTGGTATGGTAGCGATTAATTTCTTACTTCCTGTATTGATATTGATGAATTCTGATTTCAAACGTAGAAATTGGTTTGTAGTTACTGCTGGGCTATTTATAATAATCGGCCACTATTTAGACATATATGTCGCGGTAATGCCAGCGACAGTTGGTAAATCTTGGTTTATAGGATTACCAGAAATAGGAGCATTCTTGTTGTTCGGTGGGTTATTTATTTTAACAGTGTTCTACACGTTAACTAAAGCACCTTTATCCGTCAAAGAAGATCCATATTTAGGTGAGAGTAAACACTTCCACTATTAAAATTTTATAAGAGAAATACACTGTAATGACAGCATTTTTAATAATTCTTATTGCAGCCTTACTCGTAATATCGATTTGGCAGATTTCTAAGATTGTAAGTTTAGGTAAAGCACCGGAGCCAGATACTGAAATGGCTGAAGTTGCAAATGATCAAGACAACAAACGCAACGGTCAGGGAATGCTCATCTTTGTGATTGCCATGTATATCATGATGATTGCATGTTTCATAGCATATCAAGACTTCTTCTTACCAGATGCTGGTTCTGCTCATGGAGCTGAATATGACAACTTACTTCTACTTACAACAGTCATCATTATGATTGTTCAGGTGTTGACACAAGGTTTACTTCATTACTTTTCTTACAAGTATCACGGTAAAAAGGGACAAAGAGCACTTTTCTATGCAGATAATGATCGTTTGGAGTTTATCTGGACAGCAATTCCAGTTGTAGTGCTCGCAGGTTTGATCCTTTGGGGATTATTCTCTTGGAATGATATCATGGATGCCTCAACAGATGACGATCCACTAATTGTAGAAGTATATGCTTATCAGTTTGGTTGGAAAGTCCGTTACAGTGGAGCAGATAATATTCTTGGAGACGCAAATGTGCGATTTATAGAAGGTTCCAATCAGTTAGGTATTGATCCTACTGACGCTGATGGTATGGATGACAAAGTTTCTAATGTAGCCATTCATTTGCCTGTAGACCGTCCGGTACTTTTTAAATTTAGAAGTCAAGATGTGCTTCACAGTGCTTATATGCCACATTTTAGGGCTCAAATGAATGTAGTTCCAGGAATGGTTACACAGTTTAAGTTCACTCCTACAGTTACTTCTGAAGACTTCCGTTCCACAGAATTTATGACTGAAAAGGTTCGTAAGATTAATGAAATTCGTCGACAAAGAAGTGAGGAATTAGTAGCCAACGGTGACGTTGCTTTAGACCCTTACGAGTTCGAGTATTACTTGTTATGTAATAAAATATGTGGATCCAGCCACTATAACATGCAAATACCGATCATCGTTGAAAGCCAAGAGGACTACCAAGAATGGTTAGACTCACAACAAACATTTGAAGAAACTTTAGCGAGCACAGAAAATTAAGATTATGGGACAAGCTATTGCGGTTGCAGATCACAGTCACGATGAACACCACCACCATCACAAAGAAACTTTTGTAACTAAGTATATTTTCTCTACAGACCATAAGATGATTGCTAAGCAATATCTTATTACAGGTTTGATCATGGGAGCTATAGGTATTCTCATGTCTATCTTGATGAGAATGCAGCTAGCTAATCCAGGAGAACCTAGCGTTGTATTCAGTGCATTACTTGGTAAATGGGCTCCTGAGGGAGTTATGGATCCTAGTATCTACTTGGCTCTAGTAACAATCCACGGTACCATCATGGTATTCTTCGTATTGACGGCTGGACTGAGTGGAACATTCTCTAACTTCTTGATCCCCCTTCAGATCGGTGCTCGAGATATGGCGTCAGGGTTCCTAAATATGGTTTCTTACTGGTTGTTTTTTCTCTCATCTGTTATTATGCTATCATCTCTTTTTGTAGAGATGGGACCAGCGGCTGCGGGTTGGACGATCTATCCACCCTTGAGTGCACTTCCTGAAGCAATGCCTAACTCAGGTATGGGTATGACATTATGGTTGGTTTCCATGGCAATTTTCATCGCATCTTCGTTACTTGGTTCTTTGAATTATGTAGTTACAGTAATTAACATGAGAACTAAAGGAATGTCGATGACTCGTTTACCATTGACAATCTGGGCATTTTTCGTTACTGCCATCATTGGTATTGTCTCTTTCCCAGTTCTTCTATCTGCAGCTTTGATGTTGATCATGGATAGAAGTTTTGGAACTTCATTCTTCCTTTCAGATATTTATATTAAAGGAGAAGTATTAGCTAATCAAGGTGGGTCTCCAGTTTTATTTGAACACTTATTCTGGTTCTTGGGGCATCCTGAGGTTTATATTGTATTACTTCCAGCATTAGGTATTACCTCAGAGATTATTGCTACAAACTCTCGTAAGCCGATTTTTGGTTACCGTGCGATGGTCGCATCGATATTAGCAATCGCATTCCTATCGACAATCGTGTGGGGCCACCACATGTTCGTATCAGGTATGAATCCCTTCTTAGGATCTGTATTTACCTTCACTACATTGTTGATTGCAATTCCTTCAGCAGTTAAAGCATTTAACTATATCACTACACTTTGGAAAGGTAATTTGCAAATGAACCCGGCGATGCTGTTCTCCATAGGTTTGGTATCAACATTTATTTCTGGGGGTCTTACAGGAATCATTTTAGGAGATAGTACACTCGACATTAATGTCCACGACACGTACTTTGTAGTTGCTCACTTCCACTTGGTAATGGGTATATCTGCACTCTATGGTCTCTTTGCTGGTGTGTATCACTGGTTCCCTAAGATGTTCAATAGAATGATGAACAAGAATCTTGGGTATGTCCATTTCTGGCTTACAGCAATAGGTGCTTACGGAGTTTTCTTCCCGATGCACTTTATAGGTATGGCTGGTTTGCCACGTAGATATTATGAGAATACAAACTTCCCTTACTTTGACGATTTACTAGACACGAATAAGTTAATTACGTATTTTGCAATCGCTACTGCGTTTGCTCAGTTGTTCTTTGTATACAACTTTGTAAAATCGATTTTCTACGGTAAAAAAGCTCCGGCTAATCCATGGAAGTCTAACACACTTGAGTGGACTACAGGAGATAAACACATCCACGGTAACTGGGAGGGTCCTATTCCTCATGTGTACCGTTGGGCTTACGATTACAGTAAGTTGAATGACAACGATGAATACGTGATTCCAGGGCAGGATTATGCTCCTCAGCACATTCCACTCCAAGAGGGAGAAGAGGAATTGAATCACTAATAAATAAGTTTGATAGATATTAGAAAGGCTCGCAATTAAGCGAGCCTTTTTGATTTTGGTAAGTACGCTTTCGCGAAAGCGTAACAAAAAAAAATTACTTCGTACCTCTGGGAGGATATTCCTTTTTTATGATAAAATCGATCGCGTTGAGAATATCCTTTGTAGAAGGTCTTGCAAAGGGCATGCTTTGTACGGATGAGAAATATAATTTGTTGTTTTTATCAATCAAAAACACCCCAGGTTCCGAAAATGTTGCCGGTTCTTTATCGCTAATACTTTCAGAAATGAAGAGTCCAAATTCTCTAGCCTTCTCTTCGCTAAGATCATAAGCTATAGGTAAAGAGGTTACATCCCATTCATTTCCAGCTTTTTTTGCGCGCTCCTCGCTATCCATACTTATAGCGCAAAGATTCACACCTCTTTCAACGAAGTCTTCCAGATGATCTTGGACTTCGCTTAGTTGTTTTTTACATACTGGGCAATGCAGGCCGCGGTAGAAAAATAGAAGTGAAAAATTCTCGGGATTTTGTTCTTCCAGTTTATATCGCGCATCATTGATGAGCGGTAGATCTAAACTGGGCATAGAAGTTTTAGGTTTCATGTTTTTCTTTTTAATCTAAACAATGATCTTATTGTATGCCATTAATTCCCTCTTAAATAACACTACTCTAACTGAAACAGATTGATTTCATGTAATCGTAGCGATGTACTGTGACTTATATTTGACTCATGATTGAACATCTAGACCCTTCAGGCGACCACTTCTCTAACGAGGAGCATGACATAGAGCGCGCGTTGCGTCCCCTTAGTTTTGGTGATTTTGCTGGACAAGATCAAATTCTTGAAAATCTTGAGGTGTTCGTCGAGGCAGCAAACCAGCGTGGTGATGCACTAGATCATACTCTTTTTCATGGTCCTCCGGGATTGGGTAAGACAACTCTTGCCCATATTCTAGCCAATGAGCTGGGAGTAGGAATTAAGGTAACTTCTGGTCCCGTTTTGGATAAACCTGGTGATCTTGCCGGTTTGTTGACTAACCTTAATGAACGCGACGTACTCTTTATTGATGAGATTCATCGATTAAGTCCTATCGTTGAGGAGTACTTGTATTCTGCGATGGAAGATTATAAGATCGACATCATGATAGAAACGGGTCCCAATGCCCGTACGGTGCAAATCAATCTTTCTCCTTTTACGCTAATAGGAGCTACGACTCGCTCTGGTTTGCTTACAGCGCCTATGCGAGCACGATTCGGTATCTCATCGAGATTACAATACTACACAACAGAACTTTTGTCTGCGATCGTTGAGCGTAGTGCAGAGATCTTAAACGTGCCTATAGATCAAAATGCAGCCATCGAAATTGCTGGTCGCAGTAGAGGAACTCCACGTATCGCAAATGCCCTCTTAAGACGTGTGCGCGACTTTGCCCAAATTAAGGGAAACGGGAATATCGATTTAGACATCGCCCGATTCTCACTCAAGGCGCTTAATGTGGACGCTCACGGATTGGACGAAATGGACAATAAAATCTTGAGTACCATCATCGATAAATTCAAGGGAGGTCCTGTAGGTCTGACGACTCTTTCAACGGCTGTTTCAGAAAGTGCTGAAACCATTGAAGAGGTCTACGAACCTTTTTTGATTCAGCAGGGATTTATAGTGCGCACACCTCGTGGCCGGGAGGTTACAGAAGCAGCATATAAACATTTGGGGAGAACAAAATCGGCTTCACAGGGTGGTTTGTTTGATGTATAGTCTTTGAAGGGCTTGGATTTCTAAACTCTAACGCTGCAGGAGTAAGTTCTAAAATTGAATATGTACATAGATAGGTGAGTGAAGTAATAAAAATGTGACCATGAGTAATATTCCTGAGGTTTCTACCCTAGATTTTCTCCTACAGACCAGGGAGATTTATAAGAATCCGCTGCCGTTTCATCGAGAGAACTTCAAGAAGTTAGGTTACACTTTTAAAATAACGCCTAAGCCTGGACTCAAAATTCACTTTACCTGCGATGAGCGCATCGTGAAACACATGTTGCAGAAGAATCAGCGCAACTACGAGAAATCACCACTACAAACAGACGATCTAGGTAAATACATCGGGCATGGTTTGCTTACTGAAAATGGAGAGAAATGGCGCGCTAACCGGAAATTGATTCAGCCGGCATTTTATAAGAAATCGCTCATGGTTTTACTGGAAACCATGAATGATACCATTGAAAAGGAACTCTCGAGAATCCAGCCTGAGCAAGAGCTTGATGTCTTTCCTGTATTCAACGATTTGGCATTTAAGGTAGTGGCTAAAAGTCTTTTTGATCTTCCTGATATCGATGAAGCCATCGATAAGCTACAGCATATCACAGAAGAAGCTCAAAAAATGTTGATCAAGGAACTGCGTATCCCTTGGATGAAATGGTACTTTGACCGGGAGTGGCTGGCAGGAAAAAACAGTGTCCCTCATCACATAAGAATGGTGGAGGAGGCGCGAGACATCTTGAGGGAGATCATTAGAGACCGCAAAAGTTCGCAAGCACAACACGATGATCTATTGAATCTACTGCTTCACTCCACTTATGAGGACGGGAGTAAGATGGATGAAGAGCAACTTATTGATGAGATCCTAGTACTTTTTATTGCTGGCCATGAAACTACTGCAAATGCGTTGAGTTTTGCAGTGCAGCTGCTCGCTCACAACCCAGAGACCCAAGAGAAGGCAATTGCTGAACTCAGAGGAAATAAAGGCGACTCAATTTATGAGTGCCTAGTCGATCTACCATATTTAAAGCAGTGTGTGGAAGAAACCTTAAGACTCTACCCACCGGCTTATGTCACCGATCGGGTGACGCTGGAAGATGATCTATGTGAAGAAATCGAACTTAAGGCCGGCAGCACTTGGCTCATCTCGTTCTATGAATTGCACCGCCGTGAGGACTTATGGCGCGAGCCAGAAACGTTTGATCCAGAACGCTTCAGTCCTGAAAATGCAAAGAATCATCGTGACTACTATTTCCCATTTGGCGCGGGTCCCAGAATGTGTATAGGTAACAACTTTGCGATTTATGAAATGGTCATGGTTTTGGCGCAGTTGCTTCAACGGTATAAAATTCAACCTGTCCAGGATGAGATTGAAATATTCCCATTAATCACTTTGAAGCCTAAAAACGCAGTGGTGAAGTTTCAATCCCGCTAGATTAAGAAGTATTTTAATCTAAAGAATCCTTGGAATTAAAAACCACTTTTTAGACATGCCAACACGAATAGTTGGCATGTCCATTACATAATACTTTTTCGCATTAACATGCCAAGTATTTTTCTTGGCATGTTTTAATCGAAGTTGTAATCAAGCTCGTGAGATATTAAGATCTCGCTTTCGCGAAAGCGTAAACATCATGATCTTATTACCACCGCAATAGGTTTCACCTCATAAAAACACGATTTACAGTCGCGATGACTACTTTTGTTGACTTATATAAAGCGATACCATGAGTCAAGAGAGCAAACGTAGAGAAGCACTGGTTTATCACGCAAAACCGCAGCCGGGTAAGATTAAAATCGTTCCCACAAAAAAATACAGCAGTCAGCGTGACCTTTCTCTTGCCTACTCACCAGGTGTTGCAGAACCTTGCATCGAGATTGCAAAGGATAAGGCAAACGTTTATAAATACACGACTAAAGGAAATCTTGTCGCCGTCATATCAAATGGTACTGCAGTTTTAGGTTTAGGAGATATAGGTCCCGAGGCTTCAAAACCTGTAATGGAAGGAAAGGGTTTGCTTTTCAAAATTTTTGCCGACCTGGATTGTTTTGATATTGAAGTAGATACTAAAAATATTGAAGAATTCATTAGTACCGTAAAGAACATCGCTCCCACTTTTGGCGGGATCAATCTGGAAGACATTAAAGCTCCCGAAGCCTTTGAAATAGAACGCAGGCTAAAAGAAGAGCTGGATATTCCTGTAATGCACGACGACCAGCACGGAACCGCTATAATTTCAAGTGCTGCACTATTGAATGCCTTAGAGTTGGCAGAAAAGAATATTGAGGACGTTAAAATTATCGTTTCTGGAGCGGGAAGTGCGGCAATCTCTTGTACAAATTTGTATGTGAAATTAGGTGCTCGTCCAGAAAATATAATGATGTTTGACATCGATGGACTGATTACTAAGGATCGCACTAATCTTGTTCCGGAGCAAATGCTTTTTGCTAGAGACATGGATAAAATTTCTCTAAGAGAAGCCCTAGTAGATGCTGATGTTTTTCTAGGACTCTCCGTTGGGAACATAGTCGATGCAGAAATGCTCAAGTCCATGGCTCCTGATCCTATCGTTTTTGCGATGGCTAACCCTACACCAGAAGTCGATTATGATCTTGCGATCGCGACTAGATCTGACCTTATTATGGCAACGGGTCGTAGCGACCATCCTAATCAGGTGAATAATGTACTTGGGTTCCCATTTATTTTTAGAGGAGCGCTAGACGTGCGTGCTACAAAGATCAATGAAGAAATGAAAATGGCCGCTACCAAGGCTATCGCACAGCTTGCTAAAGAACCTGTTCCCGAGCAAGTAAATATTGCATACGGTGAGCTGAAACTTAACTTCGGTAGGGATTATATCATTCCTAAACCTTTTGATCCGCGACTTATTGCTACCATACCACCAGCCGTAGCAAAGGCTGCCATGGAAAGTGGCGTTGCTCGAGAACCCATATTAGACTGGGCACGGTACGAGGAACAATTGCTTTCCAGAATGGGATCAGATAATAAATTGGTTAGATTGATTCTCAATCGCGCCAAGACCGATCCTAAACGCATCGTATTTGCAGAAGCTGATAATCTGGACGTGCTCAAAGCTGCTCAGATCGTACTTGAAGAAGGTATAGGAACACCTATACTTTTAGGGAGAAAAGAGATTATTGAGGAGCTTAAGAAAGAGCTGGAATTTGACCAGCCCTGTTTGATTATCGACCCCAAGTCTGACGAAGAGAGCGAGCGTAAAGAACGTTATGCAACTGAGTTCTGGAAACTGCGTCGTCGCAAGGGAGTAACTCAATTTGACGCCAGCCGAATTTTAAGACAGCGCAATTATTTTGCTGCGATGATGGTTAAAGTAGGAGATGCAGACGCGTTGATTACCGGTGTGGCACAATCGTATCCAAAATCTGTACGTCCTATGATGGAAATCATCGGGAAGTCTCCGGGAGTCGATAAGATCGCTACTACTAACCTAATGATCACCGCAAAAGGTCCTTTGTTCATTTCAGATACCTCGATCAACATAGAACCAGATGCCCTAGAACTTGCCAAAATTGCTCAAATGACTAGCCGCACGGCTGCTTTATTTGGAATTAAGCCGGTAATGGCGATGGTTTCTTATGCAAACTTTGGATCTTCCAAACACGAGCACGCGACAAAGGTGACTGATGCCGTTAAATATCTACACCAGTACTATCCATCTCTTGATGTGGACGGTGAGATTCAAGCCGATTTTGCTTTGAATCCTGAGTTGCTGGAGAAGAAATTCCCGTTTTCTAAATTGGCCGGTAAGAAAGTAAACACCTTGATTTACCCTAATCTTGAGAGTGCAAACAGTACTTACAAGCTACTCAAAGAGCTCAACGATAATGATTCTATAGGGCCTATCATGATGGGAATGCAAAAACCCGTTCACATTTTACAATTGGGAGCTAGCGTGGACGAGATCGTAAATATGAGTGCCGTGGCGGTCATTGATGCCCAGCAAAAAGAAAAACACTACAAGGAGAAGGGAGCGACCATTTAGTAAATTAAAGTTATTCCTTCTTTAATCGGTTTACCCTAGACCTTTACTGTTAACAAAACTTTTAAAATTCATATTATCCTTACATTTGAGCCGCTTAAAAAAGCAGTGATATGATTGCGCAACTGCAAGGGAAACTGGTAGAGAAGAATTTAACTGATGTGATCATCGATTGTGGTGGTGTAGGATACTTTGTCGAGATCTCGCTGCACACTTATTCTAATATTCCCGAAGGTGAAAATGTCAAGGTTTTCACCCACCATCTCGTGCGAGAAGACGCACATCGACTTTTTGGTTTTGTGGATAAGACAGAGCGTGAGATATTCAGGTTATTGATCTCAGTTTCTGGAATAGGAGCAAGCACTGCGCGTACCATGTTGAGCAGTATGGAACCAGACCATATCGCTCATGCCATTGCAAATGGAGATGCAAAAACCATCCAGAGTGTTAAGGGAATAGGTGCAAAAACGGCGCAGCGGGTCATCATAGACTTGCGGGATAAAATCATACAGGTACTTGACAATCCAGAATTAACAGTCGTTGCAAGCAATACTGGCCGCGAGGAGGCGTTATCTGCATTGGAGACTTTGGGGTATTTACGCAAACAAGCGCAAAAAGTTGTGGACAAGATTCTGTCCAGCCAGCCCGATGCCTCTGTGGAACAACTGATTAAAGAAGCATTAAAACAGCTATAGGATTTGGCATACAGTAAGATGATGGTGAGATTTGCTCCCTGGGTTTTATGTTTTTTTTATCTCGCTTCCGCGCTTGTCCGCCGGAGTAAGCACAGTAGATTTAGTTATTCCGCTTTCGCGAAAGCGTGCCTATTCTTAATATTCTTCTTGGGAATCAGCATAGGAGGGAATGCGCAAGAAACACCCACTACACCACAGGATTCTACCTCTACAGGCTCTAAAGTAGGTAAACTAAGGCTGCCTGACCCTCCCAGCATCACGACAATGTACAATTACGATCCCAATCTAGATCGTTACATTCTGGATCGTAGGTTTAACGGGTACAGTATAGGATATCCATTTATGCTGACACGTGATGAGTACTCAAAAATGGTTCTCAAAGAGAGTATGAATGCATACTTTCTTGAAAAATTTAAAGCTGTTCAGGGCAAGACCGAAGAGGATAAGGAAAACCAGCGCGATCTGATCCCTAATTTTTACGTCAATTCAGACCTTTTTACAAGCATATTTGGTGGAAATGAAATCGATCTCGATCCACAAGGTAGTGTTGAAGTAGATCTTGGGATTTTATTTAATCGTACTGATAATCCCAGTCTGTCACCTCGCAACCGTCAAAACCTCACATTTGATTTCAACCAGCGTATCAATCTAAGTATGGTGGGTAAAGTAGGTACCAGACTTCAGGTAAATGCAAACTACGATACGCAGAGTACCTTTAATTTCCAAAACCTTGTAAAACTGGAATATACGCCTACTGAGGACGATATATTGCAAAGTATCGAACTCGGTAATGTAGCCATGCCGCTCAACTCGCAATTGATACGTGGGTCTCAGAGTCTTTTTGGTGTAAAGGCTGAGTTGCAATTTGGTCGTACGCGTATTACAGGAATTTTTTCTGAACAGCGATCAGAAGCTAATACAGTGCAAGCTGCTGGTGGAGCTTCTTTTAATGAATTTGACTTTTTCTCGCTGGATTATGATGAAAATAGGCACTTTTTCCTATCTCATTATTTCAGGGATACTTATGATGATGCACTGGCAAATTATCCATTCATCAACAACAACATTCAAATTACACGTGTAGAAGTTTGGGTGACTAACCGAAGCAACCGTACGGAAGATGTTAGGAATCTGGTAGGACTTCAGGACTTAGGAGAGTCTGATCCAGAAAATATAGGTCTGGGAGACGGTACTCCTCCCTCTGGCTTCATAAATGTTCCACCTGGAAGTTTCCCTGATAACGCAAATAACGATTTCAATCCGCGAGGTCTTACGGGAACGGCCCAAACAGTGCTGAATCAGCAAATAAGAGATATAGGGACTGTAGGACAAGGGTTCAACTTACCATCCAACTCAGTAAGTGAAGGTGTGGACTATGTTTCAATTGAGAGCGCGAGACAGCTAGACCCAAGAGAATATACCTTGAACACTCAACTCGGTTACATATCTCTAAGGCAAAAACTTAATAATGATGAGGTCCTAGCGGTAGCTTATCAATATACCGTGGGCGGTAAAGTATATCAAGTAGGTGAATTTGCTAATGATGGAGTTAATGCTACTGAAGTCACTGAAGCGGCAGGACAAGAGCAGCCAGTTGTAGTGAATAATCAAAACCTAGTGGTTAAAATGCTTAAGAGCAATCTAACCAATGTAGGTGAGCCCAACTGGGACTTGATGATGAAAAACATCTATAATCTGGGAGGTTCTCAATTATCACCAGAGGATTTTAGGTTGAACATTTTTTATCAGTATCCACCTGAATTGAATTATATAACGCCTGCACCAGGTTCAATGGCAAACCCAGCGTTACCATTACCAGAAGGCGTTGAGGAAACTACCCTGCTACGTGTTTTTAATCTAGACCGATTGAACCAGCAAGGAGACCCACAACCTACGGGAGATGGATTTTTTGATTATGTGCCCGGTCTCACTATTGATCAAGAAAATGGGCGCATCATATTTACAACGGTAGAACCTTTTGGTAAACATATATTTGATGAACTATCTACAGGTAGTGAGGTTTATGAGAACCCAAATTCTTATAATGCCAATCAGGCGCAGTATGTTTTTCAAGAAATGTATGAAACTACAAAAGCTCAAGCTTTAGAGGCTGCCGAAAAAAATAAATACTTAATCAAGGGAGAATATAAATCTTCTGGTCAAGAAGGAATCCCGATAGGCGGATTCAATGTAGCAAGGGGTTCAGTTGTTGTAACGGCTGGTGGTCGCACTCTTCAAGAAGGGATAGATTATACAGTAGATTACAATGCGGGTAGGGTAATAATTCTGGATCAAGCTTTATTGAATTCCAGTACCCCAATTCAAGTTCAAACCGAAAATAATTCTGTTTTCAACCAGCAGACCAAACGATTTACTGGGATCAATGTTGAACATACTTTTAGCGAGGATTTCGTGGTGGGAGGAACTTTACTTAATCTCAACGAAAGGCCTATCACTCAAAAAGCTACCTATGGATTTGAGCCTATTAATAATACGATAATAGGTACTAATCTCAATTATAGTACAGAAGTTCCATTCTTTACAAGACTTGTAAATAAATTACCTAACATCGATACCGATGTAGAGTCCCGATTATCTGTACGAGGAGAGTTTGCTTACCTGTTTCCAGGAACCCCAAATGGCGATAATTTCAACGGTCAAGCCGCAGCCTATGTTGATGATTTTGAAGGTTCACAGACTACCATTGATATTATGAACCCCAATGCTTGGTCGCTTGCGAGTACCCCAGTAGATTTTGAAGGGGTTGATCCAGGAGAACCTATTTTGGCAAATGGCTATCGTAGAGCGAGGCTCGCATGGTATGCAGTAGACCCTATTTTTTATGGAAATCAGCGTCCAGATGGGATAACAGATCAGGACGTTTCTGAATACCGAACCCGTCGTGTATTAATTAATGAGATTTTTCCTAATGTAGATATACAACAGGGACAACAACAAGTGATCAATACACTGGACTTAGCCTATTATCCAGATGAGCGCGGTCCTTATAATTATAATCCTGCCGCAGCAGGTACAAACACGTTGCCTAATCCAGAAAATAACTGGGGAGGAATCGTGCGCCAGTTTTCAAGTACAGACTTTGAACAGACAAACGTAGAATATATCCAGTTCTGGGTTCTTGACCCTTACGTTAATGACCCTACAATGTCTGATGGTAAAATCGTTCTGAACCTCGGGAGTATATCAGAAGATGTCTTGAAAGATGGCCGTAAGCAATTTGAGAATGGTTTACCTGAAGACGCTGGTGAGGCTCTTACCACCCGCACTGATTATGGAAAAGTACCTTCCAATCAATCGCTGGTCTATGCGTTTGATACAGCTGGAATAGAACGTAACAATCAAGATATAGGTTTAGACGGGCTGAGCGATCTAGAAGAAGTGGCTCGTTTTCCTCAGTTTGATTCTGCTGATCCTGCAGCTGATAACTATGAATATTTCCTGGCTGCTTCTGGTGATATCCCAGAGCGTTATAAGAGGTTTAATAATACCCAAGGCAACTCACCCACAGATGTTGGGCAGAACGATCGAGGCAGTACAACCCTACCAGATGTAGAAGATATCAATAGGGATAACACCATGAACACTATTGATAATTATTATTCTTATGAGGTGAACTTCCGTGATGGATTACAGGAGGGCGACCAATATGTTTACAATATTTTGCCTACACGTCAGGTGGAGCTTCCTAATGGGCAGCAAATTGAAGCAAGATGGATACAGTTTAGAGTTCCCCTGCGACAGATAGAAGATCAAACAGTAAATCCAGGTTATTCAAGAGTAGGAAATATCAACGATTTCCGCGCGATACGTTTCATGAGAATGTATCTTACTGGTTTTGATACTGATGCTTATTTGAGATTTGGAACGTTAGAATTAGTAAGGGGAGATTACCGACAGTATACCCAGAATCTGGCAGATGAAAATGCCATGCCTAATGATAATACCACCTTTGAAGTACAAGGGGTAAATATCGAGAACAACGCGACCAGAGATCCGGTAAATTATGTCTTGCCACCAGGTGTGGAGCGTGAGGTGTTGAATACTCAAAATCAGAATATTCGTCAGAATGAACAATCTCTGGCTCTAAGGGTTTGTGAGCTTGCTCCACTAGATGCTAGAGCTGTATTCAAAAATGTACGCATCGATATGCGACAGTATGAAGATCTGGAAATGTTTGTCCATGCTGATCGAGGTGGGTTCCCTACCAATTTGCTGGAGGATGATGAGTTAGAAGCCTTTGTAAGAATAGGATTGGACTTCACTCAGAACTATTATGAAATCAGACTACCTCTTAAGGTCACACCTGCTGGTGCTGGTACACCGGGAGAAGTATGGCCAGACGCAAATGATTTCAAAATAGACCTATCGCTGCTTCAAGAAATCAAAGCTAGAGTTTTAGGAGATCCTTCTTTACTCGTTAATGAATTGAACTTCTTTGATCAGTCTCAATTAGACTCTAGTTCTGGCGCTGAACCTAATCAACATCGTTATGGAATTATAGGGAACCCTAATTTTGGTGATGTACGCGCCATGATGATAGGGGTACGTAACGCTTCTGATGGCGATGTGTGTGGTGAAGTTTGGTTTAATGAAATGCGTTTGTCAGGCCTTAAAAATCAAGGTGGCTATGCGTCGATTATCAATCTCGACACCAATTTTGCGGATTTTGCGACCATCAACGCAAATGGATCGAGAAGTACCATCGGCTTCGGTGCTATTGAGCAAGGGCCTAATGAACGCAGTAGAGAAAATGTGACTGCTTATGATTTCACAACAAATATGAGTCTGGGAATGTTATTGCCTCAAAAATGGGGCGTTAAGCTTCCTTTCTCTTACAGCATTGCAGAAGAAACCATCACCCCACAATTTGATCCTCAATTTGAAGACATTGAACTAGAGAGTCGACTCGACAATGCCGCAGATGATGCAGAGCGTGATGCGATCAGAGAGCAAAGCGAGGAATATACTAAAAGACAAAGTGTCAATTTAATAGGTGTGCGCAAGGAAAGAACTGGCGAGCGTAAACCCATGCCTTACGATATCGAGAATTTTACCTTTTCAGGTTCCTATAACCAGACAGACCAGCGCAGTTTTGAGATTGAAGAGTTTCAAGATCAAAGTACTACGGTAGGTGCTCAATATGCCTATGCATTTCCTAAAGCAGAAGTTTCTCCGCTAAAGAAAGTGAAGTTTTTTGAAGGCAATTACTGGAAGTGGTTGCGTGACCTCAATTTCAATTTGCTGCCTAACAACTTTACAGCAGCAGTAAACATTCAGAGACAATATAATATCCAGAAGTTCCGTGATTTATCTCTTGATACAAATCCTGTAGATCTAGATGGAGACGGTATACCTGATGCACAGAACATAACGCTCGATCCACTTACTAATCGCAATTTCACCCTGGATAACAGTTACTCGATCAACTGGGATTTAACAAAGTCGCTCAAGCTCAACCTAGCCGCAAACAATAACCGTATCATCCGCAGCTACATTGATGAAAATGACGTGGTAGATGAGAGCTACACATTGTGGACTGACTTCCTAGACGACGGGATCGCAGACAATCACTCACAGCAGTTTACCGCGACCTATCAGTTACCGTTTGATAAGTTTCCTTTTCTCGCTTTCGCGAAAGCGAACTACTCATACACTGCAGACTTTAACTGGACTCGTAACCAGCAACAATTTCTTGATCTAGGTGATATCCCGAATCTAGGAAACAGTATTTCAAATGCAAATAACCACGTCCTGAATGGGACACTGGATTTTGAGAAGCTGTATCAATATATAGGTTTTGAGAAACTCAAATTTGGCGCAGCAGCAAACACCTCGCGTAGTAGATCGAGAAGCAGGTCCAGAAACCGCAATAGCAACAGACCACCTACCGGTCAGCAGGAAAATAATGACGAGAACAAGCCGAAGATTCCTAAAAAGAACGTTGGAAATCAATTGTATAATACGTTTGTAGGGCTCGCAACTGCGGTAAAAAGAGTTCAGATCAACTACTCTCAGAATAATGGTACCTTCCTACCAGGTTATACTCCAGACGTAGGTTTTATAGGAACGTTGAAGCCCTCAGCTGGATTTGTTTACGGTCAGCAAGAAGATATAAGACAAGAGGCAGCGCGTAGAGGATGGTTGACTCTATTTCAAGATTTTAATCAGCAATATCAAGAGACGGAATCCCGTAACTTTGATTTCAATATCAAGGTAGGTTTGCTCAAAGATTTATCCCTGGATCTCACCGGTAATAGAATTTATCAAGAGACTTATGCAGAGAACTACCGCGTTGATCCTACTGATTTGACATACCAGTCACTCACCCCTAATACATTTGGTAACTTCAGCATATCGACTGTTATGATCGGGACTGCGTTTAACAAGAGCACTATCGATGATTCAAAAACCTTTGATACCTTCAGATCAAATAGACTAGAAGTTGCAGAGAAACTCGCCAGAGATTTTTACGGAAATGATAACTTTGAGCGTGATGACTTAGGCTTTCCTCTAGGTTTTTCACGTAACAGCCAGCGCGTACTATTGCCTTCATTCTTATCTGCATATGAAGGAAGGGATGTAAGTAAACAAGATAACAATCCATTTAAGGACATTCCATTACCTAACTGGAATTTAAAATATACGGGATTGATGAATCTGAATTGGTTCAAAAAACGATTCAATAGATTCTCCATCAACCACGGTTACCGTTCTTCATTTACAGTAAACCGTTTCCAGACCAATCTTGATTTTGTTGCTGGGAATCCTAACCTGAGTTATCAGAACCAACTCGATAATACGATTAACGCTAGTGGTGATTTCAAATCGGCTAATCTCTACTTCAATATAAATCTAGCAGAACAATTCAGTCCACTCATAAAGATTGATTTTGAAACAAAAAGAGGCTTTACCATAGCTGCAGAGGTTATTAGAGATCGTGCCGTTTCTTTAAGTTTTGACAATAATCTCCTCACTGAAATCAATGGAAACCAATACAATCTAGGAGTGGGATATCGCATTAAGGATTTAAGGTTGCGTACTAATTTTGGTGGGAGAAGCCGTATTATTAAAAGCGATCTGAATCTGGGATTAGAAGGAAGCGTGCGTGAGAATATAACCATCGTGCGTTACTTAGATCTGGACAATAGTCAAGCGACAGGCGGTCAAACCATTTATGGGTTGAAGTTCAATGCAGATTATGCTTTTAGTAGAGCTTTGACAGCGATATTCTACTACGATCATACCTTTTCTGAGTTTGCCATTTCTACCGCGTTTCCTCAAACGACTATACGAAGTGGAATTACACTAAGGTATACTTTCGGAAATTGAGAAGCTTGAACGTTGACTTCATCTTTTACAACTCAACAGCTAGTAATTCCATTTCATAAATAGTACTTTTACCCTTTTAAATTGTACACATGAATATTCCAGCAGATTTAAGATACACTAAAGATCACGAGTGGATCAAAATAGAAGGAGGTACCGCAACAGTAGGAATCACTGATTTTGCTCAGGGAGAGCTAGGTGATATCGTTTATGTTGAGGTAGAAACCGTTGATGAAACCCTTGATCAAGAAGAGGTCTTTGGAACTGTTGAAGCTGTGAAAACAGTTTCAGATTTGTTCTTGCCACTTACTGGTGAAATTGTGGAATTCAATGAAACTCTAGAAGATGAGCCAGAGTTAGTAAACTCTGATCCTTATGGAGCTGGCTGGATGATCAAGATCAAATTTTCTGACGCATCAGAAATAGAAGAATTATTGTCAGCTGATGCCTACAAAGAGTTAGTAGGATAATACATGTCCAGGCTGCTCAGTTTTTGCGCCCCTCTGTTAACAACGGTCGTGATCTATGGATCACTTACGGCAAATCCTGATGTACCTATTGTATTTGAAGACTACACTGATAAAATCTATCATTTAATCGCTTATCTTTTACTGATGCTATCCTGGTTTTTATTCTTTAAGAACCGGTATCTGTCGACCCAATTCTCTGCAAAAAGAATGTTATGGACAGATTTATTGACATTTGAAAGGAGCATTGTTATTGGAGCAGCTACTCTATGCTTTGTCATAGGCTCCGTGATTGAACTGGCTCAAGGTTATTTAGTCAAAAATCGATCTATGGAGTGGGATGATATATTGGCAAATACAATTGGCATCTTATTTGCAACAGTAATTTTGTTCTTAATTGATATGCTTTTCATCAAGTCTTCAAAAAAGAATGCTTTATAAATCATCAACTATTACCTATTTTTAGCCTTTAAATCATAATCTATTATGGAAAAAAAGAAATCAGAGTCGGCAGACTTGAGAAAAAACATAACGCTTTATGCCCTGACAGGGTTAGCGTTTATGCTTCTCGTGGCTTGGCAAGGTCTTGAATATGAGACAGTAACTATTGAAGAAGAGCCAGAAGTTGTAGTTTATGAAGAGCCAGTAATTGAGGAAGAAATCCCTATTACTCAAATGTTAGAAACACCTCCACCTCCACCTCCACCGCCACCAGCTCCTGAAGTAATCGAGGTAGTTGAAAATGATGTGGAGATTGAAGAGGTGATCATTGAAGACACTGAAACCGATATCGAAGAAGAAATCGTAGAGGTAGAAGACGTAGCTGAAGAGGCTGGACCTGAAGAAGTAATTGCTGATGTCCCTTTTGCCATTATTGAAAATGTGCCGATCTACCCTGGTTGCGAGGATATGAAAACAAACGCAGATCGTAAGAAGTGCATGAGTGAGAAAATCACGCGATTTGTAAACCGTGAGTTTGATACAGGTCTTGCCAACGAGTTGGGTCTTGATGGTCGTCAAAAAATTAACGTTCAGTTCAAGATTGATTCAAAAGGAAATGTAGTAGGAATCCAAAGTGCTGCTAAGCACCCTAGATTGAAACAAGAAGCAGCTCGTGTAATCCAAAAGCTGCCTAAAATGACTCCAGGGATGCAACGTGGTAAGCCAGTAGGTGTAATCTACGCACTACCGATTATCTTCCAAGTACAAGATTAATTTCTTATAATAGAATATTATAGAACCCGAGTCGCAAGGCTCGGGTTTTTTGGTTTTAGGGTCAGTTTGTTTTGAGCTTCCTAAGTGTAAGTCATATAAATCTAATTTTGAAGTTTAATCCCTTGAGTTACCGATGAGATTAAATTTTATTAATTCGGTTCAAAATCAGCCTGATACACAAAACGGTACGACCTTTGAGAATGGTTTAAAATAATAACATTTAAACCATTAATTATGAGCAATTTTAACAACACGGGTGCTGCAACACCCAGAGAGTTGGATCGTGTAGCTTCAAAAAAAGCGATTAACACAAAGGTGAACAAGACCGTCAATTTTCTTTTAGGCTTCTGTTTATCGGTTCTGACCATTTACTTAATTGTAGAGCTAAACACTCAGGTTAAAGAAAACACGACTTCCACCTATACCACCAAAACCCTCAAAACGGAGTCAAACATGGGCGAGTACCGCATTGCTAAAAGCGAGCCTAAGCAAACGGTTAAAAAGGCTGTTGAGAAAAAACCAACTCCTCCCGTCGAGCACAAAGTAGACGTTACCAAACCACCAGTAATCGATAACACCGCAGATGATAGCTTTGCTGACCAGCTCAATGCCGTAGAATCTGGACCAGATGATAGTTCTCCTATAGAAACAGGTATTTCTGATACAGTCGACTCTAAACCTTCTGGACCAGCCACCTCAAACGTAAATATCGTTTCAGAAGTTCCTTTATTTCCCGGGTGTAGCAGTAGTCTAGATCGAGAAGATCGCATTGAATGCCTAAATCTAAAAATGGGAAAATTTGTCCAGCGCTGGTTTGATACAAGTCATACAGATAATTTGAATGGTCGCGATCAAGTGCGTATTTCAGTCATGTTCACCATTAATGTAAATGGAGAAATACAGGATATTCAGATCCAGGCGCCTAATAAGGAACTAGAACGAGAGGCAAGACAAGTGATTTCTAGATTGCCGAAAATAACTCCTGGTAAAATGAATGGCGAGCCGGTGAATGTGACCTATACGCTACCCATTGTGTATCGAGTTAATGATTGATCGCCCAGATCAAATAACATATTCAATTTCCAGAGCCTTCTTTTTTAAGAGGGCTCTTTTATGACACAAAAGTGTCAATATTTTAATTCAAAGTATCTTCGCACCACATCACGTAGATACTATGAAAAAATTACTTTTCTGTTTCGCTCTTATATTTTCCCTCGGTTTGTACGCGCAGGATGATAATGAGCGCTATCCCGTTTTTCCAGATTGCGAGAACTTGGCAAGACTTGATCTTGAGAATTGTTTCTACCAGAACCTTTACAGCGAACTCTACGCAAATTATGAATCACCAGAAGGTGTGGTGGCAGGTAATTCAGAAGTAGTCGTGCGGTTTGAGGTGGATCAAGAAGGTAAATTTGTACCTATAAGAATTGATGGAGCGACCGCAGCCTATAAACAAGCCGTCCAAGACGCTTTTGAAAAGCTGCCGCAAATTAAGCCGGCGACCTATAATGCAGATCCTATCTTCATGCCTTTCATCTTGAGGGTTCAAGTTCCTTTGAAAGAAAATGGTAGGTTTACTGATGTAAGGTATAAGTCTCAAGCACAAGAATCTGAATATGAAGAGATGCGTGAGGATAGTATCGCTTTCGCGAAAGCGGCAAACAATTACAACAACATCTTATCCAACCAGTATGACGGGCAAGAACTAAGGTCTGAAGCATTGATACCGCTATCCTACCAAAGATATCACCGCTACGAGGCCGGCATGAATAAAATAGGGAACAACGCTCATACAGCAGTCAAGCCCTACACATACAAATATGTTTCTCAATACTTTGATCTCGAGGCAGAACGTGAGAGCCTGTTAAAGGACAAAACAACCTGGCTGGGTAAAAAATGGCACAACGAGCATTTTTTTGAAGTTGCTGGTAAAGACTATTGGTTTGTTCTCGATCCGGGTGTTGATTTACAGGTGGGTCGCGATAATGATCAAGATATCACCACCTATAACAATACAAGACTGGTGTACCTCAATGGGGGAATAGGTAAGCAAATAACCTTTGGCGCTACGATTCAAGAGTCACAAGCTCGTTTTCCAGGCTATTTTGAGGGTGAAGTACGGTTGCGCAGAACTCCTACAGGTACGCCAGGTGTAGTACCTGGTCGAGGAATTGCAGAAGATGGAGGTGAGAATGTCTTTGATTATCCCGTCACCACAGGATACGTGAACTTTAAGCCCAGCAAATATTTTGATTTACAGTTGGGTCACGGTCAGAACTTTATAGGTGATGGATACAGGTCTCTGGTCCTAAGCGATAATTCTCAACCCTACCCTTATTTTAAGTTGAACGCAAAATTCTGGAAGCTGGATTATACCGTTCTATATACCTCGTTGCAAGACGTGAATACAGAGGAAACCTCTACGAGATCATGGTTGCAAAAGTATATGGTTCACCATTATTTGAGTTACAACGTCACGGAACGTCTCAATATTGGCGTTTTTGAAAGCGTGTTGTGGCGCAGGGACGATAAAAGGGGATTTGATTTAAACTATGTAAACCCGTTGATATTCTATCAAACTATAGAACTGCAAACAAATAGTAGAGGTGGAAACGCCATGCTGGGCGCAACAGCAAAATATAAGTTTACTGATGAGATCACGGGCTACGGTCAGCTTGTTTTTGATGAATTGAGAACCTCATCTGTATTGAGTGGCGATGGAAATTACCGGAATAAAAATGCCTTTCAACTGGGCGTAAAATGGCAAAATGCCTTGGGAATCGACAATTTGATGCTGCAGGGAGAATTTAACCGGGTAAGGCCATACACGTACTCGCATAATACGATTGTACTTAATTATGGAAATACAAATCAAGCACTGGCACATCCCTGGGGAGCCAATTTTAACGAGCTCATATTTATAGGGAGATATGTAAAGGATCGCTGGTATGGAATAGCAAAAGCTATTTATGGAAACCGCGGTTATGACCGACTTACTGCAGGAGATACTGCTTATTATGGAGGCAACATTTATCGCTCAGAATTTGACAGAATTTCTGATAATGGAAATACTGTAGCGCAAGGAAATAAAACCGATTATCTTTTTGGACAACTAGAGGCAGGTTATGTAATCAATCCAGCAAGCCGATTGAAGGTTTTCGGGCAGTTGATCTACCGCAGTACGAGTCCTGAAATAGATAACGTACGTGTGGTTGATGAGTCTACACTTTGGCTCAATGTAGGTATTAGAACAGATATCATGAACTGGTCGTTTGATCGATAGAGTTCCTAATATTTTTATAGCAAGCTTAGCATAAGTTATTGAGGCTTCATAGTAATTTTAGTCTCTAATTCTAAAATTATTCTGTCGATATGATGGGTTACTATATAATCATCGGGCTGGTCATGCTGGTCAGCACGCTGGTAAGTCAAAAATTGAAGTCTAAGTTCAGACACTATTCAAAACTACGATTGCGCAATGGTATGAGCGGCAAGGAAATCGCTGAAAAGATGTTGCGTGACAATGGCATAACTGATGTTCAGGTCATTTCAACAAGAGGTCAGCTTACTGACCACTATAATCCCAAAGACAAGACCGTGAACCTGAGTGAGGTCGTTTATCATGAACGCAACGCCGCTGCCGCAGCAGTCGCTGCCCACGAGGTAGGCCACGCTGTACAACATGCTACAGCTTATAACTGGCTGACCATGCGTTCAAAATTAGTTCCTGTAGTGAGTGTTGCCTCTAGGTTTTCTCAGTGGGTCATTATAGGAGGTATCGCACTACTTGCTGCCAATGCATTTTTTGGGACCTATGTCTTCCTTGCTGGTATCGTCCTTTATGCCTTGGGAACTTTATTTGCCTTTATCACTTTACCTGTAGAATATGACGCTAGCAAGAGAGCGCTGGCATGGCTGGAAGAGCGCAATATGGTCACAAGAGAAGAGCATGATGGCGCAAAAGATGCTTTAAAATGGGCGGCACGTACTTATTTAGTTGCTGCCATAGGGTCTTTAGCCACACTTCTTTACTTTATTTCCATTTTTATGGGAAGTAGAAGATCCTAACACTACAAACTCAAAGTATTATAGCCTGTGTAGGTGACTTCGCTTTCGCGAAAGCGAATACCATATTCTTCTAGTTCTTTTAAAATAGGACCGTACACATTTTCTGATAAAGGAATCTGCACGCCGGGCTCGGTAAATTCCCTGTTCAAAATACGAAGTGCTGCCATACCAACGGGTAGTCCTACGGTTTTTGCCATGGCGGTTTCACGATCACCATCACCCAGGCAAACCATGGTGCTATCTATTTGCTTGCGTTTGCCATCGAGCTCGTAACCAAATTTATGATACATTACGATCATGTCTTTTTCGCCTTTTTTCAGCGTCCATGAATCCTCAAGAATTTTTTGAAGAAACTGTGCCGGAGTGGTATTTTTAAGTCCTGTTTTCTTTTGTGGATTGAAAAGGTCCAGCTCCTCCAGCTTCTCCCACATGATGTCATCTTGATCAATGCGCAACTCGTGACGCATTTTGAGTTCTACACTATCAGTAGGTGAATAAGGGAGAAAACTGTTCACAAAATCACGGTAACTCATGTTCTCAGAATCCTCGAGCGCATAAGTGTCGTCTGTCATACCCAGCTGCACAAACATGTTCCATGCTTTACTGAAACCAGGTCTGCGCATGGTTCCTCGGTATAAAGTGTTGATGTCCTCTAATCCATAAGCCTCTCGATATTTAAGACTGTTGCGATTTGCATAGGCTTCAAAGCGACCGTAGCCTTCCACATCCAGAAACTCGGTTCTACGAAAAAGGCGGTGGTAAGGAATGTATTTGTATTTTTTTTCTTGGATAAATTTTGCTGCACCACCCTGACCTGCTACCACAACGTTCCTAGGGTTCCATGTGAATTTATATTTCCATAGGTTATCATCATGTTCAGGAGCTACAAGTCCACCGGTAAAGGATTCAAATAAGAGCATTTTTCCATTTTCTGACTTGATGCGATCTATGACCTGCATGGCACTCATGTGGTCGATACCTGGATCGACTCCTATTTCATTCATAAAAATGAGTCCTTTTTCTCTTACATATGCGTCAAGATCTTGCATTTCAGGACTTACATAACTTGCAGTTACCAGATTTTTACCCAATTTTACACAATCACGAGCAGCTTCTATATGAAATCTGGCGGGTAACATGGAGATAACCATGTCAGCATTATCTATTGCGGCATAACGTTCTTCTGCATTGAATACATCTAGAGCAATTGCAGTTGAGTGTGCATTAGCTCCTAATAATTCCTGAGCCTGGTCTTTGTTGAGATCACCTAATGTGATATGAAGTTTTTCTTCTGAGGCTTTAGATAATAAATAATTGATGAGTACTCCGGTAGATTTTCCCGCACCGATAACTAGAATATTGCGCATACTTAATTTGTAGTTTTGCCGAAGTTATGATTTAATAAGAATAAGCACTAATGGAGCGTAAATTTATTTTGGCAGGAAGCATTTTTATGATAATTGCGGTAGTTTTTGGAGCGCTAGGCGCACACGCGCTTAAAGAGATTTTAAATTCAGAGCAACTTGGCAGCTTTGAAACGGGAGTACGGTATCAGGTCTATCACGCCCTTGCTCTTTTGATTTTTTCTCAAGTCAACCTAGGTTCCTTAAGGACTCAGAAGTTGATATTATATGGTTTTGTGGCAGGTATTTTACTATTTTCCTTCAGTATCTACGGGCTTGTACTTTCACCGCTAGTGAATTTAGACATCAAATTTCTAGGACCGGTTACACCTATAGGAGGTCTTTTGCTGATAATTACTTGGGGATTCATCATTTTTAAATCTATTAAACATAAAGGCAGAAATTATTAGCCGTGGGTTAAATAAGATGCATATTTTTGCATAAACTCTTTTAAAAACCACATGATGGGTTCAAATGCCTTAATTACGAAATCGATTTCGTTAGAAAAGCTCGGAATTAAAAACTCCAAAATCAATTACCAATTATCGCCAGAAGAACTTCAACAGCGCACCGTCTCCAGTTATGGAGGGGAAGAGACTGATAACGGAACTCTAGTTATCAATACAGGTGAGTTCACAGGTAGATCTCCCATGGACCGCTTTATCGTCAAGGATAAAGTCACCGAGGAACGAATCTGGTGGGGAAACATTAACATACCCTTCGAGTCTTCAAGATTTGACGCTTTAGAGAAAAGGGTTTTGGAGTATTTAGATGGAAAGGAACTTTTTGTGAGAGATGCTTATGCCTGTGCACATGAAGATTACAGAATGAATTTAAGGGTTATCAATGAGTACCCCTGGAGCAACATGTTTGCCTATAATATGTTCATAAGACCATCTGAAGAGGAATTAAACGGTTTTGATCCAGAATGGACAGTAATCAATGCTCCAGGTTTTATGGCAGATCCAGAACGCGATGGAACACGTCAACATAATTTTGCGATTCTGAATTTTTCTAAGAAAACTGCATTGATCGGTGGAACCGGATATACAGGTGAAATCAAAAAAGGTATTTTCAGCGCACTAAATTTTATTCTACCAGTATTTAAAAATACTTTACCTATGCACTGCAGTGCAAACGTAGGGGGAGATGGAAATACGGCCATATTTTTTGGATTGAGCGGAACTGGTAAGACAACACTCTCAACTGATCCAAATAGAGAATTAATAGGAGACGATGAGCATGGCTGGACCTCAGAAAACGATGTTTTTAATTTTGAAGGAGGCTGTTATGCTAAAGTAATCAACCTTGATCCAAAAGGCGAACCTGAAATCTTCAACGCTATTAAGCCCGGTGCAATCTTGGAAAATGTCAAACTGAATGATGATAAATCCGTAGATTTTGCAGATACCAGCATTACTCAAAATACACGAGTGAGTTACCCTATCTATCATATTGACAATATAAAAGAACCATCTGTAGGTAAGAATCCAAAAAACATCTTTTTCCTAACGGCTGACGCTTTTGGTGTTTTGCCTCCTATATCGAAATTGACACCAGGTCAGGCTGCTTACCATTTCATTAGTGGCTATACTGCAAAGGTTGCTGGTACAGAAGCTGGCGTAAACGAGCCATTGCCTAGCTTCTCTGCTTGTTTCGGTGCGCCATTTATGCCACTTCACCCTACCGTATATGCAGAGATGTTGAGTAAAAAAATGAAGGAGAATGGAGTTACGGTTTGGCTAGTTAACACCGGCTGGACTGGAGGCCCTTATGGGGTAGGACACCGCATGCCTTTAAAACATACTCGAGCCATGATCAATGCTGCATTAGATGGATCACTGGAAGAGGCAAATAAAGGGAACTACCACATTCATTCCATGTTTGGTTTACATCAACCTAGAACCTGTCCTAATGTTCCTACAGAGGTGTTGAGTCCTCGTAAATCATGGAACAATGACAAGGGTTATTATGAAACTGCTGAAAAATTGAGACAATTCTTCATGAAAAACTTTGAGCAGTTCAAAGATGAAGCCTCAGAGGAGACACTTGCTGGGGGCCACCTATTAAACTTTAGGAAAGAGCTCCATATCTTTCTATACAAAAAATGTCTCGTGATTCCACGAGACATTTTTTGTTTTAGATTAAATCTGAGTGACTATTTTGCTGACTTGATATAGTTTTCAATAGCCATTGTCATAGAAGGTGATTCTGGAGTGGGTGCCTGTATGTCCACACGCAATCCCATATCTTCAGCAGCTTTCATGGTTGTATTGCCAAACACGGCAATACGTGTCTGTTCTTGAGTGAAATCTGGAAAGTTTTGAAAAAGCGATTCAATTCCACTAGGACTGAAGAATACGAGAACATCATATTTGACGTCAGCAAGATCAGATAAATCGCTTATCACAGTTCTGAAGAAAACACCACTCTTCCATTTAACACCTACTTTATTAAGTTCATCTGGAACGGTATCTTTAAGTTTATCAGAACTAGGGACTAGAAATTTCTCATTCTTATGTTTTTTGATCAACGGTATTAATTCTGGAAACGTGCGTTTACCCACATAGATCTTACGCTTTCTATAAACAACATATTTCTGTAGGTAATAAGCAACCGCCTCACTCTGACAGAAATATTTAAGGTCATCTGAAATTTTATAGCGCATTTCTTCAGCAACTCTGAAAAAATGGTCAACGGCATTTCGACTGGTTAGAATAATCGCTGTGAAGTCCTTTAAGTCGATTTTTTGTTCTCTCACCTGCTTAGAAGTGGCTCCCTCAACATGAATAAATGAGCGGAAATCAATTTTAACCTTGGTTCGATCCACAAGGTTTTGATAAGGAGAATTTTCCATTTTAGGTTCAGGCTGGGAAACTAAAATTGTCTTCACTTTCATAATCTCGCTTTTTTTGAGAAATCAGCCTATAAGTATCTTAATGAAAACTAAATAGGGTAGAATTTCAAGGGTGCAAAGGTAAACAATATAATGATACGGTTTAATACCAAATAATGTTAACGACCTGAATATGATGGTCATTGCATTTAAAACCCACGCCACTAGTACGATCCCAAAAAAAATATCCTGGGAAAATTCACCTCCAGACACTACAAAAACAAGGAAGGTCAACCATATGAAATACCCTAATAAGCCGAAGTGATAGCTTTTTAAATAACTTAGTGCATTGTATAAGTCTTCAATTTTGAGAAGGTTGGAAATTAATTTTGATAAATAATGCTTTACCAAATGAAAGATGATGAAAGCTACAAAAACTAAGAGAAATCCCTTGAGATCATCTTCATAATTTAAATCATTCCGTTTAAAATAGCTGAAAATGACCAGTGCGGCTGCAAGCAAATAGACAGTCAGCCTACCATAGAGTGATAAAGTGACCTTAGGTAACTCTTTGACTTCTTTCAAAAGTGTATCTACTTTTATGGAATAGCGATACCACGTGTTCAATATTCCACGTGAAGAACTGTATTCTGATACACATATTACGAAAAACGCAACTGCCAAAATCAGTAGCATCCAGTCACCTCCATTCGTTGCTCTAATTGCAGTTTGCAGCATGCGTGCAAAAATAAGACACTTTAAAAACCGTTGTACATTCAGCTCGGTTAATTGGTTATTTTTGCCACCCCATGAAGGATACACTTGTTATCATCCCTACTTTCAATGAACATGAAAACATTGAATTAATCATCAAGGCTCTATTAGATCCTTATTCAGATCTTCATGTCCTGGTGGTAGATGATAACTCTCCAGATGGTACTGCTACGATCGTCACAAATTTACTTACTGACTATAAAGGTCGTTTATACCTTGAATCCAGAAAGTCTAAAGACGGCTTGGGAACCGCTTACATCCACGGTTTTAAATGGGCTCTCAAGAGAAATTACGATTACATCTTTGAAATGGATGCAGACTTCTCCCATAATCCAGAAGATGTGCCGATACTTCATAAAGCCTGCATTGAAAATGAAGCTGATCTCGTTATAGGCAGTAGATACGTCACTGGCGTTAACGTCGTTAATTGGCCCATGTCTAGGGTGCTTATGTCTTATTTTGCATCAAAATATGTACAGTGGATCACAAGAATGGACATAAAGGATACTACCGCTGGATTTGTGTGTTATAGGTCTTCGCTTTTGCGAAAGATCAACCTAGACAAGATTAAATTCATAGGATACGCATTCCAGATTGAATTGAAGTTCAAGTCGTACCTCTTGGATGCCAAAATTGTTGAAGTCCCAGTAATATTTACAGATAGGAGCAGAGGTAAGTCAAAGATGCATGGAGGTATCATTCAGGAAGCAATTACAGGCGTTTTATTTATGAAGATCAAAAGCCTTTTTGGAACTTTGCAGATATGAAAAAGACCCTAATCAAAAACGCTAAAATCGTTAATGAAGGCATCCTAATGGAGGGTGATGTCTTCATAGAAGGCGATCGTATTAAGGAGGTCGCAGAAAGTATCAGCGCAAAAGATGGTAATACCCACATCATCGATGCAGAGGGTAAACACCTGCTTCCTGGAGTTATAGATGATCAAGTGCATTTTAGAGAACCGGGATTGACTCACAAGGCGACCATTGCTTCAGAAAGTGCCGCTGCGGTAGCTGGAGGTATTACCTCCTATATGGAAATGCCCAACACCAACCCACAAACTATAACAGTAGAAGAGTGGGAAAATAAAATGAAAACCGCCGCCAGCGATAGTTATGCAAACTATTCCTTCATGTTTGGTGGGTCAAATGATAACCTAGACGAAATCCTTAAAATGGATACCTCTAGAGTCCCTGCCCTCAAAATATTCTTAGGTTCTTCTACTGGGAATATGCTGGTAGATAATCAAGAAATCCTCAAGAAGATTTTCTCAAATGTCAAGCTGCGCATTGCTCTCCATTGTGAGGATGAGGCTACGATAAAAAAGAATCTTCAAAAGGCTATTGATAAATATGGCGAGGAGATTCCTATGGACCAGCATCCTATAATTAGGGATGTGGAGGCTTGTTATTTAAGCAGTTCAAGCGCTATTAAACTCGCAAAACAAACTGGAGCTCGTATTCATGTATTTCATTTATCCACGGGTAAAGAGACTCAGCTTTTTGGGAATAAATTACCTCTCAAAGAAAAGCAGATCACTTCAGAGGTTTGTATTCACCACCTGTGGTTTACAGATGAGCAATATGCAGCAAAAGGATCTCACATAAAATGGAATCCAGCCGTAAAAAGTTCCAAAGACCGTGATCAATTATGGAAGGCGCTGCTTGACGATCGCATAGATGTAATTGCAACAGATCATGCGCCGCATACTCTAGAGGAGAAAAAAAATCCTTACTTGAGTTGTCCCAGCGGTGGGCCTCTAGTTCAACATGCTCTACCTGCAATGTTGCAATTTGTTCACGATGAGAAGATCACTATCCAAAAAGTAGTTCAAAAAATGTGTCATAATCCTGCGATACTTTTTGACATAAAGGATCGCGGATTTATAAGACCTGGCTACAAAGCAGATTTAGTACTGGTAGATACTAATAATCCATGGACTGTTACTAAAGAAAATGTTCTTGCAAAATGTGGTTGGTCCCCATTTGAAGGAGTGACTTTTAAGAGCCGTATCACGCATACATTTGTAAATGGAAATATTGCCTATCAAAACTTCAAGGTAACAGAACAGAAGTTTGCAGAAGAGCTAGCTTTCGACCGATGAGAAACCCTTGGCACATAGTGATTATATTACTGGCGTTACATTCTTGTCAAAATATAGAGCGTACTGAGAAGCCAGATCCATTTTTTGGAGAAGATAAGATGTCTGATATATTGGTAGACATGTATCTCATTGAAGGTACTCAAAGTATAAATAGGCGCTCATTTTTAAATACGGGAATAAAACCTGATTCTTTTCTTTACGATAAGTATGGTATGGATAGTTTGAGCTATCAAAAAAACTTTTACTACTACGCAGACAGGGCAGACGAGTATGTCCAGCTTTTAGAACTGGTCCAGACTAAACTTGAGAAAATCAAAAAAGATGTGCTGGAAGAAGGAAAGCTAAAAGTAGAGGAGCAACGTCTTAAAGACAGCCTCAAAAGGATGAAGGATAAAAACGAAAAGAAACCTTCTGATTCTCTAATACAACTGGATAAAAAATTACTTAAGGTAGACGCTTAGCTTTATAATAGCTTGAGATGCGATCGATACTTCGATCCAGAGGTGTGAAATCTTCTTCCAGAAATTGAAGAATTTTACTGTTGTCGTAATTGGTTTTTGATATCAAACTATGAATCACTGAGATCTTGAATTTTTTGTTGAGTCCTAGGATATAACCTATATAACTTATTACAGAAACAAAGTAAAGAACTACTTTACCTAGCCTGATAGAGGGAGTTTTCTTCCCAAAAGATACCGCAATAGCGCTCAATAATTTCTTGTATGATAGGTTTTCAGAAACAAGTATGAATCGCTCATTTGTGATATCTGCATTCATAAGTTGATGCATGACTTTTACCACATCTCTCACGTCTACAAAGCCACTACTTCCTGAGGTGTAAAATCTATTTCCTTTGAAAGACTTTTCAAATAGCTGTCCAGAACCCTCATTCCAGTTGCCTTCCCCTAGAATAACTCCAGGGTTGACTATCACTACATCCATTCCCTCCTGAGTCGCACGCCATGCTTCCATCTCAGCGCCATATTTTGAGATCGCATAATCTGTATTAATACCATCAAGATTAAAAAAATCTTCTTCAGTTGTTGCGCGATCTCCCACAGGTTCTCCTAATGCCGCGATACTACTCACATGACAGAATTTTTCAACTCCATGTGCCAGCGCAACATTGATTACATTTTCAGTTCCGGTGATATTTATGCGTTTCATCACATGAAAAGAAGAAGCACTTAACGTTGCTGCACAGTGATAGACGTGTCTCACACCCTTAAAAGCACCTTCTAGCGCTGGTAGGTCCAGAATATCAGCCTTTTTCCAGATGAAGTCATCGACCAGTTTACTGTGGCTGGGATCATAGCTTTCAAAGACCTGTCTTGTTTTGTCTATGCTTTCCTTTTCTCGGTATAGCGCGATGGTGGTGGTTGCGCTTTCGCGAAAGCGATACAATAAATGAGACCCGACCAGGCCTGTTGCCCCAGTTATTAAAACCATGCTGTAAAAGTAAGCAATACCTCGATGTCCATACCACAGAAAATAGTCAAAGCTATATCTTTGCGGGTCTTAAAAAGACTTTGAGATGGCCTATAATTTTGTAGAAGAGTTGAGATGGAGAGGTATGATTCACGATATCATGCCAGAGACTGAGGAATTGCTTAAAAATGAGGTAGTGACGGGCTATATAGGTTTTGATCCTACGGCTGACTCCCTGCACATAGGGAGCATGGTTCAGATCATTTTGTTGATGCATCTACAAAAATCTGGGCATCGTCCCATCGCTCTTGTGGGTGGTGCTACCGGTATGATAGGTGATCCCAGCGGTAAGAGCGCAGAGCGCAACTTGCTTACTCAAGATATTTTAGACAAGAACATACAAGGTGTCAAAAAGGTTTTGAGCAGATTCATCGACTTTGAAGGTGGTGAGAAGGAAAATCGAGCTTTGCTAGTGAACAATTATGACTGGATGAAAGATTTCAGCTTGATAGACTTTGCACGCGATATAGGTAAGCACATCACAGTAAATTACATGATGGCCAAGGACTCGGTAAAAAAGCGTGTTGCCGGTGAAGGAGAAGGCATGAGCTTTACAGAGTTCACCTACCAGCTCTTTCAAGGTTATGATTTCTTGCACCTTTATGAGAAGGAAAACTGTAAACTTCAAATAGGCGGTAGCGACCAGTGGGGAAATATTACTACGGGTACCGAATTGATCAGGAGAAAAGTGCAGGGTAAAGCTTATGCACTAACCACACCATTGATCACAAAGGCAGATGGGACTAAGTTTGGTAAAACTGAACAAGGAAACATCTGGCTGGATGCCGATAAAACAAGTGTCTATAGATTTTACCAGTTTTGGTTCAACGCTACGGATGAAGATGCTAAGAACTTCATTAAAGTGTTTACTTTCCTAGATAAAGAAACAGTTGAAGAGCTGATTAAAACCCACCAAGAAGCTCCAGGAAGACGCCAACTGCAGAAAAAGCTTGCTGAAGAGGTAACCGTGATGGTACACGGTAGAGAAGCTTTTGACAATGCAGTTGAAGCCTCATCTATATTATTCTCTAAAAAAGTAAGTCCTGAGCAATGGAGTAAAATGGATGCAGAGACCTTATTAGATATTTTTGAAGGAGTACCACAAACTGAAATTGATCGCAGTATTGTAGAAGAAGGTCAAGACATTGTTACGTTTTGCAACGAGACCACCGGCTTTTTAAAATCAAATGCTGAGGTACGCCGCGCGTTAAAGGAAAACAGTTTGAGCGTCAATAAAAATAAGATCGATGCAGATAAGATGATTACAGCTGATGATATCATTGCTGGGAGTTTTGTACTTCTCCAGCGAGGAAAACGATCTTATTTTCTGGTGGTTCTAAAATAAAATCAGCTAGGTACGGCCATCAAGTTACAACCTCTCACGTCAGACTGGTCAAAGCGTCCCAAGACCTCAAAAGTTCCGCTTTTGTGGGTTTTACATAGATCTTGTGTAGCGACAAAGGGGCATGAGTTATAATTTGCTAGATCGATTACGTTTAATCCTCCCGTTTTGCCATGATCTATGATTTGTAGAGGGTCGTTTGTATCTCTTGCGACCACTTTCATCCAGGATGGTGTTGTAAAGTGTAACCCATTAAACGCATAGGCTTGAGAAAGTAGCTCCGTCATACCGTATTCACTTTGAATTTGGGCATTGGGAAAAGATTTTCTCAGTATGCCGTGAAGTTCTTGCTTCACGATCTCTTTGCGCAAGCCTTTCATACCACCAGTTTCAATAATCGTGAGGTTACTGACGTCGCTTGGGAATTTTTCGGCGAGCTCTAGTAAGGCAAAGGTCACGCCTATGAGGATGATTTTTTTTGAAGATGATTTTAGAAGGTTCAGCTTTCGCGAAAGCGTAGACAACTCATCCAGATAAAATCCACTGTGTGCATTTGTGCTTTTATCGATCCAGCGTTGTGCCATGTAAACCAGTGAAGAGCCGGTTCGCTCTAAATAATGTGGTAATAATGCCAAAACAACATAATCCTCATGGTTTCCATAAAATGATCTGAAACTCACGTCAAGACTCTGATCATAAACGGATAAATTTGTAAGATAATGTGTTGAGGTGTTGCTCCCAGTCGTACCGCTACTGGTAAATTCTTTTTCGACCGTATCTGTCTCTGTTGAGATCTTGAACTTTTTGAAAAAGGAAATAGGTAAGAAAGGTATTTGCTCCAGACTATCGATACTACCCACATTTAAATGGGAACAGTAGGTGTCGTAGATAGGATTGTGATCCCGTTGATATTTATAGATATCAAGCGCTAGTTTTTGAAACTCACGATCACTAGCTATTTCAAAAATGGGAAATTGCAACGCTGTAGGTTTAGGACAAAAGTATATAAAAAAGCAGCGTGACTATAGAGCCACACTGCTTATGTAAAAAGTAGGTTTAAGATCTTACTTAACGATCAATTTACGAGTTTGAGACTGCTCTCCCTGAGTAATTGTTACCAGATATACACCTGCATCAAGAGCTGACACGTTAAATGTTCTACTTACATCCTTCACGTTAAGTACTTGTTTACCTAGTAATGAATATACAGATACATTAACACTCTCATTGTGAGCTGTTTCAATGTTTACCGTGCTACCACTAACTGGGTTAGGATATAACTTGAAGCTTACATTATCAAAGCTATCATTTGAAAGGGTAAAGTCGTTTGCAGCTCCAGGGGTACCAAGGTCACCATCTCCATAAGCACTTGTGGCAGTACCCCAATTTGCTCCATCATCATTGAGAGCAGCGGCATTAGGTCCAGTCACGACACTTTGAGCTAGTTCCATACTTGCACCATTAGGATCTGGAAATGTAGCACCATTATCCCATTCTACCTGATCTATAGTAGTTCCACCACATTCTAATACGATGTCATCTGTACCATTGCCTAAAAAATAGTTTCCTGAATACTCGTAATCTACGTTGACACCGCCATTACTTGCAAAGTCAGCATTATTACCTAGGACAACATAACCGTTTGCTGGTACAATAACTGAAGAAGCGATAGTGTGTTCTTCACTTGTGGAAGAAGAATCTTTTAAGATGAAGCTTTGTAGATCGATACTTGCAGAAGAAGTATTGTAAACTTCAAAATATTCTCCATCACTATCACCTACCGCAGAAGGGTTTTGCATGATCTCTGTAATGATCAAGTTACCTACGTTAGGACAGTTTGCAGCTGGGAATACCTCTCCAGTTACAGTGAGTGTCGCAGTATCTCCATTTGCAGAAGCACTTACGTCTTCACTGTATTGACCCGCAGTTTGACCTGCGGCTAGTCTGATGAAAACATCTACAAAATCCACTTCGCCATTTCCATCAACTGGTACGTTCACAGTTTGCGAGAAAGTCCCACCTGTAGTCAGTGAAATTTCAAATGGAGCTGGCACACTTACAACTACGTTAGCGTCAGTTAAAAATCTACCACCTATTGCAAAAGCATCTTCTGATGAAGGTCCATTCCCTTCATTGTAAGTCAAACCATCTGCATTTCCTGAAATGAACACATCTGGATCATTAGGAGACACCTGGCCCGCTACTGTTACAGTTTGAGTTGTAGCGCCACCAGACACAAAAGTTATGTCCTCAGTGTATGTCGCTGACTGCAATCCTCCGGCAAGTCTTACATAAATTGTAGTAGCTGCAACATCACCAGCTTGCTGTTGAAGGGTAATGCTCTGTGAGAAAGTACCGCCTGAAGTTTCAGAAATCTCAAAATCAGTTGACGGTACAGTTATTACGATATCAGCAGTCAAGTTACGACCTGAAACTGACAGCGTACCCTCATCAGAAGGTCCCTGAGTTTCAAAATAATCAAGACCTGTTACTGGACCACTTACGTTAATTGTAGGATTTGTATTTGCTGTAGTTGAGTAAGTGCCTACTCCACCTATCAAAGTTTCATATGTTTGAGCTCCACTTTGACACGTACCTAATCCATCTAAGACTCCTGCACCACCAAAGGTCCAGTTTGCCTCGTTGAATCCAGCATCAGGACCAGTACCGTCTATTCTCTTTGCAAAGGAGTCTGAGTATTCCCATGACTCACCTGTACCACGAACTCCCGAAACTCCAAACTGATCCACAACATTCATTTGAGCATCTACAATTCTCAGTCTATCGTCACCATTAACGCTCATCGTACCAGTAGTAACAATATTTGCATTAGATAGGCTTGGGAATTCACTAGCAAGGGCAGTTGCGCTACCTGAAGTGGTAATGTATACGAAATCATCGATTACGGTTCCTAATCCAGAAAGAGAAAATGAATTTCCGAAACTAGTATTGGAATTAGTCTCATTCTCAAGAGAATAGTTAGAAAAATCAACTGCGCCTTGAGCATAAATTTCAAGGAGCTTTGGATTTCCACCACTACAGTCACCATCCACAATGGTAGTAATAATAGGTTGTTGGGCAAAAGTGGTTGCTGAAACAAGAAGCAGCATCCATAAGTAAATTTGTTTCATAATAATTGAAATTTTTACAAATATAGGAAGACGGTCTCGCAGTAACTGTTCAAGAAATTGTATTTAATGTTATAATAACATTTAAATTTAGAGTATTGTAGGTGGTTGTTTCGCTTTCGCGAAAGCGAGAATTTACTTCTGTTGTATAGAAATTGAACCTAGATTTTAAAAAGAATAGATTACGCAGCCTTGACCATGGGTTAACCGTATGCTAACACACAATCGTAATTTTCTATTTAATTTTAGAGTTTAATGTTTAAGTAATAAATGAGCGAAGTCAAAGCGAAAATCCTACTGGTAGATGATGAACCAGATATCTTAGAGATTGTCAGTTACAACCTCAAAAATGAAGGTTATCAAGTTTTCACCGCTGAAAACGGTGAGAAAGCCCTGAAAAAGGCAAAGAAACACCACCCTGATCTGGTAATACTAGATGTTATGATGCCAGTTATGGATGGAATTGAGGCGTGTGAGCGTATGAGAAAAATGCCTGAGCTGGACGGCACTATCGTTACCTTCCTTACTGCTCGAGGTGAGGATTATAGCATGATCGCTGGATTTGACGCAGGGGCAGACGATTATATTACTAAGCCTATCAAGCCTAGGGTTCTCGTTTCAAAGGTAAAATCTCTACTGCGTAGAAATACAGGTAGTAATCAAAGCGATTCAAATGTTGTTAAAGTAGGTGACCTTGTTATTGATAAGGACCAGTATAAAATCATTTATAAAAAGGACGAGATCCTACTTCCCAGAAAGGAGTTTGAGCTATTATCACTTTTAACTTCAAAGCCAGGAAAGGTCTTCAAACGTGAAGAAATCCTTGAGATCGTATGGGGTAATGAAGTCGTAGTAGGGGGGCGGACCATAGACGTGCATATTAGAAAATTGCGTGAAAAACTAGGAGATAAGAAATTCAAAACGGTGAAAGGAGTAGGCTATAAGTATGTCAAATAGTCCTGTAGGTAATCGCCGTAGCTATCGTTTTGCTTTTAGATCTTCCTTCTACATTACTATCGTTGCTACCGCAATCATATCATCATATTCTTATTTAGTTTTTGATGAAATGCCTGCTGTTGGAATTTTGGCAGCTGTGTCAGCCATATTTCTTAGTTCGTTTCTCATCATTCAATTTAGAGTACAACGTTTCATATATAGGCGGATCAAAAAAATATATGAAGATGTCAGTTTGCTAGAAGAATCCACCTTTGACGATAAAAAAATCGCCACTGACATGAAATCTCTTACGAGGCAGGTGGAGCAATTTGCTCGAAAAAAGAAAATTGAGATTGAAACACTTCAAGTAAGGGAAGCATATAGAAAAGAGTTTTTAGGTAATATCTCGCATGAGTTGAAAACCCCTTTATTTACAGTCCAGGGTTATATAGATACCTTGATCGATGGGGCGCACAAGGACAAGGTAATCCGTAAAAAATATCTGGATCGAGCTCAAAAAGGAGTAGAACGTCTTACCTATATTGTTAATGACATGGATATGATCACTAAGCTAGAGGTGGGAGATCTAAGTTTAGATAAGGAGCGTTTTGACATAGTGGCCCTCATATCTCAAGTTTTTGAACAATTTGAGATGAAATCTGCCAGAAAGAAAATCTCACTCGTATTTGATCTAGACTATAAAGAGCCGATATATGTCTATGCAGATAAAGAGCGTATCCAGCAAGTTATTGCAAACCTCGTCGTGAATTCCATTAAATACGGTAAGGAAAATGGTACCACAGAAATTGCTGTTGAAGACTTGATCAACAATAAGGTTATCATAAGGGTTACGGATAATGGTGAGGGGATTAAATCAGAATTTATTCCTCGACTGTTTGAAAGATTCTTTAGAGTAGATCGTACGGGTTCACGCAAAGAAGGTGGTTCAGGTCTGGGCCTAGCAATAGTAAAACATATTGTCGAGGCTCATGATGAACGTATTTATGTAGATAGTGAATTGGGTATAGGTTCTGAATTTTCATTTACCCTTGAAAAGGCTTCTTCCAGAGTAGAAGATATCGACGTTGAGGTTGAAAAAGACTGACTGATAGAAAACCCATTATAATCATCGACTTTACTAAGCAACTGGATAGTAAATTCATCTTGTGAAGAATATGGGGCGATTTTTTTGTCCTCTAAATATTCAGCGAGATATTCTTGTTCAAATTGCCCTGGAGTCGGTATGAAAAAAGCTTTCTTACGCAGTTGATGCAAATCCATTATAGTTGAATAACCACTTCTACATAAGACAATCTTACTACGATCTAAGGCTTTTTGAATTCCAGAAGCAGTCAGATAATTATAATAGGTAATTTTACCTACTTTTTTTACTTTTTGTTTTCCTTGCATTTTACCTGAAACAAATAGCACTTTACCAGTATAACCTACTAATTGTTTGCGTAACTTATTTTCTAATACGGTACGTTGTGGTTCAGGTCCAGACAATAGAATCAAAAGATCATATTTAAATTTTGTTGATTGGGTATACGATAGTCTTGATAGTGGTCCTATGTACACTTTGTCAATTTTTAAATTTTCAGAATTACTTAGCCTTCCGGCAAGAGTATTTTCCTCATAATCTGGAATCCAGCAATAATTAAACTTCTTGATAAAATGTGCGTGGAGCTGTGTGCTTAACCACGTAGTACTTCCACTCAGCACATTAAGTTGATGTGTTATGAAAACAGTAGGGACTATGTCAGAAAATAAACCTAGTCTGTTATCAGATATGACAAGGTCTATTGCGTACTCTTGAATAATAGTCTTCAGCCGGGTGTGCTCACTTCTTAGGGCGCTCCAGATTTTAGGTGAATCCTTGAGCAATTTCAATTTAAAGTGATTGCCGTTAAGTGGATATGAAATATTATAAGAAGGTAACTCAACAAATGTTAAATTAGGAAACTCCTTTTTTAAATAGAGTAGCGCATTACCATCACTTGCGATAATAGGATTGTTAGCTGAATCGATGATGGCTCTAATTATGGGAACACATCTCGTAGCATGACCTAATCCCCAGTTCAGAGGAGCAACTAAAATATTCTTATTCATATGCATTTATAAATATACAAAGGCACATGTATCCAGTATATTTGTACAGCGTTATTGAACTATTAAATAAATGTTTTGGGAAGTAAGAATAAATTAAAGCGATTCAAAGAAAATGAAACATTTGATAACGTCATTCAACCTACCAGGGAAGAAGTTCTTGAGGGGTTTAAATTAAAAGGACGCTGGCAACAAGAATTTGGCAATACTAATCCCATCTGCCTGGAGCTAGGATGTGGTAAAGGAGAATACACAATTGCGCTTGCGCGAAAGAATCCAAACATCAACTACATAGGAATAGATATCAAGGGAGCGAGATTCTGGCGTGGAGCCAAAACGGCTCTGGAAGAAAACTTACCTAATGTGAGATTCTTAAGGACACAAATAGAATTGGTCGATTATGTGTTTGGGCATGAAGAGATTAGTGAGATATGGATCACATTTCCTGATCCCCAAATTAAATATCAACGTACTAAACATAGAATGACTAACCCTGATTTTCTTGATAAATACAGAAAGATTATCAAGAAAGGAGGGTACATGAATTTAAAAACTGATTCAGAATTCATGTTTGGTTATACTTTAGGCCTATTACAGGGGCTTGGGGAGGAGATTTCATATGCTCATCACGATATTTATAAAAATAACGAGGCTCCTGAAGATGTTGTCGGAACTCAAACATTTTACGAACAACAGTATCTAGAACAGAATAAAAAGATTACCTATCTTAGGTTCAAATTGAGAGCTTGATTTCTTTGCAGCATATTGTATTGGGTTTTCTGGTAGGTTTTGTGGGGATCATTCCTCCTGGGCTTTTGAATCTTACAGCAGCAAAAATCAGAATCTCTAAGAGTTTTGAGTCTGCCATATATTTCATAGTTGGAGCCTGTATCGTTGTGGTAGGTCAAGTTTATCTGGGCGTTTTCTTTTCACGTCTTATCACAGAAAATGAGCACGTTCTGCAAATTATGGAGCGTTTTTCAGTTATCATTTTTTTAGCCATTTCTATATTTTTCTTTGTAAAAGCCGTGAGATATATAGAACCGGCCAAAGCGAATATCGATGATAAAACTCACGGTGCTAAAATGATTAGTCAGGGTATGCTTCTATCTGTACTGAACATTTTTCCTGTTCCTTTCTATATTGGATTCAGTTCATTTTTAGCTAGCAGAGAGTTGTTTAGCTATAGTTTTCCTTATGCTCATTTATTCATTCTGAGTGCGGCTGTTGGAACCTTCGCAATGATGTTTTTATATGCAAAGTATATTGAAAGATTAGGTTTCAATTCTAACAAGTTTGCTAAGAATACCAATTACATAATATCTCTTTTAACTTTAGGTATTGCCATTTTTACGGCGATAAGAAGCTTTTAAATGGAGAAAGACTTTTTTTTACGAGTTTATGAGGTAGTTGCTCAAGTTCCTTGCGGAAGAGTTACAAGCTATGGTTTAGTAGCTCGATATCTAGGAGCTCCGCGAAGTAGTCGAGTAGTAGGATATGCGATGACAGCTGCTGTTGATAGAGATGATATTCCTACTCATAGAGTAGTTAATAGAATAGGTGTGCTGACAGGTAAACACCATTTCCCAGGCACTAACCTTATGCAACAATTACTTGAGAGTGAAGGTGTCAAAGTTGTAAATGATCAAATTCAAGAATTTGATCAAATCGTTTGGGATCCAACTATTGAACTGAAAAATACGTAGCTTATAAGATAGAGGATGTAATTCTGAGGATGTAATTCTAGAAGAAATCCAAGTAATAGACGTAACCTATGTTAACCCACCAGATCCAGTCATTCGCTCTGTTGTTAGGGTTGTCTGGGCTCAGCCCATCTACATAGTTATCTAAATAGTAGTGCCATTTTGAACTTAGAATGAGATCATTAGATCTATTGATCTTATATCTAAATCCTATATCTCCTACCACAGATATCGTGCTACCAGGAGAGGTGTCTATACGATCGAGAAATGTGGAAAATGTGGTGACCGGGTTGTTTAACGGTCCCAGTGTACTTGTTGCTTCAGGAGCAAAATTTACGTAATGCACACCTAAACTTACAAAAGGAGAAAATTTACTTTGTCCCGCCTCAAAATCTCTAATACTGTTAAAATGATATTCTAGACTAGGTCCTATTTCAAAAACCTTAGCCTTACCTTCCATCTCTCTGAGTTGGCGACCCCCTAAACGAGGAGACTCAGATGTAGGACCATAATTATTTAAGGTGGTAACATGATAGCTGATTTCAGTCCTTATTTTAAAATGATCATTAAAATAAGAATCAAAAGCGTAGGGAAAGTTTAGATAGTGTACAAATCCTCCGCCTATTCCAACGTTCCCTGAATTAGTGTCAAAATCACCACGCTCACCATAATCACTTTGAAATGCCACAGGGCCAAAGAATACACCTATCTCATGGGTGTATCCATTCTGTGCCTTACTGCTATTTGTAAAACAGGTAAAGACTAACAGAATTGCAATAAAAATTTTCATTGGGTTATTCATTGCTTTTGGCTTAAGTAAGTCGCAAATATAACAAAATCAGTTACAGACAAAAGTTATGCCTATCTTATCAAACATATTTTTAGATGAAATACATATCGATTTACGGCTAAATTCCACTTTATGATATTTAGTTAAAAAATAACTAGGCATAAAATTACCTGAAAAACCTTAGATGTATATTTGCCGTATAATTATTTAATAGATTTTTATCTCATAATCTACAAAAAATGAAGCAAAACATTCAAGATTTTATCGATTTGATAAAAGACAAGAATCCTAATGAGCCTGAATTCATTCAAGCGGTCACTGAAGTCGCAGAAGCCGTTATTCCCTTTATTGAAGATAATCCTAGGTATGCAAATGACAAATTACTTGAGCGTATGGCTGAGCCTGAGCGTGTAACCATGTTTAGGGTGCCGTGGACTGATGATAACAATGAAGTTCAGGTAAATCGCGGATACCGCATACAGATGAACAGCGCAATCGGACCTTATAAAGGAGGTTTGAGATTTCACCCGTCTGTAAACTTGAGTATTTTGAAGTTTTTGGCATTTGAACAAGTTTTTAAAAATAGCTTGACTACACTACCCATGGGAGGTGGTAAAGGTGGCTCAGATTTTGACCCAAAAGGAAAATCTGACCGTGAAGTGATGCGTTTTTGTCAATCCTTTATGGTAGAACTTGCAAGAGTTATAGGCGCTGATACTGACGTACCTGCTGGGGATATAGGAGTAGGAGGAAGAGAGATAGGTTATCTATTTGGTTACTATAAAAAGCTCAGAAATGAATTTACTGGAATCCTTACTGGTAAAGGTCGTAGTTATGGCGGGTCTTTGATTAGACCAGAGGCTACTGGATATGGAAACGTCTATTTTGCGGAAAATATGCTGAAGACCAGAGGTGAGTCCATTCAAGGTAAAACCGTAGTGATATCTGGTTCAGGTAATGTAGCTCAGTATGCGGCAGAGAAAATCCTACAATTAGGAGGGAAGGTGGTAACCATGTCAGACTCTGGAGGTTATATTCACGATGAAGATGGTATCGATGGTGACAAACTTGCTTTTATCATGGACCTTAAAAACAACAAGCGCGGTCGTATTCATGAGTATCTAGATGAGTATAGCAACGCAACCTATCACGAGGGTGAACGCCCATGGTCGGTAAAATGTGATATAGCACTTCCCTGTGCAACTCAAAACGAATTAAATGGAGACGAGGCAAAAACTTTAGTTTCTAATGGATGTATTTGTGTAGGTGAGGGCGCAAACATGCCTTGTACTCCAGAAGCAATAGAACATTTCTTGGACAAGAAAATTTTGTTCAGTCCTGGGAAAGCATCAAATGCAGGTGGTGTAGCAACTTCTGGATTAGAAATGTCTCAAAACAGTTTAAGATACAGCTGGACTGCAGAGGAAGTGGATAACAAGTTACACGGAATCATGAGCGATATTCATGAAGCCTGCGTGAAATATGGTAATGATAAAGATGGCTTTGTTGATTACGTGAAGGGAGCAAACATAGCCGGTTTCGTTAAAGTTGCAGATGCGATGTTAGCACAAGGTATTGTGTGATCTCGCTTTCGCGAAAGCGTAATTAATTTAAAACACCTTTGAATCACATAGATTTGAAGGTGTTTTTATTTTTGCCTATCATAAGATTGCTATAACTACGTTCTTGTTAAATGAAATATCTCTTTTTTTTTCTGCTGCTGGCCACATCTCTTTCTAGGGCTCAAGACTTTTCTGAATCGTGGGAGGGTTATTTCTCGTTTTCACAGATCGTTGATGTAGAAAGTGGCGATGGGAGCATTTACGTAGCTGGCATTAATGCCATTAAAATCATTGATCCCGTCTCAAACAGCTCAGAAACACTCTCAACTATAAATGGACTTCTTGGAGACGAGATCAGCACCATTTTTTATAGTACGAGTAAGGAGAAACTTGTAATAGGTTACAGAAATGGAACTCTACAAATTCTAGACAATAACGGTGATCTGACTACCGAGGTGGCAATCACAGACAAACAAACCATATCAGCCGAAAGAAAGAGGATCAATGGATTTTTTGAGAGAGGTGACCTGCTATACATGGCTACAGAATTTGGTGTGGCACTCTACGATCTTGAGCGATTAGAATTCAATGACACCTATTTTATAGGAGATGGAGGGAGCCAGGTAAGAGTCTCTGGGTTAGAGTTTTTTGAAGGTCAGCTCTATGCTACAACCATTGATTCGGGAATTTTAAGAGCAGATCTAACCGACCCATTTCTTTTGGATTTTTCAAATTGGATCAGGGTAATTGGTTTTCCTTGGGATGCAATTGTAGAATTTAATGAAGAATTGCTGGCGATTAACATCAATCCGTTTATTTGGGAATTGAATAATGACAGATTTGTAAGAACACCTGATAGAATAGCTACGAGAGCTCTTGATTATGCCCAAACTGGTCAGTACCTTTTTTTACTTTCTGCTAATCAAATCAAGGTTTATGACAGGAACTTTACTGAAGTTACCATAATAGATGGACTTGATGGCGAGCAGTATAAGTTCACAAGTATGACTCAAAGTGGAGGCGATTTATATGTAGGTACTGAACAAAACGGTCTTTTGAGAATCGACTTTTTGAACACACTTGATTTTGAATTTATTGAAATAGACGGACCGCTTAAAAATGGAGTGTTTTCCGTAACCACAGGAGAGAGTGGGGTATGGGTAGGTTTTGGGAATTATGATATTTTCTACAATCCTTTCCCTCTAGAGAGTTATGGGATAAGTAGGTTAAGAGAAGAGCAGCCTTGGGATAATTATAGCTTTGAGGATATACTTATGCCTAGAAGTGTCAGTAGCATTTTAATCAATCCCTCTAACCCTGAACAGGTATTTATAAACTCTATGAGGGATGGTGTAGTGAATTTTGAACCAGAGGTTAATGTATTTGATTATAATGAAACTAATAGCTCGTTGACACCGCTGACAGGTGAGGTTGATCATTTCCGTATACCTAGTAGTGGAATTGATCCTCAAGGTAATTTTTGGTTTGTTAATTCTATTTCAGAAGAACCACTTCACCGACTTGCTGAAAATAGTCAGTGGACCGGCTTCGATTTTGATGACGAGTTTCCTGATTTATTTGCCGGTATTTCATCAACAAAGGTTGAATTTGACACAGCTGGTCGAGTTTATTGGGGAACAGTGAGCAGAGGTTTATTTGCATTTGACCCAGCGACTGATCAAGTAGGACAACTTATAGATGAAGTAGGACAAGGAAACTTAATCAATCCATATATAGGAGCACTGCGTATTGATCAAAATAATACTTTATGGATAGGATCCACCTTGGGATTAAGAGTACTCTCAAATCCTTCAAGTATATTAGATGAAGAGGTAAGGGATTCACGCCCCATAATAATTGAAGATCAGAATGGAATCCCCAGAGAACTTCTTGCTGATCAGGCAATCTTAGATATTGAAGTTGATGGAAATAATAATAAATGGGTAGCCACCTCTGATTCTGGAGCTTATTTATTCTCTCCCAGTGGACAAGAAACGATATTTCAGTTTACAAAAGACAACTCACCCTTGCCGGTAAATACGGTAAATGATATATCTATAGACTTCAACACTGGGAAGGTGTATTTTGCAACAGATGGCGGCCTTGTATCCTTTCAAGGAGCTAGATCCAGCGCTCCGAGAGAAGATCTTACAGAGGTTTTTGCATTTCCCAATCCAGTCCGACCTGGTTTTGATGGAAATGTAATCATCGATGGGTTGACTGATAGAGCTCGCGTAAAGATTACAGATGTTGAAGGTAATCTAGTTTACGAGGCAATTTCACAAGGAGGAAGTATTCCATGGGATACACGTAGTTTTTCTGGTAATAAGGTGGCAAGTGGGGTCTATTTTTTATTAGTAAACACAGATGACACCATCGAGACCACTGTATTCAAGCTTATGATCATTAGATAACTGTGTTAGTAAGAACTCCAGCTCTCGTAATTTCAAAACTTAAATATGGTGAAGCTGATATAATTGCACGCATTTTTTCTCGGGAGCTGGGAATGCACTCTTATATGGTTAAAGGTGTTCTCAAATCTCGAAAGGGAAAACTACGCATTGCTCAATTCCAGCCATTGACACAAGTTATGCTTGAATCTGATCATAAGAATAAAGGCTCTCTTGAGTATTTAAAAAATCTTCAGGTGGACTACCCCTATGAGACTATAGATCGAGATATATACAAAAGTAGCATCATCATGTTTTTCTCTGAGATACTTACTCAGTTGCTTAACGAGCAACCGGCTGATGAAGAGCTATTTGACTATCTACAAAATGCATTCAAATACCTTGATCAAGCAGATCATATCTCAAATTTTTCAATTAAAGTTTTACTAGATCTTACAGCCTATTTTGGTTTTCAGCCTCAGGGTGAGCTTAGTGGCGCGTATTTCAATTTGATAGACGGAAACTTTGATAATGATGGACTACAGCCACATCACTCTACTGATATCGAGGCATCACTTCTCAAGGCTTTCATCGGCATGAATTTTGATAAGGTTGAGCAAATTAAAATGAATAGGGAAGAGCGTTCTCGGTTACTCAATCTATTGATTGACTATTTTCAGATACATTTGCACGCCTTTAAAAGACCCAGTTCCCTTGATATTTTGAAACAACTGTTTGACCGTTGAGAAGAATTTTATTATTCCTTGCCTTATTTTGTTTTGTTTCACTGCTCGCTGCCCAGTCTGTAAAAGTTATGGATCGCTTTAGCGGTGAGCCTGTGGTGTCAGCGCTCATTTATAATAAATCAAAAAAAACAGTTGCATATACTGATGTATTTGGAAATGCGAGCTTAGATGCCTTTGAAGATCAGGAAGCAATCTATTTTAAAAGTACCAGCTATGTAACGGCTCATTTTTCAAAGAATGAATTAGATAAGCTTAAGTGGACGGTGCGCATGATGCCAGATGGAGAAGCGATGGATCCCATTGTTCTCTCTGCATCAAAATTTGAGCAAAGAAAACAAGATATCCCCCAGAAGATCATATCCCAATCCAGAGAACAGGTTCTCAATCAAAACCCACAAACCAGTGCTGATCTTTTGCAGCAATCTGGCCAGGTCTTCGTCCAGAAATCCCAGCAAGGTGGTGGTAGTCCCATGATCAGAGGTTTCTCAACAAACCGTCTTCTACTTACGGTTGATGGCGTGCGCATGAACAACGCTATTTTCAGATCGGGAAATCTTCAAAATGTCATATCTATCGACCCCTTGAGTATCGAGCGTACTGAGGTAATTTTAGGCCCGGGCAGCGTTGTTTACGGGAGTGATGCCATAGGAGGTGTGCTTAATTTTTATACTACACAACCTAAATTTTCTCAAGACTCCACCGCTTTTCATGGAAATGCACTTTTGCGCTACGCAACCGCAAATCAAGAAAATACGGCTCATGTTAATCTCAAATATGGTCGTAAGAAATTTGCCAGTGCTACCAGCATCACCATAAACTCTTTCAACGATTTGAGAATGGGTAGTCACGGCCCGGACGATTATCTGAGGGAGTCATTTGTTATACGCAACGGTGATGAGGATGTTCTGGTCTCAAATCCAGATCCTAGAGAACAGGTCCCGACTGGTTACAGCCAGATCAATCTGTTACAAAAATTTTCGTTTCAAGATAACCCCAGATGGCGGTATGACGCTTCACTCATTTACACAGCGACCAGTGATGTGGATCGTTATGATGCATTAGACCGCTTTCGCGAAAGCGGAAACCCCAGAAACGCCGAGTGGTATTACGGGCCACAGAAATGGTTGTTTCTTAACGGGAAGATTCACCACGAAGCTGACAACTATTTTTATGATCGTGCGGTCTTTACCGCTGCTTTTCAAAGATTCAATGAAAGTCGCATCACGAGGGATTTTCAGGAAATAGATAGGTTTAAGACTGCTGAAGAAGTAGATGTTTACATCGCTTCTATAGATTTTGAAAGACACGACGAGAAGAAGAACACGCTCTTTTACGGTGGAGAGTTTGTGCATAACCGTGTAGATTCAGACGGTAGCCTTACTAATATTATCAATGGAGCTACTGCAGATGCGGCATCTCGTTACCCTGATGGCTCTTCATGGAGATCACTAGCGTTTTATGCAAACTATCAGTGGAGGTTGAGAGATGATCTGACGTTGCAATCTGGTTTAAGGTATAATCATATATGGATCGACGCAGATTTTGACACACCATTTTTTGATTTCCCATTTGAAAAAGCCCATGCTGACACGGGAGCACTAACTGGCGCCCTAGGTGCGACCTATAGACCAGGGAACAGTTGGGAAATCCGTACAAACCTGAGTACAGCTTTCAGAGCACCTAATATTGATGATATTGGAAAAATCTTTGATCCGAGCCCGGGCACGGTCGTAGTTCCTAACCCAGATATTGAGGCTGAATACTCTTACAATTACGAGGTGGGAGTGAGTAAAAAATTCTTTGACCGATTTGATGTGGATATCGCAGGCTACTATACGTATTTGAAAGACGCTCTAGTAGTTAGAGACTTTAGCCTAAACGGTCAAGAAGAGATCGTTTACCAAGGCGAACTAAGTAGAGTGCAGGCTGTCCAAAACGCTGAAGAGTCTATGGTTTATGGACTGGAATTAGGTCTGAACTTTAAGGTAAATGAATTCCTACAACTTGCTGGTCATTACACGGTCGTAGAAGGAGAGCAAGAGGAAGAAGATGGCGCAAAGGTCTCTGTGAGACATGTGGCTCCAGATTTTGGAGATGTTCATGCGATCATCGACTTAGGAAAATTAGATCTTGACGCTTTTGCGGTGTTTAACGGTAGCATAGACTTTGAAGATTTAGCTCCCAGTCAGCAAAGCAGGCCCTACCTTTATGCTCTAGATACCAATGGCAATCCGTACTCCCCTAGTTGGTACACCTTGAACTTGAGATCTAGATATGCCATTAACGACAGTCTTGCCGTAACCGCAATTGCTGAAAACATTACCGATCAGCGCTATCGAACCTATTCTTCAGGAATTGCTGCAGCGGGATTTAATTTTATTGCTTCAGTAGATTACCGATTCTAGAAAACTGATCATGTCGCCACTCGAAATTAAGATTCACGATCAAAATTTTGTGCTACACCCATCGGGAGCGTGTTTTTGGGAGGAGCAAGACGTGGTGCTATTAGCTGATGTGCATTTAGGCAAGAGTGCCCACTTCAGGAAACACGGTATGGCAGTTCCTTCCACCGCAGACGATGTAGAGTATGACAAATTAAATGCGGTGATTGAGTATTTTAATCCTGACAGTATCTGGTTTTTGGGAGATCTGTTCCACTCTTATCAAAATGCAGAGTGGCACTATTTTGAACAATGGGTGCGCATGCAGCAAATTGAAATCGTTCTTGTAATGGGAAACCATGATATAATTTCTCGTGATCATTTCAAAGCGCTGGGAATTAAAACTTATGATATTCTCAACGCTGGAAAATTCTATTTTACGCACCATCCACAAGAAGTAGCAGGAAGATTTAATTTTTCAGGTCACATTCATCCTGCGGTAAAATTGCAGGGAGTAGGTAGGCAAAAAGTAAAATTGCCATGTTTTTTTCAAAGCGAGACCGGCATGATACTGCCTGCATTTGGAGATTTTACAGGAACGTATTGCATGACTCCAGTTAAAGGTAATAAGATTTATGCCGTCGCAGATGATGAGGTGGTGGAGTGCTGTTAAACCGCAGGGATTGCCGCAATTAACTTTCTGGTATATTCTTTTTTAGGATTTTCGTACAGAGCATCGGCCTCATTGATTTCTTCTATTTTGCCTTTGTTCATGACGACGATGCGATCACAAAAGTATTTGACCACTGCAAGATCGTGAGATATGAATAAGTAGCTGAAATCATAAAGTTCTTTAAGTTCATTCAACAAATTCAAAACCTGAGCCTGAACACTTATATCCAGAGCGCTCACACTTTCATCACAAACAATTAACGACGGTTCAAGAGCAATAGTCCTGGCGATACCTATACGCTGTCTTTGTCCACCGCTGAACTCATGTGGATATTTATAAAAGGAATTTTCAGCGAGCCCTACTCGATTGATTAAGGTTTTGGTTTTTTGTTCTCGATCTTTTCGATTTTCACCTATCCCATGCCATTTCATGGCCTCCATAATACAGTTGCCCACGGTAACCCTAGGATTCAATGATGAGTAGGGATCTTGAAAAATAATTTGAAGCTCTTTGCGCAAAGATCTCATCGATTTCTTATCCAGCCTGGCTATGTCCTGTCCTTTAAATAATATACTGCCTTCACTGATTGATTGCAGTCCTAGAATCATATTTCCCAACGTACTTTTTCCGCAGCCACTTTCTCCTACAAGACCGAGACTTTCTTTAGGGTAGAGCTGAAAACTCACATCACTTACAGCTCTGAAATAATCCTGTTTTTTGAAAAGCTGTTTTTTCAACGAGTAGTCTTTGAAGACATTCTGAACCTCTAAAATGGGTTGTTGATCATAGATCTTCCTGAGTCTTAATTTTCGTGCCTCGCTGGTAATTTCCCTAAAACCTGTGTTGTTTTCAAGAAAATCCTTTACAGTAGGTAAGCGCTCTAAACGTTCACTGGTTTTGGGTCTTGAGGCTAGTAGAGCTTTAGTATAATTTGCCTGTGGACTGTTGAATACTTGTTTGGCAGAGCCTATTTCCTCAATTTGCCCTTTAAACATAACCATAATTCGGTCTGCGATATTTTGCACGAGGGCAAGGTCGTGAGATATGAAAATAATGGACATACCATACTCGTGCTGCAATTCCTTCAGCAAATTTATGATTTCCTGTTGCACGGTTACATCCAGTGCCGTTGTGGGCTCATCAGCGATCAAGAGTTTAGGTTTACAAGCAATAGCCATGGCGATCATCACGCGTTGCATCTGACCGCCACTTATCTCATGCGGGTATTTTTGAAAGGTTTTCTCTGGATCGGGAAGTTTGACTTTTGCAAAAAGATCCAGCACCTCACTTTTACGATGCCTTTTGTTTAGATCGGTATGCAATTCAAGAATCTCGCTTACTTGAACACCGCAGGTTTTGGTAGGGTTGAGCGAGCTCATGGGTTCTTGAAAGATCATGCTTATCTCGCTTCCGCGAAAGCGTGCTAAAGATGAACCCTTTTCTACAGTTATGACTCCAGATTTAGATGAAAAGTCCTCTCCCAAAACCTCAAACCGATCTGCTGTAATATTTAAGGTTTGTGGTAATAGACCCATTAAAGATTTGAACGTAATAGATTTACCACTCCCAGATTCTCCTACCACGCCTAGAATTTCATTTGAAAAACACTGAAACGAAATGTTTTTAATGAGTTCAAGATGCTGCTCTCTTTGCGGGACCTTGATACAAAGTCTCTGAATATTACATAAGATTTTATTTGTGGACAATCTCATGATCTTTTAATAAGTCCTCATTTCTCAGGCGCAAAATTACTTGCGCTACAGCAATGACGTCTTTCTCGCAGTATACGACGATACGTTCAATATCTTTTTCTTTGTAGAAAACATCGCGCACCTGGGAACCATCGATGTCGTCCTTAGGTGACGGAATTTTCAAGACACTCGTCAGTAACTTCAAGCTTGTGAAATGCTTGTAATCGCCAAATTTCCAGAGTTCTAAGGTGTCTAGATGGGGGACTTCCCAAGGCTTTTTACCGAAAAGATTTAATTTTTCTGGTAAGCTCATACCATGAATGAGCATGCGTCTTGCAATAAATGGAAAGTCAAACTCTTTACCATTGTGAGCACATAATAGGTGATTACGGTTTGAAAAATGATCATTAAGCAAGTTTGTAAACTCTTCAAGCAACAACTTTTCATCTCCATAGAAGCTACGTGTTCTGAACTCTCGCTCACTGCGCTCTGCAAAATAGCCTACTGAAATGCATATAATTTTTCCAAACTCAGCCCATATACCAGCGCGATCGTAATATTCCTCCGGGCTGTACTCATCCCGTCGTAAGTACTGCGTTTTTTTTGCGTAGAGCTCTTGAAGATTCTGATCTAATTGACTAAAATCTTCATGCTGCGGAACTGTTTCTATATCTAGAAACAAAAGATTTTGTAAGCCAATTTTACTGATCATACCCTACATTTCTAATTCTCCTTCTACCGCGTTGTCATCATCTAACGGATCTCCTTCTTGAGAATTTTTATACTCATTACAATTAACTGTGATGCTGAGGTCTTCAGGCTCTTTGAAAGATTCCTTAGAGATGTCTAGCCTATCATCTGCATAGGCATTTTTCATAAATGTACCCCATATAGGTAATGCCATTGAGGCACCCTGTCCATATCTAGTGCTGGAAAAATGAACTGAACGGTCCTCACCGCCTACCCACACTCCGGTTACCAGATTAGGAACCATACCCATGAACCATCCATCTGAATTGTTCTGTGTAGTACCGGTCTTACCGGCAATATCGTTTTTGAAATTGTAAGGATAGCCAGTCATAATCTCCTTATACAAGGCTGTTTTTTTGAGATACTCGCTATCACCTCTCAAACGAGTCCCACTACCGCCGCGAGTTACACCTTCCATCAATTTAACGGTCACATAAGCCGTTTCTTCATTCATTACATCCTTGCTCTCTGGAGTGTATTGATATAACAGAGTACCATTTTTATCTTCAATACTAGTTACTAGTACAGGTTCATTATAGATGCCTTGATTAGCAAATACAGCATAAGCCCCTACCATTTGAAATAAATTCACATCTGAAGTTCCCAGAGCAAGCGATGGAACAGCATCAAAGTTGCTTGTATCTATGCCTAGCTGACTTACTCGATCTATAACGGCTTGAGGCCCGACTTCATCCATTAATCTCGCTGAGATCGTATTTTTTGATTTAGCTAGAGCTTGTGTAAGCGTTAAAATATTACCGTAATCCCCACTAGAATCTCCTGGAGTCCAGTCTTTAGTATTTCCCCATTTCCCTGCTGGTATAGTATACTCACCATCAGGAAATTCCTTACAAGGCGAGTAATTTAGAAGGTCTATCGCGGTCGCATACAAGAACGGCTTGAATGTAGATCCAGGTTGTCTTTTTCCTTTCTCAACGTGATCGTATTTGAAGTACTTATGATTGTAACCGCCCACCCAAGTTTTTACATGACCCGTTTGCGGCTCAATGGACATCATACCTGAGCGCAGGTGCTGCTTATAATAAAGAATGCTGTCTCGCGGAGTCATGAGCGTATCCTTCTCTCGGTTTTCAGACTTCCAGTCAAAAACAGTCATTTCTGTTTTTTTGTCAAAGCTTTTCTCGATTTCTTCATCGCTCAAACCTTTAGCTTTCAAAAGCTTCCAGCGTTCAGAACGTACCATAGCTCGTTTAACCACTCTGTCAATCTGCTTTTGATCCAAATCAGAAAATGGAGCGGTTTTGTTACGCTTCATCTGGTGGTCAAATTCTGCCTGGAGATTTTCCATGTGGGCAAGCATGGCATCTTCTGCATGCTTCTGTAATCGGTAATCGATGGTAGTGTTAACCTTAAGGCCATCGTTGTATAAGTTATAGGGTTTTCCCGTATCCTTATTAACATTCTCACGAGCCCAATCGGTAAGCCAGCTACGTAGGTATTCACGGAAATAGGTTCCCATTCCCTCATTGTGACTTGCAGATTGAAAGTCTAGTTTTATCGGAATTTGTTTGAGGCTGTCTTTTACTTCTTCGGTCATTTTATCATTACGAACCATTTGTACAAACACCTGATTACGCCTCATCAGAACATTCTCTCGACTTGCTTCAGTACGTCTAGGATTAAATAGAGCTGGATTTTTGAGCATGGCTACAAATACCGCACTTTCAGATACGGTTAGATCTTTGGGTTCTTTATCAAAGTAAATATTAGCCGCAGATCTAATTCCTATGGCTTGATACAAAAAGTCAAATTCATTTAGGTACTGAGTAAGAATCTCTTCTTTAGTGTATTGTTTTTCCAAGCGCGTCGCGATGATCCATTCCTTTATTTTCTGGATGATACGGTCTACAGTATTTCGGCTGGGTTCTTCAGTGAAATAAAGTTTGGCTAATTGCTGCGTGATGGTACTTGCGCCTCCTCGCTGACCTAAAAAAACTGCTGCACGAGTCGTTCCATAACCGTCTATACCGCTATGATCAAAAAAGCGCTCATCTTCAGTTGATACTAATGCATCGATCAGATTTTGAGGCAGGTCTTCATACTTTACGGGTTTTCTATTGTCTGTATAGAAGGAGCCCAGTGTTCTACCGTCTGCGGTAACGATTTCTGTAGCGAGTTCTGTTTGTGGATTTTCCAGGGCGGTATGGTCTGGCAAGTCACCAAAAACTTCCCACGCGGCCAGCATAAATAGTAGCACTACCATTCCTAGACCCAGTCCTACCAGTTTCCAAAACAGCAGAATATTCTTTCTGTTGTTTTCAGGTTTATTATTTTTCCCCTTAGCCGCAGTCTTCTTTTTACTCGTTGCCATCTGACTGATTTTGTTTTTCAATACTGTATCCCACGTTGAGAATGCCCTCTAGTTCAGTAACTCCTTTTACCTCTCCGTTTTTTCTGGTAGCGTGACTGAGTATGAGTTGATAGGTTCCGCTTTCGCGAAAGCGTACACCTTCCTTAAGCCACAACTTGTTTTCAAACACATCTCTTGAACCTTTGCCCAGAAACTCTCCTTGAGGGTTTGCCATGAGGTATTCCAGCGTATCTACAACGGTCTTGCCTTCAGGAAATTTTATCTGTGAAATTAAATAAATGTTATTGAAAACATATTTCTCAGAGTTCCTAAGATTGATAAACAGGTTGTAATCGTTGATCGTATCAGGCGGATTGAATGAGAATACAACGGGATGATCTAAACGCCATTTTGCAGTATCAAAAGCTTGGGAATCACTCATCACGTGTGATTCATCACAAGATGATAAAGCTATTGTAACAAGCAGGATAAAGGAAAATTGAAATTTCATTTACGACTTGTTTTGATTCTTAGGATTAGATCTTTTCCTACGGTGTCTATTATTTTGATTCTGCTTTTTACCTGCAGTTTGCTTGTTGTCTGAATTATTAGATTTACTGGTACTGGCCCCAGGCTTATTCCTCTTTTTCTTGCGTTTGTTGCGGCTGCGCTTGGGTTTGTCAAAACGTGTTAGACTATCTTGTCCTACCACATTCTCAAAACTTACATCTTCAACTTCCAGCTGGATTGCATATTGCTCAATGCCAGCTACCTTTTCTTTTGTTTTATTCTTTTTGACGATTTCATGAACCTGATCTGTCGTTAGGGAGTGCCAGTTGGTCCATTCGCCTTCATAACAATACCACATTATTCCTTTGAAAATGTCCACTTTCTGGCACAGGGCAACACCTTTTTCTGTGTAGAGTTTTTGGTTCTGCTTAGGGAAATCTTTGAGAGCATCAAGATAAGTATCTAGCTCATAGTTGAGACAACATTTGAGTTTACCGCATTGACCAGCAAGTTTTTGAGGATTGAGCGATAGGTTCTGGTAACGTGCTGCACCCGTTGTTACAGATCTAAAGTCCGTAAGCCACGTACTACAGCATAACTCTCTACCGCACGATCCTATTCCACCTAATCTTGCTGCCTCTTGACGTAGACCTATTTGCCTCATCTCAATGCGGGTTCTGAACGTGCTGGCATATTCCCTGATAAGCTCACGGAAGTCCACACGTTCATCAGCCGTGTAGTAAAAGGTGGCTTTAGAACCATCGCCCTGAAATTCTATATCTGAAATTTTCATTTTCAGATTGAGCCTGATGGCTATTTCCCGAGCCTTGATTTTCATGGGTTCTTCACGCTCCCTAGAGGCTTGCCAGGTGTCGATATCCTTTTGATTAGCAATACGGTAAATCTCAGGGAAATGCTCACCTTTGGTTTTAGCTCGTTTGCGTTTCATTTGAACCCGTACGAGCTCTCCCGTTAACGTTACTATACCGATGTCGTGACCGGTTTTAGCTTCTGTAGCAACAACATCTCCTATCTTAAGGGGTAGGTTTTCTGAATTTTTATAAAATTCTTTGCGGGAATTTTTAAACCTAACCTCAACAAAATCAAAAGGTTCTTGCCCTTCTGGGAGTTCCATATTTGACAACCAATCAAAAACCGTAAGCTTGTTACAGCCCGAGGTGCCGCAAGTACCATTATTTTTACAACCGCGTGGAGCATCACCACCAGTTCCACAACTACTACAACTCATTATCCATTATATATTGAAACCCATATATTTATAATACTGGGTTGACGAATTCTGTAATTGGTAAAGATAGGAAATATTAAAGGCAGGCAGTAGTGCTCCTAAACACGGAATAAAATAAAATGCAAAGCCTCGGTTTCCCGAGGCTTTTTATGAGATTGTAAAAGGTACTAAAATACTAGTCTGCTAGAACAATAGCTTTATTGTCTTTCATTTCTAGTACGCCACCGCTGATATGAAAATTAGTTGTGCCATCTTCTTTTAGAAAGTGGTTTGAATTCTCTTCAGTAAGGTTAACGTTTCCAAAAATCTTGACAGAACCTTCAGTAAGAAGAGAAACTACGGGAGCGTGGTTGTCGAGCATTTGAAACTGACCATTTACTCCGGGAACAGAAACAGACTCTACCTCTCCTTTAAAAATGGTATGTTCCGGTGTTACAATTTCTAAAACCATGATAAACTTTTATCAGTTTCTTTATTATGCTTCAGCAAGCATCTTCTCTCCAGCTTCAATAGCTTCTTCAATGGTTCCTTTCAGGTTAAAGGCACTTTCAGGTAGATGATCCAATTCACCGTCCATGATCATATTAAAGCCTTTGATCGTATCTTTAATATCAACAAGAACTCCTTTAAGACCTGTAAACTGTTCTGCAACGTGGAAAGGTTGAGAAAGGAAACGTTGTACACGTCTTGCACGGGAAACGGCAAGTTTGTCTTCTTCTGACAATTCTTCCATACCTAGAATAGCGATGATATCTTGAAGCTCCTTGTAGCGTTGCAATAACTCTTTTACTCTTTGAGCACAGTCATAATGCTCGTTTCCAAGAATTTCTGGAGTCAAAATACGTGATGTGGAGTCTAGAGGATCCACCGCTGGGTAGATACCTAGCTCTGCAATCTTACGAGATAATACAGTTGTTGCATCTAGGTGAGCAAACGTCGTTGCTGGTGCAGGGTCGGTAAGGTCATCCGCAGGTACATATACCGCTTGAACAGAAGTAATGGAACCTCTTTTAGTAGAAGTAATACGCTCCTGCATCGCACCCATCTCTGTTGCAAGTGTAGGTTGATAACCCACGGCAGATGGCATACGGCCTAGAAGTGCAGATACCTCAGAACCAGCCTGTGTAAATCTAAAAATATTATCAACGAAGAAAAGAACGTCTTTACCTTGTCCATCGCCAGCTCCATCACGGAAGTATTCTGCAATGGTAAGACCAGAAAGGGCCACACGAGCACGAGCTCCTGGTGGTTCATTCATCTGTCCAAAAACAAATGTCGCCTTACTTTCCTTCATCGCTTCTTTATCAACTTGCTGCAAATTCCAGCCTCCTTCTTCCATAGAATGCATGAAATCATCACCATATTTGATAATTCCTGACTCAAGCATCTCACGGAGTAGGTCATTTCCTTCACGAGTACGTTCACCTACACCTGCAAATACGGAAAGACCACCGTGTCCCTTTGCGATGTTGTTGATCAGCTCTTGGATAAGTACCGTTTTACCTACACCAGCTCCACCGAATAGTCCAATTTTCCCACCTTTTGCATAAGGCTCGATAAGGTCGATTACTTTGATACCTGTATAAAGAACTTCTGTAGAAGTAGATAATTGATCAAAATCTGGTGCAGATCTGTGGATCGGCAAACCATTTTCTCCACTCTTAGGCAAGTCTCCTAAACCGTCGATGGCATCACCTATTACATTAAATAGGCGACCATAAACATTTTCGCCTATTGGCATCTGGATAGGGTTACCGGTTGCACTTACAGCGGTACCACGGCTCAAACCATCGGTTGAGTCCATTGATATAGTTCTGACGGTGCTTTCACCTATGTGTGATTGAACCTCAAGTACAAGCAAAGAACCATCGCTTTGAGTAACTTCAAGTGAATCATAAATTTTAGGGAGTGCGCCATCCGCACTATCAAACGTTACATCTACCACGGGTCCTATGATCTGTGATACGCTACCTGTAATCTGAGACATTTATCTAATGATTTAAAGCTTAAAATGTTACGACCTTTAAGGGTCGTTTTTCAAGGCGCAAAGATACTGCATTGAAGCTTACAATAATAGACCGATTTTCAAAAAAAATCAGTTTAACAATATTGGATCAAAATTCCTGTGTTTTCTGGTGATTTGTGGAATTTACGCTTTCGCGAAAGCGTAAATAAAAAAAAGCCTCAACGAGAATGTTAAGGCTTGATTACAAATAAACTTGTGGTAAACTATTCTACAGTAACAGATTTTGCCAAATTACGAGGTTGATCCACGTTTTTCCCTAATTGTACTGCTATATGATAAGACAATAGCTGTAAAGGAATAGTCGTAAGCAACGGTGTTAAGAATTCAGTTGTGTCAGGAACCTCAATCACGTGATCAGCAAGATTGCGCACGTCTACATCACCCTCAGTGACGATCCCTATAATTTTACCACTTCTCGACTTAATCTCTTGAATATTGCTCACTACTTTTTCATAATGACCTTTGCGGGTAGCAATAACCACAACGGGCATATTCTCATCAATCAAAGCAATGGGACCATGTTTCATCTCAGCAGCTGGATAACCCTCTGCGTGGATATAACTTATTTCTTTAAGTTTCAAAGCGCCCTCTAAAGCCACTGGGAAATTAAAACCTCTACCTAGATACAGGCAATTAGATGCGTTTTTATAGGTATTTGCGACTTTTTCAATATGCTCGTTTGATTCTAGTGCTTTTTCAACCTTGGCAGGAATACTTTCCAGTTCTACAAGGTGTTTGTGCAACTCAGAATTTGAAATCTTGCCTTTTTTCTTTGCTAGCTGTAAAGCTATTAGCGTTAAAACGGTAATTTGTGTGGTAAATGCTTTTGTGGAAGCAACGCCTATTTCTGGGCCTGCGTGAGTATAGGCACCAGCGTGGGTCTCACGTGAAATGGAACTGCCAACTACATTGCATACCCCAAATACGAATGCTCCACTTTCTTTAGCAAGTTTGATTGCAGCCATTGTGTCTGCAGTCTCACCACTTTGGGAGATGGCGATAAGTACATCCTCTTTATCTATCACAGGGTTGCGATATCTAAATTCTGAAGCGTATTCTACTTCTACAGGAACGCGAGCAAGTTCCTCAAATATATATTCAGCAACCAGCCCGGCGTGCCAGCTTGTCCCACAAGCAACGATAATAATACGCTTAGCGTTGAGGAATTTGTCCATGTGATCATCAATACCGGCCATTTTAATAATGCCTTGATCAACAAGCATCCTGCCTCTGAATGTGTCAGTTATCGCGTCAGGTTGCTCATAGATTTCCTTAAGCATGAAGTGATCATAACCTCCTTTTTCAATTTGCTCCAGATTCATTTGAAGTTTTTGAACATATGGATCAACGAGACTATCATCGTTGATTTTTCTGATCTTCATTTCCTTATGCGTACGGATAACTGCCATTTCTCCATCTTCAAGGTAAACGGCATCTTTGGTAAACTCTAAGAATGGTGAGGCATCGCTAGCGATAAAAAACTCATCTTCACCGATGCCTATGGCAAGTGGAGATCCTAAACGGGCCACTACAATCTCATTAGGTTTGTTACGATCAAAAACCGCTATCGCGTAAGCTCCGATTGTTTGATTCAGGGCTATTTGAACAGCTTTGCCCAGTTTGACCTTCTCATTATTCATCACATCTTCAATCAAATTGACTAAGACTTCTGTGTCAGTGTCAGATTTAAATGTGAAGCCTCGATTAGTCAACTCCTGCTTAAGTGGCTCGTAGTTTTCAATAATTCCATTATGAATGATCACTAGATCACCACTATTTGAAAAATGAGGATGTGAGTTCACATCATTTGGTACTCCGTGAGTTGCCCAGCGGGTGTGACCGATACCTATACAACCCTTAGTATTTGTTTCAGTTTCAAACTTTTTTTCAAGGTCGGCAACTTTACCTTTTGTTTTATTGAAATTGAGATCAGTACCATCATACAGCGCTATACCAGCACTATCATAGCCGCGATACTCAAGCCTTTTTAAGCCGTTGAGAACGATGGGATAAGCTTCCCTATGCCCAATGTAGCCTACGATTCCACACATAATATTGTCTTTTAGTTGGGAGTTGAATAATAAATGGTCAACTTAGGTCTTTTATCAATCTCTGAAGATTGAGAACCGTGTAGTACTGTTCCCTCATGAGAAATAGCACTGCTCTGCAATACCCTTTCGATTTCGATGGGAGTAATTTGATCTTTTACTAGTGATGTGCCTAAAGCACCCGTATTTTGACTTATCGCAAGAGCTAGACGAGCATTGCCAAGTTTTTCATCTATAGGAATATCATCATTTAATGCCTCACTGATTACTGCGTTCAAATGGTTTGTAATACGAATTTGATATTTGATACCAGCTGAAGTTTCATCGTTGTCATCAATTCTTTCTAATCTGCCTAAGTGAGCTAGATTATTATCAATGCCACTAAGCTCATTAACGATATTATAGTCAGCCAGCAGCAGACCTGTATCAAAATTATATATGATAATACGCTCAGGCTCGGTTCTTCCACCACTTACAACATCCTGATCCACATAGAATGTTAGGATCGCATCATTTATTAATGTTCTGTTCGATATGATTTCTTCTAGGGTATCGGCTATACCATTATCGTCCAGGTCTTCTCCGAATAGGTCTAAAAGTCCCAAACTTCCTGGACCACCTTTGAGATACAGGTTTTCTGAACCATTTTGCGGCTGAAAACTTTGTTCTATTTCTGTTTGTATGTTCGGTGTTATCTGTGAATCAATATAGTTCACGGAGATGGCAGAACCTACGTTGTTCTGATGTAGGTCAAATCTAAACTCCGAAGCTATTGGTTCTTCTGGATCTGTTAGAGTCACATCAATCGAAAAGATAATGGATGCTTCTTCCATGTTCAAATAAACCAAGGTTGGCCCACTTCCTGAGGGTATTTCCGCAACTATATATATACCTCTGAAGAAGTTTTTGAAATTTGTAGCACTTCTATAGGCAACAGGTTGATTAAATAAAATATCACTCCAATAAGCTTCGCTATTAGAAATGCCATCGGAAGATAAAAGATCAAGTCTCAATCTAGGAGTTTTTCTAGCTACTGTATCTTGATCCTCTGTAATAATTACTTCACTTGGATCTATTGGTACGCCTACTTTTTCGAAAAGAATCTCAGGGTTTGAACTGATAGTTACATCTTCGATTTGATTTTTTTGATCTGAATAATAAATTGCATTTTCAGATAGGTCTTCAGAATCAAAATTGTTCAAAAAAAACTTGTTTCTAAACACCTTGAGATTAACTAAGCCAGAGCCGTAGACAGAATCTAATTCGTAGGACGTCTCTTCTCCGTCCACACCTGTAGCTCTTGAAAAGTAAGGAATCTCCAAATATGCACTTTTAAGCACTGGAGGAGTCTGATTATCATCAGTACCGGTAAAATCAGGATTTAAAAACGATGGCACCGCCTGTGAAACTATGGAATAAGTAGAGCGACCGTAAACAGGGTCTTCATAGGTTCCTAATTTATACGAACCAAAATTATTAGTTTGAACAGGGTTTACTGGAGTAGAAAAAGCTTTAACATCTACTTCCCTAGATCTAATTGTTTCGTTAGGATCAACTCCGACAATCGTATCACCCAAATTATCAATATCGTCATCACAAGACCACAATACTGCCGTAATTGAGCATAAAATCAATATGCTCCACTTTAAATTTTTCATGCAATTTTTCTTATTCTTCCTCTTCTTCTAAAACTTGAGACAGATAGAAATTTTCATAGGCATCAGCAAACTCTTCAGGGCTGTAATATTTAAGGACTGGTTTTTCTTGAGCATCAATAAACCCGTCTAATTCTTCAGATAGGTCTTCACTACCTTTAATGATTGCATCACTGTTAGCTATAGCGCTTTTCATGATGTTATTATAAGTAGCTTCTTCAAAAGGTGCAATCATTTCCTCGTCTAGCGCATCATACCTTAATTTCTCGATCATCTCTGCATCTAACGCTCCTTCAAAAGATTGATTGTAAATAGATGTCACTATTTTGCTATCCTCAAATAAAGGATCATTTCCATAATAGTTTTTAAGGTATAGGGGTAGCAATCCGGCTAGCCAGCCGTGAACGTGAATGATATCTGGTGCCCAGTTAAGTTTTTTGACTGTTTCGATAACCCCTTTTGCAAAGAAAATCGCGCGTTCATCATTATCCTCAAAGAGGTCGCCGTTTTCATCAGTTAGGGTTGCTTTTCTTTTAAAATAATCTTCGTTATCAATAAAGTAAACCTGCATTCTTTCTTTTGGGATGGAAGCTACCTTGATGATAAGGGGCATGTCTAAATCATTGATGATTAGGTTCATACCGCTTAAACGAATCACTTCATGAAGCTGATGCCTTCTTTCGTTTATGTTACCGAATCGCGGCATGAAGATACGGATCTGTCCGCCACGATCATTCACCATTTTAGGTGCAAAATAAGACATGGAAGATGCCTCAGTTTCTGGTAGATAGGGGATGACTTCTGACGATACGTATAAAACTCTTTTTTCCTTCATAAATTGATTTCTAATGCCTTGTTTTTAGCAAGTTGCAAAAATAAGTAAAATCTTGCACATTAACTCTTAAAGCTTATGTTTGTAGGCTGTCATTATTTGAGATTATGGTTTTCAAAAGCAAAAATGAAGTTGCAATAAAGATCAAAGCCCTGGCAAGTGAGGATTTAAGCATAGGCTTTGTACCCACCATGGGAGCTCTTCACGATGGGCACATTGCTTTGATGAAAACAGCTGCTCTTGAAAATGACGTTCTCGCAGTAAGCATTTTTGTAAATCCCACCCAATTCAACAATTCAACTGATTTGGATAAATATCCTCGTAATGTGGGGAAGGATATTGAACTCATATATTCACATTTTGATAAGGAGCAAACCATTATTTACACTCCTGATGTTGATGATGTTTACAGCGATCAAATTATAGCAAAACACTACGCTTACGGTGGATTAGAAAATAAAATGGAAGGAGCCAGTAGACCTGGTCATTTTGATGGGGTAGGTACCATATTAGAATTTCTTTTTCATCTCTTTAAACCCGCTCGAGCCTACTTTGGGGAGAAAGATTTTCAACAGCTCCAAATCGTCAAATCGCTCAGAGAACAATTGGCTCTGGATCTTGAAATTATAGGTTGTCCTATAAGCCGTGAGGACTCTGGACTGGCGCGTAGCTCCAGGAACGGCAGGCTCACTGATTTGGGATGGATTACCGCTGCAAAAATCTACCAATCGCTATTGCTGGCAAAGGAGATGTATGCCTCTGGAAAATATGACCGCATTCAAAAAACGGTTGAACAGACCTATGATAAAATTGAAAATTTAGATCTGGAATATTTTACCATCGCTAGGGAAGTTGATCTAGAAACAGCACCTCCTGCTGAGATGCCGCAAAAAGGTCTTCGTGCTTTTGTAGTAGCTCACGTAGACGGCGTGCGTCTTATCGATAATATGAAGCTGTCTTAGTTCTATTTTATTGATAGGTACGCTTTCGCGAAAGCGAAATAATATTCCATTCACATCAAGTTAAAGGCTATCACTACATTGATAAGCTACAATTCATAGGATCAATTTAATAATTATACATAACTAAGGAGAATTGTATCTTTGCAACATGTTGATTACAGTCGTAAAATCCAAGATCCACAGGGTGAAAGTTACAGGCGCAGACCTGAATTACATAGGTAGCATCACAATTGATGAAGACCTTATGGATGGCGCAAACATCGTAGAGGGTGAAAAGGTTCAAATCGTTAATAACAATAACGGAAATAGATTAGAAACCTATGCCATTCCTGGCCCTAGAGGAAGCGGTGAAATAACCTTAAATGGTGCGGCTGCCCGCCTTGTATCAAAAGGAGATGTTTTGATCCTTATAACTTACGCGCAAATGACCATGGAAGAGGCAAAGGGCTTTAAGCCTACCTTGCTTTTTCCTAATGAGGAGGATAACACCCTTACCTAGAATTGAAAAACAAGCTTTTCAAAGTTTTAAAATGGGTTGTGCCTTTATTACTTGGTGCTTATCTCGTTTACCTTCCCTATTCCAGCTTCACAGATGAAGAAAGAACAGTAGTTTACAACAGTATAAAAGGAGCTGATTACTCATACGTGATTCTTAGTGTAATCATGGCGTTAGCGAGTCATCTTTCAAGGGCCTGGCGCTGGAATTACATGTTGTCTAAGTTTAAGAATCAGCCCAGCTTTTTGACTAATGTTGCTGCAATAGGCACGGGTTACATAGTGAATTTGTTTGTGCCCAGAGGAGGTGAGGTCGCTCGTGCTGGAGTGATTCGCAAAACTAATGGGATTTCCATGGATAGAGGTCTGGGAACGATAATAGCAGAGCGTGTTCTTGATCTCATTGTATTGCTCATTATTACCTGCATCGCCCTGTCGCTGGCAGCAGAAGAGCTTCTACCTTTTTTTTCTGAACGTTTAGAGGTATTACTCAATGAGACAGACATAAGAACTCTTGCTGTGTTCCTAATAGTTGTGGTTGTTCTTTTTGTAACATTTTACTGGGCAGCAAAGAGATTCAAAGTCTTTCAGCTAATTAAAAATTTTATCAGTGGATTGAAAGAAGGCTTCCAGACCATTTGGACAATGGAAAAGAAAATGCTTTACTTACTACATACATTATTCATTTGGGCGATGTATGTCCTCATGTTCTATGTATGTTTTCATTCATTGGAAGGATTTGATAGCATTGCGTTACCAGCTGTCTTATCTGCTTTTGTAGCCGGGAGTTTCTCAGTAGCTTTTGTAAACGGCGGCTTTGGTGCATACCCTTATCTTATCGCTCAAGTGCTACTGTTGTTTGGGTATTCTGAGATTTTAGGGACGAGCATAGGTTGGATATTATGGTTGTCACAGACCTTGCTGGTGATCGTTTACGGTTTGATTTCTTTGATGCTTATTTCATTTAATTCCCGATTATTTGGTAAATGAATTACATTTATAGGCAAATTTCCAATCCATGAAAAAAATTACACTAACCTCTCTCGCATTATTTTTTTGTGCACTTGCCTACTCTCAGGCTTTGTATCGCACTTATCCTAGTGAGATACTTGATGAAGAGCGACAAGTAAAAATTTTAAAACCACGCAGTTATAACAAGAATCCAGATAAAACCTATCCGTTAGTTATTGTACTTGATGGGGATTATTTGTTTGAACCGGTTGCTGGTAATGTAGATTACCTTTCTTATTGGGATCAAATGCCTGAATCTTTTGTAGTAGGAGTAAACATGAAAGAAAGTAGGTATGATGATGCTGCCATAGACTACAAAACTGGACTGCCCGGTGAGCGAGGTCAGAAATTCATGGATTTTCTCATGGAATTAAGAGGTACCATGATGGAAGAATACCGTGTGACACCTTTTACAGTAATAATAGGTAAGGATATCACGGCAAACTTATCAGCTTACTATTTGCTCAGGAAAAAAGTTCCAGTTAATGCTTTCATTCAAATAGCACCAGAATACTCAAGACTGGTTGAAGAAAACCTAGTTCGTAAAATGGGTGATCAGCAAGAGTATACCTATTTTTATGTAGGCACTCCAGAGACGACTGACGTGGATGGTACTTTCTTTGACACGATTACAGACTCACTCTTCATAGGTCGTGAGAACCTTAACATGAAACATGAGCAGATTGCAAACAGCAATAAATATTCTGTTGCCGTTGATGCTATTTCAAGAGGGCTTCAATACTCTTTTCAGGAATACGGCATGATCGATGAGCAGGCGCTATACAAAGCTGGTGTGGAGGAAGACGTACAAATAGCTGCAGAAGAGGAAATGATGGAGGAAGATATGTTAGATGAAGAATCTGATGAAGATGCAGAGGACAAAAAAGAAAAAAAGAAGAAAAAGAAAAAACGTGATAAGTCTAAGGTAAGCGTTGTCAAAGTACTTCAAGAGAAATACAAATTCATAGAAGAGGTTTATGGCATTCAAATGAAATTAAGACTTATCGACATAGCGACGATCGCATCTTTTCTTAAAAACCGTGAGGACTGGGATGAGATGATCAACTTAGGTAGTCTTACTTCAAAGGAATATCCTGAACTTGCCTACGGTCCTTATCTGCAGGCCTTAGGTTATGAGGGAATAGGGCGCATACCTAGAGCAATAGACCTGTTGAATGAAGCTTATACTCTTGAGCCAGCTGCCGGTATCACTCAGACTAACGTTTTGGATAAACTAGAAATTTTAAAAGCCGAGGAAAGAAATTAATGGCCAAAACCAAAACCACATGGTTCTGTCAGAATTGCGGTGCTCAATACGCAAGATGGCAAGGACAGTGCAATTCTTGTAAGGAGTGGAATACCATAGTTGAAGAAGTTGTAGAAAAGAGAGAATCACGATCCTGGAAACAGGAGGGAGACGAGGGCACGCTTTCGCGAAAGCGTAACAACAAACCCACACTGATCTCGCAAATAGACGCAACCGAAAGTCCACGACTCAACACTGCAAATGCTGAATTCAATAGAGTGCTGGGCGGAGGTCTCGTGCCTGGCTCAATCACTTTGTTAGGTGGTGAGCCTGGCATCGGAAAATCCACTTTATTACTACAAGTTTGCTTAAATCTACCCTTTAAAACGCTGTACGTATCGGGAGAGGAGAGTGCGCAACAAATCAAAATGCGCGCAGACCGAATCAAAAAAGATGCATCTGACTGCTATATTCTGACAGAGACCAAAACGCAAAAAATTTTTAGACAAATTACAGAGTTGGAACCAGAAGTTCTGATTATAGATTCCATTCAAACTCTACAGACAGATCATGTCGAGAGCACCGCGGGAAGCGTTTCCCAGATCAGGGAATGTACGGGAGAGCTTATCAAGTTTGCAAAGGAGACGGCAACACCAGTGCTGCTTATAGGTCATATTACTAAAGACGGGAATATCGCTGGTCCTAAAATCTTAGAACACATGGTGGACACGGTTTTGCAGTTTGAAGGAGATCGCAATCACACCTATCGAATTTTAAGATCGCTGAAAAATCGTTTTGGGAGCACGCATGAAATAGGTATTTACGAGATGCTTGGTCACGGCTTGCGAGAAGTGGCAAATCCGAGTGAAATATTGATCTCCAACAAAGATGTTGCACTTAGTGGTACGGCCATAGCGGCAACTATGGAAGGCATGCGACCGCTTTTGATTGAAGTGCAAGCGCTTGTCAGCACGGCAGTCTACGGAACGCCACAGCGCAGCGCCACAGGTTACAACTTAAAACGGCTGAATATGATCTTGGCAGTTTTGGAAAAACGTGCAGGTTTCAAACTCGGGCAAAAGGATGTTTTTCTAAATATAACGGGTGGGATTCAGGTCAACGACCCAGCAATAGATCTTGCTGTTGTCGCAGCAATTTTATCCTCAAACTTTGATCTAGAACTTTCGTCAAGTCATTGTTTTTGTGCTGAGGTAGGTCTGGCAGGTGAAATACGACCCACATCGCGATTGGATCAACGCATCAACGAGGCAGAAAAACTAGGTTTTGAGAAAATATTTGTTGCTCCTGTAAAGCAGAAATTCAATAATAAGGGCATTCAGATACACGCTTTTTCAAAGATTGAGGAATTAGTAAGATATTTGTTTTCCTAAAATTCGATTATGAGGTTTTCTGTTTTTTTGATTGTGGCTTTATTGATGGTTTCCTGTAATGAGAATGTGGAGCCAGCAAAAAAAGAAACCACAAAGCGCTTTGCAGATGTTGATACGTCTACAAATGAAGTCGTGCACATGAGCGATTTGAATGACAATTATCACTCCCTTCAAGATGTGATTGCTAGTCATAAAGGGAAGTTAGTCTATATGGATATCTGGGCGAGCTGGTGCGGTCCCTGCAAAGCAGAAATGCCTGCGTCACATCAACTTCAAGAGAAGTATAAGAACAAAGATGTTGATTTTATCTACGTATCCATAGACCGTAACAACAAAGCCTGGGAAAGCGCTACGCAACAATTCCAGTTGACCGAAAACAGTTATCTCGCTCGTAATTACCCAAAGGCAAAACTTTTTCAGACAAATAACGTGAGTACTATACCTCGCTATATGTTGTTTGATAAAAATGGACGTCTAGTTGATAGTAATGCCAGTCGCCCCAGTTCCACGAGAATAAGTGAGGTGATTGACGCATTTCTATCAATATAGATTTGCGTAAGGGTAAACTCTTTTTTTTCATTTTTGTGCTTGCTGTTGCAGCGACAGGAATCTATCTCTTCTATAACCACCCCAGTTATTTTGACTTTATTCTAAAACCCACAGCTCGAGAAATTCTTTATCGCGACTTGACCGAGCAGGAGCAAATACTTCTTGAAGATCAGAAAACTGCTGCACTTAAAGAAGTTACGTCAATAGGCGATGGAATGGCAGAACGCGTTTCGAATTATGGGAATGGCAACTTCTTTGCTGGCTATCGAGTAGAGTTAAAAATTGGTGAGAATCTTAAGATTTCGATACAACGAGATTCAACAGAATTTAAACCTGAAGAAGTTGATCGGCTATTGGTAGAAATTTACCACAATGAAAATCTGGAAATTCAAAAAAAGCCGTGGAGCAGCCAAGTCTATTATGATTCTGAAGGAGATGAAACAATTACAGTAGTTATTCAGTATGCAGATTCCAGTCATTTTGAGTCTGATATTATATTCCAAAAACAGGCAGAATACACCTTCCCTCTAGCTGAAAAAGATAATGATGCCATCCAGTCCTTTTGGGGAGCGTCCAGAGGTGGAGGCAGTCGTTCCCATGAAGGGATTGACATATTTGCGCCACGAGATCATCCCATTGTTGCAGTGACTGATGGACGGATCAGCTCTGTGAGGGATCGAGGATTGGGCGGCAAACAAATCTGGCAAACCGATTCTAAAAATGGTCAGTCGATCTACTATGCACATCTTAACGGTTGGAATGTGGAGCAGGGCGATCGGGTCAGAAGAGGCGATACCATAGGCTACGTGGGAAACACGGGCAACGCGCGCACCACGCCGCCGCATCTACATTTCGGAATTTATAAGTCTGGAGGTGCGATAGATCCGCTTTCATTTGTTTATCAGTATGGTGTTCCAGAACCTGGGAACGATGAACTTGTTCAGGAATTTGCAAGAGCCAATGGCAACGCGGCTAATCTCAGAACAGGTCCCAGTACCCAGTTTGATATTATTCAAGATGTCAAAACAGAAGAGGTGAAAATTTTGGGACGCAACAGCGACTGGTATCACGTGCGTACGCTAGACGGTAAAGCTGGTTTTATACACAAGAGTGTTTTGGTTTTTTAATTAAATTTTTTTGATCTCGCTTTCGCGAAAGCGTAATTAAAAAAAAGCTTATTCCGTTTATAAAGACACAAGTCACGTTACTAAAGTTTGGAAACCTAGGACTGCTCTCTAAAATTCAATTACGTAAGGAAAATTAACTTCTCAAGACTGATTGAGGTAAACGCCTCAGGCGCAATTCCGTTATATTTGCAGCCCATTTTAGCTTATATGAAGAACATACGTAATTTTTGTATCATCGCTCACATCGACCATGGAAAGAGTACGCTGGCAGATCGCTTGCTAGATGCCACGCAAACGGTGACCCAGCGTGAATCAAAGGCGCAGCTACTGGATAACATGGACTTAGAACGTGAGCGAGGGATCACAATCAAGTCCCACGCGATACAAATGGATTACACCGCTCCTGATGGCGAGAAGTACATTCTTAACCTGATCGACACGCCGGGTCACGTAGATTTTTCTTATGAAGTCTCTCGTTCTATTGCAGCTTGTGAAGGGGCACTTCTTGTGGTAGATGCTGCACAGAGTATACAGGCGCAGACTATTTCAAATCTTTATCTAGCGCTGGAAAATGATTTAGAAATTATTCCTGTATTGAATAAAGTAGATCTGCCTAGTGCAAATCCAGAAGAGGTTACTGACGACATCGTTGACTTGTTAGGCTGTGACCCTAGCGAGGTCATTCCGGCGAGTGCAAAAACAGGTATAGGGATTCAAGAAATTCTCGATGCTATTATAGAGCGCGTTCCTGCACCTAAAGGAAATCCAAACGAGCCACTTCAAGCACTCGTTTTTGACTCGGTTTATAACCAGTTTAGAGGTGTTGAGACCATTTTTAGGGTAATTAATGGATCGATTAAAAAAGGTCAGCACATAAAATTTGTAGCTACTGGCGAGAGTTATCATGCTGATGAAATAGGTACGCTCAAATTAAACCAGGTACCCAAAAAGGAGATAGGTGCTGGTGATGTAGGTTACCTAATCACGGGAATCAAAGAAGCCAAAGAAGTAAAAGTAGGGGACACCATCACAGATCATGAAAATCCCACAAAGAATGCTATTTCTGGATTTGAAGACGTAAAGCCTATGGTTTTTGCGGGCATCTATCCAGTAGATACTGAGGATTATGAGGATTTGCGAGCCAGCATGGAGAAACTGCAGCTCAATGATGCATCATTGGTATTTCAGGCAGAGAGCAGTGCTGCGCTAGGTTTTGGTTTCCGATGCGGATTTTTGGGAATGTTGCATTTAGAAATCATTCAAGAGCGACTGGAGCGTGAATTTGATATGACCGTTATTACCACGGTTCCTAACGTGTCGTACCATGCTTATACAAACAAAGAGCCTGACCAGATTATTATCGTCAACAATCCTAGCGATATGCCAGAGCCTTCTACGCTCAACCGCGTGGAAGAACCCTATATCAAGGCAACCATCATTACCAAGTCTGATTATGTAGGGAACGTGATGTCGCTTTGTATTGAAAAACGTGGTATCGTCACCAATCAGAATTACTTGACGACAGAGCGCGTGGAATTGACCTTTGACATGCCGCTGGCCGAGATCGTTTTTGATTTCTACGATCGCTTAAAAACCGTTTCAAGAGGTTATGCTTCTTTTGATTACGCTCCTATTGGTATGCGCACTTCAAAGTTGGTACGTGTAGATGTTCTCTTGAACTCACAGCCGGTCGACGCTCTGAGTGCTTTGATTCACTTTGATAATGCCTACACTATTGGTAAAAAAATGGTGGAAAAATTAAAGGAATTGATCCCAAGACAGCAATTTGATATTCCGGTCCAGGCAGCGATAGGATCAAAAATCATCGCTAGGGAAACCATTAAAGCTTTACGTAAAGATGTTACCGCAAAATGTTATGGTGGTGATATTTCCCGTAAACGTAAACTTCTTGAAAAGCAGAAAAAAGGTAAGAAACGCATGCGCCAGGTAGGAAATGTCGAGATTCCACAACAGGCATTTATGGCGGTGTTGAAGTTGAATGACTAGTAGCTTACAAATAGAAATAGTAAAGAAGGTGAGACTTGTCAGTTCTCACCTTTTTTATTTTGTTCAATATAAAGTAACTCGATCCAAGAAAAGGACTAAGATTTACCATTGTCAACATATTGAACGCGCTAACGTTCTCATGTTATCGAGAAATTCCCAATTTACCGCATACCGCATACCGCATACCGCATACCGCATACCGCATACCACATACCACATACCGAACTCTTACTGCATCACCACCTCACCGGTTTCTTGCTCTACGATTTTTTTACCTAGATAAACCAGCATCTCTCCCGGTTCCACATCCATTTTGAGAGACATGGAAGGAATGATGTCGATAGTTTTTTCTCGTTTTACAAATAGCGGGATGATATTGCGATCAGTCTTTGTGATCTCGATAAGAGCCTCGTAATGCTCTTGTGATTTGATTTCCAACTCGTGGATCTCGCCGTGGTGACGGGCTACTTCCATCATATTGACATAATCATCTGTGCTGGAGAAAAGTCCCTGGGCAGGATTTTCATTTGGGTTTTTAACCTCAGTGTTATGCACAAGCCGGTAAGAACCGTGTTCTCCATACTGATCACCCAGACGATCTATGGCAAACTCATTGATCTCTGAGTTGCCCGTAAGTGCCAATAGATAACCTATGTTGCTAAATTCTATATCATCAGACAAGGCATCGCTATAAACGTCTGCGACGATGGCTTCAAGACCCTCATCCTTTGCGATGCGCACATTATTTGCATTGCTATCCACGAGTACGACGCTGCGGTCGTTTTTTTGAAGGTATTGTGCAATGAGTCTTGAAAATTTAGAGGCACCTACGATCATTATACCGTTAGATTTTTTAAGGAAAACGCCTACTATTTTTGCAAACAAACGCGCCGTTGTTGCATTCAAGAGTACGGTTCCCAATACAATCATGAATACTAGCGGCGTGATATAACGGGCTTGATTTGCCGCTTCAAAATTACCCACGCTCTCAAATTGTGCGACCAATTTTGAACCAAATAGCGATGCAATACCGGCTGCAACAATTCCTCGTGGTCCTACCCATGATATGAATAGTTTCTCATTAAGCTTGAGACTGCTGTTTACCGAGCTTGCAAAAACACTCAATGGTCTCAAAACAAAAGCAACGATCACAAAAAGTACTGCGGTTTCCCAACGATAGATCAAGTAGAGGTCTTCCATATCAATATTGGCTGCCAGCAAGATGAAGAGTATGGAAATAAGTAGGACACTCAGCGATTCCTTAAAATATAGCAGCTCTTTTAGGTTGGGGAGATTGATGTTTCCTAAAACCATTCCCATCACCACGACAGAGAGAAGACCAGATTCATGAGCAAAAGTCTCACTCAAAACAAACACCCCTAGAACCGCAGCCAGCGTAAACACGTTCAGCAGATAATGTGGTATCAGACGTTTTTTGATACAAAAGGACAAAGCGTGAGCAAAGGAGAACCCAAAGGTGAAACCGAACAAAACAATCTTACCAAATTCCTCCAGAGCGGTTACGGTAAATTCAGAACCCGCACCTGCGCTAATGAATTCAAAAACCAATACTGCAAAAAGTGCCCCAATAGGATCAATGAGAATACCTTCCCATTTCAAGATGGAACTCACATCTTTTTTAAGCGGTATGTTACGCAAAATAGGAGTGATAACGGTAGGTCCAGTAACAATAATTAGAGCGCTGAATAGCAAAGCAATTTCCCAGTCAAACCCAAAAAGATAATGCGTTACCACACCAGCACCTATAAAGGTGATAATCACTCCTACAGAAATGAGTTTGCCTATAACACCACCTGTATTAAGGATCTCTGTGCGTTTAAGCGTCAGACCCCCTTCAAAAAGTATGATACTTATCGCCAGCGAAACAAAATAAAAGAGGCTCTCACCAGGGAAAAGTCCACGTTCATCCAGCCAGATGGGTTGGATCAATTTGGAATTGTCTTCAGTATATAGAGTTGCGATTGGGCCTACAAGTAGTCCTATGATAATCAGTGGTAAAATCGCGGGAATCTTGAATCGCCAGGCGACCCATTGCGCCAGTATTCCCAAAATTATAATTCCTGCCAGTTCCAGCATTCGGTAAAAATTTTTGGGGAAATTACAATCTTTTTATCAAGGCGTGATAATTCTTACGCTTTCGCGAAAGCGTAAACCCCACAATTAAATAGAATTTTAACACTATCGAGGTAAGAGACTGTTAGTAAATTAAATTGCCGGTAGCCCTTCATCCCAACTTAAAATAATGCAAACTTCATGAAAGAAGGCAGTATTTTTTTGCATTTTTACCAGCTATGAATATTCATCCCGTAGAGGCCGGCAATTTTAAACTAGATGGAGGCGCGATGTTTGGTGTGGTGCCTAAATCGCTCTGGCAACGCACTAATCCTGCAGATTCAAATAACATGATTGATATGGCCGCCCGCTGTCTTCTTGTGGAAGATGGTGACAGGCTCATTCTCATGGATACTGGAATGGGAAACAAGCAGAGCGAGAAGTTTTTTGGGTACTACTATATGGATCACAAGTACGACCTGGACAGCTCACTTAAGAAGTTGGGCTTTTCACGTGATGATATTACTGATGTGTTTCTGACCCATTTGCACTTTGACCATTGTGGTGGTGTGATTCAAAAAAGTGGTAAGGGAGATTATTATGAGCCCGCTTTCGCGAAAGCAAGAATCCACTCAAACTCTTCACACTGGGACTGGGCCGTCAACCCGAACGCTCGTGAAAAAGCCAGCTTTCTCAAGGAAAATATTCAACCAATTAAGGAGAGTGGACAACTCAACTTTGTGGATGAAGGTACGGCAGATTTACCTTTTGAACTGTTGTACGTGGATGGTCATACTGAAAAACAGATGATTCCTCATTTAAAAATAGACGGTAAGACCTTCGTCTACATGGCAGATTTGTTACCTACCGCGGGTCACGTGCCACTGCCATACGTCATGGGATATGACACTAGACCACTGCTCACTCTGGATGAGAAGAAAAAATTTCTAGATACAGCAGCAACTGAGGGGTATTACTTAATATTAGAACATGATCCTAATAATGAGATCATAACTGTTAAACATACTGAAAAAGGGGTGCGACACGACCGCACTTTTACATTTAAAGAACTTTTAGACTAAGATGAACATGAAGAATCAAATAAGAAGAATCGCTGGAGTCGCTATTGCTGCCTTGATTGTAAGTTGTGGTAGTACAGGAGCTATAGTTTCACCACCCATAGAAAATATAGACGCTACTCCTTTAAAGACGACTGAGCTCACATCAGTCGAATCAGAAAACTGGAAAGATTATGATCTTGTGAGAGATACGATTCCGGGAATGAGTGTTAATAGAGCATATGAAGAAATCTTAAAAGGAAAGAATGGGAAGACTGTAATCGTAGGTGTAATCGACAGTGGTATCGATGTAGGTCATGAAGATTTAGATGGTGTTATCTGGATTAATGAGGATGAAATACCAGGAAATGGCAAGGATGACGATAACAATGGATATGTAGATGACGTTCATGGATGGAACTTTCTGGGTGATATCGTCAAAGAGAATTATGAGTATGAGCGTATTGTTAGAGACAAAAGCAAATTACCACAAGACATCGTGACTAAAGCTCAAAAGGAGTACGATGAGAAAGTAGCAGAGGCAAAGCAAGTTACCTCAAGATACCAACAGATCCTACAACAGATCAATGCCGTAGACCCTATCCTAGAGAAAGAAACAGGAAAGAAAGACTATACTAAGGAAGATGTCGCTGCGATCAAGTCTGATGAAGAAACGGTTCAGAACGCTAAAGCATTTGCTAACTACATCTATGGCTTGGGGGTAAGCAGTCTGGACGATGCCCGCAGTGAACTGGAAAATCTCATTGAGACTAATAATGCTCGCTTGAATGGAACTGCACTAACCACAAATTATAGAGCTGACATTTTGAAAGACGACCCGTACAAATGGGATACTGGTATTTATGGCAACAACAAATATTCAGGTCCAGATCCTGAAATGAAAGATGCTCGACACGGTACTCACGTTGCTGGGATCATCGCCGCTGAGCGTGATAATGGTATGGGAATTAATGGGGTTTCAAACAATGCTCGTATAATGGTATTGAGAGCGGTACCAGATGGTGATGAATATGATAAGGATATCGCTAAGGCCATTAGATACGCCGCTGATAATGGAGCCAAGGTCATCAATGGAAGTTTTGGAAAATATCATTCAACAAATCCAGAGTGGGTATGGGATGCTATAAAATATGCCGCAAGTAAAGATGTGTTGTTTGTCAATGCAGCTGGAAACGAAGCTTTAAATACTGACGAAACTCAAGTTTATCCACAGGATCAGGAACTTGCTGGAACTGAGGTTGCAGATAATTTTATCACCGTTGGAGCTTTAAATTTTGAATACGGAAGTGATATGGTCGCTAATTTTTCTAACTATGGAAAAAGCTCTGTTGATGTTTTTGCGCCAGGTGTTGCTATTTATTCAACGGTTCCTAATGATAATTATGAGAAACTAGGTGGAACTTCAATGGCTGCTCCCGGAGTGGCGGGTATCGCTGCCGTGATTAGGTCTTATTATCCTAAACTCACTGCAGCTCAAGTAAAACAAGTTATCATGAATAGCGGACTCCCTACGCAGGCAAGAGTAAAAGTGGGTGGAGAAGAGGTGCAATCGTTTCAAGAGTTAAGCGTTTCAGGGAAAATGGCAAATCTCTACAACGCGCTAATAATGGCTTCAAAAATGTAAGTTGATAGCGTCAAAACTTTCGTGAACATTTTATCGTATATATTTATATGATAGACACTTTTTAAATGTCTTTAATCGAGTTTAACGCTTTAATTAAGCTGGCGACAGATAGTTAACGCATAAATTACTTTGTAGTTCAATATTAATTTTTACTTTCGCGGTTCATAAGTTGCTAACTATGTTAATTTCAAATTTATACTTGCATGTATTGTTGTTGGTTCAGGGGCCACCCTCCCCACCACCACCAGGTGCGCCTACTCCTCCGGGTTTGAGAGTACCTATTGATGAGAATATCTGGGTACTTGTGTTAGCAGCAGTAGCAATTATAGTTTATGCAGTTGCTAAGAAGAGATTTAAATTCAGTTAAGCTCTAAAAGTCTTTTTACATACTTTCCTATTACATCAAACTCTAGGTTTACTCTGTCACCACTTTGCATATGTTTGAATCCTGTATGTTCAAAAGTATAGGGTATTATAGCTACTGAAAACGATGATTTTTTGGAGTTCACGACGGTAAGGCTGACTCCATTAATGCAAATGCTTCCTTTTTCAATAGTTACGTTTTTCAGATCAGGATCATACTCAAAGGTGAAAATCCATGAACCATCTTCATTCCGCACTTCCTTGCAAGTCGCTGTTTGATCTACATGTCCTTGAACAATGTGGCCATCCAGCCTTGCATTCATAAGCATAGCTCTTTCAAGATTGACAGTATGACCTTCTTTTAAATCTCCTAAATTGGTTTTTTGCAAAGTTTCATCGATCGCCGTAACAGTATAAGAGTCGTCATGTATTTCAACTACTGTCAGGCATACACCATTATGCGCGAGACTTTGGTCTACCTTTAGTTCTGGGGCCAGGGAAGACATAACTTTGAAATGGATGTTTGATTGATCTCTTACAATCCTTTTAATTGTGCCGGTATTCTCTATAATTCCTGTAAACATAGCTCTTATTGATGTACTTTTATAACCCCAAAAATAAGTCTAAAAACACGGTACATGAGTAAGAGTAAGAATATAAGAGTAGGTATAAGTATGGGAGACCCTAATGGGATAGGAGGGGAAATCATACTTAAAGCTTTTGAAGATTCTAGAATGCTCGAATTGTACACTCCAGTGATCTTTGGCAGTACTAAATTGTTGACTTATTACTCAAGGGTGTTTAATCTCACCACTAAGTTTCACGGTATACAAGATGCTTCACAGGCAATAGAGGGTAGGATTAACGTGGTTCGCCTAATCAAGGAACCATTTAAAGTTAATTGGGGAAGTGTGCAAAAGGAAGCTGGTGAGCTTTCTATTAAGAGTTTGAAAAGCGCCGTCTTAGCTTTAAAAAATGATCTTGTAGATGTGCTGGTTACCGCGCCTATAAATAAAGAATCTATTCAGTCAGATGAATTCAACTTCCCGGGACATACTGATTACTTAAATCAAGAACTTGAAGGAGATAGCCTCATGTTTATGGTAACTCCGGAACTGAAGGTAGGTCTTTTGACAGATCATGTTCCATTACGAGAGGTCGCTCAAAATATTGATTCAAAGCTCATCAAGAAAAAAATAGGTACGATCAAAGAGTCTTTGAGGAAGGATTTTAAAGTTGCTAGGCCTAAAATTGCAGTGTTAGGAATTAACCCGCATGTAGGTGACAATGGGACTATAGGTCGTGATGATCAAGATAGTTTGATCCCTGCTCTAGAGGAGTTACGTGTGGATGGGAATATCATTTTTGGTCCCTACGCTGCAGATTCTTTTTTCGGAAATAGAAAGCATCTAGAATTTGATGCTATTCTAGCAAGTTACCACGATCAGGGATTAGTGCCCTTTAAAACCTTGAGTTTTGGGAGGGGAGTAAATTTCACCGCTGGACTTTCTCATGTGAGGACCAGCCCAGATCATGGTACTGGATTTGACATTGCAGGTAAAGGTATAGCAAGCCCTAGTTCTTTTATCTCTGCAATACATACCGCCGCAGATATTTTCAAAAACAGAAAAGAGTATGCAAGACTCACAGAAGATGTACTCAAAGTAAATACCCGCAAGCGTAGATAGTTTTGGTCTAAGGATCTAGAATAATAGCTCATTTAGATATAACTTTTTTCTTTTCAATTAAATCCAATTCTTTTTTTATCTTTGCACGCTCTTTGTAAAAGAGATTGTTATGGAACTCAAAGCTTTTGAAATACAATTTGTAGGTTTAAAAGCAGGGAAGCATGAGTTTTCTTTTGAGGTTGATAACACGTTTTTTGAAAATTTTGGTTTCGACGAGTTCAATAGTGCTGATGTAGCGGTGACTGCTTTTCTGGACAAAAGATCCACGTTGATGGATCTTGAACTGACGGCAAAAGGAGCCGTAAATGTTGATTGTGACGTGAGTAACGTGCCTTTTGATCATCCTGTAGATGCTCAATTGGATCTGGTAGTGAAGTTTGGTGAAGAATTCAACGATGAAAATGAAGATCTTCTCATCTTGCCGCATGGTGAATTTAAGTTCAACATCGCTCAGTACGTTTATGAAATGATTGTGCTGTCCATGCCTGCAAAAAAAGTGCATCCAGGCATTGAAAATGGAACGCTTGAATCAGACATCTTAGATAAACTGGATGAATTGAGTGTAGATCAACCCAATGACCAAAATGAAGATAAAGAAGTCGATCCCAGATGGGACGCATTAAAAAAGTTTAAAACGGATAATAATTTATAGCCATGGCGCATCCTAAGAGAAAAATCTCTAAAACAAGAAGAGATAAAAGAAGAACGCACTACAAAGCTAGCGTACCTACGATTGCTACTGACTCAACTACTGGTGAGGCACACCTTTATCACAGAGCTCACTGGCATGAAGGTAAGTTGTATTACAGAGGTAACGTCCTTATCGACAAAACCGAAGAAGTAGAAGCTTAGTATTTCAAAATATACCTCGATAAGAGTAGTTTCTTATCATTTTCTCAATAAATGACACGTTTTATTAAAAGCGTGTCATTTTTTGTAGTTTATACAGGATTTTTAGTAGCTTTCCCAGCTCTAAATAATTTAGAAGTCTCTTATATGAGTCAGTTAACAGCCGCAATAACAGCGGTAGGTGCTTATGTGCCTGATTATAGGCTTACTAACGCCATTTTAGAAACAATGGTAGATACTAACGACGAGTGGATTACCACTAGGACGGGTATCAAAGAACGTCGTATTTTAAAAGAGGAAGGTAAGGGAACCTCTTTTTTAGCAATTAAGGCAGCTCAAGATCTAATTGATTCTAGAGATATAGATCCTACGACTATTGATTTAGTCATAGTCGCTACAGCGACACCAGATATGCCAGTGGCATCCACGGCAGCTTACGTCGCTACAGAAATTGGTGCTAAAAACGCTTTCTCCTATGACCTACAGGCGGCCTGTTCCAGTTTTCTTTACGGAATGAGTACAGCCAGTAGTTATATTGAATCTGGACGTTACAAAAAGGTGCTGCTTATAGGTGCCGATAAGATGTCCTCGATTATAGACTATACAGACCGCACCACTTGCATCATCTTTGGAGATGCAGGTGGTGCGGTTCTTTTTGAGCCCAATCATGAAGGTTATGGGTTCAAGGATGAGATTTTACGTACTGATGGAGTAGGTCGTAACTTTTTGAAAATAGAAGCAGGTGGTTCCATACTTCCTGCATCTGAAGAGACAGTGAAAAACAAACAACATTTTGTGTTTCAAGATGGTAAAAATGTATTTAAGTACGCTGTCTCAAATATGGCAGATGTCTCTGAAAAAGTTGTCAAACGCAACGATTTGTCAAATGATGACATTAATTGGCTCGTCCCACATCAAGCTAACAAAAGGATTATAGACGCAACTGCCAGAAGAATAGATCTATCTGAGGATAAGGTCATGGTGAATATTCACAAATATGGGAATACAACTAGCGCCACATTACCTCTATGTTTAAAAGAATATGAGTCTCAACTCAAAAAAGGGGATAATCTGGTTTTTGCCGCCTTTGGTGGTGGCTTTACCTGGGGATCTATATTGTTGAGTTGGGCTTATGATAGTTAATATAAAGAACCATTAACCCTATGGAACTAAAAGAAATTCAAAACCTCATTAGATTTGTCGCAAAATCTGGCGCAAGTGAGGTTAAATTAGAAATGGATGATGTAAAGATCACCATTAAAACGGGTGGTGATGAAGTCACTTATGTAACCCAGGCAGCGCCTATGCAAGCCGCTCCTGCTCCAGCACCGGCACCAGCTCCTGCTCCAGCACCGGCAGCTCAAGCTGCTCCATCAGCCCCAGTCGCTAGTAGTGATAACGATAAGTATGTAACTGTAAAGTCTCCTATAATAGGAACATTTTATAGAAAACCAGCTCCCGAGAAACCTATGTTTGTTGAAGTGGGTGATTCTGTAAAAGAAGGTGATCCACTTTGTATCATTGAGGCAATGAAGCTATTTAATGAGATTGAAAGTGAGGTTTCTGGTACGATCGTTAAAGTATTGGTAGATGATGCAACACCAGTAGAGTTTGATCAGCCACTTTTCTTGGTGGATCCATCTTAAGACTATCTTTTAGTATAGACTTTGAAGGTGTTACGCTTTCGCGAAAGCGAGACTATCAAAAATTCCCTTTACATAATTAAGGAGATAAAGAGCGATAATGTCCGGGCGAAACACGATTTACTCTACAATTAAAACATCACATCATGTTTAAAAAAATATTGATAGCAAACCGTGGTGAAATCGCCCTGAGGGTGATACGTACCTGTAAAGAGATGGGTATCAAAACAGTAGCGGTTTATTCTACTGCTGATGCTGATAGCCTCCACGTAAAATTTGCTGATGAAGCAGTTTGCATAGGTCCACCGCCCAGTAACCTGTCTTACCTTAAGATGGCTAATATTATAAGCGCCGCCGAGATCACAAATGCTGACGCTATTCACCCTGGTTATGGATTTCTTTCTGAAAATGCTGACTTCTCACGTATCTGTGAGGAACACGACATAAAGTTTATTGGGGCTAGCGCAGAGATGATTTCTAAAATGGGAGATAAGGCCACCGCAAAAGCCACGATGAAAGCGGCAGGTGTTCCTTGCGTTCCAGGAAGTGACGGAATTATAGAAAGTTTTGAGCAATGTCAAGAAATTGCTGAAGAAACTGGTTATCCAGTTATGCTTAAAGCCACCGCTGGTGGCGGAGGTAAGGGAATGCGCGCCGTGTGGAAGGCAGAAGACCTCAAAGAAGCTTGGGAAAGTGCACGCCAGGAAAGTAAAGCTGCCTTTGGCAATGATGACATGTATATGGAGAAGCTCATCGAGGAGCCGCGCCATATCGAGATACAGATCGTAGGAGATCAGTACGGTAAGGCATGCCACTTGAGTGAGCGTGACTGTTCTGTACAGCGTCGCCACCAGAAACTTACTGAAGAGGTCCCTTCTCCTTTTATGACTAAGAAGCTGCGTAAGGAAATGGGTGCTGCCGCTGTAAGGGCCGCAGAATATATTGCCTATGAAGGAGCGGGAACGGTTGAGTTCCTTGTAGACAAACACCGTAACTTCTACTTTATGGAGATGAATACCCGTATACAGGTAGAGCATCCCATCACGGAGCAGGTTATAGATTTTGACTTGATCAGAGAGCAAATCTTAGTTGCTGCGGGAGTAAAAATCTCTGGTAAGAATTATGAGCCAGCGCTACACTCCATCGAGTGCCGTATTAATGCAGAAGATCCTTACCATGGATTCAGACCCTCACCAGGCAAGATTACTGTTTTGCACGCGCCAGGAGGACACGGAGTACGTCTCGACACGCACGTTTATGCTGGTTATTCCATACCGCCTAATTACGACAGCATGATCGCTAAGTTGATCACCACTGCTCGCACCAGACAGGAGGCCATTGATAAAATGAAGCGTGCACTTGATGAATTCTACATAGAGGGAATCAAAACTACGATACCTTTCCACCGTCAACTTATGGAGGATAAGGCATACGTAGAAGGAAATTACACCACGGCTTTTATGAATGACTTCAAAATGAAGCCTGAGAACTAGATTTATCATCAAAGACTCAAAGCCCAAGTTCACTATCTGATCTTGGGCTTTTTTGTTGAATTTCGCTTTGACTTCGACTCCGTGGTCATTGAGCGGAGTCGAAATGCTCAGCGACCGCGCGAAAGCGTATTAAAATAAAAATCTCCAACCAAGTATATCTGGTTGACCATAGATGCTTGGGAGTCTTAGGGTAATAAAATAATTAACTATTTTTTCTGTTTTATCTAAATGCGCTGGTACATCCTATTTTTTCTTTTGGCAATAGGCTATTCTGGATACTCGCAGGATTATGGAAACGTGGTTTCTAAAAGAGTAAAAGTCAGCGACAGCATCAGGTTGGACTCAGTGAGTATTAGCCCGCGCTACTTTCAATTGAAATATCGGGATGGGACTCTTGTGGATTCTACATTGTATCAAATTGACTTTTCTAAAGCCCTTATCCGTTTCCAGCCTAGCCTTTCTGAGGCGATGGATTCACTCGATGTGCAATATCAAAAGCTACCCGATTTCCTTACCCGCACATATCAATCTGGTGATCCTGCTGTGATTCTTGATAATGAAAGTCAGCTTGAGAAACTTGTAGCATCGCAAAAACCACGTTCCACAAATACATTTGTGCCATTTTCTGGGTTGAATGTTTCTGGAAGTATTTCTCGTGGTTTCAGATCGGGAAATAATCAAAGCGGCGTGGTAGATTCTGAGCTGGATCTGCGGGTGACCGGTAAGCTTAATGATCGAGTCTCATTGCGTGCATCCATACAAGACGCTAATGTGCCGCAGACTCAAAACGGTTATTCCCAGCGACTGGATGAATTTGATCAAATATTTATTGAACTTTTCAGTGAGGACTGGAACATCAGAGCAGGAGACGTAGATCTCGTTCAAACCGATTTTCAGTTCAACAGTTTTACAAAACGAGTTCAAGGAATTTCGGGAACGATCAATTTTGGCAGTGAGGATCATCGAGCTTATGCCTCAGCGGCTGGAGCGCTGGTACGTGGAACTTTTAATATCTCGAGATTTACCGGTCAGGAAGGCAATCAGGGACCGTATAAATTGACGGGACAAAATGGAGAGCTTTTTATTCTGGTTGTCTCGGGCAGTGAGCGGGTCTTTGTAAATGGTGTGCCTCTTACCCGTGGTGAGAATGCAGATTATGTAATCGATTACAATGCGGGAGAAGTGCGATTTACCCCCACTTTTCCCATTACAAGTGAAATGCGTATCTCTATAGAGTATCAATATAGCGAGCGCAACTTTACCCGCGTCATAGGTTTTGCAAATGGCGGTTACAAAAGTGAAAAACTACAGATCGACACCTATGCCTACACAGAAAGCGACGCAAAAAACCAACCGCTGCAACAAAACCTGACGGAAGAACAAGTAGCCATTCTCGCCCAGGCCGGCGATGATGAAAGTCTCGCAGTAGCTCCCAGCGCAGTGCCTGACTCATTTTCTGAAAATAAAATCCTCTACACAAGATCTGTGATTAATGGCCAGGAAGTATTTACATTTTCCCAAGATCCCAACGAGGAATTATTTAATGTCAGGTTCAGCTTCGTAGGGCAGGGAAATGGGAACTACGTATTAATCAATGATCAGGCTATCGCAAATATTTATGAATACGTAGCTCCGGTAAATGGAATACCGCAAGGAAATTTTGCTCCTGTCGTGCAACTTTTTGCCCCAGAACAGCTGACCATTTTTGGAGCAAAAGCAAATTATCAGCCATTTGAAAAAACCATTATTGCTACTGAAATAGCGGCAAGTAACAATGATCTCAACCGATTTTCTGAACTTGATGACGAGAATAATAGAGGTATCGCAGCTAAGTTAGGAGTTGCACAAACTTTGTTCGAGGATAAAGACAACGTGTCACTCACGGCAAGAGCTAATGTAGACTACGTTCAAGAAGATTTTCAAAACGTGGAACGGGTTTATAACATTGAGTTCAATCGGGATTGGAACCTGAACAATGAAAGCGGCAGCCAGCTTTACTCTACAACAGGTCTCGATTTTAAAGTTGATTCGACCTTCACCACCAGTTATGAATTCCAACTGCTCGAGTTTTCTGATTCTTATTCAGGAAACCGTCACCGATTAGTTGGACTCTTGAGTACGCCGGGCTGGAAAGCTCGCTACAACGCAAGTCTTCTGAATTCAGAATCAAACACATTATCGACAGAATTCAATCGTGCAGATGTAGATGTGGTAAAGAAAATCAAGAAAAACTACGCTGGAGCACGATTTGGAATGGAGGATAATAAACAAAAGCTGGTAGCAACAAATCAATTTACGGGAGAATCGCAGCGGTTTTACAATTATGAAGTGTATGTAGGAAGAGGCGATACTACCTCAACTTTTGTTGAAGTAGGTTATCGACGACGCATTAATGATAGTTTGAGAAGCAATGAAATTCAACGAGTAAATGCTTCAAACAATTACTACCTCAAGTCACAACTCCTAAAAGATCAGGTAAGCAATCTTGCGATATATGCCAACTATCGCAGGCTCAAAAGTGAAATGGAAAATGTAGAAGATGAAGTGTCGTTCAATTCCAGAATTCTATATAGACGCAAGTTTTTTGAAGGCAAAATACTATCTAATACAACCTACGAGACTAACAGCGCCAGCATTGCTCGACAAGATTTTACCTATGTGAGTGTCAATCCGGGACAGGGAACCTTTACTTGGATCGACTATAACAACGATGGTGTACAGGAATTGAATGAATTTGAAGTGGCTCAATTTCAAGATCAAGCAAGTTTTGTAAGGGTGTTGCTTCCCAATCAAATTTTCCTCCCCACACACCAGAATAAGTTTTCTCAGACTTTAACCTTGCAACCTGCGTCGTGGTCGCAAGAAGAAGGTTTAAAAAAGATTCTATCACAATTTTATAATCAAATAGGTTACACCATAGACCGCATGGTTTTGCGAGAGGGAGATGCTTTTAATTTAAATCCCTTCAGAAGAGCTGATGACCAGCAAGGTCTTAATCTTAGTTTCAGGAACAGCCTATTTTTCAATCGAGGCAAGCAGCGCTACACCACAAATTACACCTACCTCAGTACGGAAACCGAAAATTTGCAAAGCATAGGCAGTATAGCTAGTGAACTGGAAAGTCACCAGCTCAGTTTTTTACATAAGATTGCAGAGCAATGGTTGATCACTTTCAATGCGCAAATAGGCTTTAATTCCAGCAGCAGCGAGAATTTCCCCAATCGGAATTTCAAAATCGATGAAAATCTCATTAAGCCACAAATTTCCTATTTGTTCAACGACAGTAATCGCATCGATCTATTTTTTGAATACCAAGACAAAAAAAACGAAGTAAACGATCTCGCAACCCTCTCACAAAGTAACCTAGGCGTTACCTGGTCTTTTAATGAAAGCCAGAAATATGCGATCAACGGTGAGCTGCGATACGTCAACAATGTATTTGAAGGTGTCGCTTTCTCCCCAGCTGGTTTTCAGATGCTGGAAGGGCTACAACCAGGCTCTAACTTGACTTGGAATCTGTTATTTCAAAAAAAGCTGACCAGTTACCTGGATCTCAACCTCAATTATAATGGTCGTGGGACAGAGAGCAGTCGCACTGTTCACAATGGCAGCGTACAGCTCAAAGCTTATTTTTAGGCCTGATCGCTAGCGTGCCATTCCGCATAGCTGGTTTCTGTTTCCCTGAGTCTTAGGGAAAAAAGCTCAAGATGCTCGGGTAGACGTGATTTGATTTTCTCGGCAAAATCCAGAATCATCATCTCGCTTGTAGGCTGGTAATCGGCGAGAATCACATCATGACCTCTGCCTCTCAGTTCTTCAGCAAGTTCTACGTGAGGGGTGTTTTTGTTAAAAACAGTAGCATGATCAAAAGGATCCACAATTTCTTCCTTGACGATTTTCTTCAAGTCGCCAAAATCGATCACCATTCCCAGCTTCACATTATTAGTGTCAGAAATAGGAGTGCCAATCACGGTAACGGCTAATTTATAACTATGTCCATGCACATTACGGCATTTACCGTCATAGCCGTGAAGCGCGTGACCGGTTTCAAAAGTAAATTCCTTGGTGATGCGTACCTTTTTCATCTTCTGTTCTTAAAAAACTTATTGTAAGCCACCACAACTACGAGAATGATTGCAATTAAAAGAAAGATACCGGTCCCACCCATAAATCTTGAAATGGAAATAAACCAGTTTTCGTCGTCTATTTGAAGCAGCATAGCAAAATTTTCCGCAAAGATACTGAGTTATATACAGTTGATTTCAAGTAGCTCATTCAATTGTAGTTGTTTTAGAGTGTTTCCGCTTTCGCGAAAGCGAGATAAACATTCAGCTCCATTGAACATGAAATACAACCGAGAAATTTTTATAAAATTCATTTGCGCATTTTCTGAATTGTTTTATTTTTGCACCCGCAATAGTCCCATGGTGTAATGGTAACACTCCGGTTTTTGGTACCGTCATTCTAGGTTCGAGTCCTAGTGGGACTACAAAACAACCCTCTTAACTGTCTAGTTTTGAGGGTTTTTTGTTGTTTTGTAATACGTGCTTTCCCCTTATATTCCCCCTTGAAGATCAGTTAAGGGCTTTTTAAGCTGTTTTATTTCGATTGAACGCAATAAAAAAACCTCCCCAAAATCGGAGAGGCTTCAATGACCAAAAATAAGATATTCAAATATAGCTATTATAGACCGCGATAGATACCGTTTTCATCGATATCTTTCACGTAGCTGGATTTAGGAATATATCCTTTCTCAGGATCATAATCGGCAAATCTGAACGGTGCCAGAACATGACCGTAAGAGCTATCGATCATGCTACTATCTTTAAAGCCGTTCAACATCTCGCAAAATTTATTGATCCGATGGTATTCGTTATTCTGCACTTCGTGTCTGGTGTAAGTGCTGAACTCATCAGTTAGAATCTCATCAATTTCAGGACTTAGCGCAACCTTGCCGTTTTTGACCTCAAAATATTTAGAGACGAACATTCTGTTATTGAAGGAATGATCCATGACCGAAACATCTATTCCCAGAGCGGAAAGATTAAACTCATCCGTTGCGTTTGGGAATTGGTAGGTCTTGCGAAGCTTTTTCATGACCGCTTCTTTACGGTTTAAAGCGGATAATATTTCTACGGCCGTGCTGTCCGTAATTTCGCCTAAGATGCTCCTGGCAATCCTCAGTACATCGTTGTAAAAATTTAACTCCCTGTCAAGGTCTGTTTTTCTGGTTTGAACTCTGAATTTGTCGATATTCAGTAAAATCGGTTCGAATTGTTGTTCTGTAGTTTTCATGTTTGTTAAAATTAAAATTGATTTTTGGTCTAAATATTTGCTCCATCAACTATGGAGTTTCTTTTTGAAACGCTGGAAATGATATCTTCAACGGACGTTATCGGAGACGGTAAAGAGCTAACCGCGTCCTTAAAAGATGCTGCCATGCGGTCATAATCAACTGCTGGCACTCGATTAGGTCTTTGAGTGTTTGACTGCACGAATGATCTGGTTACAATCCCGCCATCTGCAAAGTAATTGGGTGTCGAAGCTGTACGGCTGTTTAGGTGCATATTGTTGAAGTCCATGAACAAGCGCGCTGCATTGCGATTCATCACTCCAATCAGTTCCCCTTGTTCCGCTTCAAATGCAGTTCCATCTTCGCCTAGAAACTTTGTTCCGCCTTGCGAATGACGCTTACCGCCTATACTGAACAATGCTCCTTTTTCGGCTTTTTTAATGTCTCTGATTGCTTTTGCTCCTTCAGCAACCGCTAGACCTGTGCTAATTCCCGCCTGTACGGTGTTTATTGTTACCCATGGCTGACCAAACGTCAAAGGAGATGCTGCGATAGCTTTAGTGTTTGCAATTCCCGTCTGGCTTACAATCTGTGAAATAGCTGCTGCTTTATCCGCAACGACCGAAGCTATCGCAACTGATTTGCCCAATGCGCTTTCTTGATCCAATAATCCAGAGACGCGATCTAAATAGCTTTTACCAACGGCTAACTTGTACTGTAGAGATTCTTCCCTAAGCTGTTTGTCCATTGCTGCATATCTGGCATTTATCAAGTTCACATCTGCACCGGTGATTTCAGCTTCTTTGATTTCTTGCTGTCGTTGTCTCTCAAGTTCGTTTCTACGGTTCTCAAGATTCATTAAGAAGTTTTCTTCACCGAGAATGCGTTTGTTCTCAAGGTCAATTAGATCCGCTTCTTTTTCCTGCTCTTTCTGAGCGGTTTTCAGCTCCTCATTTTTGATTCTGTTCTGCTCATTTATCTCGTCAATCTTCTCGTTGTATTCAGTTTCATTGATTTCTCCCTGAATAAGTCTAGCCTTGTGATATTGCTGCTGTTTTTCCTTAATGCGTTGCAAACGATCCTCTTCGGCTTTTACGACTTCATCAGTCAATCGGGTTTCGGCATCTATTCGGCTCTGGTTAGCATTCAGGTAGGCTTGCAATTCTTGAGATGCTGCCTGAACTGCAACTTCTGCGCGTTGGCTTGCCAGTTCATTTTTAAGCCTTAGAAGTTCAGCATCGTATTCAGTCTCGGTAACATTTCTGTTTTTAAGATTTGCCTTGAGGATATCGACCTCTTTTTTGTAAACATCCTCAGCGACTTTGAGCTGTTCTTCAAGTGTCTTTTTACGGTGCCCCTGTTGCTGAATGAATAATTGAAGCTGCGCTTCTTGTTCGGCTATCGCCTTGTCTGCAATCTCTTTTTGCTGTTGTGCAGCTTCTTTTTGCAACTGAACGCGGTTTGTTAACTGCTCCGATTCCTGACCAGTTATCCTTTCGCGAATGTCCGCAATGGCTTCAAGGGCTTCGGCTTGTGCGTCCAGAGCTTCTTGAGTTCTACCTTCTTGCTCAATTCGGATATTGTTTACTTCAAGATTGAGCTGTGCGATTCTCAATTCTTCTTCTAGCTGTTTTTTGAGGGTTTTCCCTAATTCTTCATTTGCAGCTACTCGCTCCTGAATGCTTTTGCTTTCATCGTCGCGGATTTGTCGCAACTTCTCAGCTTCTCTTTGATAGTCCTTTTGAATTTTCCCAGACTTGCGCTGCTCGTTTCTTAAAAACGCTTCCGCATCCGCTAATTCTTTGGCTTGTGCGCTGCTTTCCTGAACCTCAATATTGAACTTTCGCAAAGCTGCTGCCTGTTCTTCAAAACCTAGCAATTCAAGTCCTGAAGCTATCGCATCAATTCCCTTGAAAATCGCTTTTTCTGCCAGTTCAAAACCTTTCACAATCCCATCGATAAGAAATTCGCCCAACGGTTCCAGAAACTTCAATAGTTTGTTAGTGATTCCAGAAAAACCGCTAAACGCCCTCATGAGTTTGTTAGTGGAATCCTCGCTTCGGTTCAATGCGCTTTTGACTAGCGCAAACGCTCCGACCAGTACGGCCAGAATTGCACCGATAGGGGTTGCGATAAATGCAAGTGTCGCCTTGGTCATTCCCCACATTCCAGTTGCAGCACCTTTCAGACCACCTTTAACCAAGTTCAGCGCGCCTCCAGATTCTTCGGATTTTTGAACCATGCCACTCAGACCACCGCTAAAAATACTTGTACCTTCAAACGCTTCTTTTACCCCTTCGGAATAACGTCCGATATTTGTAGAGGTATCGCCTATGCCTTTGCGAAGTTCTACGGTGCGGTCTTTCAGTTCTTTGTGCTTTGCTGCTAACTGTTCTGCCTGAATGGAATTTTCACCGTACAGTTGTTTAGTCTCAGACCATCGCTTGTTTATTATCGATAGCGCGTTTTCCGCTTCTTTGACCGTTTTTATTTCTTTGCCCTGAAGTTCTAGGAGTTTACCCAGTTGTGTTTGACTCGCGTTGTATTCACGGTTTAACGCCTTGGTTTCAGCTTGCAGCTCTACGTATGTACGAGATGAAGTGTCGCCAGACTTTTTTAGTGCGTCTAGTGATTCCTTGCTGCGGTCTAATCGCTTCTTTAATTCCGTTTGACTTTTGAGTACCGCATCCACGTCGATATCCAGCTCGAAGATTTTTATTTTTGACATCTGTAGTTTCTTGTATTAGGTTAATGATTTCGTTTTCCAGTTCTTTTTTTAGCTCGGCATCACTTGAGCAAATAACAAAGTTTTTTTTCCATCGCTCATGGAAGTAGGGCGTTGTGAAGTACCTGACTATGTTTGCTATCTCAAAATCGGATAGGTTCGTTTCGTTTGCTGCCCAGTCGATAGCGGTAACTATGACCGCGTTAACGTTGTATTTTTCCTGAAGGTCTACTTCTTTACTCATTTTGACCCTCCTTTCCGTATCGGTGCATTTGAATTGATTTTAGTGTTGAGGTTGTTTTCATTTTTCGGCGTTTTTTCGGCGTTTTTTCATGTCAGGTTTTGTAAGGTTCATCTTGATTTCAATGTTAAGTTTTGACAAGTTCTGATGAATTATCTTTTCATTTACCCTTTGGGTAATCTTTGGGTCAGACATCACCCCAAACTCACCCTTCTTTTCGTAGTATTTACGTAGTAAACCCCATTCGGGCAATGATTGGATTTGAGTTTTAAACCTTAATATTTGCTAACAACCTTGAACCGCTGTTTTCTTTTTATTCTACTCATTACACGGCTCAAATCACTCATTGTCAATATCTAGCAATTTCCCATACCGCACGTGAACGGTTAGGCTTTGGAAATGAATGACTTTGTTAGCCTGATTTTTCTTTGAATTGACAGTTACACGATTACCAGGCGCGAACGGTGTATCAGCATCACCATAAATCTTTACGACTTCACCTTCATTATTTTTCAGATGTGCAACGCAATTATGTTTTGCGTAAAGGTGATCGTCTTCGCTTTCGAGAATATCTATTAAAACTCCTTCTTTGATTATCACGGTGGATCCGTCTGGCATCACTCTTTGACCTGTGTATTTTTTATCATCGTCAACGCTTACACGGTCGCCAATATCTGGCGTATCGTCTGCATCTAGTTCATAGAAGTCCAGTTCATCAGCATTGGCATCCTGAACGATCTTGTTTTGAGTTTTGAGGTTCGCAATGCTGACGAAAATTCCGTTCAGCTTTGAAAGTCTTTGCTTTTTAGTGAGCATGGTTTTAAAATTTGATGAGTTTACATTTTTCTTTTTGAGCGGAACTTTTTTCTTTTTTTAAAAGCTTGCGCTCTGGTTGTTTAATAGTTGGATTGGAAGAGAAAAAACAAGATCGTTTTTGATAAAAAACTCCTCTTATTCTAGTTTTATAGTATAGATTATTAAGTAGCTTATTAATGTATATTATTATAGGTGCCGTAAATGTTTTGAGAATGTGACGACAATGTTTTGTTGATTTGATGAAAAAAACCATGGCTAACCATACCCTTAAAGCGATGCTTCCAGAGCAATTGAGTTGAATTCTCTTATTATAGGTGCTGTTATGGTACTGTAATGGTACTGTTCTCATTTCCCTTGATTTATAGATGCATTCTGAATCTTTAATAAAGCGCGCTCCCTTGCATCTTTGACCTCTCTTTGAGCTTGCTTCTCTTTGGTAGTTTTACGGTTCACCTCAGCGCAATAAACCAGCTTGTCAAGGTTCATCTTATCGCTTTTGATAGCTACATAAAAACCTCTGGTGTAGTAGGAGTAAACCAGTACGTTCCAATTGTCTCGCAGTTCGTTTTTAATCTTCCCTAACTGATATTTATTGCAGTAGGGTTGTAAGTCATCGGAAATCCCTTGAAAGTTGTACTTCCCTTCAGTTCTTATCGATTTGGCTTTGCCATCCATTCGCGAAAGCCAGTATTTATTGGTAACCTTACAATACGGCTTGTCCTGAATGATGCTTTTGAAAGCTAGAAAACCCAATAAGCAAACCTTTTGAAAATCAGATTTTTCAGTATTCATGTAGCTTATTAAGTGATCTATATTTATACCTACAAATAGGCTTTCATCTTCATGGTATTGCATTAATTCACGTCCCCTATTTAATCGCTCAGAATTGTATTTTGCCTTCAATCCGTAATAGCTCATGGCTATTGCAAAACCTTTGCATTCGTCCTCGTTTATAGTCCATTCGAATCCTTCTTGATCGTAGTATTCATCAATTTTTTTAGCGATTGCGTAATAGAGAACATCTTTGAGCACACTTCTCGTATCGCTCATAAATCCGCGTAGCATGACTAAAGGAAAGTTTATGTATTTGATATCTTCGGTCATTACTTATGCTCCCTTAAAAATTTGCGATACCAGTTTGTAAATTCCGTGAAGTCCCGAACAATTACATAAATCCCTCCAGCTCGTTCTATATCTCTTTGATATTGCTTTTGCGCTTCGCTCTGGCGGTCGTTGGTGTACTTACACTTAATCTCAATCTTTACGCTTACGCCTTTGATGAGCGCATGAAGATCGCTTGTACCTGCACGACTACTACCTTTAACCCACCGTTCACCATCTTTTGTCTTGAGTAGCATTCCCGTGCTGTTCACGCGCTCGACAAATCCGCCAGTTAGTTCGATACAGTCCTGAACGCATTTAGTTAGGGAGTTTGTATCACGGTCGCTATACCTCGTTTTTACTGGATAAGGAAATGAGGGATTTGCTTCTACCTTCTTTTTAAAAGCGAAGTCCTCAAACTTTTTTAAGCTCTCAGGCTTTTTGTATCTCGTCTTTGCCATAAAACTAGCTGAGGTTAAAGCCTATGCGCTTGTAAAGTCTGATTTTCAAACGCTCGTTTATCGGCTGGCAATGTTCCAGAGATTTTGATAATACCCGGACGCGCTCAATACGATCTTTATTTGCCCTTTGATTTTTCATAATAGGGCGTATCTTTGTCGTTCTACACACGTAGCCACGTGTATAGTTTGAACAATTAAAGGACATCGTTGAGGTGTCCTTTTTTTTTGTGAAGTGGTTAAGCAGCCCACATCCCTAAAGTTCAACTAGGGATTCATGTACCTCATCTACCTTGTAGAAAACGCGCCCACCTTTGCCGTAGGCTTTTAGCTTGCCCTGTTTAGTCCAGTTGTAGATAGTAGCTAACGTACAACTGAATAAATCTGCAACCTCTTTGCGTGTGTAGTAGATTTTGTTTTTGTGTGAAGTTTGGATTGTACTCATAACAAATTTTAGTTATGACTATGATCCATTTGAGAATGTCTAATATCTTTGTAACTCCTACATTACTGGCTATCGTGAAGTTTCAAATGGATCGGTAGCCTTTTATTATTTGATAAAATTATTACCTTTTTTAGCTAATTTGAAACTTAGAAGTTCTTAATATCTCTTGTTTTTATTAGATTAAACAATTGAAATACAGTATTTTATATTGTGTGGTTCAAGTATATTTGTATCATGCAAATATTTTAATCAGTTGATAATTAAGGTGTTAAATAATAAGAATTTTTTTTTATTACGAATTGTCAGTGAGATATCTTTTCAAAGTATTATCAGAGAGTTCAAGTAAAAATCTTTCTTTGAGAATGCTATGTACATCTTTGTTTGTTGCCTGTGAATATTCAACTAATAGTTTTTTAAACTTTTTTATAAAAGTCTTTTTTTGGTCAATGTCTCTAAGATTCATTTTTAAAGGGGGTAATACATCTTCTTTGATAAGAAATTTTCTGTGTTCTCTTTTGTCCAACTGATTTAAAAACGCAATCAAGGTTTCCATTTTAGAATTTTTAAATCTTTGTTCATAGTGAAGTATAAAGAATCCAATGTTAGAAATGGTGAGGAGTGATTGAATTGAACCAGATTCAATGTTACAATTTTTCAAAAATGCCTTAAATGAATAATTACCATTTTTTGACTTTAATAAATTTTCAATCTCAACTTTCATTGCTTTCAATTCCTTAGGTTTCAGATAGCGGAACTGATTAGGTCTTATCTTTTTTCCTATCAAACTTTTTACCGAAGTTGTCAATATTCCGTATGCCATTTACTCAAAGTCAATTCTAGTAACATGAGCTTCAAATTTTGAACTCCGTTGTTCTTTAATATCATAATTCAGCATTTTACGCGGATATAGAAGATATTGGTTAAAATCTATATCGTCGCAGATTACATTTTCATCAAGTGAAAAAACTGATATTCTTTCGCTAGCGTTAGGATGTAAACCGTACAACTTACGATCAAGTTCCCTTCTTGATACGTGTTGCTTGCCGTCTTTAATTGTGATAATTGTGTGCATAGTTTGAATTTTAATTTTTGCTTTCTTTTTTCTCTATAGCTTTATCGAACTTAGCTAATTCGTTTTCAATCTGTTCTACTTGCTTATTAACGTCTTCGCATCTTGAGGTGCCGAAATATTCAATTCGATTTTTTCTATCCTCTGTACTCATAAATTTTACAAAGTCTTCATCTGGGTATTTTTCATTTTCTTCCATAATGATCTTTTGATATTCCATAGTTTGAATTTTAATTAGTTCCTGTATTCTTAATTACGTTCATCTTAGCCGTTTTTTCGGCTTTGCGCTCCAATAGCCTGTAATGATCTGCTATTTGCTGCACATAGTCAATGCTAGGCTTTCCGATATATTTCAATAGCATTTTTTCCGTGCTGTGTCCTGTGATCTGAAGTATTAAAGGTGTCGGCATGGTTCCGTAGTAGTTGCTGGCATAAGAGCGTCTACATACATGGCTAGAGATAAGATCATGCTTTGGGAATGTACCTAACTCCCTCTTTTTTCCCTTGCCGGTACTTTTACGGCCATGCGTTGGAGTGTCTATTTCAGCAAGTTCAGCTATCTCTTTCAGGTACTTATTGAATTTTGAAAGCGATATTTTATGAGGGAAACCACTCTCAATAACTTCCCTGGCTTCTTTTGGTAGCGGAATAATAATTGCTTTGCCAGTCTTTTGCTGGGTCAATTCAATTACTTCAACTCCGTTTCTAACAGTGTAATTTTCGGCTGTAAGGCTCAATAAGTCAGATCCGCGCTGACCTATATGACATCCCAGTACTAGCCATTTTCTAGCATTGATGAGGTAATTTTTATCTATTCGGGTTTTCTGTATCTGGCTCAGTTCCTCAAAGTTGAGATAAAGCGGTTTTTCATTTGTGATTGTAGGAGCTACAAATGCAAATTGAGTGTTATCAACTTCAATGTTGTTACCTAGTGCATCCTTGCAAACTGTTTTAGTATCTCTTATGATCTTGAGCGCATAATTTTTAGAATACCCTTGATCTGTTAGCATCCAGTCTGCGAACCGTTCCAGAAACAACTTGTTAACATCTTTGATTCTGTAATTTTTGTCGCCTTGGTAACGCTTAACCATATTTAAGAGGTTGCGATATGACTTTAAACGACCTTCGGACAAGCCATAACCACCACGATCATTTTTTCTTAGATGTGAGGTATCGATAATGCGCTGCACATAATCAGTCAGATAATCGCTTATCTCTTCATTTTTGGAAACTTCCCCTTTGAATGATGCAATTCTATTTTCTAGCCACTTACTGTCAATCAAATTGGCTGGGGTTACTTCCAGATTATCAATAACCTCATCTCTAAGTTTTGTCAATTTCTTTCTTAATGACTTAGCATCTGCATCTCTAATTCTGTCTTTAACAAATCCACGCTCCCAAAAATCAGGATCGATACTATAACCTGTACTTTTTAGGCATTCGTATTTATCGCCATCTTTTATGCGTAAATAAATATTGTGTTTAGAGCCTGATCCGCTCTTTGTGCGATAGGTAACTGTAGCCATTTTGAAAGTTTGAACGATACAAAAATACGAAAGGGGGATATATTTCCCCCTATTTTCCCCCTAATTTCTGACCTTATTATATTTTATTATACTTTATGATATTGTCTATTTACAAGTAATAGACTGAAAACAAGGTACTTTAGCAGGTAAATATTTAGTTTTATGAGAGTTACGTTTTTATAGGTCATAGTCCTAGTGGGACTACTTCTAAATCCCGATTCAGTTTTGAGTCGGGATTTTTTTATGCAGATTATTTAAACCATTGCCGCGACACCGTGGTAGTGTTCCAGCTCAAAATCAATCGATGTAGTTCTTACTTTCCCCTCATATTTCCCTTATTTTTATACCAAATTATAATCTATGATCAATAGAACCGTAAAAAATGCCGTGGAGGCTTTACAAGGTGTAAAAAGCGGTATGACCTTGATGGTGGGCGGTTTTGGCCTATCTGGTATCCCTGAGAACAGTATCAGCGAGTTGGTGAAACTAGGAGTTGAGAATTTAACTTGTATTTCAAACAATGCTGGTATAGATGATTTTGGGCTCGGGCTACTGCTTCAGGGCAAACAAATCAAAAAGATGATTTCTTCCTATGTAGGAGAAAACGATGAGTTTGAAAGACAGATGTTAAGCGGCGAACTAGAAGTGGAGTTGATTCCTCAGGGAACACTCGCTGAACGATGTCGTGCCGCGCAAGCAGGTATCCCGGCGTTTTACACTCCTGCAGGTTACGGAACTGAAGTCGCTGAGGGAAAGGAATCCAGAGACTTTGATGGTAAACCACATATTTTGGAGCACGCCTTCAAAGCCGATTTTGCCTTTGTAAAAGCTTGGAAAGGCGATGAGGCTGGTAACTTGATTTTCAAGGGAACGGCGCGTAATTTCAATCCGGTGATGTGTGGTGCGGCTACGATCACGGTCGCTGAGGTGGAGGAACTGGTGCCGGCAGGAGATCTGGACCCCAATCAAATCCATATTCCAGGCATATTTGTAAAGCGTATTTTCAAAGGAGAGCGCTATGAGAAAAGAATTGAACAAAGAACCGTTAGAACCAGAGACTGATGTTAGATAAGATAGGAATTGCAAAACGCATAGCAAGAGAGGTAAAAGATGGCTATTATGTGAATCTGGGAATAGGAATTCCCACGCTGGTGGCAAATTACGTACCCGATAAACTTGAGGTTGAATTTCAGTCTGAAAACGGTGTTTTAGGCATGGGACCATTTCCTTTTGAAGGAGATGAAGATCCAGATGTAATCAATGCCGGTAAACAAACCATTACTACACTTCCAGGAGCGAGTTTCTTTGATAGCGCGATGAGCTTTGGAATGATCAGGGGCCAGCATGTAGACTTGACCATTCTTGGAGCCATGGAAGTTGCAGAAAATGGTGATATAGCTAACTGGAAGATTCCTGGTAAAATGGTAAAGGGAATGGGAGGAGCCATGGATCTTGTGGCCAGTGCAGGGAACATCATCGTCGCGATGATGCATACCAATAGAGCAGGAGCCTCAAAACTACTTAAAAGATGCAGCCTACCGCTTACAGGTGTGAACTGTATCAATAAAGTGGTCACTAATCTAGCAGTTCTAGAAGTGACTGATAAGGGCTTCAAGTTGCTAGAACGCGCACCGGGAGTGAGTGTGGAACAAATAAAAGAAGCTACAGAGGGAAATCTAACTATTGAAGGCGATATTCCTGAAATGGTAATTTAATCTCTAAACGCCCCATTTAGATATGACAACAAAAAAGGTAATTTTTAAAATAATGCTGCTCTTTCTGCTGGTAGGATGTAAATCTGCCCAGCAGAAACAGGAAGATCGTATGGCCGAGAAATTGCGGCAAATGGCCACGATCAGTATTCCCACATCCAGCTCCATCCAGCTGGCTGATGATGTCGCTTATCTGGCCAGTGATGAACTTATGGGGCGCGACACAGGTTCTGAAGGCATCGAGAAAGCAGCTACTTATATAGAAGATCGATTCAAACGTCTGGACATCAAGCCTTTTTACGATACCTATCGTGATAATTTTGAGATAAAGGAGAAGCCGGCCTTTAACGTTGTTGCCATGATGCCGGGTTCAGATGGTAAGCTCAGCAAAGAAATTGTCGTAATAGGAGCGCACTACGATCACATAGGTCATATCGCCGCTGTGGAAGGAGATAGTATTGCCAATGGTGCAAATGATAATGCCAGCGGCACCGCAAATGTTTTGGCCATCGCTCAGATCTTAAAAAAATTGGATTTCAACCGACGTACTGTGGTTTTTGCCCTCTTTTCTGCCGAAGAAAAGGGCCTTCTAGGTTCGAAACATCTCGCAAAACGTATGAAAGCCGAAGGTCATAATGTGGTAGCAATGCTCAACTTTGAAATGACTGGTGTGCCCATGAAAGACAGTCCTAACATCACTTATTTGACGGGTTATGATATGTCTAATATGGGAGAAATTTTTAATGCGGCAAATACAAAACGTGTCGCGACCGGTAAACTTGCCAAAGCCGAAGAATTCAACCTTTTCAAGAGATCAGATAATTATCCGTTTTACGCAGAATTCAATATTCCCGCGCAAACCTTCTGCACTTTTGATTTTACCAACTTTGCCCACTATCACAAGGTAGGGGATGAGCCCAGCGAGATCGACGGGCGCCACATGGCCGATGTCGTGGACGCACTCATGCCTGGTGTACTCAACGTATTGAATAAAAACGAACTCAAACTTACTACTAAGACTAATGGCTAAACGCATTGTAATCACTGGTACCAGTCGAGGTATAGGCTTTGAATTGGCGCAACTTTTTGCAAACGAGGGTCATGAGGTAATGGCGCTTTCGCGAAAGCGAGAACCTATAAAATCTCTAAACAACGATAAGATTACGGCTCTAGAATTAGACCTGTCTGATGAAGATAGTATCGCGGAAATTTCAAAGCAGCTTCAAGAAAAATGGGATCGTGTGGATATCTTGATTCATAACGCCGGGATGTTAGTCAATAAACCTTTTGAGGAGTTGACGTCGTCTGATTTCAGGAAATGTTATGAGGTAAATGTTTTTGGAGTGGCGAGCTTAACGCAACAATTGTTGCCGCTCATGGATTCCAGCTCTCACGTGATGGCGATCAGTTCCATGGGAGGAATTCAGGGAAGTGCAAAATTTCCGGGACTAGCAGCGTATTCCAGCGCAAAAGGGGCTGTCATTACCCTTTTCGAACTCTTGGCAGAAGAATACAAAGAAAATGGCCCATCATTCAATACACTCGCTTTAGGAGCCGTTCAAACCGAAATGCTAGAGGAAGCCTTTCCTGGTTACAAGGCACCACTTTCAGCACTTGAAATGGCAGAATACATTAAGGATTTTGCAATGACCGGCAACAAATTTTACAACGGTAAAGTTTTGGAAGTTAGTTCCAGTACGCCTTAATATTATATCAATAAGTGAGCTGTTACACTGAGCTCGGTCCCTGAGCATTTCGGCTACGCTCAATGACCACGTAGCCGAAGGGTGTCGAATTGTTGTCTCAATGATTTAAATTATTCAGTAATCTCCTTCAGATTCTGAATGGTAGCAATCTGATCCTCTGATTTGAAAACAAAGCTTCCCGCAACGAGAACATCTGCTCCGGCTTCTTTAAGTTGAACAGCATTTTTGTCGGTTACTCCACCGTCAATCTCGATAAGGGTTGAAGCACCTTTGTTTTCGATTAAAGCTTTTAACTCTCTGACTTTATCGTAAGTGTTTTCGATAAAGCTTTGCCCACCGAAACCTGGATTCACACTCATCACACAAACGAGATCTATATCTTGAATGGTATCTTTCAAAAGATCCAAACTTGTATGCGGATTCAAAGCCACACCGGCTTTCATGCCGTGTGATTTGATGTTTTGAAGGGTGCGGTGTAAATGTGTGCATGCTTCGTAATGGACGGTAAGAATGTCGCAGCCCAGATCAGCAAAAGTTTTCACGTAACGATCAGGATCCACAATCATTAAGTGGGTGTCTATCGTTTTATTTGCGTGCTTGGCGATATCTCTCAATACGGGCATTCCAAAAGATATATTTGGAACAAAAACGCCATCCATGATGTCGATATGGAACCAGTCAGCCGCCGAATTGTTGACCATTTCAACGTCACGTTGAAGATTGGCAAAATCTGCTGCTAAAATAGATGGGGCAATAAGAGTGGACATGAGCGATCAATTTGCTGCGAAAATAAGAAGTTTATAGACTTTATAGATCGAACGAAGAGATCGTTTCCTCCTTGAGGCGATGCGCTGAGCGAAGTCGAGGTGGGAATGTTCGCGGTCGCTGAGCGGAGTCGAAGCGTGGTCGCTGAGCATCTCGACTCCGCTCAATGACGACGGAGTCGAAGCGCCGGACAAAGTATGTATGATATTAAATGCATTAATCCCAAACCACTAATCCACCTCATACTCTTTCAATAAATCGAGGTTGTATAATCCAGCGCTTTAATATCTGTAGCTTCTAAGTCGACTTTTGGTGCTTTACCTGCTTTTTCAGCTTCCAGCCAGCGTAAAACACATAAGCACCATTTATCGCCTGGCTTTAATCCTGGGAAATCATAAGCTGGAATGGGATCTGAAAGGTTATTGCCACGAGATTTGGTAAAGTCTAGAAACTCTTGAGTCATCACAGCACAAACAACATGAGTTCCTTGGTCTTCTTGCGCGGTACGGCAATATCCACATTTCGACTACGCTCAATGACCGTCCCGCCAGTAACCAGTCATAGGATCGGTGCAGCAGGATTTGAGGGGTCTGTTGAGGATGTTTGATTTGTCTTTAAGCATCTGATAATTTACCAAAAAAGATCATACGTATCGAAGGCTCCGTCTTAAATTTAACTTCCAAATTATATTCAACCCATTATGATTAATGGATTACCTTTTAAATCAAAATCATTTCTCTCTGGATTTCTCGTGTTATTTCTAATGCTATCTGCATGCACTAGAATGATCTTGAATTCAAGAGCCACCCATGCCCGTGAATTAAAAGTGTTTGAAAAAGATGATCAAAAAGTGGTCTACATTGGTACTACCCATCTTGCAAAACCTTCTTTTTTCAAAGAGGTCAGACAACAGGTAGATTCATTGAGAAATGAGGGATTTGTCTTTATTAAAGAAGGAGTTTCTATTAAAGAGGGGACGTCGGATAAAGAAGTCGATACGCTCAGGAGAAAGCTGCGACAATTGATAGGACTTACCATAGGTGATTATTCTAACAAGGAAAATAAATCACTTCCTAAATTATACACGAGTGGGGACTACATTATGCAAACCGATTCATTACTGGGTCTAAATTCAACTGATAAGCGCGTGGATCTTACCTACAATGAAATGATTGCAGCACACGAAGAAAAGTATGGTGAGATCATCCTTACTGAATGTGATTGGAAAACTGATTTATTTGATAAGTATGATTGCCGTGACGGTAATGCCTACAATCAAAGTTTTTATGTGGTCGACATCTTGCGAACCGATCTTATTGTTGATTACGTTTTAAATACAGAGGCAAAAAAAGTAGCGGTTATTTACGGTGCCGGTCATTTTAAATGGTTCTATCCTGATCTAATTAAAAATGGCTACGAGTATAAGAATGAGAAATTGAATTTTAGATAAGTATCATTTTAAATTCATCTATTTGAATAGTTAGTTAGGGTTTTATTTACTATGAAATATCATGTGAGCAGGAAGAATTTTTGAGCTAAAATTGGCTTAACCTTGGCAATTTGTAAATTAATTAGACAGTAATTTTTGATGGTTAAATCAACATAATAGAGATCTTAATAATCTCAACTTTTACTTTGATTAAAGTTACTCACATTGAGTTGATGAGTAACTGAAATCTTAATACTGTTTGTAATATTTATAGTGTCACTTTTAAATTTTTAAGGATGAAAAATATAATCACATTGACAATTTACATATTTTCAATTATTACCCTAGCTCAAAATTATAAAGTACAAATCAATGATAATGAACTTGTTTTGCACAATGATTTTTCAATTGAAGGCCGATTAAACTTGACAACAGAAAATGCTACCGTAGGTGCATTTAGATTTGAAGATGGTCAAGTGATTACATCGGATAGCATAATTGCAAATTACGATCGAACTAAACTTTTTATTGATGATAGAACATATAAGTTTAAAACTCCCGCATTTTCTTTAACTAATATGGTTGTCGATAAAACTTCGCGAAAGTCAAAAGTGTTTGAATTATTTCAGGAATCTCAAAATATTTTGCAGTTGAATTCAGAAATAACTTTAAATGATAAAAATTATGATGTTTTGAAGTCTTGGGCTTTATTTAAACAAATGATCGATATGAAAGAAAGTAAAAACATTGATATAACCATGCCTATTTTAATTGGCGTAGTCGCTGGTATTTTGACAACTTCAAATTAGAAATCTTATTATTATGTACAAACTAAAAATCCCTCTAACTAAAAAGCTAGAGGGATTTTTTATTGGTAAGCTTTCGCGATGGTCACTGAGCATTTCGACTCCGCTCAATGACCACGGAGTCGAAGTGAAGCGAAAACATATTTCAACTATTCCTAGTCATCAGACTTATCGCGTCTAGGGCGGTCATCTCTGCGGCGATCGTCTCGGCGTCCTCCACCGCGGCGGTCATCGCGACCACGACCACGATCGTTGCGATCATTGTTGCGGCGTGGTGGACGCTCTTCCCAACCTTCTGGTTTAGGTAAGACAGCCTTACGAGAAACTTTCTGCTTTTTGGTACGTGGATCTACACCCATGTATTTTACATCAAGTTCATCGCCTACGCTCAATACGGTAGAAGGATCTTCAATACGCTTGTAGTCAAACTCACTTACGTGTAGCAAGGTTTCCTTTCCAGGCTTGAATTCTACTACCGCACCAAAGTCGAGCATCTTCACCACCTTAACGGTGTAGATAGAACCTACCTCTGGTTCAAAAATGATGTTGTTGATGCGCTCTTTTGCAGCGTTGATCTTATCACGATCCGTTCCAGCGATTTCAATGATTCCTTTACCGTCTGCTTCTTCTATGTTGATGACGGTATCGGTTTCTTTCTGCATCTCTTGGATGATTTTTCCACCAGGTCCTATCACGGCACCGATGTACTTCTCATCGATCTCCATAGATTCCATCTTAGGAGCATGTGGCTTCACATCTTCACGTGGCGCTTCAATCGTATCAGTAAGTTTACCTAGGATGTGCATACGACCGTCTCTGGCCTGCATCAATGCATTGGTAAGGATTTCATAAGAAAGTCCTTTTACCTTGATGTCCATTTGACAAGCGGTAATACCGTCTTCAGTTCCCGTTACTTTAAAGTCCATATCTCCCAAGTGATCTTCATCACCTAGAATGTCTGAAAGAACTGCATAGTTATCACCTTCTGTAATCAATCCCATCGCAATACCTGATACAGGCTTCTTCATAGGAAGACCAGCATCCATAATTGCCATGGTTCCCGCACAAACGGTTGCCATAGAAGAAGAACCGTTAGATTCCAATACTTCTGAAACAACTCTTACGGTATAAGGCAATTCATCTGGCAGCATACGTTTCAAGGCACGCTGGGCTAAATTACCGTGACCCACCTCACGACGAGAGGTCCCACGTAGTGGACGTGCCTCACCAGTCGAGAATGGAGGGAAGTTGTAGTGTAGATAAAAACGCTCCTCACCTTCTTGAGAAGCCATGTCGATGATATTGGCATCGCGCGAAGTTCCCAAAGTAACCGTAGCAAGTGCCTGAGTCTCTCCACGAGAGAAGATGGCACTACCATGAGTAGATGGAAGGTAGTCAACTTCACACCAAATGTCGCGTATATCTGTAGTCTTACGACCATCTAGACGGATTCCCTCTTTAAGCAATACGTCACGTACCGCTTTTTTGTGGGTTTTGTTGAAATACTTAGAAATCAGATCACCTTTTTCATCTTGAGTCTCCTCGTCAAAAGTAGCTTTGATTTCTTCCTTCAATTCGCTAAAAGCAGCGCTGCGCTCATGCTTGGCACTACCTTTTTTAGCGATGTCATAAATTTTATCGTAAGCAAGTTCAGCAACTTTAGCCTCGATATCAGCATCTTCATCCTCACCTTCGTACTCACGTACTTCTTTGCGGCCTACCTGTTCTACAAGAGCAAGCTGCGCTTCACATTGAACTTTGATCGCTTCGTGAGCAGCCTTGATCGCGTCGAGCATTTCCTCCTCGCTGATCTCGTCCATTTCACCTTCTACCATCATCACGCTGTCAGCACTCGCACCGATCATCATATCGATGTCAGATTCTTCAAGTTGTTCAAAGCTAGGGTTGATGACAAATTCTCCATTGACTCTACCTACACGTACTTCTGAAATCGCGCATTCAAATGGGATGTCAGAAAGTTGGAGTGCGGTTGAAGCTGCAAGACCGGCAAGAGCATCTGGCATCACGTTCTCATCATGAGACATGAGCTGGATCATTACCTGAACCTCTGCATGATAATCTTTTGGAAAAAGTGGGCGCAACACACGGTCTACAAGACGCATGGTAAGTACCTCACCATCGTTAGGTCGTGCTTCACGTTTGAAGAATCCGCCTGGGTATTTACCGGCAGATGCAAATTTCTCACGGAAGTCTACCGTAAGAGGTAAAAAGTCAAGTCCAGTTGATTTGTAGCTGGACACTACAGTTCCCAGCAGCATCGTCTTGCCGCAGGTAACTACTACAGATCCGTGTGCTTGTTTTGCCAATGCACCGGTCTCAATCGTGATGTCAGGACCGTTGTCGGTCTTGATCACTTGTTTAAAAACTTGTGGTTTCATGCTTTTAATTTAAACGTTTTCTCAAGTTGTGTGTGGTGAGAAGGCGTCTTAATAAACTCGAAGATGAACTCGAAGTCGAAGCTTGAAACAGGATCATTTCTGATCTTTGATCCAAGACCCCTGCATTTAGACTCCGCTCAATGACCGCGGAGTCGAAGGGCATCGACATAGAGGTCACTTTCAATTCACTCCATGAAAAACCAGCTTTTTATAGTTCCGTAAAAATACGGATAAGAACGTCGCGATTTAGTTTGCGCTTTCTTTTTCTCGCTTTCGCGAAAGCGAAAAAAAGAAGTTTATATTGAGTGTCAGGCTGAGCCTGTCGAAGCCCTTGTCGAAATACGAAAGCGTAAACAGTCTGTAAATCTCTGTTAAGGCGCAACGCTTGCGCCTAATAAAAAAGGGGACAAAATTGCCCCCTGTTCTTTTACTTTCTGATACCTAGTTCCTTGATCAGCTCACGGTACGCAAGAATATCTTTTTTCTTGAGATAGTCAAGCAAAGAACGGCGCTTACCTACTAGTTTCACAAGACTACGCTCTGTGTTGAAGTCGTGTCTGTTGCTCTTGAGGTGCTCCGTAAGGTGATTGATACGGTAGGTGAAAAGGGCGATTTGCCCGTGGGTGTTACCCGTGTCGTTTGCGTCTTTCCCGTACTTAGAGAAAATCTCCGCTTTTTTTTCTGCACTTAGATACATGCCAAAATTATTTGATAATGAATATTATGTACGCCAGATTATCTGACTTTTTTGGAAAAACTGCTCTCCAAAACGGCTGCAAAGATAGCCATTTATTCTGTGTCTCAGCTATTGATGAATTTTAATTTACAAATGCCAAGTTCCAAGTTCCAAGATCCAAGATCCAAGATCCAAGTTTTAAATTTCGATTTCGATTTCGATTTCATCTTCAACTTCAACTTCAACTTCAACGTTGCAAATCAATAGCACCAATAATTTTTTGATGAAAAGCAAAAGGCAAAAGGCATCTCTTTATTCTCCCCAATAAATACTATCATTGCTTCTAGAATATATCCCATGCAAAAAACTGATCCCTCACTGGACTGCCTCATCATTTTTACTCGTAACCCAGAACTGGGCAAAGGGAAACGCAGGCTCGCTGCAGATGTGGGTGATGAAGCTGCCCTCGAGATTTACAAGTTTTTACTGGATCATACCCGGTCTATAACCAAGAACCTTAACGTGACTAAACAGGTGTGGTATAGCGAGCGGGTTCATCTAGACGATGATTGGGACAACGCTGTTTACGAGAAATATGCTCAGCAGGGAGATGATTTGGGCGCTCGCATGCATCACGCCATCAGCGAGGCACTCAAAACTCACGACACGGCGATCATTATAGGCTCAGATCTTTATGACTTGAGTCAGGAGGATTTGGAATACGCTTTCGCGAAAGCGAGACAACACAAAGCCGTCATAGGTCCAGCAGAAGACGGTGGCTACTACTTGCTGGGCTTCCGGAAAAACATCGTTGAAGGTATCTTTGAGGACAAGAAGTGGGGTAGTGACAGCGTTTTAGAAGCAACACTAGCTGATCTAAAGCAAGTGGATTATTACAAATTTAAGGAGCGTAACGATGTAGATTATGTAGACGACATCGCATACACGCCTGCCTTTCAACCCTTTTTAAAAAATTATCATGCTAACTAGACAACAAATAGAACAAAGTGCCGAATTTCTAATCAATAAAGGTTTTGACCAACCCGAAATAGGAATCGTACTGGGAACAGGACTGGGGAAACTCGTGGACAGCATTGAAGAGCCGGTAGTAGCTCATTATAATACGATCCCCTCTTTTCCACTAGCGACGGTGGAGTTCCATAGCGGCAAGTTGATCTACGGGATGATGGGAGGTAAGAAAGTTGTTGTAATGCAAGGAAGATTTCATCTATACGAGGGTTATGATTTTATAGACATTACCTATCCGATTAGGGTGATGCATGAGTTGGGAATCAAAAAACTCCTTGTATCCAATGCCGCTGGAGCCGTAAACCTTAAGATGAAAAAAGGCGATATGATGCTTATAGAAGATCATATCAATTTGCAGGGAGGAAGCCCACTGGCTTTTAAAGGCGTCAACCAGTTTGGAGAACGTTTTGTGGACATGAGTGCTCCTTACGACACAGCGATGAACGGAATTTTGAAAAATCTCGCTAAGGAACAAGGTGTTACCTTACATGAGGGAGTTTATGCCAGCGTAGTAGGGCCACAGCTGGAAACCCGTGCAGAATACAGAATGCTGAAAAACATGGGGGCAGATGCGGTAGGAATGAGCACGGTTCCAGAAGTAATCGTTGCAAATCACCTGAGCTTACCGGTCTGTGCCGTCTCAGTGCTAACTGATGAATGTGATCCAGACAATCTAGAACCGGTAAATGTTCCTGAAATCATAGCCATTGCAGAGAAAGCTGAGCCACGCATGGTTGCTTTGTTCAAAACGCTCATAGAAGAACTTTAAGAGAATTTTCTACGTATATGGGATGTGTGGCAAATACTTTATGAACTATTTGCCATAAGCCAAGTGCTTTAATTCTACATCTTTGATACATGAAAAATTTATTCTCGATTACTTTGATTTGTCTAGCGCTATTTTCATCCTGTATAGGAAGTGGTGATTTACATTATGCTCAGCTCCAGCAGGGTGAGGAAATTTCCTCACAAAAAGGGATACTAGACCATTCTGAATGGGATGGCTTGCTCAAAAAGTATGTAAATAAAGCTGGTTTTGTGGATTATGATGGTTTCCAAAAGGACCGTCAGAAACTCAAAGATTACCTAGAGTATCTCAATCAAAATGCTCCTCAAAAATCTTGGGGATTAAACGAGCAGTTTGCGTTTTATATCAATCTATACAACGCTGCGACGGTTGAGATTATCCTGGAAAACAATCAGCCGGCGAGTATCAAGGATATAGGTTCTACGGTGAATCCGGTTTGGATTCAAGATTTTATTAGGGTCGATGGAAAAGAATATTCCCTCGCCGATATTGAAAAAGGGGTACTTCAAAAAATGGGAGATCCTAGAATCCATTTTGCGATTAACTGTGCCAGTTATTCCTGCCCCAAACTTCAAAATACCGCTTTCACGGCTGCCAATGTAGATGAGCTTATGGATAAATCAGCTAGAGAATTTGTGAATTCAGATAAGAACGACTTGAGCAATTCTAGTAATCCTAAGTTGAGTAGCATCTTCAAATGGTATAAAGGTGATTTTACAGATTCAGGAATGACGTTGATAGAGTACGTTAATCAGTACGCAGACAAAAAAATTAATGAAGGCGCTCAATTAGATTTCAAAGACTACGACTGGTCCTTGAACAAACAATGATTCCTCATTTTTGAAGATTCTTAAAACCTTAGTCAATACATTTGCGTAAATAGCTGTGTGTTGATCAGTATAATTATTCCAGTGCTTAATGAGGAGGATTCCATTCTTTCCTTACTGGATCATTTAAATTCCAATGCCTCGTTTGTTCGTGACTGCGAGATTATTGTGGTGGATGGAGGGAGCACAGACCATACACGCGAAATAATAAGTTCCTATACTACTGATAAACCTGCAATTTCTTTAACGTTAGTAAATAGCCCAAAAGGTAGAGCCAAGCAATTACATGAAGGGGCTTTAAACGCAAATGGAAACATCTTCTACTTTCTCCACGCCGATAGTTATCCGCCGAAGAATTTTGACAATCATATCAGAAAAGCTATAAAATCTGGTAATCCAGCCGGATGCTTTAGAATGAAGTTTGACTCTTCTCATTTATGGTTGAAGATGATTGGTTGGTGGACGCGATTTAATTGGAAAGCCAGTCGTGGCGGTGATCAATCACAATACATCACAAGGGATTTATACAAGGAGATAGGCGGTTATGATACCAACTTACCTATCTACGAAGATTATGACATCATCAACAAACTCTACGAGTTTAAAAAATATCACGTAATCCCAAAATGGCTCAAAACCAGCGATAGAAGATATCGAGAAGTAGGCGTTATGCGATTACAATGGTATTACCTCCAGATTTACTATAAAAAATACAGAGGCGCTACGATTGAGGAAATTCTAGCTTTTTATAGGGGGAATTGTAATTAGCATTTAAACACGTATATTTGTTTTAAATGCACGTGTCATGAAAACAAAGCTAACCCTAACTGTAGAGAAAGACGTTATTGAGCAGGCAAAAGAATACGCTAAAAATACCGGAGTGAGCCTTTCCGAATTAATTCAAGAGTATCTGACGCGCATAACTGGTAAAACAGAAAAAGGAGAACATGTTGCAGAAACTTCGAGTATTTACAGAAAATACGCAGGTATAGCAAAATCCGATTTAGATCCGGTCAAGGACAGAGAAAAATTAAGGGACATCCGATTGGAAAAATATCTTAAGTGAAATTTTTTGTTGACACAAATGTCATACTAGATGTATTTCTAGGTAGGGATCCGTTTGATGAGGCGGCGATTCAAGTTTTTGAAAAAATTGAATTTGATGGCTGGGAGCTTTTCACATCTGATAACGCGATCACAACATCCTATTTTTATTTAAAGAAACAAATCGGTTCTAAAAAAGCTAAAACAGTAATAATTGACTTTCTTCAAGAAATAAAAATCCAATCTGTTGGGCGTCTACAGCTATTAGTGGCGGCTCAGAGTAATTTCAAAGATTTTGAGGATGCCGTGCAATATCAGTGCGCCTTGTCTATTGGAGGAATTGATGGCATTATCACTCGAAATAAAAAAGACTTTAAAAACTCTCACATTCCTGTTTATACTCCATTTGAAGCTTTAGAGCTTTAACTCACTCGTTCGTCAACTCTCTAAACATCGCCTCAAGGTTTTTATTACGCTTATTGAGTGAGAGGATTTTGAGTTCATGATCGTGGGCAAAGTCAAATACCTCGCTGCGCATGTCTTTTTCGGTTTCAAAGCGTAATTGATAGTAAAAGCCAGATGCAGTTTTGATATCGACGGCTTCCCTCACGTGATTGATCTGCATGAGTAATTCCGGCTCGACTTTATAGTCAAATTCTACCTCGATTTCTTGAATCTTGTCGCTCTTGAGATTGACGAGGTAGTCGTCTGCTACGATCTTTCCTTTATTGATAATGATTACACGGTCACACATGGCCTCAACCTCCTGCATGATGTGGGTAGAAAGCATGATGGTAGCATTTTGCCCTACCTTTCTTATAAGTTGGCGAATTTCCACCAGTTGGTTGGGATCCAGTCCTGTAGTGGGTTCGTCTAGAATCAGAACCTCTGGTTTGTGAAGCAGCGCATTGGCAAGTCCTACACGCTGTTTGTACCCTTTAGAAAGTTCCTTGATTTTCTTGCTTTCGTGGGACTGTAGACCAGTTTCGATAATAACTTCTTTGACGCGACTTTTTCGATCTGCAATTTTATAGATCTGCGCGCTGAAGTGCAGATACTCCTTCACGTACATATCTGGGTAAAGCGGATTGTTCTCCGGCAGATAGCCTATACTACGTTGTACCTTTCTCTGTTCCTTTTTTACATCAAAACCGTTGACAGATGCAACTCCGCTATCGGCGTTCAAATACGTAGTAAGAATGCGCATCATGGTAGATTTACCCGCACCATTAGGACCTAAGAAACCGACAATTTCCCCTTGTTTGATACTGAAGTTGACCTCGTCTAGCGCTTTCTGCTGGCCGTACGTTTTGGTAATATTTTCTACATGAATCGACATGAAAGTAAAGATAAGGATTATAGTGGTTACGCTTTCGCGAAAGCGTAACAATCAAATCCCTTCGACGCATTTTCATAATCTTTGAGCCCTTCAAATACAAAAAGAAAGATAATTTTCAGCTTGACGTACTGATTTCCAAATTTCTATTTTACTTTTACCGCAATTATGATGAATTCATCAACTTATTTCTGGTACGGTTACTTTTACTTCCAAAGCGAAGCAGGGACGGTATTGTAATAAGTGAAAAAATATTATAACTAAAAGTCCTGATCTCATCAGGACTTTTTTTTTGAACGATATGAAAGTAGCGATTCAAGGTATCAAAGGCTCTTATCACCATCAAGTAGCAGTGGCATTATACGACGAGACTGAGCTTGTAGAATGTACGAGTTTTAACGATCTGGCTTCAAGCGTGGCAGCCGGCAGTTCTGATTTGGGTATTATGGCGATAGGTAACTCTATCGCTGGGAGTATTTTGCCTAACTATAACCTCATCAAGGATCAAGGTCTTTTTATTACGGGTGAGTATTACTTAAACATCAACCACCAGCTTGTGGCGGTTCAGGGTCAAAAGCTGGAAGAAGTTAAAGAAATCCAGTCCCATCCCATGGCGTTGTTGCAATGCGGGATTTTTCTAGAAAACCTGCCCGCTATAAAGCTCGTAGAAACTGATGATACAGCCGCAGCTGCTTTCAGAATCGCGCGTGACCGCAAGAATGGTGTGGCAGCTATCGCCAGTAAAATCGCTGCTCAAGAATACAATCTGGAAATCATCGCCAGTGATATTCAAGATGTGACAAATAATTACACACGGTTTGTAGTACTCAGCAGCAAGGACGATATCAATCAAGAAGCAGATAAAGCTACACTCAGCTTCATCACGGGACATGAACCCGGGAGCTTGATGAAGGTTCTTGATGTCTTTGCCAAGTCTAAAATCAACTTGAGTAAAATCCAGTCCATACCGATTGTGAATCAACCATTCTTGTTCTCATTTGTGGCAGATGTGGAGTTTCAAGAACTGGGAGTATTCTTTACAGCAACGAAAAAACTGGCGGCGGTAACCCAGTCTCATGAAATTTTAGGAATCTATAAATCACAAGCGATATGATTCAACCAGCAAATAAAATAAGCCAAGTTCAAGAATACTATTTCGCCACAAAATTGAGGGAAGTACGCGCCATGATTGCCGAGGGTAAAGAGGTCATTAATGCAGGGATAGGCAATCCTGACCTGAGACCGCCTCAAGGTGTGAATGAAATCCTGTTTCAGTCCTTACAGGATTCTAATGCGCACGGTTACCAGAGTTATCTGGGGTTGCCAGAACTGCGGGAAGCAATTTCTCAATTCTATAAAAAGCATTATGAGGTTGGGTTAGATTCGAGTTCAGAGATTGTCCCGCTTATGGGAAGCAAGGAGGGAATTCTTCATATTTCTATGGCGTTTCTTAATCCAGGCGATCAGGTTCTGGTACCAGATCCTGGATACCCAACCTATGCCAGCGCAACAAAACTTTGTGAGGCGACACCTGTATTTTATGATTTGCTTCTTGAAAACAACTGGCAGCCGGATTTTGCGAAATTGGAGCAATCGGATTTGAGCAAAGTGAAACTTATGTGGGTCAACTATCCCAATATGCCCACGGGAGCGCCTGGTGATCTAGAGGTGTTTGAAAAACTTGTCGCTTTCGCGAAAGCGCACAATATCTTAATCATTAACGATAACCCATACAGTTGTGTAGGTTATGAGAAGAAACAGAGCATTTTGCAGGTGGATGGCGCAATGGAAGTTTGCCTAGAACTCAACAGCATCAGTAAGACATTCAATATGGCTGGCTGGCGTGTGGGAATGTTGCTGGGAAAAGGAAATTATTTGAAAGAGGTACTTAAAGTAAAGACAAATATGGATAGCGGGATGTTTTATGCCGTTCAAAAGGGAGCCATTGCCGCTTTAAACACACCCATTGAGTGGCTTGATCAGCAAAATGAACTTTATGCCGCTCGCAGATTGCAGATGATTGAAATCGCTCGCGCTCTTGAATTAGAGCCTGAAGTGCGACAAGGCGGTATTTTTCTTTGGTGTAAAATGAAGAATTCGCATGATGATAAAGCCTTTGTGGATCAACTGCTCAAAGACCGACACATTTTTGTAGCTCCGGGAAGCATTTTTGGTGAGAATGGTCGCGGTTATGTGCGCTTTTCGCTTTGTGTCAATCAAGAACAAATCACTACGATGAAAAGAAGAACTTCAAAAGTTCCAGTCCATGGATAAAGCAATACTTATAGGCTGTGGTCTTATAGGTGGTTCCATGATGCGAGATCTCAAGTCGCACTTCCCAGAAATCACCATCTGTGGTAGGGATCGATCTTCTGAGAACCTGCAACTGGCGACGGAGCTGGGTATTATAGATCGTGAAGTTGAAGAGGCAGACTTTGCAGATGCTGATCTTGTAGTCGTGTCCATTCCTGTGGATGCCTCTACAACTGTCGTTCGAGAACTGCTGGATCAAATAGGTGAAAACACTTTGATTATGGATGTAGGATCGACCAAGGAACACATTTGCACGGCGGTATCTAATCACTCAAAGAGACACCAGTTTCTAGCGGCTCACCCCATCGCCGGGACAGAATTTTCTGGCCCTCAAGCTGCTTTAAAAGACTTGTTCAAAAATAAAACCATGATCGTTTGTGAGGTGGAAAAAACAGCTCACAGATTTCAAGATCGCGCAAGGGAACTTTTTGATATACTGAGAGTTCGCGTACGATACATGACTCCACAGTCTCACGATAGGCACATCGCCTTTGTCTCACACCTTTCCCATATTTCCAGTTTCATGCTAGGCAAAACGGTGATTCAGGAGGAACAGGTAGAGCGGGATATTTTCGACCTTGCAGGAAGCGGATTTGAGAGCACGGTCAGGCTGGCAAAGAGCTCACCTGCCATGTGGACGCCTATCTTTGCGCTGAATAAAAAGCATGTGCTGGATAGTCTGGATGGTTATATTGAAAACTTATCTCGCTTTCGCGAAAGCGTAAAAAACGACGACTACAAAACCATTTTTCAAGAAATGGAACAAACAAATAGAATTAAGGAAATACTTGAAGGAATAAGCAATGGAAAATAAGAAGGAATATAGAAACTGGCTCGACGCACACAAATTGGACCACCCACTTGTAATAGCAGGCCCTTGTAGTGCAGAAACGGAAGATCAAGTTTTGAAAATTGCGCATCAACTTAAAGATGATGATGTGACCTACTTGAGAGCGGGAATCTGGAAGCCCAGAACACGTCCCGGGAACTTTGAGGGAGTAGGAGCCATAGGTTTAAAATGGTTGCAACGCGCCAAAAAAGAAACGGGTCTTCTCACAGCTACTGAAGTTGCTAATCGTACTCATGTGGATCTTGCTCTAGAACACGACATCGATCTATTATGGATAGGAGCTCGTTCTACGGTAAGCCCTTTTATCGTTCAAGAAATTGCAGATGCACTGGAGGGAACAGATAAAGTAGTTTTAGTAAAAAACCCGGTCAATCCAGATCTTGCCTTGTGGATAGGTGCCGTGGAGCGATTCCATACAGCAAATATCAAAAATCTGGGAGTGATCCACCGTGGGTTCAGTACTTATGATAAATCAAAATACCGTAACAATCCAGAGTGGCAAATTGCGGTAGATTTCCAGACGCGCTTACCTGACATACCGCTTATTTGTGATCCTTCACATATCACGGGTAAACGCGATATGATTTTTGACGTGTCGCAAACTGCACTAGACCTCAATTATGATGGTTTAATGATCGAGACGCATTACGATCCGGACAATGCATGGAGTGATGCTGCTCAACAAGTCACACCAGAAACTCTGCTCCAGATGTTCAAAGACCTGCGCATAAGAAAGGAATATGATGATGAGGCTGGTTTCCAAAATAAACTGGGTCAGCTGAGATCACAGATCGATATTCTCGATAATACCATCATAGAGACGCTAGGAAAACGCATGAAAATTGCTGACAGCATAGGTGGTTTGAAGAAAGAACGTAATGTAGCCGTTCTTCAGTCCAAAAGGTGGAATGAGATCCTGGGCAAGATGATTTTGCAAGGTGAGGAATACGGCTTGAGCGAGGAATTTATTCTCAAGGTTTTTAAAGCTGTCCACCAAGAATCCATTAATCACCAGGAGAAGGTAATTAAAGGATAATTATTTAATCTAAACTTCACAGACTCATCAGGCTTCTGCATTTACATTTATGAAATGGAGAAGTTTGATGTTTTTGTTTTTGGTACGGGAACGGCTGGAAAGTACGTTGCAGACCGTTGCGCTAGAAATGGCAAGAAAGTAGGGATTATAGATAATCGCGAGTATGGTGGGACCTGTTCGCAAAGAGGTTGTGACCCTAAGAAGCTTATGCTGGCCAGCATGGAAGCCTATGAGTTTGGAAAAAACATGACTGGCAACGGAATCAATAATATTCCTGAGATCGATTTCAACGCCGCGCATAAGTACGCAAAACGTTACGTGAGCGATATACCCTCAAACACGGAGGAAATGCTCAAGAATGATGGTGTCGCCTGTTATCACGGCGATGCACACTTCGTAGATGAACATACTATTGAATTAGACGGTGAGCAGATTCAGTCTGATATTTTTGTAATTGCGACTGGGCTCAAAACTAGGCCGTTGGGAATTCCTGGTGAAGAATTTACGCTGGAATCTGGCGACTTTTTCGCGCTTCAAGAGGCTCCCAAATCAGTTGTTTTTATAGGTGCTGGTTATATAGGCATGGAATTCAGTCACATGCTCAATAGGTCAGGATCTAGAGTAACGTTGATTGAGAGAGATAATCAGGTGATGAAACCTTTTGAGGCTTTCACCGCAAATAAGCTGGAAGCTGCGAGTAGAGATCAAGGGATCAACATCATTAAAAACGCCCAGGTTTCCAGCATAGAGAAAAGCGGCAATCGTTTTATCGTTAATTATGCTATGGAGGACGGTACGCACCAAATCACTTGTGACACTGTTTTTAACACGGCAGGGCGGGTTCCGTCCGTTGACGCTCTGAAACTTGAGAATGCAAATGTGATTACAACCGATTCTGGAGTGAAGGTAAATGAGTATTTGCAAAGTACCAGTCAACCTCACTTTTATGCCTGCGGTGACGTATCTAACAAAAACCTACCGCTTACCCCTTTAAGCAGTAAGGAAGCTAAGGTGGTACTGAACAATATTCTGAACAAGAAAGAAAAATTTAAGTTTCCTACGATTCCCAGCGTTGCATTCACCTTACCCAATTGTGGTGGTATAGGAATGACCGAAGAAGAAGCCAGGGAAGCTGGACATGATTTTGAAATTCACGAGCGCGATGCCAGCGACTGGTTCAATAATCAGCGTATCAATGCAAAGCACTATGCGTTTAAAATCCTGGTAGAAAAGAGAACAGAGCAAGTTTTAGGCGCACATATTCTGGGACATGAGGCCGCTGAGCAATTAAACATTTTTGCGGTGGTCATGAAAGCTGGTATGAAATGGAGTGATCTCAAGGATACCATATTTACCTATCCGAGTTGGGGAAATGATATTTTGAGTATGTAATTTTGAGGTTGAGCCATTAAGAAAACCCGCTTGCAAATTATTTCTCATGAATCACCAGATCAAAGTAGCACTAGCACAAATCGCTCCCGTATGGCTGGATCGAGCAGCGACAACGGCAAAAATTCTCAATTACCTTGAAAAAGCTGCTGATCAGGGAGCTGAGTTGGTGGTTTTTGGAGAGGCTTTATTGCCGGGTTATCCGTTTTGGCTGGCGTTGTTGGATGGTGCTGCTTGGAACAAAAAAGAGGTAAAAGAGCTGCACAGGCACTATGCACTAAATGCTGTTGATATAGAGCGAGGAGATCTTGATGAGGTTTGCGCTTTCGCGAAAGCTAGAAAAATTTCCATCTATCTAGGAATTATTGAGAAACCACAAGATCGTGGAGGCCACAGCCTGTATGCGAGCATGGTGTACATCAATCAAGCTGGCGAGATTAAAAGTGTGCATCGCAAGCTGCAGCCCACTTATGACGAGCGACTCACCTGGTCACCAGGCGATGGTAATGGACTAGTTACCCACAAATTGAAAGATTTTACGGTAAGCGGCCTGAACTGCTGGGAAAACTGGATGCCGCTGCCCAGAGCGGCTATGTATGCTCAAGGTACTAATCTACATGTGGCGTGCTGGCCGGGTAGCGATCACAATACTAAAGACATCACTCGCTTTATAGCGCGAGAAGGTAGGTGTTTTGTACTTTCAGTTTCCAGTTTAATGACCAAAAACGACTTTCCCAAAGGCACCCCATACTATGATCTGCTGACTGCAAATGCTCCTGAATTCTTAACCAACGGAGGTAGTTGCATCGCTGGACCCGATGGGGAATGGATCATTGAGCCGCAGATAGGAGAGGAGAAACTCATCTTTGCTGATCTTGATTTACATCGCGTTTATGAAGAGCGTCAGAATTTTGATCCCGTAGGCCACTATTCCAGACCTGATGTTACTCAATTATATGTTAATAGAGAGCGGCAGAGTACTGTGAAACTAGGTTGATTTCGAGACATACTTTTTTATTTGACGTATGTTTTTGGTAAAATAGTGGTAATAAATCATTGGTACTGTAGGCTCTACAATTCAGCTATCTTTGCAAAAAATTGAAGCCATGAGTAGAGGAAGCGATAAAAGCAGAAATGGAGGCAAGCCAGCTGGACAAAACAAAGGTCCTAAAAAGGGAGGTACACCTAAATCAAACACGCGAGGAGGTAAAAACCAGATCATAGGAACTTCTAGGTCCGGGAAGCCTGTGACTAAAAAGGAATATATCGCTCGTAAAAAACGTGAATCGGCTCCTTTCAAGAATGACTCAAACGAGATACGACTCAATAAATACATCGCAAATTCAGGACTGTGTAGTAGGAGAGAAGCTGATATTTATATCAAAGCAGGAAGCGTTACCGTGAATGGAAAACCCGTGACAGAAATGGGTTATAAAGTCAAACCTGGTGATGAGGTAAAGTTTGATAATCGCTCGATCCAACCCACTAAGAAAGAATATTTCTTGTTGAATAAACCCAAAGGTTTTATCACACCTAAAAAGGGAGAACCGTCTTCAAAAACGGTTTTTGACATCATGGAAAGTGCTACGAGTAATCCGCTATATTTTGTAGGTTCTTTGAACAGACCTTCATTAGGACTCATGCTTTTCACCACTGATCTTGAAATTGCTAACAAGCTGAATAATCCTAATCAAGATATGCGTAAAATTTACCATGTAACCTTGGATAGGAGTTTTAAGCATGAAGATCTCGTAGCTATTCGCAAAGGCGTAGTGATTGATCGAGAAGAGATTAAAGTAGCAGAGGTGAATTTTGTGGAAGGTGGTAGAAATAATGAGATAGGAATTAAAATCCACTCTGGGAAAGACAATATTGTGTTACGCATTTTTGACCATTTAGGGTATGAAGTCAAAATTTTGGATCGAGTGGTTCTGGCAAATCTCACTAAAAAAGATTTACCTAGAGGGCGCTACCGGCGTCTAACTGAGCAAGAAATTATCAACTTAAGGATGATACCCTAAGGTTAAGCTCAGCCTGCATATATTTTAATAGACAACTTTGAGGCACAACTATTGTTTATGTATCTTGAAACTTTAAAATGATAGAAATGAAAAAATTACTGGTATTTACATTCTTAATTATTGGGATTACTGCAAATGCACAGTATAAATTCACAAAAGCTGTACTCACTCTCAATGATGGTAAAACCCTCGAGGGTGAAGCTCGACTTATTAGAAAAGGCTACGGATTCAATTCCACTATAAGTGAAGTTACTTACAGAGCAGGAAAAGGTGCAAAAAAAACCAAATATGATGCAAAGGAAGTAGATCATATCATATTCACTAATAAATACATGCAAGAAGTGGATGGCGTAGAGATGACAAAAACTAGTTTTGATCGCTATGTACCGGTAGACACTAAGAGGTATGGGAATCCTATTTTTCTGCAAGAAATCATGAAAGATAAACTCAGCCTATATGCTCAACCTGTTAAAAATTATAAGAGTAAGATTTCTACAGATATATTTCCTGCAAATTTGGGTGAATTCACAATAGTATATATAAAAAGGGAAGATGCTAGTGCAGAGTTGATTACAGTTTTAGGCCTTGAAGGTGTGATACAGGAAAAGATAGCAGTGGATTATTTATATCCATGCCCTTTGACACAGCAGTATGTGATGGATCAAGGTGGAAACATCAATGCCGTAGAACTGACTAATTTTTATAATAAGAATTGTAATTAATACTAGGTTTATAAAGAACACTTATTTAAGCTTCAAATCATTGCTCGAGGGTAATGGTTTGAAGCTTTTCTTTTGAGATGAAAAGTAAAATTCGTAAACCAAATAGCTTACTACAGATAAATATTGAACAGCGATTAACCACATATTTTCTTTAAAATCATCCTGAGAATATGCAAAATAGCTCAGGAAAACTAGAAGACTCCACAGGACCATAAATCTAAATCTTGTAAAAATGGAAAATAGCAGTGGTATGGTCAGGTACCAAGGATGGACTGTGGTGGACAGCAACAAGTAAGTAAAAAAAGAAAACACGATGGATTCTAATAAAATCTCTGGATATTGATTTTTGCGCACGAGAGCCATAAGCCAAACCACGAGGAATGTAATAATAGGTAAGATTTTACCTGCGGTCTCAATGATGTTATATCCAGTGATTTCAAAGCCTACCGCCCTGACTATATAATATATGCTGGCGTTAAACTCAAATTTCCCAAACCACAAACCCACACTTGAACCATACTTATTTACAAGCTCTTCTGATATGAAAGGGAAAAACCCGCAAATCACAACAAAAGAAATATAGAGGTAATACCACACCAGTTTACGCCAAGGCAAACTCCTTATAAGCAGTGGCAACGTAATCACGGGCATTAATTTTAAAAGGATTCCATTGCCCATCATCCAAGCTGACTTCACACGATCTTGTCTGAACAAGAAGTATATAGAGAGCAACAGAAAAGATGCCATTACACCCTCCCAATGCAAGTTCCCGGTAAGTTCAATAATTGTAAATGGGTTTAAATAATAGAGCATGATTAAAAAAGCTGGACGACCCAGCATTTGCAGTAATCGTACCCCATAAAAAAACACCATGACATCAGCTGCTATGATGATTAAGCGCATGCTCACCACAGTCGCCAGCAAGTTATCGCCTCCTATTGCAGCAGCGACCGTAAAGAAAAACTGATTGAGTGGTGGGTAGTTTGTATAATTACCACTGGATAGTGTGCCCATGTTATCATAAAGATAGTTAGCATGTGGTATGTGGGATACATCACCATTAATGACCTCATCAGGTAAGATGGTGTACGGATTAAAACCATTTAGTAGTTGGTGACCGTCCCAGATAAATCTGAAAAAGTCCTGACTTAAAGTGGGTGTTTCAAATAGAAACACGCCTCTCAGAGCTATTCCTATCAAAAAAAGAGCAGTAATACCTCCTGACCATTGCCATTTTGAAATTGCGAGTTTGTCAAAAAGTGACAATCCTTTTTTCTCATGTTGACGGTAGACTTCGTAGATAATACCTAGAAGGACAAATAAGATGGTGTAGGTGAGGGCTGTTAGGGTAAATTGCTTTCGCGAAAGCGAGACAAAAAAAGCATATAGAAAAACACTGGCGATACTTACCAGCCCTAAAATATTTGAAGATTTGCTGGACATCAAGTCTTGTCTGTGAGGCTACGGAAAAATACAAATCCGAATCCTATAAATAACATCAAGTGGAAAGGGAAGAGTCCGAAATCACCTCCCTGATCGCCTACTATAAATGCGGAATACATACCAAACGCAAAATAGAGCATCAAAATACCTTCAAGTATAACATGCGGGCTGAGGTTCTTGCGTAAATACTTGTTTGCGCGCCAGTTGCCTCCTACGGCTGCCAGATTAAATTTAGGTGTGCGCACAAATTCGCTGCGTTTTCCTAGGTGTCCTTCAATCACAGCGATGCTGTTGTGCAATGAAAAGCCCATCGCAATCGAGAAAAAAGTAAAAAACATGCCTATGTAACTCACAAAATTCTTGAAGCCACCACCATAGGTACTGCGGTACATGAACCAGTAGCAAATAAAGAAAATGATAGTGCTCAATACAAAGAAACTCATGACAATGAAATACGTCTTGAGGTGAGCATATTCATTTTTGATGTAAAGCATGGGAATACTTAAGATAGCAACGATGAGCACGTTGAGAAACATGGTGCTGTTTAAAAGGTGTAAGATTCCATGCAGCTTTGACTTAAACGAGAGATCAGAACCTATGACCCTCTTGAACATTTTTCTGAAGTTCTCTGCCCCACCCTTGTTCCAGCGGAACTGCTGAGAGCGTGCTGCACTTATGACTATGGGAAGCTCAGCGGGTGTGGTAACATCTTCAAGATACCTAAACTTCCATTTTTTCAATTGCGCCCTGTAACTCAAATCTAGATCTTCTGTAAGGGTGTCTCCCTCCCAGTTTCCGGCATCCAGAATGGTTTCCCTACGCCAAATCCCTGCGGTTCCATTAAAATTGATAAAGTGACCTTTTGAATTTCTCCCGGTTTGTTCCAGCGTAAAATGAGCATCTAGCGCAAATGCTTGAACCTGAGTAAGAATAGAAAAATTACGATTAAGATGTGCCCAGCGAGTCTGTACTACGCCTACTTCTTCATCAGTGAAATAAGGAACAGTTTTTTTGAGCCAGTCGGCATCTGGTAGAAAGTCGGCATCAAAGATCGCGATGACCTTACCCTTAGCGGCCTTAAGTCCCTCTTTTAATGCACCGGCTTTAAAACCCGAGCGGTCTGTCCTGGTAATGTGTTTTATATCCAGCCCTAATTGCTGTAAACGCTCTACATGTAAGGCGGTACTCTCAAGGCTCTCGTCAGTCGAGTCATCCAGTACTTGTATTTCCAGCTTTTCTCTGGGATACTCGATTTGTGCGATATTATCCAGCAAACGCTCCATAACATATAGCTCGTTGAACACGGGAAGCTGTATGGTAACGTAAGGAATTTGATCTTCAGAGAGTTCTTGAAAACAGATTTTATTTTGTTTCTGTTTTTTGGCAGACAGATAGTTGATAAGTAGGTTCAGCTGTGCCAGGGCATAAAACAAAATCATGATCAGGGAAGCCGAATAAATGATAATACATAACCATTCCAGTATCATTTCTTAAACCCGTATTTGAATATCCATGTTAAAATTTTAACACCTGCAAAGATAGCACCTTTGAGCGTGCCTGAAACCTTTGAAACCCCTATTCTATTGCGGTATCGCACGGGAATTTCTGTGTATGAAAAATCTTTCTTGAGTGCTTTTAGTTGCATTTCTACTGTCCAGCCATAAGTTTTGTCTTCCATATTGAGCTCAAGCAATTTTTCATACTTAATGGCTCTAAAGGGGCCTAGATCAGAGAACTTTGATCCAAACATGAATTTCATTAATGTAGTAGCTAGCCAATTTCCAAAAATTTGTGGAGTGGTCATGGACCCGCTTTCGCGAAAGCGAGACACCCTTGCACCTATCACAAGATCAATGTCATTTTCTAGAATAGGTTGAACCAATTCAGGAAGATGCTCTGGATAATCGCTATAATCGCCGTCAAGGAAGACGATGATATCAGTTTGAAAGCGTGATCTTTCAATATAGTCCAAGGCTTTTAGGCAGGCGTAGCCATATCCCGGGCGAGGCTCTTCAACCACGGTGGCACCCGCTTGTCGCGCGTTTTTTACGGTAGCGTCAGTGGAATTATTGCTACAAACTACAATTTCTTCGACTACATCAGGTATGTCTTTAATGACATGCTGGATACTATCTTCCTCGTTGAATGCGGGAATGACAACTCGTATGATGGGCGGAGTGTTCAAATTTTTAATACTTTCAATTCAATCACCCGAAAATTTTTGATCAGAAGAATCTCTTTTTTATTGTAGAATTACTTCTTACGCATGTATACACTCACGGGAACACCGGTAAAATCAAAGTTTTCACGCAGTTTATTCTCAAGGTATCTTTTATAAGGATCACGGACATACTGAGGTAGGTTACAGAAAAATGCAAACTGGGGTTGCGAGGTGGGCAATTGCATTACATATTTAATTTTTACAAATTTCCCTTTTAGCGATGGTGGTGGATATTGCTCAATAAGCGGCAACATTACCTCATTCAATTTACTAGTTTTTATTTTTTTGCTGCGGTTTTTGTAGACTTCTACCGCGGTTTCTATGGCTTTGTAAATACGTTGCTTATTAAGAACCGACATGAAAATGATCGGTACGTCAGTAAAAGGTGCGATCTGTTCACGTACCATGGCTTCATATTCTTTGGCTGTATTGGTTTCCTTGTCTACAAGATCCCATTTATTGACTAAAATGACTATGCCCTTGCGATTGCGCTCAGCGAGCCAAAATATGTTCTGAACCTGACCGTCAAAGCCTCGAGTAGCATCTAGAACCACCATCACCACATCTGCATGCTCGATGGCCCTCACACTACGCATCACGCTATAGAATTCTAGATCTTCCTTTACCTTTTTCTTGCGACGTATTCCTGCCGTATCTATCAAGTTAAATTCAAAACCAAAACGGTTGTAACGGGTATGAATACTATCCCGAGTCGTACCAGCAATATCAGTTACTATGTAACGGTCTTCACCTATAAGGGCGTTAATAAAAGAAGACTTCCCAGCATTGGGTCGACCTACCACGGCAAATTTGGGCAGCTCTTCATTGTCTTCTTCAACCGTGTCAGGCAACTTATCTACCAAAGCATCTAGCAAATCACCAGTTCCATTTCCATTGATACTAGAAATAGAATAATAGTCGCCTAATCCTAGATTATAAAATTCATAGGCATCTTGTTCTCGCTGATGGTTATCTACTTTGTTGACCACAAGCATCACAGGTTTCTTGACACGTCGCACAAGTTTTGCCACGTCTTCATCCATTGCGGTAACTCCATCCTCAGCATTCACCATAAACAGGATAACGTCTGCCTCATCTATGGCAAGTTCTACCTGTTTATCGATTTCTGCCTCAAAAACATCATCTGTGCCTATCGCATAGCCACCGGTATCGATCAGCGAAAATTCCCGACCGTTCCAGTCACTTTTGCCGTAATGACGATCTCGTGTCACGCCGCTCACCGCATCAGTTATCGCTTCCCTACGCTGAATTAATCTATTGAACAGGGTAGATTTCCCTACGTTGGGACGTCCCACGATAGCCACTATACTCATAACCACAATTTAAGGGGGCAAAGGTACTTTATTTTAGGCGGGTAGGGGTTTTCATGTAAAGATGATAGTTGACTTTTTTGAGTGATAAATTGATCTGAGATTTATTGTGGTGTTACGCTTTCGCGATCCCGATAGCTATCGTGACGAGAATACTTAAACCAAATCTTCAATTTACACGATTCAAGTCCAGCTAAATATATAGCTAAATAATTGTACACGAGCTGCTAATAATTAATTTTGCGCCCAATTTTGTATAACTCCTGAAACCAGAACGCCTCCATTTTATTGACGTAATTAGAGCACTTGCTATCATTTTGATGCTTGAAGGGCACTTTATTGACACGCTTTTAGATCCCGCTTACCGCGATACCGGGTGGGTTTATGATGTCTGGAAATATGTGAGGGGTATGACCGCCCCTACTTTTTTCACCATCACCGGATTCATTTTTATTTACCTTTTGATGAAGGCTCGAGAAAAGGATAAGGATTCAAAAAGAATCAAAAAAGGCGTAAAAAGAGGTTTGCTGCTCATCGCTTTGGGTTATTTGCTGCGAGCACCATTCCTCAGCTGGATGTTTGGAGACTACAACAACTATTTCCTAGTGACTGACGTGCTTCACATTTTGGGAGCCTCATTACTTATTTTAATTACAATCTATAAATTATGTGCAAAAAATTTTACTGCTCTTGCGGCTGTCTGTTTGCTTGGCTGGGCATCGATATTTTTCATGGAGCCGCTATATCGGGATTTTGATTTCAGCATTTTGCCACTTGCGATAGCCAATTATTTTACTAAGGTAAATGGATCGGTTTTTACGCTGTTGCCTTGGATAGGCTACGTATTTTTCGGCGCTGCATTGAGCTACTTATTTATAGTATTTGAAACACAAAAGCATTTTAAAAAGCTGTTTGTGGTAGTCGGAGGGGTTGCGGCTTTATTTCTGATATTCCAGAGCTCAGAGGTTTTGAATGACATCTATCTCCTAACCGATATCTTGATGTTCAAAAAAATGGCTTATTTCAACTACCTATTTCCTAGACTTGGTAATGTTCTACTGCTCTTTACCGTTTTATACAGCTTTAATTCTCAGATAAATTTTTCTCTACTTTCCCAGATTGGGCAACGTACATTGTCTATTTATGTGTTTCATTTCGTTTTGCTGTACGGTAGCTTCACCGGTTTAGGGTTGCGACAGCTTATAGGTCAAACGCTCGATCCATGGCAAGCAGCAATGGGAGCGGTCTTTTTTATTGTACTCATCAGTTACGTGAGTTTGAACGACTTCGGTAGCAACCATTTTATTTACAAAAAATGGAAGCGGTGGTTGAGAGTATATCTATACAGATTTAATAAGAGGTTGGGTATTAACTAGCTCTTTCTCGGGAAAGATGTCCCGCAGTTAAACTTTCTATTACTTATCTTTGCAACATGTTGTGGATCAAAAATATCGTACTCTCGCTGCAGTGCTTTTTAGTGCTGGCATCGGGCACTTCATTTACGGTCTATAAGCATTTTTGCCTTTCGGCACTTAAAGATATTTCGGTCATTCTCCTAGCTGACGGTTGTGGGATGGAAATCATGTCTCGCGATAGCCAGGGTTTTTGTGAAGTTTTAAAAACGCCTTGCTGTCATGATGAACAGGAACTTATCGATGGTCAGGACACGCTTAAGATAGATTCTTCAACTCCTGAGCTTTCTAAGGCTGCCTTTTATTCAGCGTCCACGGCTTTTGGTAATAGTTTCCAAGCTCTGCCTGTTGTTAGTCAGCTTTTCATTCCATTTCCCAATCCGCCACCTCGACATTCACAACCTTTATTCATTGTATTTGAGCAGATCATAGTGTAGGGATTATTGAACTTCAGTAAAATTCAATAATCTAAATATCTATACACTATGAAAATATGCCTTTGGGTGGTTTTTGTGGTTCTCGCTTTCGCGAAAGCGTACCCTCAAGGCCCTCCCATCACAGCAGATAAACCCATCATGCTGGGCGGTAACAGCTTCACGATGAAGACGCTTACCGAAATACGAAACACCGAACGCGGAACCGCAGCCTACGTGCCCGTTATGTTGCATTACCTACCTACCGCAAACAGCTTAGTGGCGCTGCACGTGCCGCTCATAAGTTATGACCTTAATGGTATTAACGGTACTGATCTTGCAGATATGAAGGTCATGGGGAAATACCAATTCTATCGAAAGGATGGAACGGGTAAAACCTTTAGAATGGTTGCGAAAACCTTACAAACCCTTCCTACTGGTGCAGAGATTGATCTCGTGGATATCTCTACAGGAAAATACAGTGGGTATTATGGAGTTGTTTCAGGATATGAAACACTTAAATATGGGATCAGTACCGAAGTAGGGTACAACTGGATGCCTGATGGCACGCTAGATGAGTTTCGCACGAAGCTAGGTTTTGGTTTGCCTTTGCTCAAACCACAGTACCCTAACAAACAGCTTAATCTCTATTTTGAATATTCCAGTATGTGGTTGCATGAGCGCGACTGGTACCAATTGCTGTACGCACAAGGAGTCCAGTATGCAATGAAGAATATTACGCTGGATCTGGCATTACAATTGCCTTTAGTACAAGACGTTTCTGCAGGTCGGGAACTCAATTACTCCTTATTTATAGGAGCACGTTACACTTTTTGAGTTTCTAAAGAGAAGAAGCAAGAAAATAGAGGAAAGATGAAAGAATGAGGGCAGAGGTACTCGAAGCCCGCTTTTTTCAAAACAAATAAATAATTAGGTCGCTGAGCATTTCCATTACGCTGAATGACCACAGAGTCGAAGCGACATTAGACAAAAAATAAAAACATGAAAACAATAAATAAAACAATTTGCCTCATCTTGATGATGGTGATGGGCATGAGCTTACAAGCACAAAATAATAATAGAGATCTAGTCGAGGTTCAGGTAGATGGGCTAGGCTGTCCCTTCTGTGCCTATGGACTTGAGAAAAAGTTTAAAGAGTTCAAGGGTATCGATGACATTGCTATCGACATTGAGACTGGAGACTTCTCATTTACCTATCCCACGGAAAAAACGATCTCCATGAAAGCTGTTTTAGATCAAGTCATCAGAGCGGGTTATACCCCTAACGAAGCAAAAATCACGAGAGCAAACGGAGCAGTGGTTACTACAAAATCAGTTGAGGAATCTAAAACTATTGATATGGAAGAAGTTTCATTTTACGTGAATGGAACCTGTGGCATGTGTAAATCCAGAATAGAGAAAACCTTGCTGGGGCTGGATGGACTCGCAGTTGCTGAATGGGACAAGGAAAAGAAAGAGGTCACGGTTTTTCATGATCCCAAAAGACTCAGTGTTGAGCAAATGCAACAATCTCTACTTGCGGTAGGACATGACACAGACGATGATATGGCAACTGACAAGGCTTATAAAAACTTGCCACCGTGTTGTAAATATAAAAGAGAGGTAAAATGAAATATATACTTGTTATAGTAGCCTTGATTTTCTTGGGTTGTAAAGAAACTCAAGAGCAGTCGGTTACTCAAGATGTTGCTCCTGAATGGGAGTATTCACGCACGATTACTGTTGATGGGGTCAATCCCATAGGAATCACAACCTATGGAAACTCTTTTATTCTAAGCGATGGCGATCATAACAGAATTGTTTATGTAGATACTGCCGGCGCAATCCTTAGAGAAAGTGATGGTTTTGAGCGACCTATGCATATTGATTACGGTGCGTTTGCTGATCAAAAGTATCTTTTGATTCCTGAGTACGGGAAGGACAGCGTGGCACAGATGTACGGCAAGCAAAAGAACTATCTTGAGTTGAATGATTCTCTAGATGCGCCCGCCGCAGCAGCTATTTCTAAAGACCATATCGCGATCGCTGATTTTTATAATAATAGAATTTTAGTGAAGAGTAAGGATAGTCTGTGGAGTTTTGGAGTAGAGGGTAAGAATGATGGCGAATTCTATTACCCAACAGATGTTCAGATTTTTGGCGATCAAATTTTTGTTGCAGATGCCTATAATCATCGTGGGCAGGTTTTTGACCTTTATGGAAAACACCTAGCTACTTTTGCTGAAAACGACTCCTTAAATGCAGCTACAGGGATTTACAAATCAAAAGGTCAAATCGCTTTAACTGATTTTGAGAATGATCGAGTCATGATTTATTCAAATAATTTTCAGAAAAAGCAGGCTTTAAGTGAAAACGTCCATAAACCTACTGATGTGCTGATAATTGGGGACAGCTTACTCTATATAACAAATTATAGGAATGGCGAGTTAGTAGAGTATAGAATGCAAGAATAATTTTCTGAATTTATTTTCGCTTTCGCGAAAGCGGAATTATCAAAGGGCGGTATAGTTAAAGAGGCTATGCCGCCTTTTATTTTTCACGGTCGATAACGTAATCTACCATGAGTTGAAGAGAGCTCTTATACTCTGAATCGGGATAGGTATTCAAAATCTTGAGAGCCTCGTACTTGTACTCATACATCGACTTTACTGCGTAGTCTAGCCCACCGTTTTGCTTAACGTAGGCAATCACTTCCTTGACCCGTTTCTTGTCGCGATTGTGTTTTTTAATACTGTTGATGAGCCACCTTTTATTTTTATCATCTGCCGTGTTGATGGAGTGGATCAAGGGGAGCGTCATTTTTTGTTCCTTGATGTCAATTCCAGTGGGTTTCCCAATGCGCTCGTTACCATAATCAAACAAGTCGTCTTTGATTTGAAAAGCAATACCGATGAGTTCGCCAAATTTGCGCATTTTTTCCACATCCACACTTTCTGGAGCTACTGCGCACGCTCCTAAGCTACAGCATGCTGCTATGAGTGTAGCCGTTTTCATACGGATAATATCATAATAGACATCTTCTGTAATATCTAGACGTCTGGCCTTCTCGATTTGTAATAGCTCGCCTTCACTCATTTCACGTACGGCAACACTTATGATCTGCAGCAGGTCAAAATCTTTATTATCGATACTCAATAAGAGACCCTTTGAAAGCAAGTAGTCTCCTACCAGCACGGCAATCTTGTTTTTCCAGAGCGCATTAATAGAGAAGAAACCACGCCGCTTAAAGCTGTCATCTACTACGTCGTCATGAACAAGTGTTGCGGTGTGGATAAGCTCGATAACGGAGGCACCACGATATGTACGGTCATTTACCTGGCCTTTACCTATCATTTTAGCCACGAGAAATACAAACATGGGCCGCATTTGTTTTCCCTTCCTGTTAACGATAAAGTGAGTGATCCTATTAAGGAGCGGTATTTTGGACTGCATGGAAAGACTGAACTTTTGTTCAAAAAGTTCCATTTCATGCGCGATGGGCTGCTTGATCTGCTCCGTTACTTTCACGAGGTAAAGATAAGGCTGGTGTAAATATTAAACGATCAGAAAGCTAGAGTTATGTTTACTTACGCTTTTTCTAGTGGCTTAATTTAGATTTCAGATGATATTCTATGAATAACATTTTGATATGCCTAGGATTTGATTAACTTTAGCCGGATTTTAAAACAAAAATTATGAAAAAAATTACTTTGATTTTAGCTCTTTGCTCTTTTTCAATGAGCTTCGCACAAATTACCTTTAGCGAGGATTTCCAGGGTCTTGCTCCCGGTGATCCACTCCCTGCCGGTTGGGCGCTTTTTAATGTAGATGGCAATACAGCAAACGCTAATGTCAACCCTGCTTACTCAACTGATGCGTGGGTTGTGACTGCTGACCAAGATGATGCAAATGATATCACTATACAAAGCACAAGTTGGTATGATCCACCGGCAGCGTCTGATGACTGGGTTTTTACTCCAGCGATCACTCCTGTAGCTGGGGATGTCTTGAGTTGGACAGCGAGGGCTCAAGATCCTACTTTTCCTGATGGCTATGAGGTGTACGTTTCTACAGCTCAAACTACGGCAAGTGCCTTGGGAACCACTCCTATATTCTCTACTGCAGCTGAGAATCCTGCCAATACCACTCGGACGTTTGATATGACACCTTTCGTAGGACAAACAGTTTTCATCTCTTGGAGAAATATATCAAATGATCAGTTTTTGTTAGTGCTTGATGATATTTCAGTTAGAGTACCGCTTGTCGCAGATGCTACTCCTGTTGCCAGTAACATTCAATATTCACAGATTCCTCAAGCCCAAGGTTCTCCACAGGGAACTAGTGTTGAAGTATTCAATAATGGTGATACTCAAGTGACAAATGCTCAAGTTACACTTAACGTTATTGATCAGTCAACATCGACGACTGTCTACACAGAAACAACGGCAGCGCAAACCATCCCTGCGGAAAGTAGTGTAGTATTTACTCCTACTGGTTTCTTCCCGGCTGCAGAAGGGGATTACACTTATGAGTTCACTGCAACCATTGCAGAAACTGATGAGGTTCCTGGTAACGATACTTTGACCCAAACATTAACTGTAAGTGACGATATTTATGCGCGTGACAATAACACCATTGATGGTTCTCTAGGGGTAGGTGCTGGTACTGCTGGCGAATTTGGTCAGCAATTTGATATCACGACGGCGACGACTTTGACTTCTATTTCAGGTCTAATTCGCAATACAGATCTTTCGCGCGATGGAGTTGTAACAACATTCAATATTTACGATACTTTTTTAGGGGTGCCTAATGTCTTGATTGCAACAAGTGATCCTTTTACCATTAATGGTGCTGATGTGTTATATACAGCCGCCCTTCCAGCTCCTGGTCTGCCACTTGCTCCTGGAACTTATATCGCTGTCGTTGTTGAAGATACTGCGGTTGACAACATCACGGTAGGTACAAGTAACGAAGTTTTTACACCCGGAACGACTTGGGCGCAATTTACTGGTACACCATGGGGTAACAATGAAGATTTTGGTTTTGAGGTTAGTTATATCATAAGAGCTAACTTCAACAATGTCCTTTCAATTGATGAAAATGGTGATGCAGCTGAATTTAAAATATCACTTTACCCAAATCCCGTAAAGGATAGAATCTATATCAATAATTCTAACTCTGCTCGTCTGGATAGTTATAATATTTATGACACAACAGGTAAGCAACTGTTGAGCGGTGATTATACCGAGGCTCAAGGAATCAATGTTGAGAATCTTTCTTCTGGTATGTATCTAGTTCAGATCAAAGGTGAGTTCGGAGAATACTCACAGCAGTTTGTGAAAGAGTAGTATTTCAAATAAACAACTATATTGTGTAGTTCGAAGCCATCTCAATTGCGAGATGGCTTTTTTTTTGGAATTTATTGTTGAGTATACGCTTTCGCGAAAGCGAAACTTGTCAATTACTCTTTGTTAGCTAATTGTCCACATGCAGCATCGATATCCTTACCTCTGCTACGACGTACGTTTACAATAATATTGTTTTTCTCAAGTTGTCGCTCATACATATCGATTGACTTCTTTGAGGCTTGCTCAAAGCGAGGATCGTCAATAGAGTTATATTCTATGATATTGACCTTACAAGGGATCAGTTTGCAGAATTTTACGAGTTCATGAACATCTTCCTCGTTATCATTGATTCCTTTCCAGACCACGTACTCATAAGTAACCCGTGATCCAGTTTTTTCATACCAGTATTTAAGCGCCTCCTTAATATCAGTTAACGGAAATTGTTTGTTGAAAGGCATGATTTTCTCTCGCTTCTCATCTATGGCGCTGTGCAGAGATAAGGCAAGGTGAAACTTAGGCTCTTCATCAGCAAGTTTCTTGATCATTTTAGGCACTCCACTCGTAGATACGGTAATGCGCTTGGGAGACATATTTAAACCATCTGGGCTGGTGATTTTTTCAATAGACTTGATAACGTTGTTATAGTTCATGAGTGGTTCCCCCATTCCCATAAAAACGATGTTTGATAGCGGTCTGTTGTTGTACAACCTACTTTGCTGGTCTATTGCTACCACCTGATCAAAGATTTCATCAGGATTAAGGTTACGCATGCGCTTAAGTCTTGCAGTAGCACAAAATTCACAGTTCAAGCTACAGCCCACCTGAGAAGATACGCAGGCCGTAGATCGTGTGTCTGTAGGAATCATAACCGACTCTACGGTCAGGCCATCGTGCAGTTTCACGGCATTTTTAATGGTCCCATCTGTACTGCGTTGCATTTTGTCAACTCTTATGTGATTGATTACAAAATGCTCTTTCAGGAAGTCTCGCGTTTTCAAAGAAATATTTGTCATGTCTTCAAAATCATGAGCGCCTTTCTTCCACAGCCAGTCGTATACCTGATTGCCTCTAAATGCAGACTCTCCGTGAGATTTGAAAAATGACCTCAGTTCCTCTAGAGATAATGATCTTATATCTTTTTGCTTAAAATCCAAAAACTTACAAATGAAAAACGCTGCAAAACTAAGGTTTTACAGCGTTCTTTACTTTAATATAGATAAACTTATTCTTTAACCACCTTTAAAACAGTTGTAGCATTTTCTGCCGTGACTTTAATGAAGTAGATGCCGCTCGCATATTGTGATAAATTAATTGTGTTAGAGCCTGCAACGACTTCTGAGGACTTGATCATTTTTCCTGATAGGGTAAGAACACTGTATTTAGCGTTGCGATCAGTTTCAAGGTTTATGATTCCGCTTGTGGGGTTGGGAAACAATGAAATTTGAAATGGACTTTCAACGTCATCTACTCCAAGTGTGTTTTCAAAGCTTCCGTCTAAAGTTGTAGCACCACTATTATCAGGATCTAGCCATTCTCTTAGCCTTCTTGCAGAATTGAAACCCGAACTCCAACTGACACTCATTTTTCCATACCAGTCCTCTTGATTGTTATCATTTATTCCTGAACAAGCTGCTCCACCACCCAGTAATTGACCTACAATCCGACCTTGTGGATCTATGAGACAACTACCACTACTACCACCTTCAGTAACTCCATAATCCCAGTTGGCCACCCTCCAGCATTGAATACCAGATACAGTTATGGATGAGACAGTGCGGTCATATCGACTCAGTTTCATAATATCCCCAGATGGATGATGCATCCCTAATTGAGAACTTGAGGGTACAGGGGAATTGTTCCAGCCTGCATAATAAAGATTCCAGCTAGAAGGTGGAGTTTGATTAAGCTCGAATAGTGCTACGTCACTAGCATATCGATTTGCCCTCAAAGTCATTCCAGAGACAATCCTTGAGGAAAAGGTCGGTCCTTGAGTATTAGAAAAAGTTGCACAGTCAGGCGTGTTTGTGAACCAATCAAAACCGACAGCCCAATTATTACTAGGATAGTTAGAGCCAAATCCATCAGGAACATTACCTAAACAATGATTGGCTGTTAAAAAATAAGGAGTTCCATCTTCTCTTACGTTATTAACCAGCGTACCGGTACAGGATGTACTACCTCCGACTATTATAACTCCTACAGCATGTCTATAGTTATCGCGTACATTAGTCCAATCTACTCCATTAGTGCTTCCTAAGTTAGGATCACACATAACATCTACATTACAGGCTCCTGAATCATTCAAAGCCTTTTGATATTTAATTGTGGGATCAGCAAAAGGTTTATAGCCATGAACTACTTCACTTATAGAAATACGCCCTAAATTTTTGACGTCCTTAGGCTCGTAATATTCTAGCCAGACATTATCACCATGAACGACCCATGTTCCTAACACACCATCATCTTGATTTTCTTTAAATGTATAAGGCCCGATTTTACTGGAGCGATCATCAGAGTAAATATATAGCTCCCCACCTTCAGGCAAACTATATCTATTCATAAGGAAATTTAGAGATCTAGCTCCAGCAGAATAAATGTTTAGAGTCCATATCCGATCACCATTTTTTAATTCTGTCCACTTTCCTGAATTAAATAAGTTAAATGACACATCAATATTCTCTCCGAATTTGTAAGGCTTTTTAAATTCTTCAATAAGAGCTAGACTATCCTCTCGAATTAGTTTGGCTTCATCTACAAATGGCATTATTTCCGTCTCTTGTTCAAAAGAGATTCCTAAATCCCAGCTTTTTGGGTTCTTATCATCAGATACCTGAGCTGAAGTAAATAGTATGATATTTGTGAAAAATACAATTGTAAGTAAAAGTCTTAACTTCATAAGAGTAGTTTAAAATAAAAAGCCCCTAAATGTAAACATTTAGGGGCTTTTTATAACAGTTTCTAGTAATTAATATATAATTAGCATGGCGTCACCGTAAGTACTGAAATTGTACTCCTCCTTAATAGCGAGCTCATAGGCCTTTTTTAAGAGATCGTAACCAGCGAATGCCGCGGCTTGCATCATGAGAGTAGATTTAGGCGGATGGAAGTTTGTGATCATCGCATCTGCAATCGCAAATTCATAACTCGGGAAAATAAATTTATTAGTCCAGCCATCAAATGGATTCAAATGACCATCACTGCTTACACTACTTTCCATGGTTCTCATGGTGGTAGTTCCCACTACACAGATTTTCTTTTTGTTATCAATTGCCTTGTTGACTATGTCGCAAGTTTCTTGAGTGATAAAAGCTTGCTCGCTGTCCATTTTATGCTTACTGAGATCTTCTACTTCTACCGGAGCAAAAGTACCCAGACCTATATGCATGGTAACTGATGTGCGTTTTACTCCTTTAATCTCCATACGCTTAAGCAAATGTTTAGAGAAATGTAGACCTGCTATAGGAGCTGCCACAGCTCCTTCATTCTGAGCAAATATGGTTTGATAGCGTTCCTCATCATCTTCTTCAACATCACGGTCTAATTCTTTGGGAAGCGGTGTTTCACCAAGATCGTTGAGCGCCTTTCTGAATTCTTCATAGCTTCCATCGTATAAGAACCTTAAAGTCCTACCTCTCGAAGTGGTGTTATCGATAACTTCAGCTACGAGACTCTCATCTTCACCAAAATAGAGCTTGTTACCTATACGTATCTTACGAGCTGGATCTACAAGCACATCCCACAGCTTAGTTGTAGGGTTAAGTTCTCGTAAAAGAAACACCTCAATCCGGGCATTGGTTTTTTCTTTGTTACCATAAAGTCTCGCAGGGAAGACCTTAGTGTCATTCATCACAAAAACATCATCTTCCTCAAAGTAGTCTAAGACATCCTTGAACATTTTATGCTCAATTTCACCCGTCTTAGGGTGTAGCACCATAAGTTTTGACTCGTCTCTATTAAGTGGCGGATGTTTGGCAATGCGCTCCTCTGGAAGGTCAAAGCCGAACTGTGATAGTTTCATTCAGAATTATTTGAAATAAGCAGCAAAGATACAATTCTGAGATAGGGGTTGTCAAGTCTTTTCACGTTTTATATGACAGAAATCCCTACACCGTAGCATTTTAAGTCTTCCCAAAATGTAGGATAGCTCTTGGAAACGACACCCGCATCTTTGATAACAAGAGATGTCTTTGCACAAAGTGGAGCAAAGGCCATTGCCATCCTATGATCATGGAAAGTGTCAACTATGACATCTTTCTTGAAGCTTTTAGATCGATCATGACGCATTTTGATATCGTTGTGGCTTGTGGTGATCTCGTCCCGATAGCTATCGGGATTGCGAAAGCGGGAACCCACCATCTTCATTGCCTCAATACGGTCTGTTTCCTTGACTTTTAAAGTATGCAAACCTGTAAAATGAAGATCTATGCCAAGCCCCAGACAAGTGGCAAAAACTGTTTGTGCCTGATCAGGAATATCTGTGAAGTCCAGATTTAGTTGCTCTGGCAATATCTTTTCATACTTACGCAAATGCAACGTCGTACCTTCAAAATATGTGCGGACTCCAAAATGCTGATAGATCTCCACGATCTTTGAATCTCCTTGCAATGATGGATTTTTAAAGTGATTGAGTTTCATCTCAAAACCAGGCTCTTGCAACGCTGTCCAGCTGTACCAGTATCCTGCACTGCTCCAGTCAGATTCTACTGTGTATCGACCTGTAATTCTCGAGCTTTGCATTTGCACAGTGACAAATGTGGCATTTTTGTTTTCATTCCACCCTACCGAGACGCCCAGGTTTTCTAGAATCGCACAGGTCATCTTCAAATAGGGAACAGAGGTTAGGTTTTTGATCTCAAGCTGCAGGCCGTTTTCCAGAGAAGCACCTATAAGCAGGAGAGCCGTTAAAAATTGACTGGAAACGCTACCATCTATCTCAAGCTTTTCACTTTTTAATGATTGACCGTGAATTTTGAGAGGTGGAAATCCTTCCTTTTCAAGATAAGTAATTTGAGCTCCCAGTTTGTTGAGTGCTTCCACAAGAATGCCTATGGGACGTTGCTTCATGCGGTCACTGCCGGTCAAAATCACTTCTTTGCCTGGCTGTGCCGCAAAATATGCGGTACCAAATCGCATGGCAGTGCCTGCATGCCCTATGTCTAAAACCTTATTTTGACTATTTAATACTTTATCGAGATATTTTGTGTCGTCGCTTGTAGAAAGGTTTTCGATCTCTATAGATTCAAATAGTTTTTTAAGAATCAAAAGCCTATTGCTCTCACTTTTTGATCCACTTATGGTGAGTTGCTTGAGATCGTAGAGCTGCGCAGCTTGATGATCCAACTTTAAATCCATGAGCTACTTAAGTTTTTCATTGCTATGATGGCGATCGTGGTCTCTTTCTGTTTTGAGTTGCAGTTTTTTTGCAAATGCAGCTTCTAGATCAGTATCAGTTTGATTTGCCAGACACAATACTACAAACATAACATCTGCCAGCTCTTCTCCTAAGTCTTTCTGTTTATCGCTTTCCTTTTCGCTTTGCTCGCCATACCGGCGTGCAATGATTCTCGCTACCTCACCTACCTCCTCTGTTAGCTGGGCCATATTAGTCAGCTCATTAAAGTATCTAACGCCGTGGTTTTTGATCCAGTCGTCAACTTGTTTTTGGGATTCTTTCAGGCTCATTATTCTTTATCTTTTGAATCTATTACTATGGTGACCGGCCCATCATTGACCAATTCTACCTGCATGTCTGCTCCAAATACGCCTGTTTTTACTTTATTACCTGTTCCTGAAGATGTGGCTTCGTCATGGTCGCTGAGCGGAGTCGAAGTGCGCTTTCGCGAAAGCGTATCCACAAAAAGCTCATACAATGGTATCGCAACTTCTGGTCGTGCAGCTTTGATATAGCTGGGTCGGTTTCCCTTTTTGGTACTGGCGTGCAACGTGAATTGAGAAACGACTAGCGCCTCACCGTCTGTGTCTTTTATGGATAAATTCATTTTGCCCTCTGTATCGCTAAAGATCCTCATATTGACAACCTTGTTCACCAGCCAGTCTACATCTTCTGCTGTATCGTCGTGCGTGATTCCCAAGAGAATCAGCAATCCTTCTTGGATGGATGAAAATACATCACCATCGATAGAAACGCTAGCGCTTTTTACCCGTTGAATGACTAATCTCATAAATGCGCACGGTGTTTGTCGGCTCGGTAGTTCTCATCTTCATCGCTGATGAGCTGCAAGTAGCTTTCATAGCGGGAGTAGGCAATCTCACCGTTTTCAACGGCTTCTTTGACGGCACATTTAGGCTCTTCTAGATGAAGGCAGTTGTGGAATTTACAGTCTTGCTTTCGCTCAAAAATTTCTGGGAAATAATCACCCACTTCTTCTTTTTCCATGTCCACCACGCCAAAACCTTTTATTCCAGGTGTGTCGATCAATCGGGCATCAAAATCCAGATCAAACATCTCTGCAAAAGTCGTGGTATGCTGCCCCTGTTTATGCTGGTCGCTTATTTCTTTGGTTTTGAGATCGAGACCGGGTTGAACTGCATTAGCTAGCGTGCTTTTACCTGCACCACTATGACCACTGAACATACTGGTTTTACCGGTCATTTTCTCTTTGACCAGCTCAACGTTCTTACCAGTTGCAGCGCTTATTGCTATGCAATCGTAACCTATGTTTTTATACAGATGCATCATCACGCGCACGGCATCCAGCTCAGTCATTTGTGTAACTTCTTCTCCCGTCTCGGGATCAATCAAGATTTCGCTGGGTTCATCGTCATAAGTATCTACTTTATTGAAGACTAGAACCACGGGAATGTGATAGGCTTCTGCCGTTACTAGGAATCGATCGATAAATGAAGTAAACGTGGGCGGATTATTAATCGTAACCAATAAAAAAACCTGATCAATGTTTGCCGCAATGATGTGGGTCTGCTTAGAGAGATTGACTGATTTACGCACGATGTAGTTCTCTCGCTCCTCAATCTGACCTATAATTCCTATCTCCTCGTCACCTTTTTTCTCAAGCGAAAACTGGACCTTGTCGCCCACCGCAACGGGATTAGTGCTCTTGATACCTTTTAATCTGAATTTTCCCTTTATGCGACAGGAGTAGAAAACACCGTCAGCCCCCTTCACCTCATACCAGCTGCCTGTAGATCTGTAAACGGTTCCTGTCATAAAAGGATAAGAAATTTTGGTAAAGGTATTGCATTCTCCCTATTTCTTTGGATTCTGCGATCCATAGAATCATTTTTAAATTAATCTCAAACCTAAAGGAATACCGTATAGGTCGATTTATCTTTGCCGCCCATGGGTTTTACAAGAATTCTAGAACAGTTTGAGCAAATGCCTCAAACAAAGCGACTTTATGACTTAGTTTCTAATAATCAAGGTCTTAACGCGATTGCAGGTCTTCAGGGAAGTGCGCTTTCTACCGTGCTTTGCGCTGCTTTTAAAGAGGTGCATAAGCCATTTCTAATCATTGCAAATGATAAAGAAGAGGCAGCTTTTCATTTGAATGATCTGGAGCGCATGGTAGGCGAGGATCGCGTGCTGTTTTACCCGGGTAGCTACAGAAGACCCTATCAAATCGAGGAAACCGATAATGCCAATGTATTACTGCGTGCCGAGGTGCTCAATCGCATCAATTCCCGTAAAAAGCCAGCCATAATCGTTACATATCCAGACGCTCTTTTTGAGAAAGTAGTGACCCGCAAGGAACTGGAGAAAAACACACTCAAGATAAGTGTGGGCGATCAGATCAGTATTGATTTTGCAAACGAAGTACTTTTTGAGTACAAGTTCAAAAGGGTAGACTTTGTCACTGAACCAGGCGAGTTCTCATTGCGAGGCGGTATTCTGGATGTATATTCTTTCTCAAACGATGAACCCTACCGTATCGAGTTTTTTGGTAATGAGATTGACTCCATTAGAGTTTTTGATGTGGAGACGCAACTTTCCAAGGACCAAATCAAGAAAATTTCTATAATCCCAAATGTCGAACACAAAAAATCTGAAGAGTCTCGGCAGAGTTTCGTGAAATACATTTCCTCAAATACGGTAGTGTTTTCTACAAATTTAGAAATGATGTGGGGGCGTATGGATTCGCTTTTCGCGAAAGCGGAACAAGCATACAACAAGTTGCAAGGCGAAATACGACAGCTCACCCCAGCAGAGATCTTTGCTGATGCCAAGCTGCTGAAAACGCAATTAAAAGAATTCAACGTATTTGAATTTGTCAATGCAAACGGGTCTATAAACTATCAAACTGTACCACAACCCTCATTCAACAAACAATTTGATTTGCTGATCGAGAATCTTAAGGAAAATGAGGAGAAGGGGTATGAAAACTACATCTTTTGCAGTACCGATCAGCAGGCTAGGAGATTCAGGGATATTTTTACTGACATGGAAGCTCAGGTGGCTTACAAGACGGTCACAATGCCTTTGTACCGTGGTTTTATAAGCCATGATTTAAAAATCGCCTGCTATACAGATCATGAGATTTTCCAGCGCTATCATAAATTCCACCTCAAGAACGGCTACGCAAAAAAACAGGCTCTCACGCTCAAAGAACTCAACACACTCGAGATAGGGGATTTTGTCACCCACATAGATCACGGGATCGGAAAGTTTGGCGGATTGCAAAAAATCGACGTCAATGGTCAGAAGCAAGAGGCGATCAAATTGATTTATGGGGAGCGCGATATTCTATATGTAAGCATTCACTCACTGCATAAGATTACCCGTTATGCAGGGAAGGATTCCAAACCACCGAAGATTTACAAGCTGGGTAGTCCCGCGTGGAAAAAACTGAAGGCAAAAACCAAGAAAAAGGTCAAGGAGATTGCCTTTGATTTGATTCAGCTTTACGCGAAAAGACGTTCTCAAAAAGGATTTCAATACGCCCCAGACGGCTATTTGCAAGATGAACTGGAAGCGAGTTTTATCTATGAGGACACGCCTGACCAGAGTGCAGCAACAGAGGCCGTCAAAAAAGACATGGAAAGTGACCGTCCCATGGACCGGCTGGTGTGTGGCGACGTAGGTTTTGGTAAAACCGAGGTGGCGATACGTGCAGCGTTTAAAGCTGCGGTTAACGGGAAACAGGTTGCGGTACTCGTTCCTACTACCATTCTTGCTTTTCAGCACGCAAAGACTTTCAAAGAACGACTCGCAGATCTGCCTGTAAGAGTAGATTACCTCAACCGTTTCCGTACAGCAAAGGAGCGTCGTGGTGTACTTGAAGATCTTGAAAGCGGTAAAATTGATATTATCATCGGGACACACCAGCTGGTGAATAAATCGGTGAAGTTTAAGGATTTGGGACTGTTGATCATTGATGAGGAGCAAAAATTTGGGGTAGCTGTCAAGGATAAGCTCAAAACCTTGAGAGCAAACATTGATACGCTTACACTCACTGCGACTCCTATTCCTAGAACCCTACAGTTCTCGCTTATGGCAGCTCGGGATTTGAGTGTGATCAAAACACCGCCACCTAACCGTCATCCCGTGGAAACTAAAGTGGTGCGATTCAGCGAGGAAATCATAAGAGATGCGGTAAGCTATGAGATATCTCGAGGTGGCCAAGTCTTTTTCGTTCACAACCGTATTGAAAATATTAAAGAAGTGGCAGGCATGATCCAGCGATCGGTTCCAGAAGCAAAAATCGGTATCGGGCACGGGCAAATGGATGGGAAGAAACTGGAAGAGTTGATGCTTGCTTTTATCAACGGCGAGTTTGATGTTTTGGTTTCGACCACGATTATAGAAAGCGGCCTCGATGTTCCCAATGCCAATACCATCTTCATCAACAATGCTAATAACTTCGGACTCTCAGACCTACACCAGATGCGAGGTCGAGTAGGGCGTAGCAACAAAAAAGCATTCTGTTATTTCATTACGCCACCCTATGATGTGATGACCGATGAGGCCAGAAAACGTATTCAAGCGCTAGAAACCTTCTCAGAATTGGGTAGCGGATTCAATATTGCCATGAAAGATTTGGAAATACGTGGTAGTGGAGATATTCTGGGCGGTGAACAAAGCGGATTCATCAACGAAATCGGTTTTGATACCTATCAAAAAATCCTTGCCGAAGCCATCGACGAGCTCAAAGAAAACGAGTTTGCCGATCTCTACGAGCAAAAAGAAGATAAGCCCCACGTTACGGAGGTCAATATTGATAGTGATTTTGAACTCTTGTTCCCAGACGATTATATAAATTCGATTACCGAGCGACTCGCGTTGTATTCAAAATTAAATGAAATAGAGGACGAAAAAGGGCTGGAAGCTTACAGAAATGAACTGGAAGACCGTTTTGGCGAGCTACCCGACGAGGCCGAAGACTTACTGACCAGCGTGCGTATCAAGTGGCTGGCAACTTCCATAGGCTTAGAAAAAATCGTCATGAAACAAGGCCGCTTCATAGGCTATTTCGTGGCAGACCAGCAAAGCAAATTCTATCAGAGCGAGAGTTTCTCCCGAGTTTTAAAAGCTGTTCAAAACAATCCCGGCAAGCTCAAAATGAAAGAAAAACAAACCCGTGCCGGTTTGCGATTGCTACTCACTGCAGAAAATGTCAAGAACGTGGATCGGGTGTATGAGATTTTGAAGGTGGTGGCGCCGAAAAGCTCAGAGATGGAAAAAGCTTAACTTAGGAAAATGAATTTTTTCAGACTCATTTTTATAACCATGGTTTTTGTCTCCTTAAAACCGCTGCATGCTCAGAAGCTTGATAATAATATTGGCATTAAACATGTTCAAGGCGTTGTAATTGATTCAGACGGCGAGCCTGTGTTGGGTCAAACGGTACGAATATCAGGGACAGAGCGATACTCTATTTCTGATTTTGATGGAAAATTTTGTATCAGCGTTCCTAAAGGTTTTGATATTTATTTATCTGTTCCGTGCTGTTACAATCCAATGATTTTAAAATTGGATTCAGAAGACAATGAAATTAAAGTTGATCTCGGTTCAAAAAAACTATGGAGGAAATCAAAAAGGTATTCTAGAATTTATCGTAAAAGAATATCTTCTCAGGAAGAGATTTTTACTCGATTCTACAAAACTTCTCTTGGAATACCAGAACAAATGACTTGTGAAACCTCAAGGTGAAACATCTGATAAGCCAACCCGCAAAATCATCCACGTAGATATGGATGCCTTCTACGCATCTGTTGAGCAGCGTGACCATCCTGAATTGAAAGGTAAGCCTATTGCCGTGGGCGGTAGCAGCAAGCGAGGCGTTGTAGCTGCGGCGAGCTACGAGGCCAGAAAATACGGCGTGCGCAGCGCCATGCCCAGCGTTACCGCAAGTCGTCTGTGTCCCGATCTGATATTTGTCAAGCACCGTTTTGATGTGTACCGGGAGGTCTCGCAGCAAATCCGAGAGATATTCCACGATTATACCGATCTGGTAGAGCCGCTTTCTCTAGATGAAGCCTATCTGGATGTCACCCAAAACAATTACGACTACCCCAGCGCAACCATTATCGCCTACGACATACGCCGGCGTATTTATGAAGAGACGGGACTTACCGCCAGCGCAGGTATTTCCATCAATAAGTTCATCGCAAAAGTCGCCAGCGATTACAACAAGCCCAACGGTCAGAAAACCATCACGCCAGATGAGGTGACCGAGTTTTTAGAAAAATTGGAAATCAGAAAATTTCACGGCATAGGTAAGGTCACGGCCGAGAAGATGTATCAGCTGGGAATATTTAAAGGCATGGATCTCAAGCAGAAGCCGCTGGAGTTTCTGGTGGAGCATTTTGGAAAGAGTGGCGCGCATTACTACAACATCGTGCGCGGCATTCACAACAGTCCCGTAAAGCCCAACCGCACCCGTAAATCCTTGGGAGCCGAGCGTACTTTTTCTGAGAATATCTCTAGCGAACTCTTCATGAAAGAACGTCTGGAGCAAATCGCCGAAGAAATAGAAAAACGACTTTCCAAAACCGATATCGCAGGAAAGACCGTTACGCTTAAGATCAAATTCCGAGATTTTAAAACGCAGACCCGCAGCAAGACCCTAAACGAATTTATCCATAGAAAAGAGGATATTCTCAAAATTGCCGTGCAGCTTATGGAACAAGAACGCTTTCGCGAAAGCGTACGACTCCTAGGCATCACCCTCAGTAATCTGGATAATGAAAAAACCGAGGAAGAAAAGCAAGTAGAGGTGCAGCTAGGGTTTGGGTTTTAGGCGAGCTGCTGGGATTTATTTGAACTTGTAGTTCAGCCCGAGACCAAATACTTCACGTATTTGAAAACCAGTTACTGCATTATCATCGTAGATCGCCTGAAAAATCAGGTTGGTGCTCAACCAGTCGTTGACTTTCATATTGATATTTGTACTGTAATTGATATCTACATTTTGAGGATCTTCTCGATAGTTTGAATATAATAAAAGCACATTGTCCATGGTGATATTCTCTGCAATGGTGAAGTTGTAGATCGCATTGACGCTGGCACCAAATTCAAAGTGGCTGCTCTCTCCCGCATCCACTCCAAAGTAATCTCCATCCACATAACCCTCACGAGTGGTAAACATGTCGTCCACCACGATCAAACGACCAGTTGCAGGAGCAATATTTACGGTGAAATCATCGTCTTCTCTGTACAAAATACCAGGACCGGCCTGGAAAAAACCAGGAGAAAGAAAATGTGTGCGCTCCGTTCTGATCTCGTTGCCTTCTTCATCTTCGCTAAATCTGTAACCCTTTGCAAACTGTGTCAATGCGTTGAAGAAAAAGGAGTAGGACCAGCTACTGTCTTTAGTGATCTTGTAACCATATACCGAGTTGAACTCGATGCGATCATTTGTTTTACGAGAGAACTCTGAATCATCTGTTTTTGTCAAACCAAATTCTAGGATCAATTTATTATCCCAAGAATGGCGATCGCGCTTGTAATTGAAATCATAATTGATTCCAGCATTACCAGCAATATTTGAAGTTCCACCACCTTGCCACTCGGCATTAAAAGCACTCTGGTTAAAGAGAAACTGAAAGGTTCCTTCTGAGTTCCATCCTTCTTTTTCCTCCTCTTCATCTGAGTTGTCTTGAGCAAATGCAGCGATGCAGAATAAAAATGCTGCTGCGAGAGATAAAGTTTTTTTCATGGCGTGAAAGTTTCGCGCAAAATTACATGCTTTTGTTAAAATGAGGATTGTTTTTTGAGTTGTAATCGGGCTTAGTGAATTTATAGGTCGCGCGATCAAACCCTTTTCGTTTAACAGCAAGCTGCCAAACATTTTTACACATTCCTCTCGCTCCGCTCGTCGGATGTGAGGTCTAAAGGGAAAAGCTTAAGCTCCCTCTCCTTTGGAGAGGGCTGGGGTGAGGTTAAGAGGGCTGATCGCTTGTGCTGAGCGGAGTCGAAGTAACCAGAGGGTTTTACGGTTGCTTCCTAAACAAAAACTTAAATACTAGAGATTTGTAATGATAGAAGGCTGATTCAATCCTCCTTGTAACTTTCCTTCAAGATATAAATATCCTCAATAAGTGCCTCAACATCCTCCACGCTGGTACCATCATAAGAACGACCTCGTAAACGGCCTTCTTTATCCACAAGCAGGAAGTTCTCTGTGTGGACCATGGCATATTCACCGCCATGTTTTGGTTTTTTTGCTGCGAGATAGGATTTTCGGGCAAGATCATAAATTTGTTTGCGGTCGCCGGTAACCAGATTCCATTTTGAGTCCATGATGCCTTTTTTCTCGGCGTACTTTTTAAGAACTTCCACGCTGTCTATTTCTGGAGTGACGCTGTGGGACAGGATCAATACCTCGGGATCATCCTTAAATTCTTCCTGGACCAGCATTAGGTTTTCAGTCATCATAGGGCAAATGCTGGGGCAGGTTGTGAAGAAGAAGTCGGCTACGTAAATCTTACCTTCATAATCGGCTTGCGTGATGGTGTCACCGTTTTGATTCATCAGTTCAAAAGGAGCGATTTTGTGGTATTTTTTTACAAAAAGCTTGCTGTCGTCTACGAGGCTGGGATCAAACTCATCGGGTTGTAATATAGCGAGGGTTTTTTCAGGAGTTAGCGCATATTGAAATGCTGCCAAAATCGACCCACAAAGAATGACCATAAAGAGGATGCGCCACTTATTTTTGTCCAGAAATTCCCTCATTTTCACTACTTTGTTGCAAATTTAAATACCACGGGCGCGATTAGTGGTCATTTTTCCCAAAACCTAACGATTATGTGTGTAAGAGTCTTTGTTGTTTTTTGTGTTCTCGCTTTCGCGAAAGCGTACCCACAACAAGCCCTATCCCCAGAAGATTCAGATCGCGAATTCATGGAAGTTGCGTGCCAGCACAGATTGAGAATCGCCAACCCAGTAACCGATGGTACGACCAGCGAGACCTCAAGGTACGACTTGCAGTATGTCCGACTGGAACTGCAGCCCGATGTGGACTCACCCGCGCTTTCAGGAACCACGACCTTACATTTTGAAGCTGAAACCGATTTGACTCAAGTAGTGTTTGATTTTGCCTCAAACATGAGTGTAACCAGTGTTTTGCAGCGTGGACAACCACTTTCTTTCTCGCACACCGCAGCCGATGAGTTGATTATAGATTTAAACGCCACGCAAATGATGGGTGTGCTGGATTCAGTAAGCATTACCTATAACGGGAATCCTATTTCAAGCGGTTTTGGGAGTTATGAGCAAACCACGCATAACGGCGCTGGAGTGGTCTGGACACTTTCTGAGCCCTATGGTGCCAAGGCATGGTGGCCCACAAAACAAGACCTGACCGACAAAATTGAGCTCAGCGAGGTCATTATAGATGTAGCCGCCGGGAATACAGCAGTTTCAAACGGATTTTTACAGTCGCAAACGCCTATCGCAAATGGGAACAGATTCCACTGGCGTCATGAATATCCCATCCCGGCGTATTTGATCGCTTTTGCAGCGACGAATTATGTGAAATATACTGATGTGGTCAGCAACATGACGTTTCCGCTGAATATAGATAATTATGTATATCCAGAGGATTTAGCAACGGCGCAGGCAAGCACGGCTATCACCGTTCCCATGATGGAGTTTTTTGAGCAGGAATTTGGTATCTATCCATTCAGAAATGAGAAGTATGGTCACGCGCAGTTTGGCTGGGGTGGCGGTATGGAGCACACGACCATCAGTTTTATGGGGAATTTCTCCAGAAACCTGATTGCTCATGAGCTGGCGCACCAGTGGTTTGGGAATAAGGTGACCTGCGGGAGCTGGCAGGACATTTGGCTCAATGAGAGTTTTGCGACCTATGCCTCTGGAATGGTGGTTGAAGAATTTGACAATGATGCTGCCTTTGCTAACTGGCGGGCATCCATAAACGACAATGCAACCTCATCTCCAGCTGGAAGTGTTTACGTGCCGGCTCAAGACACTTTGAGTGTTCCTCGCGTTTTTTCAGGAAGATTGAGTTACAGAAAAGGCGCGATGGTGCTGCACATGCTGCGCAGAAAATTGGGAGATAACGTATTTAGAGATGCTTTGCAGAATTTTCTGAATGACCCGGCTTATGATTTTGGCTACGCAAAAACAACCGATTTTAAGTCCAGTGTGGAACAAAGTTCTGGAACGGATCTTACCGAGTTTTTTAACGACTGGATCTATGGTGAGGGTTATCCCAGTCACGAGGTCTCGTGGAGATCTGGAAACGCGACTGTTTCTATACAGATTAATCAAACGCAGAGCCACCCAAGCGTGGGTTATTTTAACGTTGATCTACCGTTGAGGATTGTGGGAGCACAAGGTCAAGAAATGGAGGTGACCGTCTCACCTACTTCTAGCGGTCAGACTTTCAGTTTTATGCCACCTTTTCCCGAAGTGGTAGATGTTTTAATAGATCCAGAGACCCATACGATTAGTAGAAACAATGTATCCACCTTGAGTACAGAGCGTGTAACTCTGGAGCATTCTGTTACGCTTTTTCCTAATCCAGCCAGGAATTCATTTACTATTCAAAGTCAAACTCAAGAACTCAGAAAGGTTGCGATTTATGAAACCAGCGGTCGTTTGATTGAAGAAGAGCACATTACGGATTCTACTTCCGTTACTCGCAACACACCCCAGAACTCGGGAATGTATCTTGTGAAAATCACTACGGAAAGTGGAGAGGTCCACAAAACCTTAATCGTGCGCTAAAAGCAAATCACGGAACTTGTTAGGTGGTTTTTAAGCCCTATTTTTGCCGCGTTTAATTCCACAGCATTATGCACCCTACGGTTGTATTGATCATCAATTTTTTAATGAGTCTTTCCCTACTCATCGTTTTACATGAGTTAGGCCACTTTATACCTGCCCGTTTATTCAAAACCCGAGTAGAGAAGTTCTACCTGTTTTTTGACATCAAGTTTTCATTGTTTAAAAAGAAAATTGGTGAGACTGTTTATGGTATAGGCTGGTTGCCTTTAGGTGGCTATGTGAAGATCTCTGGGATGATCGACGAGAGCATGGACAAGGATCAAATGGCCGAAGAGCCCAAGCCTTGGGAATTCCGTTCTAAGCCGGCATGGCAACGTTTGATCATTATGCTGGGTGGTGTGATCGTGAACGTGATTGTGGGATTTATCATCTATATCGCATTAGTTTTCAATAATGGAACGCCCGTCGCCTATGCAACTGATTATGAAAATGGTTTTGGCTTTCCAAAAGTTTTAGAAGAAGTAGGTTTTCAACAAGGAGATCAGCCGCTTTTAGTCAATGACGACACGCTTACTGTTGCGAGTATGCTCAACCACCGACTCATATTTAGAGATGTGAAAGAAGTAACCGTGATCAGAAATGGCGAGCCAGTGGTCATTTCCATTCCTGACGATATAGGCAGCAGGTTGTTTGAAGCGGGAGTGGGAACTTCATTGTCACCTCGTCTTCCTTTTGTCATTGACGAGGTCGAAGAAGGTAGTTATGCTCAAGAGTTGGGCATGGAACCAGGTTCTACTATTAAAAGTATAGCAGGTTATCCGGTAAACTATCAGTCAGATGTTCACTATGCACTTAACGATGTCGTTGAAGACGATGAAGATTTTGAGGTTGTTTTAGAAAAAGAGGGTTCAACAAAAACGGTTACAGCTACAAAGAATGAAACTTTTAGAAAGGAAAAGTTTGGTATTGTGATGAAATACACTGATGAGGTTATTGATGATTTAGAACTTTCTAGACGAGAATATTCATTTGCAGAAAGTGTCACAGCTGGTATTTCCAGAGGTTACTGGACTATGCACGATTATGTAGTCCAGTTTAAATACGTTTTTACTAAAAAAGGAGCAAGCCAGCTGGGTGGTTTTGGAACGATTGCAAAGTTGTATCCTGATACTTTTGATTGGACGGCATTTTGGGCGACTACTGCATTCATTTCATTTATCCTAGCAATTATGAATATCCTTCCCATTCCGGCGCTTGACGGTGGCCATGTGATATTCTTGCTCTACGAAATTATCACAGGTAGAAAACCGGGAGATAAATTCCTCGAGCGTGCTCAGATCGTGGGGATTGTCATACTTCTGGCGCTCATGCTCTACGCGAACGGTAACGACTTATTCAAGGCGTTGTTTGATTGATAGGTATTGTATTAATCCTATTAAAGAACTTGATTTTTTACCCATCGGTAAGAACTAAGACTATCTTTGCATTTATATGAAGCGTAAACTATTCTCTATACAAAACTTATTGTCCGTCATTATTTTAATTGCGTGGAATGGTTATGCTAATACTGGTAATTTCAATGGTAAAACTGTAGGTGATCTAAGCGCAGAGTATAACAATCTGTTTACTCCTGCGAGTTATGCGTTTTCCATTTGGGGTTTGATATTTTTGATGCTTTTGGTGTTCGGGATTTATGGAGTTTATTCCGCTTTCGCGAAAGCGAGTACCGCAGTACCCAACAAGACAGATTCAGATTACCGTACGGACTTTGTGACCACAACAGCTCCATGGTTCTTGATGGCCAATATTTTTTGCAGCCTATGGGTTGGACTCTGGCTGGAGGAAATGATAGGGCTTTCGGTGGTGTGTATGTTAGGGATTTTGATCTGTCTGATTGCTTGTATTATTAAATTGGACATGGAAATCTGGGATGCGCCATTCCCGATTATTGCTTTTGTCTGGTGGCCTGTTTGTTTGTATTCCGGTTGGATAAGCGTTGCGATAATTGCTAATGTGAGTGCCTGGCTCAACCATGTTCTAGACCTCTCGCAGTCTGTCGAGATAGGGGTTACTGTAATCATGATCTTAATCGCCTCTATCATAAACTTAGCGATGGTGTTATTTTATAATATGCGGGAGTTTACTATGGTGGGAGTCTGGGCTCTGGTTGCAATTTTTATAAGGCACCATGGAACGCTGGACTCGATTGCATATGTTGCACTTACTAAGGCTATCATGCTAACTCTGGCAGTCACATGGCATGGGTATAAGAATTTCAAAACAAATCCTTTGTTGAAATTTCAACAGTGGAGGATGGATAAGTAGATCATAGATTATATCAATCCATTTTAAGTAAGCCGTACTTGATGAGACAATAAGCAGTTCTAACGGCATCTTTCCAGCCAATTTTCTTACCGTCTCTATAATTTCTATAGTGGTAAGATATCGCAACCTCTTCAATATTTAGGTCAGAGAGGCGAGCCAATTTAGAGGTAACCTCTGGTTCAAATCCAAAACGTTTTTCTCTCAACTTCATGCTTTTAAGTACATCTAATTTGATGAGTTTATAACAAGTTTCCATATCAGTCAGCTGCTGGCGATTTATGGTGTTTGATAGATATGTCAGCAATTGATTCCCCAGATAATGCCAGTATCGATTTCTTCTTGAGGAATCCTGATCTTTAAAACGAGAACCGTAAACGGCAGCCGATTGAGATTCCTGCATCTTTTGCAGTAGTAGGTTGAAATCTTTTGGATTGTACTCTAGATCAGCATCTTGAACGATGATTGCATCTCCAGTTGCTAATTTTATGCCTTCCCTGATGCAGGCTCCTTTTCCTGTGTTTTTTGGCAGTCTTTTGTTGATCACCGCTACATCTTGAACAGAGTCTTTAAAATTCAAGATGATCTTTTGAGAAGTGTCCCATGAGGCGTCGTCTACTATGATGATTTCTTTGTGGATGTTATCAATCAGATCTACATTCAAAACAGCGTTTAACAAAGTGGAGAGTGTGCACTCCTCATTGTAAACAGGTATGATGATGGACAGTCTACGGAGCTTCATCTACGATTTTGAGTTTTTGATTCTTTTCGTAAAAAGCTCGTTCGATCACTTTTCCGTCTTGATCTTTTTTGACAGCAATTCCATTCAAACTTCCTTCAGTCCATGTTCCAGTTAGAGATTCTCCATTCTCAAAAATCACTGTCCCATTGCCGTGTCTCAAATTGTTTTTCCAATAGCCCTCAAATCTTTGACCATCTTGCCAAACATAGATTCCGTAACCTTCCCTTTTGTCGTTATTCCAATCACCTGTATATCCTAACTCAGGTCTGAACTCAAATAAATATGTGTCTGGACTTTCTAATTTATAGGTCTCCAAAAATTTTTCAGGATATCGATCTATTAACAGTTTCAAATATCTAGTCGTACTACTGAAGCCTAATTTTTCTAATACTACATAATCTACTTGATGATCGATTAGATATTGAAGGTGCAGATCCTGATCTGCGATTTTATTGATCTTCATTACTTTTTTACCTGAGTGTAAATGGAAAATCCGCTCCTTATTGGTGTAGATTAGATCATCAGCCTTGAGGTTTGTTTTAGTCCATTCGGCGACGTTATAAAAATTGAGATAATTTGCTGGGATTTTACGTAGTGAGGTTTCATTGAAATAGGTTATGCTGCCAAAACCGTAGACACAAATCCAGCAAATAAGGACTACGGCTCCGGCTGCTGAGGTTTTTAAGCTTTTAGAAGATATGAGTAGTCTCGTAAAAAACTGGACAGATTGAAAAATGCCAAGTACTAGAAATAGAAGTAAAACTGGTATTAGCGGCATAATAAATCGAGTCCCGTACCATACGATGGGCCAAACCAACAAAATAGAAAAGTAAGCAATGGCATAAAAAACAAGTACGGGAAACAATTTGTAAACTCTAATTGCGCCTACTATCATTATTACTGCGAGTGTAATTCCTATCAAGTAATCCGCAACATCATATTGTAAATCTGTATAAAATACTTCTTCAGTTTTTAATAGGGCAGCTGGCAACTCTGTTAGAATGTATCGTTCCAGATTTATTAAAATTCGCTCAGTCAGATCTGTAAATTTCACATTTCCCAGTTCCGGCTGATAAGGGTTTTTCAGTAATAGTTGACTCGTGTAGCTATTATCGCTCAGTTGCTTATTTCTGATCCACCAGGGTGTATACAATAAAATGACTCCTAGAGTATAAAATCCCGCCTGCTTGAATTGTTTCCTAATTAACAAAAGCGCTAAAATTCCTGCCACTAAACTGATGCCAATGCTTCTAGTGTAAATGCAAATTGCACTGATAGCTGATAAAATCAAGATCCTTAGCAGGCAGTTTTTGTTTTGATGCAGTTCTAAATTTCTAAACTGCCATAAAACAATGAAGCTGCAAAAAACGTAGAGCAACTCACTCATTACCAAGCTTCCATAAACTAGCATGTGTAGATTAACGGCGATCAATATGGAAACGAGAACTGCCTTGGTTCTGCTTTTTAATACTTTGGCAAATAATATGAAGCATAGAAAAACACTTCCTAAAAGAAGCAAGCCGTTAGCAATTTTATAATGATCCAGCTGGTCAAAACTGAGAACATTCAGAGCGGCAATAAAAATAGGATAGCCTGGTGGGTAATGCTTGTGCGCTGCGCTCATTGGCTCGTGTACATCTACATAACCTGACCCTTCGGCTAGAGCATTTCCCAATATGATGTAGTGCGCATTATCGCCTATCGGGCTCAGTTTAGAATTGTAAGATGTAAGGTAAAACACCGTGAAAATGGCTCCTAATAGAAACAAATAAGAAACTATGGTCGGTCTGTTTTTTTGAAGCCTGCTCAGCATACTGCAATATAAAACTTTCGACAAAGGGTAACCTAGGTTGATTGCGAGTGAAATTTAAGCTGAGAAACGTGGTGGGTTTTATGAGTTCGCTTTCGCGAAAGCGATACAATTTTCCACTGCGATCAGCCATAACAATTTCAGAAGGTCAAATACGAGACTCTAATTGTAACCCATCCACTACCTTTGTACTATGGCACATAAAGCAGGTTTTGTAAACATCGTAGGAAATCCTAATGTGGGTAAAAGTACCCTCATGAATGCGCTGGTGGGAGAGCGATTATCCATTATCACCTCAAAAGCACAAACGACACGGCACCGCATACTGGGAATCATCAATGGTGAGGATTTTCAAATGGTGGTGAGTGATACACCCGGAATTATCAAGCCTGCGTACAAACTTCAGGAAAGTATGATGGAGTTTGTAAAAAATGCCTTTGAAGATGCAGATTGTATACTTTACATGGTGGAACTGGGCGAGAAGGCGCTTAAAAATGAAGCTTTTGAAAAACGCCTAACCTATGCTGAGGTACCGGTCTTCGTTCTCATTAATAAAATAGATAAAGGCGACGAGCAGCAACTTGCCGAGGCTATGGAGCACTGGAAAACCCGCTTGCCACACGCAGAGATTTTTGCGATATCGGCTTTGGAGAATTTTGGTGTTCCACAATTGCTTTCAAGAATCGTAGACATATTACCAGAATCACCCGCATTCTACCCCAAAGATGCTTTAACTGATAAGCCCGAGCGCTTTTTTGTCAACGAGAGCATACGCGAGAAAATTCTTATGCACTACAAAAAGGAAATTCCCTATGCCGTCGAGATCGAGACTGAGGAATTTTTTGAGGATGAAGACATCATACGCATACGCAGCATCATCATGGTCGAGCGCGAGACCCAGAAGGGAATCATTATAGGTCACAAAGGGAGTGCAATCAAACGTGTGGGAACTGAGGCCCGTAAAGATTTACAAAAGTTTTTTGGCAAGCAGGTTCATATCGAGCTGTATGTGAAAGTCAACAAGAACTGGCGTAGCAACGAGCGTCAGTTGAAACGTTTCGGATACAAAGGGGATAATAAGTAATCCATAATCTTATTGATCTGTTCATTCAAGCCAGACTTTTATTAGACTTTGGTGCATGAATAGTTGTTTGCTTTCATCCTTGGTTGGGCTTCGACACCCTTCGACTCCGTAGTCATTGAGCCCAGTCGAAATGCTCAGGGAACAAACTCGGTATGATACTCAGCATGAACTTCAATCTCGCTTTCGCGAAAGCGAGACTACAAAATCAAAAACTTGTCTTAGCTTCTAATTAAATTCCCCTCTAGAGGGAGGGCAAGGAAGGGTGTTCGATCCAGTGATCAAGTTTTGAGTTCTCAACTTTTACTTCCCAAAAAAATAAACCTCTCAGACAACCATTTCAAAAACGTCTCGTCTATTTAAATAGAAAGCACGTAACTTGTGAAGGTGATTCAACTTTTTACTAACCAAAAGAAGCTTATTCAAAAAGCTGCAGAAGGCGACCGCAAGGCGCAGAAGCATCTTTATGAAAAGCACGCTCCCAAGATGCTAAGCGTGTGCCGCCAGTACGTGGCACCCGTCGAGCTGGCAGAGGAGATGATGCTCAATGGTTTCTTGAAGGCATTCACAAAGTTGGAGTCCTTTTCTCACGAGGGAAATTTTGAGGGCTGGTTGCGACGCATCATGGTGCGCGTTTGCATAGATCAATTGCGTAAAAATGATCCGTTCAAGTTTACAGACGAGATCGATGAACAGCGGGTAGGAGATTTTGAAGAGCTGGAAACAGGTGATGAAGAAATTCCTATGGATGTGTTGCAGCAATGCATCGACAACTTGCCAGAAGGATATAAGAGCATTTTTGTTATGTATGCTATTGACGGGCTCAAACACCGCGAGATTGCAAAGATGCTTTCCATAAGTGAGAATACCAGTAAGACGCAGTTTAGAAAAGCAAGACTGGTGCTACAACAAGAAATTAAAGAAATACAAAGAAAACGCTATGAAGCTTGATGAGATAAAGAGAGGTTTTGGGGAGCGCGAGATTCAGCCCAGTGCGGGATCGTGGAACAAGCTGTCGGCAAAGCTGGATAGAGAGGAAAAGAAAAGCCGTAAATCCTATCTCTACTGGATAGGTGCGGTGGCAGCGGCGATCGTGATGGCACTTATGGTTTATCCAGTACTAACAGATTCTTTTTCTACAGACCCCTTGCCTAGTGAACAAATGGTTGATGTTGATCAAGATACAATAATGGATCGTGAAAACGATCGAGCGCTTGCTGACGACAACAATCAGGATAGTGAGTTTTCCGTTGAAGAGCAAACAGAAAAAGCTGGAGCAGTCGATGAAAAAGAAGGATCGACAGGGTTTGCAAATGCACCTGCAGCCTCAAGTGTGGCGCAGGTGACTGCTCCGGTGACAACTGAGGAGAAGTCTGCTGTCCATCTTTTAAAGAATAAGAGAAAAAAAGCTCAAAATACTCCAGCTAGTCAAATCAAAAAACTGAAAATTGAAGCCATTGCTGGAGTTGAAATACCACAACAAAAGCCAGAAAACGCAAACATGATTACCGCCCAGCAAGAAGCTGGAGAACTACTCAATAGTTTACTGGGTGAATCAAAAGCTGAAACAATAGAGGTTGCCACGCACTCCATCAAGCCAGAGCAGTTGCTGCGTGAAACGGAATGGGATTTAGAAGCAGAACGGCGGGATCGTTTGAACCGCGGTATTAACCAAGGATTGGGAATGCTTAAAAATGAAGCCTTTGCACTTATAGGGGTAGATCAATAATATAAATATTCTAATCAACAGTAAAACAGTCGTTTATGTAAGCGTACAGCCACAACTGTATCAAAAAAGGAAAATCATGAGAAAAAAAATACTATTTACAAGCTTTATGATCCTGATGATGGGGCAAGGTTTGATTCACGCACAGGAGCCTGCCAAAAAAGGTAGCATGGAAGGTAATCTATACGTAGTAAGGGATACTCTAGAAGACGGCTCTGTTTCAGCATTTTTCTACAATTCAGAAAAAGATTATCTCAAATCGAAGAAACAGCGAGAACAAGAAATTGAGAAGCTTCGTGAAAAAAAGAAAGCCTACGAGGCTGAACAACGCAATCAACTGGCAGAAGATATCAAGCGCATCAATGATCGTGTGGATCAATACGAAAACTATACGAAAGAAATGGCTGGAGATGACAAAATGAAAACGGCTGAAATGTATGCAGAGCGCATCCAGAAACACAATGTCATGATTGATTCTCAAATAGAGTTTTATCAAGTGGCAAAAAAAATAGATCCAGTTGAGAACAGCACTTTTGGAATCGTTCAGAACTCAAATGGTGGTATGGAGTTCAAGATTGGCGAGAATTGGAGAGACCGTAGAAAAGAGGTGGGAACACATTCATTCCTAGCAATGGGCTTTGGTTATAATTTTATAAACGGTGACCAACTGGATATCAATGATTTCAGTTATTCAAATAACAATTACTTCTCTATAGGAATTTTATGGCAAACGCCACTCACTGAGAATCAGAAGCTCAGAGTTAATTATGGAGTGCAATACCAGACCCACGGCACGGAGCTAAATGGCGGGCGCATTTTCTCGCCAAACACAGACGACACCCAAATCATAGATCTAGGCTTCCAACCAGAAAAAGCCAAATTCAGACAAGATCAGTTTGTGTTTCCCGTGCAGTTGGAGTTTGGCGGTACAGAAAAGAAAGAATATGAAGATGGTCGGATACGCTATGAACAATGGGATAAATGGAAGTTTGGAATAGGAGGTTTTGCCGGTTTCAATACCAGTTCTAGGCTTAAACGTAAGTATGAAGAAAATGGTAGGGAGATCAAAACAACTATTGCAAATGCTTTTGAAAACGAAACCTTCATCTACGGTATAGACGCCTACGTGGGACATGATCAAATAGTAGCATTTGCACGCATGAATCTCAATGATATTTTTAAAGAAGGCTCAGTGGATGGTCAGTATATCGCATTTGGATTAAGATTACAGTAAGAATTAAATTTAGTTCAGTTTGAATTAGCCAGTGATTACGCCCTTGCCATGGGGCGTAGTCGCACTGATAAAAGTTTACAAAGTTTCAATTACTAAAAACAACTATTATGAAAAAAACAACCCTGTTGATTGCTGGATTCAGTATACTGTTTGCCAGTTTTTCATTTGCTCAAGAGAGCAATGATAAAAGCGATGATTCTCATGCGAATCGTGCACCTTACGATTTTCTCGATATTTTTGATAGTAGTCGTCGTGACAAGCAAGAAGTCATGACTCAGACCGAGTTTCTTTGGAGTTTTGGATTTAATCAAGCTCTTGGAGATGATAATGGCATAGGTGATGACTATCGTTTCTGGGGGAGTGGTTATTTTGATGTAGGTCTTGAATTTTCCACACGTTTGAGTAAAGCTAGCAACTCCCCCAGACTAACCTACGGTCTATCTCTTAGGTACAGTTCTTTACGCATAAGTGGTGATGATCGTCAATTTGCAACTCAAGATAATGTAACAACACTACAGCCTATTGGCGTAGATGCTGATCGATCTTCATTTGCTCAGGTTGGTTTCCATGCACCGCTTCATTTGGAATTTGGTAAAAGAGAGGTGCAAGAATATGATGATGGTATTAAGCGTTTTGGTAAGGGAAGTAATTTCGTTTTTGGAATAGGTGGGTATTTGGGATATATTACAAGTAGCACGCAAACTGTAAAATTTGAACGTGAAGGCCGTAATGTTACGGACACCAGAACCAATGACTTTGAAATCAACAATTTCAATTATGGGTTAAGTGCCTATGCAGGTTATGAAGATTTACAGCTTTATTTCTCGTACGGTCTTAATAATATCTTGAAAGACTCACCACTAGAACAAAATTATGTAACCCTGGGAATCAGGTTGAGAGGATAGTATCCTTTCCTTAATTTATTGAAAAGCTCCTTTTTAGGGGCTTTTTTTGTTCTCAGTTTTATTCTCGCTTTCGCGAAAGCGTAAACACTACAAACCACCGTACCAGAAAAGAGCAGAGCCAACTTCTATTGATTATTTTTACACATTCAAATCTCGAGTTTAAAAGATGATTTCCCGTACGACCGTTGATGCTGTTTTTGATGCCGCCAGAGTGGAAGAGGTGATCGGTGATTTTGTGCAGCTCAAAAAATCGGGATCTAACTTGAAAGGCCTCTCCCCATTTACAGAGGAGCGTACTCCTAGTTTTATGGTGTCGCCCGTGAAGCAAATCTGGAAGGATTTCAGTAGTGGGAAAGGCGGGAACGCAGTTTCATTCATCATGGAACATGAGCATTTCACCTTTCCTGAGGCCATACGCTACCTCGCAAAAAAGTACGGCATCGAGATTGTCGAGAACCAGCAAACCGAGGAAGAGAAACAAGTCCAAGACGACAAGGAATCTATGTTCCTGGTACTGAAATGGGCCGCACAGTGGTATGAAGATCAGCTTAAAACTGCTGAGGGAAAAGCTATAGGTTACAGTTACTTCAAAGAGCGCGGTTTTACAGATAAGACAATTCAAGATTTCTCTCTAGGCTACAATCCAGATGAATGGAGCGCACTCACTGATGCCGCTTTAAAAGCAGGCTACAAATTAGAGTATCTTGATAAAACTGGTCTGAGCATCGTCAAGGAAGCACAAGATGGTGGCACAGAAAGGAAATTTGACCGATTTAAAGGTCGAGTCATGTTTCCCATTAAAAGCATGTCTGGTAGAGTTCTGGGTTTTGGCGGTCGCTTACTCAAAAATGATAAAAAAGCAGCTAAATACTTAAACTCGCCTCAAAGTGAGGTATATGACAAGAGTAAAATTCTTTATGGAATCTATGAGTCTAAACAAGCAATTGCAAAAGAAGACTTGTGTTATCTAGTCGAGGGTTATACAGATGTAATTCAGCTGCACCAGGCAGGCGTCAAAAATGTAGTTTCCAGCTCAGGAACGGCACTTACCACACAACAGATAAGATTGATTCAGCGTCTCACGCCTAACATTACGGTGCTTTATGATGGAGATGCTGCTGGAATGCGCGCTGCAGTGCGAGGTACGGACCTCATTCTTGAAGCAGGAATGAATGTGCGCGTCTGTACATTTCCCGAAGGGGAAGATCCAGATTCCTTTGCAAAATCGCATACAGAGAATGAGATCAAAGAGTTCCTGAAAGGAAATGCAGTTGATTTCATCAGGTTCAAAGCAAATCTTTTGAAAGAAGAAGCTGCTGGTGATCCTATTAAAAGATCTGCGATGGCCCGCGACATCGTGAAGAGTATCGCAAAGATTCCTGATGCTATTTCTCGAGAAATCTATGTGCGGGAAAGTGCGGATATTTTAGGACTGGGAGAGCAAACCTTATTTTCTGCCCTGGCTCAGGTACGTAATGCTGAAATCAAGGAGCACAAGAAAAAAGAGCAGCGCAGCGCAGAGAAATCTGCGATGGTTAAGGTCGAAGAAACCGTTCAGCCTTCTAAAGTAGATAGACGCCAGCTGCTTGAGAGGGATATTATCAAGATCCTATTGCTATACGGTGATCGCACAGAGTTGTTTACCGATGAATATTTTCAGGAGTCTGAAAACGGTAAACTAATAACTGAAACGGTTAAGACAGAGTCTCCAGTATATGAAAAAATCTATATGGAGCTGCATAGCGATGAGATCGAGTTTGCAAATCAAGAATTTAGAAATATCTACCCAAAATTAATCGATATCATGCTTCTTCAAGGTAGGATCGATGTGAACGTGGTAATGTCTGAGTTAAGTGACGATGAAGCGAGAACAGTAGCCGATCTTATAATGAACGAAGATCGTTATCAACTACACAAATGGGATGAGAAACAAATTTTTGTAAAAACCAAAGATCAAACTGTCGCAACAGCGGTCATAGATACCATTCTTAATTTTAGGAGGTTGATTATCTCAGAGAAAATCAATTCTTTAATGGATCAATTGAAGGATCCACAGAGTGAGAGTGAAAGTGTCGAAATTCTTACCGAGGTTCAAGACTATAATAAATTAAGCCAGAACTTGGGATCTAGACTTAATAGGGTTATTTAATAAGATAATTGCATTAATCTGGACTGGTGAATCAAGTCTGCAATATTGTCCACATTTAATTTTTTGAGTAAACGAGTTTTATAGGTACTCACTGTTTTCTCATTGATCGAAAGCGCCTGAGCAATCTCTTTATTTCTTTTTCCTCGCGCAAGAAGATTGAGGACTTCAATTTCTCGAGTAGAGAGTTTTTTGAATTTAAGGACATCACTTTTGTGCTCATTATTATCTAAGAGACCTGTAATATTACTTGATAGGAATGTGCCACCCTTACTCACGGTAAGCAATGCCTCTCTAATATCTTCCACACTTCTCGTCTTTGCAATGTACCCATGAGCTCCTGCTTTAACTGCGCTTAGTGCATAGATTTCTTCAGGATGACAGCTTACTACAAGGGTTTTAAGTTCTGGGAAATTATTTTTGATTTTGCGTAGAGATCCCACACCATTTGCTCTAGGTAAGTCTATTTCAAGAATAACGATATCCGGTTGATATTCAGCAATTTTCTGTTCCAAATTTGCCCCATTATCTACATAACCTACAAATTGAAACTCCTCTTCATTCTTCACCATGCATTTCAGTCCCAGCCTGAAAATGGGATGATGATCCGCTAGCAGTACTTTCATGATATCAATTTATGACAAATATAAACTTCGATATATGTTTTCCTACAAATTAAACGTACGTATTAACCTACTTAACAGATCGTTATGTCACAATTAATAATTTATTCTATTAAATAGCAAAAATGAAATTAGAAAAAGGTAAGTCTTTGTTCTTGCGCTATGTGAGATATTTATATGGTATTTCACACACAGGTATTGGCTGCATTTTGTGTTGGTTACGAGTATTAAAATCTATAAAAATCTTAAACACTTTTTTTTCTCTTCCTACAAAATCATCCACTTTTTTTCCTTTGGAAACCTGTTCCATTGCCCATTCTAATTCATCATAACTAGCCCCTATCTGGTCTTCATCTGTAATTTCATTTCCATATAAACCATCGCTAGGAGCTGCCTTCATAATACTTTCAGGTACACTAACATGTTCACCTATTTTATATACTTGTGATTTGAGTAAGTCTGCAACTGGGCTCACATCTACGCCGCCGTCTCCATACTTGGTATAAAAACCTACTCCAAAATCTTCCACTTTGTTCCCAGTTCCTGCTACTAGTAAACCGTTGATCCCGCCGTGGTAATACAATGTAGTCATGCGTAGTCTCGCTCGAGTATTCCCTAGAGTCAGCGCTACTTGAGGTGTCATTTCCTCAGTAGGCATACTTTCTACAAAAGTGTCAAATATGGGCGTGAGGTCACTGCGCACATCCTTGACATTCTCAAACCGTTTACTCAGTTGCTTGATGTGTTCCTGGGCTCGGGTAACATGATCCTTATGCTGGTGTATGGGCATTTCTACACATAAGACCTCCAGTCCCGTCATAGCGCAAAGAGTTGAGGTAACGGCGCTGTCTATTCCACCACTTACACCTACTACGTAGCCTTTAACGCCTGCTCGCGTTGCATAGTCTTTTAACCAGTTAACGATGTGATCAGTTACTTTTTGAGTTTGCATAATTGTATTTTTGCAATGAATAAAGGAGTACCAATGATAAAAATAAAATATGTGTTGTCGAGTTATAGACCTGTGAATTATTGGCTACGTGTATTTTGTGTTCTCGCTTTCGCGATCCCGATAGCTATCGGGACGTTATCCTCATGCAACTCCTCAGAAAGTATAGAAAAGGAGATCGCAAAGATTCCCATTGATGCTGAGATGTATCTGTTTCACCAAGAATTTGCCCAGTCTGAGGTTGCAGATCTAGAGAAGTTGAGACAGCAATATCCACTGCTTGTATCAGATCGAGTGCCTGATAGTGTTTATGTTGCAAAAATGATGGGCAGGGATACCATCCAGAATATTCTGGAAGATGAGGTGAAGAAAGCTCAATTTGACTACGATAAAATTGAGAAAGATGTAAAAGACGTCATGCGTCATGTTTCTTATTACTTCCCTGATTTCAAAGAAACAGATATTATCACATTTATTTCTGAAGTGGAGTACGATTATCAAGTCGTGCCTCGCAAAGATGGTCTGTATATAGCGATAGATACCTATCTGGGAGCTGATAGCGAATTATATTTAGGAATAAGCAAATACATACGCAACCAGCTCAAAATTGAAAAACTTCCTGCTGATGTGGCTCTGGCGTACGCTAAACTCTTCGTTCCAAAAAACATGGAGCGCAGCTTGCTGGAAAACATGATCTATCACGGCAAGCTTCATTACTTGCAAAAGCTATTTGTTCCAGGACAAGATGAGGAACTGCTCTTTGGTTACACTAAAGAGAAATATGATTTCACTGTTGATAATGAACAACAGATGTGGCGGTATTTGATCGATGAAGAGTTGCTTTATGATACAGATAGTAGACTGTTGACACGTTTCATTTTACCGGCACCATTTTCAAAATTCTATCTGGAGGTAGATCAAAAAACACCGGGTGGCGTGGGACGCTATCTAGGTTACCGTATAGTTGAAGCTTATATGGAAAACAATACAGTGAGCATAGACGCGATGCTGGCAACTCCTGCAGAAGAGTTGTTTAAAAATTCAAAATACAAACCCGAGTAATGTCAAAAAATAAAAGATCAACTATCAAGATAGGTATAGAACTGGATGAAAACAAGGTTCCGGAACACATACGCTGGAGCGCACCAGACGGCGGCGTAGACGCAGCAGATGCAAAAGCCATGATGGTGAGCATGTGGGACTCGGTTGAGAAGGAGAGTTTCCGTATAGACTTATGGACCAAGGATATGCCGGTAGACGAGATGCGCGTATTCTTTCATCAGACCTTAGTTAGCATGGCTGATACTTATTACCGAGCGACAAGCGACGATAAGATGCGTGATACTATGATGGATTTTTGTGATTATTTTGCCGAAAAACTGGAACTGAAAAAAGGTTGATCACCAGTTTCTGAGATGAATCAAAAAGAACAATTGGTCGAACTTGCCTTTTACAAAATGCCATTCGGTAAGTTCAAGAATGTCTATTTGAGTGACCTACCTGAAGCCTATTTGGTTTGGTTCAAGAGAAAAGGTTTTCCCGCAGGTAAACTAGGCCGATTGCTAGAATCGGTTTATGAAATGAAAGTCAATGGGCTGGAAGGTGTTTTGAGGGAGGTGAGACGCCTGAATCCATGAGACTATAGCCAGTTGATCTACGAGCCGACTGAGTGTTCTATTAATTTCAATATATTTATAATATGAAAGCTGATTTAAATTCTGAAAAAGTATCCCTTATTCAATGGCTTGCTGCTGTTAATGATCAGGACATCATAGATCGCCTGATCGCCATTAGGGAACAGGATTCTAGTGTTGATGTGAAAGGAATTTCTTCGACAGAACGTAAATCTATCGAAAAAGGTATCGCTCAAGCTCAAAATGGACGTTTGAATCCTAATTCTAAGGCTAAAGAAATCTATGGAAAATGGCTATAAGATTCTTTGGACTGATCATGCATTGGAAGAGCTTGCTGAAACTTATGATTATTTAGAAAGTAATTTTTCGAGTAAGGAGTTGAGAAAGCTATCTAGAGAAATAGCCTCTACTTTGGATATTACTTCAATGGATCCAGAAATTCATCCTACTGCTGATGGATTCGAAAATATCAGGCGAGTAGTCATTCTTACATACAACACTTTATACTATCAAATTGAGGGTGAATCGATTATCATTTTATCTTTTTTCTCAAACAGACAAAACCCTGATAAAAGAAGCTTTTAAGCTACAAAGACTTATTTATCTCATTGATATAAGCTAGAACTTCATCGCGACCTGTGCTTTTTGTGGCACTAGTGACAAAATAAGGCGGAAACTCTTCCCATACTCCATCCAATAAGACTTGCCGGTATTGCTCGACATTTTTTTCGATTTGGGAGTCTTTGAGCTTGTCTGCTTTTGTGAAAATAATGGAGAAAGGAATTCCATTCTCACCCAGCCACTCCATAAACTCAGTATCGATTTTTTGTGGCTCGTGGCGTATATCTACCAGAACAAAACCGGTGACCAGCTGCCTTCTTTGTAAGAAATAATTAGTGATGAACTTCTGAAATTTTGCTTTGCTGGATTTTGAAACTTTTGCGTAACCGTAACCTGGTAAGTCAACGAGATGCCATTCCTTATTGATTAAAAAATGGTTGATCAATTGGGTCTTTCCAGGTTTTCCAGAGGTTTTGGCGAGGCTTTTTCTTCCCGTCAGCATGTTAATCAACGAAGACTTACCCACATTAGACCTTCCTATAAATGCGTATTCTGGGATGTTGGAATTAGGGCATTTTTTCACGTCTTGATTAGACATTACAAAAGAAGCCTGATTGATTTTCATAAAAGGAGAATTTTAAAATTTGGGGTGTTCATTCGTTAACTATCTTGCAAAAGATAAACATTTCAAAATTAGCTTTCTAGTTTTACCGGTATGATGAATTAGATACTATTTCTTCCATAGCTTTTTATTTCAATTCCGCTCCATAAGGCAGTCAATGAAACTAAAAGGAGTGAGAACAGGGAGGACAATGTCATTTCTTCATTATAAATCAATTGATAACCTAAACTCAGAAATAACAAGACGGTCAAAACAATCGAGATATAAAGACCAATTTTTCTCTCTCCAAAAGACTTAATTTTTTTTATGTGGGGATGATCTGTAGCTCTTTTTTCAAAATCGTCAACAAATTTGGATAAAGGGAGACTGTCGCAGAAATTATCGTTGCAAGTAAGTGGTAAAGTTTTGCCACTCTTCAATTTAAGTTTTAAACTAACTCCACTAAACCTATGAGTTTTGTAAGAGGTAAAATCATCGTAATAGAAAGCCTTATTGTCTATCTCAATTTTGTTCTTACCCAGAAATAAAACTTTGTTCTGAGTTGTCAAACTTTTACAGAGATAGTATATAGCAATAGAGAGCACAATTGATATAAATGTTCCCCATATCGATAATTCTAAAAGTTGAAAGAGAAAGTTAGAAGACAAAAAGAATAATGATACAGAAATGAATAGTAGAAAAATCTTCCAAGATTCAGTAACAGCTACATCATATATTTTGCCAGTCATTAATTTTTCCTACTGCCTACTGCCTACTGCCTACTGCCTACTGCCTATCGCTAAAATCCGCGCTTTTTGAACCAGCCGTGAAGAATCTCGTTGAATTCGTCAGGGTGCTCCATCATCGCTGCGTGGCCGCATTTGTCGATCCAAAACAAATCACTATCCGGCAACTTCTCGTGAAAAGTGGTTGCAACTTCCGGCGGTGTTACCGTATCGTTTTTACCCCAAATGATGCAGGTAGGCGTCGTCATTTTCGGTAGGTCCTTAGCCATGTTATGTCTTATGGCGCTTTTTGCAATGGCGAGTGTTTTAATGAGTTTGTTACGATCGTTGGCGACTTTAAAAACCTCGTCTACAACTTCCTTAGTAGCAATTTCAGGATCGTAAAAAACCTCTTGGCTCTTCTTTTTGATGTACTCGTAGTCACCTTTTCTGGGATAACTCTCACCCATGGAATTCTCATAGAGTCCAGAACTACCTGTGATCACTAGAGCTTTGATCTTTTCAGGGAAGAGTTTTGTAGTGACCAGCCCTATGTGACCTCCCAGGGAATTCCCCAGCAAAATCACCTCATCCCAGCCTTTATACTCGATAAAAGCATTGATATGCTTGGCAAATGTTCCCACACTGGTCTTGATCAACGACATGGTGTATAAGGGAAGTGACGGAACCACAACTTCATATCCCAGTGGTGGGAAATAATCAATCACGCCGCTGAAATTGCTCAGCCCTCCCATAAGCCCGTGTAGCACTACAATAGGAGTTCCCTCACCGCTGCTGTAGTATTCAAACTTTCCTTCCTTGATCGTTTCGTATGCCATAAATAATGGGTATCAACGCAAATATAGGCGATTTGGTTATAGAATATTTCCCACAATGGCAAACTTAAACTATGCAGCACATTATAAATCAAATGAACCACTCTTACTACCTCTAGACTTTTTAGAAATTTTGGGTTACAAAGATATCGTTGGATATTCCGCTTTCGCGAAAGCGTAACAAATCAAACTAGCAAATTTATAAGTTAAGATGAAATCGGTTCACCTCAATTATAAGACACTAATTCACCCACCTCATATCAAGTACCATTTTAGCGCATACTGAAAACTGCGCACTGGGATTGCAAACTGCCTACTTCCTCAATTGTTCATAACTCCCATAGTTATTCAGAAATGGATGCATTTATCAACAAAGTGGGAAATTGTGGTAAAATGTGGAAGCAAATTTCTATTTTTGACTAACTAGTTGAAAAAGCGCGTTTAAACCTTGGTCAATTTCATTGGGACATACGAGTGTAAGGCTGATGCAAAAGGTCGTTTTATGATGCCGTCTGGTATCAAGAAACAGCTCACGCCTATCATTCAAAATGGCTTTGTTCTGAAAAGAGCAGTATTCCAGCCATGTCTTGAGTTGTACCCCATGGCTGAGTGGAACAAACTCATGGAAAAACTCAATGGCCTCAACCGGTTCAATCGTAAGCACAACGATTTTATCAGAAGGTTCACGGCAGGAGTAAAACCAGTAGAAGTAGATTCAAGTGGCAGGTTGTTGATCCCTAAGGATTTGATACAGTTTGCAGGAATAAGCAAGGAAGTGACCGTGAGCAGCGCGGTAAACATCATAGAAATTTGGGATAAAACAAAGTACGAGAAAGCCATCGATGACGCGGCAAACGACTTTGCAGATCTCGCAGAAGAAGTAATGGGCGATGACACAAGTGAACTCTTATCATGATCCTGTTTTGCTACAGGAATCTGTGGATGGTCTCGCCATTGATCCGGCAGGGACTTATGTTGATGTGACCTTTGGTGGCGGCGGTCATTCCAGGGAAATATTGTCCAGATTGGGTCCAGAAGGGAGGTTGTTTGCCTTTGATCAAGATCAAGATGCTTTGAATAATGCCATCGACGACGAGCGGTTCATCTTAATCCACGAGAATTTTGGTTATATGAAGCGTTTCTTACGCTTTTATGGTGTTCAAAAAGTAGATGGGATTTTGGCAGATCTGGGTGTGAGTTCACACCAGTTCAACGAGGCAGATCGTGGTTTTTCCACCCGTTTTGACGGCAGGCTGGATATGCGCATGAATCAAGAGCAGGATCTGGACGCTTCAAAAGTTTTGAATACCTATTCTGAAGAAGAGCTCAATCGGATTTTTAAGGAATTTGGTGAGTTGCGCATCGCACCTAAACTCGCACGCATTATCGTGCAAGAAAGGCAAGATGCGTCCATTGAAACCATTGCTCAGCTCAAAGAGCTTTGTGATCCTCTAGTTCCGGCGCGTATCGAGCACAAGTTTTTGGCTCAGGTGTTTCAAGCGATCCGTATTGAGGTGAATAATGAAATGAAGGTATTGCATGATTTTTTGATTCAGGCAGGACAGTTGCTGCCTAAAGGGGGGCGTTTGAGCGTGATCAGTTATCACAGCCTTGAAGATAGACCTGTAAAGCGATTCATGCGCAACGGTTTGTTTGAGGGTGAGCCAGAGAAAGATGTTTTTGGAAGAGTGGAGGTGCCTTTCAAGAAAGTAGGGAAACTCATTACGCCTTCTCAAGAAGAATTGAAAAAGAATAATAGATCGCGTAGTGCTAAGCTACGTATCGCAGAAAAAATAATGGATTAGCATGGCGGCAAAGGTCTACGATTTTTTCAAGGGAAGTTTTCTGACAAATGATGATGCGCTCAAGAACTGGCGCTTCATTTTGTTTGCGGCCGCACTCGCCATGGTGATGATTTATACCGGCCACTCTTTTGAGAAAAAAGTGCACCGCATGGCGCAACTTACAGATCAAGTGAGTGAATTGCGCAGCGAGTATCTGGATGGTCAGGACCAGCTCATGTTTATACAAATGGAGTCCAGAGTCGCAGAAAATCTCAAAAATTCAGGAGTGGGACCTGCAGAACACCCACCGCTCAAGATTGTGGTGCGTTCTAAAATGAAAGATAAATAATGGCAACCAGCGATAAAAACATATTGACCCGCATGTATGTGATGGCCGCAATCTTTATCGTGGTCTGTCTGCTCATCGTAGGCCAGATTATGCACATTCAATTTGTGGATGGCGATAAATACCGCGCTCAAGCTGACTTGCGTATTTTCAAAAACGACACCATACCCGCAAATCGAGGCAACCTTTATGATGCCAATGGTCAGCTGCTGGCCACTTCGATCAATAAGTTTGACATCCGTTTTGATGCGGTGGCTCCCAGTGACAATGACTTTAATGAGTTGATAGGGCCTTTATGTGACTCGCTTTCGCGAAAGCTGAACAAATCAAAATCCTATTATTTAAGCAGACTCAGAAAAGCTAGATCCAATCGCAATCGCTACGTGTTGCTGGCTAAAAATATTAAATACAGCGATTATAAGCAGATCAAATCCTTTCCATTGCTGTCAAAAGGACCTTATCGCGGCGGACTCATTGTAGAGCAACGAGTGGTAAGAGAACATCCTTTAGGGAAAATGGCAGAACGCATCGTGGGTTATGACCGCCCGGGTAGCGCGCCAGTGGGTCTGGAAGGAGCATTCAGCCCATTTTTGCGTGGGAGCAACGGAGTACGCCTCAAGCAGAAAATCTCAAAGAGTCAATGGAAACCCATTAATAGTGCTAATGAAGTCGAACCTGTTGATGGATATGATGTTTACACTACGATTGACGTGAATATGCAAGATGTGGCACACCACGCCCTTTTGCAACAACTGGAATATTTTGAAGCCGATCATGGAACTGCCGTAGTCATGGAAGTAGAGACTGGTGAGATCAAGGCTTTGTCCAATCTGGGGCGAGGTAAAAGTGGTAAATACTTTGAGAAACGCAATTACGCAATCTGGGAATCTCACGAGCCAGGGTCCACATTTAAACTAATGAGTGTGATCGCCGCACTTGAAGACAAAGTTGTGGATACGAGTACCGTATTTGACACTAAGAATGGGAAAATTAGTTATTACGGGCGTAATGTGCGCGACTCTAAGTACGGTGGCTATGGGAAGATCAGTGTTGCCAAAGCCTTTGAGCTCTCTTCAAATACAGCGCTAGTTCAAATGGTTCATGACAATTATAAGAACCGGGAAGAGGATTACGTGGACCGACTTTACAGTATGAATCTCAACGATAGATTGGGATTACCGGTAGTGGGAGAAGGAAGTCCTATGATTCCGCATCCTGATGATCCTAACTGGAGTGGACTTTCTTTGCCATGGATGGGATTTGGTTATGGGGTGCAAATGACGCCTTTGCAAACCTTGACCTTTTATAATGCTGTTGCAAATAATGGGGTTATGGTGAAGCCGCGACTCATCCGTGAGGTACGGTCTAAGGACAAAATCATAGAAAAGTACGATCGCGAAATAATTAATCCGGCGATTTGTACGCAGAGTACGATCGACAAGGTTAAAGTAATGATGGAGAACGTGGTGCGCAGAGGAACAGCGGACAACCTTTACACAGAAAATTTTTCCATGGCAGGTAAAACTGGTACTTGTCAGGCAGAATACTGGATCAAACCAGGAAACTACATCGCGTCATTTGCCGGCTATTTCCCAGCTGACAAGCCTAAGTACAGTTGCATCGTAGTTATTCATAAGCCAAATGTGGAAAAAGGCTATTACGGTAACATCGTTGCTGGTCCGGTATTCAAAAAAATCGCTCAAAAAATCTATGCTGATAACCCACGCATGGATAAGGTGGAGCTTTCCGAAAGTCAGCTGGCCAGCGTAGAGCAATCTCAATCAGAATACTATAAGAAAGTACAATCCAGCTCTACTCAAATTCCCAATTTAAAAGGAATGGAAGCGATGGATGCCATTGCCATCATCGAGAATTTAGGAGCAAGTGTTAAGGTAGTAGGAACAGGTAAAGTGGTGAATCAAAGTTTAAAGCCGGGTTCAAAAGTTTCCAGTCAAGATCAAATAATCATCAACCTTTTATGAAAAACCTGCAAGAGCTTCTTTACAAAGTCCCGCTAGAAACTGTTGTGGGATCAACGCAAGTTGAGGTGGAAAACATTCACTTTGATTCAAGGCAAGTGGGTGATGGTGATGTGTTTATTGCGCTGAAAGGGACAGCTTCAGACGGTCATGATTTTATAGAAAAAGCAATTGATCAAGGTGCGCTAGCTATTGTTCTTGAAAATTTACCAAAAGAAACTCACGAGAACATCACTTATATCAAGGTAGAAAGTTCCCATAAAGCATTGGCGAGGATGGCTGCCAATTATTTTGAGAACCCTTCGCGAGAATTAAAGTTAGTCGGCGTAACTGGGACAAACGGTAAAACCACTACGACAAGTTTGTTATACAGCTTATTCAAAGATTGTGGTTTTAAGACAGGATTGATCTCCACGGTTCATGTACTTGTAGATGAAAAAACGATCCCAACCAAGCATACGACTCCAGATCCAATAACAATCAATTCTTACCTGCGTGAGATGGTGGACGCTGGTGTTGATTACTGTTTTATGGAGGTGAGCAGTCACGGAATTGCTCAAGAACGAGTGGGCGCATTGCATTTTGCAGGTGGCGTTTTTACTAACCTTTCCCACGATCATCTTGATTACCACAAAACCTTCGCTGAATACCGTGATGTGAAGAAGCGGTTTTTTGATGAATTACCCGCGTCATCATTTGCTTTGACTAACGTGGACGATAAAAACGGCAACTACATGTTGCAGAATACCAAGGCAAAAAAACTGGGTTACGCCTTAAAAACCATCACCGATTATCAGGCAAAGATTATAGAAAATCAATTCGGTGGTTTATTGCTGAAAATCAATGAACAAGAAGTGTGGACTAAGATGATCGGTAGGTTCAATGCTTATAACATGCTGGCCATCTACGGAGCTGCCATTGAATTAGGGCTCGAAAAAGAAGAGGTGCTCGTCGCCATTTCAAAACTCAAAGGTGTTTCCGGTAGGTTCCAATATTTCACAACAGCAAAGGAAAAAATCACTACCATAGTTGACTATGCTCATACTCCAGATGCCCTTGAAAATGTGCTGGAGACTATAAACGCCATACGCACTAAAAATGAAACGCTGATTACCGTTGTAGGCTGTGGAGGTGATCGTGACAAGACTAAGCGTCCTAAAATGGCTCAGATCGCAGCTTCATTAAGTGATAAAGTTATTTTAACCAGCGACAATCCGCGTACTGAGGATCCTCAAGAGATTCTCGATGATATGGAGAAAGGTGTCGAGCCGCAGGATTTTAAAAAAGTGCTCAATGTGCTTAACAGAAAGCAGGCGATCAAAACCGCAGCTCAAATGGCTCGTGAAAATGACATCATTCTCATAGCTGGTAAGGGCCACGAGACCTATCAAGAAATAAACGGTGTACGACACGATTTTGATGACAGAAACATTGCCATGGAACTCTTAAACCTCTTAGATAAATAACAATGCTGTATTATCTCATAGACTATTTAGAACAAGAGTTCGGCTTGCCAGGAGCGTCGCTGTTTAGTTACATCACGTTTAGGGCAGCGATTGCATTTATCATGTCTCTGGGTTTTTCTACCATTTATGGAAAGAAGATCATACGCTATTTGCAGAAACAGCAAGTAGGTGAAACGGTAAGAGATTTAGGGCTGGAAGGTCAGGCGCAAAAAGCAGGAACGCCCACTATGGGAGGTTTGATCATCATTTTTTCAACGTTGATCCCTGTTGTTCTTCTAGCGGCCATCGACAATATTTACGTAGTCATGCTGATCATTACCACGATCTGGATGGGTTTGATCGGTTTTACAGATGATTACATTAAGATTTTTAAGAAAGACAAAGGTGGCCTACACGGTAAATTTAAGGTAATCGGTCAGGTAGGTTTAGGTGCAATCGTAGGAGCTATAATGTACTTCCACCCGGGTATAACGATCAAAGAAGAAATCAGAAATCCGGAACAGCAACAAGAGGCATTGCTGCAAACTTCTCCAGTAGAATTTACCGAAGCAAAGCAGTCCACAAAAACCACTATTCCTTTCGTAAAAAACAATGAACTGGATTATTCCAGAGTTTTTGAATGGATCAGTCCTGAACTGGTAAGCTGGTCTTGGCTCATTTTTATTCCAATAGTTATCATAATCGTGACGGCGGTTTCAAACGGAGCTAACCTTACTGATGGAATCGATGGACTCGCGGCGGGCACCAGCGCTATAATCGTGATCACGCTGGCATTGTTTGCCTGGATCTCGGGTAATATCATTTTTGCAGATTACCTCAATGTCATGTACATCCCTAATTCTGGGGAAATGGTGGTGTTTATAGCTGCCTTTGCCGGTGGGCTAGTAGGTTTTTTATGGTACAACACTTATCCCGCTCAAGTTTTTATGGGAGATACGGGAAGCTTGACCATAGGCGGAATCATAGCCGTACTGGCCATCGCTACACGCAAAGAATTATTGATCCCGATCCTGTGTGGTGTTTTCTTGATGGAAAATTTATCGGTCATGATGCAGGTGAGCTGGTTCAAATACACCAAAAAGAAATTTGGAGAAGGACGTCGCATCTTTTTGATGTCACCACTTCACCACCATTATCAGAAGCGTGGTATCCACGAGAGCAAAATCGTTGTGCGCTTTTGGATCGTGGGGATTTTACTCGCCATCATCAGTATTGTAACCCTTAAAATCAGATAATGAAAGGGTTGGAAAACATACATAAAATCGTAGTTCTTGGATTGGGAAGGAGTGGCGTGGGTGCTGCCGTCTTGGCTCAGAAACATGGTTTTGATGTTTTTGTAAGCGATGGAGGGGGTGGAGGTTCCGCTTTCGCGAAAGCGTTACAAGAAAAAGATATTTCCTATGAGACCGGCGGTCATTCCATGGATAAAATCCTGCAAGCCGATCTTGTGGTGAAAAGTCCTGGAATACCTGATACGGTTGAAGTGATCAAAAAGATTCATGAGGCTGGAATTCAGATCGTTTCTGAGATTGAATTTGCTTCAAGGTTTACAGAAGAAACGCTTATTGCCATCACAGGAAGCAATGGAAAAACTACCGTCACCAGTTTTACAGGCCACATGCTTAGAGAGGCTGGACTGGAACTGACCGTAGGAGGAAACATAGGCGAGAGTTTTGCCGCTCAAGTTGCTGAAGGATCTGCGCAATATCGAGTGCTGGAAGTAAGCAGTTTTCAGCTGGATGGGATCGATACGTTCAAGCCGCATATCGCGGTATTGCTCAACATAACGCCAGATCATCTGGATCGATACGATTACAAATTTGAAAACTACATCGCGAGTAAAATGCGCATCGCGATGAATCAAGATGAGAACGATTACCTCATCTATAACGCTGACGATCCCGTGATCGTAGAAGCTATAAAAAAAAGAAAGATCAAGTCGCGCCTTGTTCCTTTTTCGCTTGAGCGAAAACTGGATTACGGATGCTACTTAGAAGATAACAACATCACAATAACATTAGATAACAACACAATTTCCATGTCAACAGATCATTTAACAATCAAAGGACGCCACAACACGGCAAATGCAATGGCTGCCTCAACCACGGCCAAGTTGCTCCAAATCAGAAAGGAAACCATAAGACAAAGCATGCAATCCTTTCAAGGGGTAGAGCATAGGCTTGAGAATGTATTGAAAATCAATAAAGTGCAATACATTAACGACTCTAAGGCCACCAACGTGAATGCCACCTATTTTGCCCTCGAAAGCATGGAGCAACCTACAGTTTGGATAGTAGGGGGAGTTGATAAGGGTAATGATTATTCTGAACTCTACAGCTTAGTTAACAGAAAGGTTAAAGCCATCGTTTGTTTGGGAACAGACAACTCGAGAATCGTAGAAGCTTTCGGGAACTGTGTGGAGCAAATGGTAGAAACCAGCAGTATGGAAGACGCCGTGCGTGTAGCCTACAAACTTTCTGAGGCTGGAGATAACGTTTTGTTGAGCCCGGCATGCGCGAGTTTTGATCTCTTTGAAAATTACGAAGACCGTGGTCGCCAATTCAAAAATGCAGTAAGAGGATTATAAAATTGAAGATCAAAGATTACATAGCGGGCGATCGATTTCTATGGGCATTAGTGCTCGTGCTTTTACTGTTTTCATTTTTACCGGTATATAGCGCCAGTACAAACCTGGCGTATTTAGGACATGGGACCGGTAATACAATGAAGTTTTTGGTGAAACATTTTGCTCATGTGATCATTGGTTTGTTTTTGCTTTATGCAGTACATAAAATTCCCTACAACTATTTCAAGGGATTGAGCATTTTATTGCTGCCTATTGTGGTAGTGCTATTGATTTTTACAGCAGTTCAGGGCGGTACTATGGGCGGTGCAAACGCTGCCAGATGGATTACTATTCCCGGTGTGGGCGTACAGTTTCAGACCAGTACGTTTGCTGCTGTGGTATTGATGGTTTGGGTGGCAAAATACCTGACCAGCATCAAAGATAAAACGATCACTTTTAAGCAATCTGTTTTACCTCTTTGGGTACCAGTAGGAGTCGTTTTGGCGCTGGTTTTACCTGCCAATTTCTCAACAACAGCGTTGATCTTTTCCATGGTTTTATTGTTATGTTTTGTAGGTGGTTATCCCAAAAGATATCTCGCAGGAATCCTCGGCATTGGAGTTGTTGCTTTAGGGCTATTTGTTTTGACAGCAAAAGCTTTTCCAGGCCTCTTCCCCAATCGGGTGGATACGTGGGTTTCCCGTATTGCAAGCTTTTCAGGAGAAGGTGATGCTGATACAACTTATCAGGTAGATAAAGCCAAAACAGCCATTGCTAAAGGACACATTTTTGGAGAAGGTCCTGGTAAGAGTACCTCAAAACATTTCCTACCACAATCCTCAAGTGATTTTATCTACGCGATAATCATTGAAGAATTCGGTTTGATCGGTGGTGTGTTTGTGTTGATGGTATATATGCTGTTTTTGTTTCGACTGGTCATTATCGCGACCAAAACCGAGACCGTATTCGGCAGATTACTGGTGATAGGAGTAGGTTTCCCGATTGTTTTTCAAGCTTTGATTAATATGGCTGTGGCCGTGAACCTTATGCCCGTTACTGGTCAGACTTTACCATTTATTAGTAGTGGTGGAACTTCTATACTCATGAGTTGTATGGCAGTAGGAATCGTGTTGAGCGTGAGCAAACAGCGTCAAGAAGTTAAAGAACAAAATTCACCAGCTGAAGAAGAAATGAACCCCCTAAACGTTTTAAGTGAAGCCATATAGATTCATCATATCAGGCGGTGGAACAGGAGGTCATATCTATCCCGCGATCTCGATTGCAAATGAGTTACGCAAGCGTTACCCAGATTGTGCAATCTTATTTGTGGGTGCCGCAGATCGTATGGAAATGGAAAAAGTGCCGGCAGCTGGTTATGAAATCAAAGGTTTGTGGATCAGCGGCATTCAGCGCAGTTTGAGCCTTAAAAATCTCATGTTTCCTTTTAAAGTGATTAAAAGCATTAGAGATTCTTATAAGATTTTAAAAGAATTCAAACCTGATGTCGCTATAGGAACTGGAGGTTACGCCAGCGGGCCTTTGTTATATGCGGCGCATAAAAAAGGGATTCCCACATTGATCCAAGAACAAAATTCGTATCCGGGAATCACAAACAAACTGCTGTCTAAAAAAGTAGATAAGGTCTGCGTCGCCAGCGATGGACTCGATCGATTTTTTCCAGCCAGCAAGATCACATTAACCGGTAATCCTGTAAGGCAAGATTTGCTGAATCTTCAAAATTTGAGAAGCGAGGCAGTCGCAGAAATGAATCTCGATCCAGAAAGAAAAACTTTGCTCGTTCTGGGCGGGAGTTTGGGAGCTCGACGCATCAATCAGCTTATTGATGAGCATCTAGACGTACTCAAAAATGATGTTCAGATCATCTGGCAATGCGGGAAATTTTATTTTGAAACCTATAAAAATAAAGCTCAGGATGGCGTTCAAGTGCATGCGTTTTTAAATCGTATGGATTACGCCTATGCCGCAGCCGATTTTATTATTTCTCGTGCTGGAGCTAGCTCGATTAGTGAATTAGCTATAGTCGGGAAACCGGTAATTTTTATTCCATCGCCCCATGTGGCAGAGGATCACCAGCGCAAAAATGCAGAAGCCGTTGTTAAGAAAGACGCTGCACTTATGATTACTGAAAACCAGCTGGAAGAGCAGTTCTTATCGACTTGGAACACTTTGATCCATGATCATGCATTACAAGAAAAACTATCAACCAACTTTAAAAAATTGGCACTCCCAAAAGCCACAGAGCACATCGTTGATCTCATAGAAAGCTTCCTCCATGCATCATAACTATTCACATTTCTACTTTTTGGGTATCGGCGGGATAGGTATGAGTGCACTCGCACGCTACCTTGTGCATTTGGGTAAAAAAGTGGCGGGATACGACCGCGTACGATCGCCACTTTGCATACAGCTGGAGAAGGAGGGTATTGATATTCATTATCAGGATGACTTTGATGCTATTCCGCCAGACTTTAAGAATCCAGAAAAATGTTTAGTGGTCTACACGCCTGCAGTTCCGGCAGGTTTTGGTGAGATGTTACGCTTTCGCGATCCCGATAGCTATCGGGACGGCTTCAAAATGATCAAACGTGCCCAATTACTCGGCGAGATCTCTAAAAAGACGACTTGTCTAGCGGTTGCCGGAACCCACGGCAAAACCACCACAAGCGCGATACTTGCGCATCTATTACATGAAACTGGAGTGAAAATGACCGCTTTTATGGGGGTATTTTGAATAAGTACGGTACAAATTTTATCCATACGGGTGATGAGGTGATCGTCGTGGAAGCCGATGAATACGATCGTTCTTTCATGCAGTTGAGCCCTGATATTGCTGGGGTTACCGCGATGGATGCCGATCATCTCGATATTTATGGAGATGTGAGTGAATTTGAAAAAACCTTTCACGATTTTGCCGCTCTCGTCCCAGATGGCAAGCTTTACACTAACGAAAAGGTCGACCTACCCAGTAAAAAAGTAGGTGTTTCAAACGGATTTATCCATGCGGAAAATCTAGATATCAAAAACGGATTATACCATTTTGATCTTTCAGTAGATGATCAGATTTATCGCAATTTCAAGTTTGCACTACCTGGTCATCACAATCTTTCAAATGCCTTGCTGGCGTTATCAATTGCTTTGGAATATGGTGTTTCCGTAGACGATTTGCGCGAACCATTAGCCACATTTCCAGGAGTCGAGCGCCGGTTCACCTACCGCATCAAAACCGATGATTTTGTGCTCATAGACGATTATGCACACCATCCTACTGAGATCCATGCAGTTCATGCGGCAACTAGAGAAATGTATCCAGAAGCGCAAGTTCATGTGATATTTCAGCCGCATTTGTTTACCCGCACTCGAGATTTTATGGAAGGCTTTGCACACAGTTTAGCAAAATTTGATAGCGTGAAATTGTTGGAAATCTATCCAGCTCGGGAGGAGCCTATCGAAGGTATCAACTCCAAAAAACTCTCAGATGAGATCAGGTCTATTTCAAAAAAGACTGATGTCGAAGTGATCCAGAAAGATGAGATTTACGCTTTCGCGAAAGCGATAAATACTCAAAAGACCACTCAAAACCAGCAACAAATTTTACTGATGCTGGGTGCTGGAGATATAGGTTTGGAAATCAATAATTTAGTTCAACAATTAAATGCGGAAAATGAAGAATAAGATTTTTTTCTTTTGCGCGATAATTCTCACGTGCATTTTTTACGGTTTCTCGGCAAAGCGATTTGAGAGTCGGTCGGTAAATAATGTAAACATCTTATTTACAGATAAAAGCGACCCGATTATCTCTGAACAAAACGTTGATAAGTTGTTGATACAAAGTAGGGATAGTGCTGAAATGCTGTTTCTGGAAAATTTAGATTTGAATAAGAGCGAGTCGCGCCTTGTTCAGAATGAAATGATCAGAAGCGCAGAGGTTTCCGTAACGCTAGACGGTGAAATACAAGCCGTAGTTGAGGCTCGCAGGCCTATTGCTAGAATTATGGGATCTCCAGATAAGTATTTGGACGACGACAATCTTTTGATGCCATTGTCAAAAGAATATACGGTGCGAGTGCCGCTCGTTTTTGGCTTTCAGGACCAGGATCAGGATGATCTGTACCAGCTTATTATGACTTTAAGAAATGATGAGTTGTTGTCAGAAAGTTTTAGCGATGTGCGCATCGATGCTGCGAGAGGATTTTTGCTATCGCCGCGAGCATTTGATTTTGAGGTGGTGCTGGGATCGGTAGAAGAACTTGATACCAAGCTAGTGAAGTATGAGGCCTTTATTGCAAAAATGGCTAAGGATAAAAAATTGAAGGAATTAGGGACGGTAGACCTGCGGTACAAAAAGCAGGTAGTTGCTACAAAAAATAAATCAGTATGAGCGCACGGGAATATGCGGTAGGTCTGGACATAGGAACGACTAAGATCGTTGCCATGATCGGTCGCAAGAATGAGTATGGAAAGCTGGAAATTTTAGGCGTAGGGCGTTCCAAAAGCCTAGGAGTTCACCGTGGCGTGGTGAACAATATCACACAAACCATTACATCCATACAGCAGGCCGTAGATCAGGCAGAGTCAGTCAGTGGTATTGAGATTAAAGAAGTTACGGTAGGAATTGCGGGTCAACACATACGCAGTTTGCAGCACAGCGATTACATTACGCGTGGCGACAGTGATGAAGTCATCAGCCAGGAAGATGTCAACAATTTGTGCAAGCAGGTTTACAAATTAGTCATGCTGCCAGGCGAGGAAATTATTCATGTCTTACCACAAGAATATAAAATCGACGGACAGTCTGAAATCAAGGAGCCTATCGGTATGTACGGCGGTCGATTGGAAGCTAATTTTCACTTGGTAATCGGTCAAGTGGCTTCTATAAAAAACATTTACCGCTGCGTTAAAAGCGCTGATCTGGACCTCAAGAAAATTACTTTGGAGCCACTTGCCAGCGCAGATGCTGTTTTGAGCCAAGAGGAAAAAGAAGCCGGTGTCGCTTTAATCGATATAGGTGGTGGGACCACAGACCTCGCTATTTTCAAGGACGGAATCATCCGTCACACGGCAGTCATTCCACAAGGCGGGAATATCATTACCCAAGACATCAAAGAGGGATGCAGCATTATCGAGAAGCAGGCAGAATTGCTGAAAACTAAATTTGGTAGTGCATGGCCAGGGGAGAATAAGGAAAACGAGATCGTTTCTATTCCCGGGCTGCGTGGTAGAGAACCAAAGGAAATCACGCTAAAGAATCTCAGTAAAATCATTCACGCTAGAGTGATCGAGATTCTAGAAACCGTATTTGTTGAAATCAAGAATTACGGTCACGATGAACCTAAAAAGCAACTCATCGCTGGTGTTGTGCTGACTGGTGGTGGTAGCCAACTCAAGCACATTAAACAGCTTGCAGAATATGTAACGGGAATGCCTAGCAGAATAGGCTATCCTAACGAGCATCTAGCAGGCGATAGCGATACTGAATGCACAAGCCCATTATTTTCAACTGCGGTAGGTCTCGTCATGAAGGGACTTGAAGAAACTTATGAAGAGGAGGCAGAAGAAGAGCCTGTGGTTGAAGAAGTAGATGTTCAAGAGGCTGTTTTTGAACCAAAAGAAACAGAAGAACCCGGACAAGAACCTGAACCTACCGAAGAAGAAGCACCTAAAATAACACAACCCACTAAGCGCAAAGGAATCTTTGACACGTGGGCGACAAAATTTAAAGAATTTCTGGACAACGCTGAATAACATGCGTTGCGCCAATATTGAAAAAGAATACTAGAAAAACCAGAACTATGAGCCAGGACGATCAAGACAGTATCATTTTTGACTTGCCTAAAAACACTTCAAATGTCATCAAGGTGATAGGTGTAGGTGGTGGTGGTAGCAATGCCATCAAACACATGTTCCAGCAAGGGATCAATGGGGTGGATTTTGTGATCTGCAACACAGATTCGCAAGCCTTAAACAACAGCCCGATACCTAATAAAGTACAATTGGGTGTTACCTTGACTGAAGGTCTGGGAGCAGGAGCAAATCCAGAAGTAGGAGAAAGAGCAGCAAGAGAAAGCATTGAAGAAGTGCGCGCCTTACTAGATACAACCACAAAAATGGTTTTCATCACTGCAGGAATGGGTGGTGGTACCGGTACCGGTGCAGCTCCTGTCATTGCAGAGATCGCTCAAGAAATGGATATTCTTACCGTGGGAATTGTCACGACACCTTTCCAATTTGAAGGAAAAGTAAGGAATGAGCAGGCGCAAAAAGGAATTGAGAAATTCCGCCAGCATGTGGACTCGCTGATCATTATCAATAACAATAAATTACGTGAGGTTTACGGTAATCTAGGTTTTAAAGCTGGTTTCTCAAAAGCAGACGAAGTTCTTGCTACCGCCTCAAAAGGAATTGCTGAGGTAATAACAAATCACTACGTCCAGAACATTGACTTGCGCGATGCAAAAACGGTACTTTCTAATTCGGGTACGGCGATTATGGGTAGCTCTCAGGCTTCAGGATCAAATCGTGCTCAAGAGGGAATCCTAAAGGCGCTGGATAGTCCGTTGTTGAACGATAATAAGATTACGGGAGCTAAGAATGTTCTGCTGCTTATCGTTTCTGGTGGGGATGAAATCACGATCGATGAGATCGGTGAGATCAACGAGCATATTCAAAACGAGGCGGGTCACTCGGCAAACATCATTATGGGTGTGGGCGAGGACGAGTCACTGGGAGATGCCATTGCTATAACGGTAATCGCCACGGGATTTAACATCGAGCAACAGCACGAGATCTCTAATACAGATTCTAAGCGCATTATCCACACGCTAGAGGAGGAACAACGCACCACAAAAGTGTTGAGTGATTCAAATGAGAAGGTGACGCCCGGTCGTTTGATTATGGATCTGGAAGAAGATGAGGAGGTTGATGAGAATGACGCTTTCGCGAAAGCGGATAAACAAAAATCTCCATCACAACAAAAAGTCATTGTCCATGAACTGGGTGAGGAAGAGGAGGAAACATTACCAAAACCGACACCTAATAACGACCTAATCAAAACCTCAGAGGAGATCAAAGATATCGAGATCAAAGATGAGGAGTATGTGGACCCAGCAGGCACGTTGTTCACGATCACAGATGAGGATGAAGTTCAAGAGCCGGTGGTCAATGAAGAGAAGGAAACGCCATTTTCGTTAGATTTTGACATGCCATTATCTCAAGAAAAAGAGCAGCCAGCTCAAGAAGAACGCCCTATTAAACACAATCTTGAGGATATTGAAATACGCAACGCAGAAGAACTACCCAATAAAGTAGAGCCTTCTGGAGTGAAGAAATACTCGCTTCAAGATTTTATGGAAGACGAGGAGGACGAGCCCTTTGTTTCGCAAAGAAAAGAGCCTACTAAAGTTTCTGAGCCAGAGATCAAGATCGTAAAAAAGCCACAGGTAAAGGCAGATCCATTAACCACGCCGCTGGATCCAGTTGAACCCATTGCAGATCCTACAGAGCTTCCTATCAACGAGGCAATCTTACGCAGGGCAGAGGAGCGCAAACGTAAACTGCATTTATACAATTACAAGTTCAAAAGCTCTGATAAACTAGATGAAATGGAGCGCCAGCCTGCTTATAAGCGTCAAGGCGTAGAACTGGATAGCATGCCAGAAGATCAAGTGAAGTCACGTACTTCAATTTCAACAGATGAGAATAACCAGTTAAAATTTAAATCAAACAACAACAGTTACCTACACGATAGAGCAGATTGATATGAGTTTAGAGAAAAAAATAATGCCCGCAATGAAAGATGCGATGAAGGCAAAAGACCAGACGCGCCTTGCTGCCTTGCGTGCGGTGAAAAGTGAACTGTTGCTCGCAAAAACTTCCGGTAGTGATGCAGAGCTAAGCGATGATGAGGAGATCAAGCTTTTGCAAAAACTTGTCAAACAAAGAAAGGACAGCGCCCGCATTTTTCAAGAACAGGGTAGGGAAGACCTCGCTGAACCAGAACTGGCTCAAGCTGAAGTACTTTCTGAATTCTTACCCGAACAGATGGGTGAGGACGAGATAAGAACCATCGTGCAACAGGTAATCACTGAGACTGGGGCAAGTAGCATGAAAGACATGGGTAAAGTCATGGGCCGCGCCAATCAATTGATGGCTGGAAAAGCTGAAGGCCGGATCATCAGCACTATCGTAAAAGAAGAATTGAACAAATAAGGATTAAGGCTAATTCTGGAAGAGCCACTATCTCGTAAGGGATGGTGGTTTTTTGTTTTTACGCTTTCGCGAAAGCGAGACTCTCAAAAGTCAATTACTCTTTATGAGAGAATGATTAAAGATGAAAAAATAAACAAGAATAGCTGTTTGTAGATACATGAAATTGTGAATTGTAAATAAATGATTGATAGATAAGATTTTACGATTGAGAATTCTATATTTGGAAGGTTGTTAACGTACCAACTAATAATTTTCCAGCTATGAAAACAAATTACTTGAAGACAGGACTGTTAAGCTTCTGCCTATTTTTAATACACCTTACGACAGCACAAAGCGATGTGCCGATTGTCAAAGGAGATCACCACGCAGAGAAGTCTAAGGAAACACTTTTAGTCTGGAGTGGTACTCTATCTGAAACCGATTACTGGGCCATCTATGAAGGTGGTTGTGGCGACAAATTACTCGGTACCACTAAACTTAATAGTTTTGAATTCTCTCCTAGCGAGACTGGCGTTACTCTGTTTGTAAGAGCAGAGAATGATCAAGGAAATCTTGCAGGAAATTGTGGTTCCTTTACCTATGATTTTAAGGCTTCTGAGACTTTTGCATTTGATCATTCTAAGTATGAAATAAAAAGTCTCGATGATGGTAAACAGTTGAATTTATCTGGTAATATCAATGGAACTTTTTGGTCTCCTGATAAGTCGTTGGCACTTGATCCAGATACTGGTTTCATCGATCCCACTGAATCAGAAAACGGAGACTATACGGTATACTTTTTTCCTAATAATAGTTATGGATATGTGACTTCAACCTTGAGCGTTAACAATGTCGCTGTTCTATCTATTTCTGGAACAACTCAAGCTGCAGAAGATACTACAGATGGTCTTTTTACCATTACCGCAGACAATACCGTTGCAAATGATACTAATGTCAGTTTCACCATTTCTGGAACAGCCACTGAGGGTGTAGATTATTCAAGTATCGGAAATAGTGTACTGATGCCTGCAAACTCTTCATCAATTACAATTCCCATAGATGTGATTGCAGACAGTAGTCTGGAGGGTAATGAAAATATCCAGATCACACTCACAGGCACAGATGATACTGATGTTACCGTGGGAGCTTCAAACACGGCTACTATCAACATCATAGATAATGATAACGCGCTCGTGATCCTAACGGATACCAGTGGAGATGAAGATGCTGGACCCATTACGGTTACTGCTACCTTGTCTAATCCCGTGCAAGGCGGGTTCACTGTCGATGTATCTACAACAAATGGTTCTGCTATTGCTGGTACGGATTATAATGCGATCAACGGGCAAACATTGGTTTTTTCAGGAACTAATAATGAGACACAGACTTTTCAAATTTCTCCTATAGCAGACACTGATCTTGAGGGTGATGAAACGGTAATTGTTTCCTTATCAAACCTTCAGGCCACGAGCCTTCCTGTAAATATCACAGATTCTGCCATCGTAACCATACTTAATGACGAAGTAGATTGTGGAAGCGCAGAGGCAGTAGATTTCAATATTCAAACCTACGACTCCAGTTGTGTAAATGGATCTTCAGGAGCAGCATCGGCAATTTTATATTATGAAGGATTTGAGACTGCACAACCTTCACCAAGTAACTATGGAGATAGCATAGACCCTATACCCGGTTTACCAGGATGGAGGTATGAAGGAGCGCCAAACGCTGGAGCTCGTCTCAATATTTTTTCTTCTGGAAATGCTAATAGAGCAAACAACGGCTCGTTTGCATTAGGACTTGACGATGGTAATTTTATTCCACATTCCATTATTTGGACAGTTGATTTATCTGCACAAGCGGGAGATGATGATATTTCATTTAGCTATTTCTTTTATAATTCAAATGATGAATTTACGATTGATGATCAAGTGACTGTAAGAGGTGATAGCAGCCAGCCTTGGGTAACTTTATCAGTTTGGAATGATGGCTTTACTAATACTTGGCAGGAGCGAGTGGTGGATTTAGATGCCGTTTTGAGCAATGCAGGTCAGACGATGACTTCGGCCACAGAAATACGATTTACACATTCTGACAATTTTGCCTTCCCCACCGATGGAGTCATCTTTGATGATATAAAAATCTTTAAAGAAGGTTACACCTATCAATGGAGCAACAACGAAACTACTGGTGTAGTACAAGACCTTGCACCAGGAAATTACACGGTCACCATCACTTCTCCTGACGGTTGTGTGGTAAATCAAGACGTCACGATCAATGGAACTCCGCTAGATGATGCGAGTTTTTCCTATTCCAATACAAATTATTGCCCCAACGATGCGCCCGAAACACCTACGATAACTGGGCTTTCAGGGGGTACTTTTACAGTCAATAATTTTGGACTTGATTTAAATCCGATTACAGGTGAAATTAATTTTGCAAATAGCCTAAGTGGCAGAAATTATGATATAACTTATACTACAAACGGATCTTGTCCAAATAGCTCTACAATACGAGTAACGATTGATTTCTTTGATAACGCAAATTTTAGGTATCCCTCTAATTCTGTGTCGACAAGTGATCCAGTACAATTTCCAGTTTCTATAGTTACACCAGGTGGAACATTTAGTTCAACTCCAAGTGGTTTATCAATAGATACTAACACAGGGCTTATAGATCCATCGCTATCTACAATTGGAGGCTATACGGTTACTTACACCACAAATGGGACTTGTCCCAATAGTTCATCTCAAACATTTGTAATAAGTAATGTTGATAATGTACCGCCAGTGGCACGTTGTCAAGATTTCTCAGGGAATCTAGATGCTAATGGTTTACTGGTAATTAATGATTTTGATATTGATGCAGGTAGTTCAGACGATGTGGGAGTTCAAAGTATTCAGGCTAGTCAGACTGTCTTTACTTGCGATAATCTTGGTCCCAATACAGTTACTTTAATTGTGACTGATACGAGTGGTAATCAAGATACGTGTACGGCAACAGTTACCGTGAGCGATATAGATGCTCCTGTAATTCAATGTGCAAATGTCACTTTAGAGCTCGACGCAAACGGTCGGGCCTCACTTGATACATTATACAATACAGGAGACAGTTATGATGTACAGCCCACAACGTTTGGTGAAGATGTGCTTAGTAATCCAACTGTTTTGAATCTTGGAGATGATCAAGTAGCTAGAAACTTACCGCTAGGTTTTGACTTTACTTTTTTTGGAAATTCTTATAATACATTTCAAGTTTCTTCCAATGGATTTATCGCCTTTGGTAACACGGTAGGTCCAGGCTGCTGTAGTGGTGGAAACCTTACTTCAGGTTTTGTCAATCCTAGTAATCTTATAGCACTAGGTTGGACGGATCTGAATCCGCGAGGGGCTCCGATAAATTATCAAACTATAGGAATAGCTCCTAATCGAGTTCTAGTTGTGGAATATGATAATATTCCATTTTTTGGCGGAGGTACCATTCTTTCTGGTCAAATCAAGTTATTTGAAGGAAGCAACCGTATAGAAATTCATACAGAAAACAATGGAAACACAGGCAGAACTCAAACACAAGGAATCGTTAATCAAGGAGGTTCTATAGGATTCCCAGTGCCTGGAAGAAATGCAACGACTTGGAGTGCCACCAGTGATGCCTGGTCATTCACACCTTCAAGTGTTTATGCCGTTGACAATTGTGAGGTAGATGTCTTAAACGTTTCTCAACGTGATTTTACATGCGCTGATTTAGGGCCTAATTTCATCACGATTTCAGCGACTGATAGTTCTGGTAATTCTGCTACCTGCAGCTTTTTTGTAACTGTCGTTGATAATCAGAATCCAGAGCCAGTTAACCAGACTCTACCTGATGTAGTTGCTGAATGTCGCGTGGATAGTTTAACCCCTCCACAAGTGACGGATAACTGTTCAGATCCGGTCATTATAACTAATAATGCCTCACTACCGATAACGGGTGTAGGAACCACAGTTGTGACTTGGATTTATAATGACGGTAATGGAAACTTCAACTTTCAAAATCAGAATGTCATTATTCAAGATACTACCCCACCGGTACCAGATGTTGCAAATCTGCCAGATATAAATTCACAGTGTTCTGTAGACAGTCTCACAGCTCCCACAGCTACCGAAACGAGTTGTTCAAACGGCAATATTTCTATTACAGGAACCACAAATGCCGCTTTACCTATCACTACTGCGGGAACTACGGTAATTACCTGGACTTATGATGATGGCAATGGTAATACGATCACACAAGATCAAAATATCGTCATCAGCGATACTACGGCACCTGTTCCAGACGTAGCTAATCTACCAAACATCAACGATCAATGTGTGGTGAGTAGCTTAACTCCACCCTTAGCGACAGATAACTGCGCTTCAAATGTGATCATTACGAGTAATGCAAATTTGCCTATCACATCCTCTACCCAAATTACGTGGACTTATGATGATGGAAACGGGAATACCACTGCCCAAATACAAAATGTTGTCATTAACGATGATACCGCTCCGACTCCCGATGTAAGTAATTTGCCAGATATTACCGCTTCATGTGAAGTAACGTCTCTTACCGCTCCTACAGCTACAGATAATTGTGGGGGTAATGTGACCGTGAGTAATGATGCTACTTTACCTATTGTCACTCAAGGCACCACAGTCATCACATGGACCTACCTTGATGGTAATGGTAACACCGCTTCTCAAACTCAAAACGTAATTATCAACGATACAACTGCACCAGTTCCAGATACAGCGAGTTTACCAGATGTAAATGCAGAATGTGAGGTTACAACCGTTTCAATTCCCACAGCAACTGATGCCTGTGCAGGTACTATAAATGGGGTTGCAGATCACAGTTTCCCAATTACTAGTCAGGGAACCACAATGATTACTTGGACCTTTAGTGATGGTAATGGGAATCAAGCCACACAAACACAAAATGTGATCATTAGTGATGTAAATCCACCAGTTTCGGATCTGACTACGCTCCCAGCTATTAATAGCGAGTGCGCAGTGACTACACTTACGGCACCTACCGCAACTGATACCTGTGTGGGAACCCTCTTAGCTACCACAACTGCATCATTACCCATTACGAGTACTACTACCATTACGTGGGAGTATGATGATGGAAATGGGAACAGCACCTCTCAAACTCAAGATATCATTGTGAATGATACCACTGCTCCGGTTCCCGATCTTACATCGTTACCAGATGTCAATGAAGTTTGTGAAGTGACCAGTCTGGTTGCGCCCACATCTCTAGATAATTGTGAGGGAGTGATAACAGCGACAAATAATGCTACTTTCCCGATAGGTCTTGGAACAACTCAGGTAATCTGGACATACACTGATGGAACAGGGAATAGTGTCACGCAGACTCAGAACATTATAGTTACGGATACTGACGCCCCAGTTGCAGATTGTCCGAGCGATCTGAGAATTGACTTGCCTTCTGGAACTACTACTTATATGTTGCAGGATTACACAGGTGGCTTAAATGCCACAGACGGTTGTACCTCTAGTACTGCCGGTCTGACCATCGTTCAGAGTCCTGCGGCTGGTACTATGGTTGCTGTACCTAGCACAACTCCTATAACCATTACCATAAGTGATGGAAACGGTAATGATCTCGTGTGTAGCTTTGAAGTACAAACTGATTTGACTGCGAGTATTGAAGAACCTTTGATTAAGGTAGATTTAGATATTTATCCTAATCCGACTTCTGGAAAGCTTACGATAAGTTCTAAAAATTCAAATATTGAATCTCTAACCTTGATAGATTTCAGAGGTAGAAGAGTGAACACTTGGAGCAATGTAAGTGCAGAAACTAAAACCATTGATCTCAGCCCTTACGAGAGTGCAATTTATTTCATCAGCATTAAAACAGATCTTGGAATCGTAAACAAGCGAGTGATTAAGAATTAAGTTGGCCCCAAATAGAAAAACCTGTCCGTTTCAAAGTGAAGTGGACAGGTTTTCTGTTTTAAATAGTTACGCTTTCGCGAAAGCGAGACCAATAAAATACTGATCTACTTAATTGTCCTTAAACAAATTGATGTTTTTTTGAAGCTCAAGAACCAGTGATTCATGAGCAGCCAATTCAATTTCCATGGTATATTCCCACTCTGATTGCTTTATTGCCGTGAAGATCTTGCCGTCTTTTCCAAGCAGATCCTTGAAATCGTACTCACGCTCCGTAAGGTCAAATGCAAGAGATACATCTTTTGGGATTTTAAATTTGAACTTTTTGCCTTTTTCACCATCAAAATTGGAGAGTACAATCAGATTCTGATCTTCATTCCAGCGTGCGAAAGAAAGCACTTTGTCATCATAGTTTTCGGTATTTTCTCTGTTGTAGGCATGTAAATCTGCATAGTCACCCATCATCGCTGGACTATCGATTGTAAGGTTCAGCAAATGTTTGTAAAAATCACGTAGAGCCAATTCTTCTTCTGTGGACTGACCGCCATCAAACTTCTTGTTGTTTACCCAGCGTACGACGCTGGGAACGCTCCCGTAATCGAAAATCGAAGTACGAGTAGGGTCGCCAAAACCTAAGTCCTCACTGCCATCTTCTCCCAGCTCCTGACCAAAATAAATCATCGTAGGTGCGGTACTTATCGTGGCAGATACCACCATGGCTGGTTTTCCAGCCTCTGCATTTCCAGCAAATCCATCGCTAGCAATACGCTGCTCGTCGTGGTTTTCTAAAAAGTGCAGCATGTGGTGCTCAATATCGCTCAATTCTTCTTGAATCGCTGGTATATGATCGGTTTTTCCGCCACGGTGCATCACATTACGGATCGTATCATAAAGCTGAACTTTATCGTAGAGATAATCCATTTTCCCTTTTTTGATGTAGTCGCGGTACAAGCTTGGGTTGTAAACTTCGGCAAGTAAGAATGCATCAGGATTTTCCATCTTGATGTGCGAATTCATATAGCTCCAGAATTCCACCGGCACCATCTCTGCCATATCATACCTAAAACCATCTACTCCTTTTCTGGTCCAATAAAGCGCTATATCCTTGAATTTTTCCCAAGAATCAGGTACATCTTTTCCTTTCCAGAAACTATAATGTTCCGTGTACTCTCTCTCTGAATAGACGTCTTCCAATTTATCAAAATCATAACTGCCATCAGGTCGCACACCGTAATTGACTTTTACGGTCTCGTACCAGTCATTCATGTTCGGTTGCGCGGCGCGGGCTCCATTACCGGTCCACTTAGCAGGATTCTCGTCAAATTTGCCATCAGCTAGTGTGTTTTGTTCACCTCCCAAGGGTTTGTAGTCATTTCTCCATTCTGGCACCTTAAAAGACTCGCCAGGCACGTAGTAGAAATTATTATCACGAGCATATTCCACTGTAGTATCATCATCTGCTCCAAAATCTTTTATTCCCTCTGGATTTGTGAGGCTTTGATAATTACGTGCGACGTGATTGGGGACAATATCTATGATCACTTTAAGGCCTGCATCATGCGAGCGCTTGATCAATGCCTCAAATTCTTCTAATCTATTTTTAACGTTAACAGCTAGATCTGGATTGACATTATAATAATCCTTAACCGCATAAGGTGATCCCGCACGACCCTTTACTACATCTGGATCATCTTTTGAAATACCGTATTCTGTATAATCTGTAATGACATCATGATGTGGGACACCGGTGTACCAGATATGCGTGACGCCTAAATCCTTGATTTCTTGAAGCGCTTTGGGCGTGAAATCTTCAAATTTACCGACACCATTTTCTTCTATCGTTCCCCACGGTTTATTTGTGGTATTTGTGTTACCAAACAGTCTTGTAAACACCTGATAGACGACTTTTTTACCCATTCTATCCTCGTGATCAATATTCACTTCCTGGTCGTTCTCCATTTGGTTTTTTACTGGTTTTTCTTCCTTGCAGGCTATCGTTGAGATGACTGCTAATGCGATGATTAGTTTTTTCATATTTCTTTTTTTTAGAGTGCGCTTGCGAAGCGCCCTTACGGTTGGGACGCTTGGCAAGCGTCCATTTCTGGCTCGATATTTAAACCTTTCCTGATCTTATAAAGTAAACGACAGCAATGACCGCAAAACCTACTCCGGTAACTACCGGTGGATTAAAGATGCTTTCGCGTTGAAGCCCCAGATATATTATAGCCGCGCTCAGAATAAGCATGGCGATGGCGGCGATGGTATACGTTTTTCTCATTCTTTGCTTTTTTAGGGCGCTTGCGAAGCGCCGTTACGTCTAGTTGAGGCGGATCGCATCCGACCTTAGAGTTTTTACGGTTGGGACGCTTGGCATCCACTTTCTTTCTTAAAGTTTGATCTTGATCTCTTTTTCCTTTGCTGTGTCCCAAGATAGATTTTTTATCGTAACTATAAATTTATCTTGATCATAAGACCAGTGGCTTCCCTTGATTCCTTTTATTTTCTTCGGTTGTTTATCAATACCGTGGATGATGAGATCCACGCTTTTCTCAGAGTTTTCAAAGTTGTCACCTATCTCAGCTTTGAAGTGTAGGTTGAGGGATCTCGCTTTCGCGAAAGCGAAATAATCCAACATCTCATACTCTTTTTTCTCATAAGCCTCCTGAGTCGTACCGTCGTCATTGTAAATTACTTGTCGGCTCACCTTCATCGATTTATGATGATAGTAATGCAGCTCAAAATCTGAATTGTCAAACTCCTTTGTGGACTGTAAATCCTTACTCATGGGAATAAAACTACCGGCACGGACAAAGGTGGGGATGTGGTTTTCGCTCAAGGCGAAATCGGAAAGTTTCTGAGTATCGTAAATCTTTTCAGTATAAAAATCAAACCATTTAGAATCTTCTGGAAGATCGATATCCATCTTCTTGATGCCCGGCTTCAAAACAGGCGCGATCAGAAAATTTTCTCCCCAGTAATAGGTTCTTGCGTTCTCCAAATCGTCGCCGTTCTCAAAAAATACGGGCCTCATAAGCGGTGTGCCTTCGGTATGGTTATCAAAAGCCAGTTGATAGTTATAGGGCAATAATTTGTAGCGCAGCTCAATGGCTTGTTTGGCAATTTTTTTGGCCTTTTCACTTCGGTAAATGGGTTCGCTGGGAACCTCTTCCTGAGCATGCGGGCGGTAGATAGGCTGAAAAACACCGTATTGCAACCAGCGGGTGTACAACTCGTCATCGAGATTAGCACCAGCAAAACCTCCAAGGTCACTATGCATGTAACCCAATCCCTGCATTCCCATTTGCAGGGCGATCTCGGGTTGCGACTGCAAACCTCCCCAAGTTCGATTCACATCACCAGACCAGGGAATCATCCCGTAGCGCTGGGTTCCAGAATAGCCTGCACGCATTAAAATAAAAGGTCTGCGGTCGGGATCTGCTTCTAGGCTGGCTTCGTAAACGAGTTTTGCCCAGTCGTGGCCGTAAATATTATGAACTTCATCTGCGGTTCCTGTCGCATGGAGTAATCCCGAAGGATGCACTTCTGGCTCTCCTAGATCGCCCCAGAATCCATTCACACCCATGTCAGAGAGCTCGCTGTATATATTCTTAAACCAGCTATTTCCCTTATCGCTATAAATGTCAATCAAGCCCGTATTCCCGAAGTAAAATTCGTACTGATAGGGTTTTCCTAGCGAGTCCACCGCTAAGATTTGTTCATTAACCGCTTCCTCCCAGCGGTCAGAGGTGGAGAGTACAAAAGGTTCTGTAATCAAGACGGTTTCTACATTGTTTTCCTGAAGCCCTTTGATCATTTTCTTAGGCTCTGGAAAGCTGTCTCGGTAAAAACCTAAATTCCCCATAGTCCCTTTGATATCTTTTCCGAACCAATACAGATCCAGAACAACAGCATCCAGCGGAATTTCTTCTTCCCGATATTTTGCAACCGTTTCCTCAACTTCCTGCTGTGAATGATACCCGAAGCGGCTGGCGAAATTCCCAAGTGCCCATCGTGGCGGCATGGGTTGCTTGCCGGTAAGTTCCACGTAGTTTTGGGTGACTTCTTTCAGATTATTTCCGGCAATTACTTGATAACGCATCGAGCCAGAAATGGTCCCATAGGTAATGGTGTTGTCACCTTTACTATCTAGGTCTAAAAAACCTATTGGTGCATTGTCAAAATGCACTGCGTAATTTTTGGAGGAAATCACCAGTGGTATGGTGTAGTTCATGAGTTCAGAACGCGTTTCATAACCATAATGCGCCCGATTGTACAGTTGCAAACGGTTGCCACGTCTATTCATACCGAGAGCTCTCGCACCACCGCCGTAGAGCACCTCGTTTTCATCAATTTTGAGTTGGATGGTTTTTAATGAATCGCGGTCTTCGTAACCTTTTGCCTCAGATACAAGTGGTTGACCTTTATAGATATAGTTTACTTGAAAGGGTTTTTTGGTAATTCTGACCTGCAACCAATCTTTAGAACCTAGTGAAAAGGAGTTTGAATCCTCCGTAATTAAACCTGCTACAGGGACCGCACCCAATACAACCGTGTGTGATTCTTGATTATTGACGTTAATCTCCCTATTCGGATAAAACTGTGTCTCAATGATATTTTCGCTTAGAACTTTAAAGGTGTACATACCGTCAGTAACATTGATGTTCAAGCGATCTGCTTCAGTTTCTGCTTCCACAAACTGACGTGAGGTATTTGTGATCTGAGCTTCCGCGACCTGTGCCGAGCCAAGTCGAGGTAAAGCAGAAACAAATACAACCAGCGCTAATAAATAATACCTCATATCAATCTAATTCAATAATCATTGATGATTTACCTCTCACATTAAGCGTTTCATCAATCACGATAGTCCTATCTGAAATAATTTCTTTTCCAGTGCTTGAAGAGTGTAACATTTCGCGGAAGCGGGACAGGTCCAGCGTCATCTTTTGAGGGTTGTTGTTGATGACGACCATGATTTTCTCATCATCGTTATGCCTGAAATACACATAGCAATTATTCTCTGGGACAAACTGTGTGAATTTACCAGTGTGGATTACGGGCTTTGACTTCCTATAATTCAATAGTTTACGGGTAAAATCTTGATAGCCCTTCTGTAATTTAGTCGGCTTGTCAAAAGCATTGTTCTCGTCACCATCCCAGCCTCCAGGAAAATCCCTACGTATATCACCGTCACCATCTGTATCGCGATTACCTCCCATGCCGATCTCGTCACCATAATAGATTTGAGGAATACCGCGCACCGTCATAATAAGCGTCATGGCTAGTTTATATTTTTCAAGATTTCCGTTGAGGAGCGCGTTTCCATTAATTCTATTCGTGTCGTGATTTCCTGCAAAAACCAGAATATTATCGATGTCTGAGTAAAGGAAATCATTTACGAAGTTCTCATATACTTTGATCATCCCTTTGTCCCAGCCTTGCGCGTCTTCATTGAAAACCGTCATGATTGCATCGTGCAGCGTGAAATCCATCACACTGGGGCAGCCAGAGTTGAAGTTCTGAATAGCGCCCACTGGTGAATCCTTCTGCCAATAAGCGATCTGTGCCTGATCGTGAAGCCAGGTTTCTCCCACAATATTGAAGTAGGGATATTCATTCATAATGGCTTTAGTCCATTTTGCGATTCCCTCTTTCTCATTATAACTGTAAGTGTCCACCCTAAAACCATCAAGACCCGCATACTCAATCCACCACAGCGAGTTCTGAATCAAATAATTCAATACCAGCGGATCGCTCTGATTCAAGTCTGGCATGGTGCTCACAAACCAACCCTTCTCTGCGTATTTCATGTCGTTATCACTCACATTAGGATCCATTTGCGTCGTCTGGCGGTAAGAAGAGTTGGCATATCCAGCAACTGGGTAATTTTTACCAGCATTGTCATCAAATTGGTGAATCCAGGTTTTAGAAGGTAGATCGCGCATCATCCAGTGCGTTGCGCCCCAGTGATTAGTCACATAATCCATGATCAGTTTCATGTCTTTTTTGTGCAATTCATCTGCCAGGCGTTTGTAATCATTATTGCTACCGTAGCGTGGATCGATTTTATAGACATCGCTCTGAGCATAAGTATGATAGGAATAACGCTGATCGTTATCTTCTAGCAAAGGCGTACTCCACACGGCCGTGGCTCCCAGGTCATGGATGTAATCTATATTATCGATGATCCCTTGAATATCACCACCGTGGCGACCTCCTTTGAATTCTCTGTCAGCTTTCTCAGAAAGACCTTCTACACTATCGTTTGACGGATCACCATTGGCAAAACGGTCTGGCATCAAGAGGTAGATGACATCGCTAGAGTCAAATCCTTTCCTCAATTTAGATTTGTCAGCTCTTTTTTTAAGCTCAATAGTCTTGTTGAGAACATCCAGAGGTCCCTTTGTAAGAGTGATTTGATAATTTCCAGGATCTTGATTTTGAGTATCCAAAGTGACAAACACATAATTGGGATTTTCGGTTTTTCTGACTTTCAAAACTGGCAAGTCTGACACGATGGTTTCGTAAGAGGCGATGTCCTTGTGATACATCATAAATTCCACTGCGCTGTGCTCCATTCCTGCCCACCAGTTGGGCGGCTCTATGCGCTCGATGGATTGTGCTTGTACCGCTTTCGCGAAAGCGAGAACAACAAAAACAATTGTAAAAATCTGTACTGATTTGAATTTTTGTTTCATGACTAAATTTTGGTTCTAAAAAGCAACAAAGGGCGCCTGAATTCTGATCAAGTCACCCTTTGAAAAGCTAATCAAATATCTATGTGGTGAATCATGATCTAGGCGTTCACCATATCAGGTTCTAGGGTTCTTTGTTCACCATTAACAATTACTTCTTGAGCATGTTTGCCCTCAAGTTTCACATCAGTTCCAGATTTAGAAACATTCACTTTTAGGATTTGATTTCTAAAATTGATTTTGAAGCTGAATCCATCCCATTCTTCAGGAAGTCGCGTGGTAAAACTTGGCTTACCGTCAATGATCTGCAGACCGCCGAAACCTTCTACGATACTCATCCACGTACCTGCCATACTCGTGATGTGACATCCTTCTTCAACTTCCTTATTGTAATCGTCCAGATCAAGACGCGAGGTTCTTAGATAGAATTCATAAGCCTGTTCCATGCGATCCAGTTTTGCAGCCTGTATGCTGTGGACGCAGGGTGAGAGCGAACTCTCATGAACGGTCAATGGCTCATAGAAATCAAAATGTTTCTCGAGTTCTTCTTTTGAGAAATGATCTTCAAAGAAATAGAAACCTTGGAGTACATCTGCCTGCTTGATGTAGCAGCTCCTCAAGATGCGATCCCAAGACCATTTCTGGTTGATAGGACGCTGTGACTTGTCAAGTTGAGAAACGGGAATGATCTCTTTATCCAAGAAACCATCTTGCTGTAAGTACACGCCTAATTTATCATCATAAGGCTCATACATATTGTCGGCAACTTCTTTCCAAGACATAAGCTCACCATCGGTAAGATTTGTTTTACCTATGATGCGTTCATAATCAGACGTGTAACCATCTTTTACCTTATTCAGGTGTTCCAGCGCCTGATTGATACACCACTTTGCTAAATAATTTGTGTACCAGTTGTTGTTGACGTTGTTCTCGTATTCATTCGGTCCAGTAACGCCCAAGATCATGTATTGCTGAGCGCGCTGTGAGAATGTAGCGCGTTGTTGCCAGAATCTGGCTATGGCGATCATCACTTCCAGTCCCATTTCAGGTACATAACTATAATCACCCGTATACCTCAAATAATTATGAATCGCAAAGACCATGGCACCGTTACGGTGTATTTCTTCAAAAGTGATTTCCCACTCGTTGTGGCTTTCCTCTCCATTCATGGTTACCATGGGGTAGAGGGCAGCACCGTTTTCAAAACCTAGCTTTTCAGCATTCTCTATCGCCTTGTCTAGTTGATCATAACGGTATTTCAATAGGTTGCGGGCTACTTGAGAGTCTTTGGTTGCCATATAAAACGGGATACAGTAAGCCTCTGTGTCCCAATAGGTCGAACCTCCATATTTCTCACCGGTGAAACCTTTAGGTCCTATGTTAAGACGACTGTCTTTACCTAGGTAGGTCTGGTTAAGCTGAAAAATATTGAAACGTATACCTTGTTGCGCTTTTAAGTCTCCTTCAATAGTGATGTCAGCCATGTTCCAGATATCTGCCCAGGCATTTTTCTGAAGATCAAGTAAAGCCTCGTAGCCGAGATCAGTTGCTTTATCAAGTACTGCACTCGCAGCATTAACTAGATTGTCTTCTGTATGGTTAAGCGTTGAGGTATATCCAGCGTATTTGATTAAAGTGGCGCTTTCGCCTTGAGCGAGCTGACTTTCCACCTTAAACCTGACTGATTTATCAGTCTCGTCATAATAATCAGCATATTGCTCGTGCTGTCCATTCTTATACAGTTCAGACTGCATGTAAGTCGCTACGCCGTAGTTGGTTTTGTTGGTTTTGCTTTGAATAAAAGCACGGTGATTATCTTTTGTGACTTCACCTATCTGCCAAAACGCATCATCCCAATTGCTGTCCTCATTTGTGATTCCAGCATCTAGGTAAGGCAGGTAACTTATAATCATGTTGCCACTCATGGCTTTAACCGTGTAGTGGATGACTCCCAGCTCGTCGTGGTCCAGGCTCAGGAATCTTCTTGCCGTTACCTCTATTACTTTATCATTTTGAAGTGTGGCTTCAAAAGATCGCTCGTACCAGCCTTGTTTCATGTTAAGTTCACGACGGTAGTTTTTTACCGCTTTCGCGAAAGCGAGATCCAAAACAACCCCATCTACATGAACATCAATCCCTATAAAATTAGGCGCATTGAGAACTTTTGCAAAATATTCAGGATAACCGTTTTTCCACCATCCTACACGTGTTTTGTCTGGATAATAAACACCTGCGATGTAGCTACCTTGAAAGGTATCGCCAGAGTATTGTTCTTCAAAATTTGCTCTCTGACCCATGGCTCCATTTCCTATGGAGAACAAGCTCTCACTGGATTTTACTAGTGAAGGTTTCCAGCCTTCTTCAATGATGGACCATGCGTTAGGTAAGATATATTCTTGGTTCATTTCTTCTTCTTCATTAATAATTCAGTGATGTAATTTTCTGGCATCTCGGTAAATGAGCTATAAACCGAATCTGCCTCGTGGAGCACATCTTGCTCTCCTAATCCTATGGAAATCATTCCAGCAGCATTTGCGGCTTGAACACCGGCAATGCTGTCTTCAAATACGACGCAATATTTGTGGGCAACTCCTAGCTGATCCGCAGCCGTGGTGAAAACTTCTGGATCTGGTTTTGCTTTAGTAACATTTGTGCCGTCTACGATCGTATCAAAAAGGTCAGAAATCCCGAGTTTCTTCAAAATAGGTCGTGCATTCTTACTTGCCGAGCCTAAAGCTATAGGTTGTCCCATTTCCCTCAATTCAAGCAAAAAATCGTGAACACCAGGCAGAATGTCATCAGTAGTGAGCGTATCTACCAGTGCGAGGTATTCCTCGTTTTTCTGAGCCATTTTTGAATTGAATTCCTCTTCGCTAAGTGTCGCATTACCCCAAGCGAGGATTTTCTTGAGCGAGTTCACCCTAGAAACACCTTTAAGTTGCTCGTTCTGTTCATGATTGAAATCGATACCTATGGATTTTGCCAATCGCTGCCACGCCACAAAATGAAATTTTGCCGTGTCTACGATCACACCGTCCAGGTCAAATATGAATCCTTTTTTATGCATTACTTACATTTTGTGTATCGTTTACTTTAAATGCCAAGAAACCAGCAACGACAAAACTGATTCCACTCACAATCAGGGCAAATATGGCTTGATCTCCATAAGCATATTTTACAAGCGGTCCACCTATTATTCCATTGATGATTTGCGGGATTACGATGAAAAAGTTGAAAATACCCATGTAAACTCCCATTTTTTTGGGAGAAATGGAGCCGCTCAACATTGCATAGGGCATAGACAATATGCTGGCCCAGGCGATTCCTATACAGATCATGGGAAGTATCAACCAAATGGGGCTAGGCATCACATAAATCAACAATAAGCCCAGACCACCTATTAATAAACTTATGGCGTGAGTGTTTTTTCTTGAAATTTTTGATGCGATAGATGGAAGCAAAAAGGCCACGATCGCAGATATACCATTGTAGATACCAAATAAAATTCCTACCCAGTTTCCTGCTTCATTGTACAACTCGCTTTCAGAATCACTGGTAGGTAATCCATAAATGTGCTGGGCAATAGCAGGTACTGCAAAGACCCACATTCCAAAAAGCGCAAACCATGAGAAGAACTGAACCCAACTCAACTGTTTCATGATTTCCGGCATTTTTTTAAAATCTTCAAAAATGTCGGTAAGTTTAGCTTTGGGTACCTCACCACTTTCGAGCAAAGCATCCTTATGTGCTTTTTCATCGTCAAATTGTGCTAGCTCTTTTGGAGAATATTCCTTAGTAGTTACTATGGTGACTATTATTGAGAACACTAAGACAGCCGCACCTATAATAAAAGCCCAAATCAAATTTTCTGGAACAGAACCCTCTTCAGCTGTTTTCTCAAAACCAAACCAATTAACCAGCGCCCATGGCAACCATGAACCAACCACTGCTCCTATACCTATAAGTACCGTCTGGATGCTGAAACCCTGTGTTGCCTGTTCATCACTTAGGTTATCTGCAACTAGTGCCCTAAATGGTTCCATGGCTACGTTAAAGGAGGCATCCATGATCATAAGCATACCCGCACCTATCCATAGGGCAGGAAGAAAAGCAATAAAAATATCAGCTTGAGGAATAAATATCATTCCTATAGAAGCGAGCAGAGCACCTACCAGAAAGAATGGTTTTCTACGACCAAATCTTGTCCAAGTGTTATCGCTATAATGACCAATGATCGGCTGGACTATAAGTCCCATAACGGGAGCAATAAGCCAAAACCAGGAAAGTTGATGCACATCTGCACCGAAGGTTTGTAAAATACGGCTGGCGTTTGCATTCTGAAGAGCAAACCCCATTTGAATTCCTAAAAACCCGAAACTCATGTTCCACATTTCCAAGAAACTCATGCGTCTCTTTTGCATATCGTTACAATTGATTACGATAAGCCTTATGACTTATCAAAACTTATGGTGTGTGAGAAGAAAATAAGTTTTGATATACTTTAGGAACTCAAATTCCTTAAAGTGTAAAATTATAAAATTAAGGAGTAGACTCTCTTTCTATAAGCGATGTTTTTACTATAACGGTTTCGTAGCTTTCTGAATCACTTTCCTTTTTTTCAAGACGTTCTATAAGCTTTGCAGCAGCGATTCCGCCCATTTCTTCACCTTTTTGTCCTATAGTCGTTAAGGTAGGGCTGGCATATTTAGACAACATGCCATCTGTAAATGCTACGATGGCAATATCATCTGGTATGGATCTGCCATGTTTTTGAAGGGCTTTGCTGGCAGTCACAGCAAATAATTCATTAACAGCCAGTATGCCGTCAAAATTATTGCCTACTACAAACTTTTCGATCTCGTTTTCGCAAGCATCGGCGTTTTCAATTTTGAGTACTTGGTGATTTTCACATTCATAGCCCCTTTCTGTAAGTGCCTGTTTGAAACCTTGTGTACGCAATCTCCCTACGCTTACATAGTCTACCGTGGTGATGAGTCCTAGGTTTTTACGCCCTTTGCGCATTAAGAAATCTGTTGCGCTATGCGCAGCGGCTACATCATCAATAATGATCTTGTCGCAAGCGATATCATTTGTAACGCGGTCAAACATGACGATGGGCATACCTTGGTTAGTCACTTCCCTTAGATGGTGCAAATCGTGCTTGTCCATGGTTTCTTTAGATAGACTCATGATGAATCCATCTATACTACCATTGGCTAGCATTTCCATATTAACGACTTCTTTGTCAAAACTCTCGTCCGAAACGGTAATGATAACCTGATAGCCGTTTTCGTTTGCCACACGCTCGGCTCCCGAAATAACTGTCGCAAAAAAGTGGTGTACAATTTCGGGAATGACTATTCCTATTTTCTTAGTTTTCTGATTTTTTAGACTCAGAGCGATGCTATTAGGCTTATAATTTTTGGATTTTGCGTAATCCTTGATCTTGCTGCGGGTTTCCTCACTTATTTCATAGGAATCCCGCAAGGCCTTAGATACCGTGGATATTGATACGTTTAAATCTTTGGCAATTTGTTTAAGAGTAAGCTTTTGCGCCATGGGCTTGTATACTGTTGTGGGTGACTTGGGTTTGTTACGCTTTCGCGAAAGCGTAACTTATAAAACAGCAATTCTTTTTAGGACTACGGTTCTATGATATGCTAAATATACCGCTAAAATTTAGGACTATAAAAACGAAAACGTTTTCGCATTTCGTTGCGCTGGAAACTCCCTCTTAACATTCTCTTTACATAGTTTTGTTGCGTGTGAGAAGAAAATATTTTCATTAACAACTATTAAAACACAGTAATGAACAACAAAATCAAAACAGTTATTCTGTTATTCTTGTTACCACTGTTTGCCTTTGCGCAGAGTGTTGTGACTGGTGTCGTGACTGACAAGGACAACCTCCCTGTTCTGGGCGCGACGGTGTTAGTTAAAGGTACGCAAAACGCTACCTCGACTGACTTTGATGGTAAGTACACCTTGTCTAATGTGCCGGAAGATGCGGTCATTGTTATTTCCTATATAGGTTATGCTACACAGGAAATTCCTGTAAATGGTCAATCGACCATCAATGTAACTCTGGCAGATGATACTTCTGAGCTTGATACCATCGTTCTGATAGGTTATGGTAGTACAACTAAGGAGAATGTGACTGCTGCGCAGACTACCGTGGATGAGGAAGAGTTCAACAAGGGGGCTATCGTTTCTCCAGGTCAGCTTTTAGCTGGTAAAGCCGCTGGTGTGCAGGTAACTGCTGCAACCGGTAGTCCAGGTGAAGGTCCCAGGATCCGAGTGCGTGCAGGTTCTACTTTGAGTGCTAGTCAAGATCCACTTTATGTGGTTGACGGTATTCCGCTAGATGCCGCAAATGCAAACCTGAACTCTATAAACCCTGCTGATATCGCTGATATTACCATTTTGAAAGATGCCAGTGCTACTGCTATTTACGGTAACAGAGGTTCTAATGGGGTGATTTTAATTACTACTAAAAAGGGTAAGATGAGTAGTGATCTTAAAATTAGTTTCAGTACTCAGCTTGCGATCAATGAAAATACGGATGAGATAGATGTTTTAACTGGTGATCAGTTTAGAGGCATATTAAATGAATTTGGAACTCCTGAAGAAATTGCCTTGCTAGGAAACTTTAATACTGATTGGCAAGATGAGATATATACAACTGGAATTCAAGGGATTCATAACCTTGTTGTTGAGAAGGGTTTTGAAAAGACAGCAGTGAGAGCATCATTAAACTATACTAACCAAAATGGTACTTTAGAGGGGACTGGTTATGAGCGAGCTACGCTAAATGCAAACATTATTCAAAAACTATTGAATAATGATCTGAAGCTTACTCTAAATGTGCAAGGTGCTGCTGAGCAGCGTCGTTTTACTGATGGAGGAGCAATAGGTACTGCTTTGAGTTTTGATCCGACTCAACCCGTTTTTGATCCAAATGGTCCCAATGGATATTTTGAATATCTTCAAAATAATGGTAATGTGGATGAATTAGCTCCACGCAACCCAGTCGGTCTGATTAACAGTTTGACATCGGAGAATGACAACAATCAAATTCGCGCAACTTTAATTGCAGACTATAAGGTTCCTGGAATCGATGGGTTGAAGTTTGTAGGAACTGCGGGTATTGATTATAATGAATTTGATGAATTTTCTAGAAGAGATCCTAATTCAGGTGTAGGTCTAACTACAGGCGCTTTAAGAAGTAACGGTGATGGATATAGAGTAAACCAATTACTTAGAGGCCGTTTTGATTATAACAAGGAATTAGAGAGCATTTCAACTGTCATGGATTTAACTGTGGGTAGTGCATTTCAAAATTTCCAAAGAGAGTCTGTATTTAGAGGACAAGATGATAATGGTATAGCCATAGCTGATCAGATAGGTTTTAATAATAATCGTCTAATATCTTTCTTCGGTAGAGCTTCTTTTGATATTAATGATTTATTTGTACTGTCAGGTAGTATCAATCGAGAAGGAACTTCTAGGTTTTCACCTGATCAGCGTTGGGGTACTTTCTGGGGTGCCAACGGAGCTATCAAGCTTACAAATCTGGACTTTGTTCAGAATAGCGGTTTCTTGTCTCAGTTGAAATTAAGAGGAGGTTATGGTGTAACTGGTCAGCAAGAAATAGGACAAGATTTCTTATTTGTTCAAGGTAGAGTAGTACCAAGTAATGCGCAAGCTCAAGTTCAATTGGGAAGTCAATTTTACAATACTTTGCGTCCATCTTTAGCATTAGACCTCAAATGGGAGGAGACTTACCAGTGGAATGCGGGAGTTGATTTTGGTTTCTTTGAAGATCGTCTAACAATATCTGTAGATGGGTACACCCGTGATACAGAAGACTTATTTCAAGACGGTCCTTTGCCTGTGGGGTCATTAGGGAACCGTTCTTTACAGAATGTAGGAGCTACGCGTAGTCGTGGTATAGAGGTAGGGGCTGGTTTAGACCTTTTTAGAGGGGATGATTTCAATTGGAACATCGGTGGAAATGTTACTTTTCAGGAAATTGAGATTACTGATTTGACTCTAGGGGATGACGATCAACCTACGCCTATCAACACAGTAAGTGGAGGTGGATTCAATAATTTCATAGGAGAATGGGCAGTAGGTGCAGATCCAACAGTTTTCGTAGTATATCGTCAAGTTTATGATGCGAGTGGAAACCCTTTGGACGGAGTTTTCGTAGATAGAAATGGAGACAACGTTATTAACAGTGATGATAGGTACCGTTATAAAAAAGGAAATCCCGATGCTTATTTTGGATTTACTTCCAATCTCACTTACAAAAACTTTGATATGAGTTTCACGTTCAGAGGTCAAGTAGGAGGCTATAATTATAACAATGTTAGAGCAGGTCGAGAGAATATCGACTCTATCACTGAAACTACTACTCCTTTCTTGAATAATCCAACTAGTGGAATATTGCAGGATCGTTTTCAAAGTGCTCCATTACCATTGTTATTCTCAAGCCACTACATAGAAAGTTCAGATTTTGTCAGATTGGATAACCTCTCGTTAGGATACAGGTTTAATACCGACAAAGTAGGTATAAGAGCCTCGGTAACAGGTACTAACCTGTTTGTGATTACTGACTACTCAGGTCTTGATCCTGAAATTGCTGGAGGTATCGATGGAGCGATTTATCCTCGCTCAAGAGGAATTATACTTGGTCTTAATTTTGATTTTTAAAAAAAGCAAACATGAAAATTTATAAAACATTCATTCTTCTGTTTTGTTCTGCGACTTTATTTACGGCCTGTAATGATGCCTTAGATTTAGAGCAGCAAGGAAGGGAAAGCGTTGGTCAACTTGAAACTCTTGAAGACTTTGAAGGAAGGTGGGCAAAGCTATACGCTGGTCTGATTGTAGGAGGTCAGGATGGTGGTGACGGAAATGCTGATATTCAAGGAATTGATGGTGGATTCTCAAATTACGGAAGATTATTCTGGAAATTACAAGAGTTAACGACTGATGAGGCTATCATCGGTTGGAATGATGGTACAATCAAAGATTTGCACTGGCAAACTTGGACTCCTGAAAATGAGTTCATCGCTGCGATGTTCGCTCGTATAGGTTATCAAATCACCCTATGTAATTCAGTAGTTCGTGATTTTACAGATGGTGCTATTTCTGGAGCTCAATTATCTGCTTCGGAAGCTGAGCGCGTAAGAAGCTTTGTGACTGATGCAAGATTTTTAAGAGCGTACAGTTATTACCACGGACTTGATCTTTATGGAAGTTTTCCATTCACTACGGAAAATACAGCTGCTGATGGATCTGAACTTCCTGCCTTTATCACTAAAGAAGATTTATTCAATTACATTGAGTCTGAATTGATAGCTATTATAGGAGACCTTCCGTCAGGGCAGGCAGTGGAATATGGACGTATTAGTCAAGGAGCGGCGCAAATGCTATTGGCAAAATTATATTTGAATTCAGAAGTTTATACTGGAGTAGATCGATATGCTGATGCATTGACTCAAATTAATGCCGTCATCGGTCAAGGATATGAAATAGCTGATGTTCCTTATTCCAATCTTTTCCTTGCCGATAATGATTCAAATGGTGCTCAGGAAGAATTTATCTGGACACTCAACTACGATGGGGCAAATACGCAAACATATGGTGGGACTACTTTCCTAAGTCATGCCGCTGTAGGAGGGACTATGGATCCATCTAACTATGGTTTGGACTCAGGATGGGGTGGAATACGTGTGACTCCTGAATTTGTTGAATTGTTTGATGGTGAAGAAAATTCGGCTGATGGTAGAGAGAATTTTTACACTGACTCGCAAAATAAAAGTATTGCTGATGTGGGACGTTTTCAAGACGGTTTTGCCGTTGTGAAATTTCAAAACATCACTAGTAATGGTCTTCCTGGATTCAATCTGGAATTTGTTGATACTGATATGCCAGTGTTCAGATTGGCAGATGCTTATTTGATGTATGCAGAGGCAGTTTTACGAGGCGGCGGTGGTAGTCGTGCCACAGCAGTAGGATACATTAATGAATTGCGTGAGCGTGCTCATGGAGGTGCAACTTTTGCCAACATATCAGACTCAGACTTAACTCTTGAATTCATACTGGATGAAAGAGCACGTGAATTGCACTGGGAGGGTCACAGACGTCAAGACCTAATACGTTTCAACCAATTTTCTACTAATGGAATCTGGGAATGGAAAGGAAATGTCCAGAGTGGAATTACTACTCCTGCATTTAGAAACCTTTTCCCTATCCCTCTTTCAGAATTAAACTTAAACTCAAATCTCGTCCAGAACCCTGGATATTAATTTAATAATAAGCAACAATGAAAAAGTTTTCAATCCTTTTGATGGCATTACTTACAATTGCCACCATCTCGTGTGACGATAACGATGAAGAACTATTCATCGATGGACCAGAATCTCAGCTGGCATTCACTTCAACTGCTGCCTCTTCTTATCTTTTAACTTTTGATACAAGAGCAAATACAGCAGAGCGATTTGTTTGGTCTACAGTAGATTTTGCTACTCCCATAGCAGTAAACTATGAGATTCAAGCTTCAGCTGATCCAGCAAATTTTGATAATGCTGTAGTTTTGACATCTACAAATGAAAACAGTGCGGCTGTTACAGTAGAGAGGCTAAACGAGGTGGCGCTTACCCTAGGTTTAACACCTTTTTCTCAAGAAGCTGTAGCAGTTAGAGTTGTAGGTACCACTGCTGACGTCACTATGGAACCTATGGTAAGTGATGTTTTAAATCTTTCAGTAACTCCATATACTACTGAGTCACCTAAATTATGGATACCAGGAAACTATGCTTCAGCAAGTGGTTATGGTGCAGACTGGGATCCTGCGGACGAACAAACGCCATTTCTCGAAGCTGCTGATTTTGGTTCTACAGAATATGAAGGTTTCGTTTTCATGAATGTGGCAAGTCCTATGTTCAAATTCACTCCCGAAATGGATTGGGATGAAGCCTATGGAGATGCAGGTACAGGATTGTTATCAACCTCTGGTGGTGACTTAAGTGTTCCAGGCCCAGGATACTATTATATTACCGTAAATCTTGACCCAAATGGAGACGGTGATTTCTCTGATGCTATGTGGGAAGCTAGTGAACGCGTTTGGGGAATTATAGGTGCAGCAACCCTGCCTTCAAATCCTTCTGAATGGAATGATGAGCTTGATATGACATATGATGAAACTACAAAGTTGTGGACCGTAGAACTTGATATGCAAGCTGGTGAGTTTAAATTTAGAGCTCAAGACTGGGGAGGTACTACAGAACTTAGTTTGCAAGATGCCGCTACTAACACATTGATATTAGGCGGTGGAGATAACATGAGTGTTGCTGCTGCTGGTAGATATCGTGCTGAACTTGATTTAAGCACTCCTAGACAATATACTTATCAACTTATCTCAATCTAGTAAAATTTCAAATAATTAAAGGGCTGCATCTTGCGGCCCTTTTTTTTCTCAAAATTGAAACTATGAAAAAGTATTTACTTTTAATAATAGCTGTTTTAGTTACCGCTTTCGCGAAAGCGCAAGTAGTTATGCAGCCTGCTACAGCAAATCAAACGGATACCGTAACTCTGGTTTTTGATTCCACAGGAACCGAACTGGAAAACGAATCTGGAACACTATACGCCTACACCGGTGTCACTGTAAATGGACAGCGCTGGCAAAACATTATTGTACCTAGCTTTAATCAAAATAGCGGAGCACCACAATGGACTAATGTGGGAGGCAACATTTATGAATTAGACCTTAATACGAGTATCGAGGATTTTTATGGCGTCGCTCCCGGTGATGTGATTTCTGAAATATGTCTTGTAGTAAGAAACTCAGCTGCAAATGCTCAGACGAGACCGGATATCTTCATACCTGTTTTTGCTCCCGGTTTAAATGTAGCGATTACGAACCCTATAAGCAGTCAAATATTTAGTGTAGGTCAAAGCACAACGATTAGTGCAGATTGCTCGGTTAATGCAGCATTAGATATAAGTGTTAACGGTAGTTCTATTGCAACAGCAAATTCTAACAGCATAAGTTCAAATTACACCTTTACGGCAACTGGTAACTACACCATTTCTGTAACCGCAGACGATGGTAATAATACCGCTAGTGATGAGGTGAGTGTGTTTGTGCCTGGTAGTACTCAAAATGTGCCGCAACCATCTGGATTGAAAAACGGTGTTAATGAAAACGCTGACGGTAGTGTGACATTTTTACTCAGTGCACCACTAAAAGATGATGTGATGCTTATAGGTAGTTTTTCAAACTGGGAACTTCTTGAAGAGTATCAAATGAACAAAGACGGGAATGATTTCTGGATCACCGTTCCTGCATCAGAATTTACTCCCAATACTGAATTTATGTATCAGTATCTGGTTGACTTTGATATTCTCGTCGCTGATCCTTATAGTGAATTGATCCGGGATCCAGGTAGTGATCCTTTCATTAAACCGGGCAATTTTCCTAATCTACCTCCTTACCCAGCTGAAGATACCACAGGTGATGTGACTCTTTACACGTATCAAAAAACACCTTACAACTGGACTACAAACAACTTTGTGAGACCTGATAAGGAAAACCTAGTGATCTATGAGATCTTAGCTCGTGATTTTTCAGAAGAAGACAGCTTCCAGGCTATCATCGATCGCATCGATTATCTAGATGATCTTGGAATTAATGTTCTACAGTTCATGCCGGTCAATGAATTTGAGGGAACTGATAGCTGGGGGTACAACCCTAAGTTCCATGGAGCTCTTGATAAAGCTTATGGAACGCCTGAGAAGTTTAAAGAATTAGTGGACTTGTGCCACTCAAGAGGTATTGCCGTAGTGATCGACGTTGTTTATAACCATGCTTTTAGCCAGAGCCCATTGTGCCAGATGTGGTGGGATCCTAATGCCGGTACTTTCGGTCAACCTTCTGCTGAAAACCCTTATATGAATCAAACACCTACACACGATTTCAACGTAGGTTATGACATGAACCATGAAAGTCAGTTGACGCGTGACTATGTGAAGCAAACATTGGATTATTTTATCGAGGAATACAGGGTTGACGGTTTTAGATTTGACCTCTCAAAAGGGTTTACACAAAATGTAACCGTAGGTGATGTAGGTGCTTGGAATGCATATGATCAGTCGCGTGTTGATATTCTAAATGATTATAAGAATACCATATGGAACGAGCATGGGAATGATATCTACATGATACTTGAACACTTAGGTGGACAATCTGAAGAGAGTGCCTTGGCAAACTCTGGCTTCATGCTTTGGGGAAAAATGACTGATCAATTCAATGAAGCCTCTATGGGTCAGTCTGGAAATTCTGATGTTTTTAGATCCTATTTCACCTCTAGAAACTTTCAGGACCAGCATCTCGTTGCCTATGCAGAAAGTCATGATGAAGAACGTCTGATGCGCAAGAATCTGGATTTTGGTAGTACCGCAAATGGATCTCATAATGTTAGAGATCTGGGAGTGGCACTAGACCGCCAGGAAGCGATTGCGGCAATTCTTTATGCGATACCTGGGCCAAAAATGTTATGGCAGTTTGGAGAGATAGGTTATGACATAAGCATAAATGCAAGTGCTTCAAATCCATCATGCACTACCTGTCGTACAGATCGCAAGCCGGTCCCATGGACACTAGGTTATCAAAACGATCAAGATAGAATGCGCCTGTATCGAGTAACGGCAAACATGATTAGACTCAAAACTGAGTTTCCAGAAACCTTCAACAATACTAACAACAACCTCGATGTAGGTGGATTGTTGAAAAGAGTAAATCTATTCGGTCCTAATTTTGACGCAGTAGTAATGGCAAACTTTGAAGTTTTCCCACGTGGTATTAATGCAAACTTCTCACGCACGGGAACATGGTATGATTATACAAATAACAACGCTACGATTAACGTAACTGGAGGAAATCAGAATCAATCGATAGCACTTGCTCCTGGAGAGTATAGAGTCTTTACGTCTCAGCCTTTAAACGCTCCTTTGAGCAATGGATCTATTGACCAGATAGATACTGAGGCTATCACAATCTACCCTAATCCTGCAACTTCTGAATTTAGAATCAGCAGCGATGAGATAAGTGATGTGAGAATTTTCAATTTACGCGGTCAGCAAGTCAAGAGGTATGAAACATTTTCAAGCAGCTATGATGTGAGTGAGCTACCTAGCGGTATTTACATTGTTGAAATAGAGGCTAACAACATGATTACCTCTCAAAAACTGGTGGTGGAGTAGGAAGATTGACCTATTAGCCAAACGAACCGCAGGTGATGCTATCGCTTGCGGTTTTTTATTTTAAAAGTTTACTTTTATACTAGTTTAACGTGTTACATGTACCTACTGTGTTTGTCTCACAGAAAATATTATTTTTTTTTCATAAAAATGATTACTCCAAATCTTTTGAAGAGACTTACTGTTTTTCTAGGATTCTTTATGCTCTCTGGCTGCTTTGAGAAAGATAGAGGTAGGGGTATATCCATAAACATTAATGACTCTAAGAAACGAGGTGTATTCATAACAGAATACGAGATAAAACAAAAATTGATCTTAGGTGATTCTATCAGAATATCACCTAGCGAAGTCTGGCTTGAAAAAGTATGGAGGTATGACCCAGAGGATCCTAGTAATTCAATATCCAAGAACAATAATACTTATCAGGTTGTATTGACAGCTGAGAAGGAAACACCTTTTAGCGTTTCTGGTTTATCTTTCAAGTATACCATAGGCGTTAATAGCAACCAATACTTGAGGAAATGTGGTGAAACCTGTTTAATTGGTGACCTAGCTGAAAAGCCGGGAGATACTCTCCTATATAAATTGAAGAAAGGAGCCTATCCAAATGGAGATTATAAGAAGGAAGATATTTTTGCTGAATTGATGTTGATTAAGAAATAGTAATTGGTACCTCATAATCTATTTTTCAGCATGTCGATTATAATTAGAGGCTTAAAGGAGGTCAAATAAAAAAGACGGGATCGACCCGCCTTATATATTATCAATGGCCATGAAGCTATTTCTTAGTTTTTTTTTCGTACGATTTTAGATCAGTAGCAATAGGCTCGATTTCTTTGACCAAGTATATAAATACAGGGAAGTGGTCGCTGAATCCTCCTTGAAAATTACTACCTACAAAACTTCTGTAGGGATAACCTTTCCACTGTCCTCTTTTTACAGACATGAAACTAGGATTGTAAATATGCGCTTGCCAGTACTGGTACCCGTCTTGTTTAGCTTCGTGTAGAAAAGGATAAGTTACCATGATTTGATCAAAAAGGCTCAAACCGTCTCTATAAGCCGTGGTATTAAGGCCACCCTTAAACATGTTGTAGTAAGGATTGTAGATTTTTTGAGGCTTCATATCATCTCGCTCGTTGCGAGCTGCTAGAGTTTTTACGACGCTTTCATTAATGGGGTCGTCATTCAGGTCACCCATGGTTACGATTTTTGACATTGCGTTGATACTGTGCAAGCTGTCTATGATTTTCATATTTAATTCAGCAGCTGCAACACGCTTTCTGCGGCTACGCTCTTCACCACCTCTTCTGGAAGGCCAGTGATTTACGATAAAATGCATAGGATCACCATCTAACTCGCCAGAAACAACCAGTTGATCTCTGGTAAAGATCCGATCTCCATCTAGTTCATCATAAATCAATAATCTCCTTGCCTGTTCATTAGTAACTTTAAAGTCTTCTTTCTTATACAAGAGACCTGTATCTATCCCTCTACGATCGGGTGAATCGTGATGTACAATACCGTAATCAAACTCACGCAGTAATGGATGGCTGGCAAGATCTTCTAGTACCTTTCTATTTTCGATCTCACATACACCTATTATGGAAGGAGCCGTTTGAGCACGGTCGTTACCTAACTTACGCAGCACGCGAGCCATGTTAGTTAATTTCTTCTGATAAATTTCCTCGCGCAGCCCCTCTGCCATTTCCATGATCGGGCTGGCCTCGTCGTTTATCGTAGTGTCGTCCTCGGTGTCAAATAAATTTTCAAGGTTATAAAACGCTACGGTTTTAACCTTATACTGTTTAGATGACTGTTGTGCCTGTAGGGTTTCCGCTTTCGCGAAAGCGAGACACAGCAAGGCAATGAGCCAATTTTTCATAATATTACTTTTACTTTTCAGGTTATCTTTTTGTAAACATTTAACCAAATGCCGCGCCAAAGGTACGAGATCGAGTAATAAAGATTATTTTTGCCCCCCATTTCATAACGATTACTTAATATTTTCCTATGAGGATAATAAATGACAAACGAATTCTGGTAGTATTTTTTACGCTGTGGGCTTCGTTAACTATGGCTCAAGAATTAATAAAGGGTCGAGTGATTGATGACGTTACTGAGGAGCCTATCCCTGGTGTCATCGTAACTGTAGTAGGTCTGGATTTTGATGCCGAGACTGATGCGCAAGGTTATTTTGTGATCTCTGGCAATGTGCCAGTAGGTGATCAAAAACTAAGCATCATTTTCAACGGATATTATACTAAGATCATTCCTATTGTGGTGAGTCTTGAACAAGTAGTGAATATTGATCCGTTATATCTAGTTCAAGATAATGCCGAAGTTTCTCAATCTCAAGGAGTCATTTCCCTGACTGAAAATGATCTTGCAGATGATGAAAATGCTGCAAACAACATTTCGGGCTTGCTACAAGCTACACGTGACCAGTTCTTGCGTGCAGCAGCCTTTGATTTCAGTTCAACATTCTTCCGTCCTCGTGGTTTAAACAGTGAAGATGGTAAGGTGATCATTAATGGACTTGAGATGAATAAGCAATTCTCAGGCCGTCCTCAATGGAGTAACTGGGGAGGTTTGAATGATTTACAACGCAATCAGGTTTTTACCATGGGTCTTCAACCAGCTGATGTAACTTTCGGTGGTTATGGAGGTGTGCAGAGCATCGATATGAGAGCTTCACAGCAAAGACCAGGTACTCAAATTTCTTATGCATCTTCTAATCGTAGTTACCAAGGTCGATTTATGGCGAGTTATCGCAGTGGATTGCTAGAAAGCGGCTGGAGCTATGCAATATCTGCTTCAAGAAGAGCTGGTGATGAGGGCTACTTTGATGCTACTTTATACGATGCCAACTCGATAGGACTCTCAGTAGAGAAAAAGCTGAATGATTCTCACTCGATAAACTTTACTGGAATGTACGCCGCTAACCGTAGAGGTCGTAGAACTGCAGTAACTCAAGAGATTGTTGATCTGAAAGGTGTTGAGTACAATCCATTATGGGGTTTCCAGAACAACCAGCAACGCAACTCGCGCATTAGAGAAATTGATGAACCTATCCTGATGTTAAACCATTATTGGGACGTGACTGACAAATTCAGAATCAATACAAACGTGGGCTATCAATTTGGTAAAATAGGTAATACACGTATTGATAATGGAGGTACTACTCTTAGAGAAGTTAACGGTCAGTTTAGTTTTGAAGGGGGAGCAAGAAACCCAAATCCAGATTACTACCAGAACTTACCAAGCTACTTCTTGAGAAACGGATCTGAGCCTATTGATTTTCAATACGCATATCAAGCTGAACAGGCCTTTATAAATGATGGTCAGCTAGACTGGAATGCACTTTATGAAGCAAATAGAGTTACAGCCAGTCAAGGAGATAATGCTTTATATGTAATTCAGGAGGATCGTATAGATGATGATCAATTACAGGCAAATATTTTATTCTCTGCTGATATTTCAGACAATATTTTGTTCAATGGAGGGGTCAATTACCGTAATCTAAAGAGTGAAAACTATGCCTTAGTTCAGGATGAACTAGGTGGTAATGGTTTCTTAGATATCGACTTTTTCTCTGATGAAAGTGCTGCTGAAGTTCAAGATCAACTAGATGCAGCACAGTCAGATGTGAACAACCCTAATAGAATTGTGAGAGAGGGTGACCGTTACAAATACAATTACGATATCAATGCAGAAGTTTATTCGGCATTTGCTCAAGGTCAGTTCAAGTCTAAGTACATCGATTACTATGTAGCTGGAAATGTAAGTAGGACATCTTACCAACGTGATGGTAAATACGAGAATGGTAACTTTATAGGAAACAGCTTCGGGAAAAGTGAAGAGCTAGACTTTACCAATTTTGGTGTAAAAGGAGGAGCGACTTATAAAATCAATGGTCAGAATTACATTGATGCTAATGCTGCCTACATGACCAGAGCACCTTATATAAGAAACTCTTTCACTAACGCTCGTCAAAACAACAACACAACTACGGGTCTCGAGTCTGAAAGATCATATAGTGGAGACCTGAGTTATATCTTGAGAACACCTTCTCTAAAAATGCGTTTGACTGGTTACTATACGCAATTCCTCGATGGATCTGATATAGGTTTCTACTTCACTGAAGATTTAACAGGTCTACCTATAGACGATGGTGCGGCTTTTGTGCAAGAAGTAGTTACAAACATTGAGCGTAGAAATGTTGGTGTGGAAATGGGTGTAGAGTACCAAATGACACCTACCTTCAAATTGAAAGGTGCCGCGGCCATAGGACAAAATACATTTACTAACAATCCTGACCTTTACTTGACAAGTGACGATTTTGACGGTGAGTTAAGATTTGGGGATGGAACGGTAGCCTTAGAAGACTATCACGTAGCAGGTGGGCCAGAGACCGCGTTGCAATTAGGTTTTGAATATCGTGATCCGGAGTACTGGAATGTGGGAGTAACCGCAAACTATTTTGCAAATGGATATATAGACGTGAGTAACTTGAGACGTTCTGCAAACTTTATCCAAGATTACGATGCTCAGGTTTTTAACGATTATGACCCTGCGGTTGCAAATGAATTGCTGAGACAAGAGCAATTTGATGACTACCTTATCTGGAACGCAGTGGGAGGTAAATCTTGGAAAATAGGTGATAAATACATTGGTTTCTTTGCTGTAGTCAATAACATATTTGATATTGAATATAAAACTGGTGGATTTGAGCAATCACGTAACTCAAATTTCAGATCGGTAAGAGACGATCAAAACAACCCAACTGAAGTTTTTGCACCTAGATATTTCTTTGGAAATGGTGCGACTTACTATGTAAATGTATATTTAAGATTTTAAAAGCAACGATGAATTATATTAATAACGACAATATGAGAACTTTCAAAAAATTACTACTCATGATGGTGCTGGGAGCAGTAGCCTTTTCATGTGTTGAAGATGATGATTTTGCCGTGCCAGAGACTGCGCCGGTTAACGTCGACGCACCAGAAAACTTACAGCCCATGGCATTTGTTGTGGACCAGATTGAGCAAAGTAACGATGAGATGGTGACTTTTGAGACAGAAAACGTCTTTATGGAAGGTTACGTAATTTCTAGTGATCAAGCTGGTAACTTCTTTGAAGAGCTTGTACTTCAAGATGCTGTTGAAAATCCTGCTACGGGTATCAAAGTTTTAATTGATGTGAACCCATTATTTACTACTTATCAAGTAGGTCAGCGTGTATACGTTAGACTTGACGGGTTGACAGCTGGTTATTCTAATGGGGTCCCAGTTTTAGGAATTCAGGGCAATGGTAGTATTGAAAAAATTGCTCCAGCACTTCAGGATGAAGTATTTCTAAGAGATGATGATGTTTTTGACGTCGTTCCTACTGTGGTAACTACTAATGCAGATCTCACAAGAGATAGATTGTTGACGTTAGTTCAATTCCCTAATGTACAATTTGCAACTGCTGATGTAGGTCGATCTTTTGCCGCTGAGCCAGATGATCAATTTGATGGTTTGAGATTACTTCAAACTTGTGATGATTTTTTTGCAGCTCCCATAAGATTGGAAACGAGTACATTCTCTGATTTTAAAGCTAACCGTTTGTTTGATGGAAGCGGTTCTGTAACTGCAATCCTTGGACGTGATTTTGAGGATGATAATTTTGTTATTTCGGTTAACTCTTTAAGTGATTTTGATTTTGATCAAGATGTGCGTTGCAACTTTGACGTGGTTTCTTGTGGTACCGCCAGTGGTCCAGGTTCAAACACTATTTTGTTTGAAGACTTTGAATCTGAAAACTTTGGTACTGCTGAGCCAGCAGGCTGGACTAACTACATTCAAGATGGTAGCGTAGAGTTCACTGTTTATGATAGCTTTGGAACTAACGCATCTTTAGGAAGAAGTGTTAATATAGGTTCTTTTAGATCTGGTGATGCAAGCTCAGTGGCGTGGCTGATTACACCACAAATTGACTTTGACGCTCAAATGGGAGAGGTTTTCTCTTTTGATTCATCAAACAGTTTCTCAGATGGTAGCACACTTCAAGTGCTTTACAGTGCTGACTGGGATGGTACAGAAGCAAATATTGAAACAGCTACTTGGGAACCGCTTGCTGATGCAAATGTCGTTTCTGATTCTGAATTTTTTGGAAACTGGGTAAGTTCAGGTAACGTTTCTTTAGACTGTCTTTCTGGTGCGGGATACCTCGCGTTTAAATATGAAGGAAGCGGTGAAGAAGAAAATGATGGTACTTATGAGATTGACAATATCTCTGTGACGAGCAACTAATTGTTTGCCAAATAAGATCATATTAAAAGCTACTCTTGCGAGTGGCTTTTTTCGTTTTGATAGAAGCTTAACAACCATTATCACGTAATTTCCTACCTTTAAAATTAAAAATGGCAAGTTTTAAAGAACTTACTCAAGGTGAAACACCTGTACTCATTGACTTTTTTGCAACCTGGTGTGGGCCTTGTCAAACCATGATGCCTGTACTTGATCAACTCAAGAACGATATGGGAGAATCGGTTAAGATCCTTAAAATCGATATTGACAAAAATCCTGCAGTAGCGCAGAAATTTCAGATACGTGGTGTACCTGCATTTATGATTTTTAAGAATGGAGAGCAAGTATGGCGCGGTTCTGGGGTTCAGCCGTTACATGAACTGAAGGCAAAGCTTCAAAACGCTTAATGTAACGTTCTGACGCTTCTCCTTACTCATCTTTTAAATTCTCCTCATGAAAATCCTTTCGCTTTCATTTACGGTATTGCTCACTTTCATATGCTTTGAAAATTCTGCTCAGAACTTTGAAGGAACTTGGACTGGTGGTATTCAGGGATTGCCCCTAATTTTTCAGATTGATAAGACCGAGTCAGGTTACACAGCAAAAATGCAAAGTCCCAAACAGAGCAAGCAGTTCTTGCCTATGACTTCCGTCAGGGTACAAAGTGATAGTCTCATCATGAAATTAGACGCCTATACGATTGAGTACAAGGGACAACTTGTAGGAGAAACCATTTCTGGAATTTTTACTCAAGGCGGGATGCGTTTTAGCATGGAGCTTTCGCGAAAGCCGTTTGATCCATCATCGATGAAGAGGCCTCAAGATCCTGAGCCACCTTACGCTTACCAAGTAGAAGAAGTCTCGTTTTTAAATAAAGATGCTAATAATATCAAACTTGCTGGAACGCTAACCTTACCGCCAGGCATAAAAAACCCGCCAGTAGCGGTCTTGATTTCGGGATCAGGACCACAAAATAGAAACGAGGAATTATTGAATCACAGACCATTTCTGGTTCTTGCAGATCATTTGACAAAAAATGGAATAGCCGTTTTGCGATACGATGATCGTGGAGTAGGAGAGTCAGAAGGCAATTATGCTACCGCCACGAGTGAAGACCTGGCTACAGATGCCGCTGCCGCCGTAGCTTATCTGAAAAGTCGTAGCGACGTAGATGGTAATAAAATTGGACTGATAGGACACAGCGAGGGCGGTTTGATCGCTCCCATGGTAATTGCAGATTATCAGGACGATGTGGCATTTTTCATATCACTTGCTGGTCCAGGAGTTTCTGGAAAGGAAGTTTTGCTACCCCAACTCAAAAAAATCGCTATACTCAATGGCGCTTCAGAAGAACTGGCCAATTATGAGAACCAAATGTTCAAAACCGTTTTTGAGAAAATAAATAATCACCCAAAACTTTCTCAAGCTGAAATGTCAAAGGAAATAGAGGAAATTATTTCAGATTTTGTGGCAAATGGCAGCGAAGATTTCAAAAAAGGCTATAATCAAGAAACACAACAGAGCATCGCTCAACAGTTTTCTCAAGACTGGATGCGATTCTTCATCACTCACGATCCCACAAATGACCTTCAGAAAGTTGATGTTCCTACTTTATTACTCAATGGCTCTCTAGATTATCAGATTATTCCAGAACTCAACTTGCCTGAAATGGAAAAGAAAATAAAGAGCAATGGCAATGAAGATGTAACCGTTATTGAATTTGACGGGATGAATCACTTATTCCAAAACGCAACCACCGGTGCAGGGTATGAATATGAAATGATTGATGAAACCATTGCGCCAAAAGTCCTGTCGACCATTTCAGAATGGATCAATGAGCGGTTTTGAAAATAAACAATTTAGAAATAGATTTAGCAAATTGTATCTTTTGCACACCTCTAATCGTTAACGAACTTAGACCACTGCGCTCGATGATGACCGACCTAAGAGAGAAAATCATTATCAAGCTTGGAGCAATCATAATTCTGAATTCTGAATTCAGAAAATTACCTCCAGTGATCTTTCTTGAGATTTGTCGCGGCGATGATCACGTCCATTCTGGATATTTGACCTATTAATTTTCCTTCCTCAATTACTGGAAACCTGCGATGTCCGCTTTTTAGGAATCGGGCGGCAGCATCAAAGAGATCGGCCTCTGCATCAATGGTAAAGACTTGTGGGGACATGAGGTCTGAGACCTTACGATCTGCTACGGGCATATTATGATAGCGGCTGTCGCCTATGACTTGCATGAGGTCTGTATCACTTATAATTCCCACGAGATTATTGCTCTCATCTACTACGGGACCACCTGTGATGCGTTGTTTCAAGATGATCTCCATTACCTCGTTGATGGTTTGGTCCGGTTTAAACGTAATGAGTTTACGTGTCATGTAGTCCTTGACCCTTATCGCATCACGCTTATTAGTCTTTGCTTCTGACCTGCGTCCTGTAAAACTTTTGATTCCCATAGCTTGTAATTTAATTTCCCTCTAATTTAAGCATTTGAGATGATAAATTCAACCGGAAGGTTTTTTTAGAATGAAAATCACTGGTCTTTCTTGAAATTTTTTGAGAATCTACTTTCTTTAAGATATGACATGAAATGATACAGCTTACGCTTTCGCGAAAGCGTAACTACCCATTTACAACACATTTAAATCTGCGCATCCCGTTCATAAATTTATCGTAAGCTCGCTATTGCATCTTATCTTTGTAAGCGCAAGAATGACTTATGAAAATAGAGAAAAAAGATATTTATAAAGCGCTTGAAACCATATCAGTACCGGGAGAAGGGCAAAATATGGTGGAGAGTGGAGCAGTGAAGAATGTGGTGGTTTTTGGTGAGGAGGTCGTTGTTGATATCACTATTGACAATCCTAGTTTACAAGCTAAGAAAAAGATAGAAGTGTCCATACTTCAAGCTATTCACAAAGAAGTTTATCAAAAAGCCCAGGTGAAGGTCAACCTCAAAGTTGAGGCTCCCACAACGGCGGATAATAAGAATTTAATTAAGGGAAAACCCATTCCTGGAATAGATAACATCATTGCAGTGGCCTCGGGAAAAGGTGGTGTAGGTAAATCTACGGTTACGGCAAACCTTGCGGTATCACTGGCAAAAATGGGCTTCAGTGTAGGTCTTCTTGACGCAGATATCTATGGGCCTAGTGCGACAATCATGTTTGACGTTGTCAATGAGCGCCCACTTTCGGTAAATGTGGACGGCAAGTCTAAAATGAAACCGGTGGAGAGTTATGGTGTAAAAGTCCTTTCAATAGGATTTTTTACGCAGCCTGATCAAGCGGTCGTATGGAGAGGTCCTATGGCGGCAAAGGCATTGAATCAAATGATTTTTGATGCGGCTTGGGGCAAACTAGACTTCTTGATCGTAGATCTCCCACCTGGAACGGGTGATATTCATCTGAGCATCATGCAATCTTTGCCATTGACCGGTGCAGTTGTGGTAAGCACGCCACAAAACGTTGCCCTAGCCGATGCCCGTAAGGGTGTTGCGATGTTCCAGCAAGACAGTATTCAGGTGCCAGTTTTAGGTATCGTGGAAAACATGGCTTATTTTTCACCTCCAGAGCTGCCAGAGAATAAATATTATATATTTGGTCAGCACGGAGCTAGAAACTTGGCAGAGGATCTTGATATTCCGTTCTTGGGAGAATTGCCACTAGTGCAGTCTATAAGAGAAGCCGGTGATGTAGGAAGGCCAGCAGCGATGCAAGAAGGTACCCCCACTGAAACTGCGTTCACCGAAATCACAAAGCGAGTCGTAGAGGAGACCGTAAGAAGAAATGATAACCTACCGCCCACCCAAGCCATCAAAATCACGACGATGGCAGGATGCAGCGCCGTAAAAAAATAATGATGAAAACAGGAGAAGAATTAAAGGCTGTTGTGCTGGAAGGACTGGAAGAAATACGTCCTTTTTTACAGCGAGATGCCGGAGATATTGAGCTGGTTGATATAGAAGATGACAAGCACGTGAAAGTCCGTTTAATGGGTACGTGTGTGGGTTGTCAAGTGAACCAAATGACCCTAAAGTCTGGTGTGGAGCTGACTATCAAAAAACATGCACCACAAATAGAAAGTGTGACTGATATTTCTGGAATGACTGTAGAGGAAGAGTTCAGAGATATAGTTGATGAATAAATCAAAATAAATTAGTGTAAAGAGAAAAGCGCGATCGTGAGATCGCGCTTTTTGCTATTCTGTATTTAGGTACGCCTTTAATTTACACGTTCAAGTCTGATTTCTGTAACTGTAGTCGATTCAAAATCGGTATCAGTCTCCACCTCTTGTGATCTAATTCTGAATCCAGATTCGGAGAATCTATCCACATCATACACAAGACCTCCCTCACCTGTACTAGTCAAGGTTAAAGTTCGAGCAGTTGTATTTATTGAATATGTTCCCGAATCGTCTATAGGTATTATTACGGGATCTTCAACTTCCACTGGATCGCTGCCAGTTTGAGAGGTTTCAGTGATTCTAATATTACCTGAAATTGAATATGTACCATTATCGTTTAGGTTAAATCTGGTACCACTAAATGTGTCTCCTTCAATATCGACAGTAGTAGTTACCTGATTGCCCGTTGCTTGAAGTGTCTCGACAATAGTTTCATTTGATTCAAAAAATGTTAACGTGTAAGTGCCTGCAATATTTTCTTGATTGAATTCAAAACCTGGCCCATCATCATCGCTACATGATGAGATTACTACAGCAAATAAAGCGATAAGCGCAATTTTAAAATTTTTCATAATAATTGATTTATTTAGTCAAAAAAAACATAAACGATCAGAAAGACTGTCAGTAGATTGTGTTAAAAGTTATAATAATGAAGGGTTTATTACTTAAAAGCATTTTCTCCAGTAATATCCAGACCGGTAATCAGTAAATGAATATCGTGGGTTCCTTCATAAGTGATAACGCTCTCGAGGTTCATACTGTGACGCATAATGCTGTACTCACCTGTAATTCCCATACCGCCCAGTATCTGTCTCGCATTGCGAGCAATATCAATGGCGATTTCAACATTATTTCTCTTGGCCATTGAGATTTGTGCGCTGGTGGCACGGCCTTCTTCACGCAATACGCCCAGTCTCCAGGCGAGAAGTTGTGCTTTAGTGATTTCGGTGATCATCTCGGCAAGCTTCTTTTGTTGCAATTGGAATCCAGCGATAGGTTTGCCAAACTGCTTACGCTCCTTGCTATAACGCAGTGCAGTGTCATAACAATCCATTGCGGCACCTATCGCACCCCAAGCGATACCAAATCTAGCACTGTCTAAACAGCTCAATGGAGCGCCCAGTCCCGTTCTGCCCAGTAAAATATTTGCTTTGGGAACTTTTACATCTTGAAAGATCAGTTCACCGGTCGCGCTGGCACGCAATGACCATTTGTTATGGGTTTCAGGAGTAGAGAAACCTTCCATGCCGCGCTCTACGATCACACCGTGGATACGGTCATTTTCATCTTTTGCCCAAACCACGGCAACGTCACAAAACGGGCTGTTAGAAATCCAAAGCTTAGCGCCGTTCAAGATCACGTGATCTCCCGCATCTTTGAATCGAGTGACCATGCCTCCAGGATTGGAACCATGATCAGGCTCAGTAAGACCGAAGGATCCCATAAATTCTCCAGAAGCCAGTTTAGGGAGAAATTTTTTTTTCTGTTCCTCGCTTCCATATTTCCAGATGGGATACATCACGAGTGAAGACTGCACTGAAGCGGTAGAACGCACACCGCTATCACCACGCTCGATTTCTTGCATGATAAGTCCGTACGAGATTTGATCCAGTCCGGCACCACCGTATTCTTCTGGAATGTAAGGGCCAAATGCGCCTATCTCAGCAAGACCGGGTATGATACTCTTAGGAAACTTAGCCTCTTGCGCAGCTTGTTCTATAATAGGAGAAACATCTCTCTTGACCCAAGCCCGCGCAGTATCACGGATCATTTTGTGTTCATCGGTCAGTAAGTCGTCCAGTTGATAGTAATCTGGAGCTTCAAAGAGATCTGGTTTCATAAGTGTTTTTTTAATGTTGATCTAGGTCGTAAAAATAACGATACACTAACTCAAATGAAGCACACAAACTGTCAGATTTTGTCGATTTCACAATTTCAAGTAGAAATCCTTGAAAAGTTCATAGGCTTCAGGTGTGTATTGATGTCTTTTCTCTTCTAAGATAAGCGTATTAAATTCAGTAGGACTTGTGGTGTTCTCGTCCCGATAGCTATCGGGATCGCGAAAGCGGAATTCCATCAAACATCGCTTCACTTTACTATCCTCAGTTCCTTTTATATAAGTGATACGGCTGGCCTCTAGTGTAAAATGATTTGCTATTTCCTTAAGCTCTTTTTCACGATCGCTGGGAATAATACAGGCAAATGTGCCCTCGCGATGGAGTAGTTTGTAGACGCCATAAATGAGTTCTTCAAAAGGCAGGGTCTCATCAAAACGTGCCACTGATCGATTGTTTCTGACCTCTTCACTTAGTGATTTGTGATCAAAAAAAGGTGGATTGCTCACGATCAGATCGTATTTATCCAGATCTTCTTCATCCTGGCTGTAGAATTCCTGAAAAGAAGCGTGATAACAGAACAAGCGATCGTTCCAAGGACTGTTTTCAAAATTTGCAGTCGCCTCCTCATAAGCATTGTCATCCAGTTCAATACCTTCTATTTCGGCACGAGAAAAGCGCTGAGCAAGCATTAATGCGATCACACCGGTACCGCTGCCAACATCTAAGATTGAATATGGCGTCTGGTTCTTGCAGCACCAAGCTCCCAGTAGAACCGCATCAGTACCTAATTTCTGGGCACTGCGAGATTGCTCAAGGTCAAACTGCTTGAATTGAAATACAGACATAATGCGTTTTTATGAAAGATAGAGTTCAACTAAACCCTCAGGTGTGGCGACATGGATCTCCTTATTCTCCCGATCTACCTTTTTAATGAAATGATCGTTGAGAGGGATGAGCAATTGGCGATCGCCTTTCTGGACCTCAAACAAAACTTGTGAAGTGGAGTCATTTATGTACTCAATAATGCCTATATCCCCATGAACCTCATCGATCATCTTAAAACCAATGACCTCGTGATAGTAAAATTTGTTTCCTTCCAGCGGCGGTAGAAAACTAAGAGGGAGGTATAGTTCTTTTTTAAGAAGTGCCTCTGCGGCGGCTTCATCTTCCACGTCTTCAAACTTTACCCTAAGAAGCATGGATTTATGCAGCTGGCTGCTTGAAATAAAAAACGGAACCAGTTTTTTACCGATTGCGATAAAAACTGATTCCATTTCTAAAAAAGTTTCAGGTTCGTCTGTGTCAAGCTTGACCAGCAACTCACCTTTGAAACTGAATTTGTTGACTATGGTGCCTACGTAAAAACAGTCTTCTTTACGCACCATAGTGTTTTACTCTTCTTCTCCAGTTTCTGCCTCACCTTCTACAGCTGGCTCTTCAGTAGCTTCTGGTTCTGGAGTGTTAGCTTTAATACGAGCTTCATTTACTGCTTTTTCAGCTTCAAGAGCTTTTTGGGCAGCAGCGTCTGCTTCAGCTTGAAGGCTAGATGCTTTTCCAGCTATCTTAGCTTCTTTTTCTTCTAGCCAAGCATTGAACTTTTCTTCGGCTTGCTCTTCAGTAAGGGCACCTTTCTTAACTCCACCTTGTAAATGCTTCTTAAGAAGAGCTCCTTTATATCTCAACAAAGAGTTTGCAGTATCAGTAGGCTGCGCTCCGTTATTTAACCACTTAATTGCGCTATCAACATCTAGGTTGATAGTAGCAGGGTTAGTGTTTGGGTTGTAGGTTCCTAGTTTTTCTAGAAAACGACCATCTCTTTTTGAGCGTGAGTCTGCAGCTACGATCCAGTAAAAAGGTTTTCCTTTTTTACCGTGTCTTTGTAATCTGATTTTTACGGGCATAACATTAAATTTTTGGGTTCCCGACCCGGGTTATTAATTTGAGCCTGCAAAAATAGATTTTTTTATTTACTCTCACAGAAGTTTGTAAATTTATTTACATTTGGAAGATTATATAATTCCAAAATGATGATGAAGCCCCTTAAGTCGATTTTCCTTCTTGTTGTTGCTGTAGTTTTATGCAGCTCATGTGAAAAAAATCTTGATGTCGATAATACTCCCGCCATTAATGCTAATAGAAACGGTGAGTTCTTTGGAGCGGAACGTATGGTTGCAGTTCAGAATGCAGATGGATCGCTCACTATTACTGGAGTTAACCCACTAGAGCAGCTTGTCATCAACTTAGAATCATCTTCTTTGGGAACTTATGAACTAGGACCTGGACAACTCAACGAGGCTATCTATGTGTTTAACAATGCCAATGCCTTTACAACAAATAGAGGTGCGGGAAGAGGTAGTGTACGCTTGCGATCCAGTGATGCTCCTAATTCTATTACCGGTTCTTTTGATTTCGTAAGTTACCTACCCGGTCAAGCTGATTCTTTGTACATGCGTCAGGGTATCATATATCAAGTGCCTTTTGGAAATCCCTTGAATGTTGATACTCCAGGTGACGGATTTCAGGCCTCATTTAATGCATTGATCGATGGCGTGGGACTAAATCCAAGCGCCGTAGTGCCATTTGTAACTGGCGGAAATATTACCATAAGCGCTGCAAATGACCAGCGCCAGACTATATCTTTACTTTTTCCAGAGGATATCGCGGTGGGAACTTATGATCTGGCTACTTCAAATGATATTATCCTTTCTTACACTCCAGGTTCAACACCGTTGATAGCGGAGATGGGGACATTTGAAATTACGGCAATCAATACTACAGATGGAACGGTAGCTGGAACATTTAGCGCTACATTATCTAATGGGATAGAGATCACTCAAGGTGTGTTTAGTGTAGAGTATTAGGCTTTTATTAGATCTTTAAGAAGATCTTTTTGCTTTTATAATCGATCACTGCTTTTGATGCGATTAAGAAGTCAGCTCCTAATAATCCTTGTACTGATTTCATGCTCTCTCCTTTGAGCGCATTGTTGATGTGGGTCATGTCCATGCTCAAAAAGGTAAAATCCTCATCGCTCCAATCGCCTAATTCCAGATTATTACCGCTTGAAATACGAGGTCTAAGCACGCCGCTTGCTGTGCTTATTTGACGGTCTAAAAACTCTGTTTCTAACTGAAACTCTTTGTACATCTCTTGATTAATACAACTTGCGCTCGCACCAGTATCGATTATAAAACGTCCTTGATGGCCGTTAATTGAAGCTTTTGTGACGATGTGGCCGGTTTTATTTGCTAATCTCATGTTGTGAGAGATATAGCCTTGTGATAAAAGAAATGTTTTTAAAGAGCCCATGAGATTAAAAATGGCAAATATAGACCTAGGTCATTTGAGTAAGTACTAATTGAGTATTTTGTCAATAACTTGAGGTCTTTGAGTCCTAATTATACAGCTTATTTTTGCGCAATGATTTTGACGGATACGCATACCCATTTATACAGTGAGGCTTTTGATGATGACCAGAAAGAAATGATGCAGCGAGCTATCGATGCTGGAGTAGACCGGTTTTTTGTCCCAGCAATTGATTCCACGTACACCAGTTCAATGTTGCAATTGAAAAAAGATTTCCCTTCAAAGGTGCATTTAATGGCAGGTCTTCACCCTACTCATGTGAAAGAAAATTTTAAAAAGGAACTGGCTCATGTAAAATCTTTACTTGAGAAAAAGTCAATGGTTGCGGTAGGTGAAATAGGTGTAGATCTATATTGGGAGCAAAAGTATTTTTCACAACAGTTGGAAGCTTTTGAAACTCAAATTTATTGGAGTTTAGAGCATAACTTGCCTATTGTAATTCACTGCCGCGATGCCTTTGATGAAGTTTTTGAAGTGCTTGAGAATTTCAGAGGAAAATCAGTTTCAGGCATTTTTCATTGCTTCACGGGTACTCTAGAGCATGCTAAACTTGCAGTGAACCTCAATCTCAAGTTGGGTATAGGAGGAGTGGTGACCTTTAAGAATGGTAAAATCGATCAATTTTTAGATCAAATAAATATAGAGAATATAGTCCTTGAAACAGATGCGCCTTATCTCGCTCCAGTTCCGTATCGAGGGAAACGTAACGAGAGTTCTTACCTTTTAAAAATCGCTGAGAAGGTTGCTCAAATTTACTCGATGTCTCTTGAGGAAGTAGCTCAAATTACGACAGATAATTCTCGCAATATTTTCGGTGTCTAGTCTTTAAAACCTACTTTTGAAAACTATGTCTATTGATCAATTAAACTTTGATGATATACGCTTCTTTAACAATGAAGAAGTAAAGGTGAGCCTAAAGAGTGCGGTACGTCACCCTATGATCAAAGAGCTATTAAGCTATTCTTTTCCAGATCGTGACTATGAGGAGGTTAAAGAGATTGTAGCATCTTGCGAGAGCATCGATGATTTCCAGCGTGACGTGATTTGTAAAACGGTGGAGCGTTTGATTACTGACACCTCTTCGGGAATGACTACCTCTGGTTTCGATCGGTTAGATCCTGTTACCTCATATTTATATATTTCTAATCATCGGGATATAGTCCTAGACACGTGCCTTCTCAATTATACCTTATTTAGTGAGGGGCTTATACGCACTGCTAGTGCCATAGGTGATAATCTTGTTGAAAAGCCTTTTGTGAATGCATTGAGTAAACTCACCCGCAACTTTATTGTAAAGCGAGGTTTAGGGCCTAGAGAGACTTTAAAAAGCAGTAGAAAGTTGAGTCGCTACATACGCAAGCTTCTGAAAGAAGATAATAGGAGTGTCTGGCTAGCTCAACGGCAAGGACGTACTAAGGATGGGAATGATCTTACTGAACAAGGAGTGCTCAAAATGCTGGCTCTAGCAGCTGGAGATCAAACAATAGAAGAATATCTATCTAATCTTAGAATTGTCCCAGTTTCCATTTCCTATGAGTATGATCCTACTGATCAGCTGAAAGTTCCTGAATTGCTAGCCAAGGCGGCCAAAGAAGATTACATTAAATCTGAGAATGAAGATTTCAATAGCATAATGAGTGGTGCCTTGGGTCAAAAAAAACACATTCACATCACTGCTGGTGAAACCATTAACGTTCAAAATCTAGAAGCTCAAAGTACTAATCAAGTGTTGCAAAAGGTTGCTGCGCATCTGGATCAAGTCATTTGGAGTAATTACAAACTCTGGCCTACTAATTATGTAGCCTATGATTTGCTTCATAACACTTCAGACTATCAGGAGTTTTATTCTGAGCATAACAAAAATCAATTTGAACGCAGGTTGCGATTGAGAGTAGAGGTGGGGAATAGCCTAGCGGTGGAAAGTTTCCTTTCTATGTATGCCCAGCCGGTAATCAATAAGGAAAAACTCACCTCGCTTCATGAAGCCTAAGATATTGCTGATATATACAGGTGGAACCATCGGTATGATCAAAGATCCAGAAACCGGTGCTCTCAAAGCATTCAATTTCTCTGAGTTACTGATTCATGTTCCAGAAATTAAACTGCTGTCTTGTGAAGTGGAGACCTGCTCGTTTGATGAGCCTATTGATTCCTCAAATATGAATATCGCTTACTGGGATGCACTAGCCTCTGTCGTAAATGAAAATTACGAGAACTATCTAGGTTTCGTAATCTTACATGGGAGTGATACGATGTCGCACACGGGTAGTGCTTTGAGTTTCATGTTTGAGAATATCAAAAAACCGGTAATCTTGACTGGGAGCCAGCTGCCTATTGGCGATCTACGTACAGACGCAAAGGAGAATTTGATCACCAGTCTACAACTAGCCTGTTTGCAAAATGATGAACAGCCGTTGATTCAAGAGGTTTGTATCTATTTTGAGTACCAACTGTACCGGGCAAACCGCACTGCAAAGATGAATGCAGAGCATTTTGAGGCATTCAGTTCGCCTAATTATCCGCCCCTGGCTATCAGTGGGGTTAATTTAAAGGTCGACCGCGATTTATTATGGGGTGCTAGTAGTGATACCGCTTTCGCGAAAGCGGGATTAAGAAACAACCGTTACGTCACACATGAAGACGGTATGATTTATAGGTCTGGTCTGGATAATAATGTGGTCATTCTGAAACTGTTTCCAGGCATCTCACCAGAAGTGGTGGGTGCAGTCTGTAATATTTCTAGTGTAAAAGGAATACTGCTGGAAACCTATGGAAGCGGTAATGCTCCCACAGAGCCTTGGTTTATTGATATTTTAAGAAGTACTATTCAGCGAGGAGTTTATATCGTGAATATCACACAGTGCCGTGGTGGCGCCGTGGTTATGGGTAAATATGAGACAAGTATGATCCTGCGACAAATAGGGGTGGTGTCTGGTGCAGATATGACTACTGAGGCAGCACTTGCTAAGATGATGTATTTGCTCCATCATTGTGATGATCTTGCGACGTTCAAACTAGTTTTTGAACGATCTATTAGAGGCGAGGTTACTCCTACTTATTGAACCTCATGTTTGAGTAATTCTCTACGGTTATGATAGCTAGATGATATAAATCCTTATTTTTGCAATCCAAAATTTAGTGAGGTGGCCGAGTGGTCGAAGGCGCACGCCTGGAAAGTGTGTATACGGCACAACCGTATCGAGGGTTCGAATCCCTTCCTCACTGCTTAAAGCAAAGCCTGATTTTCGTGAGAAAATCGGGCTTTCTACTTTTAGAGCGTCAAATGCCTGAAAGGTATTTGTAAGCGGTAAAAGTAGAAAGCCCGAGATCGCCCTAGCGATATGAGGCTTTATTTTCACGAGCGGCTTGAACAAGGGATCACGCAGTAACCCCCATTTTTTGTAAACGGTAAAAGTAGAAAGCCCGAGATCGCGGTAGCGGGATCAGGCTTTATTTTCACGAGCGGCTTGAACAAGGGATCACGCAGTAACCCCCATTTTTTGTAAACGGTAAAAGTAGAAAGCCCGAGATCGCGGTAGCGGGATCAGGCTTTATTTTCACGAGCGGCTTGAACAAGGGATCACGCAGTAATCCCCATTTTTTGTAAGCGGTAAAAGTAGTAAGCCCGAGATCGCGGTAGCGGGATCAGGCTTTATTTTCACGAGCGGCTTGAACGAGGGATCACGTAGTAATTCTAAATTGTATAAACATTCAAGCATCAACCTTGAAACTCACCCTCAGCATTCCGTGGTCTAAAAAAATAGCTTTCACAAAAAGATCGAGTTTATCGAAATATAGAGGATATATAAATTTTCTAATTCTGCATATGGCTTCTGGTATGACTGTTGTGCCTAGTTTGTAAGTAGTTATCTGTTTCGGCAAAGTTAAAAGTGGTACTTAGACTTAATCTCGTGGCACTGTTCTTCTCATTTAACCCAATAGTTTATATATTTACCCCTTAACAAGAAATTAAAATCAAATCAATAAATCTAAAAATGAAACAATCACTTTCAATTTTGTTCTTGGCAGTAGTTATGATGCTAGGTTTTGCTAATACCGCTACCGCTTCTACAAACACTTATGCCGCTGCTGCAACAGCGACAACGATTATTCAAGATGCTGCACCAGATGCTGATGATAACAAAACTTTTCACCAAGTTTTGAAACAACGTTTCATTGAAGGTGGTCCTGTATTCATGTCTTTCGTACTTATCTGTTTGATCCTAGGTCTTGCAATCGCCATCGAAAGAATCATTTACTTAAACCTTTCTACAACCAATTCTAAGAAGCTTGCAGCTAACGTAGAAGATGCTCTTAGAAGTGGTGGTGTTGAAGCTGCAAAAGACGTTTGTCGTAACACCAAAGGTCCTGTCGCTTCTATTTATTATCAAGGTCTCGACCGTGCCGATGAAAGTGTAGAGGCTGCTGAAAAAGCAGTTGTAGCTTATGGTGGTGTGCAAATGGGTCAGCTTGAAAAAAACGTTTCTTGGGTATCTTTATTTATCGCACTTGCTCCCATGCTTGGTTTTATGGGTACGGTATTAGGTATGATTACTGCATTTGACAACATTGAAACTGCCGGTGCTATGGAGCCTGCTCTTGTTGCGGGTGGTATTAAAGTAGCGCTTCTTACTACTGTATTTGGTCTTATTGTGGCGATCATCCTTCAGATTTTTTACAACTACATCATTGCTAAGATCGATAGTATCGTTAACGATATGGAAGATGCTTCTATTACGCTTATCGATATTCTTGTTGCTTACAAAAACAATAAACTGTAATAGTTTAAACTCTTTAAGATTATGATCTTACATAAAATTTTAAAATATCTTGTCATTCTATTGAGTGTCATTGCTGCTGCATTCTTCGTTTATACGATTGCGAGCGGTGATGATGCTATTGAGATTGATGAGAATGGAATTCAAGGCTCTACCGTAGTGCCCTTGATGTACCTGTCGTATATAATGCTCGCAGTTATCGTTGCTGCTGTAGTTTTATTCCTTTTCGTGAATTTAGCTTCTAACCCAAAAGCCCTCAAAAAGAGTTTGCTCTCAGTTGGCATCTTTCTTGTTGTAGTTGGAATATCCTATATAGTTTTTGCTGATGGTTCTGATGCTGCAAATAATGCTATTGAGCTGGATAACGGTGAGTACTTGAGTGAGAGTGGGTCAAAGTGGATCGATGTTTCTATCTATACCTTTTATATACTTGCTATTCTTGCTGTTGGTTCAATTATTTGGTCAGGGGCTACTAAACTCGTTAAAAAATAAATTATGGCTAGAAGATCTGCACCAGAAGTAAATGCAGGCTCGATGGCAGACATCGCATTCCTCTTATTGATCTTCTTCCTGGTTACGACAACCATTGAAGTCGATAGTGGAATCGCTAGTAAACTGCCACCGCCGCTTGAGGATGAAGTTGAGCCGCCACCGATTAAAAAGAAAAATATCTTTCAGGTGCTAGTAAACCAGAACAATCAATTACTGGTGAATGTTGGTGAAAAGGATGAGGCTATTCCTACAGAGGTTGATAAACTTACTGAAATGGCCGTGGCTTTTTTAGATAATGGAGGTGGAACTGAACCACGTAATGCTTGTAATTACTGTCAGGGTGAAGGTGATCCTAATTTATCCGACAATCCTAAAAAGGCGGTTATATCTTTACTTAATGATCGTCAAGCATCTTACAGCATGTATCTTACAGTAACTAATGAGTTAGTTAGGGCTTATACGCAATTGAGAAATCGGGAGGCAAAGAGATTATTCAATGAAACCTACGAGTCTATGGTTCAAAGATTGGCTGATTGGCCATCTACGGATCAAGATTCTCCTGAATATGAAAAGCTAGATGAACAGATTAAGGAAGTACGAGAACTATTTCCTCGAAATCTTTCAGAGGCTGAACCGCAAAACAGAGAATAACTATGTCAAAGTTTAAAAAGAAAAAAAGTGGTGATTTGCCACCAGTTTCTACAGCATCGTTACCAGATATTGTTTTTATGCTTCTGTTTTTCTTTATGGTTGCAACAGTAATGCGTGAGGATGAGTTGATGATCAAGAACACGTTGCCACAAGCAAATCAGGTGGAAAAGCTTGAGTCTAAAAACAAATTGGTGTACATCTATATAGGAAAACCCACTTCTAGCTACCAAAATCAACACGGTACTAATGAAGTAGTCCAGTTAGGAGATAAAATTTCTTCCGTTTCAGAGGTGCAAACGTTTATTAATACAAAGCGTAATGCGATGCCAGAAGATGTTCAGGACGAAATGATGGTTTCTTTAAAGGTAGATAGAGACTCAAAGGTCGGTATTTTAACCGATGTAAAGCAGGAGTTGAGAGATGCAATGGCACTCAAAATTAATTACACTGCCAGTCAGGGTGATCCTATGATTAATATCAATAGAAGACAATAATTGTTTTGCTTTAATTGTATTCAACCGCCTGCTTTTTCAGGCGGTTTTTTTATGTCTATACCTTTTCAGTCTACAGAGTTTTTCATCCAATTCAACATATATTTACGTATGAAGAAAATCTTGCTTGCCATACTTTATTTAGCACCTATTTATTGCTGTATAGCTCAAGATTCTGATGATGCAGAAGATGACAACGCAATTCCCAACGTAGTTGATTCTTTATATCGAGAAGACCAATTTTATGTAGGTTTATCTTTCAACCTACTTACAAATACACCAAGCAATTTTTCTCAAAATGGATTCTCAGGTGGTCTCCATCTTGGCTTCATTAGAGACATGCCTATTAATGAACAGCGTAACATCGCAATCGGCGTTGGTTTGGGATGGTCTACAAATACGTTCAATTCTAACGTAGTTTTCTCTGAAAATCCCGAAGGGAATACCATCGTAGTAGTGAACCCTGACCGCGATGCCGTCGATAGCAATCGGTTCAATACAAATTTGATCGAGATGCCTTTACAGTTCAGGTGGCGCACGAGTACACCGACTAAGTTTAGCTTCTGGCGAATTTATACTGGGATAAAAGTTGGTTACCTGTACGCGTTTAGATCCTCGTTTCGTGGTGAGAATGGAAAAGTGAACCTAGGAGATCCAGACGGATTGAATCGATGGCGCTATTTTGCCACTTTAACCGTAGGTAATGGAAGTTTTAATGCTTTTGTGCAATATGGGCTTAACCCATTTTTCAATGATTTAAATACGGTTGAGAACGGAACTCTTGATTTACAGACGATCAAAGTAGGTATCGAGTTCTATCTACTATAAGTGCTGGAGTCTTAGGTCTAGGTTATGGCTTCAAGATAATACTGCGCCATTGAAAGTTGCGCAACAAGTCCTACTAAAAATCCGAAGTTCAATTCATGTCCCTTATGTGCTTTCATGTAAAGCCGGGAGCTAGCAGTTAGACCAGAAGCGATAATAATTCCTATAATGTAGTAAAGCATGGGAATGCCAGCGATAATTGCCATAGTTAATGAAAAACCCAGCATTCCGCCCATGGCCATGAGGTGAAGACTTATCTTGTACCTGACGATACTCAATACACCCGCTACTACCGTTGCAGCGAGAACTCCTAAGAAAAAATAGTACAGCGACAGATGAAGAAAGTCTGAAAAGACGCTTCTCAATAAAATAATGAGAAGCGCAGCGTATATCCCTAAAGGGATAATCCGTTCGCGCGGCGTTTCAAGATGAACACTACGTACTAATTTTAAAACTTTCAGAATCAAATAAATCAGCAGCGGGATGGCAGCGGTCAGTAAAGTGATTAAATACAGCTTGTATCTGGCTTGTTCAGGATCGTAGAAGTCCGCATAGTTGAAATACCATAAACTCACAAGTGCGGGTATAAAAATAGGATTGACGATAAAGCTCCAGAGCCTCAAAATCCTGCCCATACACTAGATTTCTTTACGCAAGCGTGCCACGGGAATGTCGAGTTGCTCACGATATTTTGCGATGGTTCTTCGAGCGATCAAATAACCTTTTTCTTTAAGGATACCTACTAGCTTTTGGTCAGTAAGTGGCTTTCTTTTATCCTCTTCTTGAATAACGGTTTCCAGTATTTTCTTTATTTCTCGAGTAGAAACTTCTTCACCATCAGAATTCGTCATGGATTCAGAGAAGAACTCTTTGATAAGTTTAGTCCCGTAAGGGGTGTCTACATACTTTGAATTTGCTACCCGGGAAACCGTAGAAACATCCATCTGAATCTTATCTGCAATATCCTTAAGGATCATGGGACGCAAGTTGCGCTCATCACCCGTCATGAAATATTCCTTTTGATATTCCATAATGGTAGACATCGTCATGAAGAGCGTCTGCTGGCGTTGCTTAATGGCCTCAATAAACCATTTTGCACCGTCCAGTTTTTGCTTAATGAACATAACGGCGTCCTTCTGAGATTTTGTTTTCTCCTTAGCTTCCTTATATCCTTTGAGCATATTTGAGTAATCTCTGCTCACATGCAATTCTGGAGCATTTCTGCCATTTAAGGTCAGTTCTAATTCTCCATCCTTAATACGGATCACGAAATCTGGAACCACTTGTTCCACCATACGCGTGCTGCCACCGGCGTACGAACTTCCAGGTTTGGGATTTAAATGCTCAATCTCGTCGATCGCATCCCGCAATTCATCTTCCGTGATGTTGTATTTGGCAATCAGCTTAGAATAGTGCTTCTTGCTAAAAGCATTAAAACTATCTCTGATCAATTTAAGTGCGAGTTCAGTGCTTGGAGTTTCTCGCTTTCGCGAAAGCTGAATCGTTAAACATTCCTGTAAACTTCTTGCTCCTACACCAGCTGGATCGAGGCTATGAACCACTTTAAGAACCTTTTCCACTTTTTCAACATCTGTATAGATATTTTGGGTAAAGGCGAGATCATCGGCTATGTCTTCCAGCGATCTGCGTATGTAGCCGCTATTGTCAATGCTTCCTACCAGATATTCTGCGATTTCAAACTCTTCATCATCTAGGCGTAAGGTTCTAAGCTGATCCCGTAAAGTTTGTGTGAACGACTTTCCCGAAGCATAAGGAATACTTTTCTCGTCATCGTCTGCACTGTAGTTGTTAGCTCTGGTACGATAATCTGGGACATCATCATCGCTTAGATAATCATCTACATTGATTTCTGTCTCGATGGACTCGTTGCCGTCTTCGTAGTCATTTTCATTTGAAAATTCATCAAAATCGTCTTCGCTCTTTTCCTTACCGCTATCGAGTGCAGGATTTTCCTCAAGTTCTGCTTTGACGCGCTGTTCAAAAGCCTGCGTAGGCAGTTGAATAAGCTTCATCAATTGAATTTGCTGAGGAGAAAGCTTCTGCGAAAGCTTGAAATTAAGCGACTGTTTAAGCATGGATTTCCAGTTGTAGGGTAAATGTACTAAATGCGGTATTTAGCTCAGCTGGATTTGTTAAAAAAATAACGTGGTTGCAATCTTATAATAGCGACTCAATCCATAAATCATTCTTGTCACTCTGAACGTGAGTGTACGAGCGTTCCGATAGCTATCGGAACAGAGTCTTCGTAGTGAAGTCTCGATAATGAAATCTCGAGACAAATGGAATCCAAAGTCCCAATCAAGCAGATGCTGAATGTCGCAAAGCTCTTTCAGCATGACAGACCAAATTAAAGAACTGTCACTCTGAACGTGAGTGTACGAGCGTTCCGATAGTTATCGGAACAGAGTCTTCGTAGTTTACACTCGATAAAAAACCTTGATACAAATGGATTTTGAAGTCCCGATCAAGGAGATGCTGTCCCGACAGCTGTACGGGACTGCGCTGGGCTTGTTCAGCATGACAAGAAAGAAATAAAATAATTATTCTCTAAAACTCTGCGTTGCCCGGTGTTCTCGGGTATGGAATCACGTCTCTAATGTTAGTCATACCAGTTACAAACATGACTAATCGCTCAAAGCCTAGTCCAAAGCCGCTGTGTACCACACTACCAAATTTGCGCATCTCCAGATACCACCACAGTTCCTCTTCTGGGATATTCATGTCGTGCATTTTCTGCTTGAGAACGTCGTATCGTTCTTCACGCTGTGAACCACCTACGATCTCGCCTATCCCAGGGAACAAGATATCCATGGCCCTCACGGTTTTCCTTCCTTCATCGTCGGCTTCATTGAGGCGCATGTAGAATGCCTTGATGGTCGCTGGATAGTCAAATAAAATGACCGGGCACTCAAAATGTTTCTCAACAAGATAGCGCTCGTGCTCAGATTGCAGATCAGCTCCCCATTGATCCACTGGGTATTTGAACTTTTTCTTTTTGTTAGGCTTGCTGTTTCTCAGGATGTCGATCGCCTCAGTGTATGAAACGCGTTTGAAGTTGTTCTTTAAAACAAATTTAAGCTTGTCACGTAAAGGCATGGGGCTGCGTTCTGCGGCATGCTTTTGCTTGTCTTCGTTTTCAAGGCGTTGCTCTAGAAACTCGATATCATCGGCACAGTTTTTCATGGCGTAGTCGATCACGTACTTCATGAAATCTTCAGCGAGATCCATATTTGCAGCTAGATCGTTAAAAGCTACCTCTGGCTCAATCATCCAGAACTCGGCAAGGTGGCGTGACGTGTTAGAATTCTCAGCACGAAACGTAGGGCCAAAGGTGTAAACCTGTCCCAGTCCCATCGCGTAGGTCTCTGCCTCCAGCTGTCCGGAAACAGTCAGATTTGCCTCTTTTTCAAAAAAGTCTTTACTATAGTCTACTTTTCCTTCTTCAGTAAGCGGCGGATTTTTCGGATCCAGCGTACTCACCCTAAACATCTCACCAGCACCTTCTGCATCGCTACCCGTGAGAATAGGCGTGTGCGCCTGATAAAAACCTTGCTCTTGAAAGTATTTATGCACGGCAAAGGATAATGCTGCTCGTACACGCATCACTGCGCCAAAAGTATTAGTACGCACCCGTAAATGAGCCTGCTCTCTCAAGGTGTCCAGTTTGTGCCTTTTGGGAGAAAGAACGGTTTTCTTCACGTCTTCAGGATCTGCCGTAGCGAGTATCTTGACCATAGAAGTTTGAAGTTCCACTCGTTGTCCAGAACCTTGACTTTCTACAAGATGTCCTTTAACCTCAACGGCAGCCGCAACATTTATGCTCTGCAAGATATCTTGGGCATGATTTTCTGGCTCGATCACACACTGTAGGTTGTTGATAGTGGAACCGTCGTTCAAAGCTATAAATCGGTCGTTTCTAAAGCTACGTACCCATCCTCTCACGGTCATTTCAATCAAGCTAGGCTCTGCCTGCAATATCTCTGCTATTCTTTTCATAGTGGAAACTTCGTCAATCGGCAAATATAATTTTAATGCAGCGTTTGAGCAATGATTACGCGAGTTGCGTGTGATACCTGCTTAGTTAAAAATGAAGTACGATGTGGTAGGAGGGTTACGCTTTCGCGAAAGCGAGATAATAAAAAAAAATATTGTTATGAAAAATCACTCCTCTTCTGAAAAATCTTCTTTAGCAATAAGAGGAATCGCCGGCTTACGTAGGGTTTTGCGATTTGCAATACTGCGTTCCAGAGATAATAACATGCTGGGAAGTAGAAGCAGATTGGCCAGCATGGCAAACAATAGGGTTGCACTCACAAGAGCTCCCAGAGCGACCGTACCGCCAAAACTGGAGATCGTAAAGGTCGAGAACCCAAAAAATAAAACGATACTCGTATAAAACATGCTCACTCCTGTCTCACGCAGCGCACCGTATACAGATCGTTTGATCTTCCATTTATTGGCAATGAGTTCCTGACGGTATTTTGCGAGGAAATGAATCGTGTCATCCACAGAAATCCCGAAGGCTATAGAAAATACCAAAATAGTCGATGGCTTGATGGCAACTCCTAGATAACCCATCAGTCCAGCGGTGATGATCAGGGGTAATAAGTTGGGAACTAGCGATACAAATATCATGCGCATACTCTTGAACATCCACGCTATAAATAGAGCGATGAGTATCACGGCGAGTCCCAGCGATAAAACCAGATTGTTGATCAGATAATTTGTTCCTTTTTGGAACATTAAAGCTTTACCAGTGAGAATCGTATCATAATCTTCAGGAGGGAAAATCTTATCGATCTCGGCAACCAGATCTTCTTCAACACGTTTCATACGATCAGTTCCCATATCTTTCATGAACGTGGTGATACGGGCATACTGACCTGTACTGTCCACATAACTCTGCATCATGGCAACATCGCCGCCACTTTCTTTGAGTAAGGGAGCCATAAATAGGCGTTCATTACTCGTGGGCAAATCATAAAAATCAGTATCGCCGCCGTAGAATGCTTGTTTGGCATATTTAACCATGGAGACGATGGAAAGCGGTTTGGAAAGCTCGGGCGTTTCAAGTATGTGTTCCTCGAGTTTGTTGAGTTTTTTGAGGTTTTTGGATTTTGACACACCTTCTTTTCTGCGCGTGTTGACCACGATTTCCAAAGGCATGATGCCGTCGAAGCTTTCTTCAAAAAACTTGATATCCTTAAAGAACTGTAGACTCTTGGGCATGTCCTCAATCATACTCCCAGAAACCTTGATCTGATACATGCCTACCATGCTCACCATAAGAACGACCACGCTCGATATATATATGGCGATGCGATGACGTCTGACCATACTTTCCGTCCAGGCTACAAAACCACCGATCCACTCTTTTCTCAAATGCTCGAGGTGACGATCTTTAGGAACAGGTAGGTAACTGTAGATAATAGGAATAATCAGCAAACTGATTAAAAAAATACTCACGATGCATATCGAAGCAACAATACCAAACTCTTTAAGAAGCGTACTCTCCGTAAAAATGAAGGTTGCAAAACCACTCGCCGTGGTCAGGTTAGTCATCAAGGTTGCGTTACCCACTTTTGTAATGACTCTTTGCAGCGATTTGGCTTGATTACCGTGATTTTTTATTTCCTGCTGGTACTTATTGATTAAGAAAATGCAGTTGGGAATACCTATCACGATAATGAGCGGCGGTATAAGTGCCGTTAAAACGGTGATCTGATAACCTAGGAAGCCTAGAATCCCAAAAGCCCACATCACGCCTATGATAACCGTAACGATAGAAATAAAAGTGGCTCGCCAGGATCTAAAAAAGAAAAAGAAAATCCCGGAAGTGATCAACAGCGCAGCGAGAAGAAAATAACTGATCTCATCAACAATGTTTTTTGCATTGAGCGTGCGTATGTATGGCATGCCCGATATCTTGATGTCAAGATCATATTTTTCAGAAAATTCATCAACAAGCGGTTGAAATTCCTGAAGGATGAACTCCTTACGAGTAACTGTGTTTACAATATCTTTTTTAAGATATACCGCGGTTCTAATAACACTGTCACGCTTAGAATAAATCAGATTTTCATAAAACGGCAGCTCGTTGTATAGCTTATTCTTGAAAGCTTTGAGCTCTTTATTTGAACTCAAGTCGCTTTCTAAAACCTCCTTCACCACAAAGCGATCATTATCCTCTGATTTTTTTAGGTCGGGTAGATTACCGGTAGATAAGACAAAATCAACTTCAGAAAAGTTTTCCAGACTGTCTCCCAACTTATTCCAAGCATTGAACTGCTGGTAGGTCCGTAGAGACTCATCAGGTAAACCAAGTATAATCAAATTTCCCTCCTCGCCGAAGCGGTCTAGAAACTCATTGTATTCCTCATTGATAGGGTGATCGTCTGGGAGTAAGTTGGCCTCAGTATGAGTAAACTTGATGTGTCTCCATTGAAATGCAAGAAATACGGTCAGAATAATGAGAACGCCCAGTATAACCTCGCGATTGCGCAAAATTGTACGTGCGACACCATTCCAAAACCTAAAACTCAGTAACTTTTGCATAAAATCTTGCGGGCTGCAAAGTTATCAATAAAAAAGGGTTCGGCAGGTTTTGTAAGAATTTAGAGTTCTAGATAGAACGTAAATTTCAGGGCTAAGTTATCGGCAAATTTTGGGAGGTTGTAAGCGCCATATCGGTAACTGGCGCTGAGCCCAAAACCAAAGATCAGTTTATTGATTTCTAATCCGCTTTCAAAATATCCATGTTCCAGTGTATCAAAATCGACATTCAAATGTTCTTGAGGATCGTCCAGATCGCCTATGGCAAATTTGGAGGTGAGCACGACTTCTGGTTTTAAAAACGAGGCAATATCTAGAGCGGGTAGCTTATGTCGCACCTGGGCAATCGCAATACGATCAGAGAAAAACTCATTAAAGTACATGGTCTCAAAACTGCGTCTTCCCGCTACGGAAAATCGTTGTAGGATCTCGTCTTTTGTAGGCGAGTTGGGGTATGCGTGGAACAAATGGGTGAGCGGGACCTGACCGCTGGCAAAATGACCCTCAACGAGAATTTCAGTCACGTGATCGTTACCACTATCCAATACATAACCTACTTTTCCAGATAGTTTGAGGTAGTCAAAATCTGAACCTACAACATTTGAGACTCCTTTAGTTATCTGTCCGCTGAGTACTGGATACCCTTTCTTAATACTTTGAAATCCTCTAGGCGTCCTCATGAAATCTTCGCGTGGACTCCATCTTACACCCAGTTTCGCTTCTGTAAGGACGTAGTTGTCAAATGCTCGATCGTCTGGTTGAAACTGGTAGGCAGTGGTTTGCTGTATACGCTTTCGCGAAAGCGAGACCTCTCCAAGAATATTTGCCATGGGGCGCTGCTGTACGCTAACTCCATAGTCGGTGAAAAGATAGAATGTGGGAATGTTGATCAATCGCGGTTCAAACAAGGAATAAACTCTTGCATCAGTAAGAAAAGCCTCTGCTGCAAACTCGTTAATATCTTCTTGTCTGTAGATACTTAACCAGGTGTTTCTTTCTTCATCAAGTCTATATCCAGCGCTAATCTTGTGTTTGAAAGCCCGGTCCTTAGTCCCATAGGCAACATAGCCGCCCAGTCGCCATTGCTCGCTGAATTTCTCATTTGTGGTACCGCCCACACCTAATCTGAAAGCTTCGTAATCATTATACTTCACCAAGTATTTCAGATCAAAGTCAAAGAATCCAACCGGATAATAACCTACTTTAAACTTGTCCAGTGTCTCCAGTTTCCTAGTTACGCGAGTTGCCGTGATCACACTATCCAGTTGCATGAATTGGGCGAGATCATCGTTAGAGAACGAATTTGTATCCCTAAACTGATTCCAGTAGGTCAACTCTTTTTGCGAGGCGCTTTCTAGAACCTCGATACGAGCTCCGTCAAAATCATAGGGTGCTGTGGTCTCCTTTTGATGATTGCTGTTGTAGGTGCGCATGATGACATAGAGATCATCGCTGGGTGCTGCGATCATTTTGGACTTTTCTTGTCCCACCTCGAGTCGCGCTCCGAAAAGCTCCAGCTCCTTGACTGTTTTCTCTTTTTTGATAAAGAGTTCTTGCTTCGTGGTGATCCAGGCTTCCAGCTCTTCATCCAGACGTAACTCGTGTACCGCGCTGATATTTAACGCGCCAAAATTTGTGTAATGCGCTCTGGCAACAGCTTTTGTTTGCTTATCAAAATAGAACTCTCCTCTGAGAAGATTGGGCGCATTTTCCTGCTCGTGATCTACACTGATCTTGATAGAAGGTCTACCGTTGATTATAGTGTCTTTCTCAATTTGATAGTTATACGTTTTAAGGCCTTTCTCACTCAGCGGATTGACATAGGTCTGATCGAGAATTACATAATCCTTGTCATAGATGTCCTGACTCTGGAATTCAATGGTGTAAATGGGGTAGACCGGCTGCTTGAAGCCACTCATATTAATTCCCGTGATGACCTCGCGCTCTCTTTCCTTTGGATCGTTAAAAAAAATGGAGGTTTTTTCTGAATAGAAAACTCCAGTCTGTTTCAAGGTTTTTCTGAGTTCCGTTTTTTTATAACCTGGTCCGGTTAGAGCTTCTGGGTCACCGGTGATTTTCAGATTTTGGTAGGAGCTGTACTGATACCCTGTATATTTAACCTGCGGGTCATTATTGATTCTTTGGTTAATGGACTGCTCTACCCAGTCCTTTCCAGAAATAGGTTCTTGGGCAAAAATGTTTGAGCCAAGACTTATTAAAATAAAAAAGAGAAAAATTCTCAACACAAATAAATTCTGTATCAAAAGTAAATAAGGGTTGAGGTCATAAAAATTGTGTTAAGATAAGATTATGAGCAGAGCTTTATACAAAAAAAAGCTGTTCCAAAATAATTTGAAACAGCTCGGAATAATTTGAGAACGAATTTTAAACCGTCATAATTTCTTTCTCCTTAACAGCGATCATCTCATCTATAGTTTTGATATGTTGATCTGTGAGTTCCTGGATGTCAACTTCCACATTTTTTTGCAGATCTTCAGAGATGTCCAGCTTTTTGAGTTCGTTCATAGCCACCTTACGATCGTTACGTACACCTATTTTTGCTTCTTCACCTTCTGCACGCGCTTGTTTAGAAAGATCACGTCTGCGTTCCTCTGTAAGTGGAGGGACATTTATGATTACACTCTCTCCATTATTCATGGGATTCAAGCCTAGGTTTGCGATCATGATTCCTTTTTCGATTTCAGGGATCATTTGTTTTTCCCAGGGTTGAACACTTATCGTGCGACCGTCAGGTGTATTGACATTTGCAACTTGGCTTAATGGAGTCTGGCTTCCATAATAATCTACCATCACGCCGCCTAACATTGCAGGACTTGCTTTTCCTGCACGTATATTGAGTAGAGACTTTTCAAGGTGCTTGATCGCCTTTCCCATGTCTTCTTTTGCGCTATCTACTATAAAATCTACTTCTTCGCTCATAACCTTTTACTTACTTAAGAGAAACAAATATATTATTGTTCGTGAACTTATTGAACCGTAGTCCCTATGTTTTCACCTTTAAGCAACTTCAATAAATTGCCTTGAGTGTTCATGTCAAACACGATAATAGGCAACTCGTTTTCCTGACTCAAAGTGAATGCTGTAGTGTCCATAACTTTCAAACCTTTCTTCAACACATCTTCAAAGGTGATGTGGTCAAATTTAGTAGCACTCGTATCCTTTTCTGGGTCAGCGGTGTAGATTCCGTCTACACGAGTCCCTTTAAGAATAACATCTGCCTCAATTTCAATAGCTCTCAAAACTGCAGCACTATCTGTTGTGAAATAAGGATTTCCAGTTCCACCACCAAAAATCACCACACGACCCTTTTCAAGATGACGTATTGCCCTTCTTCTTATAAAAGGCTCAGCCACCTCGTTGATTTTAATAGCAGTTTGTAATCGAGTTTGTACATCAGCATCTTCAAGGGCGCTTTGAAGGGCTAGACCATTAATTACGGTAGCCAGCATTCCCATGTGGTCTCCCTGCACTCGATCCATACCATTGCTAGCACCAGCGACTCCTCTGAAAATATTCCCACCGCCTATTACGATGGCAACTTGAATTCCTAGTTCAGTTACTTTCTTGATTTCTTCAGCATATTCAGCAAGACGAACTGGGTCGATTCCATATTGTCTGGTGCCCATAAGAGCCTCACCTGATAGTTTGAGAAGGATGCGATTGTATTTCATGTGTGGAGTTGAGTTTTGCAAATATAATAGTCTGGGAGGTGATGAGTCATTGAGTTTGTGAGTTTGTGAGTTTGTGAGTTGCTGAGCTTAGGAGCAAGAAGACAAATTACATTTATAGAGTCCTGTTGCGCTTACCTATCTTTGCAGGTTCCTAAAATTTTCATCATGTTTCAGCTAGGAAAAACCATCGTTTCTGATGATCTTATAGAGAAAGACTTTGTATGCAATCTCAATGCTTGTAAAGGGATTTGTTGCGTTGCGGGCGAGGCTGGAGCTCCTTTGGAACATGCTGAATTGGAAATTCTAGATCAGGAACATGAGAACATTAAGCCATACCTGCGCCCAGAAGGGATTGCCGCACTACAAGAGCAAGGCAACTGGATCGAGCGAGAAAACGGCGAGCTGGAAACCACTTTAGTAAATAATAAAGAGTGCGCTTATACCATTTTTAAAGATGATGGCACCGCGATGTGTGGTATTGAAGCAGCATATCGTGATGGTGCCACCGGTTTCTACAAACCGATTTCTTGCCATTTATATCCGGTCAGGATTCAAGAATACACTGATTTTAAAGCCGTGAATTACCACAAATGGCAAATTTGCGATGATGCTTGTGCGCTGGGTGAAGAATTGAGCGTGCCGGTCTATAAATTTGTCAAGGAGGCTTTGATCAGAAAATTTGGTCCAGAATGGTATAATGAGCTGGAGGAGATTGCTCAGGATTTTTCGTAGCTGACATCTCAGCTATCCGTGTAGGCATGTTTTCGCTGGACTGGATCTGAAAAAGCATCACGAACACCCTTTTTCCGCTACAGCGGACATTTCCACTTCGACTCCGCTCAGCGCAACGCCTCAAGGGAAACTCTCTAAAAGCGTTCTGCAGAAGTTAAACTTAAGATTTTGCTTTTTAGAAACATGTCATGAAAAATACTTGGTATGTTAGATACTTGTATTTTTATCACGCTTTCGCGAAAGCGTAAACAAAAAAACCGCTGACTTAAAATCAACGGTTTCAATTAACTGATTTCAGAATCTTAAGCCTCGCAGCTCGCACATTCTTTTTTCTGCTTGAATTTTTGGGCAGCGTTCATGCTGTGCTGGTAATACAAGGATTTTAAACCAAGTTCCCACGCGGTCATGTGGATTTTATTGATGTCCTTCACCGGCATATCTGGATGTACGATAATGTTTACCGATTGTCCCTGATCGATGTGGTTCTGCCTATTTGCCGCCTGATAGATGATATCCAACTGATCCAGCTCGCTGTAGGTCTTGAACACATCTTTTTCGTCCTGAGTCAAGAAATCAAGATGCTGCACAGAACCATCATGATCTCTGATGTCTCTCCAGACTTCCTTAGTATTCATGCCTTTTTCGGTCAGCAGTTCCTCTAGGTAAGGATTCTTGATCGTGGTCTTGATCTTGGCGATGTCTTTGACATAAATGTTTGACCAGATCGGCTCAATTCCTTGAGAAACCTGTCCCAAAATAAACGCCGAAGAAGTTGTAGGCGCAACCGCATTTAAAGTTGCATTGCGTCGACCGTAACCTTTCAAAGTTTCTGGCTCTCCAAATTTCTCTGCTAGTTCTGCACTTGCTTTGTACGAGCGCACCTTGATCTCCTTGAAAATCTCGCTGTTCAGATCATAAGCTTCTTTACTATTGAAAGCATAACGCTTAGACTGTAGGAGTGAGTGCCATCCCAAAGCTCCCAAACCTAAAGCACGGTTGTCTTTGGCAAAATTATAAGCACGCTCCATAAACAAGAACGTCTGGCGGTCCTCACGGCTTGGGCTGTCTCGGTAAACTTCCAGCTTTTCAATAAACTCCGTAATGATCGCATCGAGGAAGTAGATCATGGTCTCAACTGCATCAGTATCCTTCCACTTGTCGTAGTGAAGTAGGTTCACGCTGGAAAGTACACAAACGAAAGACCACTGATCATTGCTCGGCAACATGATTTCAGTACACAGGTTGCTCGCGTAGATCGGTAGGTTTTTATCCTTGAATACCTCTGGGCGACCGTTGTTAGCATTGTCTGTGAAGAAGATGTACGGGTAGCCCATCTCACCACGACTTTGCAATACTCTTGCCCAAATCTTACGTTTCTCCGTATCACCCGCCTTCATTTCTTCCAGCCATTTGCTAGTTACGGTAACACCGTGTGTTAGGTTTTGGATAGGATTTCCTTCCGTTCCTATTTCTAGAAATTCCTTGATGTCTGGATGCTCGATAGACAAATAAGGGGAGAATCTACCGCGACGCACAGACCCTTGACTCACAACGTCTACCATGCTTTCAAACAACTGCATGATGTGAACCGCTCCACTTGCTTCGCCGTTATTTTTAACAGGTGCTCCACGGTGTCTTATCTTACCGAAATACCCAGAAGTACCACCACCTAGCTTAGACATCATTCCTACCTCAGACTGAGTGTAGAGAATGTTCCCCATATCATCATCTACATGAGAGCCGAAACAGCTGATAGGCAAGCCTCTTTCTTTACCGAAATTAGACCAGACCGGAGACGCTAGAGAATAGAATCCACGACCCATATAATCGTAGAACTTATCGGCATATCCGTCTATTCCTAAGATTTGCTCCGCACGCTCAGCAATCTCTCTGATGCGCGATTCTGCCGATACCCCATCAGTCAGATAGCCAGCACCCAAAAACTTGCGGCTGTTTTCATTCAACCATGCAAAGGGTTTATCAGCATTGTGCTGTGCGATGGTTTCTTTTCTCGCTTGCTGCAGTTTTTCAGCTGCAGTGAGTTCTTTTTGTACTTGAATTTCTTGTTGTATAGCTTTCATAGGGGTAGTATCTTAAAATAGATCGTCTTCAGTAACACTTTTTGTCTTCTTGGAATAGTTCACACTGCGCTTCACAAAGAAGTCTCCATGTTTTGTGCCGATGATCTCATCGTCAAACCATTCTGTCTCGTTCAGTTGACTTTCATCTACCTCAAAAATGGGCGTACTGCCTATACTGGTAAGCGATCTATTAAATCTGTTTTTGATAAATTCTTTCACGACTTGCTTAGGTAGGAATTCTAGTTCTCCATTTTCAAAGATCCAGTCGATGATATCGTTCTCTGCATCATAAGCATCGCGACACATTTGCTGGATGGCTGCATCATACTCAGCAGTGAACCATTCTGGATGCTCGGTTTGAAGGATTTTGATGATATCGATGCCAAAGTCGCCGTGAATCTGTTCTTCTTTTGATGTTGCCTCAACCACATTTGAAACGCCTTTAAGCATGTTCTTGTGCTTGTTAAAAGCCATAATGATCAAGAACTGACTGAAAAGCGACACATGCTCGATGAAAATTGAGAACAAAAGAATCGATTCTGCATACTCTTTGTCACTATCGCTTTTTGCTCTTCTCAAAGCGCTTTCTAGATACTGAACGCGCTTCATGATTACAGGTTTCTTCTTAAGCGTCTTGAATTCTTTGTTGAGACCTAAAATTTCCAAAAGATGCGAGTAGGCATCGGCATGGCGTACTTCACTCTCCGCAAATGTTGCTCCCACGGCACCTATCTCCGGCTTGGGCATGCGGTGGTAGATGTCTCCCCAAAAAGACTTCACCGCCACCTCGATCTGTGAGATCGCCAGCATGGTGTTTTTAATCGCACTGCGTTCCGTATCGTCCAGTCTTGTTTTGAAATCTTGGATGTCACTAGTAAAATTATATTCTGTATGGATCCAGTAACTGTGTCTTATGGCAGGAACGTATTCATAAAGCTGTGGATATTCATAAGGCTTCAACGTGATACGCTTCTCAAAAATATCAGTCTTGCGCTCTAGAGCACGCTCGTTTCTATAAAGTATGTAAGCTTTTGCTGCTTCATGAAATTCTGTAGCCATGAGCTGCGTCTCTACGATATCTTGAACCTGTTCTACGGTAGGAATATAATCATTGTCAAGCTCCTTGCGACCCATCAAGGTTTTATAGACTTCAAGGGCGACATTTTGGGCATCATTCTCGGCTCCGTTATGGGTGGCCTGCATAGCTTTCAAAATAGCCTGGGTTATCTTGCTGAGGTCAAATTCTTTAAGGGTGAAATCGCGCTTTCTGATGTGTGTTACGTCCATGACAAGATGATTTTTGGGTTTTAGGTAGAGGTAAAGTTCCCCAAAAATGAAACACTTAATAAAACGGATGGATTCTTCTTTTCAAAAGTTTATCAACAAGCTTGGTGATAACTTCAACGATCTTAAAATCAGATATATAATAACCTGTTTAAACTTTTTTAATAGCTTGTTGATAATTGAAAAATACGCCCAAATAGCCTAGGCTAAGCGTAGAATAATTAAGTAAATTCCTACTTCGATTTTTACCGAAGAATTTAGATTAGCATAACATTGGTTTTTGTGAATAACTCCATTTCTCAGTTTGAAAAAATCTGATTTTGGATTCTAGCTGATCCATTTTTTCGATTCAAAAAGCTTCGATGTCTAGCGAGTTTTCAGAGGTGTGAAAAGTGTAGGTGATCTCGCTTTCGCGAAAGCGAGAACTTTTAAAAACCCACTGATGTCAATAAGCTTAATACCAAAGGTTTAAGATTTTTTTCTATTTTTAATGCTCGAACCAACGCATCCCATCGCATGTCCTACCCATTTTATAGGATTTTGTTTCTGTTCATCGCCGGAATCATTGCTGCCCGATTTAATGTAATACAATTTGAATTTGCGCAAATTTCAATAGGCATCTTTCTATTAATCATTCTGATCTCCAGATTTTTGAAGCCCTTGTGGGTGAAAAAGTATGTTTATGGTGGGTCGGTGCTGGCCTTCTTCTTTGGGCTAGGCAGTTTTTTGTCTTATCGTGCACAGCAGCTGCCTGAGCATCATTTCACAAATCAAGATGTGATAGGAGAGGAGCACCTGATCAAATTCAAACTTACTGATCGCTTGACACCCAATGAATTCAATTCTAGATTTTATGCCGATGTTAAAGAAATCAATGGCAAGCTTTCTACGGGCCGCATTTTAGTCCTTTTCAAAAGAGCCGATTCAGTTTCTTACAATGTAGGTCAAGAATTGCTCGTTTATGATGATATTAATGATGCTAGTGATGCACGCAATCCTGGAGATTTCAACTATAAAGAATATCTCGCCAGCATCGATGTTTACGGGCAACTTTATGTGGATTTACCCAATGTTTTTGAAGTCGTAAACTCCACTTCTGAAAACTTAGGTTTCTTAGACCGTTTGAGGGAAAATATTCTCAATGAATTAGCTCAATCTGGGTTACATCTTGAGCCTAGATCCATGATTGAAGCCTTAGTGTTAGGACAACGTCAAAACATTGATCCAGAAATCACCAAAAGCTTTAGAGATGCTGGAGTGATCCATATTTTGGCTCTGAGCGGATTGCACGTGGGAATCATATTGTTGATTTTGCGATGGCTTACTAGACCCGTATTACGATTGAAAAACGGGAACTGGATCCAGAGTGGGATTGTAGTATTTCTGCTATGGTGTTTTGCAATGATGACTGGGTTGTCGCCCTCGATTTTTAGAGCCGTGACCATGTTCTCCTTTGTGGCGGTAGGAATGAATATTAACAGAAAAGCATCTGTATTTCATTCACTTACCTTGTCCGCTTTTGTTCTTCTGTTTGTCGATACTCGCTTGCTTTTTCAAGTTGGTTTCCAGCTCAGTTATATGGCCGTTTATTCCATCGTTTTGTTTCAGCCTATACTGGCGCGCGTGTGGCCCTGGCGCAATAAAATCAAAGATTTCTTCTGGAACATTCTTACGGTTACGCTGGCTGCTCAAATAGGTGTGGCTCCTTTGAGCGTTTTCTATTTTCATCAGTTACCAGGATTGTTCTTAGTGGGAAACATGGTTTTGCTGCCTTCTTTACCGTTTATAATCGGTGCGGCGCTTTTACTGATTGTTTTGTTGCTGGTAAATGCTCCGTCGTCATGGTTAGTTTCAGCTTTAAATAATGCTCTTGAATGGATCATCAGCTTCGTAGGGAATATCAGTTCTTATGATACTTTTATTTTCAAAGATCTTTATGTAGAACTGTATGAGCTCATCTTGTTATACATAATCATTATTGGGATTGCACTTTATTTGAGACCCTATGTAAAAAGATCCCGCCGACAAATCATCACCTGGATGCGGCCGAACTGGATGTTGCATGTTTCTCTTACTGCTTTGGTTGTTTTAATAACTATAGGAATAATTATAGATACGACCTACAATGAAAACAAAGTGCTGCTTTTACATCAAGCGCGTGGAAGTGCCATAAGTTTGAGTAACAATGAGCACGCACATCTGCTCGTCGATCTGTCAAAAATGGACAGTTTACGCGCGCAAACCAGTCTTGAGCGATTAATTAATATTTCTCCGCATCGTGATAGGCAGCTGGACACGCTTCATCTTAAAAACGAATTCAGCTTTAAGGAAGTCTATTTGATACGGATCGATTCTACCGGTGTTTGGCATGCTGCACCTAAAAACCAATTGGTATTACTTTCCCACTCGCCCAAAATCAATCTGGAACGATTGATTGAAGAGCTCAAGCCCAAAGCCATCATCAGCGACGGTTCTAATTATAGGAGTAGCGTGGAACAATGGAAAGCTACTTGTGATGAGAATGGCGTACCTTTTTTTAATACTTATGAGGAAGGGGCGATTGATTTGCGGGCGTTGGCAGCAACTAGCCTTGTACTTCCTCAACATCAGCCATGACGCCGTTTTCGTCAAAAATTTTATCCTTGTTGCATTTTAAAAAGTGGTCGCAGTAGAGGCAAATGTTTTTGAGCTCATCGTTTTTAGCTTTTGCTTCTTCTTCACTCACGCCCAGTTCCAGTCCCATTTTTAGTGGCTCGCCATCGTTGAGCATTTTGAAGACAAAATTCTTGCTGGCACGATTGAGTACCTCGCTTACTTTTTGTTTTCTCGCATCACCCATCGGGAAGTGGGTTCCCGGGCAGCAGGGATTGATGCGCCAGAGCTGAATGCTTATTTCATTTGGGATGTCATCATAACCGCCTAAAAAATTACGCGCACCACTTAAAATCGTACAGAAGTTGTGATCGGGATCTTTCATCCAGATGTCGTGTTTCATCGCTTTGCCACGCGCCCAGTTACCTCCCAGCCACATTTCTTCACTCGCGCCCCAGTAGCCCCAGCTCAGCGAATTTTCGGCAAGATAATGTTCCCCTTCAATCAAGGGGTCTTTTTCAGTTCCCACCACGCCACAGCTCTCAAAAATATCGGCGAGTTCCATTAGGCGGCTACCCGCTTTTTTGTGATAACGATCTATGCTGGCGATGTCAAAACGACTGACTCCCTTATCGATAAGGGTTTGTAGTTTTTCCTCGTTGAGTAAATCACCATTGGTTTGGATCATAACTTGAGTAGCGTCTTGGTACTTTTCTTGGATCTTGTCCAGAATCGCATGCAACAATTTAATATCTGCCAGCGGTTCACCACCACTCAAAATAATCCGATCAATGCGATCTGGCATATTATCAATGATCGCCATGCAGTCGTCATGCGATATGCGCTTCCCAAAAGGGCTGCTGTCATTATAGCAATGGTCACAGTCATCGTTACACAATTGGGTAAATACCCAGTAAAGGGACTGTAAGTGGTTAAAATCTTTCTTCATGTTTTCTTGCATTTAGCAAAATAATGCTAATCGTAATATTCGATTTCACGTGTCCAAGTGGCGAAGTGTTCACCATTGACCCACTTCACTCTTTTGATCCAGTTTCCCTTGTGGTCAATTTCTTCGTCAAACCTCAAATCGTAATTTTTTTCCTTCCCATTTAAATCTATTGAGTGGTAACTCAATGATTGCAGGTGATTTTTTTTATAGGAGTAAGTTATATTGGTCTCTGAACAGGGTTTCTTCAATATAGCTGAACCCCAGCAATGTTTAAAATAACTTCTTAGCAAATTATCTTTGCCATCATATTCATAAGTCTCGAGATCTGTAATTACGGAGTCTTTGTTTTTAGTCATTTTAGAAATCAATCGACCATTTTTATAAGCATAGGACACAATTCGACTACTTATAATATTATTCAGACCACGTGGTATAGAATTATATATTTCCTTTACCAGATCTCCTTCAGAATTGTATTCTAAGACTTTTGACAGCATATCTCTTTTTGGATTTAATAGTATCAAACTGTCCATGTTGACATACTCTTTTATTTTAAATGGGAAATAAGATGCGATCTTTTTTCCATTTTGATATAAATCATGATGAACTAAGAGACTGTCCCCTTTCTGATAGCTTTTTCCCTTCGCAACCCGATTGCCATTATCGTCATACCAGAAAAAGGATTTTTCTTCCATGTCATTCTCGAATGAGTTTGTTTTGAATTCAAATAGTAATTTTCCGTTAGGTAAGTGTGCTCGATCAACAACCTCAAAATTCAAATCCTCGTATTTGGTTTTTTCGTAAGTGACATTTTTGTTCTGGTCATAAGAGTACATCGTATAAGATTTGGTATAGTCATTATGTATTGAACCAAAGTATCCGTTATCGACTGTATTCTTTACAATTAAATCTCCTAGCTCGTTGTATTCATAGTTATACGCTATGACAATATTTTGATTCGCATAATAATATTCCTCTTTGTAGATCTTACCCTCATCATCATAAATCTTGAGTGAATTACGATATTCTGCTTTTGGCGTATTGAACCAAACCTGAAACGCATTCGGATTTATCCAGAACTCGCGTTCCCATGAACTCCTTAAATACCCACCTTCAACACTTGCATCCAAATAAATCTGTTGTTCTCCTTCCCTAAAATCCGTCACTTTTTCTCTGACAGATTTCACCTTGCCATTGATTTGATCGTTGACACTTTGACCAGAGCAGGTAATAGAAAGAATGATAATTACTAAGAATACTATTTTCGAACTGTTCATAATTAATATTTCCAGCAAGATGAAGAAACAGAAAGCCTAATTTTAGCAAAAATGAGTGAAACTATATTATTGATTAGTAAAATCTCGCTTTCGCGAAAGCGTCACCCTCATCAAGCCACATGACTTGCAACACCATAATTCTCACGAGGTACTTCAAATTTACCAGTAGGCCGCTCGCCACTCAGCCATTCAATTAGATTATCGACGTAATTGTCCAAATGCGTGATTTGCTGGACACCGTGTTCAACTATGGGATCCAAAGTGGTAGCCATTAAGGTACCGCCGTATTGGTGGGTTTGCCAGGTGATGATCTCGCCATCAGGTTTCAACTGAATGGCGGTGGCCTGCGATGGCATGCTCACATAGGAACCATGCGTGTGCCAGCAGCTGTGCCGCTGACTCAAGCCTTGATAAACCGGGTGGCTAAAATCAGTCTCACTCACCGGCGGATTCTCAGGATCTTCCACCCACCAGTAATTATTGACCGGGCGATCCTCCCATTTCCCATCGATCCAATCCATGGATGAATCACCTTCTACAAATACCTTTTTTCCATTCTTTAAAAATTGGTAGATCAAGTCCTTGCGTTTGGAGAGTTCTTTCTGATTTAATTGAAACGGGATGATCAGGGCTTCCAAACCTTCCAGCGATTGCTCGTCAAAATCAAAGATATAGATCAGCTTGATCAGATGCTTATATTTTGGGGCGGTAGCAAAGGTGTAGTGGCTCCACACTCCATTAAATATCATTCCTATTTTTTTCATTTTGACATATTTTATGTTGTGAGTGGTAATTCCTTTTCCTGCTTTTTAGAAGCGATGAGTTTTATGACGTTTTTGAACAATTTAGGAAGATCACTCATGGAGCTTTTGTCATCTGTGGTTTGCCCGGTGGCATCAGCGAGTGGGCCGCTGGCAGTCATGAAGATCAATCCATTTGTTGTGTGCTCGTCCAGTACGATGATGGGACGATTCCAGGTGTCTTCTACCACGATATCAGCTTCTGGAGCGGCGTCTATGTAGCCACAAGCCCACCAGCCACTTATGCCGTGCGAGTAGATAAAAGAGTTGATGTCCACATCTTCAAAAATTCCATAACGGTCATTTTTGATTTTGTATCGCACGTCAATGGTTTTCTTAGTGTTGTCCATGATCCATTGATTGCCGGGAATCCAGCGGGTAAACCAGCCGTCCACGCAAATCAAAGCTTTCCCCTGATCCAGAAAGCTCTTTATTTTATCCTTGATTTTAAATAAGGCAATGTGGTCGCTGCCGTTGGGAACGACCAGCACATCATAGAGATCCAAGTCCGGATCAAAATGAGCGTCAATGGTTAATATATCATAGTTAACCTCTTCAATTGAGTTGAACTGGTGGTGCAAACCTTCCAGGCCATTTGATATGACTGCTGCTTTGATCATAGGTTATGGATTAAATTGTTTCCAGAATTCGGCTTCCTGACGCACGCCGCTGGTCTCGTCGTTATAGAATTCTTCTTGGGATTTATATTTCTTAAACACGCCCTTCTCAATTTTCCCAATGTGGTCTCCCATAATGAGTGCTTCCTTGAGATCGTGGGTTATGAAAAGCGAAGTAAGCCTATATTTTGCTGATACGCGCTTGAACAATTGTTGCATTTGCGTGCGTGTTTCTGAGTCCAGAGCGCCAAAAGGTTCATCCAGCAACAAAACTTTTGGGTTGATCACAAGAGCTCGAGCAAAGGATACGCGTTGTCGCTGACCACCAGACAACTGGTGAGGCATTTTTTTTGCGTGTTCTGAAAGGCCTATTTCCTCCAGCATTTCAGCGACTTTAGCGGTGATTTGTCCCTTGGGCTGTTTACGTATGCGCAATCCAAAAGCGACATTTTCCTCGATGTTGAGGTGCGGGAACAGCAACGGCTCTTGGTAAAGGTAAACGATGTTGCGCTTGTTAGGAGGCGTGTCGTTCATACGCTTTCGCGAAAGCGTAATTTCCCCACTATCTTCTCGCTCCAGACCGGCCAAAATCTTGAGCAAAGTAGTTTTGCCACTACCAGATTTACCCAAAACACTCAACACTTCATGCTCGGCTAGCTGGAAAGTCACGTTGTCCAAAACCTTCTCCGTACCGAAGCTTTTTGTGATGTTCTGTATGTCTAGCAGTGCATCCAAGGTTCTTAAATTACGGTTTCTGTGGCAAAAATGTATTTCTTGTTCAGCCAAATCAATATCATGGGCGGTACGATAAGCAAGCAACTGGCGAGGGCTGCGTAAAAGATATTGGCCTCGTTGACATAACTGAAAACTTTTACCGTCAAGGTCTGCACGCTTCCCACACCGATCAAATTAGTCAACCCAAACTCAAACCATGAGATCAAAAACGTCTGAAAAAAACACAGTAATAAAGCATTTTTAGAAACCGGGATCAACACCTTTTTAAAAGTTTGCCAGCTACTACTGCCCAAAGTACGGGACAATTCTTCCATAGACTTGATCTTATGGTTCCAGAAATTGTTCAGTATGATCACCGCAAATGGATAAGCGATAAAAACCTGGGCGAGCAACACTCCGGCCACGCTTCCAGAAAGACTGGCGTAGATGAAGTAATATTGTAAGGTTGCCGCGAGTATCACGGGAGACAATACGTAAGGAATATAGGCAAGTAGCATCAATTTATTGCGATATTTACTTTGCGCCAGTTGCTTGCTGGTTACAAATGCCAGCGCCGTGGTAGCAGTAGCGACAATGATAGAGATAAGAAGCGAGAGCAGAAATGTTTGCCACAACTCACTATCTGATTGCTGTAAAAAACTCCAGTTTTCCAACGAAAGCGATTTTGGTAATACCACCGGATACGGCCAGTTGCGACCCAAACTCAACACCACCAGAAATCCAATCGGGAACACGATCGATAGCGCAAAAAGTATTTGTAGAACTTTTTTCATGAGCTGCTGCTGGAATTAAAAAAGGTGGGTCTAGTCTTGTAAACCAGGGCTATGATACTTGCGATGAGTAAAATATAAATCACCGCGATGGCATAAGCCTGAGGGATATCTGCCAGATTGAATTTCTGTAGCTTCTGAACGATAAACACAGACAGCATCGATGGATTCTGACGTCCTAGCAGCAGCGGAATCTCATAGGTTCCCATGATGAAAATCACAAAAAGCATGATGGTAAACGCGCTTTTTTTCAATAAAATAGGTACAATCACCTTAAAAATAACCTGAGAAGGCTTTGCGCCCAATGTTATTGCCAGAGCTTTTAATTCTGCGATACGTTCATTTTGATACAGATTGGAGTACAGAATGATAAAGAACGGTGTGATCAACAGGCACAAACTAAATATGATCGAGATTCCGAATTCATCATTTGTCCAATCTGGAAATTGCTCCAGACTATCTATCCAGCCCATTTTATAGACCACCCTGCTCATGAATCCACTTTTTGATAATAATTGGAAACTAAAAAACGCCATCACGATTGCTGGAAAAGCCAGCGGTAAATAGGTGATGTAGGACAGTGATCCCTTATTCAGTTGTTTTATCCAAGAGATCACGATCCACAGAGAGAAAAATAGGGAAATTAGCATCACTACTAGAGCAATATAAAGGCTAAATCCCAGCGATTTCCAAAACGTCGTAGTGATCAAAGTTTCCTCCCAATGAGTAGTAGTGAATCCCTCACTTAAAATTCCTGTCAACCCCAAACTATACATTAAAGCATACCCTAAACCTAGCAGTACAGGTACTGCCGCAATAAGAATAAAAATTGCTATGGATAGTTTTTTGATCACACTGTTTCTTTCACTGTAATTTTAACCGTTGATGATTTCTTTTCTAAAGTCCTCGGCAAGGCGTATCATATATTCTGGTGCGAGTTCTTGCAAGGCGTTTTTCTGTATCTCTGATCTTTTGGGAGCATATTTTCTTGCCGGTATATTTTGAAATTTTGTCTTGAAATCTCCCGGTAATTTATCTAAGTCCAGTACGGTGCCATCTCCCCAAACCTCAGGATTCTGTTTTTTGAGCTGTGCTTCTGGTGAGATCATAAAGTTGATGACCGCCATGGCCGCTGCCTTGTCCACCGCATTTTTTGCGATGCCCAGATAGTGGCTGTTTTGAATGGTGCCAAATTCAGGAACGTAGGCTCTCGCGCTTTCTGGAAATAAGCCTTCGTTGATTTTGTTATCCACCTCTGCATCGTTGTTGCTCATGGTCATCAATAATTCACCGCTAGCAAACAGCTGGTGCATTTGAGCGACATCTTCAGGAAAGGTCTCGCCTTTTTTCCATAAATAGGGCTTCAATTCTCTCAGATATGCCCACAGTGCTTTACTATACTTTCCATATTTTTTCTCATTAAAATCACCAGCTAGGGCCTGCTCCCCACCAGCAATATCAATGAGTAGAGCTTTCATAAAGGTCAAGCCGGTAAATTGATTATCAAATGTGAATTTGTTTGGGTTCGCTTTCGCGAAAGCGAGCAATTCCTCACGCGACTGCGGCAACTGATCAGTTTTCTCGCTATCATAAATCAGCGTCATTTGAACGTTTCCCCACGGCGCTTCCATACCTTCAATAGGTTCTTGAAAATCTTTTCCTATGAAGGGATTGTCGAGATCCACAAATTGAGAATTGGGCAATTGGTCCACAAAAGGTCCATGAAGGCCATTGATCTGTCTCAATTGATAAAAGGTCTCGCCATTGATCCACATCATATCTACGTTTCCATCCTTTCCGGCCTGCATCTCAGTCATCAATAGTTGTACGATGGTGTTTCCCTGCCCACTAGAGATCTCAAGGTCTATGTCATACTTCTCTTTAACAGCTGGAGCAACGTAGTTTTTCATGTAATCGTTGATCTTGGGATCTCCAGCCCACATCATCATGTTGACGGTTTTACCTAGCGCCTCAGTCTCGATTTGCTGCCAACTTGCGTTTTTGAGATCGAGCTGCTCGTTTTTGCTGTCGCTTTTACAAGCTGCGAGCGCTAGGATCGTGATTAATATTATTATTTTTTTCATTTTTTCTTTTTGTGGGGCGGATGCGATCCGCCCTTACTTTTCCTCATTCTACTTTGCACCGCTTTCGCGAAAGCGTACCCTAAAAAATCATTTTGTGCCCGGGTCTCGATACATCGCTCCTACCGTCGCGACACTCGACCTAACGATCATCTTATACTTCAACTTCAACTTGTGCTTAAACTTAAGCTTAGACTTAATCTTAAAACAAATACCTCACACCAAATTGAAACTGTCTAGGCGGTCCAGCATTTCTCTGGATAAACCTGCCGCTGGCTGCGCTCCCTGCTTGGATCTGGTTTGATTGAGTTGCATTGTTGCTGTAACCGCTCAGGTTCTCCACATTAAATACGTTGAAAACATCTGCTCTTAATTCTAGCCTTTGATCACCTCCCAAGGCAAATTGATGCTGAACTCCCAAATCAAAATTAACCGACCACGGAAGTCTGTCATTATTACGACCCTCGCCTGGATAACGATCACTATTCCCTACATAAGCATCTCCAAAGGCAGAACCATCACCGTTTAAATCTGTAGTAAAAGGAGTGCCGTTTGCGTCTACGTAAGTAAGATTTCCGCTGGCATCAGTTACAGGTGTGAAACCTAGTTCAATAGGTTCTGGGATACGATTAATAGGCTGACCGCTCTGCAACAAACTCGCAAAGGTTATTGTGGTTCCTTCAAAAGGGTAGTAATTGAAAATTCCATTAATATTATGACGACGGTCGTTGATGGAAGGACCAAATTCTGTCCCGTATCTGTTGCCGTCTTGGGCTCTAAAGTTGATATCTTCTGTGTCGTTTTCTAAACTAGCGAGTGTATAGTTGATGCGGTAGGAATAAGCATCTTTACCTCTGGTTTTCTGAAGGTTGAAACTTGCAGCGTAGTAACGTGATTTACCACCGCTTTCAGTCATAACGACATTACGAGCAACTCCTGTCCTGCGCACGCCATTTATGGTCGCACCTCCATTATCAATAGCGATAGGTCGGGTGGCATCAGCTTCTGCTGGCGTTCTGATGATGGGATTGTCAGGATCTACTTCATAGTCTGATGCTGCGTTGAGGTTTCTCAATCTCAAAAGATCTTCACCACGATTGTGGATTAAGTCTACAAAGAACAGTTTATCATTTCCTATCTGTGTTTGATAACCTATCGCAAACTGATGAGAATACGGATTGTCATACCCATTCGGATTCAAAATTCTGCGCTCGTTTGAAAAAACGCCCTCACGATCTGCTTGCAACGTGCTTGCACCAGGACCGTTGAGGTAGGGAACGCTTGCTACATTTGCAGTTAAGTTTCCGTTGAAAGTAACTTGATCAACATCGGTATCGGCTGGCAAGATGCCTTGGTCTACAAACTCTTGAATCTGTGCTTTATAATCTTCACTGGTTGTATTTTGTTGTAGCGCGTCGCTGTACACGGTATAAGGAATCTTACCATAGCTCATGGCATATCCACCTCTTAAAACGCTTTTTTCATCAAGCTTATAGTTCAGGTTGAACCTTGGAGCAATATTGTTAGTGTCACCATCATCACCACCACCTACAGAAAGATTGTCGTAGTCATAACGCAATCCCAAAGTAATATTCAACCGCTCGTTAACTGACCACAAGTCTTCAGCATAAACTGAATAAATGGATTGGTCACGACCAAATGAAGTCGGACGCAGTTCAATGGAGTAATTAGTAACCTCAACGTCGCTAGGAATATCATTAATGCTCAGGCTGCCTCCCAGGTTTTGGGCGGTAAGGGCATCGAGTTGTGCCTGTGTTAAGTCTACGGTGTAAGAGCCATTGGGAACCCCACCACCAAAAAGTTCATGATCACCTCTTATATAATTGAACCCTCCTTTAAGGCTGTGATTTTCCAGATAATACTTGAATTTTTGCTGAAACTGAACGGTATTTTCGATTTCGTCAAATACAAAGCCTGGATGTCCTAAAATCGCCAGCGTCTGATCCAGTGGTCCTCTAACCACTACTTGAGGGCTGCCAGGATTATTAGGCATGGCATAATCCCAGCGGAATCTAGAATACTGTAGATTGGTTTCAGCAAATAACCCGCCTATAGAATATGAGTTTTTCAAGGCGATATTAATGCTGTTGCGTTCTTGAGTGTCTCCCGCACTTGGGAACGTAGCACCACCATCCAGGCCGCCACCTTGACGCTCGATGCCTACAAAGCCCACGTTTGCGCGCAACGAGCTTCTAAAATTGTCGCTCCACAGTTGGTCTATTTTTGCCGAAAAATAATTGAAGTAGTTAGTCCCTTCAACTGTTTCTGCAACACCTAGCGCAGGTGAGGTCAGTAAATTATCTTTTACATCGGTGGTGTGTTCAAGATTGATGTAGTAGAAAGTTTTATCCTTGACAAGTGCTCCTCCTACACCTACACCGGCTTGGTAACGAGCAAATCCTTCTTTCACTTGGTTACCCGATAGGTCGCGCTGTGCAAACTGGCTGGTACCATCGATTGCTGGACCGGGACGAGTGATGAAAAAAGCTTCTCCAGTAGTCTCGTTAGTTCCTGATTTTGTGGTGACGTCGATAACCCCATTTTCTGTAAGTCCGTATTCTGCGCTGTAGTTATTGGTTAACACTGTAATGTCCTTCACAAAACCAGCTGGAATATTAAAACGCTGACCTCCCAAGAAACGCTCATTGTTATCCATCCCATCGATAGTGTAAGATGCAAAAAGCGGGTTGGCACCATTAATACTCACATTAGGTGCCTCGGGATAGAATCCGGTGGCTTGAGTCACGTTAGGTAAACGGTAAAGTACTCTGGTGATATCACGTGCCTCCACTGGGATTTCTTGAATTTCTTCAGCCTCCAGTTCAAAGGAAACCTCTGCATCGCGTCTATTGATACGCGCGTTTTGGGCAGCGTTTAGGACTACTGCATCTAGCGTATTATCATTTTTAGGTAATAGCGATAAAATAACTGATGGGTTCTCATTAGATCTGATGTCCAGCTTTTCACTTGCCGCCTCGTTATACTGATCGTTCCCAGCAAAGCGCACCACGTAGCCATTGATCGACGGTAGGTTTTTGAAAATGGTTTTTCCTTTCTCGTCTGTTTGTTGCTCGATACTCAGGTTACGAGAAGCATTTTCTAGGATAATGGTCGTGTTTCCTACGGTTTCTGTAGTTGTAAAATCGATTACGGTTACCGTAAGATCTTGTGAAAAAAGGCACGCGCCGCATAGCAACATGACCCAAAGGGTAATTTGTTTCATTTAATTTAAGTAAAAGGTTTGATTAAAGGCGCATATAGCGCTGAAATGACAATGGTTAAGCCGCTAGTGGTGAGCCTTTATTACCTAGAATTTTAAGAGGAGTTCTCTTTTTGAAATTTGAAAAACTGATAACCAAATCATTCTCGATGTGAATCAACGACTTGAACAAATCGATCGTGATTTTACAGTTGAGATTGCCTGAATCTAGAATCTTTTTGAAGTCCTCAAATGCATCAAGATCGTGCAGTTTCTCTAAATAGAAAATAGTATTCCGCTGTTGACTGAGTAATCTCACGAGTGCCCGAGCAACTCTTTCTGAATGCCAGGGAAGATTCTCAAAACTGTCAAGGTGGGAGTGGGGTTGTCTCGCTTTCGCGAAAGCGTACTTATCAATACCTAAAAGATAAAAACCACCATCATGCGACTTTCCCAAAACCACTTGACCTTCTGATATGCGCTGCGACGCCTGCAAAAGATGAGTAGCAGAGAGTGCGGGTGTGTCAGTCCCGATGGAAACGACCTTTTCATACCCTTGATCAAAAGCAGATTGCAAAGCATGATCGTAACGCTCCCCAAAAGTTGTTCCTTGTTGCAGGTCTCGAGTATGCAGAATGTAGGGCAATCCAGTTTGCTGAACCACCGAAACGGTTTTCTCGATCAGAAAATCAAATGCTGTTTTTGCAGCATCCAGGTTCTTACGCCTTGCGTCATTTTTTGCGTCATCGGCAAAAATGAGGACGACTGTATTATGAGATTTCTCGTTCAAAGGCATGTTGATGGTACGAACTTAAAGCATCTTTTTAAATAAACGAGAAAAAAGGAGTGACGGTTTTACTACCCAGAAGGTTTTACTATGAGAAATTAGGAATTGTGAAGGTGCAATAAATAATTGCATTGATTTTAAGAAGTATAGCGACTGGTTGTGAGTAGTTTTGAGTTAATTATTTGAATTATGATCAAAATATTAGGTTTAGTCATGGCGGTAGGAGGAGCGATCGCCTTGATATTGGGAGTATTGGGCGTTTTCGGTAGTATTGCCATGGGAGCAGCTACATGGCCTTGTATAATTCTGGGTGTTATCTTCTTCTTTGCAGGCATTTCCATGCTCAAAAGACAAAAAGATACTGACGAAATTGAGGCAGAATCTTAATAATCAGTCAGCTTCTGGGGCGAGTTCTATTACAAGCCCTTCAAGATCTTCAGTAATGGGAATTTGGCAGCCAAGGCGGGAATTGTCTTTAACGTTTTCAGCTTCCCATAACATGGCTTCTTCATCATCATTGCGCTCGAGAATGTCGTGATCGCTTATGATATAACACTGACAGGTGGCACACATAGCCATACCGCCACAAACGGCTTGTACAGGCAATTCATAGGCTTTACAAACTTCCATGACATTCATGTTCATATCAGTAGGAGCTTCAACTTCATGACGCACGCCCTCGCGGTCTATGATGGTCATTTTAATATCATTCATCGACCGCTTCTTTTTGAGAAATCTTTTTTACGACTGCTTTTTCAGCAATTTTTTGTGATCCATCAAAACCACTTACACCACCTACCGTAGTGTATTTCATTACGTACCTCTTATCTGGAAAAATGCGTTGGTAGGCACTCTGGCACATTAACGTTGCCTCATGGAAACCACAAAGGATTAATTTTAATTTACCAGGATAGGTGTTTACATCTCCTATAGCGTAAATGCCTGGAATATTCGTTTGATAGTCTAGGGTATTATCCACTTTGATGGCGTTTTTCTCGATTTCAAGACCCCAATCTGCGATAGGTCCTAATTTAGGCGAGAGTCCGAATAATGGAATGAAAGCGTCACATTCAATTTCTTCCATGCGTCGCGCTTTGTCATTATGACGCACGATTACAGAGTCAACTTTTTCATCCCCTTTAATTTCCATGACTTCGGCTGGTGTAATCAAGCGCACTTTGTCTGCCTCGACTAGTTCTTGAACTTTCTCAACACTGTCCAGCGCCCCACGGAATTCTTCCCTGCGGTGCACAAGCGTTACTTCGCTAGCAACATCTGCTAAAAAAACGGTCCAGTCGAGCGCACTGTCACCACCACCGGCGATCACCACCTTTTTGTCGCGGTAGTCTTCTGGATTTTTTACCATGTAGACGAGCCCACGATCTTCATATTTTTCAAGATTATCTATCGCAGGTTTACGTGGTTCAAAGGAACCCAATCCACCAGCGATGGCGACCACTTTTGCTTTGTGTTGAGTGCCTTTACTAGTGGTAACGATAAAGCAATCATCTTCTTGCTTCTCGATGGTTTCAGCTCTCTCACCTAAAGTAAACCCAGGCTGGAAAGGCTCAATCTGTTTCATTAGGTTATCTACTAGATCACCAGCAAGTACTTCAGGAAAACCGGGAATATCGTATATAGGTTTTTTAGGGTATAATTCAGAGCACTGGCCGCCCGGTTGAGCTAGAGCGTCAATTAGATGACATTTTAATTTTAATAAGCCCGCTTCAAATACAGCAAACAAACCTGTAGGTCCGGCTCCTATAATAAGTAGATCAGTTTCAATTACTTCTCCGTTCATATTCCTTCAATTCTCTAAGCCTGCAAAGGTCGTATCTAACTTGATGTTATACAAATATCTTATGATAGCCTAACGCCCATATTTTTTTAATAAAATAATTTGTTCAATGACTTTGTTTCCTACAAAATGTTTTTTGATTTAAACAAACCACACACACTGAAAATTAAACTTTTAAGAAGAAATGACACTTGCAATTTTAGTTTTTTATCTTACATTTGTTACGTAAGTTATATCTTACATAGGAATTCTTAAAATCTAGCCATAATGAAAATTGCGCAAATTCCATCAAATGAAGTGGCTAGGCTTAGGGCGTTGAACCGTCTCAAGATACTCGATACCGTAAATGAGACACACTACGATACGATTACACAATTAGCTTCTTATGTGTGCGGGACTAAGAGTTCTGTGATATCCTTAGTAGATGAGAATAGACAGTGGTTCAAATCTACAATAGGTATTGACATTTGTGAAACAGGACGGGATGTAAGTTTTTGCGCTCATGCCATTAATAATCCCAAACATTTGATGGAAGTGCCAGATGCTACTCTGGATCCACGTTTTCATGACAATCCACTGGTTACTGACAATACTAATCCAGTAATCTTTTACGCAGGAGTACCTCTTAAAGATAACGAGGGTCATGCCATAGGCACCCTATGTGTTTTACACAATAAGCCTAAAAAACTCAAAAAAAAACAACGTAAAGCTTTACAGAGTCTGGCTCTTCAAGTAGAAGAGTTGTTGAAACTGAGAGCATTGAATAATGAGTTGGAGCTTTCGCGAAAGCATCTTAAACGTCACAATGATTTGCTCAAAGATTTTGCTGGAACGGTTTCTCATGACATGAAAATGCCGCTGGCTAACCTTATAGTCACTTCAGATTTGTTAAGCAAGAAATACGACGCTTTGCTGGATTCCTCAGGTAAGAAATACTTGAAATACTTAAAGCAATCTTCGCTCTCTCTGAGTGATTATATTTCTAACATTCTTACTCATTATGAGGCTTCCTCCTATGACCTGGATGATCGAGTAGAGTTTCATCTTAACGATTTACTAGAGGAAATCATGGATCTTCTCGATGTGAATCATGATTGTGAAATCAATTTTCCAGATGAAAACCTTTCTATCAACTGCAACAAAACCGCTCTAGAACAGATTTTTATCAATTTACTGGTAAACAGCATTAAGTATAATGATAAAGAAACGACGGTTATAAATATTACATCTGAAAATTCAGATACTTTTTACAGATTCAGTGTAAAGGATAACGGGAGAGGTATACCAGCTGACAAAATTGATACCATCTTTGAACTTTTTAAAACTTCAGGGGAGCCAGACCGTGATGGGAAAAAAGGGCATGGAATAGGCCTTACTACGGTAAAACAACTCGTTGAAGATTTAGATGGTTCCATAAATGTTCAGTCTCATGAAAAAGTTGGAACCACCTTTACTTTTACCATCAAGAAGTAATAAAAGTGAGATGCTTCAAAGCACAGTTTGATTACTTTATAAAAAAGTAAACAGATGATTTTACCAGAGCTCAACTTTCATGTTTTCAGAAATTTACTTGGGTAAGTCAAAAGTCATGTCATAAAAGTCAATCAGTTGGTACAGTTTATTTACATTTGCAATCGATTGAGGAAAGATTTGGCTGCTTGCGACCTCGTTTGGATTGTTTCTGAACACAAACGCTAAAACAGTGATTACTGCACGCAATTTCAGCCACATTTTATTTCTCTTTGAATTTCATATTAACTTGAAAGCGTGATGGTTTTTACGCTTTCGCGAAAGCGCATTAACTAAAATGTCATACCTATTTACCAGCGAGTCCGTAAGTGAAGGACATCCAGACAAGGTTGCTGATCAGATCAGTGACGCATTACTTGATAATTTTTTAGCCTTTGATCCGGAATCAAAAGTGGCTTGTGAGACCCTCGTGACCACGGGACAAGTGGTGCTGGCAGGTGAGGTCAAATCTGATACTTATGTCGATGTCCAAGCCATTGCTCGCGATGTGATCAACAAAATCGGTTACACTAAGGGTGAATACCAGTTTAGCGGTGATTCTTGTGGGGTAATTTCCTTGATTCACGAGCAGTCTCAAGACATCAATCAAGGTGTGGATCGCGATTCAAAAGAGGAGCAAGGAGCAGGTGATCAAGGAATGATGTTCGGTTACGCGACAAACGAGACTGAAAACTACATGCCGCTTGCACTTGATATCTCGCACAAGATTTTGATCGAGTTGGCTAAACTGCGTCGTGAGGATGATGCGATTACCTATTTACGACCTGATGCAAAATCTCAGGTGACCATCGAGTATAGCGACGATAACGTGCCCCAGCGCATCGATGCGATTGTGATCTCGACGCAACACGATCCTTTTAATGAGGATGATGATGCGATGCTTGCCCAGATCAAGAAAGACCTTATCGAGATTTTAATTCCGCGTGTCAAGGAACAACTGCCGCAATACGCGCAAGATCTATTCAATAAGGATATAACCTACCATATCAACCCGACTGGGAAGTTTGTAATAGGTGGACCGCACGGCGATACGGGCTTGACAGGACGTAAGATCATTGTAGATACTTATGGTGGTAAGGGTGCTCACGGTGGTGGTGCTTTTTCAGGAAAGGATCCTTCAAAAGTGGATAGGAGCGCTGCCTATGCCTCCAGACACATCGCAAAAAACCTTGTTGCAGCAGGATTGGCCACTGAAGTTTTAGTACAAGTTTCTTATGCGATAGGCGTTGTGAAACCAACTTCTATCTTGGTAAACACTTATGGAACCTCAAAAGTAAACCTGACCGATGGTGAGATTAGTAAAAAAGTAGCAGAAATTTTTGACATGCGCCCAGCGGCAATTGAATCACGTTTAAAATTGCGTAACCCGATTTATTCAGAAACGGCAGCCTACGGTCACATGGGTCGCACGCCACGAAAGGAGAAATTGGTTTTCAACTCGCCCTACAACGGTACGGTAGAAAAAGAGGTGGAACTATTCACTTGGGAAAAACTGGATCATGTGGAGGAAGTGAAAAACGCTTTTGATTTGTAATTAAATCAGTTTTATTTCAATGCAAAGCCCCAAGAAACCCTTGGGGCTTTTTTGTGTCCTGTGAAAATTTAAAAATTTTGTTGTAGCTTTAAACCATTCAAATATTAACCAACTAAGTCCATGAAGCATATTTTTTCTAGCCCAAGGTATTTTATTACTTGGGGGGGTCCTACTTGTCTTATTGCTAATAGTCTCCTGTCAACCTGATTTTGTTGAGGAAGATCCGGTTCTTGAGGAGCAGTCCAAAATGTCCATTACCCACACCTCACTAAGCCGTTTATCAAAATCAGCTCCTGAAGTGTACGACAGGTCGCTGTCCCTAGCTCTAAGTGATTCCAAGTTTACCAAAAGTGCTGGAGACAGCACGAGTCTGGTTCTGGACACGACCAATGTTTATATAACAGAGGGACTGGACTACAAAAACTATATCTTTAGGGTGGAGCCCGATGCAAACAGCCCGGCCGATGAACTAAAGAACCTGATGATCGTGCGGCTCAGGGACAGCCTGACCCATCAATATCTGGTAACCTACAAGATGCTGGATGCTGTAACCATTGATACAACTGATGTGAAGATTGAGGGTTTTTTTGCAGAAGACCTGAGTGGTCATGTTCCCATGAAGTGTGGTGGTACGGAGACGGTGATGACATGGGTAGAGGGCTATATGGTGTCCTATAATTGTACAAATGGTGGAGATCATTCTCCAGGTGAGTCATGTGCGCCTGGAGAAAGCAGGTGGGGCCAGGCCTACGAATATTTTGTGCCAGGACATTATGATGTACAGTTCATTGAACAAGAACCTTGCGATTCTTTTGAAGACCCTAACGCCAGTAGTAACACTACGGGCGCGGGAGACCCAAATGGTAGTGGTAATGAAGACGATGACGATGAGGACGATGATCCAGAAAGCATAGGCATAGATGTGGTGCCTAATAGAGAGTTGCCAGGGCCAGTGGATCCAGAATGTAAATATTTAATGGATTTGCTCAATGACAATTCTTTCAAGTCGCACCTGAGCGATTTACGTAGCTCTGCAAATAGAGAAGAATATGAAGAGATATACGAGTTTACCCGTGGCATTAATGACGCGACCGGGACACTGGACTTTTATTCTGATAGCGGCTCGGCCAGCAAGCCTACCGCACCAGTGAGAACCCTTGCCAGAAATGAGATCAGGGTTATTATGATTCATACACACCCTAAAGCCAGGCAGGGGTACTCCAACCATAGCATGTTTTCCTATACTGATATTGATATTTTCTTGAAAGACATCACGAAAGTGAATCTATCGGGTCAGGATAACAGTCAAATGACCAATATTATTGTAACCGTCGAGGGGGGAAAAATTAATATGTACGCCTTAAAAAAAGCCCCTAATTCAGATATAGCGAACAACTACCTCGCGCACCAGCAAAGCGTATTAGGGATGACGGAAGATGAGAGGAAGGATGAGCGAGATAATTATGAAGAGGCTATAAAAAATGCTTTTTATGATTTAGATCCTCAAAAAAAGATGGAATTCTATGCGTTGAGGCAATTGAAGAAAATGGGTCTTCATCTGTACAAATCTGATAACGAACACACCTCGTGGCAACGAATGACGCTTGAATCAGACCCATCGAAACCAAATGGTTTGAAATTAGGAAGTCCAGAATCCTGCGATTAAACTCAAAAAACTTAGAAACATGAAAACGATACTAACTATAATATTTGTGGGCACCTTTCTTACAGCTTGCAAGTCACAAACTTACCCGATAGAAAGAAGTTATCCAGTTTTTCCAGAATCAGGAATGATCTTTAAGGACACCAACAATAACTTTGATAAGTTTGAGGGCACTTGGGAGTATGTTGATGCTACTAGCAGGTTAAGAATAGTCTTAGAAAAAATAGAGGATTATGAGGACAACGGTTATTTTTCTGATGTAATTGTGGGCAACTTGATCTACGAGGAAAACGGTGTAGAGATTATCAACACCCTAACCAATCCCTCTACCTCTCAAGGATCTGACGATATTTATCATATTAAAATGTTTTCCATACCGAGGCCAAATCTTATAGTAGGTAGCTTTGAGGATCCCATACGCAGCAAGTGGACAAGATATACCCTGCGATTGATCCATGGTAGGGTGATATCCATGAACAATAGCAATGTTACCGAGCAACTGGAATGGGGGCTGCAGATCTATGAGTTTTATAATCCTGATGATGATCTAGATGCTGAACAGGCAATGCGGGTGCCAAGGGAAGTGATACTTACCAAGTTATAAGTCATTGGTATACATCTAGAATTGGGCCCCAAGAAATCTTGGGGCTTTTTTGCGCCTTGAATTTAGGTGGGCTGTCCCTTCCATTATCCTTAAATTTGAGGATCACTTATGGAAACATCAAATCTAGAGACTAAAATACTGGTTGCTGGCGCAGGACTTTGCGGTTCATTACTGGGTCTGCGGCTGGCGCAACGAGGCTATCACGTAGATATTTTAGAGAAGCGTCCCGACATGCGTACCAAAACCGTAGATGGCGGGCGCAGTATCAATCTTGCACTTTCGGATCGAGGTCTTAAAGGATTAGAGCTTGTCGGATTGGGAGACAAAGTTCGTGAGCTTTGCATTCCCATGCACGGCCGACTGATCCACGATAAAGAGGGAAATACCTTTTTATCCAAATACAGCGGTAGGGAAGGCGAGTATATCAACTCCATATCACGAGAAGAGCTCAACAAACTTTTGCTCAATGAAGCAGATCAATACGATAAAGTCCAGATTGACTTTGACGATGCGGTTACAGCCGTAGATCTTAAAAATGCTTCCCTGACCTATCACGATTCAGAAAGTGATACCGAGAAAACCTGGCAAGCCGATGTGGTTTTTGGGACTGACGGTGCTGGATCGGTTGTGCGCAAGACAATGGAAAAGCAGCGGGATTTTTTGTTTTCCCACAGCATCAATTGGTTACCACACGGCTATAAAGAATTGAGCATTCCGCCAACAGAAGATGGTGGCTGGCGCATTCATAAGAATGCGCTGCACATCTGGCCGCGAGGTGGTTTTATGCTGATCGCGCTGCCTAATTTAGACGGGAGTTTTACCCTGACGTTGTTTTTGCAGTATTCTGGCGAAGGGTATTCCTTTGATTCCATCAAGACTGATAAAGAGATACTAGATTTCTTCAAGAGTGAGTTTCCAGATGTGGTTCCTCACATTCCTGATTTGGTACAGCAGTTTCATGATAATCCTGCGCCGCCTCTGGGAACGGTACGTTGCGAGCCCTGGTCAGCTTATGATAAAAGTCTAATTCTCGGCGATGCTGCACATGCGATTGTACCTTTTTACGGACAGGGGATGAATGCCAGTTTTGAAGACGTTGCTGTGCTTGATGCCTTGATCGATGCACATGATTCTTGGGAAAAAGTAATGAACCAGTTCTCAAAACTTCGCAAACCCGATGCAGACGCGATTGCAGATCTTGCCTTGGATAATTTTGTGGAGATGCGGGACAGCGTCGCCCATCCCGATTTTCAGAAAAAACGGCAGATTGAGATGCGGCTGGAGTCCGCTTTCGCGAAAGCGAAATACCAATCAAAATATTCCATGGTTACTTTCCCAGCAGAACGCGTGAGCTATAAGGATGCATTAGTAAAAGGTCGCGCTCAGGACAAAGCGATATTGTGGCTGCTTAAAGAAAATCAGATTCAAGTTGATGATGATTTGCATGAACTTCTCGATAAGATCAATCAGAAAACGCAGGAGGTTATGTGGTTGAGAGAAAAATAATATTTGAAATATGTCAGTACTAAAAGATAAAGCAAAACCAAGAGGTAGGTACCCGCACATCAAGCGAGTAGGAGATTTTTTATTTGTTTCTGGAACCAGTAGCCGTAGGCCAGACAACACGTTTGCCGGAGTGGAAGTCGATGAGATGGGAACCACAAATCTAGATATCAAAGAGCAAACCGCGGCGGTTTTGGAAAATATCGATGCCATTTTACAAACAGAAGGAGCCTCCTTAAAAGATGTCGTAGACGTGACCACTTTTTTAGTGAATATGAATGATTTTGGCGGATATAACGAGACTTACGGTTATTACTTTGACCATAATGGACCCACGCGCACTACGGTGGCAGTTCATCAGTTGCCTCATCCTCATTTATTGATAGAGATAAAGGCTATGGCATACAAGCCGGTTTAAAATTAAATTACAAAAAAGAACTTATTTAAGTACTTAATGTATATTTGTGTTATGGAAGTAGTTAATTATACTGAATTCAGATCCAATCTTAAGCTATGGCTCGACAAAGTCATAGATGATGTAAGTTCCTTAGTCATCAAAAGAAGCAAGGGTAGAGATCTTGTGTTAATACCGCTTGATGAATATAATTCTCTGAAAGAAACAAATTATTTACTTTCAGGAGCTAACCGAGATATTCTCTTGAAATCTATTGAGAAGCTAGAAAAAGGCGAGGGTAAAGAAAAACAACTGATTGAATGAGATATATTTGGTCAGACGATGCATGGGAAGACTATTTATATTGGCAGAAAATTGATCGCAAAATTCTGAAAAGAATCAATGAGTTAGTAAAGATTTGTTCCCGAACTCCTTTTGAGGGCATAGGTAAGCCAGAAGCTTTACGTGGGGACTTGAGCGGATATTGGTCAAGAAGAATCACGAGCGAACACCGTCTAGTTTATAAATATTATGATGATAGCTTGCTCATTGCATCCTGTAGGTATCATTACAAAAAATAGCGTAGTTACGCATTCAAATGACCATCAAAAACTTCATCAACAATCAAGATCACATTCCGCTTTCTGGAATGTGGCTGGATAATTACGAGCCTGCTACTGGAAAGATTTACGGTGAGATCCCCAATTCTAATGAGGACGACGTGGAGCGTGCGGTTCAAGCGGCTGAAGAAGCTTTCCCAGCCTGGTCGCAGACTTCAATTGATGAGCGCAGTAAAATTATGCTGCGTATCGCTGACCTGATCGAAGAAGAACTGAATGAACTTGCGGTCGCAGAGTCAAAAGATAACGGGAAGCCTCTATGGTTAGCAAAAGCTGTGGATATTCCCAGAGCATCCAGCAATTTCAGGTTTTATGGGAATGCGATTACTCAGTACGCGAGTAAGTCACATGAAAGCGTAGGGAAAAATACCATCAACTTCACGTTGCGCAAACCTATAGGCGTGGTGGGTTGTATCTCGCCATGGAACTTGCCTTTATACCTTTTTACTTGGAAAATTGCTCCGGCCATTGCTGCTGGAAATTGTGTAATTGCCAAACCTAGTGAGGTCACTCCAGCAACCGCTTATTTATTGGGTAAAATTGTTGAACGAGCTGGTTTGCCTGCGGGAGTTCTCAACATCGTTCATGGAATGGGAGCATCTTGCGGGAGCGCCATTGTGAAACATCCCAAAATAAAAGCCATCAGTTTTACAGGTGGCACTACAACTGGTGCAGCCATTGCTGCTCAAGCTGCTCCCATGTTTAAAAAATTATCCTTAGAACTGGGCGGGAAGAATCCCAACCTCATTTTTGCCGATTGCGATTATGAAAAGATGCTTGATACAACGGTACGTAGCTCTTTTGCAAATCAAGGCCAAATTTGCCTTTGTGGGAGCAGAATTTTTGTAGAGAAAAAAATCTACGAGCGTTTCAAATCCGGTTTTGAAACAAAGGTGAAGGAACTTAAGGTAGGGAATCCCGCTGATGCGAGTACTAAAGTAGGAGCCTTGGTTAGCCAGCAACATCTGGAAAAAGTGGAAAGTTATATCGCTTTCGCGAAAGCGAACCCAAAAGAATACGCGATCCTCTCGGGAGGTTCCAGAGTCACAGTGAAAGATTTTGAAGAAGGATATTATCTAGAACCTACTGTAATCGAGGTATCTTCAAATGACTGTAAACTCAATCAAGAGGAAATATTCGGGCCGGTGGTAACTATAATGCCTTTTGAGGATGAGCAGGAAGCCCTAAAATTAGCAAATAGTACTCGATACGGCTTGAGCTCTACGTTATGGACCAGTGATCTGAATCGGTGTATGCGATTGAGCAATGCGATGGAATCTGGGATCGTGTGGGTAAATACTTGGTTGAATCGGGATTTGAGAACGCCCTTCGGTGGTGTCAAGGATAGTGGTGTGGGTCGAGAAGGTGGCTTTGAGGCACTAGACTTTTTTACCGAACCTAAAAATGTGTGTATCGAGTACCATTGAAAACAGTTTTCAACTGCTTTTAAATTTGTTTAAAATTTGTTAATTTAGAAGCAATTAAAGCTTGACGACATGACTGCCCGATCAAAACCCAATGTACTGTTTTACATCATTGCACTCGTTTTTCTATTGTGGAATTTAATAGGAGTGGGATTTTTCTTCACAGAAATGTTTGCTGAAGACATGATCGTAGCTCAGATGAATGAGCATCAGGAACGTATCTACGAGAATAGGCCTGCCTGGTACATGGGGAATTATGCGCTTGCTGTTTTTGCAGGACTCGTTGCTTGCATCGCAATGCTGTTCAAACATAGATCAGCAGTCTTGTTTGCAGCGATTTCTTTTTTAGCTGTATTGATTTCTACCGCTTTCAATTTCTCAGTAGGTGCCTGGGAATATGTTTCAACTGCAGATCTTGTCACCTTTCTATTAGTTCCTATCATGGGTTTTTTGCTGGCGTTATATACTTTGTATGCTCGCAAAAAAGGCTGGTTACGATAGGTGTGAATTAAACGATTTCAAATATTTCCTTTACAGCTCTGAAGGTATTGGCATGTGCTTCTATGATCGTTTTGATATCAGGTGAGTAACCGCCGCCCATGCTGCATTGGACGGGTATGAAACGACCTTTTTTAGTTCTCGCTTTCGCGAAAGCGTCTAAAGCAAAAACATCTCTTTCTTTACAACCTTGAGTACTCATCGATAATCGTCCTAGCTTATCACTTTCCAGAACATCTACCCCACACAGATAAAAAATAAAATCGGGTTGCTCTTGAGCAATAAGATCGGGTAGGGTGTGCTTGAGTTCTTTGAGGTAATATTCATCTCCTGAACCATCAGGAACTGCAATATCCATGTCGCTCTGTTCTTTTTTGAAAGGGTAGTTACCGGCGCCGTGCATGGAAAAGGTAAAAACAGAGTCATCGTGCTGAAAAATTTCGGCAGTTCCGTTGCCTTGATGTACGTCTAGATCTACAATTAATATTTTTTCAGCATAACCGTGATGCTGTAAGTACCGGGCCGCGATGGCTTGATCGTTGAGGAGACAGAATGCTTCGCCATGATCTGAGTAGGCGTGGTGTGTACCGCCCGCAATATTCATGGCCACTCTATATTCTACCGCTTTGAGACATCCTTCAATAGTCCCCTGCGCAATACGCAGTTCTCGATCGACTAGCTGCTCGCTCAATGGAAAGCCCAGTTTGCGTGCGGCTCTTCTATCGAGTGACAGATTCTTGAGATCGTCGAGGTAGTCTTGGGTATGCACTCTAAGAACATCTGCATCTTGACACAGTCTTGACGGTTTAAAAAAGTCAGCTGCTGTAGCCGTACCTTCATAAAGCAATTGCTCGGGTAGCAATTCATATTTGATCATGGGGAACCGGTGACCCTCTGGCAGTGGATGTTTGTAAATAGGATGAAAAGCTATAGGAAACAAGCGCTTTTTGATTCAAAAATAATATCTGAATAGCTCACACTTGAGTAGTTTCATATTATTAGGACTGCTTTTTAATTGAATTTACTCGAGACTTGTTGATTAAGACATTGACAAACAGCAATTTGAATAATTATCAAAAAGCATGTCGCTAAATTGTTTTTTGATACTACTTTTGCGCCGTCTCAAGGGGTGCCGCAAGGCTGAGATTATACCCGAGGAACCTGGGCAGGTAATGCTGCCAAGGGAAATAAACACCACCAGTCGCTCGAGAGGCTGGTACGTTTTGAGCATCCTCCAATTCTATATTAATAACCGAGTAAATGCCCCTTTTATTTGAACAAAACTGTTCTAATGAAACATTTATCTATGGTTGTAATTGTCGCAGGTTTACTTGCCTCGTCAATTAGCCAAGCACAAAATCAACAAGTAAAAGACAGCACTGATGCTGAAAAGCTAGATGAGGTACTGGTAAAGGCGGTACGTGTTGATGCAAACTCGCCCATCACGCACAGCAACCTGTCCAAAGAAGAGATTGCAAAACGCAATTTAGGCCAAGACATTCCCATTTTACTCAACTACCTACCTTCAGTAGTCACTACCACAGATGCTGGAGCGGGAATAGGTTACACTGGAATAAGAATAAGAGGTGTGAGCGCTCAGTCCACAAACGTAACTATTAATGGTATACCTTATTCTGACGCTGAGTCGCTGGGTACTTTTTGGGTGAACCTGGGAGATTTTGCGTCATCTGTTGAGAATTTACAGGTGCAGCGCGGTGTCGGGACGAGTACGAATGGTAGTGGCGCTTTTGGAGCGAGTATCAACGTGTTGACTGATGCTGTATCTAGAGAAGCATCTGGTGAGATTTCTAACTCTTTTGGGAGTTTTAATAGTAGAAAGCACACAGTAAAGTTCTCCACGGGCTTGATGAATGAGCATTTTGAGATTGCGGGTAGACTTTCTAACATCGCATCAGATGGTTATATAGATCGAGCGTCTACTGATTTGAAATCTTACTATTTACAAGGCTCTTACGTAGATGAAAATAGACTTATAAAAGCAGTCATGTTTGGTGGGAATAATGTGACTTATCAATCGTGGTTTGGAATTGATGAAGATCAACTTAAAGAAGATCGTAGATTTAATCCTGCAGGTCAGTATACTGATGAAGATGGTAACACTCAGTTCTACGATAATGAAGTGGACGACTATCGCCAGGACCATTATCAATTGCACTGGAATGAGCGCATCAACAATAGGTTATCTACAAACGTAGCGCTGAACTACACTTATGGTCGTGGATTTTTTGAGCAATATCGTGAAGATGACGATTTTGATACCTATGGTTTTGATCCTCTAACCGTCAATGGTAGCTTAGTGAATACCACTGACCTTATAAGACGTCGCTGGCTGGATAACGATTACTACGTTCTTAACGCAAACGTAAATTATAAGGGTAACCAGATGGATATTATCTCTGGATTTTCCTTTTCACACTACGATGGTGATCATTTTGGCGAGGTGATCTGGGCACGTTTTGCCAGCCAGAGTGATATCAGAGACCGTTATTACGATGGTAACGGGAAGAAGAATGATTTTTCCGCTTTCGCGAAAGCGACATTTAAAATCAACAATCAGTTCCAGTTATATGGTGATCTACAACTGCGCAACGTTAACTATGAAACCTCAGGTATCAATTCAAACCTCACTCAATTTAATGTAGACGAGAATTATCTTTTCTTCAACCCAAAATTAGGGGTGACCTATAATGTAGATGAGGAGAATGATTTTTACTTCTCCTATGCCCGAGCAAATCGTGAGCCTAACAGAGATGACTTTGAAAACAATCCTGAGATACAGCCTGAGCAACTCAATGACTTTGAACTGGGATGGCGTCACCGTGATGGCAACTTTAGACTTAATGCAAATTCCTATTTCATGCTGTATGACGAGCAGCTCGTATTGACCGGTGCGATCAATGATGTGGGAACTCTTTTACGTACTAACAGTGGGCGTAGCTATAGGTTGGGACTTGAAGTTGACGCCGTGATTCCTGTAGCTGATTTCTTTACCATCCAGCCTAATATCACGCTTAGCCGAAATAAAAATATTGACTTCATCAGGTCATTTGATGGCGAGTTTGAAAGATTAGGCGATACTGATATTGCTTACTCACCTGAGGTTATCTCTACTACTGCCCTGGTATTTGCTCCTTTTAAAGGTTTTCAAGCATCACTTATTGGAAAGTACGTAGGGGAACAGTTCATGAGTAATGTGGAGGCTGACCGATCTAAACTGGATGATTATTTTGTAAGTGACTTGAATCTAGTTTATAGCTTTCAGCCTAAATCTATTTTTAAAGAGATCGTATTTACAGGACTGGTAAATAATCTTTTTGATGAAGAGTATGTTTCAAATGGTTATTACTTCTCATTTGATGATGATTTCACTACCCCTGGAACTATTGTGACTCAAGAAGGAGCAGGTTTTTACCCTCAAGCGGGTATCAACTTCTTAGTAGGGGCTACTTTTAAGTTCTAGGAAATCGCAAAACAGCTTATTTATGCCTCGGTCGTAAATCGATCGAGGCATATTTTTTAATTAGAAACTGTAATGATATTACCACTGCGACTCACGCGGTAAGGCTTAAGGCCATACTCTCCATCTCCCGTGAGAGGTAAACCCAAAATAATGTCATAGCTATTCTCATCGTCAGCACAAGGGCAAGTAAGTTGCGTGCCGTCTAATCGCATACGGGAACAATCGCTTGGGCTGTGATTAGGATCGCTCAGCTCCCAAGCACGATATTGCTCATTTCCCTGGTGGTAGACAACAACTCCACGCAGGCCAGCATTAGGCACCAGCACGGCGTTTTGAGCAAAATTAAGTTGAGAGTACTGTGGTAAATTTGTATTGAGCTGCACCTGGAAAGATATGTCCACTAGAAAGGGATTCTGCCGGACGCTGTCATCGTCTTGACAGGCTAGAAAAGCAAACATCGCTATTAACAAAGAAAATTTACGCAAAATCATAAGTCTTGATCTATCAAAGGTATAACGCAAAACAGGTTTATTATTATATTTGACAAAAGTCCCACATCGCGATGGGATTTTTTTGTTTGATAGACAGAATTTTAAAGAATGATGTTTTGATAAGTTACGCTTTCGCGAAAGCGTAAACCTAAAAGGAACTATATGAGTAATGTATCTTATTATACAGAAGAAGGCTTAAAAAAGTTGAAGGATGAGCTACAACATTTGAAGGATGTGGAGCGTCCAGCTGCCTCTCAAGCCATTGCTGAAGCGCGTGACAAGGGAGATTTGAGTGAGAATGCAGAATATGATGCCGCAAAAGAGGCTCAGGGCATGCTGGAAATGCGCATTTCAAAACTAGAAGCTACCGTGGCAAATGCAAGGGTAATAGATGAGAACACCTTAGACCTGTCCAAGGTTTTGATTCACAGCAATGTAAAGATCAAGAACCAGAACAATAACATGGTAATGAATTACAAGCTAGTGGCACAGAGCGAGGCAGATTTATCTAAAGGACACATCTCTGTAGATTCACCCATAGGTAAAGCCTTACTGGGTAAACAGGTAGGTGATATTGCTGAGGCTCAGGTTCCAGTAGGTGTGATCAAATTAGAAATTTTAGAAATCTCCAGAGGCTCATGAGTTTGTTTACCAAAATTATATCAGGTGAGATCCCATCCTACAAAATCGCCGAAACGGAAGACTTCTTTGCTTTTTTGGACATCAATCCAAACGCTCCAGGCCATATTTTATGCGTGCCCAAACAGGAGGTGGACAAAATTTTTGATCTGGATGAGGACATCTATACAGGTTTGATGCAATTTTCGCGCAAGGTGGCTCACGCCATGCGTGAGGTAATGCCTTGTAAAAGAGTCGGGATGTCAGTCATAGGACTGGAGGTTCCTCATGTGCATGTGCATTTGATCCCGTTGCGCGATATGGAAGACATAAGATTCACCAGCAAAGTTTCTCTTGAAGAAACCGAGATGCTGGAAATCGCAAAAAAGATCTCAGAATCTTACAACGGCTTGTCTCAAAATTGATGAATCATAAGCTGCGATAAGGTTTTATGATAATGATTATGACTTAGACTTCAACATTGAGCTTTATCTTTGTGCTTAAAATTTAAGATATGTATCCACCAGAATTAGTACAACCCATGCGCGACGACTTAGGAAGCGCTGGTTTTCAACATTTATATACAGAAAAAGAGGTTAACGAGGCAATTTCAAAAGAAGGAACTACACTTGTTGTGGTGAATTCTGTATGTGGTTGTGCCGCGGCAAATGCGCGACCAGGTGCAAAAATGTCTCTAGAGAATGATAAAAAGCCTGATAATCTAGTAACCGTTTTTGCGGGAGTAGATCGTGAGGCTGTAGATACGGCAAGAGCGGCAATGGTTCCATTTCCACCCAGTTCACCGAGTATGGCCTTGTTCAAGAATGGCGAGTTAGTCCATATGCTTGAAAGACATCACATCGAGGGGCGTCCTGCAGAGATGATTGCTGAGAATCTTAAAGAGGCCTACAATCAGAACTGTTAAGCACCAAGAAAATAACTTGTTAAACCCTGCCAAATCTGGCAGGGTTTTCTTTTTATGCATGCATAAGAAATAAATCTCAACTCTGTCATTTACAGACTTCATCACTTTACCTTTGTAAGATGCAAAAGATTCTTGCTTACCCCTTACAATAGTTCATTTTCTATTGTTTTTTTTGTTTTTGCTGATTTTTCACCCCATTCAACTGATATGTCATGCGATAGGTGGACATGATCTCCATCAAAAAAGTGTTGCCGCGCTGAATTTTTTTCTAATGGGTTCTCAGCTTCCTTTATTCAATACATTTAGTATTGAGTTCAGTAAGGAATTACCTACAGGACCGTCTTATATTTTTGTCTGCAACCATCAGAGTATGTTTGACATCCCTCCGATGATCTATTATTTGAGGAAATACTATCCAAAATTTGTGGCTAAAAAAGAGCTCGCAAAGGGAATCCCGAGTATTTCGCTCAATCTCAGAATAGGAGAGAACTGTCCTATAGATAGAAAGGACCGTAAACAAGCTATAGCTGCACTAACGAATTTCTCAAAAAACGTAAACGAGAAAAATAGGAGCGTTGTGATTTTTGCCGAAGGTACGCGTAGCCGCACTGGAGAACCTAAACCATTCCAGCGTAGCGGTTTGAAAACTATTTTTAAATACGTTCCAGAAGCCGTGGTGGTTCCGGTCTCAATTAATAACAGCTGGAAAATAGATCGGTATGGCAGATTTCCTTATGGTATTGGGAATCATATAAAGGTTACTTGTCATCATCCTATACCGCTCAAGGATCGTAATCATGATGAAGTGATTGATCAAGCGCAAGAAATAGTTCACAAGGGAGTTATATTGTAAACCCTTCTTCATTAGAATCATATAAATCTAAACAATGATAAAATCCCTAAAAAATATACGCATTGAAGTAATGCAGTCACTTGAGGGAAAAGTTGAATCTTTCATGGATCAATTCTTAATTCCCGTTGAGAAAATCTGGCAACCTAGTGACTTTTTACCTGATAGTACAGCTGACAACTTTTTTGAGAAGGTCAGAGAAATTAAAGAACTTGCCAAAGAGCTTCCTTATGATCTCTGGGTAGCGCTAGTGGGCGATACCATTACTGAGGAAGCATTACCTACTTATGAGTCTTGGCTTATGGATGTAGAAGGTGTTAACCAGCATGAGAATAAAGGTAATATTTGGTCTAAATGGGTTCGTCAGTGGACCGGTGAGGAAAATCGGCACGGTGATGTATTGAACAAATACCTTTATCTCTCAGGTAGAGTAAACATGCGTCAGGTGGAGATTACCACGCATCACTTGATCAATGACGGATTTGATATAGGTACTGATAGAGATCCATACAAGAACTTTGTCTACACATCATTTCAAGAACTTGCAACCTACATCTCACATAATAGAGTAGCAAAGTTAGCAAGACAGTATGGAAACACTGCGTTGTCTAAAATGTGTCGCATCATTTCAGGTGATGAGATGAGACATCATCAGGCTTACTGTAAGTTTGTAGACGAAATATTCAAAGTAGATCCTAACAACATGATGGTTGCTTTTAAAGAGATGATGGTGCATAAAATCGTTATGCCAGCTCATTTTTTGAGAGAAACTGGCCAGACCATCAGCTCTGCATTTGAAGATTTCTCTAACAGTGCTCAACGCATAGGAGTTTATACATCTCAAGATTATATAGATATTCTGCAAAAACTCATTGATAAATGGGATATAGCGAGCATTGAAAACCTTAATGAAGAAGGTGAGAAGGCGCGCGACTATTTGATGAAATTACCCGCGAGGATGACCAGAGTTGCTCAACGGGTAAAAATACCTAGTGAAATTACTAAGTTCACCTGGGTCGAGCCAGCGGTAGTGGCTTCTTAATTAACAAATACATATATCTTAAAAGCTGATCTTTAAATGATAAGATCAGCTTTTTTGTTTTAGGAATTATTGTGTGTTATAGATTGATTACGCTTTCGCGAAAGCGAGACAAGGACCAGCGCTACTTGATTAATTCAAGAATGAACTTAAGGATGAGTCGCTGGTCTGATTGCATAAGTAATCCCTTAACTTTTTGAAATCTAAATTAAATAATCACCTCTCATCATAAGCTGAGGGATCATCAAGTTACTTAAATCTCGATCAATCTAGCTTAAAATAAAGTTTAACGTGATATGGTAACTTGAGTGTATATAAAATCTCAGTAATAAAGTAATAAAATAATTCCGATAAAAAAAAGCCGCTAGTTAAATCTAGCGGCCTTTGGGATATAGGTAAGGATACTTTTAGTTATCCATGTTCTCTTTTACAAGGTTGATCTCAACTCTTCTATTTTGAGCTCTACCAGCTTTAGTATTATTAGGAGCTATAGGTTTAGCCTCTCCGTAACCTTTAGAAGTCAATCTGAACTTGTCAACACCGTGACTTGTAAGATAATCTTTAACCGACAAGGCTCTTGAATCTGATAGTTTCTCGTTGTAAGAAGCACTTCCTGAGCTATCAGTGTGACCTTCGATAGTAAACTTAGCTTCTGGATACTCATTTAGTATTTCAACGATATCCATCAATACCTCTTCTGATTCTTTTTTGATGTCAGCCTTATTCAATTCAAATAAGATGGTTTTAGCATACTCATTCAATTGTTTCTGTACTTCTACCGTAGGCATAACTGGCTTAGGACAACCGTTCAATTCAGCAACACCAGCTTCATTAGGACACTCATCTTCTGAATCTTGAATACCATCTCCATCACTATCTGGACAACCATTGAATTTGGCAAGACCAGCCTCATTAGGACAATTATCATCACCATCAGCAATTCCATCACCGTCAGCATCTGGACAACCCATCAACTCAGCTTTACCAGCTTCATCTGGACATTTGTCACCTTTATCTAACACACCATCGCCATCTGTATCAGGACATCCATTGTTTTCCATTGGACCCGCTTCATTAGGACAGTCATCCTCAGAATCCTTTATTCCATCACCATCGGTATCAGGGCAACCATTAAATTCTTCTAAACCTGGAGTTTCTGGACACTCATCTTTACTATCTACGATACCATCTTCATCTGTATCAGTAGCTCCCCATGTGAATTTTATACCAGCAACATGCTGCCAGTGTTTAGGAAAAGCATCTTCAAATGCATGCTTGTAGGTTGTTTGAATATTGAACGCTACATTTTCTGTAACGGCGATATCAAAACCAAAAGTACCATTGAATGTTCCGAAGCCATCATCTTCTAACCATTGGTAAGAACCACCTACACCTAAATAAGGATTGAAAAGATAAGATCCGTTCCAAAGTTCGTTAAGATTATAGCGAAGACCACCATCTAAACTTACATAGGTAAGCTCATCTATTCTCGTTTCTCCAGCTCGGTCAATTTTGTTAATTGATCCAGCAGCTGTTGCTACTATACCATCTCCGATATAGTAACCTAATTCAAATCTAGTAGGTGCTGCTAAGATATTATAATGATCAACATTAAAAAATTCATCAAAATAACCACCTAAACCTTGGCTTTCTTCTCCCACTGGATATAAATCGATAGCATTTATACCAACTGAAAATGCCCATCGATTCTCATCGTTTTGAGCGTTCATTGTTGCTGAGCTCGCTATTATCAGAGCCGCAACTAGAAATTTGTACATGTTTTTCATGTGAAGTTTTTTACTATTTACAAAGAGCAAAATTAAACGTATCACTTACTTCCACAAGGATATTCGCATAATTTTATATTAATTTAATACGGATTTACCTATTCCATCACTCAATTATCCCCAGTGATTTTCCAATTTTTTCAAAAGCATTTAACGTTCTGTCGATGTGTTCCTTAGTATGTGCAGCGCTCAATTGAACTCTGATTCTAGCTTTTTCCTTTGGAACAACTGGATAGAAAAATCCGATAACGTAGATACCTTCTTCCAGTAAGGCATTAGCCATTTGTTGAGATAGCTTTGCATCGTAAAGCATTACAGGCACTATTGCGCTTTCACCATCGATGAAATCAAAACCTAGCTTTTTCAACCCGGCTTTAAAGTATCTTGTGTTTTCCTGAACCTTTTCAATCAGTTCTTTGCTTTCGTCGATTAATTCAAGCGCTTTGATTGAAGCTCCTACAATTGATGGAGCTAATGAGTTAGAAAATAAATAAGGACGACTTCTTTGTCTTAATATTTCTATGACTTCTTTATTAGCACATGTATAGCCACCCATTGCACCACCTAACGCTTTACCTAGGGTTCCAGTTACTATGTCTACTCTTCCTAGTACATTTTTAGCTTCTAGAGAGCCACGTCCTGTATCTCCTAAAAATCCAGCTGCGTGACATTCATCCACCATCACCAGGGCGTCATATTTGTCTGCGAGGTCGCAGATCTGGTCTAGTGGAGCGAGAAGACCATCCATAGAGAATACACCATCTGTTACGATCAGTTTAAAACGAGCGCCATCCTCATCAGCTTGTTGAAGTTGCTTCTCTAGATCAGCCATGTCGCCACTTGCATATCTATACCTACCAGCTTTACAGAGCCTTACACCATCTATGATAGAAGCATGGTTTAAAGAATCACTTATAATAGCGTCTTCCTTAGTCAAGAGCGGTTCAAATACTCCACCGTTAGCATCAAAACAAGCCGCGTAGAGAATCGTGTCTTCACAGCCATAAAAATCGGCTAGTTTTTGTTCCAGTTGCTTGTGGATATCTTGAGTGCCGCAAATAAATCTTACAGAACTCATCCCAAAACCATGAGAGTCCAGCGTTTCCTTAGCCGCTTTAATTACCTCTGGATGGGAACTCAATCCCAAGTAGTTGTTTGCGCAAAAATTCAGCACCTCGCTACCGTCATCAAGGGTAATTACAGCATCTTGCGGAGATGTGATAACACGCTCCGTCTTATATAATCCTGCTTCTTTGATCTCTTCAAGTTCTTTTTGAAGATGTTCTTTTATTGATCCGTACATAACTCGTTCTTTATGGTTCAAAGATAAAATTCAGCTCCCCTAGAGCCTTGCTTTAAATGATAAATTCTAGCTAATGGCTACGACCTCTATATCATCAGTATATATAAGGTAGGTTTCAAATTTATTGTAGCCTATTTCTTCAAGAGTTTTTTGATAGCGTTGCACTTGATAAACGTGTTCTTCTCTTTGCTCTCCCGTTTTAAAATCTATGATAGTGATTTTTCCCTGGTCTATATGCAATCTGTCGATAATCTGCTTACTACCATCATCTAGGAGTAAAGCCTTTTCTGTAAATACCTCTGCATCTGAATTAAAAAAGGCCTGAGTCTTTTTATGAGTGACCAGCTCCATTATACTGCAGCTAAAGCTATGCTTTTCCTCGTTGTTGAGATCACTCTCTTTTTCTATGATGTCTAAAACTGCCGGTACATCATCGGCATTTTTAACTAGTGATAAATAGTAATGGAGCCTATTTCCTGATGCTATAGAGGCATCTCTTCCCGTAGCCCAAAGCATTCCCTTTTTAGTCGATACCTCAATCTGCTTGGATTCATTGCTTCTTATTTGCTCTGTAATGATCTGGGCAGCTTGCTCTTCTTTAGGTGTACTTTTTCTGATTTCTATACCTGATAAAAACCTCTCGTATCCTTCAGCTGAATGTGATGAAAAGTCTTGAGAAAGTACAAACCTTTTCAATAACTGGCTCTGACTGGGGGAAGAGGCACTATTTCTAGGTTCCGGTTTTTCTTTGCAAGCTATATACAGTTGCTCCCTACATCGAGTAAAGGCGACATACAATAAGTTGATATGATCCATCTGGCTTTTCTGAGCCTGAATATGATAGACTTCGGGCAAGGGCTCTGGGTAAAGAGCAAGGTCTTTTTTTACCGGGATGAGAACTTCTTTAAAGCTATGAAACTCTTGATCGCTTACCGGTATCCAGGCTTGATCCCTTTTAGTGTCCATGAGCGGGCTATCTACATGAGGTGCAATAATTACTGGGAACTCCAGTCCTTTAGATTTATGGATCGTCATGATTTGAACGGCATCTCGATCGTGCATCGCCGGTACGCTCAGGCTGGAACGCTTGATATCCCAATACTCTAAAAATGCACTCAGCGACACATCTTTGCCCATTTCAAATTCATGGATCAGGTTCAAGAAAGTTTGCAATCTGGTGTCTGGTTCTTTATTTAAACCCAGTTTGAATGATAAAAGTTCAGCGCTTTGAAATAAACTCGCTTTCGCGAAAGCGGAAACCCCATCAACCTCTTCACCACAAACCTCATTTAAGAGCTTATCAAGCTCTAAATTCTTATTGCTTTCTACGAAGGAAGCAACGTCATCCATTTGAATATATCTAGCGTAAGCCAATAGAAAATCAAACTTGAGTTCCTGCTGCTCAGGATTGTTCAACAATCGCATCAAGCTGTCTAGTACCTGAACCTTCAATGAATGCTGGACAAGGAGACTATCTCCAGAAACCACCGCAATTTGCTGCGATATCAAATAATTTGCGATCTCATTTCCCTGCTTATTAGTGCGTACGAGAATGCAAATCTCACCCAGAGCAAAACCATTTCCTTGAGCTTGTAAAACCAGATCATGGACGTGAGTAGGGTAGATGCCAGCATCCTCATCATCCTGAAAATTTGCCTTGTCCAGAAAATCGATCTGAATGAAACCTCCTGGTCTTTTACGATTTTTTTGTTTCAAATGCTTTTGATAAAGCTCTTGATAAGCTCCATTTTCCAGATAATCGCTGTAAAATTCAAAAAAAGAATTGTTGAAATCAATGATGTTGTCATAGCTGCGCCAGTTGAATGCAAGACTTTCTTGCTTTTTCTCAAGCATAAACAGCTGTGGTACATTCAATAATTTTAAAAACTGATCCAGATCACCGCCACGCCATCTATAAATGGATTGTTTTGCATCACCCACTAGCATGAGCGATCCTCGTTTGCCGCTTGTCGTCTCCTGCTGTAGGGCGTTAGAAACCAGCGGCTCCATATTTTCCCATTGCATGGTGCTGGTATCCTGAAATTCATCGATGAAAAAATGTTTATAACGCTCTCCCAATCGTTCATAAATAAAAGGCGCTGGCTGATTTTTTACCTCACGTGCCAGCAAGCCGTTGAACTCGTAGATTGGTACAATCTTTTCATCATTTTTTATATTCTCAATTTCTTGGTAGATTTCGTTGAGTACAGATAGCGGCACCAGATTTTTGATCACGTCTTGCTTGAAGCTGAACATGCCCCAGTTTTCTTGGTATGCTTTCGCGAAAGCGGATAAATCTTCCTCCATCTCTTCAATTGAGGCTCTCGTAGAACCATCCATCTTTGCGGTATATAGGTCACCGGCAAGCAAATTCTTTACTGAAGCGGTATCCGGTTTTACCGAAAGATCTCCTTGAGAGGTCTTTACCACTAGATTGAAAGGGCTGCGTGAACCACCCTTGAAATCAGTAGCTGTTAAGTTTAAAGATGCCGCTTTTTCACGCAACATAGCAGCTGCTGACGCAAGATGGTTTTCAATATCTTCAATGTCTTGTTTTAATACCTTTTGCAGGGATTTAAAGTCTTTAGGCGATTTAGATTTGAGGAGTTCGAGATGTGAGTAATGATTCTCTTGGGCAATGAGTTCACCTACCTTCATGAGGTCATACTCGATATCCCAGCTCTTGCCCTCATTGATCTTGAATAGCGAAAAGCTGATCAACAGATCAGTCAGCTCCTTATCTTCACCAGCACGGGCGATCACTTTATGGACAGCTTTAGCGATAAGGTTGTTCACATCGAGCTCCACCTCAAAGCCATCAGGAAGTTTAAGGTCTCTGCTAAAGGTCCTGAGAATTCTATGATTGAAGGCATCTATGGTCACGATATCAAATGCCGAATAATCGTGCAACAGCCTGTTGTGTATGTTCTGAGCTTTTAAACGAAACGCCTCATCATCTAAACCCGTTTTTTCTTGTATGTGATTTGCAACAGCGCTTAAACTTTCTGGAATAAGTTCTTTCGTAAATTCAAAGAGATACTCTAAGACGCGTTCTTTCATCTCGGCAACTGCTTTATTTGTAAACGTTACCGCAAGAATGTTGCGATATGCATTGTGAGTAGGGGATTCAAAAAGGCGTGTGAGATAGTCTCGTGCCAGGGTAAAGGTTTTTCCAGATCCTGCGCTAGCGCTGTAAAAGGTAGTTGGTGCATTCATAGCGTTAAAGGTAGGAATTACAATCAGGAATTTAGAATTAAGAATGTTGAATTCAGAATGCAGAATTGTGATGTGAGGAGTTATGACTTCAGACTTATGAGGGCTGAGCTTCAGTGAACAACTTATAGAGTTTTTATGTTTCCTAAGCTCATAAATGAATTATGGACTCGTATTTGCGAGAATTTCGAGCTTGTTACTAATAATTTAAGAAGGATTTACCTATCAATTTTCTAAGATGACTGCTTACCTCCTAAAGCTTACTGCTTACAGCTCGGATCGCAAAGCGAGCCGATCAAAGCGAACTTTAATAACAAAATAACAGCGCTTTTTTCAAGATATCCTAACTGAGGGTTAATTTTACGTACTTTATTAACAGTCAAAAAAAAATAATATGTCATTTAAACTTCCAGATTTACCTTATTCACACGACGCACTAGAGCCACACATAGATGAGAAAACCATGAAAATCCACCATGGTAAACACCATCAGGGGTATACAGATAAACTGAATAGCGCTATTGAAGGTACAGACAACGAGGGTAAAACCATTGAGAATATCTTGATGAACCTAGATATGGATAATAAAGCTGTACGTAACAACGGAGGAGGTTTTTATAACCACCGTTTGTTTTGGGAGGTGATGAGTCCTGACGGAGGAGGAGAGCCGACCGGTGACCTTGCTGATGCAATCAATTCAGCATTTGGTTCTTATGCCGATTTCAAGAACAAATTTAGCGAAGCCGCCAAAGGACAATTCGGTTCTGGTTGGGCTTTCTTATGTGTCCATAAAGGTGGGAAAGTAGAAGTATGTTCTACTCCTAACCAAGACAATCCATTAATGCCTGGTGTAGGCTGTGGAGGTACTCCTATTTTAGGACTTGATGTTTGGGAGCACGCTTACTACCTAAACTATCAGAATCGCAGACCTGATTATGTCAACGCATTTTTTGAAGTGATCAATTGGGAAGAAGTTTCTAAGAAATACGCAGAGAATAAATAGAACATTTTCAAGCTGAAAACAAAAAATCCCCATCGCGCCAGCGATGGGGATTTTTTAATTAAGGTGTCTCGACCTAAAGCCCGTTAGCTTCTAAACGTTCAGAAATAGAAGCTAGTTGTGTTTCATAGCTTTCGACTTTTTGCTTTTCACTGTAGTTCAATTTCATGGACTTAAGATCTTTCAGAAAGCCCTCAGCAGTAGGAATATCTTTAAGTGCAATGTGGGCCTCCACAAGATTGAAGAGTATAGCCTCGGTAACTTTTGTGTCGATCCGGGCTTTTCTATCTTCAAGATCAGATTCTTCAAGAGCTGTTTTCCAGATATCAATTGCGTCTAGCAATAACTCGTTATCACCATTAATATCAAAACCTGCGTAGGCTTTTAGAGCTACCTCTTTAGCTTCTTCAAGATCATCGTATTCACCTTTTTTATTTTTTACATAAAAAACTTCTACAGCATTAACCTGCTGACTTATCCCGTAAAAGTCATTGATATAAGCGTTGATTTCTGAGAGATTATCACTAATAGTTTGCTTCTCGATGTTGAACATGTTAGGTCGAGACTTATCGTTATATTCCACATATTCTCCGGTCAAATCATAGATGCCAGAGTGTAGAGTCTCACCATTGTAAGTCAAAGTTAGTTCAGTAGGTCTCTTGTATTTAGTGATATAATAAGTGACATTACGGTTGAGATTTTTCTTAGCGCTTCTACTGTAATAACTTTCCTGCTTAACTTCTGTAGAGACATCCATTTTCTCAAAGTCATAGAAAACGACCTGACCAGTAAGCACGTCATCACCCTCTTCACTTTTATCATATCCATCAAGGCGCAAGTAAGAATCAGCGAGTACCTCACCCTTAAAAACTATAGAGTTAGATAGATTGGGCTTTTTATAATAAGGTTCAGCAGGTTTTCGATAATAGGGTTTTGAGGGCAGTTTTAATTTTGGCTTTTGATCTGACATCGCAAGTCTCTCCACTAGACTTAATTTCTTGAACTCTTCACTTTCTAATTTGAAATTTTCTCGAGCGGTCAGAACATCCTGGTCGTATTGCTCCATAGCCTGCTCGTGAAGAATTTTAGACTCTTCAACTAAGGCTGGATAATTGTCAAGCTCTTCTTGATATTTTTGTTTTGCAAAGTCTTCCAGCGCGCTATTGTCTTCAGGGTAAGGTGTTGAGACCTTGAAATTATAACCGGCAATGTTGCCATTGATAGGTTGCAAGGGTAAACGTTCTGTTGTATACTCTAACTTTTCAGACTTTACTCTTTGTCCTACAGCGGTAATTGTACTCATTAATGCGACTGCAAGTAAAAATTTTTTCATTTTGTGAAATTTTTCACAAAAGTAAAACATTGACTTATATCAATAAGCCCTTTCCTTATTCCCTTCAAAGAAATTAATATAAGCTCGATTAACAACACGATTTCCGCCAGCAGTGGGGTAATCACCAGTGAAATACCAGTCGCCTAAGTTTTTGGGACAAGCTTTGTGAAGGTTATCAACAGTCTGATAAATGACCTTCACTTCTGCATTGATTTCATTGGCTGCGAGGAGCTCTGCTATCTTATCTGAGATTTCTTGATCGGTGAATGGAGCGTAGATTTCCTTGACGTGATTTACGACATCTTCATCTTCAAAATCTTTTTGAGCGGCACACTTGTCATAAACTTCATTTACAATCTTATCATGAGTACCTCGGTCTTTATGTAGTGCGATGGCAGCTTTAAAAGCGATAAAATCTTCAAGTCGTGCCATGTCGATTCCATAACAATCGGGATAGCGTATTTGTGGGGCGCTGGACACGACCACGATTCGTTTAGGGTGCAGGCGATCCATCATTTTCAAGATGGACTTCTTGAGCGTTGTTCCTCTTACGATGGAATCGTCTATGATCACCAGATTGTCTTCGGGCTTCACAACGCCATAGGTCACATCATAAACGTGAGCTACCAGGTCATCTCTTGATGAATCTTCTGTAATGAAAGTTCTCAGTTTAGCGTCTTTGATCGCAATTTTTTCGGTTCTTAGCTTTCGCGAAAGCGTGCTATCCACCTGCTCCTTAGTCAGTTTTCCTTCACCTGCTAGAATATAATCTCTCTTCTGTCGATTAAGGACTTCATGTCCTTCTTCAATCATACCGTAGAAACAAGTCTCTGCAGTATTAGGAATATAGGAGAACACGGTGTGGTCTATATCGTCGTCGATACTTTCCATAATCGCTGGAAACAGCAATTTACCCAACTCTTTACGCTCCTGATAAATCTCTTTGTCACTACCGCGTGAAAAATAGATACGCTCAAAACTACAGGCTTTGCGCTCCAGCGGCTCACTGATTTGCTCTAAGGATACCGTACCGTTCTTCTTAATGATGATTGCCTTTCCAGGATCCAATTCTTTTACCTCTTCAAAAGAAGCGTTAAAAGCGGTTTGAATAACAGGTCGCTCGCTTGCAACCACTACGACTTCGTTGTCTTGGTAATAATAAGCTGGTCGGATTCCTGCTGGATCGCGCAATAGGAACGCGTCTCCATGTCCCATAAGTCCGCCCATGGCATAACCGCCATCCCAATCGCGAGCACTCTTTTTAAGAATTTTGCCGACGTTGAGTTCTTCAGCGATTTTTGGAGAAGCCTCTATTTTACTAAACCCTTTTGCTTTGAATTTTTTGTACAGCTTACGTACTTCCCGATCTTGAAAATGGCCTACTTTTTCCATAACCGTGACGGTATCGGCCATGTCTTTTGGGTGCTGACCCAGCTCAACCAACTTGTTGAAGAGCTTAAAAACATTGGTCATGTTAAAGTTACCCGCCATGATGAGGTTACGGTGCATCCAGTTGTTTTGTCTCAAAAACGGGTGGACGCTCTCTATGCTGTTCTTGCCAAAAGTCCCATAACGTACGTGACCCATCAGTAATTCTCCTATGTACGGGAGTTGTGCTTTTTGAGCAGCAACGTCGTCTTTGATGTCAGGATTTTCCAGTAATTCTTGATTGATCCGATCATTGATCTGTCCGAAAATGTCCTGAATGGGTTGCGCGGCATTGCTACGTACTCTTGAGATATATCGCTGGCCGGGTTTTACATCAAGCTTGATACTGGCAAAACCAGCACCATCCTGACCGCGATTGTGCTGCTTTTCCATCATCAGGTACATCTTATTGATGCCGTAAAAAGCTGTACCGTATTTTTCCTTATAGTATTCTAAAGGTTTAAGAAGTCTGATGAGCGCGATACCGCACTCGTGCTTAAGGGGGTCACTCATTTGAGTATTTTGAGACTTTAAAATTACAATTTACAATACTAATCACTGTCATTCTGGACTGGATCCAGAATCTGTTTACTTCAAGTTTTAGGTCTTCGACAAGCTCAGCCTGACAATTGGTAAAGATTGCTTACCGTGGGCTAGTTCAATTCAAATTTGGTCAAGGCTTTGAATTGTTCTAAACGTGTATTTATTTCATCTTTAGTGATGGATTGCATGCGCTCGGTTCCAAATTTTTCCACACAGAAGGAAGCAAAATTTGATCCATAAATGATCGCCCGCTTCATGTTTTCAAAACTATAATCACCACTAGCAGAAAGGAAACCTGCAAAACCACCAGCAAAAGTGTCCCCAGCTCCCGTAGGATCAAAAACCTCCTCTAGTGGAAGAGCAGGTGCAAAGAAAATGTTCTCTTCATGGAAGAGCAGTGCTCCGTGCTCACCTTTTTTGATTACTACATATTTAGGACCCATCTCTTGGATTTTACGAGCTGCGTTGACCAATGAATATTCGCCTGAAAGTTGTCTCGCTTCTTCATCATTTATGGTAATCACATCCACCTTAGCAATCACTTGGTGTAAAAGATCCAGCGCACTGTCCATCCAGAAGTTCATCGTATCCAGTATGATCAGTTTAGCAGCAGGAGTCTGCTCGATTACACCTAATTGAACGGCAGGGTGGAGGTTCCCTAGCATCACGACTTCGGCATCTTTGAAGTTATCAGGAACGACAGGGTTAAAATCAGCCAATACGTTGAGTTCTGTTGCTAGTGTGTCGCGGGTATTCATGTCATTATGATAACGGCCCGACCAGTAAAAAGTCTTACCGTCTTTAACCACTTCTATACCGTCTGTATTCATGCCGCGGTTTTCCAGCATTTCAAGATATTCTTGAGGAAAATCGCCACCTACCACACTTACAAGACCTACTTCCGTATTGAAATGACTGGCTGATAGTCCTATGAATGTCGCCGCTCCACCCAGGATTTTATCCGTTTTTCCGAAGGGTGTTTCAATTGCATCAAAGGCTACCGTGCCCACTACCACTAATTTGCTCATCTATTTATTTTTTGCAAAAATAGCGGTTTCATTTGAGGTAGAAAGAGTCTGCTCATTTACTTCGTGCCTTAGCCTTCTATTAAGACAAACGACCGCTACGCTTATTGACTTATGACGAAGGACTTGCTGTAAATCGACACATGATTAGCACTTTTTTAATTAGAAAACATTATCAGATTTTTAGGCCATTGTTTAAAGCGAGGCGAGGTTTATATTCCGCTTTCGCGAAAGCGGAAACATCGTAAATCACCTCCAGTTAATCAATGCACGTCTCACAATACGTACTCCTCAAATACTCATCTTCCAGCAACTGAAAAGTGACGCCATCTTCCAGCGCCGGGTCAAAGAGTTTACAGAATCGCGCCTTGTTCTTGTCAATGGCGTTTTGCATGATGGTGCGGTACTCCGGCTGTGCAGTGCGCTCCCGATCCACGATGGTCAGGTTGAGGTAATAGAAAAGGATATTCTGATCTACGGTGAGCTCCTTTGCCTTGGGATCGAGCAGCTCCACCGCCTTATCCACCGAGTCAAAATAGGTGAGATACTGCGCCAGGCTCACATAATCTGCATCGCTTAAACGGGCTTTTTTATAGTGATCGTAAATGTATTTTACGGCTTTGTCCTTTTCCTTGAACTTGTGCTCCTGCATGTAGTTCTGTGCCTTGATGATGTGCAGGTTGATCATGAAACGCTCGATGTGTGGCTTGATGATTCCATATTTTGTCAGTGCTTTAATGTCTTTCTCTAGTGTCTTTTCAGTAACACCTCCAGCCCGTGCACGCAACAACATGAAGTCCATGACTACCTTGTTATACTTGATTTTTTTGTTGCCGGGATCGAGTTTTTCTAATTCGTTCAAAGCGGTTTTAACGATCAGTGCCTGTCTATTATCAAAGAAGAACTCCAGCGATCTTGTACTGTTGTTGAAGGGGACGTACTTTTTCTGAACAGGTAGTTTCAGAGCTTCAAGATTGGACGGCTCGTTCTTTTCCAAAATCTTATCTACGAGGGTGTAGTAAATCTTTTTGGCCTCCTCCATGGATTCGTTCCCTAGATTGGCTTTGAAATCCACGATAAGTTCATCGATGGTTTTGTCTTTTAACAAATCGATCTTGTTCATCTTAAGCGTAACGATCGCCTTACGATGATCAGCAAGTATAGGTTCTAAATCGGAGCTGGTTTTGCCCGTGAGCGCCGCTTTGATTTGTTTTTGACTTTTGGTTGCCAGATCAGCATAACTGGTTTCTTTTACATCGTCCAGAAATTCTACCCAATTCTCAGCGGTTTCAATCTGTGTTTCAATATTGTCTGTCTGAAAAGATTGTAGGGATTGCACGATGCTCTCGGCACGACCTTTTTGTAGTTTTAGGTTGCCTTCAGTAGTTCCCTCAACTGATGCGTACGCCTTGATGTCAATTTTCTTGATGTTGTAATTGGTCAGTTCCAGCGAGTCATATAATGGCTTAATGTCCTCGGGAGCATAAGCGGTCTTATTCTTTTCGAAGGGTACGGTAAATTTCAGGGTCTTGAAACGCTCAATGGTCTCGGTATTCTCGCGAGATCTATTTTTATAAACGATGTCGTCCAGATACAATCCCATATCCATAAGTTCCCACGGGTAGCTCTCCAGGTTATAAAGCACGTAATAACTGCACAACTGTTTGTTTCTCAAGAAAAGGATGTTGAATTCCAGATCGTCGTTTTGCAACTCTGTGGGAACCATGCCTACGGGAACGCTAAAAATCTTTTCCTTCTCATCGTATTTTTTAGTGAAGGTTTTGGAATAGCTGGGTTTGAGCAACGTGCCTCTTATCTGAACATTTTCCGGCTTCGTATCACATGCATATCGGGACTTGGAAACGACGTCCACGGCAATACCATCGTCGCGACCCGGTAACAACCGTTTGATAAAATTCTCATCGGTTGTGGAAAGGTAGAGCCGCTGTCCTTTGCGCCTGATGCCAAACTTCACCTCTTTTGCCCTGCTGTTCAAAATTTGCAAAAACTGCTGACAATCTACCCGATTGGGATCGTAGGTGGTGTCTATGCCGTAGGGGTTTTGTTGGGCGAGGGTGATAGTTGATAGGAATAGGGTTAAAAGGAGTAGTGGTTTTTTCATGGTTGAAGGCTTTAGTTCTGAAGATTAAATTAAGGATAAAGAGATCTCATCCTACCATTGATATCCTACAGCAAACGTAAGTACCCGTTGCTTGGCTTCTGGGCTTATAGTGCCACTACCAGAGCCGCCTGGAAAATTTTGCTGATTCAAACCAGTAAAAGCTTCTGTTAATGCATTATCGTATTGAAGGCGTGTGAAGATATTTTTAGTCAAGAAACCTTCAACTCCAATTACCCCTGAGAATATCGGGTTCTGCGTGCTGCCTTGAGGTTCCTCTGTTAGAAAGCTGATCTGTGGACCTAGAAATATACCTATCCTATGTTTATAAGTATACTGCAGCATTAAAGGAATTTGTAAAACGTTCCACTCTCTATCACCAGAGTAACTGAGATTGATTACATCTCCTTCAATCGTCTCATCTAGATTTTTGACCCCTTGCTCTGAGTAGTTTACCCCTAATCTCAGGGAAAGACCAGAATCAGCAAAATTGAGTTTAGTAAAAGCTCCTACATTAAGGCCTACTCTCGCATCGCTACTTTCAAATTCTGAGAGATAAGCGCTATTGATGCCCGCATGTACGCCAAAATTCCAGCGTTCTGATGATTGGGCAATAGTTGTTTTGATAGTAAACAATGCTAGTGCTGTTGCTAAAAGGTAAATTTTTGAGTTCATAATTTTTGATGTTATTTCCTCCCAAAATCAGCCGGAATCTCGCCCCAGGCCTTGGTTTCCCATTTGAGAATTTTGTTTTTGTAGGAGTTATTTTGCAACCAACTCAAAGCGCGATCCATCAATTCAAAACTGTCCTTATTCACGGCGGTTTTTTGAAGTGTGGTTTTGACCGCTTTTTTACGTACCCAACTCATAGCGGTGCGGCTGTCACTATATATAGGACGATCGTCGCCGTGTTTTTTACATAGCGCTAGGACGTGCACGAGTGCGAGAAACTCTCCTATATTATTAGTGCTTTTTTTAAACGGGCCTTTTTTGAAGATTTCTTGAGCGTTATGAGTGTATACCCCTCGATATTCCATAGTGCCTGGATTGCCGCTGCATGCAGCATCCACCGCTAGGGAATTCAAGATAGGCTGTCCCACCTTTTTAACAAGCTCTGGGTTTATTGAAGGCTTTTTAGGCTTGCCCACATGCTGCCAATAGTTTCCGTTCAATGCTTCTTCGGCCTCTTTTTTTGTAGGGAACGACTTGTATTTTGCCTGTGGGTAATTCTTGATCTGCTGCTGGCAGGCTTTCCAGTTGTCATAAACGCCCGGGTTGTGTCCTTCCCAGACCGCGTAAAACTTTTTGCTAGCCATGCAATAGTTTTTCTATGGTTGCCGGTAAATGCTGGTGTTCCAGCTGGTGAATGCGACCTGCCAATGTAGATGGAGTATCACCTTCCATCACATCGCATTCAAATTGCGCAATGTATGCTCCTTTATCGTACTCTTCATTTACAAAATGGATGGTGATACCGCTTTTGGATTCCTTATTTGCCAGAACTGCTTCATGTACCGCAATTCCATACATACCTTTTCCGCCATATTTCGGCAGGAGGGAAGGGTGTAAATTGATGATCTGGTTCGGGAAATCGGTAATTAGAAATTCTGGGATCTTCCAGAGGAAACCCGCAAGAACGATCAAGTCGGGTTGTATGGATTTGAGTAGGGAATGAACGGGTCCCGCTTTCGCGAAAGCGTGCCTATTAAAACTCATCGCTGGAATTCCGGCCTTCTGGGCACGATCCAAAACAGGTGCCTTCTTCTTATTAGATAAGATCAAACTGACGCAGGTATTTTCAGAATCCTTGAAGTAGTCTAAGATAGCCTGAGCATTTGTACCGCTGCCACTCGCAAAAATGACAATATTTTTCACGTTAAATTTTTTGTGAGTCATAATTATGTAAAAATGCAGATTCTTAAAGAAGCTGCAAAGGTCTTGCTAATTATTTCAGGAATTCAAAAAATCCCTTAACCCCCTTGCTCAACCGCTCAGCTTGTTAAAATATAGACTCGGCAGATAAGAACTTCAAAAAATAAGGTTGTAAAGCAAAGTTTGTTATTTTTGCATTTCATTTAAAATCAAAATTAGAATATTATGTCAGACATTGCATCAAGAGTAAAAGCAATAATCGTAGACAAATTAGGCGTAGACGAGAATGAGGTAGTAACTGAAGCTAGCTTCACAAACGACCTAGGTGCAGACTCTCTAGACACAGTAGAGTTGATCATGGAATTTGAAAAAGAATTTGACATTCAGATACCAGACGACCAGGCAGAAAATATTTCTACTGTAGGTCAGGCCATTACTTATATAGAAGAAGCAAAGGCGTAATTAAATTTACATGGAACTTAAGCGAGTAGTCATTACAGGAATGGGTGCCCTTACTCCTATAGGGAATACCCTTGAGGAATATTGGGACGGTTTAAAAGCAGGTAAAAGTGGCTGTGCGCCCATTACCTATTTTGATACTGAACATTTCAAGACTAAGTTCGCTTGTGAAATCAAGAACTTTAACGTGACTGATTTCATAGACCGTAAGGAAGCTAGGCGCATGGATCGTTTTGCCCAGTACGCGCTGGTGGCAGGCGATGAGGCGATAGCTGACTCTGGACTCGACACCGACTCTATGGATAAAAATAGAGTCGGTGTGATCTGGGGTGCCGGTATAGGCGGTCTGGAGACTTTTCAGGAAGAAGTCAAATCTTTTGCAACGGGTAACGGTACACCGCGTTTCAATCCGTTTTTTATTCCTAAGATGATTGCAGATATTGCTCCGGCACATATCTCGATCAAATACGGCTTCATGGGGCCTAACTACACTACAGTATCAGCGTGCGCCTCGAGCGCAAATGCTATGCTGGATGCCATGAACTACATTAGGCTGGGTCACTGTGATGTGATCGTCACGGGAGGTTCAGAAGCTGCAGTAACCCAAGCTGGTATGGGTGGTTTTAATGCTATGCATGCCTTATCTACCCGCAATGAAAGTCCAGAAACGGCCAGCAGACCATTTGATGCTACCCGAGATGGATTTGTGCTGGGTGAAGGTGCTGGAGCGCTCGTGCTTGAAAGTTATGAGCACGCAAAAGCTCGTGGAGCAAAAATCTATGCGGAGGTTATAGGTGGAGGTTTCTCCAGCGATGCCTACCACATTACAGCACCAGATCCAGAAGGAAAAGGTGTGATCGCGGTAATGAAAAACACATTAGAAAATTCAGGAATCAATCCTGAAGATGTAGATCATATCAATACACACGGTACTTCTACGCCGCTAGGTGATGTTGCTGAACTCAAGGCTATCAAAGCCGTTTTTGGTAATCATGCTCCTAACATCAGTATCAATTCTACAAAGTCCATGACGGGCCACTTGCTGGGTGCTGCCGGAGCTATAGAGGGAATAGCTAGTGTCATGGCGATCAACAATGGTTTGATACCCCCCACCATCAATCACACTACCGTTGATGAAAATATCGACCCTTCACTAAGTCTCGTGTTGAATGAGCCACATAAGCGTGAAGTGAATGTTGCATTGAGTAATACATTTGGTTTTGGCGGTCATAACTGCTGTATCGCGTTCAGAAAGATCTAGTCGAGAATTTCCTAGATGAATAGGTTCAAAAAAATCTTTGTTTCTCGCAATTCAGAACACGAGAAGCTAGCAGCTTCTTTGCAAAAAATCACGGGTCTCAAGCCAAAGAATATTCAGCTTTACCTCACTGCATTTACGCACAGATCTATGGGCTTCAAGACCTCTGAAGGTCATGTGCTCAGTTACGAGCGTCTTGAATTTTTGGGAGATGCGATTTTAGGTGCTGTCATTGCAGAATACATCTATAACGAAGTTCCTGAAGGTGATGAGGGTTACCTAACAAAGATGCGCTCTAAAATTGTGAGCAGGAAACACCTCAACGAGCTGGGTCGTGATTTTAATCTTATAAAGTTTGCCAAAAGTCAGGTACCGGCGCAAAACTTTGGTGATAATATACACGGGAATCTTTTTGAAGCGCTCGTGGGAGCGGTTTATCTGGATCGCGGTTATGTGTATTGCAAGCGATTTATATGCAATAAGGTCGTAGAACCCTATGTAGATATTCAGAAGCTGGAAGGTCGTGTGATTTCTTACAAGAGTTTGCTTATAGAATGGTGTCAGAAAAACAAAAAGCGTTTTGACTACAACACATACGAGGATACTGGTGCAGATGAGGTGAAACATTTTGCCGTGAAACTGTCCATCGATCAGCGAGTGATTGCTAAGGCTAGAGCCACTTCTAAGAAGAAAGCAGAGGAGAAGGCCAGCAAACGCGCCTATTTTGCCTTACAAGACAAAATGGTGAGTAAGAGCTAGAAGGTTCTCGCTTTCGCGAAAGCGAAATTCTGAACAATCATTAAGTAGGAAAAAACCTACCAAAAAATCTTACTACTATCGATTTCGTATAATAATCTTATATATTTATCAAATCCGCAATAGGGTACGATGCTGAGTTCTTAAATTTGTGTAGTTGAACCCCCTTACACTTTATGCCATCATACACCTTGATAGATTGGGAAACTGAAATTGAGCCTTATACGCTCTTAGGGATCCATTCAACCATTGAGCCATACAGGCTGGCATATAAGATCAATAAACATCTTAAAACCCAATTTTCTCGTACAGAACGCGATCAAGATGTAACGATGCCTCGTTATGTATCACACTATCCGGTTTACAAACATGTAGACACTTATGAGAATACGACCCTGTATCTTATTCCCAATAAATTTACAGGGCGGTTGAAAGAAACATCGAGCTCCTTTGGGTTATTTGATGGAACGGAAGTTGATGAAGTTAAGACAGTTCTCTTGAAAGAGTTCCAAACGGTCGATTTTTTACTGAAAATAGAGAAAGAGGAAGAGTTTTTTCCAATCAAAAAGTGGGTCAACAGTCTAATAGAAATTCCCCATGTCATAAGCGCCTACAAACTGGATCGCTTCATGATCAAAAATCAAGATTATTTAATATTTGAATAATGCATCACATCAAAAAAACAAAAATAGTAGCCACATTAGGACCCGCAACTTCTACTAAGGAGGTTTTGGTCGGGATGATGGAAGCTGGAGTAAATGTCTTTAGAATCAATTTTTCCCACGCAGACCATGAGGCGGTGAAGGAGCGTGTGAAAATGATACGCGATATTAATGAAGAATATGGTTATTCTACAGGTATACTAGGTGACTTGCAAGGTCCCAAATTGCGTGTAGGGGTCATGAAAGAAGAAGTTGTCGTACAGCCTGGAGATAAAATTACTATTTCAACGGGAGAGCCATTCAAAGGAAATGCAGATCGTGTTTATATGAACTATAATCAGTTCCCTAGGGATGTAAAAGCTGGCGAGCGGATACTGCTCGATGATGGTAAACTTATTTTTGAAGTTGTCTCAACCGATGGTGAAAAAGATGTGGTAGCCAAAGTTATTCAAGGTGGTCCATTACGTTCTAAAAAAGGGGTGAACCTACCGCAGACTAACATTTCCCTCCCGGCTCTTACTGAGAAGGATGTAGTCGATGCAAAATTTGCCTGCGAACTTCAAGTAGACTGGATGGCCTTATCTTTTGTAAGACACAGCCGTGATTTGATGGAGTTGCAGGATTTGATTAAGGAACACTCTGAGAATAAAATACCTATTGTCGCTAAGATCGAGAAGCCTGAGGCCGTTAAGAACATTGACAAAATCGTTGCTTATTGTGACGGACTTATGGTGGCTCGTGGAGATCTAGGAGTAGAAATTCCTGCGCATGAGGTTCCTTTGATTCAAAAGCAGCTGGTTTTAAAAGCTAAAAAAGCGCGTATCCCTGTTATTATCGCTACGCAAATGATGGAAACCATGATCACCAGCCTTACACCTACCCGTGCAGAGGTAAATGACGTGGCCAACTCGGTAATGGACGGAGCAGACGCGGTTATGTTGAGTGGAGAAACTTCAGTAGGGCAGTATCCTATTCAAGTGATTGAAAAAATGGCAAGTATATGCCGTTCTGTTGAGGATAGTGAGCTCATTTCTGTACCTTATGAGGCACCTCACATTATAACCAAAAGATATATCACTAAATCTGTCTGTTATCACGCGGCAAAAATGGCTGACGAGATTAAGGCAAACGTAATCACAACGATGACATCTTCGGGCTATACGGCATTTCAGATCAGCGCTTGGAGACCGGATGCACATATTTTGACATTTACAAATAATAGAAGGATTCTTACCCAACTTAGTCTTTTGTGGGGTGTTAAAGCCTTTTATTATGACAAAAGTGAGAGTACTGATGAAACCATAGATGATGTAAACAAATTTGCTCAAGAAAAAGGTTTTGTTTCTAAAGGTGACTACCTGATCAACTTAGTTTCTATGCCAGTAATTGAAAAAGGTATGGTAAACACCTTGAGAGTTTCTGAAGTAGAATAAGATTTTCTAAAGGTAACTACTGAAAATCCCGAATTTTAAGTTCGGGATTTTTAGTTTCTATGAACATGAATTAATAATCAATAGTCTTGAAGGTTAAGCTTGCAAGCTCTATTTTTGCTATTCGTAATTATTCTAAATAGGTGTCAATTACTATTTCACAGCTCAAGCGAGGTCAGAGTGCTACTATCAAGGATTTTGATGTGGATAATGTGCCTTTAAAACTTCTAGAAATGGGTTGTTTACCGGGCAATACCGTGCGTATGATGCAGAGCGCTCCCTTCCAGGATCCTATATATCTCAACATTAACGATACCCACTTGGCCATACGTCGAGAGACTGCACAAAAAATCATCGTAGACCTACATGGTTGATTCTATAAATGTTGCGCTGATCGGTAATCCTAATACCGGTAAAACATCTCTATTCAATAGGTTAACCGGTCTGAATCAGAAAGTCGGGAACTATCCCGGTATTACAGTTGAGAAGAAGGAAGGTATCTGTAAGCTGGATCGTGGGCTCAAAGCTCATATCCTCGATTTACCGGGAACTTATAGTTTGAATTCGAGTTCGCTGGATGAAAGCATCGTCATTGAAACCTTACTCAATAAAAACGACAAGGATTATCCAGATGTGGCCGTCGTTGTTGCCGATGTCGAGAATCTTAAAAGAAACCTGTTACTTTTCACACAGATCAAGGATTTACAAATCCCTACCATACTAGCCGTGAACATGGCTGACCGTATGGATAGAAAAGCAATCTCTCTTGATATTGAACTTCTTGAAAAAGAACTGAAAACTAAGGTGGTACTCATCAGCTCGAGGAAGAATGAGGGAATTGATGACCTTAAAAAGGCTGTCATCAATTTTAAAAACTATTCGGCAGAAGCTTGTGTGGATGTAACCACCATCGATCAAACATACTTTGACCGACTCAAAAAGACCTTCCCTGATCAACTGGTTTATAAATTATGGTTGGTCATAACTCAAGATGTCAATTTCGGGAAAATTGATGATCAGCGGGATCTTGATAAGGTGAAGACCAAATCTTTCGAGATCAAAAGCAAAACGGAGCTCAAGAAGATGCAGCACAGGGAGACCGTACTCAGGTATCAGTTTATCAATAATACCTTGAATAAGGTGCTTAAGATTGATATTGCAAAGGCAAAAGACCTTCGTTCTCGCTTGGATAGAATACTCATTCATAAGGTCTGGGGTTATTTGATTTTCTTCAGTATACTTTTACTCATTTTTCAAGCGATTTATGACTGGAGCGGCGTTCCCATGGATTTCATTGATGAATCATTTGCTAGTTTGAGCGCTTGGGTAAACAGCATTCTTCCATCGGGACCCTTTACCAGTCTACTTGCTGAAGGTGTTATTCCCGGCCTGGGAGGAATTGTGATTTTTATTCCTCAAATCGCTTTTCTGTTCTTGTTCATTGCCATTCTTGAAGAGAGTGGTTATATGAGTCGCGTGGTATTTCTCATGGATCACATCATGAAAAAATTTGGTCTGAGCGGTAAGAGTGTAGTACCTCTGGTTTCTGGAACGGCTTGTGCTATTCCGGCTGTGATGGCAACCAGAAATATTGAAGACTGGAAAGAACGACTGATCACGATTCTTGTGGTTCCTTTTACGACTTGTTCCGCGAGATTACCCGTTTACTTGATTATCGTTGCACTTGTCATTCCAGAAGGAACTATTGCGGGCGGTTTTCTAAGTTATCAAGCGCTTACACTTATGGGACTCTACTTGCTAGGGTTTGGTACCGCGATCTTTTCTGCTTGGGTGTTGAACAAAGTGTTGCCTATCAGGCGCAAAGCGTTCTTCGTAATGGAGATGCCAGCCTATAAGATTCCGCTGTTCAAGAATGTGGTCATTACCGTGGTGGAAAAGACCAAGAGTTTTGTTTTCGGAGCGGGTAAGATCATTCTCGCGATATCTATCATACTTTGGGCACTCGCCAGTTATGGACCGGGTGATCAGTTTTCAAACGCAGAGCAAATTGTCACTGAGCAATATGCAGATCAGGCATTGTCTGACGAAGAACTGGATCAGAGGATTAATTCGCACAAGCTGGAGTACAGCTTTATAGGTTATATAGGAAAAGCTATTGAACCTGCCGTGCGTCCTTTGGGTTATGACTGGAAAATAGGAATAGCCATTGTCAGCAGTTTTGCGGCAAGAGAGGTTTTTGTGGGAACTCTCGCGACGATTTACAGCGTTCAGGGCGGTGAGGAAGATGAAGCCACGATCAAAGAACGCATGGCGGCAGAGCAAAACCCTATTTTGGGCGGTCCCGTATTCAATTTTGCCAGCGGTATTTCCCTGTTGCTTTTTTATGCTTTTGCCATGCAATGTATGAGCACGCTAGCTATCGTTAAACGAGAAACTAACGGCTGGAAATGGCCCGCGGTGCAGTTCGTCGGTATGACAATTATTGCCTACGTTGCGGCCCTGGGAGCTTATCAAATACTCGATTGATGGAGTGGTTGCAGTACATACTGGTTGCGATTTGTATTCTGGCAGCAGCTTTTTTTCTACTGCGCAAATACGTCTTCAAATCTTCCAAAAGCGAAAAAGCTTGCGGCAGTGATGATTGCGGCTGTCACTGAGTTTATAGTGACGAGAGGGAGTTTGCTTGTTACGCTTTCGCGAAAGCGTAAAATCCACCCACATTCTACAAATCAAAACCTTATTTTTACGTCAAAATGAATTTAGTAAAGGTATTTTGTGGATAAGCGACCTATAGGATTTTTTGATTCAGGAGTAGGAGGAACGAGCGTGTGGCAGGAAGTTGTGCAGCTGCTCCCGCATGAAGATACCATTTATCTTGCTGACAGTAAGCATGCTCCCTATGGACGCAAATCCAAAGAACGCATCATCGAGCTTTCTGTCAAAAACACCGAGTTTTTACTGGAACGGAATTGCAAGCTTATCGTGGTGCCTTGCAATACGGCAACGACTAATGCCATCAAATATCTGCGCGAGAATTATGATGTTCCATTCATAGGAATTGAACCGGCCATCAAGCCCGCTGCGCTAAATAGTGATACTAAAAAAGTGGGGATTCTCGCTACAAAAGGTACGCTGAGCAGCGAACTTTTCAACAAAACCCAACGCGAGTTTGCGATGGATGTGAATACCATCGAGATCGTGGGAACCGGGATCGTAGAGTTGATCGAGGCTGGTAGAAAGGACAGTCCAGAGATGCGCGATTTACTGATTGGAATTACAGAACCCTTTATGATTTCTGGAATAGATTATTTGGTCTTGGGCTGTAGTCACTATCCCTACATCAAACATATTCTCGCTGAACTGCTCCCAGCGCGAGTGCGCATCATCGATTCTGGTGTTGCCGTAGCTCGTCAAACGATGAACGTGCTTAAGAAACATCATCTTTTAAACCTGTCTGATGAGAAAGGCAGCCATTTGCTATATTCAAATTTAGACACTCAGACGCTTGAATCTTTGACAAGTGCGATTGAGAATAAAACGGTGTCCTATCTCAATTTTTGAGAGGTCGACCGTAGGCATAAAACACCAGTTTATACTTTGCATTGTTGCTAAGATCCCAGGATAGATTGAACCATCGCGAACTCAAGATATGACGGTACATGATATCATCTGATTCAGAACTTCTGCCAAATTGTAAAAACGGATTGAAAGCACCCATGGAAACGCGACGGGTATTGTTAAAGTCCCGCGTGGCAGAAAGATAGAATTCTGTTCCCACTTCGACTTCTGGAAACTCCATTACGATTTCCTCTTCAATTTCTTCAAGATCGTCAAATACAAAAACCGGAGTCAACGGATCTTGCAACCTGCCGTTCTCAAATTTTCTGTAGAGCTGGAAACGCAAGATGCCCTTTGGATCATATTTTCGCTTCATTGCTACTGGCAGAACGATTTTGTTAATGGATGATTTTTGTGGTACTCGTAGTTTGAAAGCACAGATTTGAGCGGTGTTCAGACTATAATTATGCCTGGATCTAGCTTCCTCATTGAGTTGAAAGTTTTTGCTGCGGTCAACTAAGATGACTTCATCTAGGACCTTGATATTGGGTTCAAGAAATATTGTCCTATCAAGATTCTTGATCTGCTCCCTTATTTCGAGATAACCCATTTGAGAAATGAGTAGGGAATCCGTTGGTTTTGCAACAAATTCTGCTTTTCCATTTGCGTCTGAGTAATAAAATTGTCTTGAGGTCAAATTGATGACGTTGACAAATTCCAATGGAGCTTTATCACTTTTATCCAATAAAGTCAAAGTGATTTTCTCCTGACAGAAAGCATAAGAACCTGCTAAAAGAAGGAAGCTCTGGAAAAGAAAAACAGAGAGGGGTTTATTCAAAATAGGAGAATAAAGTGGTTTTGCGACTAGGGCTCACCGGCAACTCGATGGAATCCAATTTTACGCTGCCTCCTTTGCCTTTCACATAAGCAGTAACATAGGAAGTGTTGATGAGGTAGGATTTATGAATACGACAAAATCCCTTATCGTTCAGAAGCTCGTCAAAATGTTTTAACGTTTTGGAAACCAATTTCTTATCGTTTTTCAAATGGATATGGGTGTAATTATCATCGGCAGCGCAGTAGATGATTTCTTTGATAGGTAACACCTCAAATCCTTCTTGAGTCGGGATGGTAATCTTGTCGTGTAATTGTTCCTTACCCGCTGTTTTTATTGTGAGACCTATATTGAGATCTTCTTCTTTTTTCTTGATGGATTTTACGATGTCCACCGCCTTGATCAGTTCATCAATCTCGATGGGTTTTAATAGGTAATAAGCCGCCTGCTGATTCAAAGCATCTTTGGCATATTGATCGTAGGCAGTAACAAAAACAGTTTCAAAATCTCTAGGTCCTAGCTTGTCCAAAAGGTCAAAAGCCGTTCCGTAAGGCATCTCTACATCCAAGAATAAGAGGTCGATTTCTTCTTTACGCAAAAGAGCAAGCGCTTCGTCCACGTTACTCGCCTCTTCGATAACTTCAATATCTGGACAGTATTTCTCTAGGTATCTTTTTAAGATATCCCGAGACACTTGCTCGTCTTCTACAATTATGGATTTTAAGTTCATGTATTAAGTTTAAGATGAAGTATAAGAATAAGTTTAATTTCAAAATCTAGAATAAGTTATTGTCACTCTGAACGCGACGATAGGAGCGATTCAGAGTCTCCGTATTTGTGTCACGATGATCGTCGGGAACTTCGTTTTACAGTTTCAGAATCGTAGGTCAAGTCTTATACTTCAACTTATTATCAAATTTTAGCGTGCCTGTTGCAATGTCCAAATCACTCATCAATCCATATCCCAAATTCATTCTTTGCTATATCGATAATCTCACAGAAGTAAGTAAGTTCATCGATGTTGGGATAGGCTTTTAGATAGTTAACAGGATTACTGAATTCTGTTCTGTTTATCACATTTCCGTATCTGACCTCAATTACAAAATAATCTCCATCAACGAACTGCAATGTTTTAGATTCAGACCAGTATTTTGTTTGAGGTATTCCCCTGAATGTGTCTTTCACTACACGTATCGGTTGCCTATTGTTCATTTTCCATCTGATTGCTTCCATGCTTGGTAAATCCATGGCATAACTTCTCAGAAAATTCTGAAAGACGTAATCAGGATCATTTTTTGACTTTAAAACAGTTTGAAATGATTGCGGGTTATCGCCTGTAAAGTATTCATAGAAAGTTGCAGTCCAACTACCATCTTTACTATACATCTCAAACACAGACGTATAATTTGTTATACCATAACTTTTATAGATTCTGATATGCTCTCGGTATTCTAAAGAATCAGACAAAGAAAGTTGCTCATTTATTAGGGAAAAATCTTGACTTGAGGCTGGCAAAAAAAAGCCTGTTACTAAAAAAATAATTATAGATCTTATCATCTATTGAAATTTGAATTCAAACTAAAATTTAAATCAAAACTGGAGGTGAGTAATATTTGAGTTTGAATTTAAGTTTAGATTTTGGTTTTACCATTCATCACAACCACAACCCTCGTCCCTACATCAGGACTCAAGCCGGCATCTTCCACTTTCATGTCGATGTGGTAATCATGGAGCTCATTGAGCAAGGCAACACGGTTCTCGATGTTTCCGAGACCTTTTGAGGTACGTTTTTTTTGATGCTCAGTTTTCAGGACTTTTGATTTTTCTCGACCTATGCCGTCATCTATGATCTCAACTTCAATTTTCTGAGCCGATAGCTTAGTGACTTTTACACTCAGCAATCCTTTTTCCTTTTTGTAACGTAAACCATGCCAAACGGCATTTTCTATTATGGGTTGCAATAGCATAGGTGGTACTTCAAGGTCAAGTTCTTTTACCTCTGGAGCGATCGTAACCTCGTAGTTAAACTGATCTTTGAATCGTTCATGTTCCAATTTTAAATAAAGCTTGAGCAATTCCAGTTCTTTCTGTAACGGAATGAAATCCAGCTCAGAATTCTCCAAAACGTTGCGCATGAGTTTGGAGAAATCGGCGAGGTATTTATTCGCGGCGCGCTCATCGTTCAAAGAAATGTAGCTATTCACAGAATTGAGCGCATTAAAAATAAAATGCGGATTCATCTGGCTGCGTAAGGACTTGAGGGCGAGTAGCCTATTGTTCACCTTTTGCTGTCGATTGTTGCGGTACATGAAAAATGCGAGCGAAATCAATAACAAACTAAGCGCAACGAGTGAGTAGATCACCCATTGTTGCCGCTGGTTGGTTTCCTCGGTGAGTTGATTTTCTGCATTGATCAAGGCCAATTTATTTTCAGTTAGGCGACGGTCTTTCTCTAGGTTGTCGATGCGATTCTGGCGAGCGAGGAGTTCTTTGGTCCTTCTTGCGTTTTCTTCCAGTTCATTTTCTTTTTCGGCGTAGAGTGCATCTACGGCCGCAACATACGTATCATTGTAATCCAGCGCTTTTCTGGAGTATCCACGCTTCCTGTAGATTTCGTAAAGTTCTCGAGAGGCTTCTTTTTGCACTTCGAGATCATTGTTTGCTTTAGCTTCTTCTAAACTGCTTTTGAAATATTCCAGCGCTTCGGAGTCTTTGTTGAGGTTTTTCAGCGCAGCACCTATTTTAAATTGCTCGCCTTGGACTGTCGGTTCTTCAGCGACCATATCTTGAACGATAACAACTTCTTCTAGATCTGCATCTTCTAGATAGCCATTTGTCATTTCAGACGATTCTGAACTAGCTGGTTCAAAGGCAGTTATTGTGTCGCTCGAAATGGTTTTTAAATTGGTTTTTTTCTCTTTTAAAGCGTTGATCTGGTCTATATTTTGACGCCTCAAATTGATCTCTTCCTCATAATTCTGGTTAGCATTATAAAATTGAGCGGCATTAGACTTTGCGGCGATATTTAGAACTGGGCTTGCCGCTTCAGACACGGTTATGGACTCATTGATCAGTTGCTGCGCCTCGACTTTTCGGCCTGCTTTATTGTAGACAGAGGCAAGCTCTGTTTTAAGATTTGTGGTAAGCGTTCTATTTTCTAAAACCAGCGGATTCTCCAACAATTCTCTGTAGGTATCGATGGATTTTTGAAAGCTGTTGATGGCTTCATAAACACTTGCGAGACCTTTAAAAACTGCAATACGCTGCTTGGGATCAAGTGATTTTTGGTTTCTTAGATCTTCAAAAATTTTTAAGGCTTCCTGATAGTTTCCGTTGCGTTGAAGAGCGTGGGCTTTTTTTATGGAAAGCGATAGCGACTTTTTATATTGAATCGCATCTTCATAGCTATCTGCGGCCAGATCATATTGCTGTTGCGTGATGTACAAATCTCCCAAAAGCTCATAAGCCTGGGCCTGCTCTGTATTTTTTAATTTTTTCGGATTGTTTGAAAGTCCTGCAATGAGCAGATCAGCTGTTTTTTGAGAGTCTTTTTTAAAGTAGAATCTCGCGCTGTCCATCGCCTGCGCAAAGCTCAAGTCTGCATAACGAGCCTCATCTTGATCCTGCACGCGTATCTCAAGATCGTCCAGACTTTTTATGCGATAATACACGGTTTCAAAACCCAGCCCACGTATCACGACCTCTTCTCCCATATTGGCAGGGATGGAAAAATAGCCACGCGCATCAGTCGTGGTGTACCTGCCCAGCCGTCCTTCTATATTCGCTCCAGAAATGGGAGTGCCATCCTCATTAAGTACTCGCCCCTTCAGCACCATGCTTGTGCGTGGCTCGGCGCGGTCTTGAGTGGATTGCCCACTTAAACCTATAGTGAACAGCAAAAAGAAAACAATAAAAATCCCTTTCATCGTGGGTAAAGCTACATATAAATAAATAGTCGGTTGTGTGTCATAGCTGGTTATAGCGGTAAAAAGTGGGTGTTTTTAACGCTTTCGCGAAAGCGTACTCACCACAAGCTTCTTTTCACTCATTCAGACAGCTCATTTACTCAATTTTAGTGTTCAACACTTTTTTATACCTCTAGTTTTGAGTTAAATAACGAAGACATGAAACGCATCTTAACTACATTATTGATCGTCGCTTCTATGAATTTAGAGGGACAACATCTTGGGAATTTTAATAATAAGGCGGCCTCCATGGATATTTCCAGGGCAAACATTGCGACCTCAATGGGTAACGCACCCAGGCACAATCCCAATTACCACCAGACGCAACTTAACCCGAGCAAGATATTGATGCACAACATTAAGGCACTCTATAATGTGGAGGCAACAGATTACACGGCGGTTTTCAACATCAACCAAATAGGAGAAACAGCACCGGAGACGACACGACTTATGAACGAGAAGATCGATCTAGTCAAAGCTGAATTAAAAAAGCAGGGATTTACCGGTCAGTTTGCGGTAGATATGATTTCCTTTTTGCCACAATACGAGATCGAGGTGACCAAAAAATTATTCTCCAAAACCTATACAGAAGTGCCCATAGGCTTTGAACTACAGCAAAACCTGATGATAAGCTACCGCAACGATGCCGATTTTCAAAAGATCCTAAAAGCATGTGCAACAGCCGAAATCTATAACCTCGTTAAGGTAGATTATTATGCGAAGAATCTAGAGGCGATCTATAACGAGTTACAGGAAAAAATCCTTGCTGAGGTGAAGAAAAAGAAAACTTATTATGAAGCTCTGGGCTTTACGATGGATGAATATTCAGTAGAAATGGCCGACAATAAATACTATCACATGCCCAAGGACTTCTACCGCAGCTACGTTGCCGCTGAGAACGTGAGCATGGATGCCTTGAAGAACCAAAAAAACGTTACTACGATAAAAAAACCAACCAGTTATTATTACGAGCCCATTTCGTACAACGGTTATGACATCGTGGTTAATGCCGATATTCAAAAGCCGGTCATCCAACTGGGAATGGATTTGACACTACGTTACACGCCCTTACCTCCTAAACCAGAGCCCAAATCAGAACCCAAGCCTGTTGAAAAACCAGATCCTAAAGTTTACGTAGTCTCACCTAACGGTCCGGTAGACATCAAACAGATTCCTAATAATTGATTGAACTTGTATCGAAATTATTAAAATGTGATAATGTTCAGACCTCCAAGGTTTTCAAAACCTTGGAGTTTTTTTGATTTTTGACATAAATATCCCTTTTCTACGGTTAGTATAAAGCCTCGCGGTATTAATAACTCTTGAGTCATTGTAAGCGAGGATTTGCCCCTAAACCGTATTTTTGAACTTCATTCAAAATCGCTAGAATTTGTCCGCCAAGTCGAAGAAGGTCACGCCCTTAATGCAGCAATACAACAAGATCAAGGCAAAATATCCTGATGCCTTGTTGTTATTTAGAGTGGGTGATTTTTATGAGACATTTGGTGAAGATGCGGTTAAAACGGCCCGTATTCTCAATATTGTTTTGACCAATAGAAATAACGGCGGTGAGCGCACAGAACTGGCTGGTTTTCCACACCATTCCCTGAATACCTATTTGCCGAAATTAGTGAGGGCAGGTGAGCGGGTTGCGATTTGTGACCAACTGGAAGATCCCAAACAAACTAAGAAAATCGTAAAACGAGGCGTCACCGAGTTGATCACACCTGGTGTTTCTTTAAACGACGAAGTTTTAAACTCCAAGTTCAACAATTTTTTAGCCTCACTTTCTGTACAGCGAGAACTTTATGGGGTTGCTTTTTTGGACATTTCGACGGGAGAGTTTTTAGTTTCTCAGGGTTCTAAGGAAGAAATAGATAAGCTGCTCCAAAATTTTAATCCGAGTGAGGTGCTGGTTAGGCGTAGTGATAAAAAGCAGTTGGCACAGACCTTTCCTTATGACCTACCTTTTTTTCATCTAGAAGATTGGGTGTTCCAGATTGATTTTGCAAGGGATTTATTGCTTAGGCATTTCAAAGTGAATTCCTTAAAAGGATTTGGAGTTGAAGGGATGGAACAAGCGCTTGTCTCAGCGGGTGCGGCTCTTCATTATCTTGAGGAAACCCAGCATCACAGAATTGAGCATATCGCCAATATTTCGCGTATTGAAGATGACAGTTATGTGTGGATGGACCGATTCACTACACGTAACCTTGAATTATATCATTCCCATAATCAGGGTGCGGTTACATTGCTAGAAGTCATCGATCACACTACGACTGCCATGGGAGGCAGAATGCTGAAACGCTGGATGGCTTTTCCTTTGAAGGATGCTGCTCAGATTAATAGAAGGCATGATGTAGTCTCCTTTTTCGCCTCGAGCGCAAAAGAAAAAGATGAAGTAGTAGAGGGCTTAAAACGCATGAGCGATCTAGAGCGATTGATTTCTAAGGTAGCTGTGGGTAAAATTTGCCCTAGGGAAGTCGTCCAGCTCAAGAATAGTCTGGAAGCGATAGTCCCGATCAAGGAAAAGCTTCAAGAAAGTAATAATGAGAGTTTGATCACTATGGGAGAGGGGCTTAATCCTTGCTCGCAATTGATACACTTAATTCAGAGCGCTATCGATGAAAATGCTCCAGTAAACATTCTAAAGGGTAAAACGATTGCTTCGGGATATAACGCTGAGCTGGATGATCTGAGAGGTCTTGCCACTTCTGGTAAGGACTATTTAGATAAAATGCTGGAACGGCATAGTGAAGAAACGGGAATCACCAGTCTGAAAATTTCTAGCAATAATGTTTTTGGATACTATATTGAGGTACGTAATACACACAAGGATAAAGTCCCTGAGAGCTGGATTAGGAAACAGACTCTAGTCAATGCAGAACGTTACATTACGGAAGAACTCAAGGAATACGAGAGTAAGATTCTGGGAGCTGAAGAACGCATCAATGCTTTACAGCAAGAGCTTTTTGACGCTGTAGTTCGGGAAATTGTTCCTTTTATCAAAACCATTCAGCAAAATGCACAGTTGATAGGTCAGCTGGATTGTTTAATCTCCTTTGCTCATCAAGCTGTGAGAAGCAATTATAAACGACCAGAAATTCAAGACACGGACGAGCTTGAAATCATAAATGGTAGACATCCCGTGATCGAAAAAATGCTGCCGCCAGACCAGCCCTATATCCCAAATGATGTGAGATTAGATCGAGAGTCTCAGCAAATCATCATGATTACGGGTCCCAATATGAGTGGTAAAAGTGCCATTTTGAGACAAACTGCGTTGATTGTTCTATTAGCACAAATGGGAAGCTTCGTCCCAGCCGAAGAGGTGCGCTTGGGGATTATTGATAAGATATTTACCAGGGTAGGAGCCAGCGATAATATTTCTCAGGGTGAGTCGACCTTCATGACTGAGATGAATGAAAGTGCCAGTATTTTGAATAATATCAGTGATCGCAGTTTGGTTTTGCTGGATGAAATAGGCCGTGGAACCAGTACTTACGACGGAATTTCCATCGCCTGGGCTATCACAGAATATTTGCATGAGCACCCCTCGAGAGCCAAAACACTTTTTGCTACACACTATCACGAGCTCAACGGCATGACCGATACCTTTGAACGCATCAAAAATTACAACGTTCAGGTTAAAGAACTAAAAGATAAAGTGCTGTTCATGCGCAAGCTGATTGAGGGAGGAAGTCACCACAGTTTTGGGATTCACGTGGCTAAAATGGCTGGAATGCCCCAGCCTGTCATACTCAAAGCCAAGAAAATCCTCAAAAATCTAGAAAAATCCCATAAGCAGGAAGATGCTAAGGATGCTCTCGATGCCACTCAGGAGATGCAGTTGAGTTTCTTCAATCTGGATGATCCACTTCTGGAAGATATTAAGAATGAGATCCTTCAGGTGGATATTGATACCCTCACTCCCGTAGAAGCTTTGATGAAGCTTAACGAAATCAAGCGCATGCTGGTAGGCAAGGAGGCAGGTCAGGCTTAAATTTATCAAGTTTTTCTTTGTGGAATAGGGAAAGTTATTAAATTTGCAATCCGTTTTTGAAACGGTTGTTCTTTTAAGAATATGCGAAAGTAGCTCAGGGGTAGAGCATCACCTTGCCAAGGTGAGGGTCGCGGGTTCAAATCCCGTCTTTCGCTCTAGTAAGTAGATGGATTCTTCTATTTTTTTATCATAGACGAGAGAATCAGCGGCAATGTCGCGGGTTCATTCCGATAGCTATCGGAACCCGTCTTTCGCTCTAGAAAAGCCGATTTGTTGATCGGCTTTTTATTTGAAAATCCAATTCATTCTTCCGCTGGAAGAGTAGGCTCGAGTGGTGGAATTGGTAGACACGTTGGACTTAAAATCCAATGGACAGTAATGTCCGTACGGGTTCAAGTCCCGTCTCGAGTACAGAGGCTCCTCATTTTGAGGGGCCTTTTTTGATTGTACCAATATTTGAAAGCTGCGTCAGTTGGAGGTTATTCAAGAAAACTTGAAGTAGAACGGGTTCATCCCGATAGCTATCGGGACCCGTCTCGAGTACAGAGGCTCCTCATTTTGAGGGGCCCTTTTTGATTCTACCAATATTTGAAAGCTGCGTCAGTTGGAGGTTATTAAAGAAAACTTGAAGTAGAACGGGTTCATCCCGATAGCTATCGGGACCCGTCTCGAGTACAGAGGCTCCTCATTTTGAGGGCCTTTTTTGATTGTACCAATATTTGAAAGCTGCGTCAGTTGGAGGTTATTAAGGAAAACCTGAAGTAATACGGGTTCATCCCGATAGCTATCGGGACCCGTCTCGAGTACAGAGGCTCCTCATTTTGAGGGGCCTTTTTTGATTGTACCAATATTTGAAAGCTGCGTCAGTTGGAGGTTATTCAAGAAAACTTGAAGTAGAACGGGTTCATCCCGATAGCTATCGGGACCCGTCTCGAGTACAGAGGCTCCTCATTTTGAGGGGCCCTTTTTGATTGTACCAACATTTGAAAGCTGCGTCAGTTGGAGGTTATTAAAGAGAACTTGAAGTAGTACGGGTTCATCCCGATAGCTATCGGGACCCGTCTCGAGTACAGAGGCTCCTCATTTTGAGGGGGCTTTTTTGATTTAGAACCCTACCAATACTCATGACGATCTAAGTCAAAGATTTTAGCCTTGAACTGGGGCTCGTTGGGAGCGTAAAATTTGTGATCGATTAGTTTCAGATTTTCATCAAAAATGATATAACGTGGGATGGATTCTAGTTTGATGAATTCGAGAAAATCTTTTACAGATTCTGAATCAACATCAAAGCGGTAACTAATTTTCCCTTCCATGATTTCAACATGGATTAGTTTCCACTTTTCAATATCCTTTGTTTTGTCAGTGCTTACATTAATGATCTCAAGACACTCAGGTAAAGTCATGTCATCAAGCTTTTTCATATTGTTCAAACAGGGTGCGCACCATGTAGCCCATAGATCTATCATGAAATATTTCTTACCACTTTTTTTTATGATTTGATTGATACTGAAAGTTGTGCTGTCTACATCTATAAATTTCACATTCTCAAGCAACTTTTTGAATTTGGTTTTACTTAAAGGCGTGATCATATTTTCTATAATATCTGGAGCGCTTTTGTAATAATCAGTTGTGCGAAGCCATTCTTTAGCTTTGAGGTATCGATCTTCTTTTTTGAAATCTTTTGAGCTCAAAACATTTACCAGACCATAGGAAAGATTTTTGCGATAAGCGTCAGTGAATTGATTTGTATTCAAACTATCAAAAGGAATGGTTTCAAGTCGGTCTTTTATATAGAGATAAATCATTCCAGAGGAAGGTTCTCGAGGGATGTAGATGTCCTCTTCTCTGATATGCTCTTCAACTTGTGGGTCATCTGGATTGATGAATTGCAAACTTTTATAGTAGAGAGATCATTGAATTTTCTATGTCCTTCAAAGGGTATCTCCTTTGCAATGTTATAATCTCCAGAGTTTACATAATTGCTTGCATTATATTGAAGGGCGAAACTGTTGTGGATACTGTCCAGAATAGAATAGAATAGAATTTTGAGTCGTCTCCCTTCCATCTGTGGACTAGAAATCTTAGGCTGTCGTAGCTGTTCTCCATTGCAGAGATGTCTAGTTCTGGTTCGCTTTCGCGAAAGCGTAACGCTTCACTTACTTTATCATAAACCAGATCTACTTGATCCACCGTATCAGAAACCAAGAACCTCAAAGCCGGTCGATCGAATTTGCTACCGTATAATCTGATGCCGTAATCAAACTTTGTTAAGGCTCTAGACCAGAAGATTTTATTTTCTAGCCAAAAATAATGATAATGTTGATGTGTTGTTGGAATGTTGGCAACTCGGTAGAGTTGTCAATATTTCAATAACATTTTCCATAGCTCTTTTTCCATCTGCTGGGTGCTCTTCTTCCATCTCCATTCACATTCCTTGAGATGCAGGTCGAAGGTCTTCTTCACTCCATTGAACTTTGCCAGCCTCCTTTTGGTGAAGCTCCAAAAGCTTTCGATCCCATTAATGTGGACGCCGTGCCTGTTTGAGAAGCTCTTGCTCTTGTCGATGCGGTAATGCTTGTTGTAACCGATGTCCAACAAGCCATTGTAACCTCTCCAACCGTCAGTAATGACAACGCTCTCCACGCTTATCTTCTTCTGGATGACCTTCCGCAGGGTGTCCCTCTTCGCATCGGGAACAAGCTCGGTATAGACCCTTCCGTCCCTCTCAAAAACACCGAATACCGGCTGTTTCCAGGTTCCCCTACCACGCTTTTGGGGCATGTTCCTGCCCCTGAGCCTTTTCGCCCCAAAATAAGCCTCGTCCAACTCGACCTCTCCAAAGAACAATCTCTTGTCCTCCTGCTGTTTCTTGAAGATGACCTCCCTAAAGAGTCGAAAATAACGGTTGATCGTCTTTCTGTTCAGCTTGAGGATCTCGGCCGTTTTGGTGGCATCAACATCGCTGCAAAAGCACCCAATTATTTTTTTGATTTTATAATCGCTAAGTTTACTATACTTTACGGGCATTACGGAACAAATCTATACATTTGTTCTGGTCTTAAGCCTTGTTAATTCATGTGGCCTCAATATAATTTGAGAAATGATAGAATCTTTTTCAGAATCATTTTTGAAACTCAGGTAAAGGTGTTTAGAGTATTTGTCGACCAGATTTATTCCAGTTGCCCTGTTTGCTGGTACCAGTATATTAATTGCGATACTGTCGTTCTTTACCTCGTTTTGAGGTTCAACGACTATTTGTTCCTGAACCTTATTGCTTTCCTCTTTCTTTGACTGACAAGAAATGAAAATAAAAAAAATGCAGATAATTTGAATAAATGGAGGACTGAAAAACTTCACGGTTGGTTGTATTGAAGAAATGAATTTCGTTTAAATATACAACCTCTATAGAAATACTGATTCTACCCTTGCTTTACATCCAGCGCATCGCGTAATGAGTTTCCGAGCAGCATAAAAGCCATGACCAGCGTCATGATGGCAAAACCTGGAACAAGTGCGAGGTAAGCTTTGTCGAGAATAATGTACTGGTAATGATCTTTGATCATACCGCCCCAGCTAGGCATAGGTGGTTGCGCTCCAAGTCCCAAGAAGCTTAAACCAGCCTCAATGAGTATCGAGGCAGCAAAATTTGCCGCACAAATCACGATTACGGGTGCCATGATATTGGGTAAAATATGTCGGGTGATGATGCGCCAGTCGTCATATCCCAGCGCCCGAGCAGCGGTCACGTATTGGAACTTTCGCGCCGTTATCACCTGACCTCGTACCACACGAGCAACTTCTACCCACATGGTGAGTCCCACGGCTATGAAAACGGTAAAAAATCCTTTCCCCAAAGCGATACTAATCGCAATCACCATGAGTAAAGTTGGTATGGACCAGCTCACATTAATGATCCACATGATAACAGCATCGATTCTACCGCCGTAATATCCAGCAAGTGCTCCCAGTAAAATTCCAATCACCAGCGAAATGAATACCGTTACAAATCCTATGGAAATGCTGATGCGTGCCCCCACCAGCATACGACTGAGCAGGTCACGACCATATTTGTCGGTGCCTAGCAAGAATGTTTTAGTATGGGTGTAGCTTTCGCGAAAGCGAGACAGTTCTATACCTCTCGCTTCTTCATACTTTAAGAGATGGTAAGCTTGCTCATTGCCATCCACATCAAAAGGCTGATAATAAATGCTACCGTTCTCCTGCTTGAGATTCTTGAAAGGAATCTCCTCAAACTCTGGCGTGCTACCGTTAAACCAAACCCATATAGAAGTGTCTTGGTTATTGTTCAGTGGCAACTGAAGCATATCTACAGTAAAGCCGGGTGGCTGGGAGTGAATGCTCAAATGCATCTGGTTTGCGTGGCGGGTGCTGTCTGGGGCTAGGATATAGGCAAAAAGCGCGCAGAAAGCATAGAATACGATCACGCAAAAACTAGTAACGCCCCAAAAATCCCTGCGGAATTTCTGGAGCGCTAGTTTCCATAACGAGCCGTTCTTACGAGCCATTAATTCTTAATCGTGTACTTATTATCCTTGTATTGCAAGTTATTCATGCGCAAGTCTTTTAAAATATTGATTGCTTCAGCAAGATAGATATCTTTTTTCAGGCTCTTCATCCAGCGATCTCTCTTTTCTTTGAGGACACTATCGCGTTGCGTTACGGCAATATCGTTTTTGAGCAGTTCAAACTCTAGATTATTTTTGTAATCATCGAGTTTCTCGTATTTCTCCGTTGTTTTATCCAGCTCTTTGATTCTAGCGGTGTAAGTGTCCAGATTAAGCGGGATGTCATGGTCATCTCTTTGAGCTGCGAGCCACTGCGCATTTTCATCTATCAGCTTAAAATTGTCATTTGCAGCGATACGCTCTCTAGATTTTTCAATGGTTTCTGCTAGGTTAATATAACCTTGAAACTTATCGTACTCTGCCGCTGGAATCTCGTCATAAGGAAGTGGGAACTGCTCATCGCGCTCGCCTACCTCTATATAACTGTATCTGTTAGGTGCCACGACATCACTTTTCACTCCTTCTAATTGTGTGCTGCTACCGTTAACACGATAGAATTTTTGAGTGGTAAGTTTGATCGCACCCAGATCACCCAGTTCATTGCTGCGTACCCATCTATTAAGGTCCTCAAAGTTTTGAACGGTTCCTTTACCAAAGGTTTGCTCGCTTCCCAAAATCACCGCACGGTCATAATCTTGCAAAGCTGCTGCAAGAATCTCAGATGCTGATGCGCTGAATTCGTTCACCATGATCACGAGTGGTCCTTCCCAGATTACATCACCATTGTCCATGTCTTTAAGAACTTGGGTCTGTCTATTTTTAAGAGCTACCTGTACCACTGGACCTTCTTCAATAAACAATCCAGCCATTTCTACGACTTCCCGCAGCGAGCCACCACCATTGTTCCTCAAGTCCAGAACAAGACCTTGCATCCCTTCATCTTTCAATCTCTGGATTTCCCTGCGTACATCATTTCCAGAGGCTCGACCGTTAGGATCTTCCATGTCAAAGTAGAACTTAGGCAGATCGATCAGTCCATATCTCAATCCATCTTCCATGGTCATGATGGATTTTGCGTAGGTGTCTTCAAGCTCAACCACGTCACGAGTTAATGTGAGCTCTTCAATTTTACCATCTACTTTTTTCAAGGTCAAGATTACTTTGGTTCCTTTGGGACCTTTGATCAATTCTACGGCATCTGCTATGCGCATGCCTACGATTGAAGTTGCGATCGTGTCGTTTTCTTGTTTTACTTTGAGGATTTTATCGCCCACTTCAATTTCTTGACTTTTCCAGGCGGGTCCACCAGAAATGATTTCCAAGACGCTTATGTAGTCCATCTTTTTCTGAAGGCGAGCACCGATTCCTTCCAGCTTTCCGCTCATGGAAATGTCAAAACGATCCTTGTTGCGAGGCGGGAAGTAGTTAGTATGCGGGTCAAAGTGCGTTGTGATAGCATTCATAAAGAGCGAGAAGTAATCAATACGCTCCACCTCATCACTGAGACTGAAGTTCTCATCCATATTGCGCTTTACCTCATCACGAGCGTCTTTCTCGATCTCGGTCATGGACTTTTGCTCTCCTTCTTCTTTGTCTTCTTGTTCTTCTATGCGGTCGTATACACTATTCAATACAGAGAGTTTGAGCATTTTTCTCCAGCGCTCAGTAAGTTCCTTTTTGTTGCTGGCATATGGCTGACTTTCATAGTCCATGTTAATCTCTTCATCAACAGTGAAGTCAAATGGCTGATCGATCAAAGATTTGTAGATTTTCTCACTGTCTTTTTGCCTTTTCAAATAACGCTCATAAACCAGATTGAATAGATCCACCTTGCTGTCCCTGATTTGATCATCGATCAGATACTGATAGGTCTCAAACTCGTCATAGTCCGCTTGGGTAAAATAACGCTTCCCGGGATCCATGTCGTTTATGAAATTGTCAAACACATCTTTTGAAAATTGATCTGTAAGATCTGATGGATTGTAGTGATTACGTTTCAACACGTGAGAAATCAGGTTAACGAGCAGTTGCTCTTTTTCTCGATCACCAGGATCTACCGTGTTAGTAAAACTGCAACTAGCGGTCGCTATAAGTAGCGTGAATATGGCCAGTGCAAAATTATTTTTAAGGAACTTCATAATCATCTTCATTTGTACATCTCTAGATATAAAAAACCATGCCATTATAGAACTCGGTAATGTAAGGCTGCTTTTGATCTGGAACGGGCTAATTTACTTAAATTTAACCCAACTATGCTGCATGCTTTGCTTAACGTGTGTTAACGGTAGGAATAACCTTTGCATAGAGTATGCGCAGTGTACATTTTGTAATTTGGCTCTTTGATGGTTCGCTTTCGCGAAAGCGAGATAAATAACAGCAATGTCAACAAAATCTAGAAACAGAAACCGCAAATAATCAATGGAAGAAAATAAGAAGCCGTTAATCCTAGTCACAAATGATGACGGCATCACTGCCAAAGGAATACGCGCCCTCATAGAAATTGCATCCCAACTGGGAGACGTGGTGGTCGTGGCTCCAGACAAACCGCAAAGTGCCATGGGACACGCTATCACTATTAACAACACGCTGTATTTGAAGGAGTTCAAACAGCATGATTACGATCATAAGGAATATATGATTAGTGGTACGCCGGTAGATAGTGTGAAAATGGCACGACACGAGATTCTGGGCAGGAAACCAGACTTGTGTCTGAGCGGTATCAATCACGGTAGCAACAGCGCGATCAACGTGATCTATAGCGGAACGATGAGCGCGGCGGTAGAGGCTGGGATAGAAGGAATTCCTGCGATAGGATTTTCGCTATGTGATTACAGCCCAGACGCCGACTTCTCACAATCCACCCACTTTGTAAAACACATCATTGAGCAGGTGCTTAAAAACGGCATGGCACCGGGAGTCGTGCTTAACGTAAACATCCCCAAAGCCCAAAAAGAAAATTTAAAAGGCATCAAAGTTTGCAGGCAGGCGCGAGCACATTGGGTAGAAGAGTTTGACAAACGTACCAATCCGTACGGCAAGGATTATTACTGGCTTACGGGTAAGTTTGTGAACAATGATAAAGGCGAGGACACTGATGAATGGGCACTGGCAAACAATTACATCTCCATCGTACCGACTCAATACGACCTCACGGCACATCACTTCATAAGCGAATTAAACACTTGGGATCTTGATAGTTAAAATTTTAAAGGGCTTTGTTCTGGGACTCATTGCCAATGTTTTGGGGAGTTACCTCTACATATCCATTTTTAGTAAGGAGAGTGTGGAATACACGATTGAGCAAGGAATAGAAAAAGGATTTATAGGAGGTATCATAGCACTTGGCGCTATTTTGAACCTGATCTTGTTCTTTTTTTTTGTTACCAAGAAAATAGGAAAATATCAAAAAGTCCCTCAATATTATGAAGCTCGTGGTGTTTTACTGGCAACGGTTATTGCCGCGCTTGCTGTTTTATATTTTGAATTCTGACGCATGAAATACTATCTCATAGCCGGCGAGGCGAGCGGAGACCTGCACGGATCGCTACTGATGCAGGAACTCAAACAGCAAGATCCCGAAGCAGATTTTAGATTTTGGGGTGGTGATCTCATGGAGCAGCAGGGCGGTACGCTGGTCAAGCACTACCGCGATCTTGCCTTTATGGGATTTGCTGAGGTTTTGTCAAACCTCCGTACAATCTTCAAGAATATCAAGCAGTGTAAACGAGATATTGAGAAGTTTTCGCCCGATGTAATTATTTACATTGATTATCCAGGTTTCAACTTTAGGATTATGCAATGGGCGCGCAAAAAGGGTTATCGCAATCATTATTACATCTCACCACAGATCTGGGCGTGGAAAGAGGGTCGCATCAAGTCCATCAAACGCGATGTAGACGAGATGTACGTGATCTTGCCTTTCGAGAAAAAATTCTACGAGGAGAAGCACCAGTTTCCAGTACATTTTGTCGGGCACCCTTTGATCGATGCCATCGCTCAGCGACCTCAAACAGATCATGAAGCCTTTCTGGAAAAATATAAACTGGACGATCGCCCTTTGATTGCCTTGTTGCCCGGTAGCCGTAAACAAGAGATCCGTAAAATGTTGAGCGTCATGCTCAAGATGGTAGATCGTTTCCCAGGTTACCAATTCATCATCGCTGGTGCACCTGGTCAGGAAACCGATTTTTATAAACCTTTTTTACAAAGTCATGACGTAACTCTCGTGATGAATGAGACCTACAAACTGCTGAGCTTGAGCCATGCGGCGATGGTCACCTCAGGCACGGCGACATTAGAGACGGCATTATTCAAAGTGCCCCAGGTCGTTTGTTATAAAGGAGGGAGCATTTCCTACCAGATCGCAAAACGCATTATCGATCTGGACTACATCTCATTGGTAAATTTGATCATGGACGCACCCGTGGTAAAGGAACTGATCCAAAAAGAATTTAATGAAAAGAGTCTGGAGAAGGAGCTTACTAACCTTCTGGACCCTACCTACCGCAACCGCATGTTTGCGAATTATTACGACCTTGAGAAAAAACTCGGTGGAACGGGAGCGAGTAAGGAAACAGCTTCTCTGATATATGAATTTATAAAATCATAGAATTTTGAAAATTAATACGCTTTCGCGAAAGCGGAACCTCAAAACACCCCTTTTAAGATATGCAGCACTAGGTCTGTTGCTAGTCTTTTCCATGCTTGCACTCACCTCATGCGGAAGTAAAAAACCTAAGGTAGTCACCACTAAAAAGGAGCGTGCTAGACTGGGCGGCAAACGACCAGTCGTAAATTATGATCGAGATGAAAAAGCCGTTACAAAAGAAGAAACCGAAACAACCTATGAAGAAAGCGCTCCCACCTCAGAAGACATTGCGATTGAAAAAGCGCGCACTTTTTTGGGAACTAAATGGAAATATGCGGGCAACGATGAGCGCGGGATCGATTGCAGTGGTTTGATCTGTACATCATTTGCGGCTGCGGGTAGAACCGTTCCACGTACTACCTGGACCCTGAAAGAAGCTTCTAATGAAGTCGATATTAACGAAGTAGTAAAAGGTGACCTATTATTCTTTGCCACGGGTAGCAATAAAAAAAGGCTCAATCACGTGGGTTTGGTTGTGAATGTCACACCTGCTGAGATTCAATTCATACACTCCAGTACCTCAAGAGGAGTGATTATCTCGAGTTTAAATGAACCGTTTTGGTTGGGTTCTTATCTGAGTGCTGGGAGATTGGAGGAGTGATTTAGTTGTAATCTTCAATATGTTCGATAATCAATGAAGAATAGAAATGTTATAACTTTTACAGTTTTTATTTTACTTGTTTCATGCAATTCCATTAATATTCCTGGAATGCGAAGAAACTTTCGTAAGTCGGAAGAGCTAGTTGAGGAGCTTTTTGGAAAAAATGGAAATGCATTTATGATCACTTCCACATATTCTAATTTTTCTCAAGTTTGGAGTTATGGATCGGATTATCGAGAGCGATATAATTTAACCAGAGGAAAGGTCACGCATAAAGAGAAAACAAAATCTACTTTTCTTTCAGAAAATCAAAAGCTAATGAATAATTTTGAAGGAATTGATCCTTTAAATTGCATAGAACTAGATGGAGGTTTGATATTGATTAGAATGGATTATAATGCTGACAGGGACACTATAAATTATAACGCTGTAAATTTCAAATGTTTATTTGAAAACTTTAATAATGAGGAGTTTGAGAGTAAGTTGGTAAATGATATCGAATTCATACATCCCACCTATCTACAATAACTCTCACCCCAACCCCTCAGCAATCTGTTTCAGCATTCTTTTATCAGTCAATTGAATGTTCTTGCCCTGAGTAGCAACCAGCTCTTCTTTCTTGAATTTAGTCAGCGTGCGTATGAGTAATTCGGTGGCTGTACCTACGATGTCTGCTATGTCGGCGCGAGTAAGTTGAAGTTTGAGAGAGCCATCTTCCGTCACACCAAAATTATCCTCAATATAAAGCAAGGTTTCAGCGAGTCGCTGGCGTACCGTTTTTTGTGCCATGTTTACGATCACGTCATCGGCAAATTTTAGGTCGCTCGCCATTTGCTTGAGAATGGCATTGGTGAAATGGACATTGTCTCTAAGAGGTTCGGTAATAGTATCTTTAGGAATAAAGCAAACCTCCATATCTTCGAGCGCTGTTGCAGAGAGATTAGCCTGTTCTTGAGTAATTACAGAGCGCTGTCCTAAAACCTCTCCTTTCGTGGCCAGTTTCACAATTTGATCCCGACCGTTATCGCTTAATTTACTGAGTTTAGATACTCCACTACGCACACAAAAAACACCATTGAGGCGATCGCCTTCTTGAAATATATTATCCCCTTTTTTGATGGTGCGTGCCTCTTTACTGTCAGACATGCGTTTCAGCTCTTCTTTTCTCAAAGCTTTGAGTGAATTCATCTGCCTGATGATGCAGTTCTCACAACGGGATTGATGGTGATCATGATTTGACATATTACAAATGTAACCAGCTCAAGACAATCTATAGCCTAAGCTTTTTCTTATTTTCCTAAATCAGGCCGGTCCTCATAGAAATCCTTGAAAGTCTTGTCCGTTTCATAATCATCTATCAGAACTTTGTACACGGCAAAAACCAAAAAGGCCTGACCAAAAACCGTGAGATAAAACACCCACCCAAAAGAAAAATCCATTGCGGCAAAAATCGTGACTGTTATAATGAGTAAAGTAGTAATGGCTAAAGCTGTCGTTCCGCTCAGTTTCATTTTTTGTTTTCAATATAAATGGATTTTCTATTTCCCATTGCCAATTATTTATTTAATCATGTTAATACCAGTTAAATAGCTAGCTGACTTTTGTCATCTTTTAAATCTGTACAAGCCTAGACCTTTGCTCTATAGATTTTGATCATGGAAAAAGGGAATTGCTTTCATTGTGGAGATAGTTGTGAGAAGGAGGTCATCCTTCACGACGGCAAAGACTTTTGCTGTAACGGCTGCAAGACCGTCTACGAGATCCTCAATGAAAGTGACCTTAGCTATTACTATGATCTGGAGACTACGCCTGGCACTACTCCTTCTCGTTTTGAAGGTAAGTTTGACTTTCTAGAAAACGAAATCATAGCAAAAAAACTTCTGGACTTTGATGAGAACCAAATCCAAGTAGTGTCTTTGACCATACCGTCCATTCATTGCAGCAGTTGTATCTGGGTACTTGAAAACCTGAACAAGCTTAATAAACATGTAAAATCTGCTCAGGTCAATTTTCCCAAAAAGACGGTCAGAATCACCTATTCCAGCGAGCAACTCAATCTTCACCAACTGGTCTTATTGCTGTGTAAAATAGGTTATGAACCCTACATCTCGCTAGACGATACCACCGGTAAAAGGAAAAAAAGCATTGACCGGAGCCTGATTTTCAAACTAGGCGTTGCGGGTTTTGCTTTTGGTAACATCATGTTTCTTTCCTTTCCCGAGTACTTTGAAGTGGGCGAGTTCTGGTTGGAGCGATTCAAGTCATTATTTAGATGGCTCATGTTTGCCTTTGCGCTGCCTGTAGTTTTTTATTCGGCGCAAGATTATTTGATCAGCGCTTTTAAAAGTCTGCGTAACAAGATGCTTAATATAGATGTTCCCATCGCTTTGGGCGTTTTGGTATTGTTTTTAAGGTCTACGCTGGAGATTGTCATGGACTGGGGTACCGGGTTTTTTGACAGCCTTGCGGGCTTGGTATTTTTTCTCTTGCTTGGAAGGTTTTTCCAGCAGAAAACCTACGCGTACCTATCTTTTGAGCGCGATTATAAGTCCTATTTTCCAGTTGCGGTAACGCGATTAGTGAAACAAGATTCAAATGAAGATGGAGGTTCTGAATTATCTCGCTTTCGCGAAAGCGAAAACACCACAGAAACCCAAACACAGGTCTATGATCTAGAACCCGGAGATCGTATTCTCATACGCAACGGTGAACTCATTCCCGTAGATGGGATTTTGATCAAGGGTAGTGCACTGATCGATTATAGTTTTGTGACTGGCGAGGCAGAGCCGGTGCAGAAGTCATCTGGCGAGATGCTGTATGCCGGTGGTCGCCAGCAAGCGGGAATCATAGAGCTGGAAGTCGTGAAGTCCGTGGAGCAGAGTTACCTGACCCAACTGTGGTCAGATGCTGTTTTTGAGCGCGACAAATCTACTTTTTACCAAAACATCACAGATAAAGTTAGCAAGCACTTCACGATAAGCTTGTTGAGCATTGCGGTATTGGCCACCTTATTCTGGATTTTTTACGAGCCATCCATGGCGCTTAATGTATTTACCGCCGTATTGATTGTGGCCTGCCCTTGTGCTATTGCCCTTGCTGCTCCCTTCACGCTGGGGAATGTGCTGCGCATTTTTGGGAGGCATAAGCTCTATCTCAAAAACAGTAGCGTAGTCGAGCAACTCGCCGAGGTCGATGCGGTCGTATTTGATAAGACTGGAACACTCACAAGCAACGAGCAGAGCGTGGTGCATTATGAGGGCGTCGCACTAAGCGATGCAGAGCGCAGCTTGCTTACCAGCACCTTACGGGCTTCTAACCACCCTCTTTCCCGTTCGATTTATGCTCTGCTCAAAGAAAACGAGATCCAGACACTCGACGAATTTGAAGAAGTGGTAGGGAAGGGCATGAGCGCCCGAGTTCATAATGATCATATCAAAGTAGGTGCATTGAATTATGTTTCAACAACACCAGTAATAGAACACCCACAAAAAAGTAATCGCACGACCGTCCACATAAGCACTAATAATCAATACAAAGGCTGTTATGTTTTCTACAATCAATACCGCGAGGGGGTGAGCGAGCTTTTTAAAACCCTGGGCGCAGATCAAGAACTTTACGTGCTCTCTGGTGACAACGATGGTGAGCGGGAATACCTGAACCAGATATTGCCTGCACAGACAAAATTTAACTTCAATCAAAAACCAGATGATAAACTATGGTTCATCAAGCGCCTGCAAGAAGAAAGTAAAAAAGTACTCATGGTAGGCGATGGTCTCAATGATGCCGGAGCGCTTGCCCAGAGCGATGTGGGAATTGCCGTATCAGAAAATGTGAACGTATTTTCACCAGCTTGTGACGGTATTCTAGACGCAACACGGTTTAGAGATCTGGCTGGATTTATCTCGCTTTCGCGAAAAGCGAAACAAGTCATCAAATACGCGTTTGTCTTCTCGCTATTCTATAACATCATCGGGCTGGGCTTTGCGGTCACGGGACAGCTCATGCCTGTCGTTGCAGCGATCTTGATGCCCTTGAGCAGCATTAGTATCGTAGCGTTTACGACGGTTTATACGTATTTCTTGGGAAGGAAATTTAATTGCCAGTCTGCACCCTGAACGACACAAATTAGATTTCAATAAATCAGCGAGAAAAATTCAGAACATGACAAAAGTCATAATCTGCCGTGTACACCACCTCTAATTTTACCCCATAATTTAAAGTCATGGAAATCATCTATATGTTACTAGCAATAAGCGTTTGTGTCGCGATTGTGTTTTTTGTGGCTTTTATCATTACCGTGAAGCGCGGGCAGTATGATGATGTCTACACACCCTCAGTACGTATGCTGTTTGATGATGAGCTGGTAAAAAACGAGTCTACTCAACTTGAGAATAATCACAAGGCAACGGAGCCGCAACCAATAAATGAATAACTAAATCGATTATGGAACTAGAGAAGTTTTATTATGACAACAAGATCGTGCGCAAATTCATTGTCGCGACCATGTTATGGGGAATCGTAGGGATGAGCGTAGGGCTTTTGCTCGCGTTCATGTTTTTATTCCCCAACCTGACCGACGGTATCTCCTGGCTCAGTTTTGGGCGTTTGAGACCCTTGCACACAAATGCGGTCATCTTTGCCTTTGTGGGTAACGCCATTTTTGCAGGTGTTTATTACTCATCGCAACGCTTGCTCAAGGCCCGCATGTGGAAAGACTGGCTAAGTAACTTTAATTTTTGGGGCTGGCAGGCGATCATTGTGGGAGCAGCGATAACGCTTCCCCTAGGTTACACCACTTCAAAGGAATATGCTGAGCTGGAATGGCCATTTGATATTGCCATTGCATTGGTTTGGGTTGCGTTTGGAGCTAACTTAATCGGTACAATATTCCAGAGAAGACAGCGTCACTTGTATGTTGCGATCTGGTTTTATTTGGGAACTTTTGTTACCGTTGCTGTTCTGCATATTGTAAACAGTATTGAGTTGCCTATTTCAGCATTAAAAAGTTATTCTGCTTATGCGGGAGTACAAGATGCGCTGGTGCAATGGTGGTACGGTCATAATGCGGTGGCATTTTTCCTGACTACGCCATTCTTGGGCCTCATGTATTACTTCGTTCCCAAAGCGGCCAATAGACCAGTGTATTCTTACAGACTTTCGATCGTCCACTTCTGGTCGCTCATATTTATTTACATCTGGGCGGGACCTCACCATTTGTTATACACCTCCCTACCTGGCTGGGCACAAAGTTTAGGGGTAGCATTTTCAGTGATGCTTATCGCTCCGTCGTGGGGAGGTATGATCAACGGTTTGCTTACACTGCGTGGGGCCTGGGATAAAGTACGCACCGATCCGGTTCTTAAATTTATGGTGGTTGCAATCACAGGTTATGGTATGGCGACTTTTGAGGGTCCTATGCTATCGCTCAAAAATGTAAATGCGATTGCACACTTTAGCGATTGGGTTATTGCCCACGTACACGTGGGAGCACTTGCCTGGAATGGATTCTTAACTTTTGGGATGGTGTATTGGTTGGTTCCGGTACTTTTTAAAACAAGTCTCTGGTCCAAGAAATTGGCAAACGCTCATTTCTGGATTGGTACGCTGGGGATCATTATGTATGCATTACCTATGTACGTTGCCGGATTTGTACAAGCCTCCATGTGGAAGCAATTCAACCCAGACGGTACATTGGTTTACGGTAACTTCCTGGAGACGGTAAGTGAAATCATGCCTATGTACTGGATGCGTGCGATAGGGGGAAGTATGTACATTGTAGGAGCTATCATAGGAGTTTACAATGTAATTATGACCGCTCGCGCCGGTAAAAAAGTTACAGACGAACTTGCCGAAGCCGCGCCACTGCAAAAAGTAACCAGTAAAAGAACGGCCTCAGAAGGCTACCACACTTGGTTGGAAAGAAGACCGGTGAAGCTGACCATTTTTGCCACGATAGCTATCTTAATCGGTGGGATGGTGCAAATTATACCATCTCTCACAGTCGATGATTATGTACCAGCGATTAGCAGTGTGAAACCTTACACACCGCTAGAACTGGAAGGTCGTGATATATACATACGAGAAAGCTGTAATTCCTGCCACTCACAGATGGTGCGACCCTTCCGTAGTGAGGTGGAGCGTTATGGAGAATATAGTAAAGCGGGAGAATTTGTGTACGACCACCCATTCTTGTGGGGAAGTAAACGTACCGGGCCCGATCTGCACCGTATAGGTCAGAAGTACAGCGACAACTGGCACTTGAACCACTTCTACGATCCGCAGAGTACTTCATCTGGTTCGATTATGCCTTCTTACAAATGGTTGATCACAAACGAGCTGGATAAAAGTAAAACTCAAGATAAGATGCAAGCCATGGTGACTCTGGGCGTGCCTTATTCACAAGAAGAGATTGACCGCGCACAGGAGTGGATGCTGGAACAGGGAGCTCAAATTGAGGAAAACCTTTATTCAGACCCAGACTTTGCAAAAACCTATGAAGCCGATAAGAAGTATGCCCAAGAAAATGGCGAGGAATTCATAGAAATGCGCAATAGGGAAGTGGTAGCCATCATTGCCTACCTACAGCGACTGGGGACCGATATAAAAGTCCAGCCCAAAGAAGAAACCGCATCAATTACTAAAAACCAATAGCCATGCTCAAATACGTAAAAGGGAGTCTAGAAAATATCGATGATGTGGAGATGTATCCCATCATATCGCTACTCATATTCTTCATCTTTTTTGTTTGCCTTTTTATATGGGTCATTACCGCAAAGAAGGCGCATATAGAAGAAGTCAGCAACATACCGCTGGCCAGTGATGAGGATTTGTTCAACCCAAATAATAGAGAATCATGAAAACCGGACCCATCATAAGAGTAATCATAATTGCCATTTTAGGATATCTCGTACTGGAATTCCTAGGCACAACGGGTGAGCAGTCCGTATTTGTAGAACAGCCCTGGCTTTGGGCAGTACTGGGTGTGATCATTGTTTTTCACATAGCTGCAGAGGCTTGTATCGGAGCATTGGAACGAGTGTTGTACCTTACGTTGAAACCTGAAGCTCGTGAGAGGTATGATAGAGAGTACGCTTTCGCGAAAGCGAACCAATTCAAATGGTTCAAAGACACCTATAAAAAACTCGTGGGTGGAAAACCTATTGAGCAAGAAGGGGAGATCATTCTGGATCATAACTACGATGGCATCAAGGAACTGGACAACAACCTGCCGCCATGGTGGGTGTATGGGTTTTACGCTACCATAGTTTTTGCAGCGATCTATCTGGTTCGTTTTGAGGTGTTCAATGATTACGATCAAGTTGAGGAATATGAAGCAGCCGTTGCTCAAGCAAAAATCGAGATCGAGGAATACAAGAAAACCGCAAAGGATCTCGTCGATGTAAATACAGTGCAACTGCTTACTGAAGTGAGTGATCTGAATGCCGGTAAAAGCATTTTTGAAGGGAATTGTGCCGCTTGTCATAAAGTCACTGGCGCGGGTGGTATAGGCCCTAACCTGACTGACGACCACTGGATCCTAGGTGGTGGTATCAAAAATGTCTTCAGGACTATCTCAGAAGGAGGTCGTGACGGTAAAGGAATGGTTGCTTGGAAATCTGATTTGAAACCTTCTGAAATGGCTCAGGTAGCCAGTTATGTGTTGAGTTTGCATGGAAGCAATCCGCCGGAGGCTAAGGAGCCTGAAGGTGAAATATGGCTGGATCCAGATGCACCGGTAGAAGAGGTTAAAGTTGAGGTGATTGATAGTACACAGATTCAGGTGATCATAGAAGATGAGCCTGTAACTGGAGACATTATTGAAGATTAAATGAAACATTATGATCACCGAACTAGCACAGAAATTAAAAAGCAGCGAGGTACCGCTGTTCACAAAAATCCATGAGCAGGACGGTACAACGATCACGGCAGTAGGTCTTAAAAGAGGCCTAATGCTCAAGAAAAGCGATTTCCCCAAACCCACGAGATTACTGGTCATTAAAGGTGAAATAGATTTTAATACCACAAGTGAGAGCAGGAGGTATGCCTGCTATGAAAGTTATGAGATTCCAGAAACCCCAGATTATAGCCTAGAGGCTTGGGACGATGCGATCTTTCTACTGTTCAATGAATCAACAACTATTTGAACTCATACATAGAGGATTAAAATTCTGAATTAGAAGAAATGGCTGAGCAAGGAAGAGAAAACTTTAGGGACAGTATAGGAACCTTGAATGAAGAGGGAAAGAGAGCTTGGGTATATCCTAAAAAGCCCGATGGGAAGTGGTATGAGTACCGCAAGTATGTGAGTTATGTTTTGCTGGCTTTCTTGTTCAGCGCGCCATTCATAAAAATTAATGGCAATCAGTTTTTGATGTTCAATGTGTTGGAACGCCGCTTCAATATTTTTGGTTTTCCATTCTGGCCGCAAGACTTTCACTTGTTTGTGATCTGTATGATTATAGGGGTTGTGTTTGTCATTCTTTTTACGGTCGCATTTGGTAGGTTATTTTGTGGCTGGGTATGTCCACAAACCATATTTATGGAAATGGTTTTTCGTCGCATCGAGTACTGGATAGACGGCGACCGTGGTAAACAGATACGTCTGGATAAAGCACCTTGGAATGCAGAGAAAATTAGGAAGAGAGCACTCAAATGGAGCATCTTTTTTGTGATCTCATTTTTGATCGCCAATGTTTTTCTCGCCTATTTGATAGGTAGCGACCAGTTGATAAGATACATCATAGATGGGCCGGTCAAACACTGGAGTACCATAATCTCGCTGTTGATTTTCACCGGAGTATTCTATTTTGTCTTTGCTTGGTTCAGAGAGCAAGTATGCATTATCGCTTGTCCTTACGGAAGGCTTCAAGGAGTGCTACTGGATAATAAATCCATTGTTGTGGCTTACGATCACAAAAGAGGAGAGAAAGAAGACGGCCGCGCCAAGTTTAGAAAGAAGGAAGATAGGGCGGCAACAGGGAAAGGCGATTGCATCGATTGTTTTGCTTGCGTTCACGTCTGCCCTACGGGTATCGATATACGCAATGGAACGCAGCTGGAATGCGTGAATTGTACCGCCTGTATAGACGCTTGTGACAGTATGATGGAAGCGGTGGACCTTCCCAAAGGCTTGATACGCTATGCCAGTGAGGAAAATATCGAGAAAAATAAGAAGTTTGAGTTCTCGCCCAGGCTCAAAGGATACACCGTTGTTCTTGGAATTTTGATCGCGGTACTTATCGGGATGCTGTTTTTACGCAATGACGTGGAGGCGCGTATTTTAAGATTACCTGGAACGCTGTATGAGCGTAAGGCTGAGAACATGATCAGCAATGTGTACACCTACAAATTAGTCAATAAAACGGTCGACGAGATTGAAAACGTGACCTTCAACCTTAAATCTCACAAAGGAACCATTACGGTCGTTTCTCACGATAGTTTTAGTGTTCCGGAGCAAGGACTGGCTGAGGGTACCTTATTTATAGAAATCAACGCGAGCGCACTGACTGGCGATAAAGATAGGCTGGAAATTGAGGTCTTGAGTGGTGATGAAGTCATTGAAACCACGACCACGGCCTTTCTAGGACCTAGGAGTTATAAGTAATTCCGCTTTCGCGAAAGCGGAAATATTCAATCACAATTAAGGAAGAACAATGAACGAAACCATAAAAAGAAAATGCTGCGGTGACTGTCGCAACGGAAAGTTAGGTACAAATCATGCTTGTCACAGAAGATTTGATGCAGAACAACTCAAAAATCAAGCTTTGAATTCAGAGCAAGAAGAAATTTAAAATCTACGATTATGAAAATCAATTGGGGATGGGGAATAGCGATAGGCATGCTGGCATTCATCGCATTCATCATGTACTTTGTGGTTACCATGAGTACCAGTAAAGAATTTGACCACGATCTCGTGACTGAAGATTATTATGCCAAAGAAATGGTGTATCAACAAGAAATCGATGCAGAAACTAACACCAGGAACCTGGATGAAGCTATTTTGAGCAAGAAAATCGCTGAAGGCTGGCAAATTGATTTTCCCAAATCACTGGAGCCTTCTAAAATTAAGGGAACACTTGCTTTTTATAGACCGTCTAACGAGAAACTGGATTTTGAAATAGCACTAAATCTTACTGATCAAGTAGTAATCATTCCAGAGGAACGCTTGCTAGGAGGACGCTGGAACATCACTATAGACTGGGAGTATGAAGGTAAACCTTATCTATACAAGGAATCCATAACCTATTGAAATGATCTGGTCGGCTTTACTTTTTGGGTTATTGGGAAGTTTGCACTGTGTAGGCATGTGCGGGCCTATTGCTTTTTTGCTACCACTGGATCGTAAGAGTAAAACCAAGCGGTTCTTCCAGCTTGTAGGCTATCACAGTGGTAGACTGTTGACCTACTCCTTGCTGGGAGCATTGATAGGCTTGGCCGGACGCAGTTTTAATCTGTTTGGGATCCAGCAGCAACTTTCTATCTTTATAGGAGTTGCTATGATCTTGGTAATTTTGATTCCGGCCAAAACGGTCGGCCGGTATAATTTTTCAAGACCTATTTACAGCTGGGTAGGTAAGATCAAGAGCAGTATGGGGAAAGAGCTCAAGAAAAAAGATCCGTTTAGCTTTTTTACCATAGGCTTGCTCAATGGTTTTTTACCTTGTGGGCTGGTGTATATGGCGATTTTTGGAGCGCTGGCAAGTGGCGGTTCAGGCTATGGAGCTGCTTACATGGCAGTTTTTGGTTTGGGAACCGTCCCGCTCATGACCACGGCTGCTTATATCGGTAACTTCTTAAAAGGAAGCATCAGACAGAAGATCCTGAAAGTGATTCCAGTCTTAGTAATGCTAGTAGGAATGCTATTCATTTTAAGAGGATTGGGTCTAGGAATTAAATACATCTCTCCTTCAGATCATGTCGCTGTAGAAAAAGTTTCAGCAACCTACAACTGTCATTGATATGAGAAAGAAACTGAAGTCTATGATTGATTCTTGTCTAGATCAGATAAGCTTTAAAGCCATTGATCTGTTGGTATGGAGCTCGATGTGGTTTACAGGTCAACTTTTGAAAAAATCTAAAAATTAAAATATGGAAACTACAAATCTTCCTTTAGCCAATTGGGGCAACGGCACCATCATGATAGGCGTTTTTGCGCTGGTATGTATTGTTTTAGTGGCTGTAATCTACAACATGGTAAACTCAAAACCCGCTGATCAGACAAACGATAAAACTACTGACCTTGATTCAGACTCTAAAACCCTGAACACATGATTTCTAAAATTCTTTTACAGAGTTCAGAACGCTGGGAAGATTTTGCCTTAAGCTATGGAATCTACGGTTTAGTCATTTTGATCATAGCGATATATCTCATTGTTAAAGTAAGAAAGGCTCGTAGGCATAAAAAACGCAATGAGAAATTGCGGAAAAAGTAATGCTTTAACTCAAAATCAAAAAATGTTGTCCAGCCGATTCTTGTTCAGTCATGACGATTGCATTACATTGAATGCAGGTGATTTTCATAAAATCATCTGGAATTCAAAAATTATAATAAAACATGAATTGGAGAAGATATAGCAAAGCCCAAATCAATCAGAATATAGAGGAAGCTCTTGAGCAAAACGTAAATTTCTATGACGACCTAGCTATGGGTGTACCCGCATCGCATCTGGACGGTGAGGAATTTGCCTCAAACTCTCAGATCCTTGAGGGCAGTACCTATCTCAAAACCCTCGTTGCTAATCCTAATCACATAGGGGTTCATACAGACGAGTCAGAATCTGAGAACTTTTTCTCAGGCACCCAAAAGTTAGAAGCTGAGGTCATAAAAGTCATTGGTGAAGATATTTTAAGAGCCGATGCAGAAAGTGTGGATGGCTACGTGTCCTCTGGAGGGACTGAGGGGAACATACAGGCATTATGGACCTACCGCAATTATTTCAGGAAAAGATATGATCTAGGAAAAGACTACAGCTCTATTGCAGTGATTTGTTCAACAGACTCCCACTATTCCTTTGATAAAGGAGCCGATCTTCTCAACCTCCATATTTTTAAAGTTGAGGTAGATCAAAACACCCGCAAGATCAAGCAGCAAAGCCTAGAGAAACAAATTGATAATTGCAAAGCTCAAGGAGTGGATAAGATAATCTTGATCTGCAACATGATGACCACCATGTTCGGATCAGTAGATGACTTGGATGATTATTGGAATAAGTTGAGTGCCGAGAATTTTGAGGTTAAAGTGCATGTAGATGGCGCATATGGAGGTTTTTTGTATCCCTTTACGGTTACTGATCAAAAATTGAATTTCAAAGACGATCGTATTACCTCCTTCTCGCTCGATGCACACAAAATGCTTCAAGCACCTTATGGAACCGGTCTCTTTTTGATCCGTAAAGGCAATTTGCATCACACTTTAACTGACACTGCGCAGTATGTTTCTGGAATGGATTGCACCCTCATAGGCAGTCGCTCTGGGGCAAACGCGATTGCAGTCTATAAAATCTTGTTCAATTATGGGCCTTTTGATTGGAAAGAAAAGGTGGATCGACTCGCCTACAGAACAAAAATGCTGGCGACCCATTTAACTAATTTGAAGGTTAAATTCATTCATTTTGAGGGGAGTAACATCATAACAATTCATAAAAATTACATCACACCTGAGATCAGCGGCAAGTACGGTCTCGTTCCAGATAATCACCATGATCCCAGTTGGTATAAAATCGTGGTTATGGATCATGTGAGAGGTGATAAGATCAGGAAATTTTTAGAAGATCTCTACCACCATCACGAGGTAGAATTTCAGCCACTAGTTTTCCCTTAAAAAATTATTTTTGTGTGACTTAGGTCACCCACTTAGGTGATTTCCAGATCTGTTTTTATGGTAGGAAAATGAAGATGATCTCGCTTTCGCGAAAGCGGAATCCATCAAGACAGAGCTCAGTCATTTATAAGCTGTATTAAGGGTATATTTGTCAGCTAACTTATTGAACCATTATTTATTAAACTAAAAGGAGAGCTCTGCAAAGCTCTCCTTTTTTGTTCAAGAAATTAAATCAATGGTTGGTAAGCTTACTTTTAAATCAAACCGTCATGGAGAACAGTTGTACTTTGGGCAATTTGCGTTGCAACCTTAAGTCAAAAGGCATACAAATGTTCCGGATGAAGGGTTTACCGCTTTCGGTCACGATAATGCGATCGTGAAATAGCTCAACCAGACCGTCTTTTTCCAGTTCCTTTAATTGAATAAGTACATCTGGGATTTGTGGAAAGCGTAGGTTTTGATCAGACCAGGATGTTTCAAACCGGCACATGAGGTTCAAGATGTGCTTGCGTATGATCAAATCTTCCTCGTTGAGTAAATGCCCGCGCAACAAGGGCAGCTTATCATTTCTAAGCGCAGCATAATATTCTTTCAAGGTTTTTACATTTTGTGCAAAACCGTACCAACTATCGCCTATGGCAGAAACGCCTAACCCCAGCATCACCTCAGTTTTTGAAGAGGTGTAGCCCATAAAATTGCGGTGTAAAGAACCATTCAGCATAGAATCGTGTAGCTCATCTGTCGGTAAGGCAAAATGATCCATACCTATCTCAACATATCCCGCCTCGAGAAGAAGCTGTTTGCCTATCTCATATTGCTTTCTTTTAACAGCCGCGGTCGGGAGGTCTTTTTCATCGTAGCCGCGCTGACCATTCCCTTTTATCCAAGGTACGTGTGCGTAACTATAAAATGCGATGCGATCAGGACGCAGGCGTATCGTTTGATTAATAGTGTGGATGACGTGATCTAGGTTCTGAAATGGCAATCCATAAATCACATCATGCCCTACCGATTCATAGCCGGCATCTCGTGCCATTTGAGTGGCTTGTTGAACATGCTCAAAAGGCTGGATGCGATTAATGGCTTTTTGCACCGTCTCGTTATAATCCTGAACGCCGTAGCATACTCTATTAAAACCGTATGATTTTAAAAGTTCCAAATGTTCCTTGCTGGTGCTGTTAGGATGTCCCTCAAAACTAAAGGCTGTTTGTGATGACGCTTTCGCGAAAGCAAATACACCATCAAGCAATTTACCCAAATTCTCAGCTGAGAAAAAAGTAGGAGTTCCACCCCCCAGATGAATTTGTTTTACGACTGGCTGAAAAGTGAGTTGGTTTAAATAAAGTTGAAATTCTTTCAGAACCGCATTGATATAGGGAATCTCGAGTGTATGGTTTTTTGTGATGCGTTTAGTACATCCACAAAAAGTACACATGCTTTCACAAAAAGGTAAATGAATATAAAGGCTGATTTCATTTGAGGAATCTTGGCTGGCGTGTAAATTCAAACTATTTATCCATCCTTCTTCTGAAAACGTAGTGTTGTCCCAGTAAGGAACCGTAGGGTAACTGGTATATCTAGGTCCAGCGACATTATACTTGGCAACCAATTGCGGATCAAATGCTTTCATAACTTCTTTGAAATCAAGTTACAAAACTAAAGGAGGCAGAGAGCGTAATTTGATGACTTTTGTCAGTCTTAGTTAATTTCATAAGCAGACCTCTGAGATTTTTAAAACCTCAGAGGTCTCAATACTAGTTCTTTTTTTCAAGTAGACACTTTTGAAAAGGTACGCTCCCACACCCGCTTCTTCCTTTTGAAATAAAAACTTCCCACAAATCCCACAGCCCCAGCAGACAATCCTACCAGAGCATAAAAGATTCCGTAGGAATTTGGGATATCAAGTATCAATGGGAGTCGGGTGAAAACCTCTGCCGCAAAGGCGCAATATAATCCTATGACGGACCAATACATCCACGACAAATGCTGGACTATGTAATCAGCTTTACGTTTTATGAGTAAGGGAGTCATTCCTAAGAAAAGCGTGATTGTACTGATGACCGCAAAGAAGTGAAGAATTCCGAAACGGCCATGAACTTTATAAATCATAAAAGCCGTGGCGCAAACGATCAACATGCTCACAGCATAAATATAGCCGATAATTTTGTGTAATTTGTTTCCTTTAGTTTTGGCTAAGACTAAGCTACCAGTAATAAGTGCTATTATCGCGGCGATGGTATGAAACCAGCCTATGAAATCTTGTGGCATGATCATGTTTTAATGTGAAAATGCATCTACTGGTACTTTATTCAAATATTATCTGACTGAGTTGTCAAAATATAGCACTCAACTGAAAATTATGTCATTTCTATGTAAGTCGTCAGGTGTCCAGCTCTCTAGTAAGGGCAGGTTTAAACCTGCCCTTACCGAAAAGCAACTCATGTTCTATTAATCAAGAAAGCTTTCCAAGCTAAACCCCTTAACTTTACACCAAAACTCGTGGTATGATACCTTCTTGGTTTTGGCGGTTGTTAATTGTGATGTGTGTGATCTGTCTTGGGATCATAGGTTATAAAATTGCGATGGGAGAGCGCAATCGGGCTTTTATCTGGTATTCGTTTTTGTTTTTGATGGCGATTTGGTTTGCGATCCGGCAGAATAAGGCAACAAAAAAGTAAATCATTACCTTTCAAGACTAGATGGCACTTTTTAAACGAGATCCTTGGATTCTGGATGTGTATCGCACCTACAGCGGCAAGCACCACTTGTACATAAGGGGTCGCGCCCTTGAAGATCAGCCACTCAAACATTTTGAACAGCAAACCCTCTATCAAACCATACGCAACACCTGGCGCACCTTTGCCACAGACGAGATACGCAATGCGCTGGTCGTCCTCACGCTCAAAAACGGAAAAAAGTTTGAGACTAAGGCTGATCATGAAGGTTATTTCTTGTTTGATATTCCCGTAGATCAAGACCTGGTTAAACAGACTGATGATGAGGGCTACTTGCCGTTTCATGTGGGATTTGATGAAGATAATTCCGCTTTCGCGAAAGCGAAAAAACAAAAACGCATCTCCCTAAATAAATTCCCTGGAGAATCCCTCATACCTCCCGATACCGCTGAGTATGGCGTGATAAGCGACATAGACGACACGATTATGCATACCGGCGTGACGAGTTTTCTCAAATTGCGCGTGGCGTTCAACACATTTTTCAAAAATTACGACCGCAGGTTGCCACTGAAGGGTGCGGCGAGTTTTTACCAGTTGCTGCACAGAGGAAAGTCTGGTGCCGCGCAAAATCCCATGTTTTATTTGAGTAACAGCCCGTGGAACTTGTACAAGTACTTGGAAAAGTTTCTCGATTTTCACGGATTTCCCAAAGGGCCAATTTTACTTCGGGATTTTCCCACGCCATGGGACCGCACGCCCAAACTCAAGAAGCCGCATAAAGAAAAACAGCTGCTCAACATTATTAAACACTATCCCGAAATGAAGTTTATTCTGATAGGCGATAGCGGCGAGCACGACGCCGATTATTACATGGCGGTGGCAGAGCAGTATCCAGATAGAATTTTAGCAATTTATCTAAGGTCGGTGAAGCACAAGAAAAAAGTGCTCCGCATCAAATCCCTCGCCGATGGCTTTACTATTTGTCCCATGCTGCTGGTTAATGAATCCAAGTTTGCCGTTGACCATGCTAGGGAAAATGGGTGGATCATTTGAAAAATTCCAAACCTCAAACATTCAAATTCCAAAATACAAGATTGCTGAAATATTATTGAATCTTTAGCGAGCCCCCTCGAGGGGGTTGGGGGTGTTACTGGTATAAACTCCAAGCTCCTAGCTCCAAGCTCCAAGCTCCAAGCTCCAAGCTCCAAGCTCCAAATTAAATAAAGAAATATCGCTTGCTGATAGTGAAGAGTGTATTTTGGAAAAAAAATTCAAATGCCTTGGAACTTGGTATTAGAAAAAATCGATTTCCTAACTCCTAACTCCTAACTCCTAACTCCTAACTCCTAAAGCACCCCACGCTGCTTTTCATAAAACGCATCGGCCTGTTGTTGCATGAGTTCGCGGGCAATTTTTCTTTTGTAATTATATAATTCCTGTTCTTCTGCGATGTCGGCATAGACGCGGTTGTTGACGTCACGATCTGTGGTGAGCAGAATCTCACGTTGTGCTTTTTGCTGGGCGACCCAACTGCGCACGCGGCCTTCACGTTCGGCAAGTTTTAAGTCATACTCACCGGCTGGAGCGATGAGTTTGGCTAGGATGGGGCTGGTCTCAATGGCTAGAAACAGCAAGAAAATGAAAAACGAGGTGAAAAATGGCAACTTGTTGAGCGCGGTAATGCGCGCCATGAGTCCATCGAAGTTGTCGATGATGGGCTGACTGCTTGCGATTTGCTGGTCTTGGGCGATTTTGGACTGGGCGATCTGAGCCTCGAGAGCAGCGATTTTATCAGCATTGGTAGCTTTTAGGGCTTGAAGTTCTGCTAATGCGGCGTCGTGTTTCTCACGTTTTTCTTGATACACGGGTCCTTTGCCCAGTTTTTTGGTGCCTGCCGTGCCTTCGGCCTCTGCGATGTAGGTAGCGTAGAGTGCGTTGACCTCGGCTTCCTTGATTGCTATTTCTTCTTTGAGTTGTTGTATCGCTTTCGCGAAAGCGGACTGATCACTAGCATACAGCGCTGCCACTTGCTCCTGATTATCGAGCGTCATGGCGTTTTTCTCCTCGAGCAACACTTGGTCGATTTCCTTTTCAAAAATCTTAAGTTCCAAAGGTTTTGAGATGACCACGGCAATGATGATAGCCAGCAACAATCTGGGAACGGCCTGAAGGATTTCACGCCAGCGACTGCCGCTTTTCTTGAGCGTACTCACGATATACCGATCCAGATTGAAGATCAAAAGTCCCCAAACCAGCCCAAAAGCTACAGCCGTCCAAATATTATCAAAAACGGTGTACAGCGCATGACCCGAAGCAATAAACGCCATGAACGCGGTAAAGAAAACGGTGGCGCCTATGCCGGCGTGCTTGTGGCGCTCGCTGGCACCGCACTCCTTGAGTAGGGAGGCATCTGCACCGCTGCACATGATAAAAAAGGACTGCATAACGTGGATTTTAATACTAACGCTGGATTACGTATTATGTTATGCAAGGTAGTGAAATGATTATTCACCTCTCCTTTCTTTTAAGCATTTGGTATCTCAAATAAACTAAACCAATTATTTTCTTGTAGATCCTGTTGCATCAAAGATCACATACTCTTTTTGGTTAGCGCGATCTTCAATTCCAGCAACGAGTTTACCATACATGGGTTGTAATTCTTCCATAGTGTGGGGTAGGTCTTTAGCGGCAAATAAAGCAGGTCTTCCATCTTCACTCTTTCCAACCTTAAAACCGAGTGTAAGCTCATTAGACGCTTCTAGCATTATAGTAGCGGGAAGAGTTTCCAATCCATCTAAGAAGTAAGCAGCTTCATTCCCATATCTTAATTTCATCGCTCTGAGGATAGTTGCGGCAACTGGATTTTTTTGCATTTGATCAGCATAATCTCTTGTGACCTTTATAACAGGAACTTTTACGTCTTTCTTATTTAAATCTTTAATGTAGGTAATGGTATCAGGGTACTTTTTGTTATTGGCAATTGAATTGTCCTTATTTTGTTGGAAATACTTCGTATTCTTCCAATCCTCTTTACCACGAGCTCGCAAATCATAGAAATAATAATTATTGATTCCGTTTTCTTTTTTCACTCGTAACGAATCTGAAACGAAATTTACCATTTTACGATACTGCGATGGGGCAAGTTCTTTTCCATTGTTATAGATCTTAGAGCCATTTTTAAGTGCCTGACCTATGTCTAGATTGTCCATCTCGGTTTTAGTGGGGACTACCAGCCTTTCACGGATGTCCCAGCCTTTTTCGTACCAGTTGATTTCCTCGCCATTTTGGTCAAAAATTTTGATGCCAGATTCGTCATTTGTGTAGCTATAAGTTTTTCCCTGTATCGTGATCTTGCCACTCGGGCTATTGTTATCAATATAAATTATATCATTCTTAGAGGGGGCAGATAATGAAATAATGTCCATAATATTGATATACTCGACACCATTTTCAAAGTATTTGGACAATAAGATTTTTTCGGGATCGATTTTTTTCAACTGATCCAAACTCATAGTATCTTTCGTGAGAATCTTCAATGTAGTACTCGTGGTGTCCATGGCTTTTACAGACTGTTGTACGATAAGCTTTTTATCATTGATTGCTTTTTCAGTCTTTTCTGGATTTCTAAGGAGTCGATCGAACTCTTTCTTAGGGTCCCATTTCATGAACGGTTCCATTTTATTTAGTTTCTGATCAATTTCCTTTCCGTTCAAAGTGAAAAGGCGTACAGTAAAATCATCTTGGATTTCATATTTATATTTAACTTGATTGTATACTGTAATACCTTTTTTTTGATATGGATTAACATCATAACCGAAGACATGATTCTCCTGATTTTCTGGAGCAACTTTGATCGAGTGATCAATAATCACAGCCTCCTCCTTTTCCTGACCACAAGAGTAAACGAGTGCTGCAACTACCGGAATTAATATCAAAATTCTAAGTATTCCCAGGTATGTTTGAGTAGTGGTTTTCATAATTGTAAATCGTTTTTTAATGATTGGAAAATTGTAAGTGTGAACTAAAGCGCTTGCTTTGGATCTTTCTAAATAAGAAAGTAAGCTCTGCTGATAAACTTTTAGGTCAAAGCCATTTTTCAACACAGCTTGATCTGCTAAGAACTCATGATTGAGCTTAATGGAATATTTATAGAGGTAGAGTAGAGGATGGAACCATAACACAATTAATAGGGTCTCAATAAACAATATGTCCCAACTGTGTCGCTGATCAATGTGCGCCTTCTCATGATTCAAAATATGCTCTGGCACATTAATTCCCTCAGGAATATAAATTCTATTTAGAAAAGAGCAGGGAACATCCAGCTCTTTTTTGCGGACTATTTTAATTGAATTCCATGTATTTATCGTGTCGTTTTTAGATACTTTTAAACTCATTAAATTTTTGAGAAATCTATAGATCATCAAAATAACTCCCACGCCATAAAGTACCCAGACTATATGTATCCACTCAAAGTGCGATTCATTTGAGGTTTCAATACTTGATGCATGTATCAGGTCTTGAGTGTTCTGTGGGGTTGAAGAAATGAATGGATCTAAGGGAAGATTAGGAATCTCAACCTGAGTGATGCGTACCACAATCACAGGAATAATCGCTGAAACAACTAAACTTCCCAAAAGATAAAACCGCTTAAAATGATGCCAGCTTATATTCTCTAAAGCGAGTTTGTAAAACAGCCAAAGGCTAAATAAAACAATTGAAAACTTGATGAGATATTCCATATCATTCCTTTTCTATCTGTTCATCAATAATCTTACGCAGCTCTTTCAACTCTTCTTGACTGAGTTCTGTTTCTTTTGTAAAAAATGAGGCAAACTGGCTGGCGCTGTCGTTGAAAAAGTTTTTGATGAGTCCATTTACCTGCTTTGAGAAATAGCGGTTTTTATCAATTAATGGATAATACTCTCTACTCTTACCATAAGTTTTGTATGCGATAAATCCCTTATCGGTCATGCGTTTGAGCAAGGTGGCAATGGTAGTGTTTGCCGGTTTGGGATCGGGATAACACTCCAGTAGGTCCTTCATAAATGCACGCTTCTGCTTCCAGAGGTGATTCATGAGTTCTTCTTCACTTTTTGATAATTTCATCTCTACAGATATAGAATTACATCTACAAATGTAGAATAAAATTTGAATTCTACAAGTGTAGAATGAATTCATTTTTACTTTTAAGCAGGAACGATCAGATAGCAAAGGTTTAAAGCCGTTGGTTTTTCTATATCATCATCGATTGTAAGGAGTCTCATTGACCCACCTGAAGCCTCTAGAAATTAGTGGGAACTTTTTGAGGTCTAGTCGCTGCATCTTAAACTTCAAGCTGTCTTGCCCGATTTTTCCTTTGAGTCTATAAGTTATACTCTCTAGTTTTTGGATGGCAAAATTCGGCGGTATGGAATCCGCATCTTTATGGTAGATGGTAGCTTTTTGAATATTCTCATCTATAATTAGATGGTAGGCGCTCACGCTGTCTCTGAATTTGATGTTGGCCTTATTTTTCTGCTCTATAATAACATATCGCCAATCCTGGCTAGAGCTTACTTCATCATTGTCACCTTCCTTTTCAAAATCAGATATTTCATAAATACCGTAAAAACGATATTTTTTCTGCTGGCGATCGATTTTGGGTTTTAAAATGAAAAAGCCCACAAACGTGATTAAGAATAAAAATAAGGCTGTGAATATCCCTTTTATTTTACCAATGTTGTGGTAAACCGCTGTGTGTTGAAGAGCGTGATATTTGACTTTGGGAAGAGCTCTGTTTGAACCAAAGAAAACATGAGACAACGATCTCCAGTCTTCGCTTAATAAAACCAGACTCATTAATACCAGATGCAAAGAAAAAATCTTCACGGGAATATCAAAACACAGGTTCATGACTGCGACATGTCCCATAACACCCAGAGTGAGTAGAGCGCCTAGTGTTTTAGTCCTCCTGAAGATAAGAAACAGCCCAGCAAAAACTTCAAGCAATCCCGTGAAAATGGTGTAAACTGGGTTGAACCCCATAAAGGTCCACGCCAGTCCCATGGGAGACATCTCGCCTACTTGTTGTACGAGTAAGGTAAGGCTAGGAGTTTGAAACTGAATCAAAAATACTTTTGCAAAACCGTACACCAGCATGACCGCCGCGACAAATAACCGCAACAAGCTCATGAACCAAAACCTCAGTTTTCTATGCGAATTTCTCTTGCGACCTATTAAACTCCATGCAATCACACCTGTAACCGCAAGAATGGCTTGCAGGAACACGGCAAGGTAGTCCATCGTGCGATCCCCACTACCACTGGAAACCCTACTCAAGTTTTCAGATAGACCGAATATCGATTCTCCTATCCACGCCAGCAATGGATCGATCAACCATCTTAAAAATAAAAAGGTTATAAACAGTGAGATAAATAAAAACAAAAACCTGAAGGCAAGTTTTGATAAGAGATTCCACTCTTCCGCTTGTTCAGGTTTTTGTTCTTGCATGGTATTCTATTAATTCCCTAGTAAGACCTGAAAATTAACAAAATGTTTCAAAATATGGTCTCGCTTTCGCGAAAGCGAGATCAAGACAAGAATAACTCTTGCTAGCTGGCTACATCTCCTAGCTATTCATCGCAGCAAAATGTTTGTAAAAATGCGGTATGGTCTCAATCCCCTTTAGGTAATTCCAGATCCCGAAATGCTCGTTAGGGGAGTGGATCGCATCGCTGTCCAGTCCAAAGCCCATGAGAATGGATTTTGAGTGCAATTCCTTCTCAAATAATGCCACGATAGGTATGGATCCACCGCTGCGCTGAGGAATAGGAGTCTTTCCAAAAGTATCTTCATAAGCCTTGCTTGCCGCTTGATAACCTACAAAATCAATAGGTGTCACGTAGGCCGTACCGCCGTGGTGAGGTTTTACTTTTACCGTGACGCTCTCTGGAGCCAAGTACTCAAAATGCTGCTTGAACAACTGGGTGATCTCTTTCCAATCTTGATCAGGTACGAGGCGCATGGATATTTTGGCAAATGCTTTACTTGGGATCACGGTTTTAGCTCCTTCACCCGTGTAGCCTCCCCAAATACCGTTTACATCTAGGGTAGGGCGTATGCTGTTGCGCTCGTTTGTAGTGTAACCACTTTCACCATGTTCTTTGTTAATGTCAAGCGCTTTATTGTAGGCCTCTTGGTTGAATGGTGCTTTAGCCATTTCTGCGCGCTCCTCCTTGCTCAGTTCCTCAACCTTATCGTAAAATCCTGGAATGGTGATATGATTGTTCTCGTCGTGGAGCTGTGCAATCATATCGCATAGAATGTTGATAGGGTTTGCCACTGCACCGCCGTAAAGTCCAGAATGGAGGTCGCGGTTAGGTCCGGTAACTTCTACTTCTACATAGCTCAACCCTCGTAATCCAGTCGTAATGCTGGGAACATCTTTTGAGATCATGCCCGTATCTGAAATGAGGATGACATCATTTGCCAATTTTTCTCGATTGCGCTCTAGGAACCAGCCCAGTGACTCGCTACCCACTTCTTCCTCGCCCTCGATCATGAATTTGATGTTGCAGGGGAGTTCATCGTTTTGAGTCATGTACTCCAGAGCTTTGACGTGCATATACATTTGCCCTTTATCGTCACAGGCTCCTCTCGCAAAAATGGCTCCATCGGGATGGGTTTCTGTTTCTTTAATCACGGGCTCAAAAGGAGGGCTGTCCCATAAGTTGATAGGATCTGGCGGTTGTACATCATAATGACCATAAACCAAAACCGTAGGCAACTTCTCGTCCACTATTCTCTCTCCATAAACAATCGGATAACCGGGCGTCTCACAAATTTCAACCTTATCGCAACCCGCTTTTTCAAGAGCCTCCTTGACTTTGTCAGCGGTAAGAATTACATCTTCTTTATAAGCTGGATCGGCACTGATGGATGGAATTTTGAGCAAGTCAATGAGCTCTTGGATGAATCGGTCTTTGTGTTGTTCTACGTATGGTTTTGTATTCATGAAAAGTGATTTGACGTAAAGATAAGAAGCTGCTGATTTTTTTTATGCCTAAGAATTTGTAATAAATGAAAAGTATGTATATTTGCCGTCCCTTAGGGAAAATACCAGTAAGCGGATGTGGTGGATCCCGATAGCTATCGGGAGGTAGACACGCTAGACTTAGGATTTAACCTAAGAAAAAGTGTTAAAATATTTAAAATGCGGATGTGGTGGAACTGGTAGACACGTCAGACTTAGGATCTGATGCCGCGAGGTGTGCAGGTTCGATTCCTGTCATCCGCACAAAAGCCGAAGAGAAATCTTCGGCTTTTTCATTTTAAAAAATGGGATTTTCTTCACGATTTTTGACCTTGGGTACAACATAGGTACAACATTTTACCTTTTTTCAGAACTGAATTGGCTTTAGTACTATATCCATTCATTTGATAACAAATCCTATTTTCTGTATTGAGGATTAATAAATTTTAGGTTATCTCAACCTCTGTTCTTCGTTTGAGGGGTTTATTATCATACAATATACACGCAAGGTAAACTCGTAAAATACTTCCATCAAAAGACTACGGCATAAAGCCAACGCTTCTTCCCCTACTCATTTATTCCGTTTCCTTTTGAGCCAAGATTTTATCTTCCGTTTGGTTTCTGCTCAAATATTGTTTAATCAAAAATTTGAGTATTATGACAACAAAAGCGAGTACCAAAATGAAGCGCAGTAGAGCGAAATCTACTGCCAAGAAAGAAGTAAACGGAAAGAAATCCGAAGTACTTCAAATTCAGAACTTACCATTGGGTAAAATCAAGCCTGACCTTGAACAGCCCAGAAAAACTTTTAATGATGATGCCTTGCAGCAGCTTTCTGAGAGTATCGAAAAGCACGGTGTGTTGCAGCCAATCACGGTAAGGCAACTAAATGGCCATTATATCATCGTGATGGGCGAACGCCGATATCGTGCGAGCAAGCTTGCAGGAAAAAAGACCGTACCCTGTATCGTAAGAACTTATGAGAACAATGATGTTCTGGAAGTTCAAATCATCGAAAACCTGCAAAGACAGGATGTTGAACCGACCGAAGAAGCCGATGCGATTGCTTACCTAAGTGAGAAGTATTCACCTACCGAAATTGCGAAGCGATTGGGTAGAACGGATAACTTCATCAGACAGCGTTTGAAACTGGCCGGATTAATTGATGGTTTCAAGCATTTTGTACGCAATGGCGAAATGACCATTTCCTTGGGCGTAGGCGTGGCACTTTTTGAACCGGAAGAGCAACAGATGATGTTGGAAACGATGGGCGAGGATTTTAATGCACATCAGATAAACAGGATGATTAAAGACCAGACATACTATTTGGAAAAAGCATCTTTTGATGTAGCCGATAAAAAATTGGTCCCAAAAGCTGGGTCTTGTGTTGAATGTCCTTTCAATGCCGCAAATCAAGGCAATCTGTTCGGCGAAGGAAAGATGGTCTGTACGAAAGCAGCCTGTTTTGAAACGAAGAAAAGCAAATCGCTCTTGAACCTGATTGAAAAATCCAAGAAAGAGAATATCCTTCTAATTCCTGAAATACGACAGTATTGGGCAGATGACGAAAACAATAAGCTCATTATATCCCAATTGGTAAAGAACGGATTGAAAGTTTATTTACTGGACGATGTTGAAATTATAGAGAATCCGATTGAGCCAACAATTGAGGCCATCAAAATAGAATATCAACATTACGATTATTCAGAAGATGAATTAAAAGCTGAATTTAAGGAAGCAATTCAGAACTTCGAAGAAGAATTGAAAAATTACAATTCAGCAACTGACAATGGATTTGTAAACGGCATCGTGTTCCATCCGGAGACGTACCAACACAAAATTGTCTTCGTCAAGATAATCGAGAAATCAAAAGATGACTCAACTGAGTATTCAGCACCATTGGCCAATAGGAAAATGGCAGATTGTACACCTGAGGAACAAATCGTTAAAATCAACGAAAGGGAAATCCGTAAGAAGCAGATTGAGAACAACAAACAGTTCGAGGAAGTAGTTCAGATGATTCGAGAGACTAAATACATCGATACGAAGAAGACACTTTCAACAGAAGAAATGGTGGCATTCTCGATATCGCTTTTTGAAAATAATGTGGACTATTTGAGCCAACAAAAGTATTTCACAAAGTTCTTGGGCAACACGTCCAAGATGACTAAGGTTGAAATGGTCGAGAATTTCAAGAAGAAATTCAAAAAGGAAACCTTTCACAAATTGATACGGTATATGCTAACCAAGCAAGTTCATTTTGGCGAAAGCAATCACGTAAATAATTTGACGAATATTTCATTCTACAATGCAATGCAAGGATATTACAAATCCAAGATTGCCAGTATTGAGAAGGAATATGCCGAAAAACGAGACAAGCGTGAAGCACGTTTGAAAGAGCGTATCGCAATTCTTGAAAAGAAAATTCAGGAACTCAACGATTAGCTTTTGTTGTTTTGAAGAAGGGTCGGCATTCGTGCTGGCCCTTCTTCTTTTTTATGATAGTGCCTAAAAAAATGTATTTATCAGGAAGGGGTTATCAATCAATAGTTAGCGCAAAGGTAAACTCGTAAAATACACCCATCAAAAGACTACGGCATAAAGACGTTGCGCACATCCCTCTTCTCATTTATTCCGTTTCCTTTTGAGCTGTGATTTTAGCTTCCGTTTGGGTACTGCTCAAATATTGTTTAATCTAAATTCAAAAGCTATGTATTTACAAAATTTGCAACAGGATGAAATCTTTGTTTCATCAGAAATGAAATCCTTAAGAACCTTGACCCAGATGGAATCCCGACGAGGGCTTGAAAATGCCATCATCTCAAATGGAAAAATCGTTAACGTGGTATCGAACAGTTACGGGCACATTCCGAATCAATTGTTCTTCAGGAAAGCTGAAGAAATGTTGACCGATGCACAACTGAACTTCCACAAACGAACTATTAACAAAAATGATAGATCGTTCATTACAGATTTTATTATTGACGATAAAAGCCAATTTACAGTCAAGAACGACAAGGACTTGATACTGCCGATGCTTCGGTTTAAGAACTCGTATGATGGTAGCGACAAGACCTCTGGCCATTTCGGGTTTTATAGAGAAGTGTGCTCAAATGGTCTGCACGTCTCTCAGGCAGAAATTGAGTTTTCCATCAAGCATAGTAAGAATAATACACACCTCATTATGCCAAGGCTAAAAAATCTTTTTGACAAGTTTCTGGACAATGAGTTCTATGCCATTACCAAGAAGTTCGATAAGATGAAAGATTTTAAAATCATCGACACACAAGAATTTGTAAAAGCAATTCTCGATAAAACAAAACTTTTTAGATACGAATGTAGCGACAAGAACAGCGACCCTTCAAAGAAGTCTCGTGAGGTTATCGAAATTTTAAATTATGAAGCCTTGTTGCTCAATGAAGAACCGAATCTTTGGCTGGGTTACAATGCATTCAATTCTGTACTTCATAATGTATTGAAGAAAAGCTTCGGCCTACAAGAACGGTTGGATAAAAAGCTGTTTGATGAAGTCTATGCTATGGCATAAATTAAATAAAGGTTTGTCCAGTACCTTAAACTGGATGACTAAATATATGATAAGCATTTACTTTCCCACTCAGCACATTCCCCTACATTCCACGGTTTCCTGCTGAAAAAGCAGGAATCCACTACATTTCGGGAAAAGAGCTTCACTACAGGGGTCTTGGACACCGTACCCGATTTCTACTTTTCATTTCGCTAACCCTGCCCGCTACGCTGGGAAGGGACGCTTCATTCCCAATCCGAAATAGGGAACGAAGTCCGCTTTTTTCATCGGAAAGCCATCACTTCGGTTTTCTTGACGGGATTTTCGGCGCGGTCTTCTTGAGCCCTCACTCGAAAATCCTTAAAAACCAAACCGCTGTCTTATACATTTTAAGGGGTTTATAATGGATAAAGCCTTTGTTGTTTTTCGGGGGCATCGAAAAACAGGCAGTGCATAACCAATTCTACACCTGCCCGTCCGGTCAGGCGGGTTAAACCCAGCCACTCATTTCGCTTAACTGTCGGTACGCTCAAATCGTAACCGGATTCAAAAGAATTGCTAATGCCCTTATGGAACTTGTCAAGACTGTACAAGTTTTAGTGAAAAATAAGGTATCTACTTCCTTGAATCCGCCTATGGCGTGATTACTACGTCGCAGACACACCTGATTTTATCCTAAAAGTCTTGACAAAACCCACTCTATCCATTGTGCGATGCACGAAAGAAAAGAACAAACACCCCTTAAAATTTAATCTGAATTGAAAAGGGAAATATTAATCAAGCCTGTAAAGGGCATTTAAAACAATGTATTATGAGTACTATTAGAAATCACGTACAGTTGATTGGAAACGTTGGTCAAGAGCCAACCATTACGAACCTTGAAAGCGGTAAGAAAGTAGCCCGCTTCTCACTCGCTACAAACGAGTACTACAAAGACGGCAAAGGCGAAAAGCAAACGGACACCAACTGGCATACCGTTGTGGCTTGGGGCAAGACCGCTGAAATCGTTGAGAAATATGTTGAGAAAGGAAAAGAAGTAGGAATCACGGGCAAACTAAAGACCCGAACTTACACCACGGACGATGGAAACCAACGCTATGTTACCGAAGTGGTAGCCGACGAAATCCTTTTACTCGGAAGTAAAGGCGATAAGTAATCTTAAAATGAAAGAGGGCGTTCCTCTCGAAAGTTGCGCCCTCTTTTTCATTATTCACACATTAAATATATGCACAATGAAAGCGAAAGTTAACGAATTAAAAGAGCGGTTGCAACATTTTACGGGAACAGAAATGTTCTACCAAATACCGCTATTGAAAACACGATTTACAGACGGTTTGAAATACCTTTCGGAAGTTGCCGAATGTTTTTGGCTCATTACCGACACATCCGTAATTGCAAAAAGTCTGATGAACCGAAGTGAATTTATCACTATCGATTTTAAAAGATTGCCCGAAGAAAAACAGGATTATTCGGGTTACGAAGCCGAGATAATTTATAGCGATGGCAACGATACTATTTTGGAAAAACACGGTTATCGTGCCACCGATTTTCCAATAGATGAGCTGCGGTTGTTTTTTGTAAATGATACGCTGATGTTACTAAGTGAATATTAAAATCTTCAGCTATGGTGTATCTTAATTTTACAGACTTGAGCGAGGAAGCTCAAAACCGACTTTTGGAAACGTCCAAAGAAGATGTGAAACGAAAATTTGGGGATAGCATTCGCAAATACGTTAAAGAAAATTATGGCTGTTTTGAAACGATGATAGAGGAAGAAGCACTTCGGAATTTATATTCTTACACCTATGTATTTAACATATGAAATTTTGAAACAATAAGGTAAACGCCTCTGAATTTTCAGAGGTGTTTTTGTTTGTAATTAATCCTACATCAAGAAAAAATCACTATCTTTATTTCGCTGAAATTCAGCATTCAAATTAAAGCAGGGTTATCCACTTTTCGACTTTCGCCGATAGCCTTACACATCGAAAAATAACATATCGGAAAATCATTTTCCCTGAAAATGGCAATCGGCTTTTTAGCCGGATTGTATGGATTTTTGTCACGCTTGCGCGTGACGAAAAGGAATAGCAAGAGGGTAACGGGCTGCGCCGCGTTACGTATTCCATTTTCGTTTTAATCCGTTGATTTTTAAATATTTAAAAACAAACAGGATTTAAAATTTCCAACAATTTACGTCAAATGGTCTTGGAAGACCAGTAAATAGGGATGGATTTACGTCAAATTTTTAAAAAAGCGGAAGGAAATGGATTCATTCATCACTATCAGGTTCAAACGAAAAACTGCCAAGCGGTTTCAAGAATTTTCAAAAATGCACTTTAAAACGCACACCGAAGCGATGGAAAACATCCTCGATTTTTTCCTCTATAACGAGATTTCCCCAAAGGAAAAATTAGGACCAACCGGACGTACTATCGAAGCTAAATTGCTCAAAAGAATCAATGCGGTCATCGCCATAATGCGTGATGTAGAAAAGACACAAACCAAGCCTACGGTCGCAATGTTGCAATCCCTTTTTGTGATGGAAGAACCCAACAAAAAACCATTGATAGTTGAAAAGAAATATGCCGAAGAAAAGAAAGAAGTACGCTTTCGCGAAATCGAGTCTATGAGATTCACGAACGAAGAGAGAGCGAAGCGGTAAAAGCGAAACATTAAGAATGAACTATAATTTTTTCAGCTATGTATATCACAATAACACCTCAAAAAATGGGCGGTAACTTTTCCAAAAGTTCAGCAGATTTTGTTGGGTATTTAGAGAAAGAAAATCAAGGTCTGGAACAACAGGATATGGAACATTTTTTCAATCAATATGGCGATGAGATTTCTGCTGAGGAAGTCATTAAGGAAATTGATGGGAATACCGCAAAATTGGAAAAACACGAACCAAGATTCTATTCAATTACCGTGAGTCCATCAAAATATGAATTACGAAAACTTCAGAACAGTAGCCGAGATTTAAAACGATACACCAGAGAGCTGATGAAAGATTATGTGGCTTCATTCAATAGGGAAATCAAAGGGCGACCTGTTAAAATCGATGACATAAAATACTATGTAAAAATAGAGCATCAACGCACCTTTAAGGGAACAGATTTTCAGGTAAAAGAGAACCAACCGTATGCTACGAAAATTCTTCAGCTAAAAACCGAAATCCGAAATGTAAAAGAAGGACGAGCTGAGGGGAATTTTAAAAAGATGAAAAAAGAAATAGCAAAATTGGAACGCCAAGCGCCCCACCAGCAAAATGGTAAACGGATTGTCCAGGGAATGCGAAAAGATGGAAACCAAAGCCATATCCATATTATTGTGAGCCGTAAGGATGCGTCCAACAGATTCAGTTTATCGCCCGGAAGCAAATACAAAGCATCCGATGTAAAGTTGAATGGGGAAACCGTAAAACGTGGTTTTGACCGAGACAAGTTTTTTGAAAGAGCAGAAAAATCATTCGATAAGACTTTTGGCTATAAACGAAACTTTGCCGAGACCTACAAAGCCCGAAAGGATTTTGTAAAAAATCCCAATCTCTATTTCGCCGCCTTGATGAAACTACCAACTAACGAAAAAGCCTTGGCTTTTAAAATGATAGCAAAAACCGGATTGCCCATAGTGCCAAATATTCCAGTTAGTCAAACACAGATTGCTCTTCGAGTTCTTAAACGGTTAAGACGTGGTGCTGAAATAGCAATTAAATCGAGTTCCATAGGAATTTAAAAGTTATGCAAATAGATAATCTCATAACGACACTTTCAATTATTGGTCTGGTCAGTATTGTTTTCTATCTGATGTTTCGGGTAAGTAGGTATGCATTCATCTTCAATTTTCTCGTGCTTGGTACGATGGTATTTTATTTGAACGAGGAAAACACATTGAATCTTATTACCCTCTATCTGGTTTGCCCTCTCATATTAATTAACATAGGAATGTATGTGTTCCTGCATAAAACTGACAAGCCGACAAATGGCGATTGCAAATATCAGGTCAGCTTTGCCACCACCAAGGGAATTTTCAAATTGGATAACATCAAACGGGGTGCATCCATCATCGGTTCTGCCGGAAGTGGAAAGACCGAAAGCGTTGTCTATGGATTTTTGAAACACTTCTGGAAAGAGAACTTCTGCGGAATCATTCACGACTATAAGGATTTTGAACTTACGGAAATGGCTTACCCGATTTTCAAGGATAGCGATATCCCGTTTAAGGTCATTTCCTTTGATAAAATCATCCACAGGGTAAATCCCATTGCGCCACGCTATTTAGAGAATGAGGAAAGCGTAAACGAAGTGTCAAGGGTATTAATCGAAAACCTTTTAGAGCAAAGAGAAAGTGGTACAACTGGCACGACAAAATTCTTTAACGATGCAGCTGAAGGTTTGATTGGTGGATTGATTTGGAAACTGAAAACCACCTATCCTGAGTTTTGTACTCTTCCACATTTGATTGCCATTTACCAATATCTGGACACGGATAGCCTTATTCAGTTCTTGGAAACCAATACCACATCGAGGGCAATGGCAGATGCTTTTATAAGCGGCAAGGATTCGGATAGGCAAACGGCTGGCGTAAAAAGTACTTTGGCCAATGCGCTAAAGCGAATTAGCACACAACGGATTTTTATGGCACTATCGGCAGATGAAGTTCCGCTTAATATCAATAGTTCAGAAAATCCAGCAGTAATTTCAATTGTGAACAATCCCAAATTTGAGACGTCCTATTCACCCGTAATTGCCACAATAATTCACACCATTACCAAGCAAATGAGTGTGCGAAATTCAAAACCATCATTTTTGTTGATGGAAGAAGCGCCTACCATCCGATTGTTGAATATGCACCGAATTCCGGCAACGTTACGTAGTTACGATATCGCTACTATTTACGTGATGCAGGACAAAATCCAAAACGATATGATGTATGGTGATAAGGCGAGCAAAGCGATATTGAGCAATCTGTCCTATCAATTTTTTGGCAAAGTTAACGACCCAGATACCGCTAAATATTACGAACGCTTTTTTGAAATTATAAAGAACCCGACCAAGAGTATAAGTCGAGGACATAATCTGGATTTTGATACACGCATTACCACGGGCGAAAAGGAAATTCCAAAGATTCGGGCAGATGTGTTTTTTAGATTAAAGCAAGGCGAGTTTATAACCTATGCAGATGGGAAAGATAAAAAGGTGCAATTCAAACTATCTAAAATCAACAGGCAACTACCACAAGAAGCCAAACAATATTCAAGTGCTGATATGAATGTTAATTTTGAGCGGGTTTATAATGAAGTGCGGTCGATATTTAGCTGATGTTATTCTTCCTCGCCTGACCTGTCAAAATTGATGTTACGAATAGATTTGTACGATTTCCAATAATTTTTATCAGTCATCAATCCTGGAATAATATCATCATAGCCAAACTCATAAGGATACTCTTCTAAGAGCTCAGTTTTATATTTAGAGATGTGTTTACCGTAAAACTGAATAATATCCTGATGATTTTTTACGATATTAAAAATGGATTGGGAAAGTAATTTAGCATAACGTTCCTCAGACTTGGACTGTTTGGTGTGGATGATTTCGTTTCGTAAGTTTTCAAGTTCTGTAAAAGACATCCACCAATTTTCTTGACTTGGATCCGATGTATTTAATATAGGGCGTATTATTTTTTTGAATTTATCACGAAGCGGAAATTTGCGCTCTATGGCTTCTTTAGAGTATATGGTCTTTACACCATTTGCTTCTGTTTGGTATTCCCATCCAAATGGAATACAGATGTTAGCGAAAGCTTCTAAAGCGGTATAGGCAAAGATTACCGCCTCAATTATTATCTCAAAATAATCATAATATTCTTTTTGGATTTCTAAAGACGGGAAGCTACCTGACCATTGCTTATGACGTGGCAGAATTACTTTGTCATAAAATTCGCGCGCCTGTTTTAAGCATCTTTCAGATATATTAGAATATAGGGCGACGTCATTTGGCTGAATCAACATCGTTTCTAAATGGTCAAAAACAAGTACCCAATTAGAATCAAAGATGAAGCGATGAGTAAAGTTATCCTGATTGAGCATTATATGAGGTTTCTTAACACGCCAATCTCTATCTTTTCTGTAGTTTTTAGTAATTTCCTTTCCCACTTCTAGTAAAGGATTGAGAACTTTCCAGCTATCTTCTGAAAAGGTTAAATACTTTTTATTGTTTCTTCTTGAGTATGAATTGTGAATCGTATTTTTCAACTCGCTCTCTTTTTCTTGATGTAGGTGAGCTATTGTCTCAAAAGCTGATGAAAGCATTGATACATAGTCAATATCCTTAGGTTTTGGATGAAATAGGAATTTTAAGACATACTTGTTTTCAAAGTTAAAATAGAGAGCAAAAGGCGCTAATGTCATACCTTCTATTTGTGACATACTTTTGAAAATATTTAAGAAGGAATCAAATTTTTCAAGAAAATCGGTGTATGCCTTCGATGTTTGAATCACCTTGTTTTCAATAAAAGGAACAGAGGCATATATATCAAAAAGTGATGCATTGTAAATCCAGTCTCTGTCTTCAATTTCTATATCATCTGCTGAAACTACATTGACAGATATTTCAACCGGTGCGTCTAATGCTTTCAATTTTTCAGTTAAGACTTTGTCTATATAAATTTTGAACTCTGGTCTATCTGCACTAAAAAGTAGGTGGCTATCAAAAATAGGAAAATTCATAATTGTTGCATATTATCAACAAAAATAGTAAATTTGTGGTAAATATGCAACAAAATGAATTCTAAGAAAACAGTTCTGTTACCAAAATATCAGAAAGTATTTGAGCAATTGGGCGAGAATATAAAGCTAGCACGAAAGCGAAGAAAGCTCACGGCTGAGCAGGTTTCTGAACGTGCGGGGATTAATCGGACTACGTTGTATAGAATAGAAAAAGGCGATCCAGCGGTTGCCATAGGTTCTTATTTTAATGTTTTCAGAGTTCTCAACTTGGAAGATGATTTTAAAAAGCTGGCAGTAGATGATGAATTTGGCAGAAAACTTCAAGACCTTGATTTATTATAAGAAAGATGGCAACAGGAAAATTTGACATATATGTTTTTGCTGATTGGGTAGGTCTTAAAGAACCAACACTAATAGGAACTTTATCGGCACATTTTGCCAAGGGAAAAAAAGCATTCAGTTTTAAGTATGATAAAGATTGGTTAAAAACCGATGCACAGAGATTGTTAGACCCGGACATTGATTTTTATTCTGGTCCGCAATATCCAACCAACAAAGAGAATTTCGGAATCTTTTTAGATAGTATGCCAGACACTTGGGGAAAGACTTTAATGAAACGTAGGGCTGCTCAAGATGCTAGAGCAAATAATGAAAAGGCTCGTACACTCTATGAAATAGATTATTTGCTTGGGGTTTTTGATGAAAGTAGGATGGGTGCATTGCGTTTTAAAACCGAACTAGAAGGTCCTTTTTTAGATAATGATGATAGAACGCCAACACCACCTTGGTCATCATTGGGCGATTTACAAGAAGCCGTCAAACAGTTAGAAAGTGACGAACAAAATGATGATATACGAAAATGGATTGCAGTACTGATTGCGCCAGGTTCTTCATTAGGTGGTGCCAGACCAAAAGCTAACATTTTTGATACCCAAGGAAATCTATGGATTGCCAAATTTCCGTCAAAAACAGATACAGTTGACAAAGCTGCTTGGGAGTTTTTAGCCTATCAATTAGCTACTGCATCGGGTATAGATATGGCAGATTCTACATTAGAGAAGATTAGCGGTCAGTATCACACATTCTTAACAAGACGGTTTGATAGGGACAATGGAAAACGCATTCACTTTGCATCCGCTATGACAATGACCGGAAATACCGAAGATTCCATTAGAGATTCAGCGCCAAGCTATCTCGAAATTGTAGAATTTATAGAAAAATATGGTGTGGATGTTGAGGCCAATTTGCATCAACTTTGGCGGCGTATCGTATTTAATATCGCCATTTCCAACACCGATGACCATTTACGTAATCACGGATTTATTCTAACAGAAAAGGGATGGATTTTATCGCCAGCGTATGATTTAAATCCATCCATAGAAAAAGATGGGTTATCTCTTAATATTGATATGGATGATAATGCGTTGGATTTTGATTTGGCCAAAAGCGTAGGGCAATATTTTCGCTTAAGCGAAAGCGAAATGGAAACCATTTTAGATAAAGTCCTTTCTGTTGTTAAGAACTGGAAAGAAGTGGCAAAGAGGATCGGTATTAAAAATGTCGAAATAGAATTGATGGCTGGGGCTTTTAAATAGTACTCATCACTTAAACAATATCAAAATTTTGAATGAATTATATTGAAATCAAAAATGAAAAACGACTACACCACGGAATAGTCCGGAAAACAGACCTAAATCTAAGGGCAGAATTTCCAGAATTACAGACTATAATTTATCAAGTTGAAGATGATTCTTTTGTGATTCAAATAAAGAACAGAAAAGTTGATTATCATAAAATTGAAGCTGAGTTTGAGAAATCTATCAAACCTATTTTGGTACCTATTAATCTGTCGCGTAAAAAACCAAAAGAAAAGTTTAAAATTCTATCATCCTTAGAAGATGTAGATATACCAAAAGGACTACAAGGCGTTCTAATGCCCAAATTTAGATGGGCAGATATGTTGATGTCCAAATTTCCTGGAATAAACTTTTATAAAATTAGTGATGAACCAGGCGTTGTGAATATCCATATCGCAAATTATTGGTATCAAAGTAATTCTATGAAAAAATATCAATTCCTCACTAAAAATCAGAAAGAAGACCTTGTTGAATTTCTGAAAAATTATAAGAGCGGTATAGATTTTAGAATTTATGTCGATGAGTTAGATAGTGCATCAGATCACAATGGACACTCAAAGGATGGCAGTTCAACGTACTACTGTAATCGAGTTGCTAGAAATATCCCAAAATTTGTCCAACGTGATGAGTCCTTATGGTATGATAATGTAGATAGTATCTTTGAAAGTAATTTTAAGAAAAAACAACTCTTTTTTTATAATCAGAACGAGTATTCGTGTTATGCTGACTTTAGTGTATATCCTAATATAGACTTAAGATATTTCCTTCTGCTTTACCAGCGGATTTATCTTTCACCGCCTATAGATAATAACTTAGGTGATTGGTTTAAAGCCCACTCTATGAGTCGAGCAGAATTCATAGAACTGATAATACGAGAAAGAATAACAATTCTATTAGTTCAGGATGTGTCTAGATACGACACTGATTTTTTAAATGAAGTCTTTTCATTAAAACCCGATGCTATTGTATCGAAGAGAGCAATAGCTTGTCTTCAACAGTGTGATATTATCGAGACTTCAGACAATTATCTTTTTGGTGATGGTGTTTCTATAAAAGAAATGAAATTTGTTAGCGAAATGCTTTCAAAATATATGAAGACTGATGCATCTTCTTTATTTAAAACCTTGGCTTGGCCGGTAGTTGCTAGACGTAAAAGTTTTGATGTATTGCAGATAGGTGGTGTTCTTAGTGCTTCGGTTTATGGTGTTAACAAGATTATTTCAAATCCACCTGAAACAAATATCAGCGAGGCCAGTGAATTTATGCTCAATGTGTTTTCCTACGCATCACATCTTTCAAGTTCACTAAATGCAACTTATTTTCCCGTTCGTGGCAAAGACGGATTCACAGATGCCACTTACACCGAACAAATGGGAACGCTATTGAACTTCTATAAAAAGGCAACAGTGGAAGGCTTGAAGAATTTTGTAGAAGGTCAACAGTACCTTATTAAAGGAAATACTTTTATTGAACCAATACAATTGTTGAAGATAAATGATTATCCACCTATTTTAGAATTTGAAGATGTGCTCAACAAGGAACTTGTCTTCCCAAGCAGTAAGAGACTTATGGAAACCTTAGCTAATCTTAATGGCGAGGAACAGCAAAGAAAAATAAAAATGTACAATGACGAAATCAATAAATTTTTAGGTACTCAAGAGAAAACAGGTTTGGTATTAGACTTAGGTACACAGACCTTAAATATAGCTATTGGATTGGCTAGTGGTGTTCCGACAGGTCCATTAACATCTCTTCTTAAATTAATGAGCAAAAAGCCAATGAAACGTTTAAATCCTGTCCGTGGTCTATTAGAGAAAGTTGAGTTAGCTATGAATCAAAATGAAGAAGATACTAGAAATATTCATTTTTTATCGAGAATTAATCGAGTAGCTAAATTAAAAGAATATTAAGAGATGAATAGAGCTGAGCGCATCAAAAAATATCAAGCCTTTATAGCACAAGAGAAAGCAGACAAATTGGAAAAGAACAAAACACTAATTGAAGCTTTTATTGGGTATTGTAAACAGTTTGACATTGACTTGAAATCTTCCAATTTTGATTATCTGCAAGGTCTCGGCATAACCTGTTATCTAGATAAAATCGTCCTTAAATTAAATGAAGATATTGAAGTTGATAAAGAAGGATTAATTGATTTTAATAGGCTTATTTATCAATTTGAGAGAAAAGTATAAGCTCAAGGTATTTTATTCAAACAAAATTATATAGTCTATGCAAGTAACTATTTTAGACGTAATTTTTATGAAGGAAATAACTTTGCGCCAAGATTCATTGACCGCTTTTGGTATCACGACTTCAAAGAAAATGAAGTTGGTATTGCACTAGATTTAAATAGGGTTTGTATCGATGTCGAGGGTTCAGAAACTATTGAACTCGATACTTGGTACGGTAGTAAATTCTCTGAAGATATTGCATCGATTAAGAATGATGTAGTCCATTTAAGACCACCTCAATATTTGGACGACTTTGAATTAGATTTCTTTTACGCAAGTGCTTTTGCGTTGGATATCTACTGGTATTCTTACGAAAACATAAAAGTATTCCAAGCATTAGAATTCAAACAGTCCAATGTCACAACAGAAATAGAGGGGAAATCATACTTTCCAGTCAGGTACGTACACGCAGAATACGATATGGATTCAAAATGCTTTCGTCATTTTGATGGTGCTCTTCAGTTTTATATCGAAGAAGAATATTATGAACGTAGGACGAACAATTTCAATAGTAAGGTCAAAGGTGAATACCAAGTGAAGAGCAAGTCTAAAAAATTGTTCAAAATAAATGGTAGGCTTACTGTAGAAGATTGGGTTGCATTTACCATTCATTTTTTTGCTATGAATCCTCTAATTCTTGAATATATTGAAGGTAAAGAACCTGACTTCCTAAAACCCACTCTCGATGCCATAAGGAAAGACAGACAAATCACATAAGCATATTTTAACGATGAAATTTGACAAAGAAGAAAAAACAAACGAAACTAAGGGTATGCTCTACGAAGCATACCTAAACAGAGGCTTATGTTTTGATAGGCGAAAAAGACGCGCCTCAAAGATGGAACTGCTCAATCTTATCAATACCGAAAATGGTAAGGGATTCAAGTTTCACGGAAGTGCCAGCAAACAACTTGCAGAATTGAAAAAACGACTTCAAGAATCTACACAGCTGATGATTAAATATCTTGATTTGGATTCCGTAAATGAACAGGCGTTACATAATTTTTTAAAAGAATTGGAATCTGCGAACAATTCTGATGATATCGTGCGGTTGGTTGATGAAGCGATTTACTTTACACAAGAAAACAAATAAAATATGGCAAAGAAAACAGACATTTTTATCAGCCATTCAGGCAAAGACAAGCAGATAGTAGATAATTTCATCGATTTAATATTGCAGGGTGGTTTGGGCGTTCACATAACCAACATATTTTGTACCAGTACGGATGGCACCAAAATAAAGTCAGGAACAGATTGGCGCAATTCTATTATTGATGCCCTGCAATTGGCAAAAATCAATTTTCTAATTATTACACCAAACTATAAAGAAAGTGAGGTCTGTATGAACGAGATGGGTGCCGGTTGGGTCACGTCCGCAGAGGTAATTCCATTGATTGTAAAGCCCATCAATTACAAAACGGTTGGTGTAATTCAAGAACCTATTCAAATTGAAAAATTACTGGATGAAAAAAGCCTTGATAGAGTGCGAGACATCCTTCAGGAGAAACTAAGCATTCCAGTTTCTGAAATTAAAAGTGACCGCTGGACGGCTAAGAAGAAAGAATTTGTCATAAAGACCAAAACTTACTTAAAGGACAATGAATTTAAGAAACCATTGGACCGAGAAGAATTTGAAGAATTGATTAAAGAAAAGGATGAACTGGAAACAACTTTGTCCAATCTCATCCAAGAGAAATCTATATTGGAAAGCCAAGTCGAAGAACTGAAAAGAGCCAAAGATAAGAGTGAAGTTGACAGTATTGTTAGAAAGTATAGTGATACCACCGATTTTGAGGTTTTTGAAGAATTAACGGGGAAAGTAGATAAGGCATTGTCAAGCTTTCATCCTATAATTGTCGGAATCATCTTTAAGTCCTACGCTGATAAAGATATCAATATCGAAGCTTTAGCGTATCGTGTTCAATTGGACGAAGCATTGGCCAATGATTTTATAAATGAAGAAATGGAAGCAAACTTTGGGAAAACCAAAAAAATGCAAAAGTTGGAAGCGCTCTTGGATGAACTGTCTTCATTTATGCAAAAGGATTTGCCGGTTGAGTTCGATGAACAATTTGATGACGAATATGAAGACGCACCTTTCTCTATAGATAACAAACTGTTTTGGGAAGATGTATTGGGGCAGACTTTATACTTTGACTAAGAGTAAACACTTCAAGCTATTGACTCAAAACACAAGATTATTTTAAGTAAGAATAATTCTGTTAATTTTTTACCCCAAATAATGCTATATTGTCTATCTAATTATAATTCAGAATTTTATGAAGTTTGAAGTTAATATGATAAATGTTCAGGATGGTGACGCCATAATTCTGATGTTAGAAAAAGAAAACCGAAATGCATTAATCGTCATCGATGGTGGCTACAATAAGTATTACGGGAAGATAAAACGCAGACTTGAAGAAGTACTACCAAGGTTTGGCAACAAGATAGATTTACTCGTCTGTACGCACTATGATAATGACCATTTGAGCGGTGTTGAGAACATCATCGAAGATTACCATTCTATTATACGGGAAATCTGGATTCATAAAGTTGAACATTCGCTGAGCGAACAAGAAAAATATCTAAACCAGGAAATCTCAAGACTTCAAGAATCAAAAGACGATGAAAAATCCATAAAAGAGTTCTCAGCGTTCGACAGTATGGATTTCGTATTGGAAGCGTATAAGGATTTAGTACGGGTCGTAGAAAAGATTAGAGCGTACGGACTTGAAGATATTACCAAGGAAGCAACTCGCGGCGATTTCTTGGCTGGTTTTGAGGAATTTTCAGTCATAAGCCCTACAAAGAAATATTATGATGATTATCTCGAAGAGCTGAAAGATGAGACTTACCTTAACGAAACAAAAGCGCTACTCTTAGAACATCAATCAGAGGATAGGTCAGAATTTGCAATGCCCAAGCTAACCGAAATAATGGAAGAAGAAATCGTTGCCAGTAATCCCTGCGAACATCTTAAAAAAAGTAGTAAGGGTGTATCAGCCACCAATATGGTAAGTATCGTCACACTCTTGAAAATTGATGATAGAAAACTGTTGTTCACAGGTGATTCCGGTATCGAGAGCTTTACGGACCAAGGGTTGCTTGACAAAAATATAAAGGATTTAGAATTTCTCGACCTATCGCATCACGGTAGCAAATATAATACTTCAAAAGAATTATTGGAATATTTTAATCCTGAAACGGTGTTCGTGTCAGCGAAAAACGGAAAGAATAGACCAAGCAAGAATATCGTTCGTTGCCTAAACGAAAAAAGGACTGGCGATAATGTATTCGTTACAAATAAAAATTTCGATACTTGGTATCTCAAATACACAAATTCTAAGAATATTTATAGAGTGACTATCTAAAGATGATAACTTTTAGATTTGGAAAAACTCAATTAAAAAGGCGATTTATCCTTTGAACCTCTCGCATCTGCCAACCATTTTCCATCCTGTTTGACGAGTTTAAAAATACCAGGTGTTTTGTCGTAGGCCGTAGTATATTTTACCCAAGCCACGTCGCCCATAATGGTGTCCTGCAAAACAGTAAAGTTGGAATCATCCTTTTGTATAACATTGAACATATTCATAGTGTTCATATAGTTAGAATAGGCCTGTGAAGTCGAGTTGGCTTTTAGGGTTTCTTCATCCTTTTCATAAAAACTTTCGATAACAATCTGGGCTGTAGCACTTGGTCCGGAAACTTTAGTTGTGGATTCGGCACACGAAAGGAACAGCACTACGAGCGAGAAAACAACAATTTTTTTCATAACAGTATTAATTTGGGTTATTAATATATCTGTGCGATAGTTTCATTTCAATATTTCGTTCACCATCCTTTTCATTCAGTTCTAAAATTGTCCTGCGGTCATTGGATAATGAAAACTTGGGCAACACATAAACGAACCGTGCCGTTTGACCTTCTACAATTTTTGAAGGCAGATTATGTTTATAAATCGGCTCTTGATACAAACGTTGTAGCGATTTTCTTTTTCCTTTCTGTCGTGTTTCAATCGAAAGATTCAAGAAATTCAAATCGTAATCCAAGGTGGAATTATTCTCAATCTGGATAACGAAGTACAGCTCTTCTTTATCAAAAGCTATATTCTCAACACTTAATACAATGCCTTCATTTCGCTTTTTGATTCGACCTATGCGCTGTTTTCTATTGAGAAGATACGAGCAGAATTTTTGGTAATAATAGGTTCTGTTATCTACACGCTCTTCAGAGGATTCAGCAAGAATTGAATCAGTCACAATCGGTTTTTCATTCCCGATACTATTGGATGCCGGAATGAAATAATTGAGCTTAGAAAGCTGTTTTTTATACCTTACAATATACGAAAAAATCGAACCATTTCGGTTAACTACCAGCAAATTACTTTCCTTTCCTGGCTTGGCTTGCAATAGGCCGAAATACTGTTCTTTTTCACGATTGTAGGTAAAGACAAAATTATCTGAACCAGTTATGCCTTGCCGAATAGGTTCTGGAAAGAATAGTGCAACATTCTTGGTATCGTTGGCATATATGGTATCTAATTTTATAGTTGTTTGCGCTTTCGCGAAAGCGAAAATAAATACGGTTAATATGGAAATTGTCACTTTCATAACTTGGGTTTTAGAATTAATCTGTAATTGTTCAGTACGGTTACTTTTACCCTTCGGTTAGAGCGCCTGAATACTTGGGTAAGTCCGCCAACTTGTGGGACACTCGGGATATTTATATCACCAATAACATCATCGAGCACCTCTCTCGTAGCTTCTTCCCTAAAGTTGTTCTCAACATAGATGCCCTCGCTACCATCTGACAAATCAAAGGCTTTGAGCTTTGTAGGATGGTGCTGTATGTTTTCAATTTCAATGAGCGCACGATTGGGCTGAAAGCTGATGAAACCGAAAACAGGTGTATTCTTAGGCATTTCTTTACCGTTGATTGTTGCAGCTTTGGTTAGGCGCATTCGTAATCTGGTATTCGCTTTTACGACTTGGTCGCCATCTACGACCACGTAAATAGTTTCATCTGTATTACCGATTATTGAAATTTCATTAGGTTTTGGCGAAGCGGCAAAAAACAATTGATGTTCCAATCCCAATTCTTTAGCTTCAATTTTTTGTTCCCTTTTTACTTCAGTAGAATCAATTTTTGATACCGCTTTGCGAACATTTCTTTTCTGTCCTAAGTTTTGGTATCGTTTCGATGAATATTGAATTTTGCCAGCTTCATAGATGCTATCTACAATACGCTCTTTTTCGCGTTCTGGTAAATCTGGGTCGTAGAACCCCAAGGAATCAATGAGCTTTTCATCGTAGATGCTGGGCGCGTTATTTTCACGAACTTTCTTTAAGTCATTTATAGCATCCAGTTTAGAGTCGTATTCTTTTTGGTTTTCCTCTAAATCTGGTACTAAGGTCTGCTTTAGGTTTTCAGTTTCAGCTTCATCATCGCCCATTACCATTATGGAATAGGAAATGAGGAATATGAAAATCACGGCTAATACCGCTGCAAATACTATTTTATTCTTTTCTACTTTCATAATCGTGGTTTTTTAAGTGCCAATTACCTGCCCGACGGCAGGCAAGTCGGCTCAATTTTCATCGTTCAGTTTCTTTAAATTGTTCTCGAAATAGTTTGTAATCAATAATCCGTGCGGATTGTTGGGAAAGTTTCGGTCAACCATAATCAGGTTTCCGGTAGAAACCAACTCGTAAGTGTCTATTATCGAACCTCTGTTGATTTCAAAAATGGTGGTCGTTGTGAAACCATACGAGCCTTCATTTTCATTTATCCTTGAATCGATGCTCAATACTTTTTGAACCAAGGAATACTGAAGCAATCTGTTGTAAACACCATCGGCTTTTTTCTGTCGGTAGAGATTGTCCACGGAACTGTTACCCAACCACAATGCCTTTTCAAGATTACGTTCATAATTACTGGCATCGATATTATAGAAGTAGTTGTGGAACAAATCCAAATGTGCGAGAGCTTCAACCCTAAAGTTTTCTTTTTGCGTCACGAGCTTCAGCGGAATGATACTGCCATCGGTATTAATGGCAAAAGCACTATTGAGCGCTTTTTGATTGGTGTTGAAAACCATCCAAACCGAAAATGTGCTGGACAGCAATGCACAGACAACGACTGCCAAAACGATAAACCGATTTAGTTTTAGGACGTTATAAATATTCTTATATGGTGTTTTCATTCTGATTGGATTTAATTGGTAAATAGTCTGAGAGTGAATGACGTGGCACGCTTATACAGTTTGAATTTCAAGAAAACGATAAATCCAACCGAACCTAATTGAACCACAGGTGCAAAAAAACCTTGACCTGTATCGGTTCCGAAAAGGTTTGTCCAAAAATTGGTATTGATTTCCGTATAAATAGCATTGATAAATACATTGACCAGAAAGAAGGCAGGCACCAACATATATACAGCCGCATATAATTTGAAAAATGTATAAGCAAGGGAACGGAATTTTTCAAAAACCGCTAAACTTATAACCAATGGAAAAAATGCCTGCATTATTCCCAACAGGAAAAAGCGTTCGGCTAAAAATAAAGGGTATATAAATAGGTCGAGAATCCAAAGAATGGTGCTTAAGATAAATGCTAATATTTTAAAGCCATACAACGGTGTTACCAATGCTTCGTACAAAAGCGTCATCGCTGAACTTGCAGCATCAAAAAGACTTACATCTTCCTCTAAAGGAATATCCTGCATTTGCAATGGAAGTAACGCAGGTGCTGTTCCCCTGTACTGTCCCTCGATGGCTACCAATATCCCATCAAAGAATCCTAACACCTGCGTTGAAAATATTACTAAAAGGACGATGGCAAAATTCTTTGCCAATTCGCTGGGACTCAAGCCCCAAGTATAACCGTCCTTATCGGCAATGCCTTCATTATACTTTTTTAAGATGTTGATCAAAAAGAACAGGACAGCAAGTGTTTTCATTCCTGCAATGGTATATTGTGAAAAGTTGCTTGCCTGTATGGTCTGGAACACCGTATCGATGTATTCCAACCCAATCCCTAAAAGTATGGTTGCGGTCATTATTAATAGTCTGTTTCTCGATTATTGACTTTATCCTGCATCTTTCGGAAGGAAATAATATCACGATAGCGTTTGGTTTTGGTTGTGATGCTGGACACCATTTGCTTTGATTCCTTCTCTTTTTCCTTGAGTACTTTTGCACGTTCGGCATCGCTCATTTTTAGGTAGTCGCTAGACAGAACTTCGTCAATAAAATCAACCGTTTCCAATGAGTTTTGTACAATGGCATCAAAGGATTCCACCACTCTACTGATTTCATCGGGTTTGATGTAAGGCGAATTCAAAATATCCTGCAAATCGGTTTGCATTACATTGATGAGTCGTTGATTGTTGTCTGCAATTTCTTGGACAGCATTAAGCTGTTGTACCACACTCGATACTTTCTCGATGGCTTCTTTTGCATCTTTCAGAAATTTCACAGACTTGATAAGTTGGCTCGTCTGTTTGGCAGATTCTACCAAGGATTTTACCAAGCTGATAAAGTTGGTGTTGTCATACACTGGCATTCCTTGGGCAGTAGCTTTGCTTGTCATAAATAAAGTCAGGGCTACGGTCATTACTAAAATTTTGATTTTTGTCTTCATAATATTTGTTTTAAGATGTAAATTGAATTATTGCTTTTTCCATATCGTAATGCTCGTCGTAGAGCTTCATAATTTCCTCATTTTCCTGTCCATCGGTTAAGTAAGCCGCATAAACTTCTTTTGGCACTTCTAACCGGAAAATGTTGCTTTCCCTACCGATTTTGATGAACATTTCGGTGTATTTCCGTGGGCCGGAAAGATTGTTTTTAATAGACTTTAGTTGGTTTAAATCGTGACTGGATAGATTGAGCCTTTTTACTAATTCATCATATCCCTTTTCATTATTCAAGCTGTAAATAACCTGTGTGTTTTCCAAAATACTCGCTGAAGTGGAATTGTTTGGAAGCTGATTGATGGATTGTAGAATAATCCCAATCGCACCGTTTTGTTTACGGATGGCTTGATAGTAGAACTCCACGCTTTCCAGTACATTTTCAAACTTCAGTTGCTTTGCAAACTCATCAAATAAGATAATGCCTTTTTCAGCACGGTTTTTCCAAATGGTTCTTTGGATGGCAGATTTAATCAGCTTCAACATTACGGACAGGATTTCCTTATTGTCCTTGACTTCATCGAGCTCAAAAACAATCAATCGTTTATCTTCGATTTTATAGGTTTGGTCTTCGCTTACTTCAAAAAGGAAGCTGTATAGACCATCGCCGACATATTCGGACATTACGTGCAAAAAGCTCGTTATGTTGAAGTAGTCGGGATGGATTTTTAGGGTATCTAAAAGGTCTTTTTGTTTCCTTTCTATAAAGCTGTAAAAACCATCTAACGAATGATTTTCTAAGGTGTTATTATAATAGTGACGCAATATCTTTTTAACCGAGACTGATTGTGCTTTTGTAACTTTTAAATCTGAAGCGAACAGTTCAAAAAGGAAAACAGATAGGTCTTCCAAACGTTCAGGTGTCAAGTCTTTAACATCGCTGATGTAAAATGGATTGATGCCTAAGTTTTTACCGCTTTCATATCTGAGAACCGTATATTTTTCAGGATAGAGCTTGGCGAATTTGGTGTAAGAACCACCTAAATCAATAATGACCAACCGTACACCACTTTCAAAATATTGGCGCAGAATATTGTTTGCCAAAAAGGATTTGCCTTCGCCTGTTGGTGCAAAAATGGCAAAATTCCGTGCCTTTATCCGTTTCTTTTTTTCATCCCAAACATCTTTTAGCACTGGAATGTTATGTTCTCTATCATTGAAGATGATTCCGGTGTTATCGGATTTGTAATTGGTATTGTTAATGAACAGACACAGAGCGTGCTTTAAATCTGTTACATATAAATCGTTATTTGAAAAGTTGGAAGAAAAGCAGCAGTAACTATTAAGAATATAGTTTTTACGCTCTTCGCCACGTGGATAATATGGGATGATATCCAGTTCCTTAAATTCGGTCTTGATTTTGGATGTGATTTTGTCCAGTTTTTTGGCTTCCTTTGCCCAATAGACAATATTGAGATGACCACGAATAATCCGTGCATTATCATCGGCATTGATTTGGTCAAGAATATGTTGGATTTTACCCAGAATCACTTTGTTCTGCGAACCGAAGTTGGAACTTTTATTCAATTCTTCAACTTTTTTATCGAGCAGCTTGCGCCACTTTTGTTTGTCATCGAGATATAGAATTTGATTGACAATATGATTTTCGTTAAGCGTAAGCCCTAAGCCATCAATAAACCCTTGATGAAACACAAAATCGTCAGAAGTGAATTTCTCATTGGTCTTGCTACTCTGTACACTTTCGCCAAAGCACAGTTCGCTATTGATGGCAAGGGCATCAAAATGGTTTTCGCCAATATTGACGCTTTTCTTATCCAATAAAATATCGGTGTCAAAACCTTCGTTGAAGCCATTAAAATAGCCACTTGTCAGTTTCTGAATCTCTTCCGATTTAAGTGGAAGGAATGCCATTTTTCGGCTATTATTAATGAAGGAAACAGAATCGCTTACCGAGTTGACGAAGCTTTTAATGTTGTCATCCAGTTCCTGTACAATTCCCTTTGAAACCTTTCGGAACGGATTGACATATTTTGGATTGTTGAGCGCTTTGTTTTTGGTCAAGATGAAAAACAAATAACATTTGTGTTCAATATGTCCACGACCTTTAAAATGCTCGTGTGTCGCCTTCTCTAAAAAAGTTTTATTCGGAAGTTGTTCAGAAGAATAGGATTTCTTCAGGTAGATATCTTGTTTGTGAACTACAGTACCAATCGGTAAAGATTTTAAGGCCTGAAACCAGGCACCGTGCATATCCTCAAAGTCTTTTTCCGATAAGGAATAGATTTCAGGTAGGTTACCTTCATAACACACTATCACATTACCATTATTGGCAAAAACGATATTGTCTTGAATTTCCACGATGGGTTGATATGCAGAAAGGTTCATCTTATTCATAATCGAAGCCAGAATTTCTTTTTTTACTGATGATTTTTGGGAAAGCCTTTGCCATTTGGAATAGCTGTGGATTGTGGGCTATTCGTGTCAGCGCCACATAAAGGGAAGCATTGAATACCAATACACCTATTATTATTCCAAAGCTAAAAGAGAATATGATGATGAGCAACGAAGCCAAAATGGAAACCATCATTAACGCAAACAGGGAAATGGGCAGCCCAAAAATGACCGCCCGTTTCCTGATGTTTTTATAGACCTCGAACCGTTTCATCTTTAGACTACGATTCCTATTAAGTATGTGAAGATGCCGACAACTGCGCCAGCAATAAGTACAAAGACCAGAACCCGTGTTATTCCTTTTTTCAGGTCAGCATTTTCGCCAAAGAAGTGTCCCGCATTAAAAAGGAAGCCAACCAAGAAGATAACACCTAATAGAATTGGAAATATGGTTCTGATGGTGTCGCCCACATCGTTAACTGAATCTTCAATGCCACCAATTTGAGCAAAAAGCGAAGTGGATAAGAGCGAAAGAATGGATGCTAAATAGTGTGATTTTTTCATAACGGAACAGTTTAAATTTTTGGTTCATTTTCGTTATTGGAAATTTACATATATTTGAACATAAATAACTGAAAATCAAATATTTGTGAATAAAATAATATTTGATATTGTTTGAATTCCGTTGCTATTATTTGGCATCAAATCCTATGGATTTTTGAAGGGAAGTTGTTGATAACCTGAAAATTGAAAATGAAAAATCTGCTCAAAAACGTCAGTTTTGTGATTTTACTTCTAAAAATGTGCCTCATTTTTGGGCAAGAAACGAGTGCTCAAAAACGAATTGTAATTGATGTTGGGCACGGTGGAAAAGATGCTGGTGCAATAGGTGTAAATGGCATCCAAGAAAAGAATGTGGTTTTGGCTATTGCAAATGCCATTTTGAAGCAGAATGATGATTTGGAAAACCCGCTCGATATTTATCTGACCAGGTATAGAGATACACTTATTTCTTTATCGGATAGAACGAAGCTAGCAAAAGCTCTAAAAGCTGATTTGTTTGTGTCGTTGCATTGTAATCATTCGGATAACCCTAATGCGAGAGGTGTGGAAGTATATGTGAGCAATAAGCAATCAAAATATCAAGATGATTCCATATGGTTTGCTTTTCGAATGCAAGATGCACTCAATACGAAGCTTGGTTTTGAGAGTAGAGGTGTGAAGTTTGCAAATTTTCAGGTGTTGCAAGAAACAATAGCTGAATGTCCTTCTGTGCTTTTGGAATTGGGTTTTTTGAGTAATTGGGATGAAGGTCATTACTTATCAAGTTCAAGCCACATAAAACGTCTAGCCTATTTGATTTTTAGAACCTTAAACCAATAAGATGAAAGAACTATTTAATGAAGTTTTTGTTTGTTTAAAGTCACTATTTCGTTTGTTATATACCGAATTAAAGCTTCTGCTTAACAAAAATGCGAATAACTGTAAATAACCCGTTGTGCTAGTTAAAATTAAAAAACAGATTAAAAAAAGACCGTGCATTTTGTTGATATTCAGTATATTAATGGTTCCTAATCTGTAATTCTGATACCATGCACGATCTACCTGCAATGTACAAAAAACACCTTTCCTACCTCATTGATCTCTACCAAACCGTCACGGTGGACGGAAACTTCATCAAGCGACCGGTCAACACGAAAATGAATGACCTGGAGGTCATGGCACTCGCCATTACCGGAGAGGCGGCCTCGATCCCCAGCGAGAACCTATTGTTTGCCAAGATAAAGAAGCACTTTCGCGAGGACTTTCCCATGCTGGTCGACCGCACCAGGTTCAACCGGCGCAGGCGCTCGCTCGAGCCACGCTTCAAGGAGTCCGCGGGACTCTTGGGCGACCGTATGGATGATGGCAGATCTGCCCTTCTGGTGGACTCGATGCCCTGTCCCATCGTGCACAACGCCAGGGAGCACCGCATGAAGATCTGTATGGAAGATCTGGGCACGGCTCCGAGAAAGGGCTACTCGGCGGTTGACCGCCGCTACTACATTGGATACAAGCTCCACCTGCTCATGAGTACGCAGGGCATCTTCCATGACATGGCAGTGACCCCAGCAAACGTACACGACATAAAGTTCCTGAAGGAAAGGCAGTACGACGGTAGCGAGGAGAGGCAGATCATCGGCGATCGAGGCTATATATCCAGGGAGCTCCAGGCAGATCTGTTCACAAGCTACGGTATAGAACTTCTCACCCCACCCAGGAAAAACCAGCTGGTCAAAAGCGCATTCTCGCCCGAGAGGAGAAAGAACCGTAAGTTTATAGAGACAAGGTTTTCACAGTTATGCTCCCAGTTCTCCATCAAGATCAACCTGGCAAAGAGCTTCAAGGGCTTCCTGACAAGGGTCTCAAGCAAACTGGCCGCAGTTGCCATGCTGCAGATGTTCAATAGGGAAAACAACAGACCAATAAATAGGATCAGGCATGCATGGAACTACTAGCACAACGGGTTGTAAATAAGGTAAATTCAATTAATTATATTTATAGGATTTTTCACTAAAAAAACGATTGAATATTAAAATTGAACGAAACAGATAAAATAAATTTTGACTTTGTAAAAGAGATTAAAGAACCCGGTGTTTATCAACTGCTTTTTCCTAAGAAAGAAGTAGGGTTGGCAGTTATGGTTTTATTTGAGAAAATTGAAAATAAATCACTGCCTGATGGAAAATTCATCGAAAAAGACCTTCACGATGCATTTGCACAGATAAGCAAACCAAATGAAAGGTATCCAAAGGAAATTTACAGTGCGCACATTGAAGAGCTTCAGGAATACTTTTTAGACTATAATCAAGAAACCCAAAAAATACTATTTTAAAGATTATGCCTATAGATTTTATACTTACGCAAAGGAAACCTTGGAAGGTAATTTTAGTCCTACTCATATCGAAAAGATTTGTAGTTTGCTCACGGCTTCATTAAGGCAAAGGGAAACCTTAGAGGATTTAAAATTTTGGCTCACATCCGAGTTCAGAAAATATGAACCCGACCTCAGAGAACAGGTAGATTTTTTGGACAGACAGATTATAGAATCGGTAAATAAGCTTAAAAATAATCCCACTAATTCCGATAAAAAATTTATTGATCTTCTAAAAGAAGTTGAAAACAACTTGGATAAAGCACAAGAGCAAAGCAGAGAACTTGCATCAGCATATAGCGAAACCAAAATTATACGATCAATCCTAGAAAAGCGAGAAGACACCGATTCTGAAACAGACGATTTAATTGCAGAGGTTCATTTCTTTATAAAATATCTCAACGAAAGGTTAGATTCCATTGATAGAAAACTAGATAGAATTCAACCAAAAATCAGACAGTTGTTCGCTATTTTAAACAGGCCACAGTTTAATAGTAAAATTGAAAAATTTCTACATTTCTTATTAGATAAAAGTACAGTCAATGGTAGGAAAGAAACACTTTTGCCAAAAAATATTAATAATCCTGCTTTGCATATAGATACACCCAACTTTACAATTATTGAGCGTGAAAGAGAATTGTTCCCTTCAAAACCAAAAAAACGAACTATTTACAAAACAAATAAAGTTAAGATTAAAGAAAATACGCAAGGTATTTTAAGGATACTCAGTCAACAGGATTTGATTAGGAAATGGGAACAACACATTATTGCCGAAATAGAATTGAGAGGAACTATTGACCTATCTGCAACTTTCTTTAAAATAATGGAAGAGACTAACGATGGACAAATAGCTGTAAGTGCAATTTACAGTTCAATTCAACAAGCACGTAAATCAAATGATTTTGATTTTAAAATGTACAAAATAAAGCAGACCAATAGTAAAATAGAACACATAAGTTTATGGAAAATGAACATACAGAAGATATAAGGGTACAATTTTTAAATCATCCGGACACCCAAGAACTATTTGCCTCTCTGGACTATATGTTAAAAGATGGTGTACATTTTCAAAGGGAAGGCAATCAGGCAAGGTTCTACAATTATATCTATTCAAACATTGATAGTTTAAAGGCATATTATCGATTTTTATTCAATGTTGAATTGACATTTGGTGGTACAGAAGCGAGTGGTTACTATTTTTTGGATTTTATTGGTTCCTCAAGAGGTAAGATAGATGCAGGACATAGACATCATATGAAAAGTGAGCACGTTATAATCGGGTTTGTTATTTACAAGATATTTTTCATTGACAACCAAGTTGATGTGGTTTCGGTAAAAGACCTACAAAAAAAGATAAGGATTGATTATGAAGATTTAAAACCTGGTATTTATAGGTTGATTGCAAAATCAAGGAACACCAATCCTGGTAATTTGAACGATGAAGCTATAGATGCAACCGTAGAATCAGCACTCAGGCAATTTAAAAAGATAGGTTGGGTAACGCTAAACGATGATGAGTTCGATTTGTTACCTGCTTTTGACAGGTTGATTGCCATTCACGAAGATTTAATAAACAATATGGACGAAACACTAAATGAATTGAGATGAAACGATACCCTAGAATAAAAAGGCTATCTACTTTGGGCATTGTGCATCATCAATCGTTTGATTATGATTTTAACCCATTTAGAACAGACTTTGTTGGCGAAGGCGGTTCTGGTAAGAGTATGATTGCAGATCTTTTGCAACTCATCTTTGTGGGTTCTGGTGCATTTCATTCGCCTACGGATAGTAGTGAGCCAAGAAAACCAAAAACAATGGTGCTGAGAACTTCTGGTAAAGGCACAGATATGGGTTATACCTTTATAAATATTGAACTTAAAAAAGATGCTTTTGTAGTTATAGGAATATATCTTGAAAGCATAGGAAGTTCGCGGTCTTTTATAATTCAACAAGGCGAAAAATTTGAACCAGAGGACGAGTTAGTTCCATTCAACCATCCTCTTGGTTTTTCAGATTTTTTAAAGGATAACAGTTTGTTGCCTATTGAAGATTTAAAAAATCACATATTCGATACTAAAGGATTTGTCTGTGAGTCGTGGACTCGAATGGATACATTTCACAAGCTATTGTTTAAAAATTTTATCATTCCAGTGGACTTATCCATCAACCAAGAATCCTTAAAAAGTTATGCTAAAATCATTCAAGCATTTTCAAGAGAGTCATTGGACATAAAGAAAAGCGAACGTATTCAAGAATTCCTTTTTGGAAATGAAAAAGAAAAAGAACTAAAGCACGAGTTTGACAAAGCTGTAGATGAACTGAGTGGCGATATCCGTCAATTTGAATCTAATAAAGATGAGATAGATAGGTTGACACATAAACAAACAGAACTGCAAGAACTGCTTAATCTAAAAAAGGAAAGGGATAAAGCTAAAACAGAATTTATAAACACAAAATACCATTATTTAAATTACCAGATATCATCATCTTATAATGATATGGTGCAAAGTTTGGATGCTTTTTTTAATAATCGAGATAAGTTGAGCGGACTTAGAAATTTTGCCGAAACCAAAGTTGAAAAACTAAAATTGAACACACCTGCTTTGGATGAGGAATTTGAAGAGGCCTCTAAAGAAAAATTATTATGGAAAGGGAAAAGCGACGACTTGAAAAAGTACTTTTCTTGGATGGAACATTTTGAAAAAAATGGACAAGAACTTTCAGAACATTATAACAACTATCATAAGAACAAACAAGACATTGAGCGAATAGAAGAGTTCAAATCACTCTTAAAGGAAAATGGTATTTACGTTTTCTTCGGAAAAAATGACAAACTCAACAAAAACACCATTCAAACTATCGCCGAAACCCTAAAAGGATTTGAGTCTTCACTCGAAGAAAAAAAGAAATTAAAAGTTCTCAATAATTTAGATGACGCTTCTTCGCTTGCACATTGGGCGTTAAACCTTAAAAGAAAATTGAGCCGGAAAGAAGAAAGTGTTGTACATAAATATCAAAACGATAACATTACCACCAAAGAACCAACAAATGGAATCAATTCACGTTACATTCCAGAACCAAAACTGTTAATTGAAAATCTACAGGTTACAAAGGATGAGGAAAATGGTTTTTGGTTGGATTTAGGTGGTGTGCGTGAATACATCCCTTATGTAAAAGATCCTATATTCGATACTGGTAATTCAGATAAAATCAAGGACTATTTTTTAAACCAAAGGATAACGTTAGAAAATGACATCAAAGATTTAGAAAAGGAACTAAAGAATTGGACAATCTTAAATAAAATGCTGACTGCACTCGAAAATCCATCAGCATATTTTTCGTCTTGGGAATTAAAAGATGTTAATGCCAAGTTTAATAAGCACGAGTTGTTTGAGGAAACCTCGGATGCTATTAAACGATATTTAAAACTTCTTGATGAGCACGAAAAGATTGATGACGGTCTAAAAAAGGCGAACAAAGCATACAGGCAAATAGACGAAAAGCGTACTGACAATTCTTCTCTAATTAAAGGATTAGAGACGAGCCTAAAAACAATTTCAATTCCTGAAATTAATGCTGATGTTCAGCAATTAATTACAAAATATAATTTTGAGACAAAAGATACGGGTGGTTTTAAAAACCTAAAAACTAAACTTAAGAAACAAAAGAATTTATATGATACTTTTATTTCTATTCTAACAGAAGAATCAAAAAATGGCATCGCAGTAGAGGACTTGAAAAATGCAGATAGAGAGATAGATGCATTTAAAATTGAATTAGAAGAATTAACTTCAGGGAGTTCTAAACTTGTTTCAGAAGCTAAAATCCAAGAAGCCAATATTTCATCAGATTTTTTGGAAGAAAAAAGCATATATCATTCCGAATGTCAAAAACAATATAGTATCAAATATGATTTGGTGGTCAAGGAATTTTTAAAGCAAAAGGAAAACCGTTATTTAGGAACAGATGATTTTAAACAGATTTGTTCAGAAATTTTACCACAAGAGATTTTTTCGGAAAAGGATTTAGAAGATGATGAAATAATTCCACGCATCAAAAAATTGCTTGACGATATAAATATCAAGAACAAAAAGCTAAACATTAGAAAACTTCAGAAGTTAACAAGTGTCGTTGACAAAGTGAATACCGAAGTAAGTGAACAAATATATTACTCTAAGAAAATAAGAGATTTTATTGATGCCGACGATAAAACAATTACAGGTGGCCACAGGGCAAAACTGTCTATTTACTTTGAAGGCAGTTATCCCAGAAGCTGGATGGAAGATTTTATTGAGAAAATACGTGAAGATATTAAGGTATCGAGCGATAACAACCTTTTTAATGACCTACAGGGCGTTTCTAATGAATTGGAAAAATACACGTCTCTCGAAGAAAAAATGCAAGAAGCTTTTTACAGATGTGGTGGCTCTAGGAATCTAAAGCCCAAGGTATGGGAATTGCTTAATCCTAAATCTTACTATGGACTCAATTTTACCATTCAGTCTTTACACGGAAAAAGAAACCCAGGAAGCACAAGCCAAACCTATGCAGCAATTGCACTTTTGTGTATTGCTAGACTTTCATTAATTAATAGGGATGCAAAAGATAAGGTTAGGGATGGAATACGATTTATGCCAATTGATGAAGCAGCTGGACTTGGAAGCAATTTTGATATGCTCTACGATATAGCAAAGGCAAATGATTACCAAATCATATCACTATCAATACAACCTTATAAAGTTGATATGCTAAACCAATACATTTATCTGCTGCATAACAATTTGGAAGAATCCGATAAGGTCAATTACGAACCAGTTCCAATTTTTGGCGATTTTGGCAATAACAACAACTAATTTATAAAGAACCTAATTCGCACCTAACAAGAATGAGAAAAAACGTTGAATGGAAGTATTTGATTGGTCTTAACCAACTGTATGAAAAAGATAAAACCCATCTAAAAATAGGTAACAATAGCTTTGTTAAACAAGTTTTGATGAAGCAAAAAAAGTTAATTAAACCTAAGATGGGCAATCCTAAAATTCTGGAAGCCAAGTATGGTTTTAAGGAATATTATGAAAAAGAGTTTTTGGATTATTTTGAATACTATTCTAATTTTTTTCAAAAAGCAGGTTTAGAAAGTAACGCCCATAAAACGTATAATGAAGACGACTTAAAAAGTTTAGCTTTCATTTTTTATCAAAAAGACGAACTTAAAAAGAATCTTACAACTGAATATACTTTTTCGGCAAGAGTCTTTAAAGGTAAAGGTGCAAAGTATTTAACAAATAGACCGAGTTTACGAAATGCGGTATTACAGCTTCTAGAAATAGACGAGTTCCCAGAAAAAGACCCAAAAAACGCACAATGGCGTTTTGTGGTGGATTGCGAAAACTCTAAAATGATTGTTATTTGTGAAAATTTAGCTTGCTTAAAAGTACCTTATGAATACAAGCAGAATAATATAGAACTGTGGCACGTTGGCGGTAACAATACCAATCCATTAAAAGCTATTCCATCAACAAAACTAAAGCTACCGCTCTTTTATTTTTGTGATTGGGACCACCACGGACTTTCTATTTTTTCAAGAGTTAAAAGTATCTTTCAAGAAAAAGACAAATCAATTACATTAATTGAGCCTATATCGTTAAGCGAAGCCTTACCTGTAGATTCGCCACATCATTATAGCAAATGGCGCAAAAAAGAATTTTCTGGATTAAAAAAAGATGATTTTTCAGAACAACAACAAAATAAAATATGTAGTCTAATTAATGACAATAATTGGGTTGAGGAAGAATCTATGGATTTATTATCCTCACTACGGAAGTTTGGTTTTATTCAATAAAACATAAAATATATGTTTGTTAAATTTTTATCTTTGGAAAGATAAACTGTCTTCTACAATGCAAGGTTACTTTTGTTAATAGCATATTTAAGACAATAAATTTGAAATGCCTTTACCTTAATGACATATATATTTATTGACGAAATACTAAATAGCTACGCCATTGATTTGGAAATCTTAAGAAGAAACACTAATCTAAACAGTATATCACTATTACAGCATAAAGGTGTTTTTCATTTTGACGACAATTTTTTTGGAAACCAAAATAGTGAAGCTGAAAGCATAAAGTTTGATGATTTTTTATCTAAAGCAAGAACCAATAATTCCTCATTGGTAATAACGCCAGAATATTCTTGTCCTTGGGCAAGTGTGAGAAACATTTTAGACGATGTAAATCGATTTCCCAATAGAGGTAAACTGTGGGTTTTAGGTTGTGAATCCATTACACCTGAAGAAGTTGTGACTTTTCAAGAAACTTATAATGGATTAGATAATATTGAGGTAGTTTATAACGATGTCATCGATGATGCACCAGGTGGTATATTATTAGACCCTTGCTTATATATCTTTAAGGCAAACAATCAGGAAGGACAAGAAAAGCTGATAGTTCTAATGCAATTCAAGACTCAACATATGGGTGTTTGGAACAACGATTTAGAACAGCAAAAAATTATTTCTGGAGAACATTTATATATACTTCGTAACTCGGAAGATTCAATAAATTTAGCGACAGTAATATGTTCAGATGCAATGATTTTTAATGGTGCAGCTATTTTTCCAAATGCACCGGGATTTTGGGATACGAGACCGTTTATAATCCTAAGTATTCAAATGAATCCAAAACCAAGTCACAGCGTATTCCGAACATTTAGAAATAATATATTAGAAAAATCAAACAAAGATGTTATATCCTTAAATTGGAGTTCTGAGGGAAGTGCAACTGGTATTCCTAATTTTTTTGCTCATTATTGTAAATCTAATATTGCTATTACAACAGAGCACATAATCAATGAAAGTCCTCTTGAGGAAAAATTAATTGATGATAACCACAATAAAGGTCTTTATTATTTATATAAAAAATCAGGAATACATAACTTCTATTTTACACCTGAAATTGAATTCTTTTATTTGAGGATTCGTAAGCCGGCAGTTGGGTTAACGCCATTACCAGTAAATCGAAGAAGAGGGCCTAAATTAGAGGAAATTTACACTTACAATGAGCAGTTAGAAATTTTCGAACCAATACCTAATACAACCGATGGGTTCCGAGATTTTATAGATAGTATCCAAATTCAAAGTAAAAATATAACAAGTGAGGGTTTAAGTGTTATAGATAAAGAGCGCCTAATTGCCCTTACTACTGGAGAACTTTCAAAGTTTAAAACAGGTTCAAATTGGCACATAGTAAATAAGCTCAAAAGTTTTTTATTGGAAGATACAGAAGCCATAAAAAGATATACAGTAACATTTGATAATGATGGTAAAGAATATCGTACTACTCAGATTGGAAGAGTCGAAGACCTCAATCTAAATATATTGACCAATAACGATTTATTCCCTGATATCATAGCATCATTTAAAGACAATTGCAATGAAGTTATGTTCTTTAACAAAAACGGAATGAAGTACAATTATAATTTAGTCAGTAATGACGACCAAATAGCAACCGTTGCATTTATAGGCCACAAATCAAAGGCTGATGCACAACAAATGTTATATAAACTCACAAAACTATTTCCAGCCGAAGATTTAACCAATAAAAGAATCGTAGTATGGTACAAGCCAAATATGATTGCCAATAATTATGCTTATGAAGCCACCGATGTACCAAGAATTACTTTAGAAAAACCAACTAATATTACCTCAATAACAAAATAATGACCTTAGAGAATATCAAAGAAATACTTCCTTCAGATTTTACAATCACAAGTTCAAGTGAAACAGGAAAGCAATTATACCTCAATCAAAAATATAAGGATGATATGGTTGCTAAATACATCTTTGATATCGATTATGAAAATGAAGATATTAATCTTAACGAGTTTCAAGAGAAGTACTTGTCTAAAGATTATTTTAATTCAGAAGGAAATCTTCAATGGAATTATTATTTAATCTTTCTAAGAAACGGTTTGCCTTCTGCAACTAAGAGAGACATTGAAAAAGACGAAACCTACGCCAGAAAATTTGTTTTTACTTTAGATGAACTAAAAGATTACTTAACCTATGAAAAAGCATCTTCAGCCGCAGAGGAAAATATTGTTGAGAAATGGAAAGCCCAACTAACTGAAGCCGATTTGCAAGAAGTGTTCAGTAATGAAAATTATGTAGATGCTGTGCCACGTTATATCGATAATAAAACTAAGGGTGTAGAAGTGCTTCAACCAGTAGATTCTAAACCAGATGAGACTCAAAATTTTGTTTTGGACGAAGTATCATCTTTAAAATTAAATGATGATTATCGAGATTATCCTGAAAAAAGAAATTTTGAATTCAGTAAAGTGAATCTTATTTCTGGCCCTAATGGTGTTGGGAAAACATCCTTAATGGAAGCTATTGAATTGGTGATTACAGGAAACAACGCCAGAAATGAAAATGATTTGCCTAATCCTGGCGCAATAGTAGCAAAGTATGATGTAGATTTAGATGAAAAAGAGGATGCCTTTGTAAACTCTATTCCAAAATTTAAGGCAAGAGACTACTATTGGTACAATACGCGATACAGCCAACGAGGGTCTAATACGCTTCATCATAGTTTTAACAGATACAACTTTTATAATAGCGATAGTGCCTATCATCTTTCCAATAATGCCAGTAGCAATGACTTAACCACTTACCTATCTGCCATTGCCCTTGGTACAGAGTTTGGCGCAATTAGAGATAGGGTAATTAAATTTAGGGATAGGATTTCAAAAAAGTTAGATAAGTTCAACGATACTACTAAACGCGAGGAAGCCATTAAGGCAAAAGCCAATGATCAAAAAGAAAGGTTAAAACAAATTTCTGACCCAGAGGAAGTATTTCAAAAATTTTTAACTGAAGTAAAACAATTAAAGTGGAAGGGATTTCTTCCACAGACTATAAATGATGAAACTAAAAAGTTTGAAGAAGATTATAGCGTTGCTTTTTCACTTCTCAATTCAATAATACACTCTAAAGCAGTAAAGGAATCTGATGTTTTGAAGAGAATATCCAACTTAGAAACCTTGAAATCTCAATTAAAAACCCTTGCAGTTAATAAAAAAGAATTGAATGGTAAAATTAAGGAATATCAAAAAATTGTAGTGGAAAGCGAATCAACTCTAACACGTATTGATAATGCGTTATTATATTTAAAAAAACCCAAATCTTTTAGAATTGCCACTATTGATGAGGACATCAAAACACTAGAAAAAAAGGTAAATAAAATAGAGACATTCCTTTCTGAAATTGAAGCACTCGATATAAGTAAAATAAGTGCTAACAACTCTACTTTTCAAGAGTTCAACAATACTCAAGATAACCTTTTGACTAATAAAAAGAATGAATTAAAGCGCAGTAGAGAACAGCTTCAAGTTCTAAAAAATGCCTTGGATAAGATAAATGCTTTAATGATAGATATTAAGTATTATGGGAGAGAATATATTGAAGCAAAAGAAAATCTGGACGCTTGCCCCTTATGTAATACACCACATACCAAGGCAGAATTAGAAGCTAAGGTGCATACTCAATATAATGATAAAGAAAGTGCGAAAAGCATCGAAATCTTCAATAAAAACATTAGTGAGCTTGAAAAAGAAATATCCGAAATCAATATTAAACTAGAACAGTCAAAAAGCTATGAAAAGTTACTTAAGGGCTACTTTACTGAAGAAGACCTGAAAGTAAAAATTTCAGAAGTGCAGCCCTTACTTGATACTGAAAAATCACAATTAGCCATTTCAAAAAAAGAATTAGACCAACTGAAGAACTTGTCTTTAGATTTAAGGTTAGAAGGATATAGTTTAGATGATTTTTTAAAACTTAAAAACACACTTTCTTCTAAATACCCAACTTTAGAATTTAAAGCTGAGAACAAATCAAAATTCGAAGATTTAAAAAACAATGCTCAGAAAAAAATTGATACGAATAGAAGTGAAATTGAAAAGGTAAATGAGCAATTATCTAAGCTTGACGAGGCGATTAGAGAGCTATTGGACGATAACTTTAGCCAAGATAGATACAACGAAGAAATTGATTTTCAAATTAAAGAATATCAATCTTATAGAGATTATTTTGTAAAACTCAGAACGTACATTGATTTTACTAAAGATGATTTTATAATTGAAATGAGGCATAGTTTAGAGAGTTTAAATAAAACCTTTTCAACTTTTAAAGAACAAAAAGTCAAGTTTGAAGAACTTACTCTAGCTAATAATCTTATTAAAGAGGCAGACAGTAGAATAGAAAAGCTAAAGCCTAAAAAGGCCAGGGCAACATCTGCTTTAAAAGTTTTGAATAAGATTATTTTAGAAGACAGTGAAGAAAAAGTATTAGTCGATTTTTTTCAAAAAAATGAAAATGAAATAAGTGAAATCTTTACAAGCATTCACGCACCAAAAGAATTTTCCAGACTATCATTTAGTTCAAATAAAATAGTTTTATATAAAAAAGACTTAGAGCAAGAAGTACCAATATCACAGATTAGTACTGGTCAACGAAGTGCGTTGGCACTTTCTATTTTTCTAGCTTTAAATAAAAAGCTCGCTAAAGGACCTAACCTAATCATTTTTGATGACCCAGTAACTTATACTGATGACCTAAACATTCTTTCATTTTTAGACTACCTTAGAAGTATGGTGATTAATGAATCTAGGCAGTTGATATTTGCTACAGCAAGCAATAAAATTGCTAGACTGTTTGAGAAAAAATTTGATTTTTTGAAGTCAGACTTCCAAAAGTTCGAGCTTTCAAGAAGTATAACTTAATATGGACTTTTTGTGTTTTAGCAAACGACTTATTCAATGCTATCTTTTCCTTTTCTTACCAATCTATTGCTAAGTTAAATAGTATATTGCCTTAAACCAATAAAAAAACGCTTCAGGGTTGCTCTTTTTCAATTTATTTAGCTTGGTGAATTGAGGGTTCTTAATCAACCAATCTTTAACCTCAAGCGGATTTTTAAACCTTTCGATTTCGCTATCAATACCAGCCTTAATCAGTTCAGATAGGTATGCAACTTTTGAAGCAGCTGTAATGGCTTCTTCAATATTGAATCTTACCAATGTAAAATTGGTAAAATTGCTTATTCCAGTTTGTAGATGTTTAAACTCATTAGATTTAGTGTTACGAGTAGAAAGAACATAACACGCTTCTCGGGTGTCTTCCAAAACCTGTTCTGAGGTTATGTCTAATTTTCTAAACGCTATTTCCTCTGCAACTACTTTTGTGTAACTGTTACGGACTGTTGCCAAGTCCGAAATATTATCCATTAAAAACGCTACGTCGAATAACTGTTTGATAATTTCAACTGGTCTTTCTTTGCTGTATAAAATTCCTGTGGTTTTTGGTGCAAAAGCAGTTAGTTTATCGCCTAAAATAGCATCAAACGTTGGCATTTTTACTGTTGTGATTTCCTCTTGTGTTTGAAGCCAGTTGTGAGCAATAGGAATTTCAGTAAGTTCAGGATAAGGATTTGGCGTGTATAGCACATCCAGTAAAATTGGCTCAACCCGTCCATCTACATTGCTTTTGTAGAACATCTTGAAATGATCAACTGGTGCATCTGGCGTGTGCTTTCTGTCATTGTCATCTTCCCAATGTATAAACGCTTCGATTTCCTTGCTTATAACTTCAAGGACAGATTCTATTTCGCTTTGGCTTTGCTCGGTAATAATATCGATGTCGATTGAAAATCTTTTAGGTTCTTCTGTTGCCAACAATAATGCAGTTCCACCTTTAAAAATAAAATCGAGTTTGTTGATTTTAAGTTGTTCCAAAAACAATAAGGCATAGACAACCTTTTCAATAAGTTTTGGGTCATACTTTTTACCTAGTCTTTTTTTTACTTCGTAAATCCACTCTGGTTGATATGTTGTTTCTTTAATCATTAAAATTAATGTTTGGCAATAAAATTAATTATTTGCCAAAGTTAAATTGCTTAAGTGTTCAACTTCCATCTCTCTATTGCGCCTGTGAGCATAGCGTTTCATTTTACTTTTGCTTATCTCAAACTTTTCGAATGCCGATCGGTAAATAAATTCCAATTCACTTTGTTGTGCACCAAATAAATTAGTGTCTATAAGCATATCGACCAACAATTTTTCAAGGGATGGGATAACGATATTTTCGATTTCGGCTAAAGGTGCTTCGGATACCAATTGTTTAAGGATTATTACGTCATCACTATTATGAATGTACAGTTCAAATGTTTCAGCATCTGGTTCTATAAAAACGGTTTTACCCTGGTCTTTCAACTTGTAAAAAATGGACTGTGCCACATCTTTTTCCAATTCAATTATGGTGTAAAACTTAAATGGTTGGTGGCGCATAAATTCGTTTAACCATAAAGTGTTCCATACACAGAATTCAATGAATGGATAATCTTTTTTTATTTTATTGTACAGTCGTTTTAATTTGGTATCAATAACTGGAATAAATCTATCTTTTCCACTTAAAGTGTATTTACCTCTGGATGGGTTTTTTAACACACCTTCTTTTTTAAGTTTAGACAAATACACAGTGATAGAACTTTCCTTTAAGTTTGGAAAATCTTTCTGAATAAGCTCTACCAGACTGGTTTTTGAAATAGCTTGCTGGTCAACAAAGTATGTTGGTATTTTATCTTTAATAGTTTGTTCCAGAACAATGATATTTTGAGTTAAACTTTGGCAAAATACACATTTTTTGCCAAAGTTTAATAGTGAATAGCAATTACTTCCGTTTATCCGTAGCCTTTGTATCAAAAGCAATCAAATTAAAAAGTTCCCGCATTCTGCTACGAACACGGTTTCCGTAGCGTTCTTCCAATTCTTCGGCATTGAGGTTGGTGGTTGCGTGGGTTTTTATTTTACGCTTTGTCTGTAGGTAAAGCTCGTATCGAGATAAGAGCACTTCGCCCATTACGTTTAAATCCTTTCCATAAAACCGACCAGCTGGCTCTACGCCCAAATCATCAAAACAGAAAAATTTGGAGTTACCATATTCTTCAATGGTTTTAAAACCGAGATGGTTAAAACTAAACGCTACATTCCGGCAAGGAATCATTTCATAAGGTCGTTGCATTGGAACGATATGGCGCAGCAATTTCATCAAGGTGGTTTTTCCACATCCTACAGGTCCAGAAAGTAAAATACCTTTGTCGATATCAATTCCGTTCTTTTCACAGTTCTCTTTGTCCTTGATGAAATAATGGCAGAGGTTACGTATGATAGCCGTGTCCTCATCGTAGATTCGGAAATTTTTTCCAAAGAGCATTTTTCCCTTGGCATTCAGGTAAATCAGGATTTTGTCAAAATCGTAGAGAACACTCTTGCCGTCAAACTTGCCAAGCGAATATTCCACGCCACCTTCGGTGATTTTAGAGGGGTTGTCCATAATCTTTGTTTTTAGTGGTTCGCAAGTTGTCCTTGATTTGGGACGCTTGTTTTTTGTTTGGTTTGTTTTCTTTGGCATATAACTCTGTCCTGCCCATCCAGTTAGTGGCCAAGGCTCGCCAATCTCGAATTTCTTTTCCATCGCTCGTTTGCCAATTCCGAGTTTCATAATACTCGAAGAATTTTTTTCCTTCATCAGCATTAAAACCTTTTTCAATAAAAAAATCAATAACGGCCTGCCAGCCCTTTGGTTGTTTTAGATTGTTTACTTGTTTGGTATTGTTTATAGTAGATACCAATGCTTGTCCACTCACGGGACGGTTTGAGTCCACCACTTGTCCATTTTTGGGACGGTGCTGTCCCACAACAGGTTCACGGATGGGATGGTACTCTTCCGCAAGCTGTTCTAATATGGGATCGTACCGTCCCATATCCGGTTCATCACTTGTACCGATAATGGCCATCTTGATTTTGCTTCCTTTGTAAGGGTTATTAGAAGGAAAATAGGTGAGATAGTTCCAAGAATCAAGGTTTGTCACACATCTATGGTAAGTGGATTTTGAGCCAATCTTGGCTACACGCATTAATTCTCGACGGTTCACATAAAATTCATCTGCAAATCGGCTACTGTTCCATTCTTGGAACAGTGCCATATAGAGACTTATATGCGTTGGATTGAGGCGGTCATCAAAAAAGAACTTTTCAAAAGCCGCATTAAGTAGCTTTATGTAGTTCATCATTTAAGAATTTAGCTTATGCTGTACACGATTTGATGTCATCACGTTTTGAATTTCCTCGGCATCGTAGTAGATGATGCCCCCAACTTTGGTGTATGGCAATGTTCCGTTGATGCGAAGATTCTGTAATGTTCCTGGACTGACTTGAAGCAAGTCCATAACTTCGGAAGATTTGAGATATTTTTTGAGTTTTCCAGTGGCTTGTTTGGAAAGAAGGTTTTTAATGTCATCGAGCAATTCTATTTTAAATTCTCGAAGATCGTCTGTGGTAATAATATTTGCTGGCATAATAGAACGGTTTTAAAAGAAAGGGGCTATCATTATCGCTTTCAACTAATTTAATAGCCCCTGACTTGATTTAACTCACGAGCTTTAGTATTTTAATAAAAAAGTGTTCGTGAATCTGTCGATTTGACTTTCGTTCTACAAATTTGGGATGATTTATTGGATATTAATCCCAAGTCATACCCAAGTTGGGTGTTTTTATATACTCATTTTCAATGGTTTAAATTAGTTTTGTTTAGTGGTTGTCCTGAAAATAGTATAAACCAAATGATAATAACTAAAATTAATTTTATTTTTTCCCAAGTAGTACCCAACTTGGGAAGAAATTTAACATTTAAGCGAAATGGATTTTATCCATCCGTTTCCTCCATTCTCCTTAAAAGTGTTGCTTTCAGTCTATCGATAAACTTGGTTTGGTCAATTTTCCGTTCTCTAATTTCGAGAAAAGTTCTATATACATTTCCAAGTTTTAGTTCAAAGATGTCTTCACAAGCCGAAGCCATTTCTTTAATCCCAGCCGTACCACTTTTTATCGCTCCTGAAGCCTGTAAGGCATAAATCAATTCAATTAGGTCTGTTTTTGAGGCTGTCCATCCAAGTCGCTCGCCATTTGATAAAGTATTCAGCTTATTCGGTACACCGTTTGACAGATCCCTTAAATAACTTAACTCTTCTACGTAATGACTGATTAATAAATCGTAGGCCATAATTTTGGCAATTGCATTATCGTGGCTTGTGGAAAATTCTGCATCGGTATAAAAATGAGATGTGTTTGACACCAGACTGATTTTATCGTTTCCTCGTAGAAAATAGAATTCATCCAAAAGTTCAGAATCCTCCCTGTAATATTTTATAAAATCTATATTTCGCCGATTGCTTTCTTGTAGTTTATTTATTTCTAAATCGATAAATTCCTGTTGAGATTTTATGGTGCCGGCAGGTCTGTTTATTAAAAAATTGTAGAGTTTGGCGTAAAACTTCAATCTGCTATAAACATAAGGTTTGTGCTTTTTAAAGAATATGATTTCATTTTGTTTGTCTTGAAATTCATTTTCCCTTACACAGATTCGCAGTTTCTGTAAGTATTGTCTTGAAATGGAAATACCTTGTTCAACATTATTGAAATCGTTGAGATTAGATTCCTCAACTGCTTTTATTTCCTCTTTGTAATTATCTAATATTTTATGAATCAGCTTATGCAAAATATTTGGGGCTTTAGATTTGGGTTAATTGTCAACAACTATGGTTATGTGCTTATTTTTTTATGGCGGGTTTTTGAAAAAGAATAAAAAACCAATAACAGCCAAAATAATGCTGCCAGCAATTATAAAAGGGTAGTAAAAACCGCCTGAAAGCAACCAAGTCCCTAAAACAGGCCCTAGAATTTGACCAACACTATTAGTAGAGCTCTGAATAGAAATGTTCCTGCCAGTATTTTGCTTTGATATTAATGAAACCGCAGAAAGTAAATTTGGGGTTACCATAGCACCTCCAGCAGCGAAAACAACGATTAATACATATACCAAGTATTCATTCTTAAAAAAAGGAAAGACAATTAAGGATAATCCAGATATAAACAACCCTAATGCAATTTGTTTCTTTGTCGATAAAAACTTCTCTCCATAAGTAGCGAACACAGGTTGTAAAACAGCCATTATTGAACCACATAGCATAAAACCAATACCTATTTGGTTACTGTTAAACCCTAATTCATCTTTCCCATATATTGAAAAGACGGTTTCAAACAGCGTTACTACAAATTGGATGACAAACGACAGAACCAGTAATACGGCAAAATATTTGGTAAATGTGAATCGCAACCTCACTTTTTGGGTTGTGAACTTATGTACACGTGTAGTGTTTTTTAACCATTTCATAACAATAAATAGGACAATCAATCCTAGTAGTGCTGCGAAAAGAAATGGCGTTGAAAATCGGTCTAAATGTAGCAGACCAAAAGAATATTGTAAATGAAGGTCAGTTTGTGAAAGTAACCCACCAATAACAGGACCAAAAATAACCCCAGAACTTATTGCAACACCAGACCAGGCCATTATCTTTGTTCTTCGTTTTTCAGAAGTAATGTCGCTCAAATATGCGTTGCTAACTGGAATAACTGATGACGTAAAAATACCACCAAAGATGCGAGCAACATATAGCATCGTTAATGATGTAGCAAGACCGGTAAGTAATTGCATAATTACAAAACCAATAAGGCCACAAATGATAATAGGTTTACGACCGTAATTGTCTGATAGCCTTCCCCAAACCACCACAAATAGTAATTGGAAAAATGGATAAATGCTTGTGAGCAATCCAATATGAAAATTGATAAGGTTTGTATCAAGATTGTCTTTTAATGCTAATCTTTCGGTATAGTAAGGAAGGGTTGGCAATAATATACCATAGCCCAACATCACTACAAATAAACTCAACAGGATTAAAAATATCCTGTTGAGTTTTTCTTTTTTGTCCATTTATTTTTTACCGATTTTTCGCTTTAATAGTTGCGCATTAATGGCCACTATAATCGTACTTAAACTCATAAATACCGCTCCTACAGCTGGTCCTAAAACAAAGCCTGAAGAATATAATACACCGGCTGCTAAAGGAATAGCCACTACATTATATCCTGTAGCCCAAATCAAATTCTGAATCATTTTATTGTAGGTGGCTTTTCCAAAGAGAATTAAGTTGGCAATATCCTGTGGGTTACTGTTGACCAGAATGATATCTGCTGTTTCGGCGGCAACGTCAGTACCTGAACCAACGGCAATACCAACATCAGCTTTTGCAAGTGCAGGCGCATCGTTCACGCCGTCTCCTGTCATTGCCACAAACTCTCCCTTACTTTCCAATTCTTTTACTATTTCCACTTTTTGATGTGGCAAAACTTCGGCGTAGTATCCATCCAAGCCGAGTTTATCGCTAACAGCTTTGGCAGTTCTTTCATTATCACCGGTAGCCATTAAAACTTTTATATTATTCTTTTTAAAGACTTTTATAGCCTCGGCAGATTCTGGTCTTATTTCATCGGCAAGTGCAATATATCCTGCCAGTTTTCCATCAATCAAGACAAAGACGACAGTTTCAGCGGCGTCACTATAGGCATCTTCGGGAATAGTTATTTTTTCATCCCTTAAATAACCAGGACTAACCACTTTTACTTGCTTACCTTCTACATTGGCCTCAACGCCTTTACCTGTAATTGCATTAAAGTTTTCAGGCTTTGGGATGGTCATATTATCTTCTTTGACTTTTTTAATAATACCTACGGCGATAGGATGTTCCGAACTTTGTTCCAATGCACTCGAAAGCCTTAAAATTTCTTCAGATGAATAAGTTTCGCTAACAGACTCAATTCGAGTAACGCCAAAATCGCCTTTGGTCAATGTTCCCGTTTTATCAAACAATAAAGCTGATATTTTTCGGGATTCTTCAAAAGCTGTCCTATTTCGAATTAATAACCCGTTTTGAGCTGAAACAGCAGTAGAAATAGCAACCACAAGTGGTATGGCAAGACCTAATGCGTGTGGACAAGCAATGACCATAACGGTAACCATTCTTTCTAAAGCATAGACAAATGGAAAGCCTAAAATCAGCCATACCGCTAATGTTCCAAAACCAATAGCCAAAGCGATATAGGTTAACCATTTTGCAGCCCTGTCTGAAAGATTTTGCATCTTGGATTTGGTTTTTTGCGCTTCTTCGACCATTTTGATGACCTTGTTGAGATAGCTATCTTTTCCAGTATGCTCAACCTTTACTTTTAAGGTACTGTTACCATTTACCGAACCACCAATAACCTTATCGTTTTCATCTTTTTTTACAGGTTTGGATTCGCCTGTAAGCATAGATTCGTTCAGGTAACTTGAACCGTCTACTATAATCCCATCAGCAGGAACTTTTTCACCTGGTTTAACCAAAATCACATCATCCTTTAGTAAATCTTCCAGAGGAATATCTTCAATAGTGTCTCCTTTAACACGATGTGCCTCGGCAGGCATCATGCTTACTAACAGCTGCAAGGCCTTAGAGGCGCCTAGAACGCTTTTCATCTCTATCCAATGACCTACAAGCATAATAGCAATAAGCGTAGCCAGTTCCCAGAAAAAATCGACACCTTCTAAACCAAACACCGTTGCCGAACTATAAACGTAAGCCACGGTAATGGCCATAGAAATAAGGGTCATCATCCCTGGTGCACCTTTTTTGATTTCAGACCAGAATCCTTTTAAAAATGGCCAACCACCATAGAAATATACGATTGTGGAAAGTGCAAAAAGGATATATGGATTTCCGGGAAGCAAAAACTCATATCCAAAAAAGTCCTGAATCATCGGCGAGAAGAACAGTATGGGAATAGTAAGTACAAGGGTTACCCAAAACCGTTTTCTAAAATCGGCAATCATCATTTTATGATGGTCGTGCCCGTGTTCTCCGTGCCCTGGATTGTGGCCAGAATGGTCTCCACCTTTGTGGTTCATTTTAGAATGGTCTTCTTTTTTGTGTTTCATCTTCGAATGGTCCATTTTAGAATGGTCCATTTCATCGTGATTGTGGTGTTCGTGATTTTCCATTATTGTCTTGTTTAAGTGTTATCGTAATTTTTTTCTCATAGCTTCCGAAATGTTTTCGGCATAGACGCCATAGGCATCTACCAAAAGTCCTTTAATCCCATTTTTTGATGAAATAGCATAAAGCACACTATTATCGTCGGTACTGCTCATACCCTCAAAACGATGCATCTCGTCAACATTAAAATCTTCTGGGTGTATTTCAATTTTTAGTGAGGCACACTCCAAACATTCTGGTTTTAGGTTAAAATCATATGTATAGCCATTTCCCTGTAAATCGTTTATGGCTTCAGAAAGTGTATCGTAATTTTTCATCTGTCTTTATTTATAGTTTATTGTAAAATAGCTGTTATCTGCTTCTGAAAATTTCTGAAAAGTCAATAAACCTTTTTCATTTAATTTTTCGATAACGGTATAATTGAGTTGCTTAATGCGAATTCCCCAGGCATAGGCCTTAATATTTATTTTTGATTTAATAGTGTTTTTGCCAGCTTCTAATTTTCGATCGTAAATTTTTATGATGCTTTTGGAACCAAAAAAGTTTAACAAGCCCGAGTCAAAACTCATTTCCAATTTAATATCTTTCAAGTTTTGTAAATCGTAGAGCTTTTTAAAATTTTCAGAAATGGTATTAATTTCGGTTTCTTTTGATTTTGGCTTGGAAAACGGAAAAGCCATTATCATTACATTGGCGTCATCTGGCTCACAACGGTAGGTAGTAGTGTATTTATCGGTTGATTGTTTGTTTTTGTCAAACAATTCTGTAACTACCTTTATTTCATAATATCCATTTTCCTTTATTGTTTCTCCAGCTTCAAAAGTTTGTTTATTGAGAAAATCACCTTCTTTATCAAAGTTTTCCCGAATAACAACTCTGCCTGAAATCTGCCCAATGAGCATTTCAGTTTGTCCAGTCATTGTGATGCTGAATAAAGTGATTAGTACTATAAAGCCTTGTTTTCTCATATATGGTGCATTAATTTTTTTACCTCTTTTGCCATAATATCACTTAAATCAATTCCATTTGAAGAGTGTGGGATGGTATTACAAGTCACTATTTTTTCTACTCCGGAATCCAATAAATCTTGATAGGCGTTTCCTGAAAAAACGGCGTGAATGCCTACACAAATAGGTGGTTTCATTCCTGCTTTTTTAAGATGTTGTACGGTTTCAATCATTGTTCGGGCTGTGGAAATAATATCATCTACCAAAATGGGTGTAGCATCTTTATATATATCCACATCGGGAACAGAGACTTCTACATCACGGTCACCGTGACGCACCTTTTGTAATACCGTAAATGGTGCTCCTGCATTTTTGGCGACTTCTGATACCCATTGTTCACTTTCAGAATCAGGTCCGATAAGTACCGGGTTTTCGATATTTTCTTTAATCCATTCTGAAATTGCGTCGGCAGCGTGAATCACTTTATTTGGAATTTGATACACTTCTCCCAACGAACTAATTCTGTGCAAGTGAGGGTCAACCGTGGTAATGCTATCGGCAAAACCTGATATCAATTTTCCGAAGAAACCAGAAGTCACTCCTTCACCTTCATTAAATACTTTGTCCTGCCGCATATACGCCAAATAGGGTGCTACCAAACAGGTACACATAGCTCCTAATGATTTGGCTGTGTGGCTTAAAAAATATAGTGACAACAGTTTTTCGTCCGGTTCGTGTAAGGTGCATACCAGTACCACACATTTATCTTTAACATCAGATAATATACGTGTGTACGATTCCCCATCAGGAAAATTACGCAAAGTGGCTTTGCCCACTTCAGCATCCATTTTTGTAGCCATAAGTTCTGTGAGTTCTTCATTTCCGGGAAGACTGAATAATATTGTTTTCATAGTTTTTTAAATTATAGTTATGATGTCGTTATGGTTGTTTTCATATTCCAAGGCATAATTAAGTTCACCTTTGGATTCAGCATATATGGTATAAAGCAGTTGGTTCTCTTCGATTTGTTCTCCCAAATGCACATTTAGAAGAATCCCTGCCGATTTAGATTGTGGTGCTCCAGAAAGCTTGGCCAGTTTTGCAATTTTACGGTTATCAATTCGTTGGAAAACGCCTGACTTTTCAGCTTTAATTTCAATTTTATAAGGTGCTAAAACTGGTTTTGAAAATTGACCTTGCGCCTTACAAATGGCTACGAATTTTTCATATGCTTTTCCAGATTTGAGAATTTTATGTGCGGTTTCCTGTCCCTTTCCTTTTTCTACTTTTCCAGAAAGTTCTAATAGTTCAGTAGCTAAAAGCAATGCTCTTTCTGTTAAGTCTTTAGGTGCATCTTCCTCATTTTTCAAAACTTTTAATATATCTATGGCTTCTAAAGTTGGACCGATACCCCTTCCAACAGGCTGCGTGCCATCCGTAACTACAACTTTTACATTCAACCCAACAGCAGTTCCAACGGTTTCCATATGATTTTTTAGTTTTTCTGCCATTTCGGTACTGCGAACCTTGGCGGTTTCTCCCACGGGAATATCAATGACCACGTGAGTAGAACCAGCTGCTGCCTTTTCAGAGAGTACTGAAGCGATGAGCTGACCTTCGCTATCAATATCCAAGGCTTTTTCAATTTTAATGAGCACATCATCGGCAGGACTTAACTGCGCTGTACCGCCCCAAACAAAACATCCGCCTTCTTTTTCTACTACGGTCTTTATTTCCTCGGAAGAGAGCGTAACATTGGTCAGTACTTCCATTGTATCTGCTGTGCCTGCTGGCGAAGTGATTGCCCGTGAGGATGTTTTTGGCATAGTAAGCCCATACGCGGCAACAATGGCAACTACCAATGGTGTTGTCCTATTGCCAGGCAATCCGCCAATACAATGTTTGTCGACCACGATATCCTTGTTCCAGTTCAGTTGCTTTCCGGAAGCAATCATTGCTTTCGTTAGGTCGGATATTTCATCAATATCCATTCGGTCGCCAGCACAGGCAGTAATAAATGCCGAAAGGTGGATGTTGGAATAATCGCCTTCCACGATATCGGTTATGATGTTGTTATAGGCCTTATAATCCAGTTTTTTGTTATAGATTTTTGCCCTGACGTGGCTTAAGGATTCAATAGGCTCTAAATGGGAAACATATAATGTATCGTTTGGGGAAACATTGAGTTTTTTCGCAGCAGCATCTGATAGTCCGATTTCATTAGGCAACAGAATATCAGAATTCAGGACATTAAGACTTGCTACGATTGATGTATTTGCATTGGATATTCTTATTCGGGTAAGTGCCTCAAACCCTTCTGAAATACAGACGTGGCAATCTTCGCGCATATACACTACATTTTCGTTTTGGGTATAGATTCCGAGATGTTTATATTTTAATATGTTTGAGTGTGTGTCCATATTTTATTGGTTGTTGTGATTTTTCGATTTATTCTATTTCTTCGATGGTGTATAATTGCGGAATTTCTGCATCCCACCCATAGGTTTCCTTGATGCCTTTTTGCAATGCTTCTGCACTCTCTTTTTCACCGTGTACAATGAAAATACGTTCGGGTTTGTTTTTTATCTTATCCATCCAGTCCATAAGTTCTGCGTGGTCTGCGTGTGCTGAAAGACCTTCAATTTCTGCAACTTCCATATCAAAGGGCACCCATTTTCCATACACTTTAAGTTCCTTATCGCCTTCCAATAATTTTCTGCCTCGCGTACCTTCAGCTTGATAACCCACAAAAAGCAAGGTGTTGTTGGGGTTTTGTGCCTGTGTTTCAAGGTAGTTTAGCATTCTTCCGCCTGTGAGCATTCCGCTTCCTGCAATCACGATTTTGGGTTTGTTATCTGTTCTTAATTCCATTGTTTCACGATAGCTGCTAACAACCGTAAAGTGCGAGCACATTTCGTCACATTCATTGTCTTCCAATCTGTGCCAATCCCGAGTTCTATGAAACAGTTCCAATACGTTGGCACCCATCGGACTGTCCATAATCATTTGTACTCTGGGGATTTTCTTTTCTTTCAATAATTTCCAAAAGATGAGCATCATTAGCTGGGCACGTTCTACCGAAAAACTTGGGACAAATAAGCTGCCACCTCTGTTGATGGTGTCATTGACCAATTTTTCAATTTGTGGAAGTGCTTCTACTTCGTCGGGATGAAGCCTTCCTCCGTAGGTGGATTCAATAAATAACACATCCGCTTTCTTTGGCTTTAAGGGTGGAAACAGTAACAAATCATTTGTTCTGCCTATATCGCCAGAAAACACGAAACGTTTTCCGCGTATATCTAACTCAATGTATGTGGCACCAAGGATGTGTCCGTTGTATTGAAACCTCGCTTTCACATCTTTGAGAATGGGTAGCCATTGCGAGGGTGGTACTCCTTTGAAGTAAGGGATTGTTTTTTCTACATCATTTAAATCGTAAAGTGGTTCCGCAGGACTGTGTTTGGAATAGCCCTCTTTATTGGCACGTTCGGCTTCTTGTTCTTGTATTTTGGCACTATCATTCAATATGATTTTTGCGATGTCCAAGGTGGGATTGGTACCATAGATGGGCCCTTTGAAACCTTGCTTTACCAATCTCGGCAGATAACCTGTATGGTCCATATGACCGTGGGTGAGCAAAACAGCGTCAATATCAGCAACATTAACGGGTGGATACTCCCAGTTTTTAAGGCGTAATTCCTTCAATCCCTGAAAAAGACCGCAGTCTATCAGTATCTTTCTATTTCCTGTATCTACCAGATATTTTGAACCGGTTACTGTGCCTGCTGCTCCTAAAAAATGGATGTTTATTTTGTTGTTTGTCATCTTTATAGCATTTAATTAGTGTCCACCACAGCAGGACGGTGTATTGCTTTGGTTTTGGCTCGATTTATATAATTTTGTTATCTCATTATATAGATTTCGTGAATCCTCTTTGATATAAAGTGCTACCTTCTTAATAGAGTTAGTTTCTAACTCAACCATATCCAATAGAATTTCTATGGCCTCGTCAAGCAATTTCGGGTCGTCTTCGAGAGCTTCGTAAAACGGCTCAAAATCTAATTGGTTCTGTTGTTGTGAATTTTCTTTTTTCATTTGACTTTTTTTTAGAATTATTGATTGTTGCATTGTTTTTTATTGATGTACTGAACATAATTTTTCTGAATCTTCAAGAATCTTTTTATGTCTTTTTTTATCAATTCCTATTTTTTCCAAGAGCTTCGGACTTTCGTGAAGCTCTTTACAGAGTACGATGCCTTCATCTAATAATTTTGTTTTTTCAGCTTTAGTAAGTGTTGTTAAAGCGGTTAAGGGATGTAGCCCAGATTTATCTATTCTGTCCTTGAGACCATTTCCTCTTGGATAATCCCAACTGCTTAAAAGCATTCCAACACATTTCCCGTACTGAATGGCATCGGTTGTGAAACGCGTATTGGTGTACACAGCTCCTTTATGAAGTTTAGCCTCGTGACCTTTTTGGTGTTCCCATTGCTTTTCTACGTCCAAAAACCGTGAATGGATATATAATGGGATTTTTACATTACAAAACCTGCCTTGGTCGCTATGGTATTTGCATTCAACCATATAGTGTTTGTTTTCTTTTTGGGCGATAACATCAACTTCGTGCTGTACACAATTACCTTGAACAATAACTCCCACCTTTGTGCTAAAGCCTTCCATCTCTAAAATCTTACCAACAAATTTTTCAAAAGGAAATCCTGATGGCCCTAATTCCATTATCGCTTTTTTTAGCTTGTATTTTGAGGCACTTACACGAGATTTACGCTTAAGCATTTTAAATGCCATCTGATAGATTTTTTTTGTGGTAATTCCATTATAGAGTTGACCTTCGACTTGTTCAACTATTTGCTGAATTAATTCTTCGCTCGCTTGTGAACGCCTTAAGGAATTGATAAGCTTATCTACATCAAAGGCTACCACATCACCTGAATACTTCACTATGTTGATTGGATTTTTCATTTTTTAATATGTATGGTCATTACAGGTAGAGAAGAATGGTTTGTAACACCTTCGGCAATACTTTTTGAAAATAGGCTCAAAAATCCCGTTTTTCCGTGGGTGCTCATTGCAATTAAATCTGCGGGCTGATGTTTTAAAAATGTATTGATGCCTGCCTCTACGGAAGACTCATTATGGACGCTCATTGAGAAGTTCTTCAGATTGGGGAATTTTTCAAGAAATTCCTTTACAGGATTTAAGCCAAGCTCTATGCTATTAAAGTCAGTTACTGTGTTTACTCGTAACAAATGGATTTTAGCATCGCATTTTTTGGCTATTGACAAGACTTCTTGAAATGGATGCGTGACATCCTCTTCAAAAGAAGAAACAAATAGAATGTCCTTGAAGGGAAACGTGACATCCTCTTCTTTGACAACGATAATGGGCGCATTGGCTTTTCGAACTATTTTTTCAACATTACTACCAGTAATTTCTCTAATGACACCTTTGGTTCCACTGCTGCCGGTAACGATGAAATCGTCATGGAAATGACCAGAATGTTCTAGAATATCTTTCTGTCCCGAATCAAATTGAAGAAAAGTTCGACATTTAAGCCCTTCGTGTTCCGCCTTTTTTTCCAGTTCCCGCAATTTTGATTTAGCGACACCTATTTCCTTTACGGTTTTGGGATACCTTTTTTCCTTTTGTTTATCCAGCTTTACCCAATCAACAGGTGTGGTCATTTGGTGTAAAAAGTGTATCTCAGCATCGTATAACTTTGCTATTTTGATACCAAGGTTTGCCGCTTTAGTGCAGTTTTTCGAGAAATCGGTAGGTACGAGTATGTTTTTCATAATTTTAGTTTTATTGTTTTTCTTATTGGGCGGTATAGCCACCATCGATAACCAGTTCGGAACCGGTCATAAATTTGGATTCATCAGAGGCCAGATATACAACTCCGTACCCTATATCGTCAGGTTCTCCCAAATGACCAATTGGATGTAAACTTTCCAGTTGTTTTTTGCCTTCTTCTACATCACCTTGAGCCTTGAGAAAATTCTCTACCATTGGGGTCCAGATATAAGCAGGATGGATAGAATTGATACGGATGCCATAGCCTTGCTTTGCACAATGTAGGGCGGCAGATTTTGTAAAAATGGTAACGCCGCCTTTACTTGCGTTATACGCAGGTAAATTGGGGTCACCGATAAGTCCTTCAATGGAAGAGAAGTTAATGATGGAACCACCTTCATCTGTTTTCCTCATACCTTTTATACCATATTTGGTGCCTAAAAAAGTGCCATTTAGGTTTATATCTATGAGGTTTTTCCAATCTTCAAGGGTTACATCTTCAACTGTTCCTCCGAGTCCTATTCCAGCAGAATTTGCTAAAATGTGTAATTTTCCATAAGTTTCAAGGGTAGTTTCAATAACGTTCTTCCATTCATCTTCTTTGGCAACATCTTGTTTAATGAATATGGCCTCACCACCGTCTTCTTTTATTTGTTGAACTACTTTTTTACCACCTTCCTCGTCTATATCTGACACGACTATTTTTGCTCCTTCTTTTGCCAATAGTTTAGCACTTGATTTTCCCAAACCAGATGCTCCTCCTGTGACAATGGCAACTTTATTTTTTACTCGTTTCATAATTTTAAACTTTAAGATTAAACGATTAATTATTAAGTTTTTATGGTTCAGGGAATCTCATTTCCTGAAACTTTTCCTTTTTCAAAACAATCCAGATTATAGATTGTAGTTTCTGCAATATTGGTCAATGCTGTTTCGGTCAAAAAGGCTTGATGACTTGTAATTAGTACATTATTGAAAGTCATTAGCCGTGCAATTACATCGTCCTGTAATATATTTTCGGAATGGTCTTCAAAAAACAACCCTTCTTCCTCCTCATACACATCGATGCCGAAATAGCCAATTTTTTTAGACTTTAGGCCTTCGATAACCGCTTTGGTGTCGACCAGTCCTCCACGACTTGTATTGATAAGCATTACCCCTTGTTTCATCAATGAAATATGCTTTGCATCAATCAAATGTTTAGTTGAAGCTGTAAGTGGAACGTGAAGACTTATGATATCGGACTGTTTGCAAATGGTCTCGCAATCTGTATAGCGAACACCATATAAATTGATAAGGTTTTCATCTTCAACTATATCGTGTACAAGGATATTACAGCCAAAACCGTGTAGAATTTTAACCAATACAGCGCCTATTTTTCCTGTTCCTATGACACCTACAGTTTTTCTGTTTAAGTCGAAACCTGTAAGTCCGTTTAAAGAAAAATTTTGTTCGCGCACTCTATTGTGGGCTTTAATCAGTCTTCGGTTTAATGCAAGTATCAAAGCCATTGTATGTTCTGCAATGGCATAAGGTGAATAGGCTGGGACACGGGCCACTTTTATATTCAATTCAGCTGCTTTTTCTAAATCGACGTGATTGAAACCTGCCGAACGTAATGCGATAAATTTTATGCCTAGTTTGTGTAAAATATCCAAAACTTCCGAAGAGGCATCGTCACTTGAGAAAAGTGCTATGGCCTTTGAACCTTCTGCCAATAAGGCGGTTTCCTTTGTTAGCCTAAATTCCAGAAAATTCAATTGATGTTTTCCTTTATTAGCGTTTTCAATGGAAGGCTTATCGAATTTATGTGTGCTGTATATTGTTGTTTTCATAATTTATGTTCCAAATAGTTCTAAAAGTTCGTGCAATTCTTTATTGACCTGATGTTGCTTGACCACCTCATTAAAAGGGGTTAAGTGCAATTGATTGTTTAAAATCCCGATCATTACATTCTTTTTACTTTGTAAAAGCGATTTTACGGCTTCCACCCCAAGCCTTATGCCCAACATTCTATCCAAAGCAGAAGGATTTCCACCTCGCTGTATGTGGCCAAGCTTTGTTATGCGTAAATCGACATTGGGATTGACTTCCTTTATTTTTGAAGAAACAAGTTCGGCACCAATTTCGTCACCTTCAGAAACTACGATTAGAAAAGCATCCTCGCTATCGTAATTTTTCACCTTACCCAAAAGGTTAATAAAGTCCGTACCGCTCTCCGGAATTAATATGGCGTCCGCACCAACCATCAATCCAGAATGAATACCGATGTAACCCGAATCCCTTCCCATTACTTCAACAATGAACACACGGTTATGGGATTCGGCAGTATCCCTTATTTTATCAATATTTTCAATGGCTGTGTTAACTGCAGAATCAAAACCAAGGGTGTAATCCGTACCCGAAATATCGTTATCAATAGTTCCGGGAATCCCTATGAATGGGATATCGCATATCTCTGAAAAAGCAAGTAATCCTTTAAATGTACCATCACCACCAATGGCAATTAAAGCGTCTATTTTGTTTACATTTAGAGTTTGCAAGGCTTTTTTTCGACCTTCCAGTTCGAGAAAACGTTTGCTTCGGGCTGTCTTAAGGATAGTGCCACCCTTTTGGGTCAGTTTTTGTAATTCGTGTGATTTTAATTGAACCAAGTCACCGTCTATCAATCCTTCATATCCTTTTCGAAAGCCGCTTACGTTTATACCATTTACTTCAGCCGTTTTTGTAATGGCGTACAAGGCTGCATTCATCCCTGGACTATCACCTCCAGAGGTAAATACACCTATATGTTTTATAGTACTATCCATAGTTATAAAGCTTCTTTTTTAAGAATTTCAATGTTTTTTATACCATACAACCTATTAAAAACCATACAAGCTGTAAGGTCACCCGTTACGTTTACAGCAGTCCTGAACATTCCCAACAATCTTTCTACACCAATAATAATGATGATGCCTTCGGCTGGGATACCAACACTTCCCAAAACAGAAGCGAGTATCACCACACCACCTCCGGGAATGGCAGGTGTGCCGATTGAAGCAGCAACGATAGTTACAATGACCACAATAATATTGAGTAAACTCATTTCCAGTCCATAGGCTTGGGCTATAAAAAGGGTTGTTATCGTTTGATAAAGTGCAGTACCATCCATATTGACGGTTGCGCCAATGGGAATGATAAAATTGCTAATGGTCTTGTCCACCTTTAATTTTTCTTCGGCTGTTTGAAGGGAAAGTGGCATCACGGCCGCAGAGCTTGTGGTTGAAAAGGCCAATAATTGAACGTCCCTTATTTTTTTTAAGAAATGCATAGGGTTTGCTTTTCCAAGAAGCACAATTAGCCCTAAATAGAAAATTACTAAGAATAACAGACCGAGCAAGACGACACCCACATAGTAGGTGAGGCCAGATAGAGAACTCAAACCAACACTAGAGGTAAGCTGTGCCATAAGTCCGAAAACAGCAATAGGGACTAATAACATAGACCATTTTACCACCGTCATACAGACTTCCTGAATGGCACTTAGAAGCAGCTTTACTGGGCGCAGTAAATCATTTTCAAGAGATAGCACAGCTACACCAATAATGATTGTGAAAATCACAATACTTAACATTTCACCACTTACCATAGATGCCAATGGATTTTCAGGAAGCAGGTTTGAGATGGCATCAGGAATCGTTTCAACTCCGAAGGAAAGCTCGGGTTCATCAGTTGAAACTGCCGTAATTTCATTATGCTCTTTTAGTGCTTGTTGATGAAGAAAACGACCCGGTCTAAAAATTTGGGATAGTATCGTACCAATGCTAACCGAAACTATTGTTGTGCCCAAAAAATATAGTAAAACACCACCACCTAATTTTTTTAAACTGTCCTTATCATTACTTGCGATTCCTGTGATGATGGAAGCCACAATCAACGGAATCATAATCATTTGAACCAGTTTCAGAAATAGTACACCGGGCAATGCCAGCCAATTCCCCGCGATATCTGCTGTTTCTTTAGAAATCCATCCATTTTGTGGACTCAATAACAGACCAAATCCAACACCTAACAACAAAGCAATGATTACTTTAAGCCATAGACGGCTTTCTACCAGTTTAAGGAGGTAGTGGTTAAGTGATTTTAATGATTTTATCTCTGTGTCAAACATTCTGTTGATTATGCTACACTAATTTTATCGTCCAAATAAACTTCCTGAACAGATTGTAATACTTTCACGCCTTCGCTAAAGGGCTTTTGAAATGCTTTTCTTCCCATTATCAGCCCAGAGCCACCAGCCCTTTTATTGATGACGGCAGTTGTTACAGCTTCGGACAAATCTGATTTGCCTTTGGAACCACCACCTGAATTAATCAGCCCTATTTTACCCATATAGCAATTGGCTACTTGCAACCTGCAAAGGTCAATAGGGTGGTCTGTGGTAAGGGTTTTATACATTTCATCATCATATTTTCCAAATCCTATCTCTTTGAAACCAAAATTATTGGTTGGTAATTTTTGTTTGATGATATCTGCCTGTATCGTTACTCCAATATGATTGGCTTGTCCGGTTACATCGGCCGATGCGTGATAATCTTCCTTGTTGGTTTTAAATGCCTCGTTCCGTGTATAGCACCATAAGATGGTGGCCATTCCCAGATTATGGGCTTCTTCAAAAGCTTCAGCTATTTCTTTTAGCTGTCTGTTGCTTTCTGCTGAACCGAAATAAATCGTAGCTCCTACGGCAATTGCTCCCATATCCCAAGCGGTTTTTACATTACCAAAGAGCGTTTGGTCATATTTATTGGGATAGGTGAGTAACTCATTATGGTTAATCTTAACGATAAAAGGGATTTTATGGGCATACTTTCGAGCGTTCAAGCCCAATACTCCAAACGTAGATGCCACACCATTACAACCCGCTTCGATAGCAAGTTTTATAATGTTCTCAGGGTCAAAATAATCCGGGTTCTTGTAGAATGAAAAGGTTGCGCTATGCTCAATGCCTTGGTCTACTGGAAGAATACTCAAATAGCCTGTGCCACCAAGATTGCCGTGGTTGTATAATTGGTTAAGGCTTCTTATTACCTGTGGATTTCTGTTGCTATTGACAAATACTTTTTCAAGACTATTTTTACTTGGTGTCTGCAATTCATCTTTTGTGATTCTTTCACAAACGTGATTCAAGTAGAAATCAGCTTTGTCTCCTAAAAGCTCTGTGATATTTATATCTGTTTTCATTTAAAAGAGGATTAATGAATTCCTAAGCTTTCATTGGTTTTGGCGATGGATTTCCCCCCATCTGTTTCAATTCCAGTTAGTGCTCTAATAGCATCTATGGTTTCTGGGATAACAATAGCTTGGTTGTCTACCACGTAGGCATAAAAGAGTTCGTCTCCCTTTACTTTCAGCATATCTTCCCAAAGAGCAACTTCATACATATCGCCCCAAGGTCTTCCCATATCCAGAAACATTTCCTTAATGGTGTTGTTAGAAACCAAGCCTTGGTCATACCGAATTAGTTTAATACGACTTGAAGTTTTGAAAGCGTTTAGCACTTCTTCCTTTGTCGCTTGCTTTTTCAATTTCACATTCCAGTAGTGCATATGGCTTAAGGTTTGCGGTACTTTTACTGCTGCGGTGATGACATCCAGTTCTGGGTCAACACTTTTAGCATCCGGACCTTGATGGCTTGGGATATCTTTTTCGGGAACCATCGTATTCATAATACCACCTAAATGACTTTCCCAAGGGTCTGTAGCTCTTCTTAAAAGTGTACCTCTGGCATAATCCAATAAATCGGCTCTTTTTAAAGCGGTCAAGGTTCTTAAAATAGACGTAGTATTACAGGAAACTACTCTTGTCGCATTCAAGTTTAGAGCGGATTTGTAATTATTTTCTGCACTAAAGGAATGCCCTGTGGTTTCGTGTTTTTCGCCACCGTGCAAAATAAATTTTATATTCTGTTCTTTATAAATCGCTACATTTTGAGCAGCAATCTTTTTAGGCGTACAGTCCACAACAAGGTCTGATTTCTTTAAAAGTTCCTGCATATTGCCTTTAACAGAAATCCCTTCAGATTTCATATTATCAGCTGCATCTTGAGTTGCTGCGTATATGTTGTAATTCTTTCTTACTGCATTTTGAATACGCCAATCGCTGATGATATCGCAAACGCCCGAAAGCTTCATATCATCTTGTAAATTGATGGCATCTGCCACCCTTTTTCCTATGACTCCGTATCCTATAACTCCTATTTTTTTCATATAAATTTTGTTTTAATTAGTTATTCTTCTGTGTTGTCGACTAATGATTTATGTTTGAAATTTCGAATAATTAGGCGGTTGCTTTTTTCATAAGTGAAATAGCTAACCGCCCAATTAAAACCAACCATCAATCTATTTCTAAATCCACTTATAGATAACAAGTGTACAATTGACCATAGCAACCAAGCGAAATAACCAGCAAATTTGAATTTGCCTAAATCGGCAACAGCCTTTCGTTTTCCTACTGTGGCCAATGAACCTTTGTCTTTGTATTCAAAAGGTTTTGCGCCTTCACCCTTAATAATTTTCAATAATACATTACCTAAATATTTGCCTTGCTGGATTGCTGTTTGGGCTACTTGTGGATGCCCTTTGGGTGTGTCTGTAGTAATCATTGCCGCTATATCGCCTACGGCAAAAATATTTTTGCAGCCTTCTACCATTAAAAACGAGTCAGTTTTTAAGCGGTTACCCCTAACCACGTGTTTTTCATCTATACCTTTGGGGAATTGTCCTTTTACACCTGCCGTCCAGATGAGGTTTCTTGCTAAAATCTTCTTTCCGCTATTCGTAGTAACCTCTGAACCGTCATAATCACTTACCGACTCGTTGAATAGTACTTTTACATTTAAGTCTTTCAGATACTTTAAAGTTTTTGATGATGCTTTGTCTGACATTGTGCTTAACAACTCGTCAATAGCTTCTATCAAATAAATGTTCATTATGGAAGCAGGGTATTCTGGATAATCCTTCTGTAGAATGTATTTGCAAAATTCAGCCAAAGCTCCTGCCATTTCTACGCCAGCGGGACCACCTCCAACAATAACGAAATTTGTTAGGGAATCACGTTCATCATCATCGCAGGTAATGGCTGCTTGTTCTAAGTTTTGCAGCATCATATGGCGAATGTTGAGGGAATCACGAATATCCTTCATCCCTAAGCTGTTTTGGGCTACGGAATCCATTCCGAAAAAATTTGTGGTCGTACCAGTTGCAAGTACCAGATAGTCGTAGTGGACTTTTCCTTTGGTAGTTGTTAATGTATTTGATGAGGGTTGAATTTCCTCGACTTCCGCCAAGCGGAACACTACATTTTTATATCCCTTAAATTGTTTTCTAAATGGAAACACAATGCTGTCTGGCTCCAAAGCACTCGTTGCCACTTGATAGAATAAAGGTTGAAATTGATGGAAGTTGTTTTTATCGAACAATACAACTTGTACTTCTTTATGTTTCAATTTTTCTACCAATGCCAGACCAGCAAAACCACCACCAATGATAACTACGCGAGGTAGGTCAGAATCTGGAAGGCAGATATTATCCGTTACCTTGCAGGCAGATGACATTATTTTCTTATGTGTGTGGCTATCTTTCATTTGTTAGTTGTTCATATTTCATTCACCCTTTATCTTTATCTCTTGCAATAAGTACCGAGCACTTGGCGTGGGTGGCTAAATATTGGGAAACAGAGCCTAAAAGTAAGCGCGACAACGCACCTTGACCTTGAGAGCCCACTACAATTAAATCTGCTTTCCAATCCTCGGCTTTTTCGAGGATGGCACTTTTGGGTAGTCCGCTCACAACGATAGTAGTTATGTTAAGAGCTTTGTTTTTGCTCTTTAGAACATCGCTGGCTTCCGAAACAATTTTATTACCTATTGTTTTAGCGCCACTTATGAAATCTTCGTAGTAGTTGTTCAAGCTTCCACCTGTGGCCATTAATTCTGGGCCAATCATAGTGGGAAACTCATATACAGTTATGATGCAGATTTCAGCATATGATGGTAATATCATTTTATTGATTTCATCTACAGCAGCTTTGCTAAAGTCTGAACCGTCTACTGCCAATAGTATTTTCATAATTTGAATGTTTTAGTTGGTTAAAATTCCTTTCGGTTTTATAAGTCTTCTCCAATACAAGTGTTCATATAATCCAGACCAGTACATACCAAAGGTGAAGGCGAACAGTAGTTCTTCTATGGGTACACCCAAGAAAAGAATATGGGTCAGGTTGTCAAGATTCCAGTACAGCTCCACATATTGAGGATAAAACGGAAGGATACTTCCGAAATAAATGAAGTACAGTACTGTAAACAAGATTCCTCCGACCCAAATCTTCTTATTTAAATCTGGACGGCAATAGAGTGTTGCCAAACCACCTATGAACAAAGCGATAATCCCACAATAAATGTGGTTGAGCGATGTAAATAGGGCGAGTATAAAAAAGACCAGTGCAGGCACAAATAGTATATAAATATGTAGCTTATGTCTTTGATGACCACGCTCGCTATGCGGAATTTTAACGAGGCTTCGTTTAAAAATAAGGTTGTAGAGTACCGTGCCAATCCCGCCAATGGCAAAAGAAAAGATAAGGCTCTCTATATCAAAACCTGTTTTTATAGCCAAATTGAACAGCGAAGGTGGAAACCAATATTCTGGAACAAACAAAGGTTCAGTTAAACCAAAAGGCATTGTTATAAGGCTCATTTTGAGCATCTCTTTTCTTGATTCTTTTCTCAACAGATAGATGATTGCCCAAAGCGCAAGAATTATAAGTGACCATATGAACCAGACGTATTGCATAAACCTTACTGTTTTTTAATTTGAGCGTTATAAAAAGCTGCGATACAAGCACCAATTAACCATCCCAAAATAAATGTTTGTACTATTCCTAATCCTGCTTCCCATAAGGGTACATCCATCCTAATAATGCTCGTGGTGTCTAAACCGTGCAATAGGCTGTTGAAAAAATCTATAGTGGCTTCTCGGCCTGCTGTTGCCATTACAATCATACAGCCCAAGTAAATTAACGCTCCGGTAAGCCCGAATGCGAATCCTAATTTCTTTACGTTTAATCGATACATAATTTTTAGTTTTAATTTAGTTGTCCGAGTTTATAATCTTTTTAGATTCTTCGAATTCTTCCTTAGATATTTCACCTTTTGCAAAGCGGTTTTTGAGAATATCGAGCGGGCTGTCCTTCTTAGTTTTTTGATAGGGAATATCTGTTGGGATAAAGAATATCCAAGCAATAAATATTATCCATATAATCCACCATATTAGGTGCATACCTCCAAAATGTCCGTCGTATAAATGCATAATTTTTGGTTTTAGTTGTTATTAATTTATTTCTGTAATTGTGTATCCGTTAAGTTTGCTGAGTTGCTTTTGTAATTCAGTAATTGAAAGTTTTTCTGTCATCGTGATAAACGTTGCGCCTTTTGGCGCCAGAAAAATTTCTGCCTTTTCGATATTGGGATGTTCTTCCAAAGTCTTCTTGACCCTTGCTACACATCCACCACAACTGATTCCGTTTATTTGAAATTTTTGCTTCATTGTGTTTTATTTATTAGTGATCTTGATGTCTTTTGTGTTCTTCTTTTGTGTTCTGTTCAGATTGATTGTTATTGCCATCCCGATGCTTACGATTATTGGGTCTTCCGTGCCGATGTGAACCGTGGGGCATAAATAAATGGATACCGAACATAACGAGGATGAAAATGAACAGAGAAGAACTGCTTCCTATACCAAACGATGGTGCTAAAAAAATAAATAGCAACGGTAGTCCACATCCGATGACCATCCATATCCAGTGACTGTTTTTCATTGTGCTTTGCTTTATGGGTTAGAAATTAGTGATGTTCAGAATGATTGTTTTCTGTTTCATTGTTCATATACATCATATCCATCCCCTTATCTTTCATCATCATAGAACAGGATTCCATACAATCTTCAGTCATCATTCCTTTTTCGTGCATCATTTTCATCATATTTCCCATCATTTTTCCATCGCCCATCATTCTGTTCATCATTGAATGCATCATTGTGCTATCCTTCATCATCATTTGCATACCCTGTCCATTCATCATAGAACCCATCATTTTTTTGTTGCCTTGCATCATTTTCATTGTTGCTGGATTTCCGTGCATACTTTCCATAAACTCGGCCATATATGCATCGTTCTCAACAATGCTATTAAAAACCTCTGTGCGCGTCTCAGGATTTTCCAGTAGTGCTTGCGTGTCTGTTTCTTGTTTGCAGCTGGTTAAGCTGAAAAGGCCAATTGCCAGTAAACCAATAAATAGTGTTCTCATTTTCTTTGTTATTTAATTAGACATAAATTTATTTTTAAACCCATTCCCAATAGCTAATTGGGTTATAGAGAGGGAATGGGTTATCAGCTATTAATCGGGCTGAATTTTTAAGTTTTTGTTTTAGTATAATATTTACTAATCGATTTTTTTGATTTGCCATTTAGAGTTGTTTCCTTTTACGGCGACCAAATTGGCCGAAATAAATTTTGATGTTATGGTTGGGGAACCACTATTTTTTATGTTCTGTGGCGAAACGTGTAAGGCCAGTTGTGTTAAGTGGTCCATCGTCGTTCCGGTTTTATCTATAACCACTTCAAAGTAATGATAGCTTACCACGTCCTTTTTGAAAATATCATTATAGCCAATGGTCTCTTTGTGTACCTTTAGTGCTATTGCCTTTTTGTTATTAAAATTGGTGGCGTTAAGAAATTGAGGTGCAATAACAGTTCCCCCTTCTTTATTTATATATCCATAATAGAGCACCCCACCCTTATGATGGGCAATCAAGCATCTATCGTCTTCAAAGATTGGGTAATTGGCGTTGTCTGTTTTGGTTACCACCAAATCATTTCGAAAATCAATGATTAATTTTCCTTCTTGGTCAATAAAACCCCATTCGTTCCCTTTTTTAATGGCGGCAACGCCATCTTTAAAAGGCGAGATGTAGTCTAAATTTTCTAAAGTTTGAGCTATTCCCAGATAAGGGATGAGCAGTAATGCGATGACAAATTTTTTCATTTTTGGTTTGATTTAATTTGTTAAAATTAATGACTGTTGCAGACCTTTATCTGCATAACTTTCGTTGATATCTATATAATTTCATCATAGAAATTCCGTTTCCAATTTCCTGTGTTCTTGTAATCTGTCATACTCATTCCCACCACTTCCTTAAACTGTCTGGATAAATGATTTACGCTGCTATAGTCCAATAGGTAACCTATGTCAGAGAAGGAATGTTGTTTAAGTTGGATAAGTTCTTTAACCTTCTCTATCTTCAATTTGATGAAATACTTTTCAATGGTTGATTTTTCAATGGTTGAAAATAGTTTGCTCAGTGTCTTATAGTCACGATGCAATGCTGAGGCCAAGAGTTCTGAGGTCTTCACTTTCATATCCAATGGTAGTTCAACAAGTTGCTCGATTAGTAGAATTTTGATTCTTTCAACCAGCATCTCTTCTTCATTTTCTACAATTTTGAAACTATTTGTGTGAAGCACCCTTGTTACGTTGTCCGTTATAGCAGCTTCATTTAGGTTAGGTGCTTCTACCAATAACCTTCCTAGCTCTAATGAGAGTACAGTAATATCTAATTCTTGTAGTTCTTGTTTTATAACTTTAAGGCATCTGCTACAAACCATATTCTTAATCCAGAATTCTTTTGGTGAGCTCATTATAGTATTGGTGTTACTATTGAGTATTCGGCTCAATAGTTTGTAAGGTTTTAACCTTACTGGGTTAATTTGATAAATTGTGTTGTTGGGTAATGGATACAACAATGTTTAGCCAGAAGTTGTTCTTTGACTATAATAGAGGATACAGATTGATATGATCAATCTGCAAGTAAGAAAATCAAATTAAATATGTCTCGTGAAGAACCTGTATATCCTTAGACAACAAGGGCGGCCTATATTGTTCAAAAGGAATGATGTTTTTTTCAAGCCCTTCAAATAGATTGAGGTAAGTGTAAAAAAAGGTGTTAAGAAAGAGTATATCTTCATACTCAAGTTGGGTCTGAGCCTTTTTTATGGTGTCATCACCTGTTTTAATCAAAGTTTGGTTGCTGCAGCAATCTTTTTCTTGAAGAGAAGTACACTGTTTTGTGTTTAAATCTTTTTTTTGAGCCTTGTCTGCACATACTTTGGCTTTTCCAAAGAGTGCCATATCAACCAATTTATTGCAGCAAAAGTGCATATCTACTGTAAATGAAGCTGTGCTAAAAAATATAGTAGCTGCTAAAAAGAAGGCCAATATTTTGGTAAAAAAAGATTTCACGTAATAAAATTAATGATTTTATATCAAAAATTTAAAAAAATGTTAAAAATTAGTTTATGTTATTATTTTTTGATTTATCATAAACTTTAATTTTACGCTACGAATTTAAAATAATCGGTTTTCAAAAAATATGACTTTTGTCATCAAATAAAGATTACTTTAAAATCCGTAACCGACGGCAAAATTGATTCCAAAAGGATGACCGGGACGTAAACCTGCTGGTACGCGAGATACAGGATATTCTGAATTAAATAAGTTTATTATGTTTGTTGATAGCATAAAATTTTCATTTAAAAAATATTGAACAGATAAGTCAAAGATGAAATTAGAATCTACTTTGAAGTTTTCTGGAATTGGTCCAGAACCAGCCTTGGTTCTAAATGCACCTGTATAGCGCGTATTTAGGTTTACTTCAAATTTCTTATTCTGTAGCCCTAAGGTTGCATTTAATTGGTTTTTTGCAATGTATGGTATTTCATCCCCTTTGGTAACCACCCCATAGATATCTTCGTTACTGTCAAAACTGGTCAGGAATTCGGTATCGGTAAGCGTATAGGAAATCGATAGAGGAAGTTTAAATTTCTCTGATGTATTGTATAGCAAATTGTAATTAAGCAAAAGTTCAAGGCCACTTACACGAACTTCACCTGCATTAAACTGGTCAAGACTTCCTGTGCCACCTGTCGCGGCCAAATCACTTCCCAACAGATTTTGATAATCATTGTAGAACCCGACAAGTTCCCCTGAAAAACCTTTGAAGCCAAATCGAGAACCCAACTCATAATTAATACTTTCTTCTGCATTTTGTCCCTGTGTATTACTTGGTGGCGAAAACCCTTTATGTACCCCACCGAAGACCGATATATAGTTATTGAATCTGTAGTTCGCACCTATGCCGGGAATCCATACATCTACTTTGTTCTCGCGAATAGCTAAATCCTGACCAGTTCTGTTTGGGTCGCTCGTGCCATAATCCGTTCGGGTAAGGGTTATATTTTCATAGCGCAAGCCAGGTGTTAAGGTCAGGTTCTCAATTTTAAGGGTGTACAAGAGGTGCGCCGCCAATGCTTTTGCACTGCTTATACGATTAGCGTCAGTTCCTTTTTCGGCCACCGTGGTTTGTATTAATTCTTGGTTTTGAAATGCGTACCTGTCCACCCACTGAAATCTGTCCTCGTCATCTTCGTGGTAGCGTATTCCCGCTTCCAGGGTTTGTAGCCAATCAGAACCCCATCGTAATTTGGCAATGGATTGAACACCATTTGAGGTGTATGTTCTGTTATTTGCTTTTATGCCCATAACATCGTCTTGGGTGTTTTCGTTTCCTAAAATGGTTTGGTATTCTAAGGGATAATCCTGTGGTGAGGACAGGATGTTACTAATGCTCACCCTTTCGCCTAAATTTACATCGTCCAATTTGTACCAATTGCGCTTGAATTTATTTAAGTAGCCGGTAGTACTTATATTTAACGAAGGGGATATTTGTATAAAATGGGTAAGTAGGTATTGTTGATGTTCGGCGTTCATTACATCTTCGGACGACGCCCTGTATCTTCTATAAGGGTTTTCTTCAAAATCTTCATCGGTCAATCCCAAGTAAGTTTCGTTTGCCTCTTCTTCAGAATATTGGATTTTAAATGTTAGAGACTGATACATTTTTGCATCTAAATTTGAGTTGACCCTAAACTTCGCCAAATAATCAGATTTATCAAATCCTGTATTGCCACCGCCATCTAAATCCTTAAAACCGTCTGAGCTGTAATTGAAATAATCCGTTACAAATCCAAAGTTTTGATAGCTATCACCAATGACTAATTGCGTGTTTTTTGAGCCATAATTCCCTGCGGCAATGGAAGCTCGTCCAGAAAATTCGTCAGGAATTCGGGAAGAAATCATATTAATGGCACCGCCCGTGGTGTTGGGTCCATATTGAATTTGACTGCTTCCTTTCAAGATTTCGACGGCCTGCATACGCCCAATAGTTGGGAAATAATAGGCGGCAGGTGCGCTGTAGGGTGCTGGGGCAATGAGAACGCCATCTTCCATCAAATTTATTTTTGCACTACGCTCAGGCGATGTACCTCGCAAACTTATATTTGGACGTAGTCCAAAACCATCCTCTTCGTAAATATTAATTCCTGGAACCGTTTGTAATACCCTATTGATATTTGTATATGAAAATTTTTTTAAATCCTCTTCGGAAATATAGCTCGCAGAACCTGTTTTGTTTTTAATCTCAAATTTACTGCCCAGTATGGTGTTAGCGGATACAATCACTTCTTTTAGGCGTTCCGTCTTTTGTTGTATAGTATCCTTTTTTTGAGGATTTGTTTGCGCCAATATATATGTAAACTGCAAGATAAATAGTAGGGAAAATAGAGTTCTCATTGGTAATAAATTATTTAGAATGATTTTAAATAGAAGACAAATGTAATGTACTGGTTTTAAAGAACCAATCTTATTTAGAATAATTCTTAATAATAATTTTAAAGTATTTTAAGCTCAATAACTTATCCTTAGAAAAAAATTATAACCATAAAAAACCCGAAACGTTATGCAAATTGTTTGTTAAATAAAAAGACTTTACTTAAAATTTTATACTTTTGTACAATTGATGAAGAAGATTTTTTTTAAAATAGCATCATTTTGTATGGCACTTTTAGTGTTATTCTCAACGTTTTCTTTTACGTTGGCAAGTCATTATTGCGGTGATGTTTTAGTTGATTCTTCTTTGTTTGGAAAAGTAGAAACCTGCGGTATGGAAGTTCAAAAAACTTCTACTTCTTCTAATTGTGATATTACCAAGAAAAACTGCTGTAGTGATGAGCAATTGCTTTTAGAAGGTCAGGATACACTAAAAATTTCCTTCGAAAAACTGGATAAAGAACAGCAAGTATTTGTTGTATCATTTATCCAATCGTATTTAGATTTGTTTGAGTATGAAAACTCAGATAACGAAGTATTTGTAGATTATTCCCCACCGCCCCTTATTAGGGACGTTCAAGTCCTAGACCAGACTTTCCTCATTTGATTTTTAAGTAATTAACTCTTACGTCCAACATTAATTTGTTTGGACTAAACCGCTTGCAGCTTGTTTTTTCAACAAGTATTGTTATTACTTAAAACTCATTTTTTTATGCTGAATAAGAGCATCAAATTTTTAATAGAAAATAAATTAGTAGCTGTATTGCTATTAGCCTTGTTTGTGGCTTGGGGCGTGGTAAACGCACCTTTTGAATGGAACACGGGCTCACTTCCCCGAAACCCCGTTGCCGTTGATGCCATACCTGATATTGGTGAAAACCAACAAATCGTATTTACGAAATGGGATGGACGTTCCCCTCAGGATATCGAAGACCAAATAACCTATCCATTAACAACCTCGCTACTTGGAATTCCGGGAGTTAAGACGATTCGTAGTTCTTCAATGTTTGGGTTTTCAAGTATCTACATCATATTTGAAGAAGATATTGAGTTTTACTGGAGCCGAAGCCGAATTCTTGAAAAACTAAATTCATTGCCAGCTGGGTTACTTCCTGAAGGTGTTAATCCTGCTTTAGGACCAGATGCGACTGGTCTTGGGCAAATTTATTGGTACACGCTCGAAGGTCGTGACGAAAATGGAAATGTGACTGGCGGTTGGGATTTGCAAGAATTAAGAAGCATCCAAGATTTCTATGTGAAATATGCTTTGTCATCTGCAAGCGGCGTTTCAGAAGTGGCTTCCATCGGCGGATATGTATTAGAATATCAAGTAGATGTCAATCCCGAATTAATGCGGCAATACAACATAGGCTTAAATGAGGTTGTAAAAGCAGTAAAGCAAAGTAATAAGGATGTTGGTGCACAAACACTCGAAATCAACCAAGCTGAATACCTCATAAGAGGGCTGGGATATATAAAGAAGCTGTCCGACTTAGAAAATGCAGTAGTTACATCAAAGGATTTTACATCCATCCGTATAAAGGATATTGCAAAAGTTACACACGGTCCCGCCACACGAAGGGGCATATTGGACAAAGAAGGCGCCGAGGTTGTTGGTGGCGTTGTAGTGGCACGTTATGGTGCCAATCCTATGGAAGTCATCAACAATGTTAAAGAAAAAATAAACGAGCTAAGTTCTGGGCTTCCATCAAAAACATTAAGCGATGGGAGGACTTCGCAATTAACCATCGTACCCTTTTATGACAGAACAGAACTAATCCAAGAAACCTTGGGCACACTTGATGAAGCGCTCACCTTGGAAATTTTGATAACCATTTTTGTGATTATCATAATGGTCTTCAATTTAAGGGCTTCCGTATTGATTTCCGGATTATTGCCTGTTGCGGTTTTGATGGTCTTTATTTCTATGAAACTGTTCAATGTAGATGCAAATATTGTCGCTTTATCTGGTATTGCAATTGCTATTGGAACAATGGTCGATGTGGGCGTTATCCTTTCAGAAAATGTCTTGCGGCATATTGATGAAAATGAAGAAAAGCTACCTATGAATACGGTAGTCTATAATGCGACTGCCGAAGTTTCTGGTGCCATCTTAACTGCAGTAATGACTACCATTATAAGTTTCATTCCTGTATTTACTATGATCGGTGCCGAAGGGAAATTGTTTAGACCATTGGCATTTACAAAAACGGCAGCACTCACCGCATCTCTTATTGTTGCCCTATTTTTAATTCCACCATTTGCGGCCTATTTATTCAAAAAGAGAAATTTAAAAACTTCTTTTAGTTATATGCTAAATGGAGCATTGATTGTTTTTGGCGTTTTAGCTCTAATTTTTGGCTATCCCCTTGGGCTGATTTTAGTCGCTTTTGGTGTTGTTGGCTTCCTTTCACTAAAGGAAAAGATTACGTCAAAACGCGCCAACATCATCAATATATTTGTTTCGGCTTTTGCTATCATATTCCTATTGGCGGAATATTGGAGACCACTGGGAGTAGATAGAAGTATCCTTATAAACTTAATCTTCGTTGGTCTTATCTGTTTTGGTCTTTTGGGTGTATTTACACTTTTTAGAAATTATTATGTTCGAATTTTAAATTGGGCATTACGCAATAAGCTGTTATTTCTTTCGATACCAACTGCCATTGTAATTTTTGGAGTGATGATTATGCGTAATACTGGTAAAGAGTTTATGCCTTCACTCAATGAGGGTTCATTCCTGTTAATGCCCACTTCAATGCCACACGCAGGTGTGGAGGAAAATAAACGCGTCCTACAGCAATTAGATATGGCCGTTGCGAGCATTCCAGAAATTGAAACTGTTGTCGGTAAATCTGGGCGTACAGAATCAGCATTAGACCCTGCACCGTTATCGATGTATGAAAATATTATTCAATATAAATCTGAATATATTTTAAATGAACATCGCGAAAGACAACGCTTTAAGGTAAACGAAGACGGCTTATTTGTTTTAAAGGATGGTAGTTTAGTGACTAACCCTAATAGTGAAATTGAAGTAGAAGATGATGAGTATAAAGCCTCAAAGATTACGAATCCATTCTCTGTAACAAGGGCACAGCTCATTCCAGATGACGATGGAGAATACTTTAGAAATTGGAGACCTGAAATTGAATCACCAGACGATATTTGGAAAGAAATCGTCAAGGTTACCAAACTTCCAGGTGTTACGTCTGCACCCAAGCTACAGCCCATAGAAACACGCTTGGTAATGCTACAGACTGGTATGCGAGCACCTATGGGAATTAAGGTGAAAGGACAGGATTTAAAAGAAATTGAGGCGTTTGGGGTACAATTGGAAGATATCTTAAAACAGGCCGAAGGTGTAAAAGAAGAAGCGGTCTTTGCCGACCGTATTGTGGGGAAACCCTACCTACTTATTGATATTGACAGAGAACGACTTGCGCGCTATGGTGTAACCATAGAACAGGTACAGCAAGTTATCCAGGTCTCTGTAGGTGGTATGGTGCTCTCACAAACGGTAGAAGGAAGAGAACGCTACGGCATTCGTGTGCGCTATCCCAGAGAATTACGTGCAAATCCAAATGACTTAAAAGACATTTATGTTCCTGTAGAAAAAGGGAGTCCGGTTCCGTTAAGTGAGTTGGCTACTATAAGATACGAACAAGGGCCGCAGGTCATTAAAAGTGAGGATACTTTTTTAGTTGGCTATGTGCTTTTTGATAAGCTGGATGGCTATGCAGAGGTTGATGTAGTGGAAAATGCTCAAGCACTTATTCAACAAAAGATAGATAACGGTGAGCTAATTGTACCAAAAGGAATTAACTATCGCTTTACAGGTACATACGAAAACCAATTAAGAGCCGAAAAAACGCTAAGTGTGGTCGTGCCCTTGGCATTAGCTATCATATTCCTGATTCTATATTTCCAGTTTCGTTCAGTAAGTACATCGCTAATGGTATTTACTGGTATTGCCGTAGCCTTTGCGGGTGGGTTCTTAATGATTTGGGGTTATGGACAGGATTGGTTCCTGAATTTTAGCTTTTTTGGAGAAAACCTGCGAGACCTGTTCCAAATGCACACAATAAACTTAAGTGTAGCTGTATGGGTTGGTTTTATCGCCCTGTTTGGTATTGCAACAGATGATGGTGTGGTGATGGCCACCTATCTCACTCAAACATTTGATAAAAACAAACCAACAGATAAATCTGCGATTAGAGCATCTGTAGTCGAAGCAGGGGAGAAACGAATTCGTCCCTGTTTGATGACGACCGCCACTACCATACTCGCTTTACTGCCCGTATTAACATCAACAGGAAGAGGGAGTGATATAATGATTCCTATGGCTATCCCATCTTTTGGGGGGATGCTCATAGCACTTGTGACCCTATTTGTAGTACCGGTTTTGTTTAGCTGGACAAAAGAATTTCAATTGAAAAGAACTATTAGATGAGATATATAATTGTAATAGCACTTGTTTTTATTGCTTTCGCGAAAGCTGATGCACAACAACTGGCATCCTATATTCAGGAAGCCGAAAATAACAGTCCAGAAATTCAAGCATTTGAGCTGCGTTACAATATCGCCGAAGAAAAAGTAAACGAAGCCGATTGGTTACCTAACACGCTTGTTGGCGCGGGTTATTTTGTTAGTGAACCCGAAACCAGAACAGGTGCACAACGTGCACGCTTTTCGGTATCACAAATGCTACCTTGGTTTGGCACCGTTACCGCAAGAGAAAATTATGCGAGTTCAATGGCAGATGCTCAATATGTGGATATTGTCATTGCGAAACGAAGATTAGCACTATCAGTATCGCAATCCTATTACAAACTATATTCAATCAAGGCAAAACAACTTGTTTTGGATGAAAACATTCAGTTGTTGGAAACCTATGAGCGTTTGGCATTGACCTCTGTAGAAGTTGGAAATGCCTCGGCTGTTGATGTGCTGCGGTTACAGATTCGGCAAAACGAACTGGTGCAGCAAAAGGAAGTATTGGAACAAGATTACTTAGCAGAACAAACGGTATTTAATAATTTATTGAATCGCGACGAAACACTTGAAGTCCAAGTACCACAAGAGTTGACTATTCCTGATGAAGAACCATTGGTCTCTAATGAGAACCTCAAACTCAATCCAGAGCTTTTAAAATATGATAAGCTGTACGAATCTGTTGAGCAGTCAGAAGCATTAAACCAAAAAGAGAGTGCGCCAAACATAGGTTTTGGATTGGATTATGTTCCGGTTTCAGAGCGTCCCGATATGAATTTTTCCGATAACGGAAAGGATATCGTGATGCCAATGGTTTCAATCTCAATTCCAATTTTCAATAATAGGTACAAGTCAATTACCAAGCAAAATGAATTGAGACAGTTAGAGATTACATCACAAAAAGAAGATAGGTTAAATAGACTTGAAACGCTTCTTGCACAGGCTCAGTACAACCGAAACAGTATGAAAATAAAGTTTAATGTTCAGTCAAAAAATTTGCAACAGGCTAATGACGCAGAAGAAATATTGATTAAGAACTATGAAACAGGTACGATAGATTTCAATGACGTATTGGACGTTCAGGAACTTCAGTTGAAGTTTCAGATAAACCTAATTGAATCCATTAAAGGCTATTATACAGAGTATGCTATGGTTAATTATCTAAGTAGTTAAGAATTGAACGAAAAAAGATAAATAATTTAATCACAATGCATTATAGTAATATGAATTTAAAAACAGAGAACAATGATTAGAAAAATGATGATGATAATTGTGCTTCTTATTTCAACAAAGAGTATAGCACAATTTGTAGCTAACAAGACTGAAGAAAATATAGATAATTGGCCAGAACGAGTCTATGACCTTACCATTGACTACGAGACTGTAAATTTTACTGGCAAAGATGTCAAGGCTATGACCATTAATGGTGGTATCCCAGGACCTAATCTTGAGTTTAATGAAGGTGAGTTTGCCATTATTAATGTGACCAATAAAATGGATGAGGAAACATCTGTACATTGGCACGGTTTAATTCTTCCAAACTTTTACGACGGCGTGCCATATCTAACTACACCACCAATTAAACCGGGTGAAACCCAACAATACAAATTCGCACTGAAACAATCTGGTACGTACTGGTATCATTCACATACAGGTCTACAAGAGCAAAGAGGCGTTTATGGCTCAATTCAAATCAATCCTAAAAAAACTGATTTAGAATATGACAAAGACTTGGTACTCGTCCTCTCAGATTGGATGGATGAAAACCCCAAGACACAGCTTAGAAACTTAAAGCGTGGCAATGAGTGGTATCTTATAAAGAAAAACCAAGTACAAAGTTGGGACAAGGTTATTGCCAAGGGAGCTGTAGGTGCAAAATTAGAAATGATGTGGTACAGAATGCCCGATATGGCAATTTTAGATAATTATTATGATAAGTTTTTTATTAATGGAGGGGCAGAACAGAATTATCCCGATTTCAGTCCCGGCGAAAAGGTTAGAGTACGATTTATAAATGCCGCAGCTGCTTCTTACTTCTGGCTCACGTTCGGTGGTGAAGATCCAATGTTGGTTTCAGCAGATGGTCTGGATGTTGTCCCCGTAAAGAAAAACAAAACACTAATCGGTGTTGCAGAAACCTATGACTTTATTGTAACCATCCCAGAAAGCGGAAAATTGGAAATACTTGCTACCTCACAAGATGGTTCTGGTCAGGCATCAGCTTATTTAGGAACCGGCAAAATTTTGAATGCGCCTAAAGTTCCAAAACCAGACTTGATAAAGCAAATGCAAGAAATGATGTCAATGGATATGAAAATGGGCGCACCTGCAGCCAAGTTCAATCCTTCAAAGAACGATTCCATTGAAAAGATGAAAAAATATGCGATGAAGATGGATGGAATGCAAATGGACGGAATGAATATGAAAGACGATAATATGAAGATGGATGGGATGCAGAAAGACAAAGATTCCACGAAAATGAAGCACGACGAAATGGCTCACGAAGATATGAAAATGGAAAGTGACAACGGGCAAATGAACGGCGGAATGAAAATGGGCTATATCGTGCCGCAAGACAAGGTTATTGGCGACAATATGAAAACAGGAGGAAATCCAGAATTTAACTATAACTATTTAAAAGCACCGGGAAACACTGAGTTTGAAGATGGAAAACCTGTGCGTGAAATGCTTTTCAACCTAACGGGAAATATGAATCGCTACGTATGGTCTATCAACGGTGTTCCGCTTTCTGAAACCGATAAAATTAAAATCAACCAAGGCGAAGTGGTTCGTATAACCCTGAACAATATGACGATGATGCATCACCCTATGCACCTACACGGTCACTTTTTTAGGGTGCTTAATGAAAATGGCGAGCGTAGTCCGTTAAAGCATACTGTAAACGTTGCACCTATGCAGAAAGTGGTTATCGAATTTGATGCCGTTGAGTATGGCGATTGGTTTTTCCATTGCCACGTACTTTACCATATAAATAGTGGGATGGCAAGGGTCTTCAGCTATGATACACCACGGGATGAAAGATTAAAAGGCTATCCACTTACTAATTTGACCACAGAAGCAGACCATATGTGGACTTGGGGAGAAGTTACTGGCGCAAGCCATATGACAGAATTGTTTTATACAGCAACCAATATACGTAACCAGTTCATAGTAAGAGGAGAATATGGTTGGAATGAAAATTTAGAAGCAGAGTTTACATACGAGCGTTGGCTCAATAGTTACTTCAGGGTTTTTGGTGGTGTAAATGTTGAAAATGAAGGCGAAGATAGTCTTGATGAGATTTCCACTACGGGTGTAGTCGGTGTGAGGTATCTACTTCCATTACTTATAGATTCCGATTTGAGAATAGATAATAAACTAAGACCAACAATCTCTTTCGCCACAGCAACAATGATATTTAGAAATGTTGCACTGTACGGTGAGTACGAATACCAAATGGACTTTGGTTGGGTTACAGATTTTGAGGAAGGAACTGATTTTAAAGAAGAAACTACTTGGCAAGTAGGTTTAGAGTTCGTTTTGAGTCGTGATTTCTCTTTGATGGGGAGCTATGACAACCGATTTGGAGCAGGTGGAGGATTATCGCTAAGATTTTAAGAAATGGCACAATACAAGAAAAATAGTTTGAGTTTAACCGGAGCGGTATCGCTTGGTACTGGTGTAATGATAGGTGCAGGAATATTTGCCTTATTAGGACAGGTAGCTGAGTTATCAGGGCAATGGTTTCCGTATGCATTTCTTGTAGGCGCTATCATTTCAGGATTTAGTGCATATACGTATGTGAAACTTTCCAATGCATATCCATCTGCTGGCGGTATTGCTACCTATCTAAAAAAGATATATGGTAAGGGTGCGGTAACAGCTTCTGGAGCGTTACTAATGGCACTTTCAATGGTCATTAATGAAAGTTTGGTAGCACGTACTTTTGGTTCGTACACGCTTCAATTATTCGATATAAATGACAATAGTGTTTGGGTGCCTATCCTTGGGGTAGTGCTGTTAATCGTTGCGTTTTTAATCAATATTTCTGGAAACAATATCATTGGCAAATCTTCCTTTGTAATGGCTATTTTAAAAATTGGAGGTATTGCAATTTTTGCCATTGGTGGATTATGGGCGGCAGGATTTTCATTTTCTGAAGTTGTCCCTTCAGAAAGTTTGACAGAATACCCCATTACCAATTATTTAGGAGCCTTGGCCCTTTCAATCTTAGCTTATAAGGGCTTTACCACGATTACGAATAGTGGTGAGGAAATCACCAACCCCAATAAAAATGTAGGGCGTGCAATTATAATATCACTGGTTATCTGTACCGTGGTATATCTACTTGTTGCATTTGCTGTTTCTTCTAACCTTACTATTGAAGAAATAATCAAAGCTAAGGACTATTCATTGGCCGAGGCATCAAGGCCTGCTTTCGGAAAGTACGGATTGTGGTTCACGGTGGGTATCGCAATCATAGCTACTATCTCAGGTGTGGTAGCAAGCATTTTTGCAGTGTCAAGGATGACTACAATGCTAACTCAGATGAATCTAATTCCCCATAAACATTTTGGGTTACCTGGTAAGTTGCAAAAACATATGCTCATTTACACCGTGGTTTTGGCACTTACAATGACCATTCTTTTTGACCTTACAAGAATTGCCTCACTAGGTGCTATTTTCTATCTAATTATGGATATAGGAATTCATTGGGGCGTACTTAAAAATATGAGAAAAGAGATAAACGCCCGTGCCTCTATTCTATATACTGCTATATTATTGGATTGTATTGTTTTGGCCGCGTTCTTATTGATAAAGGCTTCTAGCGACCTACTGGTCGTAATTGTAGCTGCAATACTGATGGTGTTGATTTTTTTAGGCGAAAAATGGTTTCTAAAAAATAAAAGTGAAGAAAAAGAAAAATAGATAGACGATTTATAAATTTCAAAAAATAATAAAATGAAAACAACAGTAAAACTTTTAATGGTAATAGGAATATTAGGAACATTCGTTGGTTGCAAATCAACTTTCAATGCAAGTGAAACTATGCAGGTTGAAGAAAATAGAAATGCTGTTTATGAAGAAATCATTTCAAACCCTGTTCAGTTTGCTGCATTCATAAGTGAGGCTCGAAAAAATGAAGAAGCCAAAATGATATTGATGAAATCCCATATGGAACAAATGGAATCTGGCAATATGAAAGTGATGATGCAGAAAAACCCTGAGATGAAAGAAAAAATGCAATCGCATATGCAAAAGATGATGGATGAAAACCCAGAAATGAAGGTGAAGATGCAAGAGAAGATGCTTAACATTATGATGCAGAGCGAAAAAGGGAGAAAAATGCTTATGGAAAAAATTCACGGTAATGATGAAATGAAAAAAGAGATGAAAAAAAGAATGTCACAAATGATGGATGAGAACCCGAAATGATGAAAGAAATGATGCAAAAGATGATGGAAAAAAATCCAGAAATGATGCAGAAAATGAAAGAAAAGATGAAGAATAAAGGGCAGTAAATTTCCGAAATCTATTGGCAATGAGAACAGTTTATTTAACAATTAAAAAGATATAGTTATGATGATGTGGTGGTGGATACTAATACCGATTGTTTTGATTTTAGCCATATTCCTGTTTAGAGGAGGAAGTTTGCGAAACTCTGGAAGTAAGGAAAATTCTATGGATATACTAGACAACCGTTTTGCAAAGGGCGAAATATCAAAAGAGGAATACGAAGAACAAAAACGAACGATTAACTCTAAAAACTAAGAAGATGAACTATTATTTCAATAAAACCCTGAATGAGGACTTTGACAAAGTAATGGAAAAGGTTACTGAGGAACTGAAAAAAGAAGGTTTCGGAATACTAACAGAAATCAATGTAAATGAAACGCTAAAGAAGAAACTTGATGTTGATTTCAGAAGATATCAAATCTTAGGTGCTTGCAATCCACCATTTGCTCATAAGGCTCTAGAAGCAGAAGATAAAATAGGTACGATGTTGCCTTGCAATGTTATAGTTCAACAAAAAAATGAAACTACAGTAGAGGTAGCGGCAATTAATCCGCTAGCATCGATGCAGGCAGTTGAGAATGAAAAATTAAATGATGTTGCCAATGAAATTACAGAGAGGCTCAAAAATGTTGTCAACCGATTGAAATAAAATATAGTATGGAAAATAGCGAGGACAAAAAACAAAGATTGCATAGTCAGAATTATACTGAGAGCCGAAACACATCTTACAGTATTGTTAGACGCTACGGTTCCATAACTTTTGATGAGGCACTAACACAGTTAAGAGATGTTTTAAAGGACAAAGGATTTGACATCATCGGAGAAATGGATGTTACGGACTATCTGAAGGACTATGACATCGATATGTCTCACCTAATAATTATGATGGTTTGTCATAAAGAAACGACTGCCAACTTACTGTCCAACGATATCCAAATGACCTCACTCGTGCCTTGTAAAATTAGCATCAAAGTAATCGAAGATGCTTCTTTAATCGAGGTTTCTATCGAAGACGTTGAGACAACTTGGGGCATCTCTGACAAATCCGAAATAGAAGAAATAGCAAAAAGCTTAGGACAAGATTTAAAAGAAATCTTAGACCATTTAGGTCCAAAACATTTTAAACTATAGATTAATAATTTAATTCAAAAACAATGAAAACACTATTTAAAACTTCAATTCTAACCCTTGCACTCATTGCAATTGTAAGCTGCAAGGAAAAACAAACCGTAGAAATTAACACCCCAGAAGAGGTGAAGGCGGCCAAGAAAAAAACCGCAGATATCGCAGACCAAGGTTTTATTGACGGAATGACGGGAAAAGTATGGCATAATTATCTTGAAATCAAAATGGCACTTGTAAGAGACGATGCAGAAAAGGCAAGATCCATAAGTAAGGATATGGCTGCCTCTTTTGAAGAGGAAAGGACGGAGCTGAAAAACTTAGCACAAGATATGGCCAATACCGATGACATTGAAGCCCTGAGAAAATTGTTCGCACAATTTACCGAAAAGGCTGGGCCAATGTTTGAAGATGCACTATCTGAAGGAACCATATACAAAAAATTCTGCCCAATGGCATTTAACAATGAAGGTGCCTATTGGTATGCTGATGTTAAAGAAATAACCAATCCCTATTTCGGAGATAAAATGTTGAAATGTGGGTCGGTAAAGAAAACTATTAATAAATAACCCTTAAATAAACAAAGATGAAAATGATTAGACGAAAATTAATTATACCCATAATCGCATTAGCTTTAGTTAGTGTTACTGCTTGTAAAGACGGAAATAAAAATGAACCGGCAGCACCAATGAGCAACGAGATGCATCAGGAAGATACAAATCACGATGATAATGACGGTCATCACGATGGTGCAGGTATGAATACGGCAATGAATGGACACGGTAACGCACAAGCGATTCTTAATGACTATTTCAATTTAAAGAATGCCTTAGTGGCAGACGATAATGGCAAAGCCAAAGGTTTGGGAGCAGCCCTCGCAACATCCTTAGGAAATTTTGACGCTTCACATTATACCGATGCCCAGCAATCCGAATTAAAGGATATTGTTGAGGATGCAGTTGAACACGCAGAACACATTTCAGAAAGTGATATAGCACATCAGCGAGAGCACTTTAAAGTTTTAAGTAAAGATTTAATAGATATGGTTGCTATAACAGGAACAGAGATGAAACTATATGAGCAGTTTTGCCCTATGTATGATGGCGGTACGGCGTGGTTAAGTACTAAAGAGGAAGTGCGTAATCCCTACTACGGTAGCAAAATGTTAACCTGTGGCAAAGTGCAGCGAGAAATCAACTAAATGAAAATAGTAAAAATCATAGCGATTGTTTTATTGGTGGTGTTTGTAGGTATTCAATTTATACCATCATCTCGTAACCAAAGTGATTCTGTACCCGAAACTGATTTTATGTTGGTTAATGATGTTCCAGAGAACATTCAAAACAAGTTACAGGTATCCTGCTATGATTGTCACAGTAATAATACGCAATACCCGTGGTATAACAAAGTTCAGCCTGTTGCTTGGTTTTTGGAAGACCATATTAAAGAAGGCAAGGCCGAACTGAATTTCAACGAATGGGATTCACTATCAACCCGAAGAAAGACCAGTAAGCTAAGGTCTATCATTAAACAGATTGAAAATGGCGAAATGCCTTTAGATTCTTATACCTTCATTCATAGAGACGCAAAGTTTTCAGAAGCAGAGGCAGAAGAAATAATCAATTGGGTAACACAATTAAAAAATAGCTTATAAATAATTAAAAAATAAAAAGATGAAAAAGTTAAAAATGAGTATAGCCACTATGTTATTGTTGGCAGTTTCTTTTATCAATGCACAGGAAAAGGAAAAAATGAAGATGGACCATAAAATGGACCACGGTAAAATGATGGATATGAACAGTGATGCAAAAGCAGAAGCAATTTTAAATGATTACTTCAGTCTAAAGAATGCCTTGGTGGCAGACGATACCAAAAAGGCAGCCCAAGAAGGTACAAAATTGGTAGCTTCTCTTAAAGCCTTTGATACCAGTAGCTATACCAAAGAACAGCAAGAAGAATTGGCCGATATTATAGAAGATGCTACAGAACACGCAGAACATATTGCTGAAAGTGCTATTGACCATCAAAGAGAGCATTTTAAAACATTGAGCAAAGATATAACGGATATGGTGGCGATTACAGGAACAAAGAACACACTGTACCAACAATTTTGCCCTATGTACGATAAGGGTAGTGCTTGGTTAAGTACAAACAACGAGATAAGAAACCCATATTACGGCAGTAGAATGCTTAAATGCGGCAAAGTACAAAAGACTATTCAGTAGATAATCCCTTCCCTAAGCATTTTTTGTTGTTCTGGTTTATTAGTTAACAGAATACATAAAATGTCCGGAATATCTTGAGTAGTCATTAAGTCCTGTCGTGGGAAGGAAAAATAGATGATGGTTAGTGTTAGTTCCTTCCCAGGTCAGGCAAAAATTTAAGTCCTAATAAGAGAGAGGGTGCATACTGTTTGGTTGGTTAATGAAACCCTTTCTCTTAATTAGGCACAACAGATTTTATGAAATAGAAAAGTTGATTTGGTTAGTAGCAGCCTGCACAAGGGAGAGGGATTAAACCCTTAAAATAATAACATCTCTCTTCCTATGTCAGGCAATTTAAAACTTTTGAAAAAGAGAGGTTTAGTGAAGAGTACTTGGTTTTGGGAGGTGAACATTTGAAATGGTTGATTGGTTAATACCAGTTTGCCTCTCATTATCAAGTATAAATTTAGGGTTTCAGCTTCATTAAAGAAAACTGAAAAATAAATAGGTAATGAAAGATTGTTGCAATACAGGTAATAGCAAAGCACAGATCAAAAACCCGTTAAAAAAGTGGTTCAATTATATCGTGTACGCTATCATAGCCAGCATAGTTCTTGGGACTTTGGTACTGCAACTAATTGGGTACTAATTAAAAACCGTAAGAGATGAAAACAAAACATTTTTTTTCAGCCATTTTGGTCATTGCCTTCTTAGGTAGTTTGACCAAAACCTTTGCCTTAAATGAAGAACGATATAGCCTTGATGCAACTGAATTATCGGCCAGCATAGCATCAGCTGTACAATCAGATTCCGTAAAAGCAGATTTTGATGCGTTTCCCAACCTACACCCTATGGTCGTACATTTTCCCATTGTACTATTGCTGTTAGCGGTGGTTTTACAATTGATACAGTTGTTTACCTTGAACCGGACAATGGATTGGGTCATCCTCTTAATGGTAGGGTCTGGGTTTATTGGGGCGTATGTCGCTGGAACATTTGTGCACCCGCATACAGAAGGACTTACCGAAATGGCAAAAAGCGTACTGGAACAACACGATAAATATGCCGATTGGACACTATGGTCAAGTGCCCTTGCAGCAGTTCTGAAAATAGTAAGCCTGTTTTGGGTCAAACTAAAGCGTGGTTTTGAAATAGCAGTTTTTGTAGTTATGGCCTTTTCGGCATATTCAGTTTCCGAAGCAGGACATTATGGTTCACAGTTGGTATATATAGAAGGAGTCGGTCCACAAGGAAATTATATTGAAACCGAAAGTGAAGAAGGTCACGAGGAAAGTGATGGGCATTCACATTAAACAAAGATTATGAGAAAAGGATTTATCATAACGAGCAACATATTGGTTTTGGCGGTAACAGCCATAATCATTTTATATCCATTGTTATGGTGGCTCGCATTGGTATTACTTCCTTTTTTGATTTTAGGACTATTCGATTTTTTTCAAAAATCAGATAACATTAGGCGTACCTATCCATTATTTGGCAGAATTACCAATTTTCTGGAAAAACAACGCCACGTTGTCCAAGAAACCGTTTTGCTTAATAGGACGGAAGGAAAGCCCTTTAACTGGATACAAAAAGAAATAGTCTATAAACGTGCTGCGAACGCTAATAAAAGTCAACCTTTTGGCACACAAATACCTTACGATGAAGTTGGTCGTGAATGGTTTAAACATTCCATCTATCCGGCAAAAGAAGTCAACGATGATTTTAGAGTAATATTTGGAAGTTCCAAGTGCGACAAACCCTATTCTGCAAGTATTCTGAATCTTGCGGGAATGAGCTATGGCTCAATAAGCAAAAATGCGACCTTAGCCCTTAATGGTGGTGCCAAAATAGCTGGTTTTGCCCAGAATACGGGTGAAGGTGGCTTTACACCCTATCATCAACAATACGGTGCAGATATTATCTTTCAGTTTGGAACTGGATACTTTGGATGTCGTGATGCAGAAGGAAATTTTGATGCCAAAAAATTCGCCGACATCGCAACCAACGATGTAGTGAAAATGATTGAAATAAAAATTGCACAAGGAGCCAAACCTGGGTTTGGTGCCATACTACCTGCAAAGAAAAACACAAAGGAAATCGCAAAATTCAGGGATGTTGAAAAGGGAACCGAAATTCTTTCGCCACCGCACCATTCGGCATTTGGAAACGATGAAGAAATGATTTCGTTTGTTGAAAAATTGAGAAAACTTTCCAATGGCAAACCAATTGGTATTAAACTATGTATTGGGCAAAAAGATGAATTTGAAAGAATGGTTCAATCTTTCGCTGAAAAGCAAAATTATCCAGACTTCATTGCCATTGACGGTGCCGAAGGAGGCACGGGCGCTGCCCATATGGAATCACTTCATTGGGCGGGTATGCCAATAAATGAAGCAATCCATTTTGCACATTCTATTTTAACAAAATACAAACTGCGTGATGAAATAAAATTGATGGCGGCCGGAAAAATTATATCTGCTTTTGACATCTATCGGATGCTTGCCCTTGGCGCAGATGCCTGCTATAGTGCCAGAGGAATGATGTTTGCCTTGGGGTGTGTGCAGTCCTTAAAATGCAATTTAGATACTTGTCCTACCGGCATAACCACAATGGTACCGTCAAGGGTAGCGTCATTAGTTGTGGAAGACAAGAAGACCAAAGTAGCCAATTACCATAAAAACACAATGGAAGCCTTTAAAGAGTTGCTGGGCTCAATGGGACTTGAAAATAGAATTGGCATACATAGAAAATACATTGTTAGACGTATAAGCGAAACCGAAACAAAGACATATGAAGAAATTTTTATAAAACCCTCAAAAAAATGAGTGACGAAAAGGACATAGAAACCACGGCTGCCTTTTATGGGCAACTTTTCAATAGTTCAAAGTACGTACTATTGGTAGTACTTATTGCTACAGTTATCGGGCTGTATGTCTTGCCTAATATTAATGCTACTTACGCAGTGATTATACTATTGGCCATAACACTAATAAAGATAGGATTTATCATAGCCTTATCCTTTAATCAATTGATGAAAATTATCGGACAGAGCCATTTGCTGAGCCACGTTTTAGTGTTATTCGGATTTTTAATTGTTCTGATTGTATTTTCATTTGCCATAGATTATGCGGCATTACATTTTTTTGATTCTACTCATTTTCAGATAAATAATAGTTCGGGAAATAACGGGCTGTTGGCATTTTTTGATATGTCCTATTTCAGTCTAATTACTTTCTCATCTGTAGGCTACGGAGATATAGTCCCAAAAACGGTTACAGCTAAAGCCTTGGTGGCACTTGAGGTGGCCCTCAGATTTTTTGTCCTTGTATTTGGTATCGCAAACGTGAATAGAATTCGAGTAAATAAATAACCCTTAATAACTAAAATTATGAAAACTCTAAAATTAACAACAATCCTAATGCTACTTACGTTTGCCACAGGCCAAATATTTAGTCAAAACGTAGATTTAGGCACCGAGAAAGAAGCTGTGCTAAAAGTAATGAAAACCTATAAAGATGCCCTGCAAAACCTGACGACTGAAGGTACCTTTGAGTTGTTTACAAAGGACTCGGAAGTTTTTGAATCTGGTGGTGTTGAGGGTTCCTATGCCCACTACATCGAACATCACTTAGGACCAGAATTAGGTCATTTCAAGAAATTTGAATTTTCAGATTATGTGATTGATGCAGAAGTAGACTTGCCCTACGCCTTTACTACCGAAACCTATATCTACACTATCGTTCTCAACCCCGATGATAAAGGCAATACCCGAACCATAAAGAAAAAAGGGGTGGTAACTTCTATCCTTAAGAAGATAGATGGGAAATGGAAAATAATTAAAACGCACTCTTCGTCAAGAAATACAAAGTAAAATTTTAACTGTGAGCGAATTCTTAAAACAATGGGGCGAAGCAGCCTATACGACTACCGGATTCTTCTGGATGGCACTCTGGGCTTTCATTTTGGGCTACATTATCAGTAGTATGATACAAATTTTTGTGACTGAAAAAAGGATGCAAAAAACAATGAACGAGAGTGAAGGTAAAAGTGTACTCTTAGGCACGTTTTTCGGTTTTATAAGCAGCTCGTGTAGTTTTTCGGCTTTAGCTAGTACAAAGTCCATCTTTAAAAAAGGTGCAAGCTTTGTGTCTTCCATTGCTTTTCTACTCGCATCGACCAATCTGGTTATTGAACTGGGTATTATCATTTCCATATTTTTGGGATGGCAGTTTGTAGTTGGCGAATACATAGGTGGAATTCTCTTAATTCTTATTTCGTGGATTTTAATACGAATAATCAATCCTAAAAAACTTATTGAAAAGGCGCGCAAGAATTTAGAGAACGAAGATGACGATGCGATGGATGATTCCAAGGAATGGAAAAAGCAGATACAAAAAGAAGATAGTTGGGCAAGGGTTGCCAAGAAATACAAGATGGAATGGCAGATGGTATGGAAAGACGTTACGGTTGGTTTTACCATTGCAGGAATCGTAGCAGCCTTTGTTCCCGATTCTTTCTTCCAAACACTATTTATCAATAGTGGTCAGGGTAATACAGACTTTACCTTTCTTGAAATATTGGAACATATCATTGTAGGACCTATTGCTGCATTTTTGACATTCATTGGGTCAATGGGTAATATTCCGTTGGCGGCATTGCTTTTTGGCAAAGGTGTAAGTTTTGCAGGCGTTATGGCTTTCATTTTTAGTGATTTGGTGGTCTTCCCTGTGCTACGCATCAACGCCAAGTATTATGGATGGAAAATGTCACTGTTCATTTTATTCTTACTGTTTACGGCATTAATCGGAACAGCTTTGGCTCTACATTACTCTTTTGACTTGTTGGGTATGTTGCCAGACCCATCACAAGTCAAAATACAGGACAAAGAGCATTTCAAAATAGATTATACTTTCTACTTGAATATGGCCTTCCTTGCAATTTCAGGGTATCTGATTTATTTGGGATTTTTCAAAAGAAAGGATGTAGAACACTCAATGAGCGAAATGGCACCGAAAAGTCCATTACTTGAAAGCATTTTAAAATATGCTGCCTATATCTGTTATATATGGTTGGCTGGTGGACTGATTGTAAAATTTTTCGTGAATTAAATTATAGATAAAGAGTAAAACAAAAACAATAATGGTCAACAGAAAAACAGCGAGATGGATTAGAAAGGCGCACCGCTACTTGGGTATCTTTTTAGGTATTCAGTTCTTGATGTGGACGATTAGCGGGATGTATTTCAGCTGGACGGACATTGACGAGATACACGGCGACCAATTTAAGAAAGAAGCACCTGTACAGACCTCATTTAATGATTTGCTCGGCACATCCCAACTCGCTACTAAAGAACCCGTCCAATCTTTGGAACTACTGGAAATAGCAAATGAACCTTACTATTGGATTAATGAAGCACAGCTTTATAATGCGAAAACGGGACAAGGGAAAAATGGAATTACTAAAGAAGAGGCGCAACAAGTTGCAAATAGGTATATGTTGAACGATTTGGAAATAGCAAAAATTCAATTAGTCCATTCTGTAGGAGCACATCACGAATATCGCGGTCGCCCACTTCCAGTCTATGAAATTTCTTATGAGACACCACAAAACTTAAAAGCCTATGTGGCGGTTGAGAATGGCGCTTTTCAAACGGTGAGACATAGGGACTGGCGCTGGTTTGATTTTCTTTGGATGACCCATACAATGGATTATCAGGGAAGGGATAATTTCAACACGTTGCTATTAAGGGCATTTTCACTTTTGGGATTGATAACAGTCTTAAGTGGTTTTGTACTATGTTACATCAGTTCCCCATCAATCAGAAAATTAAAGAAGAAGCTTAAATAGATAATAACTTAAAAACCAAAAACAATGGATTCAAAAGAAAACACACACGACGGAATGAAGAAAAATACTTACGGAAAGTTTATGGCTATGCTTGGGCTTTCATTTATAGCAATGTACATCACAATGTACCTAAATACCTACGAATGGGACCACGTTTGGTTTAGCCTTACAAGATTTTATATGGTTTGCCTCGGTATAGCTGCAATGGCAGTAATTATGTTGTCATTAATGCTAAATATGTATAAGAACAAGAAAAAGAACATAGCTATTTATTTGGGGAGTTTAATACTTTTTGTGAGTGCATTGGGTCTGGTACGCGAACAAAAATCAACTGTAGGTGACGTTCTCTGGATGAAAGCAATGATTCCACACCACTCTATTGCAATCTTAACAAGTAAAAGAGCCGACATAAAAGACCCAGAAGCCAAAAAACTTGCTGAGGAAATCATAGAAGCACAGTTGCGTGAGATAGCACAAATGAAAAAGATTATTTACAGATTGGAAAACAAAAAAGAGGAATAGTACTTGCGCTATTTCTTTTAAAACTAATATTATGAAAAAGAATTTAATATTTATTGGCCTTGCCTTAGTAGTAGGGCTATTGGGAGGATGGCTCATATTTGGAGGGTCTGGAAATGATGAACAGGCGATAAAGGACTTGTCCGATATGTCAGATTCGCACGATCATTCAGGTGAAAGTGCTGAGCAGATGTGGACTTGCTCAATGCACCCACAAATTATGCAACCCGAACCTGGCGATTGCCCAATCTGCGGAATGGACCTCATTCCAGCTGAGGCTGGAGCAGACGGTCTGTCTGCGGATGAGATTAAGATGACCGAAAATGCAATGGCACTGGCTAACATACAAACGTCGGTCGTAGGACAAGGTCAGATGGATAGTGGCACATTAAAACTATCTGGAAAGATAAAGCCCAATGAAGAATCCAACGCTGTGCAGGTCACCTATTTTGGTGGAAGAATTGAAAACCTCTATGTTAATACTACAGGAGAACGTGTAGGTGCCGGACAGCGTTTGGCAACTATTTATTCACCTGAATTAGTTTCTGCCCAACAAGAATTACTCACGGCTGCATCGTTGAAGGAATCACAGCCAGCACTCTATAAAGCTGTGAGGAATAAACTAAAGCTTTGGAAACTTTCTGAAAAGCAAATTAATGCTATAGAGACCGCTGGAAAAGTACAAGAAAATTTCCCTGTTTATGCAACCGTTTCTGGGACAGTAACGCATAAAATGGTAGAAGAAGGTGACTATGTAAAACAAGGACAACCCTTGTATAAAATTGCCAACCTCAATACGGTCTGGGCAGAATTTGATGCCTATGAGAATCAGATTGCTTCCTTGAAAGTTGGTCAAACCATTAAAGTGACTACCAATGCGTATCGCAATGAAGTATTTGATGCAAAAGTTTCATTTATTGACCCTTTATTAAATTCTTCTACACGAACCGTCGTAGTTAGAGCGGTGCTAAATAATAAAAATGATTTGTTCAAACCAGGAATGTTCGTCGAGGGTAAAATTGAAGGTGCTCAAGAAAGCACTTTAAGGAAAATAACAGTTCCTGCTACAGCTGTGATGTGGACTGGTGAACGTTCTGTAGTTTATGTTAAAACTAATCCTAACGAAGCTATTTTTGAAATGAGAGAAGTCTTACTCGGTAATGCCAATGGAGACACCTATACCATAATTGAAGGTCTTCAAAATGGTGATGAAGTGGTAACTAATGGCACGTTTACAGTAGATGCTGCTGCACAATTACAAGGCAAAAAATCTATGATGAACACTGCTGGTGGCAAAACAATGACCGGTCACGAAGGGCATTTAGGTATGCAAGGAAACAATTCTGGAGATAGTAAGGAGAATGCTGACCATTCAGAAATGAAAGAAAGGATAGCTGTTTCAAACAAATTTCAAGGCCAGTTAAAACAGGTGTTTGAGGATTATATTCTTTTGAAAGATGCTCTGGTTAATGATGATGCCAAAAATGCACAGCAAGCAGGAAAACAAATAATACAATCCCTGAAAAATGTAGATATGAAGTTGTTGTCCGATGAAAAAGCACATAACCATTGGATGACAATTCAAAAGGAATTAAATACTTCGGCAAATGCTATTTCAAGTAATACGGATATTTCAAAACAAAGAGGGCATTTTAAGCATTTGTCTGCGCATATGATAAGTAGTGTACAGCTCTTTGGGGTCAATGAAAATGTTTATATCCAGTTTTGTCCAATGGCAGACAATAATAAGGGAGCGTACTGGATAAGTTTAGAGGAAGAAGTCCGTAACCCATATTATGGCGAAGCAATGTTAACCTGTGGTGAGGTTAGAGATACGTTAAAATAATCAGGGTTAGAGTTAATTGGTAAAAGCGGATTCTTCAGCCTTTAATATTTTAAAGAGGAGAAAGATGATGAGTGAAAGTAGAAGAAATAGAAGAAAAAACAAGAAAAATACATATAAACAGAAAAATCCGATTACAAAAAAAGATAAGGTTATCGGAATTTCAGCGATGATAGGATTATTTATTGCTGCTGTAATACTAATCATATATCTAAATTTAGATTTTATTAGGCATTTTTTCAACCTATGAATAATACCATCCACATAAAAAATATGGTCTGTCCGAGATGTATATCCGCAGTTTCCCAAATTTTGGTAGGATTGAACATTGATTACAAAGCTGTCAAGTTAGGAGAAGTAGAATTGGTTTCGATGCTCAATGAATTCGAAAAAAAATCTTTGCAAAAAAAGCTACAAAATGCAGGATTTAGTTTGATTGACGACCGTAAAAGTCAGCTTATCGAGCAAATGAAGAATTTGGTAATTGAGAAGATACATTATTCTAATGAAAAGACCGAATTAAAATGGGCAGATATTGTTACTGGCGAACTTAACTTGGATTATAAATATTTAAGTTCCCTATTCTCGTCTGTCGAAAGCATCACGTTTGAGCAATACATCATCAACCAAAAAATTGAACGTGTAAAACAACTTATTGTCTATGATGAATTAACCTTGAGTGAGATAGCTTTTCAATTACATTATAGTAGCGTTGCGTACTTAAGCAATCAATTCAAAAAAGTAACGGGAATGACACCTACGCAGTTTAAGAAATCTGTGGACAAAAACCGAAAATCATTGGATGAGATTTAAGGTTTTTTACCACTTTTAATGGAACATTTTAAATCAATAGATAACCCGTTGTGCTAGTCAAAATTAAAAAATAGATTTGATAAAAGACCGTGCATTTTATTGATATTCAGTATATTAATAGTGTCAAATCTTTAATTCTGATATCATGCACGATCTGCCTGCAATGTACAAAAAACACCTTTCCTACCTTATTGACGTCTTTGACGGTGTTACCGTTGACGGAAACTTCAAAAAGCGACCGATCAACACGAAAATGAATGACCTGGAGGTCATGGCTCTTGCCATCACTGGCGAGGCTGCCTCGATTCCCAGCGAGAACCTATTGTTTGCCGAGATAAGGAAACACTTTCGCCAGGATTTTCCAATGCTGATCGACCGCACCAGATTCAACCGCCGCAGGCGCTCCCTCGAGCCACGCCTCAGGGAGTCCGCGGGACTTCTGGGCGATCGTATGGATGACGGCGAGTCCGCGCTACTGGTGGACTCGATGCCATGTCCCATCATCCACAACGCCAGGGAGCAGCGCATGAAGGTCTGCATGGAAGACCCGGGCACGGCTCCCAGAAAGGGCTACTCGGCAGTCGACCGCCGCTATTATATCGGTTACAAGCTCCACCTGCTCATGAGCACGCAGGGCATCTTCCACGACATGGCGGTAACCCCTGCAAACGTACACGACATAAGGTTCTTGAAAGAGAGGCAGTACGACGGTAGCGAGGACAGGGAGATCATCGGCGATCGTGGCTACATATCCAGGGAGCTCCAGGCCGATCTGTTCACCAGCTACGGTATAGAACTGGTCACCCCACCCAGAAGGAACCAGTTGGTCAAAAGGGCATTTTCGCCGGAGAGGAGAAGGAACCGAAAGTTCATAGAGACAAGGTTTTCACAGTTGTGCTCTCAGTTCTCCATCAAGATCAACCTTGCAAAGAGCTTCAAGGGTTTCCTGACAAGGATCTCAAGCAAACTGGCCGCAGTTGCCATGCTGCAGATGTTCAACAGGGAAAACAACAGACCAATCAATAGAATCAGGCATGCGTGGAACTACTAGCACAACGAGTTAGATAATATAATGATTTACCAATAAATTGAATTAAGATATCAAAATGAAATTTGACAGAAAGAAACATTGGGAAACAGTTTACGAAACTAAAAATCCAGACCAGGTAAGTTGGACCCAAGAAATACCAAAAACTTCACTGGAGTTTATACGTTCGTTCAAACTAAATAAAGATGCAAGAATTATAGACATTGGTGGTGGCGACAGTAAACTGGTCGACTATTTACTTGAAGAAGAATATAAGAACATTACTGTACTTGATATTTCAGAAAAAGCAATTGCGAAAGCTAAAAAAAGACTGGGAGAAAAGGCGAGTAAAGTAAATTGGATTGTAAGCGACATTATCGAATTTGAACCTGACACATCTTTCGATGTTTGGCACGACAGGGCAACTTTTCATTTTCTTACAACTGATGACCAGATTAAAAAATATATTAAGATAGCGTCAAAATTTGTACGTGGTTATTTAATAATAGGAACCTTTTCACAAAATGGACCAAAAAAATGTAGCGGACTTGAAATAAAACAATACAATGAAGAGGAATTAACATCGGAATTAAAAAAAGGATTTGACAAAATTCGCTGTGTAACAGAGGGCCACACAACACCATTTAATACCATACAGAATTTTCTGTTTTGTAGTTTTAAAAGACAATTAACTGTAAAGCCAGCAATACCTTCACCCACAAGCTAAAAGAACAGATGCGCATTTTGGCAGTTTAAGTTTTTACAAAAACACAAATCAAAACAAAAGAAACATAATGACTAAAATTTATCTATCATTTCACATTTGTATTTTAGCATTTGCTTAAATAAGAAATAATTGTAACTTTGCCTTATGAAAAATAATTCTTGCATAAGACAACAGGCAGATATTGAACAGATAAACCGTTGTAAAAAGACAGTTTCAGAATTAAACGAAGCATTTGATTATTTAGCAAATGGACTTTCATTGGTTGGAAATAGTGTAAGGCTGAAAATTCTTTACCTACTCTTTGAGGAAAAAAGACTTTGCGTTTGTGATTTAAGCGACATTCTCGGAATGAACATTTCTGCCATCTCTCAACATTTGAGAAAAATGAAGGATAGAAATTTATTGGAAACCGATAGAGAAGCCCAAACCATTTTTTACTCACTAACCCCTGAATATTCAACATTGTTAAATCCGTTTTTTGAAATACTCGATAAAAACAAAGTTTTAGAAACGATATGAAACGTGAGAACAAATTAATTGGTGTAGGTTTACTTGCTGCTATTACTGCTTCATTATGTTGTATTACACCCGTTTTGGCTCTAATTGCAGGAACAAGCGGAATTGCTTCAACATTTTCGTGGATAGAACCTTTTAGACCTTATCTAATCGGGCTGACAATTTTAGTTCTTGGTTTTGCTTGGTATCAAAAACTAAAACCTCAAAAAGAAATTGACTGCGAATGTGAAACAGACGAAAAACCAAAATTTATACAATCAAAAAAGTTTTTAGGAATTGTAACTGTATTTGCATTTATTATGCTGGCATTTCCATATTATTCATCCATTTTTTATCCAGATAATAAAAAAGAAGTAGTCATTGTAAACCAATCAAATATTCAAACTGTAAACTTTAATGTTCAAGGAATGACTTGTGCTGGCTGTGAAGAAAGCATAAAACACGCTGTAAATGAATTGGACGGTATTATAAATGTAACCCCTTCGTATGAAAAGGGAAGTACCTTCGTAGAGTTTGATAAGTCTAAAACCTCTAAGATAGCTATTGAAAATGCAATTAATTCTACAGGTTATAAAGTGACTGGCAAAAAAGAAATAGAATGAAAACTATATTAAAATCAGAAATTACTTGTCCGAAATGTGGACACAAAAAAGAAGAAGAAATGCCGACGAACGCTTGTCAATTCTTTTACGAGTGCGAGAATTGCAAGACGGTTTTGAAACCTAATGAAGGGGATTGTTGTGTCTATTGTAGTTATGGCTCTGTAAAATGTCCTTCTATTCAAGAGAAAGAAAGTTGTAATAATTCCAGTTGTTGCTAAACAATATAATTTTCAAATTATGAAATCGGAAGAGCACAAATTACCCACTGATTTAATCTTGGATATTAAATCCAGATTAAAAACTTTGAGTGGTCAATTAAACGGCATTGTTAAAATGCTTGATGAAGGAAAGGACCCCGAACAAATAAACATACAGTTCAAATCCATTGATAAGGGGATTCAAAAAGCACATTACTTACTGCTGGATGAAGTCTATCGAAAAGCACTTGCTATTGGAATTGTAAAGGCCGTGGACTCTTGCCCAGGCAATTGTGGCAATGAAGATAAAATTGAATATTTAAAAAGTGAATTCCCTAACTTGGAATTATCTGATTTGACCAATCGCTTAAAAGAAATCCAAACCATTGAAACCAGATTAAAAGACTACAACGAAAAAAAAGATTAAAAAAAGTTTGGTGACCCCCTACCTCACGTTCTCATCTTTGTTCCATTATTAATTTAAACTTAAAATAAGATGAAACGACAAATCGAGATTTTTACAGCAGGTTGCCCAGTATGCGAGCCTGTGGTGCAATTAGTAAAAGAAACAGCAGGAAAGGACTGCGAAATCACACTTCATAATCTGTCTGAGCAATGCGAAAGTAAAATCTGTGTTTCAAAAATGAAGGAATATGGGGTTACAAGAGTTCCTGCCATTGCTGTTAACGGAAAACTATTGAATTGCTGTACCAACATCAAAATCACAAGAGATGATTTGGTAAATGCAGGCATAGGAAGCTGTTAGGTATGGCAATTACTAAATTAAACAAAAAAGCATCTATGGGGACTGCTGTATTTTCAGCAGTTTCCCTTAAACTATGCTGCTGGGGCCCTTTGCTACTTACAAGTGTAGTTGGTATTAGTGGGAGTTCTGTCTATTTTTCTTGGCTTATTGCATTGAAACCTTATCTATTGGCCATAGCATTTTTGTCATTGGGATTGGCTTTTTATCAAGTTTATAAAAAAAAGAAAGTGGACGATTGTGGCAACTGTGAAACTGATAAACCATCATTTTTTAAGTCGAAATTCTACTTGTGGTTGGTTACAGCGTTTGTTGTTACAATGACATTGGTTTCTTATTATCCACAAATATTTCACCCAACGGCCACAAAAGGAATTGTTGCAACAAACAATACACATATTCAAACTGTAAAGTTGAATGTTGAAGGGATGGTATGCTCTGGTTGTGAAGAAAATATCAATCATTCTGTAAACAAAATTAATGGGGTTACAAATGTAACTACGTCTTTCGAAAGAGGAACTTCAATTGTAGAATTTGATACCACTAAAACGAATGTCGATGAGATAAAAAAGGTCATTCAATCAAAAGGGTATTTGATTACAAATAGTAGAGACTGATAGACACGTATCCATTGCGGTGATAAAAGATAAATTAAAAACGACTTATCCAATAGGTTAGTAATAATTTGTGAAGAGAAAATTCTACAAATCATTCAGCATATTACGTAACACATTAAGGTCTTTTAATCCTGAAATTTGTATCATACAAATAAGAATGGGTTTATGGAGACAATCAGCATATTTGAAACCAAAGAAAAGAATACTAAAAAAGGAGTAAAGGAATCATTTCCGGTTACGGGAATGACCTGTGCCTCTTGTGCAGCGAGTGTTGAATCTGTATTAAAACATACCGAGGGAGTATTTGACGCAAACGTCAATTTCGCGAACAGTTCTGTTATGGTAGAGTATGATGAGGGGTTGAACCCTAATCAACTTCAAAACGCGCTTCGTGAGGTCGGTTACGATATTATAATTGATGCCGAAGACCCTTCGGAAGTACAGCAAGAACTTCAGCAAAAGCATTATCAGGACATAAAAAACCGTACCATCTGGTCGGCGATACTTACGCTACCCATTTTTGTGTTGGGAATGTTCTATATGCAATGGGAACAAGGCAAATGGATTTCATTGGTATTGGCCTTTCCAATTCTTTTTTGGTTTGGGCGCAGTTTTTTCATCAATGCCTTCAAGCAGGCCAAACACGGTAAAGCAAATATGGATACCTTGGTGGCGTTGAGTACCGGAATCGCCTTCCTCTTTAGTGTATTCAATACCTTTTTTCCTGAATTTTGGTTAAGTCGTGGCATCGAGCCTCACGTATATTACGAAGCGGCTACCGTGATTATCACCTTTATTTCCTTGGGGAAACTATTGGAAGAAAAGGCAAAATCAAATACCTCTTCAGCCATTAAAAAACTAATGGGGCTTCAGCCTAAAACCCTTAAAATTATTGAGAATGGGGAAGAGAGGGAAATCCCTATTTCATCCGTACAGGTTGGTCAGACCATTTTGGTACGTCCCGGAGAAAAAATTCCTGTTGATGGCGAAGTTTCCAAGGGAAGCTCTTATGTAGATGAAAGTATGATTACGGGAGAACCTGTTCCAGTTCAGAAATCCCAAGGGGAAAAGGTGTTCGCTGGTACCGTTAATCAAAAAGGAAGCTTTCAGTTTACCGCTGAAAAAGTGGGTGGGGAAACCCTGCTTTCCCAAATCATTAAAATGGTTCAGCAAGCGCAAGGGAGTAAGGCACCCGTTCAAAAACTGGTCGATAAGATTGCCGGTATATTTGTTCCTGTGGTATTGAGTATTTCCATTGTAACCTTCATTGTCTGGATGTCTGTAGGAGGCGATAATGCCTTTTCACAAGCCTTATTGACCTCTGTAGCCGTTTTGGTTATCGCTTGCCCCTGTGCCTTGGGCTTGGCAACGCCTACCGCCATAATGGTGGGTATCGGCAAAGGAGCTGAAAATAATATTTTGATAAAGGATGCCGAAAGTTTAGAGCTCGGCCATAAAGTGAATGCAGTAATCCTTGATAAAACGGGTACGATTACAGAAGGAAAACCATTGGTCACCGATATACTCTGGAAGGATAAGCTTAAAAATCAAAAGCAATACAAGGAAATTCTCTTGGCTATCGAAGCACAATCAGAACATCCTTTGGCAGAAGCCGTAGTCAATCATCTGAAAGGGGAAAACATTGAACAAGCAGAAATTACTTCCTTCGAAAGCATTACAGGAAAAGGAGTAAAGGCGCAATCAGAGAATGGTTCAAAATATTATGTGGGCAACCATAAACTAATGGTCGAAAAGAATATTCAAATTGATGCTTCTTTAATGCAAACGGCAGAAAGTCTCGAAGAGAAGGCAAAAACGGTCATATTCTTTGGTGGCGAAAATCAAGTGCTCGCGATACTCGCCATAGCGGACAAGATTAAAGAAACTTCAAAAAAAGCCATAGCTACGCTTCAAGAAAGAGGCATCGAAGTCTTTATGCTCACGGGAGATAACAATAAAACGGCTTCTGCCGTGGCACATCAGGTAGGAATAACAAATTATCAAGGCGAAGTAATGCCTTCGGACAAAGCGGCTTTTGTTGAAAAATTACAGACGGATGGAAAGATAGTAGCAATGGTTGGCGATGGTATCAACGATTCGCACGCATTGGCGCAAGCCAATGTAAGTATTGCAATGGGTAAAGGTTCGGATATAGCAATGGATGTAGCAAAAATGACCTTGATAACATCAGATTTGCAATCCATCCCAAAAGCATTGGAACTGTCAAAAAGAACCGTGTTGGGCATACGTCAGAACTTATTCTGGGCATTTATCTACAACATCATCGGTATTCCAATTGCAGCGGGAGTTTTGTATCCCGTAAATGGGTTTTTATTGGACCCGATGATTGCAGGTGCAGCAATGGCATTCAGTAGTGTATCCGTAGTTGCAAATAGCTTAAGATTGAAACGAGTAAAACTTTAATAACAAATAAATTCAATACAATGAAAACTTTAAAATTTAAAACAAATATCAATTGTGGTGGGTGTGTATCAAAAGTAACCCCTTTTTTAAACAAACAAGAAGGTGTAGAAAGTTGGGAAGTAGATACCTCTAATCCTGATAAAATCCTAACCATTGAAAGCGATGGTGCAACCGAAGAAGATGTAAAAACGGTTTTGCAAAAAGTGGGATTCAAGGCTGAACCTGTAGATTAATACGTTTTTTTAAGATGGTCTATATTTTAATTTCTGTTGTGATTATTCTTTTTACTGTTCATTTTTATAGAAAAGCGAAACGTCATAGTGTAAAGCCATTTCCAGAGCATTGGCACAAATTATTAATGGACAATGTTCTGTTTTATAGAAATCTTTCAAACAATAGACAGCTAATTTTTCAGCAAAAAATAATGCAGTTTTTAAGTGAGGTCTATATCGATGGTGTGCAGCTTGAACTGGAAGAATTGGATAAGATTTTAATTGCGGCAAGTGCAGTAATACCTGTTTTTGGCTTCAAAGAATGGCATTACACCAATTTAAGCGGTATCCTTTTATATCCAGATTATTTTAATGAGGATATGCAATTTAGTAGTAAGGATAACGCACGGAATATTGGTGGAATAGTTGGGAATGGAAGGTTCGAGAAACAGATGATACTTTCCAAAAAAGGATTGTATCACGGCTTTAAAAATACAACGGATAAAAGTAATACTGGCATACACGAATTTGTGCACCTTATAGATAAGTTGGACGATAGAACAGACGGTGTGCCAGAGCGGCTAATGGAACATCAATATGCCATACCTTGGTTAAACTTAATCCATAAAGAAATGGAAGCGATAAATGATAACCACTCTGATATCAGAAAGTATGGAGGCACCAATCAAGCTGAATTCTTTGCTGTAGCTTCGGAATACTTTTTTGAACGTCCGGACTTGCTTAAAAAGAAACATCCTGAATTATACAGGATGTTGGTTAAATGTTTTAATCAGAAACTTATAGGTTCAATTGAAGTGTAGTACACCTTAAGAGGTACAGTTTGCTGTAGGACAATTCAAAAGTTAACAACGCTATCTAAAGCATCATCTGCTTCTTTATGGATAAAATTTGCCTGATAATTCAGTGTAGTTTTCAAGTCACTATGCCTATATAGTTTTTGTAACATTAAAGGATGAATAGAATCACCGGCAATATTGCCAAAAGTATGTCTGGCAATGTGCATTGTAATCTTCTTGTCAATTTTTGCTTTTTTGGCAATGGATTTTAAGTTATCGTTAAATTTTTTGGTTGCCGTTTTTCTTTTATTATAAATGTCTTTTGCATCATCCAGATTGGCCTTTTTCAATTCAGGAAAAACAAAATCGGTAGCGTGTTTTTTATCATCTCTGTAGAAATCTAAAATACTTAGAACCTTATCTGGAATTTTTAAGGACAGTAGTTTTGAGTTTTTATTCATTCTATAATGAAGCCTATTGTCGTATATGTCTGACCACTTTGTCCAGAGTACATCAGTAACCCGCATTCCTGCAAAATTGAAGCTAAATAGCCAAACATTTCTTGTATGAATTTCATTGTAGGTTAGATTATCTAAAGCTTCAATAGCTCTTACCTCAATAATATTCAACCCTATTTTTGTAGTCTCAGGAAACTTGATTTTAATTTTGTCACCACCGAAAGGATATAGTTCCCTACTGACTATTTTTAGCTTTATAGCTCTGTTGAATAATAAGCGGATTAGGACAAGTATATTCATTATTGAAGTCTCAGCTAGGCTGTGCTTAACCTTGAGGTATATCATCAATTTTTTAAGAAATCGTTCATCAATTTCTTGAAATGAAAGCTGTTTAGATTTGTGATATTTTACAATATAACTAATCAATGCGCTGTCCGTAGATAGACGGTTTAACTTTTCTGCAACTTCCAGTTCGTCCAGATGTTCTTGTGCCAGTTCAAAGAAAGTTGAGGAATTCCCTGAGGCATAAATTTCTTTTTTAATCTGGTTTGCTGAAGCATCTTTATATTCGGACTGTAAATCGATAAGTGCTTTATTGGCATCAGAAAGTTGTTGTGATAATAACTTGTTTAGGCTATCGGCATTTGAATTTGATTTTTTTACCCGAAGGTTTTTCTCGTCCCATTCCTCTAAATCGATATAATGACCAACATACTGATAGGTAGAGCGACGGTTTTTTGTGATTCGAATAGCTAATGGATATTGACCTTTAACGTTCGGTTTTTTACGAAGAACTATTTTTGCATTTGATGACATAATTGACCTTTTTTGAGTACGAAAGTCAAATCAGGTACAACATAGGTACAACATTTTGTTTTTTGCACAATTTCTGTTGTAGTCTTTCTATAAAGATACATATTTATTGGTCTTTTTAGGTACAACATAGGTACAACAAATGTTGATGTTAACTGATATTAATTGACTTTAAAGAAAATGACAAAACACATAAGTAATTGATAATGAGTGTTTTTGTGTTTCTTTGGTGCAATATACGCTAGACTTAGGATCTAGTGCCGCAAGGTGTGCAGGTTCGATTCCTGTCATCCGCACAGCAAGCCGAAGAGTGATCTTCGGCTTTTGTTATTTATGGCGTCGGTTTACATCATTTACTCAAAGAAACTCAATAGGTTTTACACGGGAAGCTGCCTTGATTTTGAGGAGCGATTGCGATTGCACAATTCTGGGTATTATTCAAAAAGCTATACTTCAAAGACTGACGACTGGACCGTTCACATTTTGATTTCTGATCTGGAATACGAGCAGGCAAGATCAATCGAGCGACACATCAAGGAAATGAAGAGCCGAAAATATATTTTGAACCTCGCAAAATATCCTGAGATAGTGGATAAACTGATCGTGGGATTCAGAGCTGGCTCGTGAAATTTTGATGCCGCAAGGTGTGCAGGTTCGTTCCGATAGCTATCGGAACCTGTCATCCGCACAGCAAGCCGAAGAGAGATCTTCGGCTTTTGTTATTTATGGCGTCGGTTTACATCATTTACTCAAATAAACTCAATAGGTTTTACACGGGAAGCTGCCTTGATTTTGAGGAGCGATTGCGATTGCACAATTCTGGGTATTATGCAAAAAGCTATACTTCAAAGACTGACGACTGAACCGTTCACATTTTGATTTCTGATCTGGAATACGAGCAGGCAAGATCAATCGAGCGACATATCAAGGAAATGAAGAGCCGAAACTATATTTTGAACCTTGCTAAATATCCTGAGATGGTAGACAAACTTATCATGAGATTCAGGGCTGGCTCGTGAAATTTTGATGCCGCAAGGTGTGCAGGTTCGTTCCGATAGCTATCGGAACCTGTCATCCGCACAGCAAGCCGAGGAGAGGTCTTCGGCTTTTGTTATTTATGGCGTCGGTTTACATCATTTACTCAAAGAAACTCAATAGGTTTTACACGGGAAGCTGCCTTGATTTTGAGGAGCGATTGCGATTGCACAATTCTGGGTATTATTCAAAAAGCTATACTTCAAAGACTGACGACTGGACCGTTCACATTTTGATTTCTGATCTGGAATACGAGCAGGCAAGATCAATCGAGCGACATATCAAGGAAATGAAGAGCCGAAAATATATTTTGAACCTCGCAAAATATCCTGAGATGGTGGATAAACTGATCGTGAGATTCAGAGCTGGCTCGTAAAATTTTTGATAGCGCAAGGTGTGCAGGTTCGTTCCGATAGCTATCGGAACCTGTCATCCGCACAGCAAGCCGAAGAGTGATCTTCGGCTTTTTTTATTTGATCAATCTATCTTTTTTTCTCGCTTTCGCGAAAGCGAGATATCACAAAGCTTATTGAAAGTATTTAGGTCATTTTCCAGACATGACAAATAAGGGAATGTCGCTGAACATCCCAAACTCCATCGCCATATTTGTGGAGAATAATTTAGAAAGAAAGCTGTGTTTACGGTTACCAAAAGCAAGCATACTGCTGTCCCGGCTCTCAATAAAGTGTCGCACGCCCTCTTTTACATCATGACCGGTAACATGATGAAATGTATGCGGAATGCCTTGAAATTGACCCTCTAGCCATTCTCTATTTTTAGATTCTGAGGTATTAAGTTCCTTTTCTTCTGCTACATGAAGGATACATAAGTGTCCTTGCAAGAAATGGATGACCTGCTTGAATTGCTCGATTTGATTTTTGTGGTATTTCAGCTTGTAATCTGTGGTAAGGACGACTTCGTGCGTATCCTTCACCTTGAAATCAAGAGGTACACTCAATATTGGGCATTCATCAACGTATTCCATGGTATGAATGGCATTACTACCAAAGGCTTTTTTCTCGTAATTTGAGGCTCCTTTAGTTCCCATCACGACTAGGTTGATCTGCTCTTTTTTGATCACAGATTTCATAGCATCATCAAGATCGTCTAATGAAGTAATGATTTCATAGCTATGATCTGTCGCACTAGAAGACGCTGTAATCCTTTTAACCGCTTCTTTTAAACCCTTGAGTGACTTGGATTTTTCGTTCTCAAGCTCATAATCCTTAGAAGTAGGGCTATTCAATGCAGCTCTATTGCCAAATTCCATCTTGTAGACATTAATAAAGAAAAAGATACAAGGCTGATATTTGAAGAGTTCTAAAGCATAGTCAATCGCATTATTTGCGTTTAATGAAAAATCTGTAGGGATAAGAATTTTGGTCATTTGTGGTGCTTTTTCATCAAAGATAAGCATCATTAAGAGGCTTTCAAATTAAATCTGAAGTGCTTGTGATAGCCATAAAACTATCGGGACGAACCCCTGACCATCCCGATGCAATCGGGATGCTCTTTTTCTTTCATTTTTGATCAATTCTTGAATTTTGACCCTGCTTTTCCATTTCTTAATCTGTTGTTCTCGATCCATGGCTTCTGATCTGATTTTGCAAGATTCAAAATAGACGATTTTCATATCCTTGACACTTGAAGTAAATCCGTTTTTACTCTGTAGATGTTTGGCGAGCCGTTGCTCAATATTTTACGTTGCACCGATATAATATCGATTCAATTTTTCAGAAAACAAGATATAAGTGAAGAATTCCATAAAACAAAAAAAGGCTTCCGTTTCTGGAAGCCTTCTGTGGGCGCGAAGGGATTATTAAAAATGATCCCTATTGCGAGACCGCTTATGCAAATAGTAAGATACTCGCTCACGCGGCTACTTTTTCATTTTAGGCATTCTAATGAGTAGCCTCATCACATGCCTAAAATAAAAAAACCGCATCTATTGATGCGGCTTTCTGCTTGATGTGGGCGCGAAGGGATTCGAACCCCTGACCCCTTGGGTGTAAACCAAGTGCTCTGAACCAACTGAGCTACGCGCCCGAATATGTTTTCACAGGTTTCGGAGTCCTGCTGCTCTGAACCATCCCGATAGCTATCGGGAGAGCTACGCGCCCGTAGAAACATTGTTTCTCTAAGCGGATGCAAATATAAACTCTTTTTTCATTGTACCAACTATCGAAAGAAAAAATATCAGATTATTTCTGCGACTACAAACGTGCTTCCCGTAGCAAGAACCATATCTTGAGATTTTGCCATTTTTAGAGCGCCCTGATAAGCTTCATGAACGCTGGAGTAGCTCGTAAATACTAAGCCACAGTTTTTTATTGCTTGTTGCAACGCCTCCACCGCCAGACCTCTAGGAATATCCGGTCGGCATATGTGATAGATTGCATGTTTTGGTAAAAGAGAAAGCACCGCATCTATATTTTTATCGGCGACCATGCCCAGCACGATGTGTAGGGTCTCAAACTCTTCTTTGTCCACTTGCGCCATAACCATTTTGATGCCCGCAACATTATGTGCCGTGTCACAAACTACTTTGGGTTGTAGCTGCAACACATCGTACCGACCTCGCAAACGGGTGTTTTTGACTATATTTTTGAGTCCGCTTTTCAAGTCTTCATCACTAACTGTAAAGTCGGACACCTTATTCAATTCCTGAATCACGGCCGTCGCCACTCGTACGTTGTCTTTTTGATAGGATCCTAAAAGATCGGTAGGGAGTGCTTGCTTTTGATGATTGACAAAAGTAACGGGAGCGTTTATTTTGTCTGCGCTTTCGCGAAAGCGAGACTTCAAATGACTTCTTTTCTCACCGATTGCCACTGGCGTATTTTCCTTGATAATGCCCGCTTTTTCTCCTGCAATTTTAACCAAGGTGTTTCCTAGAACTGCTGTATGATCCTTGTCAATATTAGTGATGGCACAAACCAGCGGTTTGATGATGTTAGTAGAATCCAGCCTACCTCCCAGACCGGTCTCGATCACCGCAATATCCACCTTCTGCTCAGCAAAATATTGAAACGCCATGCCCACGGTCATTTCAAAAAATGACAATTGATTGGCCTCCAAAAATTCTTTGTGTTTTTGGACAAAATCAACCACAAAAGCTTGCGAACACATCTCGCCGTTGATCTTGATGCGCTCTCTAAAATCCTTGAGATGAGGTGAAGTATAGAGGCCTACTTTGTAACCGGCTTCTTGTAGAACGCTGGCGAGCATGTGGCAGGTAGATCCCTTACCGTTAGTTCCCGCAACGTGAATCGTGGGAAAACGCTCATGCGGATTCCCAAGATGGTCGTCTAATAAAATGGTGTTGTTGAGATTGGCTTTGTAGGCTACTTTTCCCTGCCTTTGATACATGGGAAGCTGGTTAAACAGCCATGAAAGGGTCTGCTTGTAGTTCAATTTACTGTCCTACTTTGAAAACAACTTCTATGAATCCTATCTGGATCGGGTTTGCTTCAGGAGCTGGCGTAAATTTGTAGGTTTTAGCGCTTTGTTGTGCAGCTTCCAGTAAGCAAGCCGCTGTATTTGTACTACCGCGTTTACCAGGCGTGGCTTTAACCACACGACCCTGCCGATTTACCTCAATTTCTACTATGACCGTACCGGTCTCGAAGCAATCTGGTTTAACACCTTGTCCAGCAACTTTGCCACGACCACTTAAGCCGTAACCTTTACCGCCTTGTCCATTGCCAGGGTTGCCGTAATAGGTGTTAGCATAAGGATTTCCATTGAGCTGACCTTTATTTCCAGGTCCGTCACCTGGACCTTCACCGTCGTTGTTTTCCCCATCGACTTCTTGAGCGCCTTCCACATTACTGATGGCGTCAAGTACACTGCTAGATGGTTTGGGCTTAGGTTTTTCGATTGGTTTTTTGACTTCAGGCTTTTTAACCGGCTTTTCTACAGGTTCTGTCACTGTGGGATCTGACTCGATGGTCGGCGCATCGGTATTTTCTTGAGTTTGGACGTTGTCTACTGGCGAGGTTTCAGTAGGTTCTACTGGCTCTGGGTTGGACGGTGGAGTTACTTTAGTAGGTGCCGGCTGAAAATTGTTCCCGCTACCTACGTCAGTATTCCCAAAATTCACTGCGATACCGCTTTCTTGGGGTGGCTCAATAATATTGAGAACAGATACAAACCTGAAAACTGCAATCACTGCAAGTATCAATAATACACTCAGTATCATTGATTTTTTTTGCTCTTTTGTATCCAAATATCCCATAATCAATTAGGTTTTGTGGCAAGCACGCAGGTAATGTCGTTTCTGTTTGCGATATCCATAACCAGCACAGAATTACCTACTTCGCTACCCGTATCTGCTCTTAAGATGATAGACGGCTTTTCCTTGCCTTCAAGCAAACTCAAAATCTGTGCCTCCATTTCTTCAGGCTCGACTTTGGTTGCATTGACATAAAACTCACCTTCTTTTGAAATACTCACAGTAACTTTTCCTTGAGTCTTGGTTTTACCACTGCTGCTAGGCAATAATAAGTCAAGCGCTTGTGGTGTAATCGATGGTGAGGTCAAGAGAAAGAAAACCAGCAACAGAAACACGATGTCTGTCATGGAAGACATGGAAAACTCTGGACTTACCTTATTTCTACCTCTTAAATTCATAATTAAGCAGGTTCATTTAGTAAGTCGAGGAAGTCTACGGCATTTGCCTCCATCTGGTGCACTACCTTATCTGTTTTTACAACGAGGTGATTGTAACCTATGTAGGCGATAATTCCCACAATAAGACCGGCAACCGTGGTGATCATTGCGGTGTAGATACCACCGGCAAGATTCCCCATATCAGCAGAACCACCAGCCTCAGCAAGTTGTCTAAACGCGAGAACCATACCTATTACCGTTCCCAAGAATCCGATCATGGGCGCGGCACCGGCGATAGTTGCCAGGATACTTACGTTTTTCTCTAGTTTATAGACTTCAAGCTTGCCCGCGTTTTCAATCGCTTGATTGATGTCTTCAAGCGGTGATCCTATACGGCTGATACCTTTTTCGGTGAGTCGGGCGACTGGTGAATTTTCTTTGGCACACAGCATTTTTGCCGCATCTATGCGTCCGTTTGCTACGTTATCCTTGATCTGCAACATGAAATTGTCATCGATTTTGGAGCTTTTATTTATTGCCATTAATCGTTCAAAATAGATATAAAAGGCTACAAATAATAAGATGATCAATACTATGATGATCACGGTACCGGCGGTTCCGCCAGCTGTGATCAGGCTTAATAGGGATTCTGATTTCTCGTGAACGATCGGTTCTTCCACGATCTGTTCTGCAGTTTCTTGAAGGAATAGACTCATTTAGTCGCTAGTTGTTGATGGTGTTAACGTGCAAATAGTGTAAAAGATTGTGTAGGTCCTCAAACTCGCGCTTCGACTTCACTCGGCTAACTTTATCTCAACTCATTCGGCACTTCGGCTCCGCTCAATGACCTCAGTTTTGATAAAGCTTTTTTATAGTTACGCTTTCGCGAAAGCGAGACAAAAACAAACGCTTTTGAAACCAGTTACAAGTATAATCAATTCTACAGATAAATGTAGACTCCGGCGAGGCCAACCAATGTAAGAACAATCGTATAAGGCAATGCCATTTTTACCATTCTACCATAGGAAAGATTAATCACAGGGGCAAGGGCTGAGGTAAGCAAGAACAAGAACGCTGCCTGCCCGTTAGGCGTCGCTACACTAGGTAAATTTGTACCCGTATTGATCGCCACGGCAAGATGCTCGTATTGTTCTCTTGTGATTGTTCCAGCGTCGTAAGCGGCACCCACTTCGTTAATGTAAACTGTGGCTACAAATACGTTATCAGAAATCATGCTCAAGAAACCGTTGGCCAGGTAGAATATTGCTGGCTGGCTGCTCGGATCTTGATGTAATGCCCAGTCAATAATGGGAGCAAACAAATGCTGATCGTGGATCATTGCCACGATCACAAAGAATACAACGAGTAATCCTGTAAATGGTAATGCTTCTTCAAAAGCTTTACCTAAACTGTGCTCGTCAGTAATTCCCATAAAAGCCGTCTGGATAACAATGAGTCCTAGACCTATAAATCCTACGGGTGCGATGTGCAATGCAAGTCCAGTAATCAACAATATAGCTGAAATCGCTTGAACGAACAATGCATACTTTTCTTTATCCGTACGTTCTGCGTCTCGCTTCTCCATCCAGCCTTCAATAATCTGACGCACAACAGGAGGCATTTTTTGACCAAAGCCGAACGTTTTTGTCGTCTCTAGCAAAATTGTAGTCAAAATCCCTGCAAAAAGAACAGGAATCGTAATGACTGACATGACTTTAAAGAACTCAACAAAGTTCCAACCTAATTTTGCACCTATGAGTAGGTTTTGTGGTTCTCCCACAATTGTACAAACGCCTCCTAGCGCCGTACCTACCACGCCATGCATCACAAGACTGCGCAAAAACGCTCTGAATTTTTCTAGCGTTTCCCCACTAAGCTGCTCGCGGTCGAGGGTGTTATCGTGATCCAGGTCCAGATCGCTGGAATGAATTTTATGATAGACATTATAAAAACCTAGACCCACGCTTATCAATACCGCAGTCACCGTTAAAGCATCAAGGAAAGCTGATAATAAAGCACTTAGTACGACAAAAACAAGTGAAAGCACCAGCTTAGACTTGATTTTAGTAAACAGCTTCACGAATATGTACATGAGCAGCGGCTTCATGAAATAGATACCTGCCACCATGAAGACTAAAAGAAGAATTACTTCTAAGTTGTTGCTTACTTCTGCATAAACACCGTGCTCAGCGCCTGGATGACCTGGCGTGGTGAGTCCCAATGCCAAAACCTGAATCGCAAGCAAACCACCAGATTGTAGTGGGTAGCATTTAAGAGCCATCGCAAGACAAAAGATGAATTCACCTATGAAAATCCAGCCTAAAATCGTTCCAGAAATTCCCGCAAAAAATGCTACGGTATTAAATACCAGAAAGGCGAGCATGGTGTATTTGAACCAACTGGGACTGTTACCTAAAAAGTTTTTAAACATTATACGAGTTGTTTTAATGCAATTTCAAAAGCGGTTGCGCTTATGTGTTGTTTTGAACTGTTGTTGTTGAACGTATTTTGGATGGCGTTTCTTATGGTCATGCTGGTGTCGTTGAAAATGGCCTCATCAGTCATTTGAACGCGACGCTCCATGAAGTAGGCAAAGACTCGCGCCATACCACAGTTCGAAATAAAATCTGGAATCAGACTCACTCTGGAATCTGTATTTTCCATGATGGGACCGAAGAAAATTTCCTTATCAGCAAAAGGAACATTTGCACCACAAGAAATCACTTCAAGACCTGAATTGATCATGGTGTCGATCTGTTCCTGACTGATCAATCTTGAAGCTGCACAAGGGGCAAAAATTTCTGTTTCCAGCGACCAGATTTGTTTGTTGATATCCTCAAAAGACATCATGTTATCGGCTTTAAGCGCGTTTCCGTCTTTGTTGAGGAAAAGTTCGGTAATCTCCTCGTGCGAGAAACCGTCTTTATTGATCAATCCACCTGCGCGGTCAATGATACCTACGATTTTTGCGCCTAACTGAGAAAGATAGAACGCCGCAGCGCTCCCTACATTACCAAAGCCTTGAATGACGGCTCTCTTACCTTTTATATCTCCACCATAAATATTATAGTAGTGGTGTACGGCTTCTGCAACTCCGTAACCGGTAATCATATCGGCTACTGTGTATTTACGGGAAACATCTGGTGAGAACTCAGGGTTTTCTATAACCTTGATCACACCGTGACGCAACTGACCTATACGATTGATCTTATCAGCCTCAGTAGGGGAGAAGTGGCCATTAAAAACACCCTCTTGAGGATGCCATACGCCACTGTTTTCTGTAATCGGGATCACCTCGTGTATCTCGTCCACATTCAAATCCCCACCAGTTCCGTAATAACTTTTTAACAAAGGAGAAACGGCTTTATACCAGCGCTCCAAGACGCCTTTTTTGCGTGGATCTTGTGGGTCAAAGTTGATTCCTGATTTTGCGCCGCCTATTGCAGGTCCTGAGACCGTGAACTTGATCTCCATGGTTTTTGCTAGAGAGAGCACTTCGTTTTTATCAAGACCTTCTCTCATGCGAGTTCCACCGCCGGCAGCACCGCCTCTCAGACTATTGATTACTGTCCAGCCTTCGGCTTCTGTTTCTGGGTCATTCCAGTGAAAAACGATTTCTGGATCTGCGTTTTCATAGCGTTTAAGGAGTTCTTTCATGTCGTATTTTGGATGTCAGCAAATATAACGAGAGTAAAAATCAATTTGTTAAAATTTACAATTTCTTAAGGGTTGTAAATCGCTCCACTGCTGTGATCGCCCAGAGCCCCTGTCACTGACGCTAGACAATTGTTTGCATTGCGTAACTTGAGTACTCCCAAAAGAGCAAATACCAATGCCTCCTTGAATTCAACAATCATAGGATCTGGAATGACCAGTTGGATTTTTTTATAAGAATTTACCCTCTTCAAAAGATACTTATTATAAGCACCTCCACCGGTTACCAAAACTTTGGAGTTTTCTGAGAGGTTTTGCGCGATTTGGAACGCGGCGTGTTCCGTAAAGGTTGCGAGTGTTTCTTCAGGATTTTTGATGCTTTCGAGTATCGGGAAGATTTTCTCATTGACCCATTCCATTCCCAGGGATTTGGGGTGGGACTGATGATAAAAGGGTAGTTTGTTCAACTTTTTGAGCACAGCGGTTTGAGGAGTTCCCGCTTTCGCGAAAGCGCCACCCGCATCATACTCTTTACCCAGTTTCAAGGCATAATGATTCAAAACGACATTTACCGGGCAGATGTCGTAAGCCAATCGTACACCATTTTTCTCAAAACTCAGATTAGCAAAGCCGCCCAAATTCATGCAGCAGTCGTAATCTGCAAACAACAATCGATCGCCTATGGGAACCAATGGAGCTCCCTGACCACCCATCGCAACATCTTGAACCCTGAAATCACAAACGATCCTATGTTTTGTAATTTGAGCAAGTTCTGGCAGGTTTCCTATCTGATACGTGTAGCCATTTTCTGGTTGATGATGAATGGTGTGACCGTGTGAGCAGATGGCCAGTAGATTGGTAATTTTATAATCTGAGATAAATTCATTGAGAATTTTACCTAAATACTTAGTGTATTCCTGATCCAGTTGCTGCAACTGATCTGGATCACGATGCATCGCCTTTTTGAGGAGGTTCAATATTTCAGATGGATAAGGAACAGTTATCGCATTATGGATTGTAAAGCTCCATTGCTCTTTGCGTACTAAGGTAATGTGGGCAATATCCACACCATCTAGTGATGTGCCGGACATGACTCCTAGAACGTTATAGTACTGATGGTTGGTCATAAAAATTATATGGTGAACGGGTTAAATGCCTTAGTTTTGCAAAACTTAAAATTAACGGATTTAATATACATAGGAAATGGATTTTGGTCTTACTGAAGAGCATTTAATGATTAGGGACGCGGCAAGGGATTTTGCCAAGAATGAGTTACTGCCCGGAGTTATCGAGCGTGACACCCACCAGAGATTCCCTGCAGAGCAGGTGAAAAAGATGGGTGAGCTGGGTTTTTTAGGTATGATGGCTGATCCCAAGTATGGTGGTGGCGGTATGGATACCGTTTCTTATGTGCTGGTTATGGAAGAGCTTTCTAAAATTGATGCGAGTGCCTCCGTCATAGTTTCCGTAAACAACTCGCTCGTTTGTTGGGGTCTGGATACTTTTGGGACTGAAGCTCAGAAGGAAAAGTATTTGACGAAACTTACTACAGGTGAATCCATAGGTGCATTCTGCCTTTCTGAGCCAGAAGCAGGAAGTGATGCAACCTCGCAAAAAACCACTGCCATAGATAAAGGTGATCACTATGTTCTTAACGGTACTAAAAACTGGATCACAAATGGTAACAGTGCTGATTATTACCTCGTCATCGCACAAACCGATCGTGAGAAAAAGCATAGAGGAATCAACGCTTTTATCGTAGAAAAAGGCTGGGATGGTTTTGAAGTAGGTGTAAAAGAAGATAAGCTAGGAATACGCGGTAGCGATACACACTCTTTGATCTTTAATGACGTGAAGGTTCCTAAAGAGAATAGAATAGGAGAAGATGGATTCGGTTTCAAGTTTGCGATGAAAACGCTTTCTGGTGGTCGTATAGGTATCGCCGCTCAAGCGTTGGGAATTGCTAGCGGAGCTTATGAATTGGCTCGTGAATATTCTAAAGTGCGCAAAGCCTTCGGAACTGAAATTTGCAATCACCAAGCCATTGCCTTCAAACTTGCCGATATGCATACCAGCATAACCGCTGCACGTCACATGGTGATGAAAAGTGCTTGGGACAAGGATATGGGTAAGAATTATGACATGAGTGGAGCTATGGCAAAACTTTATGCTTCACAAGTGGCTATGGACGTTACTGTTGAAGCAGTTCAGGTTCATGGTGGTAACGGCTATGTAAAAGAATACCACGTAGAACGTTTGATGCGTGATGCAAAAATCACTCAGATATATGAAGGAACAAGTGAGATTCAGAAAATTGTGATCTCAAGAGGTTTACTTCAAGACTGACTCTAAAAACTCAGAACTTTTAAGCCGTTTTACTGCCAGGGTAAAACGGCTTTTTTGTTTGTGGTAAGTGAGAATTAAAAGATACTATAACCTTTAAGTTAAAGTATTTTACAGATAACATGCTATTTTACAGAATAATTAAAGGAGAATAGTACTTTAGCAGCATGAAAAAAATTGTTGTTACAGGAGGTCTAGGCTACATAGGGTCTCACGTTACTGTTGAGTTGCAAGAGCAAGGTTACGACGTAGTTGTCTTAGACAATCTTTCTAATACATCAATTGATGTATTGGATAATATTGGCCGCATCACAGGTAAAAAACCTGAATTTGAACAACTCGATGTGCGTAATAAACAGGCCGTTGCTGGATTTTTCGGAAAACATCATGATGTCGATGGGATCATTCATTTTGCAGCCTCAAAGGCAGTAGGTGAAAGTGTTGAAAATCCGCTTCTGTATTACGAGAACAATCTCAATTCTCTAGTTTATATACTTCAGAACATCCAAGATAAGCAGGTGAGCTTTATCTTCAGTTCTTCATGTACCGTTTATGGTCAGGCAGATGAATTACCTATCACGGAACAAGCCCCAGTCAAGCCTGCAGAATCTCCATATGGAAACACAAAACAAGTAGGCGAGGAAATCATAAGAGATACATGTAAGGTAGCTCCTAATCTTAAAGCAATCGCTCTGCGATATTTTAACCCCATAGGAGCACATAAAAGTGCCGAGATCGGAGAGCTGCCTCTGGGAGTGCCACAAAATCTTGTTCCTTACATTACCCAAACAGCGGCAGGGCTTAGAGAAGAATTATCTGTTTTTGGTGATGATTACCCGACTCGCGATGGTACAGCCATTAGAGACTATATACATGTTGTAGACCTAGCAAAAGCTCACGTTGCAGCTCTCCAGAGACTTATTGAAGATAAGGCTGAAACTAATTATGAGGTTTTTAATGTAGGAACTGGTACAGGTTCTACCGTTCTAGAAGTAGTAAATGCTTTTGAAAAATCTACCGGTCAAAAACTCAATTACAAAATTGTTGATAGACGCGCCGGCGATGTTACAGCAGCCTACGCACAAACTGATAAGGTAAATAAAATACTAGGCTGGAAGACCGAGTATTCTCTTGAGGACTCCCTCGCCAGCGCTTGGAAGTGGGAGAAGAAAGTGAGGAGGATTAGCTAGTCCGCGGTTTGCAGTAGGAGTTTTGAGCACTCAATTAATGTTGCAATAATATATCATATATCAAGTCGAGCGACAGTCGACACTGATTTTTAGATGGAGAAAGCCAATCGTTCTAGACTGCCGCTCGAACCGAAATTCGTCAAATTTCTCCAATGAAAAGCCTCCTCGAGGAGTTGGGGTGTTGGCAAGATTAAACTAGGTTAATTCAGGATACTACATTTTGTATTACAAAAACTCAGACACCTGCTCGTTTACCCATTCTAGAAACCGCTCGTCGCTCTCGTCAAAAGCATTGATGGTATGGCTGTCGATATCGATCTGCCCTATGTTTTTGCCATTCTTAAATAATGGAATGACGACCTCGCTTTTCACATGGATACTGCAAGCGATGTAATTATCTTGTGCGGTTACGTCATCCACCACAAAGTTTTTATTTGACACAGCTACCTGTCCACATATGCCTTTCCCAAATGGGATTACCGTATGGTCAGTAGGTTCTCCAGCCTGCGCTTTTAAGTGTAATGTAGGCTCAGTCTCATGTGCCATGTAGAATCCCACCCAGTTATAACGATCTAGATTCTTTTGAATCAAGTCGCAAATTGCTTGCATTTTTACCTGTGGTTGAAAATCAGGGTTTTTTGCGATTTCAGTGATTTTGGGTTTGAGATCTTCCTTCTTCATGGTCTGACATTTAGGACGACAAAACTACTCACGCACCTATTTTTTAATGACTAACTTTGTCTTAAATAATGCTATTTTGAGCAAACTCAAGCCTTATTATCCAGTATTCAAATTTGTAGGGATTTTTGCAGGTATCTACGTGATCTTGTCGTTGTTGTATTACCTCTACACGAGCCAAGACTGGACTGGGGTAAACTATCCAGATCCAGTCACTTCACACGTGAGTCACCAGACTAAGGAATTACTGCAGCTATTAGGTTACAACGCAACTATTGAAAACACGGCGCAACTCCCTTCCATCAATCTTTTCATCGATGGGAATATTGTTTTCAGGGTCATCGAGGGCTGCAATGCCATGAGTGTAAGCATTCTGTTTCTTGCTTTTGTTCTCGCTTTCGCGAAAGCGTGGAAAAAAACGCTCCTTTTCTGTTTATTTGGAGTCTTGGCGATTTATGCGGTTAATTTGTTCAGGCTCGTGCTACTGGCGGTAATTTTTGTAGATCATCCTGATTATGCGCATACTGCTCACGATTTGATCTTCCCAGCGATCATTTACGGAATGACCGTTTTGTTATGGATCTTCTGGATCAGAAAACCTAAGAACGCATGACGGTTTCCAGGCTCATATCGTTTGTAATGATCGCTTTGTTGCTGACCGGGCTGGTATGCGTTAGAGCTTTTGAGGTAGCGATTTTTCAAGATCCCTTGCAAAGTTATTTTTTAGGTGATTTCCAGAAATATGCCTTTCCTGAGGTCAATATTTTTAAACTGATTGCGCTGACCAGTTTTAGGTTTTTGATCAACACGGTTTTGTCGCTCTGGATCTTATGGTTTCTCTACAAAAAGAAGCGATTTGTCAATGCAGCCTTATGGGTGTACCTGTTTGCGTTTGTCATCTTAATGGCTTTATTTATTATTCTATTTCAAACGAGCGGCGACCTGGGGAAAATGGCATTTTTCTACACAAGAAGATTTTTGATTCATCCTGTAATTTTATTTGTGCTGGTGGCTGGTTTCTACTTTTTGAAAAGTAAGAAACGTCTGAATTTTGACTAATTCACCTTCTCTGTTACGTGATTTCCACCACTATCAAAATAACGATAAACCTGTCTCTCGCCATTTTCTTTGATAAAAATGTAGCTACTGTCATCTGAATCTGTAACTGGTGCCTCATCATTTAGATAGGCAATAAGGTTAGGAAACAAAGAAACGCTGCTTTTGATCTGTCTACGATAGGGTTCAAAGTCGGACGGTGCGTGAACAGCAAATAGTGCGCTGAACATACTGTTTCTCAAAACAGGATCTTTGATGACACTCTCATAAACCTGCCCGGTATATTCTAATCCTACATACCCTCCATGATCAGCTACTAAGACGATAAGCGCATTTTCATCATGCTTTTTAATCAAGGTGATCAATTCTTCAAGTTTAGGATTTACCTCCTCGAGATTTTTGAGGTATTCTTCACGCTCTTCGATCTTACCAAGTGTTTGCTTTTTTCCTGGAGTGATGTGACCAGGTTTCAGAATTTCTATAAAGGAAAAGTTGGGTTGGTCTGATTTTGTTTGACTCAGATAGGCTTTAAAATCTTCCATATAATTCAGATCGGCCCGGAATTTTGGGAAAAAATCTAAATCTTTAGATTGGATGTTATTAAGATTATACCCGCTTTCTACATAGTTCAATCGCAGATAATTGGAACTTGAAAAAAATGAAGTTAAGTAATCGTTGTTTTTAAAAGTTTTCAAAACCTGATTGGAACCAGAGATGATTTCCCGCGCGTAGGGAAGCTCATTATGCGTAAGATTATAATTATGATAATGATGGCTCGCTGTAAAAAGTGCTGCATTTGAACTCAGCGTAGAGCTATAATTACTTCTATACTCGTTATTGAAAATAAACCCTTCGTTTTCAAGATGGTTATAAAATTCCTTATTATCAAAAGAGTAGTAACTTTCTCTGAGCGTTTCTCTTCCAGGGTAACCATCAGGCTGGATGATATAGATATTAGGTTTTTTCTTGAAAGTTTGCTGATTCCATTTTTGATCGTGAATCCAATCATATTTATAATCAAAAACTTCTATAAAATAAGGAGTCCAACTCACTAGACCTATTAAAAACATCGCAGCTAAAAGCAGGGTAAAAGCTTTATAAAACCGCGATAAGAAAAACACTCCTATCATAGTAGCAATACCCAAAGCAATCAGAGCCTTCAAATGAAAGCCACGATACCTGATGAAAGAGATTGCAATAGAACTGATTATTGCGAAAACCAAGAAATAGAGCTTTTTACGATCCCAGTCGTTTTTCTTGAAGAAGTAATCCAGGACCAGAAGAATGATGCTGGGAATGGCAATAAAAAGCAAAGCAAGACCGCTAAGTTGTTCCACAGAATTAACTTGGAAAAAGTTATGTCGATACGTGTAAAGTATTAAGTATAGACCGGGCAAAACACTCGCCGTCCACCAGTAATGGCGGTCGCTTTTGAGATAATCCAGCAGCTTTTGCTTCATTTTTTCTGCATTAAAAACAGGGTGCGTTCTGTGCCCTCGATCTTTTCTGATTTTAGTATGGTGTAGAGTTGTTGGTACGCTTTCGCGAAAGCGTCAACTCCATAAAAATCAAATAAATGGCGCGCATCCCGCTTACTGTCCAAAATGAACTTTACCCAACTGTCGTCTCGATCTGGAAACTCGATGATGAGGTAGGGGCTGAGCCTTGCAAAAAAGGCTGCGCTCATCTCAAAAGGCACATTACCTGTGAGCGTGAGGTGGTGAATCAACGCCAGCGCCATACTCAAATCGGGCTGCCATGAGATCAAACGGTCGATGAATGAATCACGCTCTTGATTCTCAAAACCTATAGCCGGAGCAGGTTGCAAAAGATCCGTGACCAGCGAGTGGATCTTTCCAGACTTTAGGTGGTTTCTATAACATTGATCAACCGCGCTCTGATCGATGTCACAAACCATGACCTGGTCCATTTGATTCATGATTAGGTCACCAAAGGTCCCATCATTACCACCAAGATCCACGGCTTTTTTCAAACCTAGGTCGCTAGACCAATGTTCTATAAGCTGCTTTTTAAGCTCAAATGATTTCTGATCGTAGTTGATCTCATCGTAATAAGCGCTCCATTCTGTATTTTCTTTGAGCTCCATCTTTGAAATGTAGCCATCGAGAACTTTAAGGATTTTTACTTGATCCGATTTAGATAACTTGGCAAAAACGGCGATTCCTGAAGCAGATTTAAGTTTTGAGTTCCCGTCTTGAGCAAGCAGTTTAATGTGTGAATGCAAAACGGGATTGAACCTGTCTTTCATACCTAGATGCTGCTTGATCTCATTCAAATCACAGCCATTGATTTGATGCTGTAATGTCTTTAAATGTCTAGAACCATATTTCTGAGCCATAAATAAAGGTGCCAGAAAATGCTCACTGAATTGCTTCAACGCTCTCCAGGGTTGGTTCTCACGATACGGCTCGATGCTCAACGTGTCAATGAATATTGCTTTACCGTCATGAAAGGTCACGTTAAAAGCACTAGAGTCTTTTAGAGAACAGTTGTTTTCTAGCAAAAACAGTTGGATGCGCAGCGTGAGTTGAGCAGCATGTTTGTACTGAGTGTAACTCCACTCGTAGGGATAACTTATAAAATCAATTGGTTCTGGCTGGAGAATAATGGCATTTGCGTCTCTAGAGATTTCTTTGTGATCGACGAGCCAGTTTTTGGCTTGAAGTTTTTGATAAATGTTTTGCTTTAAGCAGAATTCATAATCCTCAAAAAACACGGGATTAATCTGGCGGTAAAGCTTCCCGTCTTTCTTAAATATAAAACCCGATGGATCCCGATAAGAAGCAGGATGTCTCATGACTTATCGTCTTCATCCTCGTTACTATAGGCCTCGTCAAAGCTATCTTTCTCTTGAGTTTTCATTCCCAACCAACCTTTGATGGTGGCGATTACCGTTTTGTAAAACAATACAAATCCCGCAAATGCGGCGATAGCGGCTTGTGTAATCATGGCTCCCAGCCCTGGATCAAAGTATAATACCATGCGGGCAATTTACAAAATATTAAGAGTCGGTCGATAATTGTGATTAATGAAAAAGCCAGCTCAAATAAGCTGGCTTTCTGACAAACACAAATAATTAAACATCACTCAAAAGTCGTCTCTCCTTCATTGGGATTGTACACATAGTCAAAAGTATAAACACGACTACCACTAGGGTCAGAACTGTCTTGATCACGGTAGTAACTTAAGATTTCCATTTTTGCATAGCGACCATCTCTAGTTCTAAATACTAGTATCTTCCCTGGAATTGGAGTTACAGTATGTGTAGTGAAATTATAATCATACCACCCGTCTGATCCACCAGTAGGGATCGCAAATGAGCTAGGAGCATCTTGGATAAATGTAAGTGTACTTACATCAGTTACACTTGCGAGCGTACCAGTGGTGATGGCTACTGCCGCATTTCCGTTTCGCGCAGGCTCATCGTTAGTTCCAGTCTGAGTACCTCCATTCACAGCGATTTTTAAACCTCGGAAAGCAATGTCCCACTCTGTATCACTCGTAGTTCTCATTCCCGTTGCGAAGTCAAATTTTGCGAATTCTCCGCTCTCAGGTTCTTGGTCACGTCCGCCAGTTTGTGGAGCTTCAAAGTTAGTTACTGTACTGGTTTTAATGTCTAGCCTATTGATGCTATCATCGTCATCGCTACATGAGGCAAAGCCAGTAAACAAAAGGGCAAGCGCCGCAAATTTTAAGGTTTTGATTGTCGTATTCATAGTTCAGGGTTTTGATTTTAAAAAGTATAATTGAGTTTAATAAATCCTTGTATTCCTGGATTGTTGGGAATGTTTCTATCCTTGTAATTAAACAGATTGTTAGTTCCCAGTTGCAGATTGAAATACTTAAAAAACGTCTTGCTTGCTGCTATGTTTGTGGTGAGGAATCCATCTACAAAACTGTTGTCATAGGTGTCGATAATGGAGTTGCCGTTAGTATCAAAAAGTGCGTACTTGCTGCGGTAAAGTAAGCGTAGATTGATGTCCGCTTTCGCGAAAGCGAGCTTATAAAACACCTTGAGATTTGCATTGTGTCTGGATCTATTTACAAGCCCAAAGTAATCTGAACGTTCCACCTGCACGGTTCGGTTAGTGGCTGGATCGCGTGCGAAAACCTCACCGTCTTTTACACGATCTTCTTGAATTTTGTCAAATGCATATAAAAGCTGGTAACCACCAGATAGACTAAGGTTCTTGTTGAATTGGTAACCTAGATTGATCTCGGCACCGGTAAAATAAACCTCATCAAAGTTGCGGTAGCTGAATACGTTTTGCCCGTTAAATTTTCTTGCGATGACCTGCGTATCGATCAGGTTACTGAAATCATTACGAAAAAAGTTAATCTCTCCATTCCATTTATCCTTACGATAGGTAGCACCTAGGTTGAACCCGATGCTGCTTTCTGCCTTGATAGGCTCGTCAAAAAAGCCTGCGGGAACGGTTCTATTGGCGATTTGACCTGCATCTTCCAGTTCCTGAAGTTTATCTGATGCAACATTGTAACCCAGTACGGTGTAACCCACTGCCGAGTTTGTGAAGTCAAAATACAACTGTCTAAAATCGGGTGCTTTGAAACCATAACCTATAGAGGTTTTCAATGCAATGGCATCGTTTAGTTCGTAGCGCAGCGCCAGTTTAGGGCTTAATTGATTGCTGTATTCACTGTGGTTGTCAAATCTAAAACCAGCAATCACATTCAATTTTTTTAATGGTTCCAAATCCCACTGGCCGTAAATATATTGAGAGTTGAATGCGACTTGCTCATCAAAATAGGTGCGATCTAGCTGGTCGTATTGATACCCAACTCCCGCAGTGACCGTTCCTGCTTTTTTTATGTTATAATTGACTCGGACTTCTGGTCGTATGAGGGTTTGGTCAAAACGGCTATCAAAAACCACATCATCTGAAATTTCACCCGTTATAAGTTCCTCCGCTCGATATTTGGTAAAATAAAATTCATATTCAAGGTCTAGATTCTCACTAGCCTCGTGGTTTAGTCTGGCGTGAGCGTTCCATTCCTGTTCTTCAGAATCGCCTGAGACCGTTTCAGTATCTGTGGTGAAGCCAGATTCTATGTTTTGAGTGTAAAAACGGGTAGAACTAAAAAGCTCTAGTTTGTCATTGAGATCTACATAAACACGACCGTTAAGCGTATAGTTTGCAAACGGATTCACGGTTTGTCCTTCGGTTTCGGGATTCAAATCATAGCCTTCACTAGAGAAACGATTTGCAAAAAATCCATAACGCCACTTGCCGAGATTTTGTTTCAGGTTGACATTTACATCTTGTTGACCGTAACTGCCATAACGGTATCCCACATCGCCTCCTACTTTGCGACTTCGTGGTTTTTCGGTAATGATGTTAATGACACCGCCCAGGGCATCACTACCGTAGAGTGAGCTGCTGGGACCTTTCACAACCTCTATTTGTTTAATGTTGCCTACGGTGATACGTCTTAAATCAAAATTTCCAGCGCTTCTTCCCACCAGTGGTACTCCATCGACTAAGATCAAGATATAGTCTGATGCGATACCTTGAATTTGCACGCCTTCAAAACCGCTTTCATCGGGTACGGTTACGATCCCGATTTGCTCGTTGAGAATCTCATCCAGTCTTACGACACCGGTTTGCCTGATCTGTTTTTTGTCAATTAAGGTAACCGGTAGTGGTAGAGAGCTTAACTGTCTTTCAGTTCGGGTAGCGGTAATAACAACCTCTTCAAGTTTTTCATTACTCAAAGAATCTATGGGCTGTTCTTGTGAGTACGCTTTCGCGAAAGCGAAAACGAGAAGCAAAAAAATAAATACAGTCTTTTTTATAAAGCTCATTCAGTAGAATAATTCTAAATAGCGGCGCAAATATATGTACCAATTTTTATTTAGAATGATTAAGGATAATTATATTTGCCAAAAATTTTAATTGATGAAAACCTTATTATCAAGCATTGTCTTAAGTGTAGTAAGTCTAGGAGCCTTTGCTCAAGACAAAATGGAACAAGATGCAGAAGCCATAAAGAAAATGTGTGGTTGCTATGAAGTGAGCTTCAATTTTGCCGAAACTTTTCAGCATGTGAAAGATTCATTGTACAAACCTTCAAAGAATAAAGTGACCGGTGGCTTGGAATGGGCACAACTGGTTACTGATGAGGACGGGATGATTCAAATCCAGCATTTACTACAGGTAGGGCCGCCATCACAACCTATGATTGTGAAGCACTGGCGCCAAGACTGGATGTATGAGAATCAAGATTTCTACATGTATAACGCAGATAATGAGTGGTCGTTTGTAAACAAACCAAAAAGCGAAGTTGAAGGTCAGTGGACCCAAAAGGTGTATCAAGTAGACGATAGCCCAAGATATGAGGGTAGTGCTACGTGGGTTCATGTAGATGGAAAAAGCTACTGGGAAAACACGACTCCAGCACCGTTGCCTAGACGTGAATACACCGTGAGAAGTGACTACAACCTAACCATGCGCGGCAACAGACAAGAAATTACTGAAAATGGCTGGATCCACGACCAGGACAATCAGAAAATCGTACGTGAGAAAGGCGCTGAGGATGTATTGATCGCGAGTGAAAAAGGTTACAATGTTTATAAAAGAGTAGATGATAGCCGCTGTGCAGCCGCGCAAGAATGGTGGAAAGAGAATTACGACAAGTGGGAAGCCGTGCGCGACACTTGGAGTGCGATCTATGGTAGAGATAAAGATCTTGTTTTAAAGGAAAAGCATGAGAACAAACGCTTGTACGACTATCTATTTAACGAGAATCTTACCGAAAAAAAGGAAATCAAAAAGACGATTGAGTCTTTTGTAGAATCACCTGCAAAGTAAAAACTGTACGAGCATCGGTCTCTTGACCGATGTGGTACTTAATTTGAGTGTAAAATAAAATTATGAAGAAGATTATAACAATTACCCTATTGCTCGCTGCGATTTTTTCTCAAGGGCAGGAAAATAAATTTTGGTCACGAGACTTTTGGAAGGCTTCACCTGATGTAGAAGAAGTAAAATCAGAGATAGCTCAAGGTACCGATCCAGTCGCTCTAAATGAAAATGGCTTTGATGCTGTTACCTATAGTATTTTAGAGAACGCGGACTTGTCGACTATTAAGTACCTATTGAGTATTAAGGGCAATGCCATAGACAAAATCACTCACGACGATCGTATCTATCTGCACTGGGCAGCTTATAAAGGGAATCTAGATTTGATCAATTATCTGCTAGATCAAGGGTCTGATGTGAATGCTTATGATGATAAAGGCCAGACTCCAGTCACCTTTGCGGCTGCGATCGGTAATTTTGACCAGCAAGTCTATAAGGTGTTTATAGAGGCTGGTGTGGATTTAAAGAAACATTTGAATAAGGACGGTCAAAACATTTTACTTGCCGCGGCTCGTAGGATTGACAGTGAGGAGAAAATGAAGAACCTACTTGATCTGGGAGTCGAGTTGTACAGCACAGATAATTCTGATAACAATCTCATGCATCAAGCGGTTCTTGTACGTAATCTTGATCTTTTAAAGCTTCTAAAGGATATGAAGTTTTCACCTAACGATCGTAATGAGAACGGTTATACTCCTTTACATTTCGCAGCGATGAAAAGTCAGGATCTAGATATTTTAACTTATCTAGTAGAACAAGGCGCTGATAAATCCATCACGACTGAATTTGAAGAATCGGCTTATGATCTTGCGTTGGAAAACGAATATTTGAAAGAAAATAAAGACCAACTTAACTTTTTGAGACCATGAGAAAATTTCAAATCGTACTGGCTGTATTGATCATCTCTTTAGGCAGCCTCGCATTTGTGGAAACTGAGGAGACCGTGGATTATAAATGCATGGTCCAGCTCAAAAACTATCAAGGTCACGGTGCCTATCTAGTAGTTTCTCTGCTCGATGAGAATGGAGAATATCTAGAGACGCTCCACGTACAGGGAAAAGATAGTGAGTGGTACAACGAGATCACAGAGTGGTGGGGGTTTTATGGTAAATACCGTCCAGATATCGATGCGATTTCAGGAGAGACCATTGCTGGTGGAGAGCGTAAAGTGACGACATTGAAGATTCCTAGTTCCGCTTTCGCGAAAGCGCAAACCCTAAGATTTGAAACAGCCGTCGAAGACCAGGAATACTACGAAGCAGATCTTGAGATCAAGCTTGATCCCTCAAAAAAGCTGGAATCAAAATACGACGGAACCGGCTGGATCAGGTATGTAAGAATGCTGCCAAACTAGAAATGGATTTATGACTCTTATGTTGGCAATACGCTCTGGGAGCACATTAAACACAATGTCCATCTTTCCCCCTTTATTGTCACCGACGAGCGCATGCGAGAGGATGACACGTCAGCAGGACAGGGGGGCTATCGAGCTGTTTCAATCGAGATAATCAAAACGAGAAGGAAACTCTAAATCGATGCACCTATCCATCTGGAGATATAGTCATTTTGTGCTGGCAGTGATGTCAGCACTTTTTGTGTTGATTCTTTCTGTTACTGGTGCAATTTTAGCGACTGAACCTCTATTTAAAAGTCACCAGATCGATGGATTAGAATCTCTTTCTCTGGAAGTGGCCATTTCAAACCTGAAAGAAAAACATGTTGAAATACTATCAGTCAAGAGAAGTGATCAGGATCAAATAATTGCCCAGCTTACTGATGAAGAGTTCAATATGGTGGATGCTTATATTGATCCTTTTACGGGAGACTCCATAGCTCTTATAGAAGATCAGCCTAAACTTTATAGCTGGACGACCGCATTGCACAGATCCTTGTTTTTAAAAACTACAGGTAGAGTATTGGTTGCCATTACCACACTTGCCTTATTGCTGATACTTACCACGGGAATCTTTCTTTTTGCTCAGCGGCAAGGCGGTTTCAAGATGTGGTTCAGTAGCGTGAAAGAAGGGAGTTTAAGTGAACGCTGGCATGTAATTTTGAGCCGCTGGTTCATGTTGCCCATATATGTTATCACGCTTACCGGTATTCTTTTATCTTCTGACACTTTAGGACTTATTGAGCAAAGTCCAGTTGAGTTGAATTGGTCTGCAGAACTCCCAGAAACTACTCAACCATCATTTTTCAAGGAAACTAGACTGTCTGAAATTAAGGAAGTGACCTTCCCTTTTTCAGAAGATCCGATCGATTATTACCACATCAAACTCGATGATCGTGAGGTTTTAGTAGAGCAAATTAATGGTCAGATTGTCGATGAGGTAATTTATTCCAGATCAGCTGGTTTGCTCAACTTGAGTAGGTCCTGGCATACCGGTAATAATCATCAGATTTGGGCAATTATTTTGGGATTGAGTAGTCTAGCAACTGTTTTCTTTTTAGTGACTGGGCTGGTAATTTATTTCAGGCGTAAGAAAAATGCCAAGATACTTTTCACGCCAGCTGCTCCAGAACATAGCGAAATCATGATCTATTACGGCAGTGAGAAAGGCTATGTGTTTCAACAGGCGCAGGCGTTTGCACTTTCCTTACAAGAGGTTGGCGAAAAGACTTTGCTCAAGGTAGGGCTGGCTCCTCTAGATGACTTTGAGATTCATGAGTCCTACAAGCAAATTGTGGTAATGACTTCCACTTATGGCGATGGTGACCCGCCCAGCAATGCTCAAAAATTTGAGAGCGTTTTTCAGAGTCTTGAATCAAAACAAACTAACTATAGCGTTGTGGCGTTTGGATCCAGTATCTATCCTAAATTTTGTGCATTTGGTAAAATAGTAGACCAGCTACTTGCAGAGCAAGGATTTCAACGGCAATTGCCAGTTGCGCTAATTGATGAAGAAAAGGATCCTGAACAGACTTTTGGGAAGTGGTCAACGCAATGGTCAGCCCAAACGGGATACGATGTAGGTATCGTAACTACGCAAAAAAGAAAACTCTTACCACTTAAAAATTTTACCGTAATCGAGCGAACTGCGTTAAATGTGGACGATACTTTTCTGCTGAAGCTGAAACCCTCGAGCAAGATCAACTTTCAAAGCGGTGATCTCTTGCAAATACAGGTTGAGGGAAGTGATAAGCGCAGGGAATACTCTATTGCCAAAGTAGATAACGACATCTTGCTAAGTGTCAAAATGCACGATTATGGGCTCTGCTCTAGGTATATGAGCAAACTTCAGGAGGGTGAGATTCTCAAAGCTTCGCTTTCCGTAAATGAACATTTCCATTTTCCAAAATCGGCATCAAAGGTTATTCTGATTGCAAATGGAACTGGAGTTGCTCCGTTTTTGGGAATGCTTGATGAGAATAGTAAAGCTGTTCCAAGAAGTTTGTTTTTGGGATTACGCTTTCGCGAAAGCGTAAATATCTACCAGAGCCACTTATCAAAGGCGCTTGAAAAAAATTCCTTATCGCAGCTGAAAATCGCTTACTCCAGAGCCGATGAATCACAATATGTTCAAGATCTCTTGAAAGAAAATCAGCACGACGTAGCTGCTCAGATCAAAGCTGGCGCGCATATCATGATCTGTGGATCACTCGCTATGAAAAATGATGTTTTAAAAGTGCTGGATGATATAGCTGTAAACCACAACCTTGCAGACACGCCACAGCTTGAAAAACAAGGTAGGTTGCGGTCTGATTGTTATTAGAACATTTAAAAATGAAGACCTCCGTGGTTTTGAACACCTCGGAGGTCTAATCACTCTATAATGGATATATAAAAAAAAACCGCCCCAATCGATTGACTGGAGTGGATTAGAAAATTCATTTCCAGATATTTTCTTGCCGTCGTTATTGTTTAGAAAGAATCTAAATAATAAATTTGTTACATGACTTGTAATGAAAAAACCATTTACAGAAACAAGATCGGGATCAGCTTTGTATCCCCATCAAGTAGTGAATATTACCGTGAACGCATTCACTTAATCATAAGACGCAATGGACTTCACTTAGACTCCAAAGAGTTCGCACATCTCAGGCGATTATGTTTAATGGCAATAGAGAGGGCAAAAGGTTGTGCCGATTGTCCTATAGCGAGAAAACACCCATGCCACATGCTAGAGACTCCTTTTCCACAGATAAGTCTGGCCTTCAGTTATGAGGAATTGTTAGAAGTTTCTGACCTTCTCGCGGGTACGTGGTTTGAGTTAGAATTGCAAAAAATACTGTCTGGACTTTGATTAATCCTGTATAGTTTAAAATTTTGATATGAAAAAACCGCTATGATTCAAGATCATAGCGGTTTAATACTTTTAAGTTGAACTTTTATCCGTTAGGATTTAAGATCATGTCGATACGTTGTACAAGATCCTGTAAATGGATGCGCGACAAACGATCAGAAGTTCTGCCTGCAGCTCTACGGGCATCGCGTTGAAGCGTTTGAAGCTCTGCACGCACGATAGGTCTGATGTCACTCTGTGCCACATCAACGGAACTTTGTCCTGCAAATCTTCTGAAAGCTGCTGGCAAGCTGCGTTGCTCGTTATTCATGATGTATTCAAGACGTTCTACGTAGGCTCTTTGAAGGTTTCTTCTGTATCTATCGATGCTACGACCTCTTGGTAGTTCTTCAAACAAACCTTTACGCAAGTCAGTCATCATTTCAAGAAGACCGTAACCTTCACGACCATTGACTTCTTCATTTTCCATAAGTCTTGCCATACGACCAAAATCAAGCAGGTTGTTCAATGTTCTTACTTGCATGCTGCGTATGCGCTCGATACCTCCATCGCTCTCGATCTTATTGAAGATTTCTTGATCAATCAACCATTCTGGAGTTTCAAAAAGCTGTGTATGCAAGAATTCCATGGCACGTTCTTGCTTGTCACGCGACGCGTGCTCGTAAACAGCACCTTCCTGACCGTAAGCTTTATAGGTTTCTTTTACTCCACCTATATTTCCAGTAACGTGCCCCATGTAACGATTGAACTGTCCTACAACCTGGCCGTACATTTCTTCTAGATCATCATAGTTCTCACCTTCTTTACCCGTCCATTCATTTAATTTAGGTACGATGCGCTTCAGGTTTTTGATACCGTACTCGCTAGCAAGCATGCTGTCGTCACCTAGGTCTTCTGTCTGGCTTGAGTAATCCACAACTCCAAACTGCTGACGACCGAAACGGTACATAGGATCTCCAGCTTTTTCAAGAATCCACTCGTCCAGGATTTCTTTTTCCTCTTCAGCAGTTTTGTTTAAAATAGGCTTATAACCCCACATAATGGCGTACTTGTCATAAGGACCTATGTTAGGCATCAAGGCTACATCACCATCCTCTGGCTGAGCCACATAATTGAAACGAGCATAATCCATAATGGATGGAGCCGTTCCGTATTTTTTAGTGAATTCTGGATCGCGTAGATCTTCTACCTTGTAAGCTACTGAGCTTCCCATGTTGTGTGGTAATCCCAGCGTGTGGCCTACCTCGTGCGCGCTCACAAAACGGATCAGGCGGCCCATGACTTCATCGTCAAATTTGGTTTTTTGAGCATCTGGATTTATGGCTGCAGTCTGTACAAAGAACCAATTCCGTAGCAAAGTCATTACATTATGGTACCAGTTGATATCAGATTCCAGAATCTCTCCCGTACGTGGGTCACTTACGTGAGGTCCGTTTGCGTTAGGGATGGGAGAAGCTAGATAGCGTACTGTTGAATAACGTACATCTTCTGGGCTCCAGTCGGGATCTTCCTCTTTAGTAGGAGCATCTTTTGCGATGATGGCGTTTTTGAAACCTGCAGCTTCAAAGGCAACTTGCCAGTCTTCAATACCTTGCTTGATGTACTTACGCCATTTTACAGGAGTAGCTGGGTCGATATAGTAAACGATTTGTTTTTTAGGCTCAACGAGCTCGCCGCGCATGAATTTCTCGCGGTCTTCATCTTTTACTTCCAGTCTCCAGCGATCAAGGTAGCGTACGGTTTTTGTCTTTTGCTCATCAAGACCATAGTCTTGCTGTCCACGGGCAAACCACCCTACACGCTGGTCAAAATAACGACGCTTCATAGGCTCATCTGGAAGCAGGATCATAGAATTGCTCATCTCAATAGAGATAGATTGCACGCTGCTGTTAGAAGGTGGCTCACTTGCAAAATAAGTCTTCACGTGTCTCGACTCGATATTGCGAGGGTAGGAACGCAGTGTGTCTATGTAGGAGCGGCTATCGTCAAGTCTTGTGATTTTATAATTTCTGCGTGCTCTCTGTGGAAAGCCTATCGCTTTAACATCTTTAGTAAAGAAGTCTGTAACATCAATGACCACATTATTGTTGACGCTATCTTTTTTTACCGCCTTGATCGGGAAGGAGTAAAGGATAGGCTCAAAGTTTGAATTTTCAACAGCGATACTTACCGGTAAAGAATCTGCTGCCACGATCTGGTGAGAGACTACGCGCAATAAAACATCGTCATTTTTACGTTGCCATCTCAGAGTCTGGGTGTTTTGCTTACCACCACCGAAACCAATTCCGCTTGCGGTTTTTGCGATTCTAGTAACCATAAGCATCTCTCTATTGAAGAGGCTGTCTGGAATCTCGTAGAAGTAATTGTCATCTACTTGGTGAACCGTAAAAAGCCCTTCATCGCTTTTGGCTTCTTTAGTGATCACTTTGCTGTAGGGCTTTATATCCCCTTTTTTACCCGGCTTTTTACTTGCCGAAGCGGTTTTTGCCGGTGCTTTCTTTTTCCCTTGAAAGACCGAGCAACCAGTAGTTAACGACACGGCAAGTGCCAGTGTAGCTACCATCTTAATCGTTCGCATGAATTGTTTTTTTTGTTATCGCCTAAATATATTACAGAATTCCTAAGAAATCCTTAATAGATCGTTAAGCAACAAGATGGTGCTGGTGTTGTTCTCGCTTTCGCGAAAGCGAGATAATTTAAGTTACATGGTTGTACTATAGTGTTACCCCTTAATGCAATACTTTATAAAATGTAATGTAAGATCAATATATTAGTGGCCAGTAAGTTGACTATTGAATATAACGATTTATAGCCTAAAGAACAATTCAAATGAAGCATCTCTACCTAATTTGTTTAGTACTGTTTAATGTTTCAGTAATTAACGCGCAATTCTACGGACCCGATGATTTCAGGATCAGTGATGCAGGAGGTTCTGGAAGTACTAATTCCACGGTTGAATTTCCAGATGTTGATTATGGATTCAGTAATCAGCAATTTTTGGCTGTTTGGTCGAGCGATGATACGGATCAGCCGGGAGTCATAGATAACGATAAGCAGATCTTAGGAAGGTTCATTGATCTCTCCGGCAATCTAATAGGATCTGACTTTTTAATCTCCTCCTTAAACCTTGGAAATACCAGCGAAAATGAGTTCCCGAGGGTAGCGTACAATAGTTCTGATGATAATTTCATGGTAGTTTATCAAGGAGAGCCTACTAATGGTGAGGACGAGATCTATGGCGTTGTTCTAGACCCTAATGGTATGGTTGTAAGTGCTGACTTTAGAATCACAGATTTTGGAGGTTCATCATCTTCTAGGGACATAAGAACCCCAGGTATAGCCTACAACCCAAATCTGAATGAGTTTCTAGTGGTTTTTATAACCTCTGATTTTCTTTCGTCTCCCACAGTGGTTGACATAGAGGGGCAAAGAGTAGGGCCTACTGGAAATCTGATTGGGAACAGGTTTTCTGTTTCAAGTATCAATACCGCTGAAGTGAATGGATCTATTCCTGACGTCATTTTCAATAATGATACTAATGAATATGTCGTTACCTACGTAGCATCGCCTATCTCAAATCAAGAGGGGCCGTATGCGACTATAGTAGCCCAGGATGGTCAGGTAGGCAGCACTACGGCACTTAGTACGAGAGGTTCTATATCGCCGTCGAGTTTTGGCAATAGATGGGTAAGAGCGGCGCACAATCCAGTTGATCATACATTACTTTTTGTCTTTGACATGGACAATTCCCGCTCTGGTGAAATTGATGTAATAGGGGCGATTTATGATAACGCTATGAATATTTTAGTGCCAGAATTTGATATTAGCCGTGTGGGAAATAGTGATACCCGATATGATGCCGCTACTCCAGATGTTACGTGGCTACCTTCTGATAACCTCTTTTATGTTGTCTACAGAGCAAATCCTTTTTTGTCAAATAGGTCGGAACGCGAGATATTCATGAATAGTGTATCAAGTACTGGGAGTCTGGGAAATAGACTTCAAGTATCTTCTGCACCTATAGATGAGGAGGGAAATGCTAAATTACCTCGTGTTGTTTCAAATGGCGATGGAGCATTACTCACTGTTTATGAAGCTGAGGATACCTCAACTACTAATATGATGGTTAATGGAGAATATGAAATATTCGGTCAACTTTATGGAACTCCCACGCTGTCATCTGAAATCGAGGAAATGATTGATTTTATTATCTATCCCAACCCTGCTGAAGATTATATTTATTTAACCGGGTTGACGAAGAATCTAAAAGAGATTAAAATCATCAATGAATTGGGTCAGACGGTTCTGAAAGAATCTCTGGATTTTGAGGTAATGAACCAGTTGAATATCGGCAACTTGACATCAGGTATTTACTTTCTTGAGGCTATGACCCCTTCGGGATCTGTAGTGTTTAAATTTGTTAAGATGTAAGTGTACAGTCATGGAATATAGAATTGAGTTCAGATATTTTTGATTGCTCTCGCTTTCGCGAAAGCGAGATAATTTTCATCCTACTTATTTTCAAACATCTATCCAGTAATATAGGCCTCGTGAGTTTTTTCAATAAATGAAAATTCCCACACAACGGTTATATTTGAGTATGAAACACCAGCTAACCGCCTTGCTGTTAATTTGTCTAAGTTTTATTGCAAGAGCCCAAACTACCGACCTAGCCATCACGCTGGAAGCACGTAATCTTACTGGAAACGCTATCTCACAAGCTCATATTTATGAGCGATACACCTATTTACTTACGATAAGCAACACCGGTGCGCCAGTGTCAGATGCAACTTTTAGTTTCAACTTAAGCTCCGTTGAGGAGATTGAAAGTGCAGTAGCTCAAAATATTTTGGGAGGTGCGACATCGCCTTCAAATATTGACATCAATCAATCGGCAGTTTCAGGTACTTTGTTAAATATGCCTAACTCATCCAGCGTTGAGATACTGATCACCGTGAGGGCAGAACCTACATTTCTAGGTGGAGCAACGGCTATGGCAACCGTGCAACCGCCTCCTGGAACTACAGATGTGAATCCAGCGACAAATGATTCTGTGATCAGTATCATCATGACGGAACGAGACATCATCTTTGATATCACGCAATCACAAATAGCTCCAGCTGGAGGAGCTGGCATTTCTAACTGGGGGGACACGGTAAGTTATGAAATGACGATTACTAATAACTCGAGCATCGAGTATCCTCTGGAAGATTTTGAGTTGTTTGTCAGTAATGTGAACAGAGCGGGATCTGCAATTTACACATTTATAGATCTGCAATGTAGTTCATCAAGTGGTATGAGTTGTCCCACACTGGATGGTTTGAGCACCGTCACCACTACAGATGTGATTGGGAATTTTCGCTATTATATCCATGGAGAGCCTGTTGTTTTTCCTTCTGGCGCATCTTTTACCATGCAGGTAAGTTATACTTTAGACGAGGGTGGTTGTGATCGAGATGCTAGAAATATCCCTCTGATCATGGGAAACAGGCTTACGATTATCCCTTTTCTCAATAACACAAATTTTATCCAGACCGATACTATTGAAACCGCCACATTAATCAATGATCCCTGCCAATGTGTGGATCTAGAAACTGAAGTCATAAGAACTTCTCCTACGGCTTCATCAATCAATGCTTGGACCGATGTGGTCACATATGAATTCACTTACTCAAACAACGGTCCGATAGAAGTGCCGGCTTTTGTTTATATGGTCAATGGGAGTACTGTAGGAACTGAGATTGAGATTCTGACCGCTGAATGTATATCAACTAGCGGTCCTGTAGACTGTAATGATTTCAATATTACCATCACACCAGACACGAGGTGGGTGACTAGTCAATTCCAATTTCCCCCAAATTCTAGTATCACCATACGAGTGACCGTTGTTTTTTCTCCTCCAGAATGTACTCAAGGAGGTGCGCTGCCTAATCTCGCTGTAAGGGGTGTGGCAACTGAATTTGACAATGATGTCTTAGAATGTGATTCTACAAATAATTCTGTAGCTGACCGTATCGATGGATTACCTGTAAACCCTTGTAATAATGATCCAGGTGATGGTGAACTTATTGAGTTGGAAGAGGTGCAGGTTTCACCTGTTCCTGGAGCTGGGCCCTACCCGTATGGTGAAGTGAGTTATGAAATAATTATGCGTAATACAGACTCAATAGCCCATCAGATTAGATTTAAAGATCTACAATCATCAGACGGTACGGGAATATTACGTTCTATAGATTGTATTGGAACTACGGGAGGAGCTTCATGTCCATCAAGTTTAAATGCTCGGATCGATCAGCCAAATCAAAATGGAGATACCTTTTGGGAAATTTTGGATGCTGATGGTTTTATGATGCCAGCAAATAGTTCTTTGACTTTTGAGAAAGTTATTGACTGGAGGCCTCCATGTCAAGATACTGTCTTCTCGGTTGCAGATAATTTGGTTATGGAAGCAGTGGATTCAAACCTAGACGTCATCGATACGGTCACGGCAAGCGTGGCGACACCCATGGTTCCTTGTGTAGATATCGTGGTGCAAACATTTCCGTCCATAACTTCAGCACCCATTAATACTGATTTTGAATGGGTTGTCGATATAACCAATTCAAATGTGAGCGTGGATGCAAGTGACCTGACTTTTAATAATTTAATGCATCCCGACTTTGAAATTACGGGTACGCCTATTTGTTCTGTTGTTAACGGTACGGCTAGTTGTATGCCTACTTTTAATATTAATGGAAATGCGATAGAAGCCGTAATTCCTAGCATGAGTTCTGGGTCTACCATACAAGTGCGTATTCCCACGAGAACGCCCAGTTATGGAGGGAGTTTTGAAAATAGGGCAGAGGTACAACCCGATTTTGAGGTGACAGGTGAGACTACACCCAGTTCTAATATATCGACATCCAGTCTATTTATATTAACGACTCAAACAAGCAAAGAGTTTGAGCCTTCTGTTATTAACTCTGGCGAGGTTTCTACCCTAACTTTTAACTTGCGTAACTCAGTGGGGTTGCCTGCTCAAAGCGGTATCAATTTTACCGATAATTTACCAGCAGGTATGACCATTTCTGGTGAGGCCTTTTGGGTCAATCAAAATGGTGCGTTGGGAACATTTACTGGTGTGGTTGGAGGAGATGCATTTGGTATTCAAGATTTGAGCTTTCCATCAGGTACTGATGAGGTTTCTTTTGCAGTAGAGGTGACTTGTACAGATCCTGGGATCTACATCAACGATTTTCAGAATTTCTCAAATCTCAATAACTTAGATGTTTCCACTGTATTTGCAAGCTTAGAAGTTCTTCCAGTGCTGGATCTTGCGATTACCAAAACCGTTGATATTCTTGATCCAGAAGTTAACGACACGGTAACCTTTACTATAGAAGTGCAGAATTTACAGACTGCAGGTGCTACCGGTGTAACCGTGCAGGAAAATCTGCCTAGCGGTTATACTTACGTTTCTCATTCTACAGATGTGGGAATTTATGATTCGTTAAGTGGTGTGTGGCAAGTGGGCGATCTCGCTGCAGGGGCGACTACTTCCATGCAAATTACGGTAAGTTTGAACATCCCAGGGGAATTTATCAATGTAGTTACGGTAGATAGCATCTCAACTTTCACAGACATTGACTTAGAAAACAATACTGCTGAAGCTTTCGCCAGACCAGATTGCATCGTGGTGCCAGAAGGATTCACGCCTAATGGTGATGGCCGCAACGATACTTTTGAAATCAGATGTATCAATTTGTACCCAGAGAGCGAACTTGTGATTGTCAATCGATACGGGAGCACGGTATATAAAGCCACAAATTATCAGAATGATTGGGATGGCACGCCCACTCAGGGATTATTGCACGATAGCGATAAAGCACTACCCACGGGTACCTATTACTGGAAACTGGACCTCAAGGATGGATCACAAGCTCGGGTAGGGTGGTTGTATATTAATTATTAGGTATTACGCTTTCGCGAAAGCGAGCTAAATTAACATACCTCTTTAGATTTTATCAAAACAGCTTTTCTATGATCTCTAAAAATTCGGCTTTGTTTTCACGACTAACCGGAATCAATTTACCATTTTCTAGAACGATATAATAACCATCTGTCTTACGCACTTCCTTGATGAACTTGAGATTGATAAGGTAAGAGCGGTGGGGCTTGTAGAAGTAAGGACTCTTGCTTAACTGTTCGGCAAACCTGCCTAGAGGCTTGCAGATATTTTCTTTGTTCCTGCCTTTGATAAAGACATCTGTATACATGCCTTGTGCCTGTAGGTATATGATCTCGTCGTATGGAACAAATAGAAAGCCTTTGGGCACTTCAAGGGCTATTTTGTCAAATTGTAAATTGATCATGTTTTTTTCCAACTGCGCCAGCCTATCGTTAAGCCTTGTGTTTTCATGATTTTTAAGTGCTCGTTCTGTGGCGTTGAGCAGCTCCACTGGATCTATGGGCTTAAGCAAGAAGTCAATGGCACTTGTTTTAAAGGCCTCTATGGCAAATTCATTATAGGCAGTAGTGAAGATGATCTCAAAATCGATTTCATCATTGCCAAAATGCTTCACGATATTTAAACCGCTGACACCCGGTAATTTTATGTCCAAAAATACCAATTGAGGACGCTCCTTCTTGATGATACGTACTCCGTCTTCTAGATTTTCTGCCTCAAGAAATGTGCTTTCTGGATATGCCTCGTTGATCAAGTTTCCGATCAAGTTGCGGGCGCGTGGCTCATCTTCTACAACTATATATTTCATGGATTGATGTTAGGAAGGTTGATGACGACCCTAGTTCCAGATGATAGGTTTTGCTCATCAAAAAGGTCGTGGATAAATACTTTTAGGTTTGCGTCATGGTACTTGTTCATAAGCTCCAGCCGATTCTTGTTTGCAATCATGCTAAATGACTCATGATGGACATCGTTTGATAGCGATTTAGCTTTTTCTCTTCCCACACCATTATCTTCAATGATGATTTCAATACCGCTTCCTTGCAGTCGCGAAAATGAGACCACCAATTTTTTCTCACCCTTTTTATGGTGCAATCCATGAGTGATGGCATTTTCCACATAGGGCTGAAGCAGCAGTGAGGGCACGGCGGCATTATCAAGATCAATATTATCTGCAATCACAATGGTATAAACGAAAGTATCGCCAAAGCGCTCCTTTTCAAGATCTAGATAAAGTTGTAATGCTTCAATTTCCCTGCGTAGGCTTATAAAGGCGCGACGACTGTGATTGAGGTACATGCGCATCAACCTAGAAAATCGCACTAGATAAGAAGAAGCAAGCAACTTATTATTAGACAAAATATAATCTTGAAGGCTGTTGAGGGAATTGAACACAAAATGCGGATTCATCTGCGAGCGCAGATTTTCCAATTTGAGTTGGGTCAGGTTCTTTTCTCTAGTTTCCCTCTCGAGCTCCTTTTGCATTTTGCGCTTTACAAATCTTCCTCTTAAAAAGTAGATTAGCCATAATATAATAGCTGCGCAGGTAATGCTTAGTCCTATGAACCACCACATTAGGAAAAAGGGCGTTTCAATTTCTATAGGTAGAATAAGAGGTGATGCGACAGCTCCTGTAAACAAATTTTGAAATCGAACCTTGATCTCGTGATTTCCTGGTGGTAGATCATTAATGGTTTTTTGAAAGTTTTTTTGATAATCGATCCACTCGCCTTTTTGATCTACAAGCGGTGTAAATCGATTCTGAGGGAATAAGGCGTCATCTACAAACTGGAGTTGCACACTTCTTGAATTATAAGCTATCCTTAAAGTTTTTAATGAATCTTCAGCATTTGAGTACGACTCAGATAAAGTTCTGAAGTTAGGAGCGATAATTTTCTGACTAAAGATGGATTTTGAAATTTTGAGAATCCTGCTGGAGGTAAGCACAAAAAGATAGTCAGAATCGGTCTGTAGCTCTGCAGCCTCACTCCATTTTATGGTTCCCTGAGCATCCACGCGGGATTCCTGATGGCTGATTAGGGATTTTTTTATGAGGCCGTTGTCCGTTAATATAAAGATCAGGTCTCCTTGAATGCTGAAATCCCTAATGTTGAAAATGCTGCCACTACCTTGAATTTTGAACTCTTCAACATTCCATTTGTCATTAGAAAATTTTGCACGTAAGAGTTGGCCATTTTCATCTAGAACAATAATCTCCTCACCGTAACTATAGGCTTGAAATTTTCGTGGCGTGATGGAAGATCCGTTGAAACCTAAAACCTTTTCAACACCTAAGTTAGAATTTAAAACTTGGAGCGATCCAGCAAATTCTGCCACGATTTTTCCAGGAATTAAAGGTTTAATTTGCGAGGAACGTCCGTTGATATGTTTAATGACTTTAAAATTCAAGTCTGTCTTGATCAGCTTGTTATAGGTAGCTATAAAATAGTTTTGTTCAACTTTGATGATATCCTTGACTCCTGGAAAAGAAGCTGTGATTTCACTTTTATTCCCATATAAATTATAGATGTCTTGATTGATCAAGAAAGCTTCGTTTTCATTTATTCTGATCAGTTTTTGATCTGACCTTCTTTTGATTTCAGTAGAATGAAACACACCATTTTCATCTAGAAAGAACAATCGCGCGTCGTCTACTATAAAATAAAGTCCATTGTCTTTGGTTAAAAAGTTCGTGATCAAATAATCAGCTCGATTGGGAAGGTTTATTTGTTCAATAGCAGTATTGGGCAATACGTAGATGCCATCTTTATAAGTGCTGATCCAAAGAGACCCATTTTCGTCTCTAAAGGCATCGGTGACCGTGCGATGTTTCAATACGTTTTTAATGTCATAAGAGCCGTCTTGTTTAAGCCGATAGATAAACAAACCTTTTGAGGTGCTGATGAAAATCTCCTCATTATGTGCATGCAGGCTTGTGATCACGAGATTCTTGATACCATTAAACGATTTTAAATGTCTTTCACTTTTTCCCAGCTCATAAACTTTTACCTCATCTTCATCATTTAGCATGATATGCCATTGATTGGCGTGCCTAAAAAGTTGCGCTCCCCCTGTTACTTTATCATGGCGTGAGTAGCTACGGATTAATTCAATGCGTTCATTCTTAAATTTATACAATCCATTTCCTTGGAAAAAATACCATGCATTATTGTAATGAACTAAATTAGATCTCAGTACATCTGGATCTGGAGTTTTATAAGATTCAATCTGCTCTTTATTTTTGATTAGGAAAATATTTTCCCGTTGTAAAACGGCAACCTGTCCAGCTTCTGTACTGATTAAAGGCATGCCTCCATCTATTTGAGGAGCAAAGGATTTAATAACGGAAAGGGAATCCTTTTTTAATAGCAACACCTGTTGCGCAAGGTTTGACATCCATACCTGACCTTTACGATCCACATTGAGATTGAATACCGCACGTCCCTTCTGGCCAGCAGCCCTATGCAATTCTACACCCTGGTCATTCATTCTTAAAAGACCATTTTCTGTCGCCGCGTATAGGTTCCCCAGGCCGTCCTTTTTTATGGAGTAAATCGTCTTGGCTGGCAATGCGACATAATCATCCAGTTTAAAGAGATAGGGTTGTATTTCTTGCGCCTGGACTAAAAAAGTGGTGAATAATAAAAAGTAGAGTGTTTTTTTCAACATGTAAAGCAATTGCGGCGACAATCTTAAAATTACCGCCGCAATGAATCATAAAATTACTGTAATATCAAAAAATACTCAAAACACATAATTTATTTTATAAATATTCTTTTCGTAGTGGTGTTGCCACCTTTGATTTCCACCTTGAGGATGTAAAATCCAGTTTTCAAGCCAGCGACCTCAATTTTGTTCTGGGTAGATCTTTTGACTACTTGACCGTGTAGGTTGAATAATTCCGCTTTCGCGAAAGCGAGATCACCACAATCCACGTAGATCATATCAACAGCGGGATTTGGGTAAACAGAGATTTTTGATAATTTGCTATTGTCCAATCCAGCCGTTGACCCAAATTCGTAAGCTCCTATATCTATAGAGTTGCCCACAATGCGGTTGTTGCCAGATAAATCCATGCTTGTATTACTCAATGAGGAGTTCCCAGAATCTATTAATATAGAGCCGCTCACGGGTCTAAAGTCTCCGTTTATTGCATCAACAAAAGATGGGTCTGATGCAAAAATAGTGTTGACTTCATCAGCATCTGGAATGGCTGTAAAAGCAACGTCAGTCACGTTAGAATCAAAGTCGTATAAATAGGTTCTATTATTGTTTTGATTGACTCCTATAGGAGTAATTGTAAAGCCTCCAGCATCTGTACTTCCATTAAAAACATTGTTATAGATTTCTATAGACATATTATTATTATTTGCTTCTGGTTGATCAAAATATATGGATCTAAAACTTTGAGTATTAAGATCTTCATTCCCAGCGATCGTGCAGTTAATCATTACAAAATTGAGGACACCCCCTAGTTCCATAACTCTAGCTTGAATGGCACTAGCATAATTAGGCTGAGAAGGACCTGGTAGATCATTTGATAGGTTTGATGCTATGACAGTATTTGTAATCGTTGCATCGAGAATACTTCCTGCCCTCGCACCTAATGTTATTCCACCTTGAGCGGTCAAGTTATTACGCACGATACAGCGATCCATGGTAAAAGTGCTTACACCCGTATTGATAGGTTCATAAAGCACTACAGATCCTCTAAATCGTGCTACGTTACCCTCAATAATACAGTTTGAAATTGTAAAGTCAGTCAGATCATTTCTTATCAGAATGGCTCCAGAACCGTTTAACGAGCTTAGAGAGTCAGCCCCCATGGCACCACTTAGGGTAATACCATCCACGATCACACCATTGACCTGTACATCTAATAATTTATTGATGTTTTCGCTGCGTGTAGCATTATCAGCCACCAGGACAGAGTCGTTATCGTTGAGATCGCCAGTTATGATGGTTAGGTTAGCCTCTGGATCTCGCTGGTTTACATTTGTTTCAGACCCGTTGAAACCTCCCAAAATACTTACTGTTTTGTCAATAGTCATTACAGGAATAGTTCGGTTAGTTGTGGTTGAGGTATACGTACCATCTGCAATCCATATTTCTGCATTATCATCTGCAATAGCTATAGCAGCTTGTAGGTTAGTCACTGCATCTGTCCAGCTAGTTCCAAATTGATTTCCTGTTGCATCAACATCTACGTAAACTCGAGATTGACGTGCGAGTCCAGGTTCATTACTTAGATTAATAGCATCACCTAGCGCTAGTTCTCTATTGTAGATACGTATATCATCGGTTGCGCTACGCAATCCGAACTGACTAACTATTGGTGATAAAATGAAAGGAGCACCAGCGCTCAATAAACTACCTGTAGAATTGACCACGTTAGAACCTTGAGCTTGAGCTATATTGCCATTGACAAGAACATTTACAGCAAAATTTGAAGTCCTTCTGGCTACGTTTACGACCACATGTGCCCATGCTGGTTGACTTAGAGCCGGATGCGTAAAGACTATGGTTTGATCTGCTGTCGTCGTTTTCACTCTAACTGCAAATTCGTTTCCCGCGCGTTTAGTAACTCTGACTCCTTCGCCCTGTGGGTCAAACATTTGCAGAATACCTTCTTCATTGTTGCCCACAATAGGATTTTCAAACAAGTACCAAAAACTGAAAGAAATCGTATTAGTTGCTTGATTTAAAACCAAACCGTTAAATTCTTCCTGACGGTTGCGTAAAGCACTGTTCATGTTACCGTCGCGGTCATTTCTCAATAACCATCCTGAACCTTGGGGCACCAAATCTCCTACGCCTGGATTTGCCTCATTAACAAACGAGCCACCCGTAAATTTATAGGTTGCAAGAGCACCACTTGGGATTTGAGCACATAAGAAACCAATGCTCAATAAATTGATAATAAGTAAAACTTTTTTCATGAATTGTTGATTTTGATGCAAAACAACTTTTTTAAAAAGTCTTACGGCGTTTTTTTTTCTAGAATGTCCGCTTCATTTTCTGAAAGGACGAATAAGTACAATTACAATCTACCCTTAATTGTTAAGTTCTTCTTAAATCAACAAATCATCCTCGATCCATTCTTTAAGCCATTTTGTGCTTGTTACATTCGCAAAAATTGAAAATTTTATGAGTCAAGTACAAGCAAATGACACCGTTAAAGTTCATTACACAGGTAAACTCAAAAATGACGGGAGAGTCTTTGATTCTTCTAGAGATCGTGAACCACTAGAGGCTAAACTAGGTCAAGGACAATTGATCCCAGGTTTTGAAAAAGGACTGATCGACATGAAGGTCAATGAGACCAAAACGATCGAGATCCCAATGAATGAAGCCTATGGAGATATCAAAAAAGAGCTTTTCCAAAAAGTTGAGCGTCAGCATTTGCCGCAAGAGATCAAGTCTGAAGTAGGTATGGGTCTCATGGCTACAAATCCTGATGGATCTGAGCGCCAGTTGAGAGTTGCAGATGTAAAGGATGATTTTATCATCGTTGATGCAAATCACCCACTAGCAGGTCAGGATTTAGTTTTTGATCTAGAAGTAGTAGGGATTAACTAAATCATCCAAAAATTCAGATACAAAAAAACCAGCGCGAGAGCGCTGGTTTTTTTATGGTTGGTTGGATAACAAAAATCAGATCAAATTATTTAACATCGTACTTTTTTACTGTTTCGCCATCTTTCATAATTGCGGCTCCCATCTGTCCTGCTGCAAGGTTGAGTACAATGTATTGTCCATCTGGTTTACCAGCTTTATACATGGAGGCAACCTCTAGTTTTCCTTCTTGAACCGGTACATTCTTATACATAAAATAATTAAACTGTGCGTTTTCCATATCTGGCGCCATAAAGATCTTTTCTACTCCTTCCCGCACATTTACCACTTGGCCAGGTTTCATATCCCCAAATTCCCAGATGGAGCTATCGCCTGCATCGGTACATGACATCTATTACCTCAAGGACATTAAAACCCAGATTAGAGACTGCATTTTGATAGGAGACAAGGGCTATCTATCGGCACAGATTCAGCTTGACCTTTTTAAGAGCTGCAAAATAAAACTCGATACCCCCATGAGAAAGAACCAACTGGACTATAAAAAACAGCCATACATCTTTAGAAAATCAAGGAAGCGTATAGAGACACTCTTCTCCCAATTGTGCGACCAATTTATGATAAGACGCAATTATGCCAAGTCCTTCAAAGGCTTTAAGACAAGAATAATATCCAAGATAGCAGCGCTGACCGTAGTTCAGTACATCAACAAACACATCTTTAGAAGGAACATTAACAATATTAAGATCAACATTATTTAAAATGCACAACGGGTTATAAAATAAAATAGCAACGACTAAAAGACATCATGCGATGAGTGCTTTATCTATTAGATCTTTACAAGCAAACATCACGATTAATTTTTGCTGCGATTCGTATCTGATTTCTGACTTAATCTTATTATAATCATGATTGTCGATAAGACTAGAGCAAATGTCATGAATAGCGTCATCACATTTCCCGCGAGTAGGTTTTCAATAAACACTCCTTTAAAGACTTCTGATGACACAAATAACACGATGACGATGTACCCTAAAATTTCGAGTTTGGTCAATTTCATTTGTTTTTCCGATTTGATTGTTTCCTTTTAATAAGAAAAGCGAAGAATAGAGCTATAAGCCCTCCAAAAATTGCAGCTTTTTAAATGTCAAAAGATATATCCATGGGTTGGTTTTATTAAGAAATTCTAAAATACTTGCTGAATTTATCTTATGCAAGCTCAATATCTATTTACTGATCAAATTTTTTAGAATTTTTGCTTTCGCGAAAGCGGGAATAAAAAAAGCGATCCTATCGCTAGGACCGCTTTTAAAACTATCAGATGGATGATCTTACATCATTCCGCCCATGCCGCCTGGCATACCCCCTGGCATACCACCACCAGCTGGCTCATCTTCTTTAATATCAACTAGAGCACACTCTGTAGTAAGGATCATTCCTGCAACTGATGCTGCATTTTCAAGAGCAACACGTGTTACTTTCTTAGGATCGATGATTCCTTCTTTAAGCATGTCTACGTATGCATCGTTTTTAGCATCGTAACCTTGGTTTCCTTTTGATTCAAGAATTTTAGCGATTACCACGCTACCTTCACCACCGGCGTTCTCAACAATGGTTCTCAATGGAGCCTCGATCGCGCGAGCAACGATGGCTACACCTGTTTCTTCATCGGCGTTTGCGGCTTTAAGTTTAGTAAGAACTGATTTTGCTCTTACCAAGGCTACACCACCACCGGCAACGATTCCTTCTTCAACGGCTGCACGAGTTGCGTGAAGTGCATCATCTACACGGTCTTTCTTCTCTTTCATCTCTACCTCACTAGCAGCACCTACATAAAGTACGGCAACACCACCAGCAAGCTTAGCAAGACGCTCCTGAAGCTTTTCCTTATCGTAGTCTGAAGTTGTGTTCTCGATCTGAGATTTGATCTGACCTACACGGGCTTTGATATCATCATTTGACCCAGCACCGTTTACGATTGTCGTGTTATCTTTATCGATATCCACTTTCTCAGCAGTACCTAGCATGTCGATGGTTGCGTTCTCAAGAGTGAATCCACGCTCTTCAGAAATTACAGTTCCACCAGTCAAGATCGCGATATCCTCAAGCATTGCTTTTCTACGGTCTCCAAAACCTGGAGCTTTTACCGCTGCAATCTTCAATGAACCACGTAGTTTGTTTACTACAAGAGTTGCAAGAGCTTCACCATCTACATCTTCTGCGATGATCAAAAGTGGCTTGCCTGTTTGAGCTACTGGCTCAAGAACCGGCATCAACTCTTTCATAGTAGAGATCTTCTTATCAAAGAGAAGGATGTAAGGGTTCTCTAACTCTGTAGTCATTTTCTCAGAGTTCGTTACGAAGTAAGGAGATAGGTAACCGCGGTCAAACTGCATTCCCTCAACTACATCTACGTAGGTATCAGTACCTTTTGCCTCTTCAACGGTGATAACACCTTCTTTACCTACTTTCCCGAATGCCTGAGCGATCAAATCACCCACCATATCATCATTGTTGGCAGAAATAGAAGCAACCTGCTTGATCATATCACTGCTGTCGCCTACTTTTTTAGTCTGCTTGTCAAGATCAGCGGTAATAGCCTCGACAGCTTTATCAATACCACGTTTAAGATCCATTGGGTTAGCACCCGCAGCAACGTTTTTCAAACCTTCTTTTACGATAGCTTGAGCAAGAACCGTAGCGGTAGTCGTACCGTCACCAGCGAGGTCGTTAGTTCTGGAAGCAACTTCCTTTACCATTTGAGCTCCCATGTTTTCGAGCTCGTCTTTCAATTCGATTTCTTTTGCAACGCTCACACCATCTTTAGTTACTGCTGGAGCACCAAATGATTTCCCGATGATTACGTTACGACCCTTAGGTCCTAGAGTTACTTTAACTGCATTAGCAAGTGCGTCTACACCACGCTTGATGCCGTCTCTAGCTTCTAAGTCAAATTTTATGTCTTTTGCCATTTTTATAGGTTTTAGGCCTTAAGCAGTAAGCTATAAGCTCAAAGTGCTTTAAGGCTAATTAGATTTAAGTTTTTGTTTTAGAGTGTAAATTTTTCTTTTGATGGTGTTGATGCTCTCATGAAGATCATCGCGAACACTAATGTCTATATAGTTTAAATCAGAAGATGACAATATCAAGTATTCCACTTCATTTGCAGATCCAAGTGCGATGCTCAAAAATCTATTGAATTCTGCATCTGACTCTCGACCACAGCCTTCTGAAATATTTGTAGGGATAGAAGTCGATGCTCTTCTGATTTGAGATGTCAAGCCATAAATCTCATCTTTGGGAAACCCTTCTGTCGACTTATAGATTTTCAAAGTAAGCTCATGGCTTAACTGCCAAATTGAATACTTCCTGAAATCTCTCATATTAGCCTAGTGCTTATTGCTTAGAGCTTATAGCATCAACGCTTTCGCGAAAGCGAGATCCAAAAGATTCCAATCAAAAATTATGATTTATACGATCGCTAATATGTCATCCTCACGCATCATGAGGTAATCGTTACCCTCAAGCTTGAGCTCAGTACCACTGTACTTACCATAAAGAACAGTGTCACCCACTTTTACGGTCATGTCGTGATCCTTTTTTCCTTTACCTACTGCTACCACTTTACCTTGTTGTGGTTTTTCTTTTGCTGTATCTGGGATATAAAGTCCAGAAGCTGTTTTTTGCTCTGCTGCCACCGGCTCGATAAGCACGCGGTCAGAAAGAGGTTGAATATTTACTGCCATTTTATAAGTTTTAATGATTAATCTGTTGCGCACTCTTCCATTTATGTGCCATTTACAGCTTACTGACAAATTGCCGCAAATGATCTAGGTCGCTGAAAAAATGACAAGCTGATATGTAGCATATTTGAAAAGAAAGCTCCCCTCTTTTTTTTGTATAAGACGACTGAGGTACGAGAGAGAAGAATGTAGAAGGGGCTGTGGCTATAGAGAAATCTATTTGCACTTCTCAATATGAAGCTCCCCTCTCTCTTGCATCCGACGATCGAGGTACGAGTGAGAGGAATGCAGGAGGGGTTGAGGGTGAGGCTGATAGGAGCCAGAGGTGAGGACAAGACACAAAAAAAATCCAGCCGTAAGACTGGATTTTTATCAATTGTGAAATGAGTTTTTCTAGATAGAATCGTTTGCTGCACCTTGGGTAGCTTCCGTTTCTTCACCGTCGAGTACAGGTGCGCTGTCTACTTGCTCTACCGCATCTGGATCAGCGATCTGACGGTTTGTAGTAGATGTTCCGCTAATCAACGTTGTGCTGGCAAGCAAAATCAATACTAAAAGAGCCGTAGCCAGTACCCAAGTACTCTTGTCTAGGAAGTCTCCAGTTTTTTTAACACCACCCAATTGTTGCGTACCACCACCACCGAAAGCACTGGAGAGACCGCCACCTTTAGGATTTTGAACCATGACCACTACTACCAGTAGAAATGATACTAAAACGATTAGACCTAAGAATATATAAAATGTCGTCATCTAGCTGTTACTTTGTAAATCCTTGATTTTCTGAATTTGGTCTGCAAAGAAACTACTTTTTTCTGGATGCTGCAATATTAAAATCTCGTATGATTTTATGGCTTTTGCATAGTTTTTCTGAGCCATATAGACTCCTGCCAAAGTCTCTGTCATAAGAGGTGCTGCAGGATTCTCAATCTCTATATCTACAAATTCAACTTTGCCTTTTGCAGGTTTGATTTTTGGCTTATCTGCGAGGAAACGATCGATGCGGGCCATTTTCTTTTTGCGTAGTTCCTCGTTAATATTAATTTCAGATTCTTGTGTAGCTGAGGTTTTTTCAACGGGTTCTAGACTGGTGAGTTTAAGCCACTCGCTAAAGCTGTACACATCATTTCTAGAAAAATCTAAGGGTTGCTCGTCTACTTTATTCTCTTTTTTCTTAAAAAGTTCTGGATCGTTCACTTTTGAATAAGCGCCGGTTTCATCAAGGTTTTCTGATTTTGCTCTTACCAACTCTGCGTCGACCTTAATGGAATTCAGCTGATTTTGCTTGATGCTTTTGCTGGTGTCATCTTGAATAAACTCGGGCGAAGTGATGAAATCAAAAAGCACAGACCGATCTGTGGTAATGGCAGCTGTTTTTTGAAGCTCTCTGTTGTATTGAGGGCTGTTTTCTAGCTTCAAACATTTTAAATACAAGCTTCTAGCTGCTTGAAAATAGGGATGTTCATCAACGATCTGAGCAAGTTGAGACAAATCGCTACCGGTGACTTCTTGCGGATTTTCAAACAAGTGTTGCAATCGCTCCATCCACTACCAGTTTGCTAAAGTTGCATTCACAATATCTTGAGTGATCTGTCCATAAATGACCTCCAGCGCTGTATCCAGCGTTGCCCCCTGCATGGCTTGATTTGCATCATAGTCATAAAAGAAACTGAAACGCTTTTCAAAACTGGCTTCGTCGTCTTTAGTATTGATGAATCTCACGTTTACCTCTATAGTCAGTCTATTTTGAGAGGCAAGATTGTCTGCTGTGGCTGTGATTGGGGCTATGTAATACCGCGTTATTTCTCCTTGATAGATATAGTCGCCATTTGCTGTTACGAGATCCAGACTGGTTTGCTGAACAATTAAATTTTGTAGTGCTAAAGTAAAAGTTCGCTCGATACCTGGTTCGACAAGAGTTGCCTCGTAACCAAAAAAATCAACTTGGAAGGTCTTGATATTATCAGGAATGGAAACACTAGTGAATCCATAGCTCACTCCGCACGATTGCAGTCCCGCAGCAATCAGCAATGATAAAACCAGTGCAGCTCTCCTAAAGATCATATTGCTTGATTTTACGATAAAGCGTACGCTCTGAAATACCAAGATCCTCAGCGGCAGCTTTTCTTTTTCCTTTATGACGTTCTAGTGATTTTTTGATCAGTTCAATTTCTTTATCCATTAACGAGAGTGACTCTTCTTCTTCTACTTCTTGGGCAAAATCATAGCGATCCGTACTTTCCACAGTTTCAGGTTCACTGTTGTCGTTTACAATAGCTGTGTTAGCATACGATTGGGGTGTGTCAATTGTAGTTTCAGAGTAACCGTTATCTATAATTTCTTCATAATCATCCACCGCACTTTCATTGCTGAAAACACGCTTGATCAGATTAGGATTTTCTTCTCTCACTTCGTTGGCATTACCTGAACTCATCAACTCGTTAGTCAGCTTTTTCAAGTCGTTGAGGTCGTTTTTCATGTCAAAAAGCACCTTGTAAAGAATCTCTCGCTCATTCGCAAAATCACTATCACCTTTCTTGCTTTCTTTTACAATCGCCGGTAGGTTTTTACCAGCATCAGGTAGGTAATTGCGCAAGGTTTGAGCATCGATCGCTCTATCTTTTTCTAAAACGCTGATCTGCTCAGCGATATTGCGCAGTTGCCTGATGTTCCCGCTCCAGCGGTAGTTGCTCAAAAGTGAGACGGCATTCTCATCCAGTCGCACGGTAGGCATCTTGTACTTCATCGCAAAGTCACTGGCAAACTTCCTGAATAACAAATGAATATCACCTTTACGTTCACGTAATGGCGGCAAGTGAATCTCAACCGTGCTTAAACGATAGTAAAGGTCTTCTCTGAATTTCCCTTTCTCAATCGCTTCAAACATTTTAACGTTTGTAGCTGCTACGATTCGCACATCTGTTTTCTGAGTGTTTGAAGAACCTACTTTTAAAAACTCTCCGTTTTCTAAAACACGTAATAAACGTACTTGAGTAGGTAGAGGCAGTTCACCGACTTCGTCCAAAAAGATCGTTCCTCCATCAGCTACTTCAAAATATCCCGATCGGGTAGTAGTGGCTCCGGTAAAAGCTCCTTTTTCATGGCCAAACAGCTCTGAGTCAATGGTTCCTTCAGGAATCGCACCGCAGTTGACAGCAATGTACTTGGCGTGTTTTCTAAAGGATTGAGAATGGATGATTTTTGGAATACTTTCCTTTCCCACACCACTTTCTCCAGTAACCAATACAGAAATATCAGTTGGGGCAACTTGCAAGGCTTTTTCAATCGCACGATTGAATCCTGCATCGTTACCTATGAGTTCAAATCTATTTTTAACCGACTGTACGCTTTCCATATTATTTCTGGGTTTCGTAAGTAACAGGTCCTTTCATATCGCTAAGACCGATCGGTGTTCCTATAAGTGTCGCACTAGTACAATCTGTCACTTCTACCATTACATAGTCACCTACTTTATAGTTCTCTTTTGGGAAAACGGTTACGTAATTCTGACTGTTTCGTCCGGCCCAGTGCTGATCTGATCTTTTGGATTCTTTCTCGATCAGACATTCCACCGTTTTGCCCACAAAAAACTGAGCTCGTTCAAATCCAGTTCTACGTTGAACGGCTATAATTTCATTGAGGCGTCTTTTCTTCACGTCTTCTGGCACATCGTCTTCCAGTTTTCTAGCCGCAAGCGTTCCTGGACGTTCTGAATAGGCAAACATGAATCCATAATCGTACTTCACATATTCCATAAGACTTAGTGTATCTTGATGGTCTTGCTCGGTTTCTGTTGGGAAACCTGCGATCATATCTTGCGAAATAGCACAGTTGGGAATGATGGCGTGAATACGATCGATCAATCGCATATATTCCTCTCGGGTATGCAAACGATTCATCGCTTTAAGAATGCGATCACTACCTGATTGTACCGGTAGATGGATGTAATTGCAAATATTGCGATGCTCTGCAATAGCATGCAACACATCATCACTTATATCTTGCGGATTGCTCGTTGAGAAGCGTATGCGCATGTGAGGTTGCGCTCTGGCAACCATGTGTAAAAGATTGGCAAAATCCACCGCCGTCGCTTGCTGCATGGGTGTGGCATTTTTGAAATCTTTTTTGAGACCGCCACCATACCATAAATAGGAGTCTACGTTTTGTCCTAGAAGTGTAATTTCCTTGAATCCCTTGTCGGCGAGTTGTTGTACTTCTTCAAGAATGGATTGTGGGTCACGACTACGCTCACGGCCACGCGTAAATGGAACTACACAAAACGTACACATGTTGTCGCAGCCACGGGTGATGGATACAAATGCGGTGACACCGTTAGAGTCCAGTCTTACGGGTGCGATGTCTCCATAAGTCTCGTCCTTACTCAAAATAACATTTACTGCGTCACGTCCTTCATCAACTTCAGCAACTAGATTAGGTAAGTCTTTATAGGCATCTGGTCCTACAACCATGTCTACAATCTTTTCTTCTTCCAGAAATTTTGATTTGAGACGCTCTGCCATGCAACCTAAAACCCCCACCTTCATTTTGGGATTAGCCTTTTGCTTGACTCTTTGGTACTTTTCCAGCCTCTTGCGCACGGTTTGTTCTGCCTTGTCCCTTATGGAACAGGTGTTTACGAGTACGAGATCTGCTTCTTCAATATTACTGGTCGTATTGAATCCTTGATCAGAAAGAATCGATGCGACAATCTCACTATCAGAAAAGTTCATCTGGCAGCCATAGCTCTCGATGTAGAGTTTCCTGCTGTTTTGCTCTTTTGATGTAAGTTCCAGGGTCGTTCCCTGCTGTTCTTCCACTATTACTTTTTCCATCCCTTTGCTCCGTTCTTAGAATCTGCAAATATACTTCAAGTTAATTTCAAGTGACACAATGGCAGTATTTTTAACGTTGCTGGAGGTTAGTGGTTGTTACGCTTTCGCGAAAGCGAAATTATTTAAATGCTTTTTAAACTTCTAAGTACGATGAAGAAACAAGATGTAAGACTCATGAGGCAAGACCTGTAGAATGTGTTCCGTCGCCTTAAGATTGAAACATATAATAAGGACACAGTCGAGTTTTCATTCCAAAAATGGATCAAGATGTGATCGTTCAAATTCCCGTTTTAAAACTTTGCAAATGCCGATATAAAAATTACATATACCTTTGCGAGCCAAAATTATTTCACCATGTCCAAAAATCTAGTCATCGTTGAGTCGCCAGCAAAGGCAAAGACCATTGAGAAATTCTTAGGCAAGGATTTTAAGGTGGCGAGTAGCTACGGCCATATCGCCGACCTGCCTTCTAAAGAACTAGGAGTAGACGTGGACAGTGACTTTGCTCCTAAATATGTAGTGAGCTCTGACAAGAAAAAGCTGGTGAGCGAGTTAAAAAAACAGGCCAAAAATTCTGACCTGATCTGGCTCGCAAGTGATGAGGACCGTGAGGGAGAAGCGATCGCATGGCACCTTGCTGAGCAGCTTGATCTCAAAAAGGAGAAGATCAAACGTATCGTTTTTAATGCGATCACTAAAAGTGCTGTGCAACACGCGATTGAGAATCCGCGCGGGATTGATTATGATCTCGTAAATGCGCAACAGGCGCGCAGGGTTTTGGATAGAATTGTGGGTTATGAAATCTCACCCATTCTCTGGCGTAAGGTTAAAGGTGGCGCCAGTGCTGGTCGCGTACAGTCTGTGGCAGTACGGTTGATCGTAGAGCGTGAAGATGAGATCATTAATTTTAAAAGTGAAGACTCTTTTAGAATTGATGCGGAGTTCACAACGGATAGCGGTGCGGTCGTAAAAGCAAAACTACCTAGCAATCTCAATTCGCTTAAAGAAGCGCAAGATTTCTTGGATCAGAATATCGATGCCATTTTTAAAGTGGCCGAGCTTAATAAAAAACCTGCCAAAAAATCTCCAGCACCACCATTTACAACTTCAACGCTTCAGCAAGAAGCATCTCGCAAGCTCTTCTTTAATGTAAGCCGTACCATGCAACTAGCCCAGCGACTGTATGAGGCTGGTCTCATCACTTACATGAGAACAGATAGTGTGAATTTGAGCAACGAGGCAAAAAAAGGAGCGGAACAGGAAATCAAAAACGCTTACGGAGATAAATTCCACAAGTCCCGCAATTATAAAGGGAAGTCAAAGGGAGCTCAAGAGGCGCACGAGGCGATCCGTCCAACAGATTTTTCCAAACACAGCGCTGGTAACGATCGAGACCAGATTAGATTATATGAATTGATCTGGAAGCGAGCTATTGCAAGTCAAATGAGCGATGCGCAGCTGGAAAGGACTACCGTTGCAATAGAAGCAGATAAACACGATAAGAGGTTTACAGCGAGCGGTGAGATTGTAAAATTTGAAGGTTTTCTCAAGGTGTATCTAGAAAGTACTGATGACGAAGATCTCGAGCAAGAAGGTCTATTGCCTGCACTTGAAGAACAACAAGAGCTTTTCAATCAAGCCATAACCGCAACTCAGCGTTTCACGAGACCACCATATCGTTATACAGAGGCATCTCTAGTGAAGAAATTAGAAGAGCTTGGCATAGGTAGACCTTCCACTTATGCACCTACCATTACCACGATACAGAATAGAAAATACATTGAAAAGGGCCAGTCAGAGGGTGAAGAACGTGGATATACTCAATTGACACTTTCTAATGGAAAAGTAAAGGAGAAACAACTTACTGAAAAAACAGGTTCAAACAAGAACAAACTTGTTCCTACAGATGTGGGAAGGGTGGTGAATAGTTTTTTGGTCGAGCATTTTGGAGAAATACTGGACTACAACTTTACGGCTAAAGTCGAGGAGTCCTTTGATAATATTGCAGAAGGCAAAGAAGAGTGGACTGATATGATGGACCACTTCTATAAAAGTTTTCACCCTAAAGTAAAAGACGTCGCCGAAAACGCTGAACGTGAAGTAGGGGAGAGAGAATTGGGAAAACATCCTGAATCTGGCAAGCCGGTGATCGTGCGTTTGGGACGATTCGGGCCCATGGCACAAATAGGTCACGCAGACGATGAAGAGAAACCTCAATTTGCAAGTTTACTTCCCTCTCAGTCGTTAAATACTATTGAGCTGGAAGAAGCTCTTGATCTATTCAAGCTCCCACGTACTTTAGGTGAGTATAAAGGCTATCCTATTGAGGTGAATCAAGGTCGTTATGGTCCTTATGTGAAGTTCAATGAAAAAACATTTGTTTCCCTTGAGAAGACAGATGATCCCATGACGATCACTGAAGATCGTGCGATGGAGCTTATTAAAGCAAAAGAAAAAGCTGATGCTCCGATATATGAGTATGACGGTCAACCTGTGACCAAAGGTGTGGGAAGATTTGGTCCTTTTATCAAATGGGCAGGAATGTTCATCTCAGTGAATAAGAAATACGATTTTGACAATCTTTCCAACGCTGATATTGAAATGCTCATAAAGGATAAAATTCAAAAAGAAAAGGACAAACTAATTGTAGATTGGGAAGAAGAAGGAATTCGCATTGAGAAGGCTCGCTGGGGCCGTCATAATATTGTCAAAGGGAAAACTAAAGTGGAGATCGGTAAAGAGGTTGACCCATTGAAGGTCTCTCTGGAGAAAGCAAAGGAATTACTTGAGAAAAAAGCTCCGAAAAAGAAAACGGCGGCTAAAAGAAAATCTACCACTAAACTTAAAACCGCTAAGAAAAGCTAACTATGGCTTTTGAGTTTTTAACGCCGGTAGGTTCTGATGTGAGTGATCATTGCGCAGATCTGCGGGATGGTCAGATAGGTCAACAATTAGATTTTTTTGTTGGTGGTGAACTTGAGCTTTCTTCTTACGATATTGCGATCGTGGGCTGTAGGGAAAACCGCAGGTCTCAAGATCTCGACTTTTCTGGTACGCAAGTGGAGTTAGTCAAGAATGTCTTTTACGATTTATACGCAGGGGACTGGAATTTCCAAATAATTGATTTAGGTTGCATCAATCCTGGTAATGAAATTGAAGATACCTATTACGCTATTAGAACCTTATCTGAAGCATGTCTTAAGCATAATACCATTCTTGTTGTTTTAGGAGGAGGTCAGGATTTAAATTATCCTATCTACAGGTCTTTTGATTCCACGGGAGCCATGGTCAACTTTGTTAACCTGGACTCCAAATTTGATCTGGGTGACATAGATGCTCCTTTAGATGCTGGAAACTTTGTCGGGAAAATGGTATCTGAGCAACCTTATAATTTGTTTAATTATTCAAACATAGCCTTTCAGACATATTATAATTCTCAAGAAGAGATCGACCTATTAGAGTCCTTATATTTTGACGCAATGCGATTGGGAGCTTTGGATGATGGTTCTACAGAGTCAGAGCCGGTTCTTAGGGATGCAGATGTTGTAAGTGTAGACATGAAAGTGGTTGAGGGTGGATATCTCGCTTTCGCGAAAGCGTTCCCAAACGGTCTCAACGGCAAACAAATATGCTCCCTCATGAGATATGCCGGGATCAGTGATAAGTCTAAAATCCTGTCCATATCAGAGTTGCCGGTAGAACTTAATAAACAATCCACTCATCTTATCGCTCAGATGATGTGGTATTATATAGAAGGTGTGAGTCACCGCATGGGAGAGCAGCCTCCTAATCTTGAGAATGGCTTTTTGAAATATACGGTACCTAATGAGAGGGAAGAGCTGGTGTTTTACAAGTCGCAATTGAGTAAAAGGTGGTGGATGGAATTACCTTTTTTTACGGGTCATAATAATAAGTTAAGACAATTCACGTTATTAGCCTGTGATGAAAAAGATTATCACAAAGCTCTTGAAAATGAGCTTCCTGAGCGCTGGATCAAAGCTCGAATGAAGAATGAGATATGAATTTAATAGATTGTTTCGTATCTTGAAATTTCATAAAATGTTGTACAATCCAAATATTATAAATAGGTTTACCACCTTAAACTGATCAGTTAGTAAAGAATAACTCTTATGAAAAAGTTAATAGTCTTGACAGCAGTAATCGCCTTGTTAGCGAGTTGTGGTAAGGGCGACAGAGGGCAGCTAGTGGGTGCCAAGGGTAAAAAATGGAATCCAGAGAAGCCTTACGGTATGACTTTGGTTCCAGGAGGTGCCTTCATTATGGGAAAAGCAGATGAGGATATTGCTGCTACCAACGATGCTCCTACAAAAACTGTTACAGTTCCTTCTTATTACATGGATGAGACTGAAATCACAAACGCAGAGTACCGTCAGTTTGTATACTGGGTTCGTGATTCTATATTCAAAACCAAACTGGCTCTTGCTGCCGATTTACAGGGTGCTCAGCCAGGTGATGGTGGTATAGGCGAGTATGCATTTCTTGATGCTGATGAAAGCGAAGATCTGACTCCATGGCAAGAGTATTATAAAAACAATTATGCTGATTTGAGTCTAGATGGTGAAGGTCGTAAGTTAAATCCAGATGTGGAGTTGATCTGGGAACAAGATGAAATACCAGATGAGTTTTATGCTGAGGTTTACGATTCAATGTACATTCCGTTTGAAGAGGCGTACAACGGTCAGCGCACCATAGATACTGAAAAAATAGTATTCACTTATACTGAAATGGATATGGAAGCTGCTGCAAGGAATAAGGGTTCCAAGCGTAGTGATTACATTACTCAAAAGAAAATTAAGGTCTATCCAGATACTACCGTTTGGATCAGAGATTTCAACTACAGTTATAATGAGCCTATGCATAATGATTACTTTTATCATGAGGCATACTCAGACTATCCAGTTGTTGGGGTGACGTGGACTCAGGCAAAAGCTTTTTGTCAGTGGAGAACACTTTACCACAATGCCTACAGAAAACAGAAGAATGTGGAGCGTGTTAACCAGTACCGCTTGCCTACTGAAGCTGAATGGGAATATGCGGCCCGTGGTGGTTTAGAAGGTGCAACTTATCCTTGGGGTGGGCCTTACGCTAAAAATGATAGGGGTTGCTTCTTGGCAAACTTTAAGCCGTTGCGTGGTGATTACGCAGCTGATCAAGCGCTTTATACAGTAGAGGCTGAATCATACGAGCCTAATGAGTATGGTTTGTACAACATGTCTGGTAACGTTGCTGAATGGGTTGATTCATCTTATGACGTGGGTTCTTATGAGTACATGTCCAGCATGAGTCCAGCGGTGAATGATAAGAATAACAGACGTAAAGGTGTGCGAGGAGGATCTTGGAAAGATGTATCCTACTTCCTTCAAGTAGGTACTAGAGATTTTGAATACCAGGATAGTGCTCGTAGCTATATAGGTTTCAGAACAGTACAATCTTATTTAGGAACTGACGTTACTCTTAATGCGTCAACTAACTAATAACTTTTAATTCAACTAAATTTAAACTATAACTTAACTTAATTAACAACATGGCACAATCTAAAAAAGTAAAGAAATTATTTAACATGGCGTACGGTCTAGGTGCGTCAATTGTAATCATCGGAGCATTATTTAAAATTGCTCACTGGGAAATTCCAATTGGAGGTGGTGCAAAAATTGGTGGTACGACATTATTGGCCATCGGACTTATTACTGAAGCAATCATTTTTGCGATTTCTGCGTTTGAACCAGTAAAAGATGAACTAGACTGGTCACTTGTGTATCCAGAACTTGCAGGTGGTCAATCTGTAGGTGGAAAGAAAGAAGTGAAGAAAACTCCAGAAGAGCAGCTTTCTGCTAAACTTGATAAGATGCTTAAAGAAGCTCGTATTGATGCTGAATTGATGAGTAGCTTAGGAAACAGCATCAGAAATTTTGAAGGAGCTGCAAAAGGAATTGCTCCAGCAGCAAATGCTATGACTTCAACTAAAAAGTATTCAGAAGAGATGTCTCTAGCGGCTTCTCAAATGGAAACGCTTAACGGTCTTTACAAAGTTCAGCTTGAGGCATCAGCAAGACAAGCTGAAGCTAATGCAGCAATCGCAGATAATGCTGATAAGTTGAAAGCTCAAATGGAAGGTTTGACAAATAACCTATCATCACTTAATGGAGTTTATGGTAACATGTTAGGTGCCATGAAAGGATAATTAGTTGCAACTAGTTATAATATTAATTTAAACAGCTAATTATAATTTAAGAGATTATGGCAGGAGGAGATTCGCCAAGGCAACGGATGATTAACCTGATGTATCTGGTTTTCATCGCCATGCTGGCATTGAATATGAGTAAAGAGGTTTTGAACGCTTTCGGTTTGCTTAATGTAAACATTGAAGAAAGTAATGAAGCGGCTACTGTAAAAAACCAGAATGCTATGGCAGGTTTGGCTCAGCTAGCTTCAGAACAACCAGCTAAGTATAAACCGCTTCAGCAAAAAGCGGAGCAGGTTGATAAAATTTCGAAGGACTATTACGCTTACCTTGATGGAATTAAATCAGAATTGGAAGGTACTGTAGAAGATCCAGAGGATTATGCGGTGATGGATAAGGGAGATTACTTAGATCAAGAATTTTTTAGAGGAGATGGTTATACCGATCGCGGTCAGGAGTTTTTGAATCGCATGACGTCTTATAGAGATAATATGCTCTCTGTAGTAGGTAATAACACTGCGTTGAAAAATGAATTGAACGAGAAATTCACACCGGCACCAGAAGAAGATAGAGATGGAAACGAAGTAGAGTATTTAAAGTATCACTATCAAGGCTTTCCACTTATTGCTTCGGTTGCTAAAATAACTTTACTTCAGAGTCAAGTTAAAAATACGGAGACTGAAGTATTAAGTGATCTTTTACAAGGTCAAATGGAAAAAGAGGTTAGTATGGATAACTATACTACTCTTATGGAGCAGCCCAAGTCTGCTTACTTCAATGGTGAGAAATTTGATGGAGAGATTGTTTTGGGTAGAAAAGATGCTACTTTAAAACCTAATCGTGTAGAGTTAAAGCTCGATGGCCGTGCCCTTTCTGAAAATCAATATTCTATTGAAGCTGGTCGTATTAAGCTTGATGTAGGTGCAGGAAACCCTGGTGAGCATGAGATCACTGGTGCATTATATTTTGAAGAAGGTGGTGAGGAAAAAGAGGTTGTGGTAAATCAAAGTTTTGCTACGATACCTAAGCCAGATTCAGCAACTATATCGGCAGATAAGATGAACGTAGTGTATCAGGCTGTTGATAACCCGATGACAATATCATTTGCTGGAATTCCAGACAATAATGTGACAGCTTCAGCTCCAGGGTTGAACAAAGTTTCTGGTAACAAGTATACTGTAAAGCCTCGTGGAGGGAAAGAGTTAGTAATAAATGTAACTGGTAAGCTGCCAGATGGTGGTACTGTTACTGATAGCAAATCATTCCGTATTAAGAGTTTACCACGTCCTACGGGAATGGTGAGTGGACAGTATGAGAACGTAAAGAAAACTCGTTCAAGTTTGGGTATTTCGACAATCTCTGCTGAGTTCTTGGATTTTGATTTCAACTTGAAGCCTCAAGTTACAAGTTTCTTGTTTCAGGTCCCTGGAAAGCCATCGATAACGGTTAATGGTAATAAGCTGGATGCTAGAGCTAAAGGTCTTTTAGCACAAGCAAGACGTGGTGATCTAGTTCAGATTGCAAACATCAAGGCGATCGTTCCTGGTGTTAACATCAAGAGTACATCTTCTGTAACAATTGAGATTACAGACTAATTATAATTATAATGCGCAAATTTTTAGTTTTATCGGGAATACTTCTTTCAGGAATACTTTCTGCTCAGAATAATCTTCTAAATGCAGAGTCTCCTGAGGATTTTTATACCAGTACAGATGAAGAGAGAGAGATCAACAACGATCAACCTTTAGAGTATGGGTATATCGCTAAACGTGATGTTCTTTGGCAACGAGTTGTTTGGGAAACGATTGACTTGGATGAGCGTGTTAATTTTCCGCTGCTCTATCCTCTTGATGACCGTTTAGGTGATGGTCGTCGTTCATTGTACCAGGTCTTAACCGAAGCTGCTAGAAATGATGAGATAAAACTGTACGGAGATTCTTATTTTACTCAGGCCAAAACTGCTGGCGAGGTAGAAGGTTCATTATCTCTGACCAGAATATCTGATCGTGGAACAGAAATTTTAAATGAAAATTTCATCGTCTACAACGACAGTGTGCCCATGATGGATATTGATACGGTTTACAACATTCCAGATTTTGATCAATATGTTGAGGAGACTAAAATAAATCCAAGTGATGTTAAATCTTATCAGATTCGTGGGGTTTGGTACTTCGATGCTCGTCAGGGTGAATTACGTTATAGACTCTTAGGTATTGCACCTATGGTAATAGACGTGGCTGCTAAGGCTGGTGTTACAGCTGACACAGGTGCTGAAGTTGCTTTATTCTGGGTCTACTACCCAAATGCACGGGAAATTTTACACGATGCCAAAGCTTTTAATTCCGGCAATTCGGCAAAACCTATTTCTTTTGATCATTTGTTAAATTCAAGGCGCTTTAATGCTGTAATCACAAAGGTTGATAACGTATATGGTGATCGAGAGATTGGCGAATATATTAGCGACAATTCTATGATGCGTCTCCTTGAAGCCGAAAGACTGAAAGAGGACATTAGAAATTTTGAATTGGAAATGTGGAATAACTAATTATTTAGATTCTTATATTAAAGCCTCGCAATCGCGAGGCTTTTTTGTTGGTCGTAGGTCAAGTTATATTTGTTCTGGGTTTCAAAGTCAGACTTCTCGAAAGGTTTAAGAAAACGTATGCCTTAATAGTCAACTACTACTACTAAGGCCGATTCAACTCAATTCTTCAAATGCAAGTGGATAATATCATTGTTGGTTCCGGTATTTCAGGCTGTTGTTTAGCTTGGAGATTTTATTTTAACAGTCGTTCTTTCGTGATGATAAGCGATCGATTAAAGTCTTCTAGTTCTGTTGCAGCTGGAGTTTATAATCCTACAATTTTGAAGCGGTTTACAAGTGTTTGGAAAGGCGAGGAGCAACTGGATTCTGCTATTCCATTCTATAAAAAAATAGAGGGGGAACTCAACGCAAAATTGCTTCACCCCATATCCATCTATCGACGGTTTCATGATAAAAGAGAGGTGGTTACTTGGTGTAAGAAATCCGCTAAGTCAGACTTGAGTCGTTTTATGGTTGACCAGCCTCTGAAAAATGTGCAGGTTCATGGAATAGATGCTCCTCATGGGTTTGGTGAAGTTACTGAGACTGGCTGGCTTGACACGGTCGCATTTATGGCTAAAACGATTGAGTTTTTTAAATCCAGAAATCAGGTGCTTCTCTCATCGTTTGATTACGATCAATTACAAGTTAAAGGTGAAAGCTTGAGTTATAATGATTTCACGTCTAACCAGATCTTCTTTGCAGACGGTTATAGAATAACTGACAATCCTTACTTCAACAACTTACCTATTCAAGGCAATAAAGGAGAAGTTCTTACTATCAAAGTGCCAGGTCTCAAATTAGATCACATTATTAAATCTTCCGTTTTTCTGATGCCTTATAAAGATGACTTGTTTTGGGTAGGTGCAACCTACGATCGCCACAATCTTGACTATAACGCATCCGCAAGCGGTCTTGAGTTTTTAACATCAAGATTGGAGCGTTTTCTAAAGTTGCCTTATGAAATTATTGATCACAAAGCAGGGATTAGACCTACTACTCAAGATCGGCGTCCATTTTTGGGAAGTCATGCTGATCATAAAAACGTGATTTGTTTTAATGGTATGGGAAGTCGTGCTGTTCTGATGGCGCCTTGGGCTGCATCGCAACTGTATGATCACGTTTTTCACGATAAGCCACTCCCGCCTGAAATCGACATTGCACGTTTTCAAGTTTGATTTGATCAATTCATATATACCATTTTATTATCCCAGAAAGGATAGGCATCTTTGCAGCAAATTTCTATCATGCTCAACATCCATGACCTTCATGTAAGCTTCGGCGGCGAATCTCTTTTTGAGGAGGTAACTTTCCGACTGAACCCTGGAAATCGTGTAGGCTTGATCGGTAAGAATGGTGCCGGTAAATCCACATTACTCAAGGTTATTTCTGGCGATGTTCCACACGACTCGGGTACCATTGCTGTTGAAAAAGAAGTGAGCATCGGTTTTTTGCGGCAGGACATTGATTTTGTACAGGGAAGAACAGTGCTTGAGGAGGCTTATACCGCTTTCGCGAAAGCGAGATCCATAGAAACCCAACTAGACAAGATCAACCAGCAACTTGCGGAAAGAACGGATTATGAAAGTGAATCCTACAGCCAGTTGATCACGGATCTATCTGATCTGACGCATGAATATGAAATCATAGGTGGGTACCACTATCAAGGTGAAACAGAGAAAATTCTGAAAGGTCTGGCATTTAAACCAGAGCAATTTGACATGCTCACCGATGAACTCTCTGGAGGTTGGCGCATGCGTATTGAGCTCGCTAAATTACTACTGGAGAAGCACGATATTTTATTACTGGATGAGCCTACAAATCACCTGGATATAGACTCTATCTTATGGTTGGAAGGCTTTTTACAAAATTACCCAGGAGCAGTGATGATCGTCAGCCACGATAAGATGTTCCTTGATAACGTGACCAATCGTACCATTGAGATCAGCTTGGGACGCATCTACGATTATCCTAAACCTTATACAAAGTTCCTCGCATTGCGTGCTGAAATGAGAGAGCAACAAGAAGCGACTTTCAAAAACCAGCAAAAGGAAATAGAGCGCACAGAAAAACTTATTCAAAAGTTCAAAGCTAAGGCGAGTAAGGCCACCATGGCACAGAGTCTTATCAAGAAACTGGACCGTATGGATGTGGTCGAGGTCGAGCAGACTGATAACGCTGCCATGAACATCAATTTTACCAAATCCATCCAGCCGGGTAAAATTGTTTTAGAGCTGGAAGATGTCAGTAAATTTTATGGTGATAAAAAGGTTCTTGACAATATAGACCTAATGATCGAGCGAGGTAAGCGTGTTGCGTTTGTAGGACAAAACGGTATGGGGAAATCCACGCTCGCTAAAATTATAGTGGGTGATGAAAAGGGTCAGGGAAACATCAACTTAGGGCACAATGTACAATTAGGCTACTTCGCTCAAAACCAGGCAGAGTATCTTGATGGTGAAAAAACGATCTTAGATACCATGCTCGACGCTGCAGATGATACCAATAGGGTGAAGGTGCGCGACATGCTGGGCTCTTTTCTTTTTAGGGGCGATGAAGTTGAGAAAAAGGTGAAGGTGTTGAGTGGAGGCGAGCGCAATCGATTAGCTTTATGTAAGCTCTTGTTACAGCCTTTCAACGTACTGATCATGGATGAGCCTACAAACCACCTGGATATTCAATCTAAAAACGTACTCAAGGCAGCCCTACTCAAATTTGATGGAACCTTGATTGTGGTCAGTCACGACAGGGAATTTTTACAGGGTCTGACGGAGCTCGTTTATGAGTTCAGGGATCATAAGATCAAGCTTTATCTAGGAGATATTGATTATTACCTCAATGAACGTAAAGCTCAAGACATGAGGGCTATTGAAAGAACCAGTGAGGTAGCTAAGACAATAGAGGTTAAAAATGAGGAACAGGCTCCTGAATTGACTTATGAGCAACAAAAGAAGCGTAAGTCCTTAAACAATAGACTCTCAAAAGCTGAATCTAGAATCAACGACCTCGAGTCTGAGATCAAGAAACTTGATCTAGAACTTGCTGCAAATTATGATGAGCTAGCGGCTCAAGATGGCTTTTTTGATAATTATCAAGAAAAAAAGAAGGAGCTGGATAAGTGGATGCTCAAATGGGAAGAAGTATCAGAAGAGTTGGATCAATTGTAGGTACAGCTTTAAGGTTTCTTTAGTAATTTGATATAGGGGTATGAGTAGTTTTGGCAAGTTCATCTGATAACTAAATTACCTTCTTATCATGCGTAAGTTCATTGTGATTCTCGTTTCCTTAGCCATCATTGCTGGCGCAGTTATAGGAGCTAAATACCTCATAGATAACAAAAAAGCTCCCGAGAAAAAAACTACCAAGGAGGTCAAAATCGTGGAAACAGACACGATTCAAAACAGGACTGTAGAAATTACAATTCCTTCAAATGGTAATCTCCAGGCTAAGCAACGCATTGAACTGTATTCTGAGGTGACCGGCGTTTTTCAGAATACGGGTAAGTTGTTCAGGGCAGGTCAGGAATATCGTAAAGGTGAGACCATTATTTCTATCAATAACCAAGAATTCTATGCGCAAGTTTTAAGCGCACGCAGCGATTTAAATAATCAGATCACTGCTATTATGCCTGATTTAAGATTAGATTATCCAGACTCCTTCCAGCAATGGCAAGAGTATCTAGATAACTGGAATCAAAGTTCTTCGACACCGGCCTTGCCTGAGCCAGTCAATGATAAAGAAAGATATTTCATAACTGGTCGTAATATTTATACGACATATTACAGCCTCAAGAATCTAGAGAATCGATTGGGGAAATTTACCATTAGAGCGCCTTTCAATGGAATTTTGACAGAAGCTATGGTTTCTGAAGGAACTTTAGTCCGTAACGGTCAGCAATTAGGTGAATTTATACAAAAAGGTACTTATGAAATGAGTGTTGCCGTTAGTGCTGAGTTTGGGGATTTACTTAAGTTAGGTGAGAAGGTAAACCTTACAAATGTAATGGGTACCAAGACTTATGAAGGCGAGGTTACCAGAATTAATGGTAAAGTCGATCAAGCGACTCAGACCATAACAACGGTTATTGAAGTAAGTGATCCTTCATTAAAAGAAGGTATGTACCTCTCAGCAAATCTCAATGCTCAGCAAGTGGAGAATGCGGTTGAACTCGACCGTGAATTACTTCAAGACGGTAATCAAATTTTCAGCGTTAGCGATGAAAAACTGAAGTTAATCAGCGTCACTCCAGTACATTTCTCTGAAGAAACCATGGTTTTGAAAGGTCTGGAAAATGGTACTGTCATCATCTCAAAAACAGTTCCAGGAGCTTATGAGGGTATGCTAGTCAAATCAGCAGATAAAGATGAGAGAGAGACTGTAGATGGTGACGCTTCCGCGTCGCGCCGTCGGCAAGCCTCTGGCGACCGAGGGAAAGCTGACACTTCTAACGCCGGTACTCAACAGTAATCATGAGAAAGGTACTCGCTTATTTCATCAAACATCATGTAGCTGTAAATGTGGTTATCGCTGCATTTATCATTTTTGGTATTATCGGGATGTTATCGCTCAAATCATCCTTTTTTCCTTTAGTAGAATCAAAGATCATAACGATTAACGTGGTCTATCCTGGAGCTTCGCCTCAAGAAATTGAAGAAGGTGTTATTCTTAAAATCGAGGACAATCTTAAGGGGATTGAAGGTATAGATCGTGTTACTTCGGCTTCGAGGGAAAACTCCGGAACCATTACAGTTGAAATATTGAAAGGCTACGACATTGATTTCATGCTTCTTGAAGTTAAAAATGCCGTAGACCAAGTCCCATCGTTTCCTATAGGAATGGAGCCGCTCATTGTGGCAAAGCAAGAATCGTCTCGTCCTACTATTGTTTTCGCTTTAAGCGGAAATAATGTCCCCCTTAAAACACTAAAAAGTCTGGCAAGGGATATTGAAAATGACCTGAGAGGGATGGATGGAATTTCCCAAATCTCTATTGCCGGTTACCCAGATGAGGAGATTGAGATAGCGGTCAATGAAAATACTTTGCTGGCGTATAATTTGACTTTTCAAGAAGTAGCAGAAGCTGTTGCAAGTTCTAACATTCTAACCACGGGTGGAAATATAAAAACAGATCGGGAGGAGTATTTAATACGGGCAAATAACAGGAATTACTACGGTGATGAACTTAATTATATTCCCGTGCGCACCACAGAACAGGGAACGACGGTTTATTTAAAAGACGTAGCCATTGTAAGAGATCGATTTGAAGAGTCGCCTAACGCTACTTACTTCAATCAAGAACGCGCTGTAAACATTACGGTTACCAGTACTAATTCTGAAGATCTAATCGGGAGTGCAGACAAGGTAAAAGAGTACATCGAGGATTATAACAAGCGATTCACTAACGTACAGCTCAATGTTGTTAGGGACCTGTCTACTACCCTCAATCAAAGAACGGATTTGCTTACAGAAAATGCGATTATAGGAATGGGTCTAGTGCTACTATTTTTATCTATTTTCTTGAATACCAGATTAGCTTTTTGGGTGGCTGCAGGTCTTCCGATAGCTTTTTTGGGTATGTTCATCTTTGCGGGTCAATTTGATGTGACTATAAATGTTCTATCTCTTTTTGGAATGATTATCGTCATAGGTATTCTCGTGGATGACGGGATTGTAATTGCTGAGAATATTTATCAGCATTATGAAAATGGCAAGGACCCCATTCAAGCTGCCGTAGATGGAACCATGGAGGTAATACCACCCATTTTAAGCGCGATAATTACTACGATTCTAGCATTCAGTACATTTTTATATCTGGATGGACGTATAGGTGAATTCTTTAGTGAAGTTTCGGTAATCGTTATTTTGACCCTCATTGTATCATTAGTTGAAGCATTGATTATCTTACCTGCACACCTTGCACATTCTAAGGCATTACAACCACGTTCTGATGAGCCTAAAAAAGGTATCGCCCGAGCATTTCAAAAAATGCGCAAGGTTAATGATTATGGAGACCGTGTAATGAACTGGATGCGTGATAACCTGTATGCACCTGCTCTTAGATTTACCATCAAATTTAAATTATTAGTTTTCGCCATATTCCTTGGAGCATTGATTCTCACTATAGGAGCTGTAGGAGGAGGAATTGTGGGAGTGACTTTGTTTCCCAGCATTCCCAGTGATCAAGTGAGCGTTACGCTCGAGATGCCTAATGGAACCGCGGAAAAAATTACTGATTCCATTATCGCGAGTATTGAAGAAAAAGCACAAATCGTCAATCGGGAATTCACTAAGGAATATCTCAAAAGCGCAGACTACCCAGACAGCGTTGAGTTGTTTGAGAACATAATAAGAGCGCAAACCTCGGCTTCTTCTGCAAATCTTTCTATTAATTTATTACCTGGAGAGTCTCGACCTGAAACCGTGACTTCACCTATGGTTGCTAATAGACTGCGAGAACTCGTGGGCCGCATACCGGGAGCTGAAAGCATCACCTTTGGTTCGGGAGGGAATTTTGGCGGCAGTCCGGTGGCTGTTTCCCTTTTGAGTAACAATATCGAGGAATTAAAGGCTGCCTCTGAGGATTTCAAGGAAATTCTTGAAAGTAATCCATTGTTGAAAGATATTACGGACAACGATCCCGCTGGTATAAAAGAGATCAAGATGCAACTTAACGATAACGCTTATGCTCTGGGTCTCAACTCCCAGAGTATCATGAGCCAGGTGCGCGCGGCGTTTTTTGGTCAAGAGGCACAGCGTTTCCAGCGCGGTCAGGACGAGATCAGGGTTTGGGTACGTTACGATCGGGACAACCGTTCCAGCATCAAAGACCTAGATGAATTGCGCATACTTACCCCTGCCGGTAATCGAGTTCCATTGAGAGACATAGCAAGTTATACTATTGAGCGTGGTGATGTAGTCATCAATCACCTTGAGGGGAGACGCGAGATTCTCGTGAGTGCAGATATGAAGGATCCTAAGGCTAGCGCTACTGATATACTCACTGATATTAGAGAAAATGTCGTCCCAAAACTTCAAGAGCGTTACCCTACCATCACACCAAATTATTTAAGTGGACAAGCTCGTGAAGCCGAGAAAATAAGTAGTAGTGCGGGATTTGTATTTCCGCTCGTCTTGCTTTTGATCTATTTTGTCATCGCCTTTACCTTCCGCAGTGGTACGCAACCTATTATGTTGATTTTGATGATTCCTTTCAGCTTCATCGCGGTCGCTTGGGGGCACTTTATCCATGGTTTTCCCGTGAATATTCTATCTATGTTGGGAATTATCGCTCTCATTGGGATTATGGTAAACGACGGCTTGGTATTAGTGGGTAAATTCAACAACTATATCAAAGATGGGCTTGAATTTGACGAAGCACTTTATGAAGCTGGAAAGAGTCGTTTCAGAGCTATCTTTCTTACTTCGTTAACTACTATCGCTGGTCTCGCACCCCTTCTGCTTGAAAAAAGCAGGCAAGCGCAATTTCTTAAACCTATGGCGATTTCCATTTCTTACGGGATCGCCATCGCTACACTTTTAACGCTGCTATTATTGCCTTTATTCTTAAGTTTTGGTAATAATATGAAAGTTTGGTTGCACTGGGCGTGGACGGGTGAGAGGCCAGAAACTAGTGATGTCACTTCCGTGGCAAAGGAGCAGGAACAAATTGAGGAATACAATGAGGAGGAATAGTCGCTATGTTATGTTGGTTTTTGTAGTTCTCGCTTTCGCGAAAGCGTACTCTCAACAAACGCCCTTGCCTATTTTGAGCCGTGAAGAAGCTAAAAGTCTCATGCTGCAAAACAATTACGGCATCCAGATCGCCGAAAACGAAGAGAATATTGCAGAAAATAATCAAAGTTTACTCAACTCAGGTTACTTGCCCATCTTGCAGGGAACTGCTGGAGCAGATATTGATGAGACAGACTCTCGTACAGAATTCGGCTCGCCCAATGATCCAGCTGACGAAAGGCGCGATCCCATCGTGATCAACGATGCTGAGACACGTACCTATAATGCCGCCATAGCACTGAATTACACGCTTTTCGACGGATTGGGAAGGTTGTATAATTTTAAGCGTCTTAAAGAGCAATACAACCTAAGCCAACTGCAGGCGCGTGAGACCATTGAAAATACCACGGTACAGCTCATGAGCGTCTATCTGGAAGTTGCCCGGCTGACGGAGAACTTGAATGTACTGAACGAAACGCTAGATGTTTCTAAGAATAGACTCACGAGAGTAGAATATCAGTTTGATTACGGTCAGGTCAGTAAACTAGAGGTTCTCAATGCAAAAGTTGATATCAATACAGATAGCGTAAATGTCCTAAACGCTCGACAGCAACTCGAGAATACTAAACGAGACCTAAATGTTATACTTAATCGAGAACTGGCCGTAAGCTTTGCCGTAGATACGACTGTTACTTTAATGAATGAACTGCGGTTAGAGAGCTTGCTCAATCAGGTAAATGAAAATAACGTGCGTTTGTTGCAAACCGCCAGTAATGTCCAGATTAGTGATTATGATATCAAGACGGCACGAGCACTCATGTTGCCTAGAGTAGGTCTGACAGGGTCTTATGGTTGGAATAGACAGGAGAATCCCCAAGGTCCATTCTTCCCTTCTAATACCCGTCAAAGCACAAGCTTGAGAATAGGAGCGAGTCTGACCTGGGATATTTTTGACGGTGGTTTGAGTATAACGGGTATACGTAACTCAAAAATTGCCTATGAGAATGAAATTCTTTTTAAAAAACAAGTAGAGCAAGAGGTAGATAGAGACGTGGCAAATGCTCTAGGTAATTATCGCAATGCAGTTGCTGTTTTTGAGCTTCAGGAGCAAAATGTGATTACAAACACAAACAACTTTGAGCGTACCGAGGAACAGTTCAAACTAGGTCAGGTAAATAGTGTAGAATTTAGACAAGCACAAATCAATCTTCTGAATGCAGAAACCAGTAGAAACCTTGCAAAGTACGACGCAAAACTTGCAGAATATCAATTATTACAATTTACGGGTCAGCTCTTAAATATAGTGTTATGATTGAACATTTCTTCATGTGTCCACATTGCTGGCAACAAATATCCATGCTGCTAGACCCTGCTTATTCACAAACCTATGTGGAAGATTGTGAAGTATGTTGCAACCCGATCGAGTTGCGTGTGGACTTTGAAAAAGGCGAGATGATAGCCTTTGAAGCTAAAGAATTGGGGCAATAAAAAAGCTGCCTCACTTCATAGTCCCAATAAGCTTGAACATGCTTTGTGCAATTCAGCTCTTTGTTTTTTGAAATCTAAAAAGTAAAACAGCTTCAAATTTCTCTAAGCGGAAAAATCAGATATTCTTATAATCTGCGAGATCTTCCATACGCTTGATTTTATTAACAGTTGCTTGGATCTCGTCTTTCTGGGCTTGTAATACGTTAACTATTGATGGAGGTAACTCTTCGCTATGGTTAAGAACTTCGTTGTATTCTTCTATAGCTGCCTTTTCACCTCGTATACATTCTTCGAGAATAGCTTCTTCCTCGTCACTGGTAAAGTTGAGTTTTAAGTTCAGCCAGCCACGATGTAAATCTCCTTTCACGCTGCTGTCCATTTTGGGTTCTAGGTTCATGTTTTTCATTTCACCGATTAATGATGCAGCATATTCCGTGCGACGCTGTCCCTGGTGGGCAAACCATCTAGCTAGATTAGGGTCGTGTTCGTCTCTTGCATTTTCTGCAGCATTTGCATAACCTTTTTGCGCGTCATAGGTTTTTTCTAGGATAGCATTTAGTTTCTGTTCGGTTTTTGGTGTTTCCATGAGTTTTTGTTTTAAAGATAGATTCTATCTCGATTATTTTTCATAAAACGGTGTGAGTTGACATGGATTTAACCCTAGCGAAATAATTCCCAAATTGTTTTGCTGGTAAAGTGAAATGTGTGTATATTTGTCCTCCCAAATGAAAAAGCAAAGTAATGGATTGCGACAAAATTTTTCATTTAGGATTATATCGCGAGGTAGAGCAGTAGGTAGCTCGTCGGGCTCATAACCCGAAGGTCGCTGGTTCGAGTCCAGTCCTCGCTACTAACAAAAGCTTCTGAGAAATCAGGAGCTTTTTTTGTTTTGGAATATGTTGGAATTTGTTGTTTATGTCCTATGGAGTCCTGCTCACGGTAAGAGGTATGTAGGTATGACCTCAAATCTGATCAAGCGATTTGCCTCTCACAACAAGCTCGGAACTAAGGGTTGGACGATTAGATACCGGCCTTGGAAAGTTGTACACGTTGAATTTTATGAAACTAAGAGAGACGCGCTTTTGAGAGAAAAACTACTTAAAACTGGAAAGGGACGTGAGTGGATTGATTCAAACGTTGATTTTAAATGAAAGCTCGCTGGGCTCATATCCGCCGCGGCGGACGCTGGTTCGTCCCGATCTATATCGGGACCAGTCCTCGCTACTAACAAAAGCTTCTGAGAAATCAGGAGCTTTTTTTTTGGTCTTTATTTTCGACTTATGAATACTTCAAATCAATCAAAATGCTTTAATTTTTATGATATGGGTGACGGTCAAATCCAACTTTCTAATGCATAAATTATTTCTATTAATAGCTATATCTATTTTATATTCTTGACAAAAAGCAAAAGAACCAAGTGACTCAAGTCTATCTACCGAGAAATAAGACCAATCCTTTAATAAAAAGGTTGTTGATTCTGCTAATGTTTCTTACCTGAGGTCAGGTGATTTTATGGTTGACGTAGAAGACTTTACCTCTAGTAGCTCTCAAATTTTTGATATCGAGGAAGGAGATATCAAAATAGAAATTGATACGGTTGTTTATAATATGCAGACCATTGAAAAGGTAAACAATATTTATCTTGCTATAGATCAGAATGCAAATTCTTACAGACAAATTGAAATAAGATACAACCGAAAATTTACAGTGCGCCTGTATGAACTGAGATTTGACAACGTCCAGTCAGCGAAGAAAATGTTTGGTATTTTCAAAACTTTCGGAATGACTAGAAAAGCGGATTTAGTCCCAGGTCTTACTTATACTAATGACTATGTACGGTTAGACAAAAATTCAGTCTACTGGTTGAACAGCCCTTGTATGGTCTCAATTTCCAACCAAACTAAACTAGTAGAAATATTCCTAAAAATCTTAGAATTAAAATCTATTTCTGACTAAGGATCTTCAATGTACTGTCAATGTGGGAGCCTATTCTGTACTTTGAGTGATGAATAATAAAATTTTTTGTTTGTGATATTTCAATTCCCCTTCACCCGTTCCCACAAGGTTTCTAGTAGAAGTCCTGCATCACGAGGTGCTTTTTCGGTTTCTTGGGCGGTGAGGACTCCGTTTTCTTCTTTGAGTAGGTAGGAAAATACAAATTGTTCCTTTCCATTTGCTACCGGCATCAACCCGAAACGTAAATCGTAGAAATACCAGTTGCCCTCTTTTTCTTCCATCAAATACCAACCTTGGCTGATGTAAATAAGCCGTTGAAGATTTTGTTGAGATTGTGGGTTTGTGAAGTTCGGTTCCCGCTTGCGGTTTTTTGGATAGCTTTTGAATGATATGGGTTTGCTGTCAAAAAACGAGTAATCGGCTATTAAGTAGGCATCTTGGGTATCTACGTTAGCATTCCACAAGATGGTATTTAATGCAGCAGGTCGTGTTGAAATTTCGTTGTAAGCAATATTTTGTTCTTTTAGAGCAGCTTCAAATTGACCGAGAGCCATCGACTTCAATAAGACGCTTAAAAGTAGGTAGCTGGAGCTTAGTACGATGCCTGTTAGGTTCATTCGCTTTCGCGAAAGCGTATCTCTTTTCAAAAACATCGCCCAAATTGTGCAGATCAAAAATGGCAACGTGTAAAGCGGGTCAATGACAAAGATGCTGTTGAAGGCGACCCGATAATCAAATGGATAAAAAATTTGTGTTCCCCAGGTTGTGAAAGCATCGAGTAAAGGGTGGGTAAAGATGCCCCAAAAGAACAGCCATGCCCACGATCTCCACCCGAGGTTCAATTTATGCTCCATGCGGTTTACAATCCAACCCAAAACGGGCGAGGCGATAACGGCAAATAATACACTATGACTGAAACCGCGGTGGATTTCAGTCGCGGTTATGGTATCAGTGAAATAACGGGCGATGACATCTAGGTCTGGAATTGTGCCGGCAATGGCTCCATAAAGCTGGGCCTTGTTGCCAGCCTTTCTTCCTAAAACGGCCTCCCCAACGGCAGCGCCCAGTACAATTTGTGTAAGACTATCCATAAAAAAAGCAGCTCTTTAAAGAACTGCTTTTCAAATGTATTAAAATATTGGGACTATGCAGATGGCATAACCACTGTGTCAATTACGTGTACCACACCGTTAGATTGCTTCACATCTGTCACGGTAACTGTGGAAGTATTTCCTTTGGCATCTTTCAACCTAACTTTACCATCTTTTACCATGGCAGTCAATTGTCCACCATTTACAGTTTTAAGGGTGGCCGTTCCGTTTCCATCTTTGATCATTTTTTGAAGATCAGCAGCCATAACATTTCCAGAAACTACATGGTAGGTGAGCACGCCTTTTAATTTTGCTTTGTTTTCAGCTTTCATGAGATTATCTACTGTACCGGCAGGCAGTTTATCAAATGCAGCATTTGTAGGTGCAAATACGGTAAATGGTCCTTCGCTATTCAGAGTCTCAACCAGATCAGCAGCTTTTACAGCAGCAACGAGGGTTGAGAGATCATCACTGGTTGATGCATTTTCTACGATGGTCATGTCATCATACATCATAGCTCCATTGATGCTAGTAGCACGTTCATCGCGCTCTCTTTTTTGGGTTTCTACCATGGCAAGGGAATCAGCTCGCTTTTGCTCCATTTCTGCTTCCTGTTTTTCCATTTCCATTTTTTCTTCTGCTTCCCGTTCTGCGGCTTCATCTTTACATGATACCATGAATAAGGTAGCTGAAAGAAATGCGATACTAAAAATTCTTGTGATTTTCATGTCTATTGTTTTTAGTTGAAGTGAATGTACCATAGAATGAACTCACTCAAAACTTTCTCACAATTACTTAAGCAGTAATTAACCCATAATTAACTAATTACAATGTAATAGTAGACAAATTTCTCAAATAACGGAATTATCATGATGCATAGGGTGAAGGAAGAATTTACCTTTTCTGAGGTAGTATGATTAAGCTCAGAACTACCTACGATGTCGATATTTGTAGGAACAAATAAAAATAAAGGTTATGAAAACTATTTATATAATACTAGCTTCTTTATTCATCAGCCTTCAATCTGCTAGTGCTCAGATTTTTCAATATAAAGATTCACTTGATATAATAGTCTTAGATCGAACTAATAAATATGAAGAATCGATTTATCAGCAAGAAATTAATGTCATACTTATGAGCGATGACTATAATATAAGACGGGAAATAAAAGATGCTCGGAGAAATTCCACGCTTAATTCTTTTACCCTAGAACGCTTGAACTATTTGAGAAATTTAAGAAGAGCTGCCAATTACAACGATAATGCTCTGGATTTCAGGAACCGAGTTCTGTCTGATACTCCGCACTTAGAACAAAGTTTAATCAATAATATTAAGCTGTATTTGATTTACGATAAAATTAGAAAGGATACCTTTCATGGTAGACTGAATGCCTTGCCTTCTATTTTATAGCTAACAATCTAAATAGTGTAGGATGGATTATCAATTTAATGACAATGAAGATTTAAAATGGTTTGAACTTCACTTAAATGATGCAATTGCTTTTATAGACTACATCGTTGCTCAAGAAACTATATACCTCACCCATACTGAAGTGCCTAAGGGTTACGAAGGTCAGGGTATAGGCTTCATAATTGTGAAAAGAGCTTTAAATGATATCAAGAGTAAGGGCTTGAAACTAGTTCCCTTATGTCCTTTTGTAGCAATGTATCTAAAGAAAAATCCTGAGTGGAAGGAACTGGTTTACCGAAATATTAATCATCATTGCTCTAATTGACCAGGTATTGTGGCAACTCGTTTTCGCGAAAGCGAGATTACCACGATCAATTTAATAGAAAAAGGACGGTAAATTTCCGTCCTTTTATGTTTGATTTGAGTCGATCTAAAAAAAGAGCTGGCCAAGTTACAATTTAACAAGTAGATCAAGCATAATCAACTTTTTGCCTTTGCCTCTTTTTTTTTAACCTCTTGTGGCTTCTCTAGAATTTGACTTTGAGAAACAACAGCATCTACTTTTTCTGTTTTGTTCAATTCCTCTTCTAGTTGAGTGAGCTGTTGCTGAAGTCTCATATTCTGGGCCTTGTAAGAAAGGAGTTCGTTGCTGGTAGCCTCGTAACTCTTTTGAAGTTGAGCAACGTCTTGATTTGCAGAACAGCTCAAAAACAAGAGCGGTAAAACTAGATAATAAGGTAGCAATTTAATATTCATCAGATAATTTTTTGGTTACCATGCATTTACGTAAGTAAGTGAAGCGTGGTTTTTAATTAGTGGGAATTTTAATTTTCTGGGGAATTTTGAGACTTCTCTAAGCCTAATTTATTGTTGAATTCTAAAGTTCTGATTGGGAATGGAATGTTGATATCAGCTCCGTCAAATGCTTTTTTGATGGCAATAACGGCTTCGCTCAATGCGATATGTTTGTGTTTTGCCCTAGTGGCATCTGCCCAGAATCGTAACATGAAGTTGATGCTACTGTCTCCAAATTCATTGAAGAAAAACTCCACCTCTTCACCATCTTTTTGTGGGTATTTTTCAGAAATCGTCTTAACGGCAAGATCTCTAACCTGCTCAAGGTCGCTCTCATAACCTACGCCACATAGAAGGATGATTCTCATGCGATCAGTTAAAGAGTAATTAAGTAAAGGGTTATCAAAGACATCTTTATTAGGTAATACCACAATATTGTTATCTGCTTGCTTAAGAATGAGTTTATCAAGTTGAATCTCTTGAACTTCACCTGAATATCCATTAGACTCAATCCAGTCACCGACTTTGATCTGCTTCCTGAAGGATAATATAACACCGCTCACTACATTTGAAAGTGAACCTTGCAGAGCTAGTCCTATAACAAGTCCTGATACACCAGCACCAGCGATGATACCGCTCACGACATTGTTGAGATCAAGCACGCTCATAGCAATGAAAATTCCACCTAGAACTACTACTATCGCAACACCCTTACCGGCAAGGCGCCTTACTGAAGCTTGAGAAACACGACTCCGTAATAACTTTCTAATTCCCTTATCTACATACTTACTAATTACATAAGCAACGATAAGAACTAGAATAGCAATACCTAGATTAGGTAGCATTTTCATAAATGAATTATACCATGAAGTGAGCTGGTCAAGTATGAGGGTTCCACTATCTTTTAGTTCAGTCGATTGCTCTGCTGCGGAATTATCTTGCATATTTTCAGTAAAATTTCTGCTAAATTAACAGCGGTCATGGTTAAGAGCTTGAAGATTAACAGGGTTTAACGTAAAGTAGCTTTTATCACTCTAGTATTTATGCAGAAATGATAAAATATTTAACAATTCACCCTCATTACCACAAATTAGAGACCTTGAGAATTAGATTTTCTAGATCGATCAACAGAATCGAGAAAACTCCCAGGCCGATGATGATTTTCAAAATAAAATGAATGAGGATGTATTCACGTTTACGCCGAGAGTTCCAGAGAAGTGGTAAACAAATAAGAAGCGCTCCTGCAATAAAGCAAAAGTAATAATCCATATAGCCTATGGAGAAATAGCCTATAAGCACCGCAATAGGTAAGGTTGTGAGGAACGTGAGAAGTGAGTAGAACTGTTTTGCTTTCTTTTCACCTAAAGCGACCGGTATTGTGTTGTAGCCTTGAACAAGATCACCTTGTAAATTTTCAAGATCTTTTATGATCTCCCGCATGGCGATAATCAAAAACAAGAAAAATCCATGTACTAAAATTACTTCATAGAAATTTCTAAAGTACATGAAAAGAACAAAGAAAGGGAGAACAGCAAGCAGCGCAGCTGTTAGATTTCCCAAGAATAATTGTCTTTTCAATTTATGAGAATAAAGCCACATAAGAGCAATATAGCCGGCATAGAAAAGCCCAGCTTTAAAAGCCACGATGAGTCCTAGTCCAAAGGCAAGTCCATTAACTCCAAAATAAACAGTCCATAAAGTGTTCCTGCTCACTTGATTTTCCAATAGTGTCTTTTGAGGTCTATTGATAAGATCTTTCTCGCGGTCGTAGAAGTTGTTGATGATGTACCCACCAGCAATTGAGAGCGCCGATGCAATAATCAGCAGCCAGAGTTTTGGGTCAGCCAGTGTATCGACGATGGGTTTCTCTGGAGCAATGATAAAAACAGCCGCCAGCAACTGTGCAAACCCCATCAGTACCACATTATACAACCGCACAGAGCTGAAGAGGCTCAGCGCTTTTACAAATAGTGATTTCTCACGCGCCGTTTCAGCAGGGGGATTCTGAGGATTTTGGGTCATGAATCAAAAATACATCTTGATATACTGCAAATACTATTCAGTCCTGAATTTTAATGCGCATGCTTTTACTGTATACTTTCAGCTCTGGATTATACATTCCTTCCATTCTGGCAAAACCATTTTCAAATACGCCCGCATTATTACACATTAATTCATATTCGATCACATAAGTTCCAGCTTGCATCAACTCAAAGTAAAAGTCGTGTCTATCATCACGTATGCTTTTGTAGTATGTAGTTCCATTGACCCGTGAGTGTTCTGAAAGCGTTTCAACGGGCTCAAGGCCAGACGCCCTCAAGTCTTTCAAATGGATATAACTCAGGTTTTTTGTGGTTTCTATCAAGAGTTTTACCTTGATTTTTTCACCCAACTCAAGAATGTCACCGTGTGTTAATTCCAACCATTGATTGGAATCATCCTTATGGTATAGCTTTTTGTTCACTTTTACATCATCATCTTCTAAAGCGTTGAACTCTTCAAGAGGAGCCATAAAATCCCAGTGAATCGCAGCGGTAGCAGGCTGATCAGATTTATTGTCGATTTTGAGTGTCTTGTAGGATTCCTGGATGTCTTCAATAGGTACATTTCCCGTGATGCTATTTAAAGCTTCCATTGAGCCTTGAGAAATATTTTGCTGCTCCGTGATGGATGTACCTCCCCAGTAAATTTTTGGCATCTGTATTTCGGTTGCTTTTCCTGAAGTTTCCAAAACCGCAGTACTCGCCATAACGGTCGCTTTAGTCGTTCCCCAGCTCGCCCATTCTTGTTTGTTCAACAGCCAGATTTTAAGCAATTCTACTGTATTGGTATCGTTGAGAATTTGAGAAAATGCTGTTATGGCCAGACTTTGGGTTTCTATAGCCCTACCGTACCAGCCTCTGTTGTTTTCGTGGAATTTCCAGTACATTCCACGTTCATCATTTTTGACAGCGATTTGTCGTAATCCTTGCAGAATGTTCTTTGCCTCTTTGTTGTGGCCTTCGTTGTGTAAAGTCATTGCCATGAGCAATTGTTCATAAATGCTGTAGGTGGCAAATTGTTTTTTCGCTTTCGCGAAAGCGAGATCCTTAACCCTCCCTAAGATATCTGTAGAGTCTGTCTTAACTTCTACATCTTTTTCCTGAGACCTGACGTAGAGGTAATCCCAATATGTCGTGCTGAATGTAAAGGATTCAACTCCCTTATTATATTGTTTATCAAAATCTTCCAGATATTCTTTCCAGTAAGAATCTAATCCCTGAAGTCCCTTCTCATACATGAAACTTGGGAATTCATCTTGAGTCAATAAATTTTTGTGCTTCAGAAAACTCAAACCATTCAAGATGTGTTGAGTGATGGATATATTAGGAGCGCCACCATCAAACCATGGGAAGAGACCATCACTATCCTGCATGAGTTTGAGACGCTGTAAATGACGGCTCTGCTGGTCTTGTACTTTTTCAGGTTCTAGATAGGAGACAAGACGCTCTAGTTTAACCTGTGGCGATGCCAGCTTATAATACCAGGGAGAACTGTTGATGGCTGATTGAAGCGGCTCTTCTTCTGGATTGGAGTTTTGATGGTTCTGTTTTATAAATTGGGCGATCTCTGGATCACTTTGAACTAGGTGGGCGGCTACAGCATTTGCATAGTACTTTGCAAAGGTTTGCTCAGAACACTGATGCGCATAATCCATGAGGTAGGGGAGGGCATATATGATGGCTATTTTAGGACTGCCCTGAAATTCAAAAGAGAGATTTTTTGAATCGTATTTGTTAATGTTTTCTCGAGTTAGGTCGGGAAGCGTAATTTCACCCGTTCCCTTACTGGCAATCCACGATCGAGTAGTGCGACTAACTAGGATTTTATTGGGTAACACAGGGATCACACCTTCTTCACCATCACTAAAGTTGCCTGCACTCGCTATGATTTTATAGGAAAGAGCAGGTAGGTTTTCTGGAACCTTAATTTTCCAACTTAAATTCTGACTTGATTTGTTTCCAATGCTCAAATTTTTAAGACTGGGACCTTCAATTATGTTCAGTTTTTTCATGTTTGAAGCATTGGAAAACTCTAATTTGCACAGGGCTTTAATGTCCTTATTTGTAAGATTGATGAGCTTAGCTTTGAGCACTAAATAATCTCCTTCTCTTACAAATCTGGGCTTATTCAAAATGATGTTGAGGTCCTTCTGGGTGACAACCTCTCTGGAAATGATGCTTGATTCTGCATTTTTATTATGTGCTAGCAACTGGAAGTTCCAGCGGGTGAGCATCTCGGGACTGGTAAATGTGAATTTCAAAGAGCCCTTCTGATCAGTATAGAGTTGAGGAAGAAAAAATGCCGTTTCATCTAGGTTTTTACGAGTCTCAACATTGGCGAGACTTTCTAGGTTAAGTAGCTCTTCATAATTGAATCCTTTTTTTGGAGTTATGATTATTACTCCGTTACTGCCTCGATTACCATAGATCGCAGTGGCATCTTCAGGTTTGATGACCGTCACCTCACCTATCGTTTCTCTACTGAGCAGCCCGAATTGCTTTTCAGTAATAGGTTTGCCATCAAAAACAATTAAAGGTTCAGTATTTTCATTCATAGAACTTACACCTCGTATTTGATTTAATGAATTTGCTCCCGGTTGACCTGTAGCTGTTTGAACAGTTACTCCTGGAACTTGTCCCATTAGGCGTTGAATGGCGTTAGAATTAGGTGGTGGTACGCCTAGAATTGTTCTGTAACCCGTTACCACAACCTCATCTAAAGATGTGGTCAACTGAATTTCTTTGTAGTTGCTTTTTCCTACAATTATTTGTTGTGAATCATATCCTGTATAACTTATAAGTATGGTATCGCCGGTTTCGGCACTGATACTAAAATTACCATCAAAATCTGTTGTTGTGAACGTTTGGGTATCTAAAATTTGAACAGTCGCTCCTAGGATAGGCAAGCCATCTGGACCGGTGACTACGCCAAGTAAATGAGCCCCTTTTTTGAGCTTTTTCTTGTCTTTGCGCTTCAATTTTAAACTTTCGAGATAAGAACGGTAGAGACTATGGTAATCTGCTTGTAGCAAACCGTGAAATACCCAATGAGGTCCTGAAGGCAGTGATAATAAACCGTAACCATATGAAGTGCCACCGCTATAATAAGCATAGCCGTAATAGTTTCTTAGAGTCATATAATATTTAAAGGGCTCACGTTTGTTATAGCGGTATGTATCTAAAGGTTTTAATGGCATCCATTCATTTTCTTTGAAGTCATCTAAGCTGGCATCATACATGCTTGCTAAAGCCTCTAGCTGAAATGGGGAGCCGTTTTCATTCTCAAGTTGAAAACTCCAAGTTTCTTCTTTTCCAGGTTGAAGTTTATTTCTAAGTGTTTCAGTTTTTATTCTGATAGCCCCTTGCTCTTCCCTTGTACGTTCTATAGATAACATTCCTGATCCGGTGGCACCTTTGCGTGTAGTCTCATACTTAAAATAGGTAATCGATCCTGGAACTTCTGAATAAGTGGTGCTGTGGGTGGTTTTACCTTTGTAAATAGTAAAACTCTCTTCTCTTAAATCTTTATCATGAGTAAAAACATACATACTCACGTAGGTACTATCTGCTGAGGTGAAAAAATCTATGTCGACACCTTCGTCCGTAAATCGATGATTCTCCATCGCCAGTAATGGCGTTAAAGGCTGATTCTTGTTGATCCAGAACGGTAAAGTTTTAGATGTTTTGAGAGGGCTTTTTTCAGCATCTACTGATAAGGTTTCCACCTCAATTCGATAGAATCCGTTTTTCCAAGATGAATCGATAGGCAATTCCGTTTGGACAGTTTCTTGATGCTCATAAACCTTAGAGAAAACAAGCGAATCTTTTTGCTTTGCAAAGTTAAATTTATAATTGAGGTCATCAGCGAAGAGAGAATCTAGTTTTTTTCTAGAAAGTCCAGTCTCACTCCATGGGTCATTAGTATTACGGTATTCACCTGTGGTTTTGTAGATTTTTATTTGATAAGACTTTTCAATTTTTTGCTTAGTCAAGTTCTCTGAGTAAAATGAAATTGAACGATTGTTTAGGCTGATTTCGGCTGGTGTTTCTAAAATCAATTCGTGCGCTTTGGAGCTTGCCTCGACAACGGTTTGTGCATCATGTTGTTCTCCATTGGCATCAAGCACTTCCACCTCGATCTTATAAGCGTAGTTTAGCTTCTGGTCGTTTTCTTTTTCTTTATAATTATTAGGCTCTGCAATAAAATCAATGATGTATTCACCCTTAGTATTTGTTGTGATGCTATCATTTTTGAAAGTCTTGCTGTCTATTTTATCATATCCGTACGAATATCTTAAGTTCCCATAATCATAGGATTTTCTATAAATCGAGTAATTTACCTGTGCACCGTCAATTGGGGCTCCCAAAAAGGCTTTAGCATTCACTTTAAGTTGAATGTTTGATCCTACTAGAAACTTGCGATCTTTTTCTTCAATAGTTACTTCAAAGGTGGGTCTTTTATACTCCTCTACTCTGAAGGTCTTAGCAGTATCCCAGCCATTTATGCCATCCACAATATCCCAAAATATCGTTTCCTCATCAGAATCAATATCAATGCTAAACTCGCCCAGTGCGACTCCCTCTGGAATCTCAAAACTTCCGTGAAAACTTCCATATTCATTAGTGGTTTGATAAATATCAAATATCTCTCTGCCATTTGCAGACTCGACGTAAAAATTTAATTCCTCATTGGGCAATACGCGAGTTGAGCCGTTTTCTTCAACAACGACAATTACTTTATAATAAACGGTCTGACCTGGTCGGTAGATACCTCGATCTAAGTAAACGTAAGTGGTTACTGTTTTTTCATCAACTTCTTCCTCTTTATCCTCATAGTTTGAATAAAGACTATAATTGTCAAGTAGTAATGAGTCTTTTCCTCTAATGAAAAGCAGGGAATGGCTATCATCAAAATCTTTAATATTAGCTATCGCCATTCCATCAAAATCGGTTACGACTTCTACAACTGGTAATTCTTCATCTTCTTGCATTTGAACCCTCACCCCTTTTAAAGGATAGCCTGTGAATCTCTCCAGAACTTTGAAGTACGCACGATCATCATCATAAGTAGCTTGTGGCAATATAGAGGTGACTTGCGCCTGTTCGTAATCGATCTTGGTAATATTTCCTGTTTTGTATTCAAGATATATAAGATAGTTTCCTTCACTTTTAGGAGCCTGCCATGGATAATTCAGCTGTTCTCTAAATCCATCGTGTTCAGTTTTTAAGTCAATCTCTACTATCCTTTCAAAACTGTTTTCGGTTTTAGCACTGTTATAAATTGCATCCGCAAGGGAATCTTCCAAATTTATGTAATCTGTTATACTTATGCGTTTCCAGAAAACTTTGAGGCTGTCAATGTTTTTGTGATCAATCTGTGCAATGGAATACTGTTCTGGGTATGATATAGGCTCAAACCGAATGTTTATGGAGCTTGATCTTGAAACCTCGAGAAGTGACTTGCATTGTCTAGCACCAAAGCTTTTTGGAAATTGTTCTATCGACTGTAGGGCTAGCTCAATTGCTTTTGCTCTATATTTTACTCTTAGCCTGTTACTTTCCTTTTTAGAATCTCTTCTTAAATATTGATCGACGTTGGCTTTCGAGAAAAAATGCTTTGCAAGCTGATAAGTTGCAAGAGTATGCTCGGGTTCATGAGAATATTCAGTACTTAGAGCTGAAAGGGATTCTTCATAGGTTTTGATGAGTTTGTCATCATTGTTTGTTGGAACAAAATTTATACGATCAATGACCACTTTGATATACGCTGCTTCTCTGTGAGTGAATAGGTGAATATTTTCTAACTGCTGATAAATCTCAATAATTTGTTTGAATTTTGTTTCAAAGGAATTTGATGGTTTGATTTTAGTCAAGTCGGGTTTCAGCTTAACTGCTTCTTGAAGGTAAATTGAATCTACCTCTGTACTCATAAAATAAGGGTTGATTTCGTCTTTGAGGTTTTCAATTGCTGATCGAGCTAGTAAATCATAGAGGGTAGGTTGCCACTTTTTAGTGTACAAAGTATCAGTAATAATCGCCGCATATTCATCGATAGAAATTTTACTAAGTTCTTCTGGATTCTCGATAGAGCTATCGTAAAGCTGTTTGATCTTCTGATTTAAATATGATAAATCCCATGCTCTATGATCCGTGGAATCAATTTTAATATCAAATTTTTCCCGCTCCCTTAAATTGCTTGACTCGCGATCCTTGAAATTTTCCAGTAGTTCTGCATAGATCATTTGATAAATGTTCCTCGATGGTGAGTTGCTTGTTCTAATAAGTTGCTGCAATTCACTTTCAACATCACTCAAGGCGCCGCTTGAATTAATCAAATCAAACTTAGCTTTGTAGATAAATGCTTTTATTAGTTGGCTTTCATTGTCACGGCGTTGTGCTTTGCGCTTAATTCTTTTGACGATCTTTTGTGCGTCATCAATTTTGTTTTGAACTTCAAGTAGTTCAACCTCCTCCCATTTTTTGTCAAAAGGTTTTTGAGCCATGGCAAGGCTACAGGTTAAACTGATAAGTAGTAAATAATAGAATTTCATAATAGTTGGTTTTTTAAGTGTCGATGTACACAAATATCACTGAAATTATATTCAAGGTATAGCTCCATTGAGTCAGTTAGTCCTATGGATGAGGTAACCGGATCATAACTTGAATTCTCAAAGTAATAAACAATTCGCGTCATTGAACCCGTCTTTAAGAAATATAAGTGATTCTTTGAGCATTTCAGTTGATACATTTGCCTCGATGAAAATGTTTTTTCTTATTACTTTACTCTTTGCAGGAAACTGTGTTTTTGCTCAGCCCGCTTTCGCGAAAGCGGAACAACTTTTCCAAAACAAAAAATATCAAAGAGCCTTAGCTAATTATCATAAACTTCAAGAAGCACATCCCCAAGATACCACGATTGTAGAGCGCATAGGCGATTGTCATGCTTACTTAAATGAATTTGAAAATGCCGCAGGGTGGTATGAAAAGTTAGTTGAAAGCAATGAGAAAAGCGCCAATTATAACTTCAAGCTAGGAGCCGCTCTCGCAATGCAGGCCAAAAATGCTTCTAAATTCAAAGCATTAACACTTTTGGGAAGTATTAAACACCATCTCAAAACAGCTGCTGATCTCGATCCGGAACATATAGAGGTGCGATACGCATTGGTCCAATTGTATTGTGAGCTGCCAGGTATATTGGGAGGCTCCTACAAGACGAGCAAAAAATATGCAGACCAGCTTTCAAAAATCTCAGAAATAGACGGCTGGTACGCTCACGCAATAATTAACGAGCATCGCAAGGACTTAAAGGCTGCAGAAAATTGTTTGAAGAAAGCATTGGAGATAGGAAACTCTATTACCGCATTTACCAAACTGGGAAAGTTGCAAGAGGAAAAGGTCAAGGATTTAGAATCTGCATACCGCACCTATTTAAAGGCAGCACAAAGATTTCCGACCCACCAGCCTTTTCAATCAGCTGTAGAAAGAATCGAGATAGATCTAGTCACTCAAAAATCACGATCTTAAAAAATAAAATTCATGAAAATCCTCCTGCTTTCTGACACCCACAGCCATTTGGATGACTGGATCATGAAACACGTTCAATGGGCCGATGAAGTGTGGCACGCTGGCGATATAGGTGATTTAAAGGTCACTGATGCGATAAGCGCGGTTAAACCATTGCAAGCAGTTTGGGGGAATATTGATAATGCTACCGCACGACAGCAATTCCCAGAACATAACAGATTTAATCGTGATGGACTGAATATCTGGATCACTCACATCGGCGGGTATCCCAGTCGGTACAATGCAAATGTTAGGGATTTGATACGTCAGAACCCACCAGATGTTTTTATTTGTGGACACAGTCATATTTTAAAGGTGGTCAGGGATAAAAAACTAGACCTGATCCACTTCAATCCTGGTGCGGCTGGAGTTCATGGCTTTCATAAAAAACGCACGATGTTGAGATTTGAAATCGTACAAGGGAAGCTTGAGAATCTTGAGGTGGTGGAGAAAGAGCGAGGTTAAAGCTGTATGCTTATTTTTCGCTTTCGCGAAAGCGAGATCATTCAAATTTTCTACAAAAAAAGCGGCACACCAGATCAGACGTACCGCTTTTAAAATTTAGGGACTTTTTTATCTCAAAATAATCTTTTTGGAAACCATGACTTTTGCAGAGTTGATCTGTAAAATATAAGTGCCTGCCGCGATCCCCTGAGTGTTCAATTTAAGGGTGTCGCTGGTGGAATCAATCACCTCTTTTCTTAATATCTCTTGACCCATAATATTATGAAGACTCAGAGTAACATCCCCTTCAGAAAAAAGCTGAGAGCTAATAGATATCTGTCCATTGCTTGAGGGATTAGGGTACAAATCAACGTTTGAATTTACATCTGCAATGGAAAGTGTTTGAAGGTTAAACCTCAATTCAAAACGATTGAGATCCATGCTGCCAGAAATTGAAGGGTCTGCTTGAAACTCTATAATGTTTTCTCCCTGACTCAAAACTGTAGATGTTCTATCAAGGTTATCCATTAACATTGCTGTTAGATTCATAGGTATATTAATATCGAGAGTCAATTTGAAATCCGACCGATCGTGACCAGATAAAAACAATGGTACGGTCTCGCTCTGCGATGGAAGTGCACGATGTTCAATACTCAAGTTTCTTCCTTGTGATTCTATATAAATGTTTTCATACTGATTGAACAATTTTGGTGCGTCCATATTATTCACTTCATTTTCACCGTCAAAATTGATCTTCAATTTATCTAATACCAACTCATTTGCATCAGTGAGAGTAATATCTACATAATTGGATATGCTAGGTATACTAAACGGACTGTTGGAGAAATTATTAACAGATTTAGCGGCCTCATTAAAAGTGAGTGAGGTATCTCCATTTGCAACAGTTAAAACAAAGAATGCCTGACCCGGCTGAATGAACTGTCTAGAATCTATGGCTCCAGAAACGTCCACGGTTTCATAAGCACCTGAAGTTCCTAGATTAGGATTCCAGATATAAACAAAGTTTGGATTAATGTTGATTTTTGCTAGATTTTCAAAATCTACTATTGCTTGATATGGGTTTCCTATAAAGCTGAATTCTCCTGCCTGTCTACTTAAAGCTCCTGAATCATTACCATTAACAACCTCTCCCTTAAATTCTACATCAGCGAGCTCTAAGCTCCCTTTTGTTCTCAAGATGACATTGCTGTTTACTGGCGGTACCGTGCCATTGTTAAGATCAAAGTTTCTATCACCACGTACTAAAATACGGTAGGCTTTTCCAGCTTGAAGTGTATTTGTGTCTGTATTAGATATAGCCTCCCAAGAATTATTAAGATGTTCATAGGTGAACATCGATGGATTTCCACTGATAGTCTGGTCAAAACCATTAGCTCCCGTAGTGCTTCCTGTGATGTGTGTTCCAAATCCTGCGGGTGTATTTCCATTTTCTTGCCAGTTCTCATAGATGGAACCTGTAGATGTAACCGCTGGAGTGATAAATCTAAATGCTCTACGCGAATTATTCAAAGCTGGAATAAAACGTTCTACAATAGCTGGGCCCGATAAACTACCTCCAGTATTTACCAAGAGTTGACCGTTACCGGTTGCATCGCTTTCAAAAACAATGTTTCCACCTGCACTGTTGTCAAGATTACCATCTAGCGTTAATACTTTTCCCGGTTTTATAGAAAGAGATTTTGAGTTGTTGATGGTCACGTCTCCAGTAATGGTAACATCACTGTCTATCGATATATCATTATCAATATACACAGTCTCGTTGTCTGTAGGGACCACGCCATTGCTCCACGTGCTATTTGAACCATAGCTTCCATCAGCTATTGAGGTGTTACGTGTCGTATTGATTTCAATACTCATTGATGGTATAATGTCTGCGCCGAAACCTAGCCAATTAAATGACTCAGCTCCAGAAGAATCAGTCATACTCAAAGGGGACGGGTTGATAATGAAGTCTGATGGAGGATTAGGAATAAAACCTACATTCATATTATAATTTTTCTCCTCTGAAACTCCCAACCACGGAACGTCACCTGTGTTAAATGTAGATAGCCCTCCTGAAAGAGAGGGGTTGGTAACAATGGATATATAATATTTTCCTGATGGTAGTGTTCCTAATGTATTACTTCCCATAGGGTCTGTAAAGTTATTGAAACTAGCTGTTCCATAGCTGCCATTGATTACAGTCGTGCCTAATCCAGTTAAGTTAGATTCAGCAAGACCTACTTGAGTGAGCTCAGTCCGATCGTTAATGACTCCATCATTGTTAGCATCATTAATACTGTATATGTGTGCGTAAAGAGTATGATTTGCAGCACCATTATAATTAGTTGCTATATAATAAACATAATTGATCGCACTTATCTCAATACCCGATCCAGAAGCGTTCTCAAGATTGAATACCGAGCCTAACTCCCACTCTTGGAACGGTCCGCCTCCCGGAAAAATTCGCCTTGTATATAAAGGATCACCGTTTGTATCTACTCCTACTTTTGATATATAATTGTTTGCTGTGATGTCAAAAAAATGAATGGCAGTATTATTTGAATTATCTGCATCTGTGCCATTAAATGTTGCTGTATAAGTCACCCTATAACTTCCCAACGTCATCCATGAAGTGTCATCTAAGATACCGGTCAGTGTAACTCCATCGTTTGGATCAATGCTTTGGGTAGCACTTAAATTTTGGGTGTGGACAGCTACCCAGCCATTAATATCATCTCCACGTTCTACTAGAAGATTGAGCGCTGGGGCATCGGATAAATCTGCTGTGATAGCACCAATGTTTTTGACATTGGCTCCAAAAGAAATATAGCGTGCATCTTGAATAATTTGACTGATTGGGAAAAATCGATTTCCCGTGATATGGACTTGATCACCATACTCAAAACCAACAGAGTTCCCAGAATTGAGTATATCTATTGTTAGATCAGCAGAGGTGGCAGGTTCAATACTTACATCATCTACAATTGCAAAATAATAATCTCCATCAAAGGTGAATTTGATCCTGCATTGAGAAAGGTTAGTCACCCCAGCAGTTGCATTGGAAAAAATTACACTCACCATTTCTTCAGTTTGATCGGCTGTCAAAGACCTGTAGTCAGCAGTAGTCCAGGTAGAACCGTCATCTGTAGATATAGAAACAGAAAGTTCACTAATTTGAAAATTTCTATAAAAGCTAAAAAACTCAATCTTCATCGCCTCATCTGCATGGCCAGTAAGATCAATTCGTGGGCTTATAAGTTCGCCTTTATGTGAAGAAGGAGAAGTCCCGGTGCCAAATGCCAGTTGCGTGCCATTATTGTCCATATAATCTGAATCAAATATGGCAACACCATTTGCCGCAGTGGGTGAAGCTACTGGTATAGTGCCGTTCCAGTAAGCCCCTTGGGAGTAACCTAATGTGCTGCGCGTCCAATATGCCGCTCCAGGTATATTTGCACCTCCATTATCATAAATAGATAAAGCGGTCCAGCTTGACACATTGTCTCCTGGGGAATAACTGCCTGCGTTTATAAATGCATTTGCAAATTGACCTTCAGAGGAACCGATCGCAGCTCCAGTACCCCAAATAGGTGTTGAAAGTGTAGAGGTGATGGGTTGAACATTATTAGGTGATGGTGGAGTATTCATTTCCTGATTGGAAGTAAATCGAGCAGAGCTTACACTAATTTGTTGAGCATGCATAAGCCCTGCAAACGCAAGTAAACAGCTTGTGAATTTCAAAATTCTCATAAAGTAATTGAATAGGTTAAAAAGGAGGGGGTGGTCAAATATACAATAATACAAGATTCCTCTTAAATTTTTAAAAAATTAGTGAGCTGCGCACCATTGAGAAAAATAGCCATAATGCCAGATTAATTGATTTCAAAATCAATAAATATTATAAGGAAGGTGAAGTTTAGAAGGCAATTTTCAAATGAACTCATAAACCATTTAAGAACTCATGGATCAGGGGGGATAAGGATATTCCAAAGGCTTTTTGTCAGGAATTCTTTTCGGAATTTACCGTGTTTTGCACTTAAGTATTTGGTTTCACACAATAATCTCTTTCAATTTTCTAGCTTTCGCGAAAGCGTAACACTCCCAACATAAACATTGATTGTGAATTTGATACAAATAAAAAAAACCTGCAAGGTGGCGCCTCACAGGTTTCACTAATATACTAAGATTCAAGCGTCTATCGCAATCGATCAGCTGATTTTACAAGCTGTTCATCCTTTCTTATTGCCTTGTTTGCCAAGACGATTAAAACGATAGATAGGATAGGAATGAACATCCCAATGCCTTTCTCAGCAACCGCCGTCGCTCCAGACATAGTTAGTGCTCGATACACGAAGACTCCCAGTAAAATTAAATTCAACATTAAGTTCAAACGATTAATCACCGTTTGCAGCTGTCTATTCTTATAAAGAAATATGGCAACTATTGACAGGATTGCACTTGTAACAAATGCTCCAAAGTATACATTCTCATCCATGGCAACTACCTCATTGCCCTCACCGTCAACCCATAAGCTCACCAGAAAAATGAGTCCACCAGAAGTTGCCGCTGCAAGTAAAAGATAAATGGTTTGAATGCGTTGTATCATAGTGTTTGAGCGATCAAAATCACACAGGGCAAAAATATGACATAAGAAGTTAAAAGGTATAGTTCATTTAAATAAAAACTGTATTATTGCAGCATCTTTGAGTTAACCTCCTCTTTATAGGTTGACTAACGAGTGAAATTTTTCAAGAGATTTATCTACTCTTCATTTCCCATCAATAATCACATTTTCTTTTACATAGCTACATGTTTCAAATCGATGATTTAAAAGCAAAAAAATTACCAGAACTACACGTAATTGCAAAGGAACTTAATGTTCCAAAATTCAAACAACTTAGAAAACTTGATTTGGTCTATAAAATTTTAGACCTTCAAGCGTCTAATCCAGAGGCTGTTAAGCAAATAGACACATCTGGTGATCAAGCTAAGCCAGACCAAACCCCTTCTGAACAACAATCTGACAGTAAGAAATCTACTGCCTCAGAAAAGGGTCAGGAGAGGAAACGCACGCGTAAGCCTCGAGTTCAACATGATGATAAGCAGAACAAGGATACCGCTCGACACAGTGATAATAAATCACAAGTTGACTCTAAGCCTAAAAGACAGCGCACTCAGAAGGAAGGTCATAAAGAAAAGGCTCAACAAAATTCTGCTAAGGATCAACAAAGAAATACAAAAGATAAATCTTACTCTGACTCAAGTAAAAATGAGCTGAGCAACGATAGTAAACAGCAGTCCAAGTCTGATAACTCCAACAATAACCGCAATAAGAACCAGCGTAACAATAATAACAACAGTAATAATAACCACGTTCCTAAGGGTAATAAGGACAACCGCAACCGCTACCGCGATCCTGATTTTGAGTTTGATGGTATTATCGAGAGCGAGGGAGTTCTGGATATGATGCCAGATGGTTATGGTTTCTTGAGAAGTAGCGATTACAATTACTTAGCGAGTCCAGATGATATTTATGTTTCTCAGTCGCAGATCAGATTGTTTGGTTTGAAAACCGGTGACACGGTTCTGGGAATGGTGCGACCTCCTAAAGAAGGTGAGAAATATTTTCCTCTCATTAAAATTTCTCAGATCAATGGATTAGATCCTAAGGTTGTGCGTGATCGTGTTTCCTTTGAACACCTTACACCATTGTTTCCAAATGAGAAATTCAATCTCGCGGAGCGTAGAGCATCAGTTTCTACGCGTGTGATGGATCTCTTTGCACCTATAGGAAAAGGCCAGCGAGGTATGATCGTAGCCCAGCCTAAAACGGGTAAAACCATGTTGCTCAAGGATATTGCAAATGCCATCGCAGCAAACCATCCAGAAGTATATCAATTGGTTCTTCTGATCGATGAGCGTCCAGAAGAGGTCACAGACATGCAACGTAATGTAGATGGAGAGGTCATCGCTTCAACATTTGACAAGGAAGCTCATGATCACGTAAGAGTTGCTAATATTGTTTTGGAAAAAGCCAAAAGAATGGTCGAGTGCGGTCACGATGTAGTGATTCTTTTAGATTCTATAACGCGTCTCGCAAGAGCTTACAATACTGTGCAACCAGCAAGTGGTAAAGTTCTTTCTGGAGGTGTAGACGCAAATGCGCTTCACAAACCCAAAAGATTTTTTGGTGCCGCCCGTAATATAGAGGGAGGTGGCTCGTTGTCTATCATAGCGACGGCGCTTACTGAAACAGGTTCAAAAATGGATGAGGTGATCTTTGAAGAATTTAAAGGTACAGGTAACATGGAACTGCAACTGGATCGTAACATTTCTAATCGTAGAATCTTCCCGGCCATTGACCTTACTTCATCTTCTACACGTAGAGATGATCTTCTTCTAGAAAAGGATGTCGTGCAACGCATGTGGATCATGAGAAAATATCTCGCCGATATGAATCCGGTAGAAGCTATGGAATTTATGTCCCAACGTATTAAGCAAACGCGTAATAACGAGGAATTCCTCGCGACTATGAACGACTGATTTTAACTTGATCGTTTTTTAAATTTTTTTCTAGTGAAGTATTTAATAACCATTATTGCTTTTGTTCTATTCAGCCTTGCTTCAACTGCACAAGAGGCAACTACTGAATCAATCGATAACAGATTTGATGAAGTTGTTGATGGTGCTAATGACTTTAAGGAATATAAGGTCATCAAAAAATCTGAGATCAACAATCTCAGAAGAGAAGTTGCAAAATACTCAACGAGTCTTAATGATAAGATTGCTCAATTGGGAGATACCATCACAGATCAACGTAGAACCATCAAGCAATTGAGAGATGAGGTTTCAACGACTGATCAGGAACTGGTAAACGTAAATGCCGAGAAGGATTCCATGAATTTCATGGGTGTCCAGACCAGCAAATCGGCTTATCATACTGTTGTATGGAGCATTATAGGAGTTTTGGCACTTGCGCTGGTGATTTTTATTCTCAAGTTCAAGAGCAGTAACACAACGACTCGCAATTCCTTGAAACAACTCAAATCAACGGAAGAGGAGCTGGAAGATCTACGTAAACGTTCTATCGAAAAAGAACAAAAACTAGGTCGTCAACTTCAAGATGAACGCAACAAACTGGCGCGTTTGAAATCTGAGAAGTAAAACTGAATACATTGAATTATTTTAAGGCTGGATTTGATCCAGCCTTTTGTTTTTTCCGCTTTCCATCGGCCGCCATAGGCTTGCCGAAGGCACGGCGCGAAAGCGAGAAGATTGATATGATCGGGAACAACTCCTTGAACTTAGATGGACCTCTGAGGTTTTCAAAACCTCAGAGGTCTTATTACTACGAGGCTTCAACTTCCTCCCTACAGTTGTCTGGATCGAGTTCAAATTCAAAGTCATTCTACTCCCACTTAACCTGCATGCGCTTGATACGATCGGAGAGTTTTTCACTACTTAGTTTTTCGCGTAAGCGGTCTGTAATAATCGGGAAGGAGAAGGGCGTGGGTTGTTCGCAAGGGCACCAAACGACTTCTTGCTTCTGGATTCTTTCAAGCGCTTCTCGTAAGCGGTATTCTTCTATGGCTTGTTCAAAAGTTTCGGTGTAGGCTTGCCGGAACAACAGATTCTCGGGCTCGTTGTCTCTAAAAACCTCAAATAACAGCTGACTGCTGTTTTGCAAGTGTTTGGTTTTGATCAATTTGTTAGGGTAACCGGTAAAAACAAGTCCAGAAATCACGGCGATATCCCGAAACTTTCTACGAGCCATTTCAGTAGCATTAACGCTGGCTTGCAGGTCATCAGTCAGCATTTCTGGTGTGAGTAAGTTGTTGTCCAAAACTTCTTGCATGTCAAATGGTTGATCACTTAAAAGTTCAAAGCCATAATCATTAAATGCCAGTGAGAATGTGATAGGTTTCAATAAACTGATGCGGTAAGCAAGAACTCCAGCCATCGCCTCATGCACAAATCGCCCTTCAAATGGATAAAAAACCGTGTGGTATCCTTCACGAGTTTTAAAAGTCTCGATCAGAAATTGGTCTTTTTTAGGGACAATGCTCTCCCGTCGCTGTCGCTTGATTATGTCCTTTAATGCCTGTGCTTCTGGAGTGTGTTTTTGACCGGTTTGAAAGTTGGCCATTTCTTCTCGCAACAGTTCCCCTAGCTGCGAACTCAAAGGCAGTTTACTCCCTTGCCAATTGCTTACTTTGGCCTTTTTCTTTTTGGCGATTTTTACTTGGGCCACCATCCCCTTCAACCGAACAAATTCGAGCGTGCGACCGCCCAGCACAAACACATCGCCACGATCCAACTTGCTGATAAAGTATTCTTCTACATTACCCACATAACCACCAGTCACAAATTTTACCGTAACCGTCGTTCCCGTCACGATAGTTCCCATTTGTAATCTGTGCCGCATTGCGATCGCTCGATCGTCAATGAAATATTTACCATCGGGTGCGATACTTACCTTTTTATATTCGTCGTAATTCTGGAGCGATGAACTGCCATAAACGATAAATTTTAGACACCAGTCCCATTCATCTTCAGTAATCCCTGCATAGCAAAAAGTTGATTTGATTTGTGGGAAAATCTCATCAGGGTAAAATCCACCAGAAACAGCAAGCGTACACAAATACTGAATGAGTACGTCGTAACACAAAATAAAAGGCAATCGATCTTCAACGGCTTGAGTGGTAACCGCTTTTTGTAGTGCGCTGGCTTCAATCAACTCCAGCGCATGAGTGGGTAAGAAATAGATAACGCTGGTCTCGTTAGGTCTATGGCCAGAGCGCCCTGCTCTTTGTAGAAAACGAGCGACGCCTTTAGGTCCGCCTACTTGAATAATGGTCTCTACTGGAGCAAAATCCACTCCCAGATCGAGCGATGAGGTACAGACACAAGCTTTTAAACTCTCGTTCCTGATCGCATTCTCGACCCAGATTCTCGTCTCTTTGTTGATCGAGCCGTGATGCATTGCCACCTCGCCTGCAAATTCAGGATGCTGGTGCATCAAAGCCTGGAACCAAAGCTCGCATTGCGCACGCGTATTGGTAAAAATAAGAGTGGATCTACTAGAATTAATAATCTTAACCACATCTTCCATCAAGTGCAATCCTAAATGCCCTCGCCAAGGAAACTTGTCCATGCTCTCCGGAATGATGGATTTGACTTGAATATCTTTTTTGATATTGGCTTTTATGAGTACACTTCGACTCCGCTCAGCGCGAGCGCTTTCGCGATCCCGATAGTTATCGGGACGAGATTTTAATACAACCTCGTTTTCAGGTGGCTGAGCATTTCGACTCCGCTTAATGAACGCGGAGTCGAAGTCACCGGTATCCACTCCCAGCAAAACATCTCTTGCTTGTTCCAAATTTCCAATGGTAGCGCTGATTCCCCAAATTCTTAGCTCTGGAGAAAGAGCTCGTAGTCTGGAAATGCCCAGTTCCATTTGCACACCACGCTTGGTTCCTAAAAGCTCGTGCCATTCATCGACTACAACGGCCGTACAAGTCTTGAAAATTTTTTCATGTCGTTTACTACCAATCAGCAAGTGCAAGCTTTCTGGAGTGGTGATGAGCAGATCAGGCATGCGTTTCATTTGAGCGGTACGCTCCTTACTACTGGTGTCTCCTGAGCGTATTCCCACGGTAAACGGCAGGTCAATTGCATCGACAAATCGCTGCGTGGCCTGCATGATTTCTTGAGACAGAGATCTCAACGGTGTAATCCAGATAGCCTTGAGACCCGCCTTAGGTTTCTTGTGGTAATCTGGATTTTCCTTAATATAATTTAGAACAATGGCGATCCAGAGTGCATAGGTTTTTCCGCTACCGGTAGGCGCGTTCAGCAATCCATGTTTGCCAGCCAGAAAAGCATCCCAAGTCTTTTTCTGGAAGGGAAAAGTGTTCCAACCCTGAGACTGAAAAAAATCATCGGCAATTTTATGGAGTTGTTTTTTTGTCATTTTTATTCAGGTGCATGAACAAAAACCATACAATGCTGCCACGGTAAATTGGAAATATTTTCTTGGAGGACAAAACCATTAGCTTCAAACTCTTTTACGGTTTGTTCCTCGCTCATTTTGTGGATGGTCTTGATGGGAATGTTAGAATCCTCAAGCCTATATTCAATCATATAAATTTGGCCATTATTTCGCAAAGCTTCTTTCATGGATGCCAGCATCTCCACTGGAAAACTAAATTCATGGTACACATCTACCATTAAAATTTTATCAACCGAATTTGCTGGGAGATTAGTCGTTTTTTCTGCGCCTTGAATGAGCTCGATGTTTTTTAAATCGAGCGCTTTCCTTTTAGTTTCAATAGCTTGAAGCATTTCAGGCTGGATATCAATCGCATAAACAGTTCCTTCTTTAGCAAGTGGTGCCATTTTGAATACGTGGTATCCAGATCCAGCGCCTATGTCAGCAATGTCGTCTTTTGGTTGAATGTTCATATTTTTGATGAGTAGGGAAACATTTTCTTCCTTTTCCCGCTCTGGACGCTCGAGCCATTCCATACCTTGAAATCCCATCACATGTGCAATCTCACGGCCTTGATACCATTTCCCAATTCCATTGATGCTACCACTTTTATAGACATATTCTGAATTTTGCTCACCATCGTCAATATTTTTTTCAAAACCAGGTGGTGTTTGCCCTTTGCAGCTAGTTGTGAAAAGTAAAATTGAAACTATAAGTGTTTTTATGAGACTAGATTTACTAATCATGTTTTTTGACTTAATCTTAGACTTGTTTTTAAACTTACTTCGGAATCATCGCTTTGAGGTCATCTAGTGTGTTAGCTTCCTCAATGGGCTTATCGGTACGCCAGCGTACGATCCTAGGAAAACGTGTCGCGACTCCGGATTTATGCCTTTTGCTGGGTGCGATACCTTCAAAGGCGATCTCAAAAACATGATGTGGAGTGACAGATCGTACCGGTCCGAAGCGTTCCAGAGTATTCCGTTTGATCCACGCGTCTACTTTTCTGAATTCGGCATCGGTTAGTCCAGAGTACGCTTTCGCGAAAGTGACCAGCTCACCATCATCCCACAATCCAAAGGTGTAGTCAGTATACAAATTGGCCCTACGACCGTGTCCTCTCATTGCGTAGGTCAACACGGCGTCGATGGTAAATGGATCAATTTTCCATTTCCACCAGTCGCCTTTCTTTCTTCCCACCAGGTAAGGACTATCCTTCCTCTTGATCATTAACCCCTCAGATCGTTTCTCAGTACTTAGTTCACGCTCAGCCGCAGCTTCTTCCCAACTACTAAAAGTCATGGTCTCTGATAATCTCAGGGGTAGTAAGCTTAAATCTGAACCTGCTTTCGAATCTGAATCTTCACTTTTTTCAATCTCGCTTTCACTTCGACTCCGCTCAGCGACCGCGCGAAAGCGAAATTTCTCATGAGCATCTGAAAAAAGCTTCTCAAGAAGTTCCCGACGTTCGACAAATGGCAATTCACGAATGTCCTTTCCTTCCCATTCCAGCAAATCATAGGCGTAAATCACTACGGGAACATCTTTGAGCAGTTTTTTACCCACGTTCTTGCGACCTATCCTGGTCTGCAGGTCATTGAAGTTCATGATCTTTCCATCCTTAAATGGTAAGATTTCACCGTCGATAACCGTTCCATTTGGAATAACCTCAAGGAATTTTTGAAGCTCAGGATACTTGTCGGTAACCAGTTCCTCACCGCGTGACCAAACGAAAAGCTCGTCGCCACGCACAATGGTTTGTGAACGTATACCGTCCCATTTGTGTTCCATGCTCCATTCCGAGACATTGCCTAAATCGTTTACCTCGTCCTCAATCGCATAGGCTAAGTAGAAAGGGTAGGGCTTGCCACGTCTTGCGACCTCATTATCCTCATAAACGAGTTCTTGGAAGGTGGTATTTTCACCTGTCCAGCTACCCATGAGTTTGTGAGCAAGAACGTCTTTATCGATTCCAGTTGCAGCAGCAAGCGCACGAGTCATCAACTTTTGGGAAACACCTATTCTGAAACTTCCCGTCAAGATTTTGTTGAATACAAATCGCTCATAGTAATTCAGCTTAAGCCAATTTTCCTGGAGATAGGAGCGTTTTTCATCTTCCGTTTTTTTTCTGAGATTAATGATATCGTGCACTACGTCGTGTAGCGATTTATCCATTGATTCGTTAGATGTAGGCAGTATAAGCGCAATAGTTTCTGCAAGATCACCTACGATGTGGTAGCTTTCTTCAAACAACCACATGGGTATCCCGCTAATTTCAGTCGCCCATTCTCTGAGTAAGGTCGTGTTCACCGGTCGTTTAGGACGCCGATGGCTTAAAATAGCAACGGTCCACAGTTTATCCTCGTCTGGTGCTGTTTTGAAGTATTCTGTGAGCGCAGCAACTTTGAGGTTGGTTTTGTTAGTCCCGTCTATGATGCGTATGAGTTCAGCAAATTCTTTCATGACTTTTCATTTGAATTTGAACCAGAACTTGAAAGCCTCTTTGAGGAAGATGCTGAACCTGAACTCGAACTTGAATCGTTCTCGACTACGCTCGAACTGACATTAATTTTTTTATTTCCCCCTTTGGGGTTTGGGGGTGCTTTCTGAGAACTCGGTTTTGCTTTCGCGGTAGGATCTAAAAGCGATCCAGATCTTTGCGGTTTGTCAGAGGCATCTTCTTCGTTGTCTGCATCTTCTTTTTTGTCGAGCGATTCCCCTTCATACTGAGTGTGTTCACTTATGGCATTGAGACCTTTTTCCTCTCTCAAATAGCGGGCAAATATCTCTTGATACCCGTGGGTGGTAATCACATTTTCACATCCGGTAGCCTCAATACTGCTGAGCAATCCATCCCAATCACAATGGTCAGACAGGACAAATCCCTTATCAATCGCTCGACGGCGACGCGCTCCCCTGAAAGTCATCCAGCCGCTGGCACTTGCCGTTGCATATGGAACAAATCTACGCATCCAGGCCGAGCCATGTGCGCTGGGTGGTGCTACGATGATATGACCCTTAGTTTCTTCTTTAGGTGTTTCTCGAGTCACTAACGTTGTTTCTGGGAAATCGATAAGCTCTCTCAAGACTTCTGTCATTTTGAAGACCGCACCGTGACAGAAAATCTTCATTTGTGAAGTGTCTAGATGTTTGATCAATCGCTGGGCTTTCCCTAATGAATAGGCAAACAGTACAGATGTTTTTCCTTCTGCATGATTCTGCGCGCACCATTCATTCATATCCTTCATCACGTCTTCTTGGGGTCGCCACTTAAAGGCGGGTAGTCCAAAGGTGCATTCTGTAATAAAAGTATCACATTCCACGGGCTCGTAAGGTGTGGATATACCATCGTCTTCCGTTTTGTAATCACCGGTAAATACCCAAACTTCTCCCTTATGTTCAACCCTTATCTGGGAGGAGCCTGGTATATGTCCCGCTGGATGAAAGCTGAAGTTAACATTGTTGATATTTAAGCTTTCGCCATGAGCGACACCTTGAACATTGATATCTCCCAGTCTATGGGAAATAATAGGTACATTATCAAAGTGGGTAATGTATTTTTTATGTCCCCAGTAGCTATGATCTGCATGACCGTGGGTAACAAGGGCTTTATCCACAGGTTTCCACGGGTCTAGATAAACCTTTGCGGGTGGACAGTAGATTCCTTTTTTAGTGAACTTGAGTAAGGGCGTTTTTGCCATGGTTTTAAAATTATGGCAACACGCACGGGTAGTGAAGGAATTAAGAGAAGTTTAAATGCTGTCTTGTGCTATGGAATCACGTCGCTCGCGTTCTGCATCGAGTCGGCGCTCGCCTTTGAGCATTTCTATAAGCTCCTGACGACTAGGGTCGGTGGCGTTGAGTTTTATGTTGAGCTGGTTCTTGACTTCATCCCAAGCTGTGATCATTTCGTTGTATTTTTTCTCGTGATCAGCTGCCGTTTTTACCGTATAATTTAAAAATGAATTCAGCATGCCTACTCTTGTTCTGAGGATGAGTGTTCTAGACCTTATGGGAAGGTCGATCACGCTGCTATCTGCCGTTATCAGCATATCTGCGGTAGATTCTAGTAGTTGTTTGGTGCTGTTAGGACTATGATCGTAGTTTTCAAGTTGTGTTTTGAAATTTTGAAATCCGTTCCATTCCAGCGATTTTTTGAGTGCTTGGCCTTCAAGGTTTATTTGGCTCTGTTTTAATTTGAGATCTGAAACAGTATAGGTTTCTTGAGGCAGTTGAACTGAATTTTGCTCATCACCACATGAGACAAATAATATAAGGACTATCAGTAGGTATTTCATTTGAAGATTGAATGCAACAAAGATGCCTCATTTACAAACAAAAAAAAAGCACCGATTGTAACGGTGCTTCGAAGTGATTTATAAATTTAGTCATTCATTTCTTCATTGTATTCTTCCATGGCATCACGGTAGCGTTCTGACTGGGTCTTGTTAGACTTGTCTTTTATTTCTTCCATAAACTCTTCCATAGCATCTTTGCGGTTGTCTTCAAACTTTTTACGCGCTTTGATGATTTCTTTTTCCAGATTGTCAAATGCTTCCTGAATTTCTTTCACGTTTTGATCGTGTTCTGCGGGTGATGGGTTTTCTTTTGCTTTGTTCTCCTCGTAGTCCGTCAGCTCTTTTTCAACATCCTTGATTGCCTCGTTAACATCATCTCGCCTTAAATAATAAGGTATGGTGTTCTTAAATACATCAAAGCTTTCCCTTAAGGTAAATTCAGACTGTACCTCAGTTTCTGGAGTTGAATTTGCAAAAATGTCCAAATAATTACGCATATCAGAGTAATCGCTGTACCCGCGAATCTCTGAAATGGAACCGTCCGCTATGCGCACGTTGTATGTGATATCATCTGCCATGCGGTTTGCTTCGTCCTGTGAATAGTTTCTAGAAGATTTCCAGTCTTGTATATTGTTGTCGTATTCAGGTAAAACTCTCACCGAGTCAGTTTCCTTATCATCTCCTAAATCTGATTTCTCAGCAACCTCACTGCTGATGACAGATGTGGAATTTTCAGAATTGTTTTTACTGCTGTCCTTGCAGCTCATTAAAACGATTGTGGATAGGATTAAGGTAAAAAGCGTTTTTCTCATTTTGTCAATTCAAGTTTGAAATTTCAAAATAAGCTATGAAGATTGTATTAACACGTTTAATAAATGATAAAATATTAAATGATTTGATATGTAGATAGCGATATTTTAACGTTATGCACGTAAAAGTAGTTTTATATCTTAAAGTGTGGCTTAAGGTTAGGTAAGGACAGACCGTCTTGATCCTCAATTTTCTTGATATTCCGCTTTCGCGAAAGCGAAAACCATTTCAATCCTTTCCTCTATGAGGATATGCAGTCCATTATATTTGTAATTAAATACAGATTAATGACTATACTGGTAATAGGTGCCTGTGGGCAAATAGGTACAGAGCTCACCATGAAACTGAGAGAGATTCATGGAAATGATAGAATCATCGCTGCAGACATACGTGAAGGTAGTGAAGAGCTTATGGCTAGCGGGCCTTTTGAGATTCTTGATGCCATGAACAGTAGCCAGGTAGAAGATGTGTGTTTGCACTACGAGGTAGAGGAAGTTTATCTTATGGCGGCTATGCTCAGCGCCACAGGTGAGAAATTCCCAGAGAAGGCTTGGGATCTGAATATGGGCTCACTATTCATTATTCTGAATTTAGCAAAGGAAAAAAAGATCAATAAGATTTTCTGGCCATCGAGTATTGCGGTTTTTGGGCCTACAACTCCGCAAGTTGATACCCCACAGCATACAATCATGGAGCCTTCCACAGTTTATGGCATAAGTAAACAAACAGGTGAACGATGGTGCGAGTATTACTTTAATAAGTATGGAGTTGATGTGAGGTCTATAAGGTATCCAGGGTTGATATCTTGGAAAACGCAGCCTGGAGGAGGTACTACTGATTATGCCATCGACATTTTTCACAAGGCGCTCAATGAGAAGGAGTACGAGTGTTTTCTCGAAGCTGATACCGCATTGCCTATGATGTATATGGAAGACGCGATTAGAGCCACACTTGAAATTATGATGGCGCCAAAAGAACACATTAAGATCAGGTCTTCTTACAATTTGAGCGGAATGAGCTTTACACCTAGTCAGATAGCAGCAGATATCACCCGTCATATCCCTGAATTCAAAATAGATTATCGTCCAGACTTTAGGCAAGAAATTGCAGACAGCTGGCCAGGTTCTATTAATGACGATCGCGCACGTAAAGATTGGGGCTGGAAACATGTCTATGATCTAGAGACTACGGTCGAGACCATGCTTGAAAATTTAAGATCCACCACAGGTTCTTCTATTGATAAGCCGACCAAGTTCTGATCCCATTTTCTTGCTTATGAATTTTTTAAGTGAAGCGGTTACTGTGACTTCTTCAATAGAATTATATTTGTGGCCATAAACAACCCGAAATGTCCTATTCTAAATTATTTGAGTCTGGTGCAAGTACCAGAAACAAAAGCCACTTTGCTACACTTGTAAGCCTCGCTCAATCCAGTGGTGAGATCCACCCTGATCAAGAGAAGGCACTTATACGCTTTAAGTCGATTTTAGACATTTCAGATTCTAGTTATGAGGCCATCTTAAAAGATCCTTCTTTGTATCCCGTTACGCCGCCTAATGATAGCGAGGAGCGTATAGCATGGTTGCACGATCTTTTCAAGATAGTTTTTGCAGACCTTCACCTTCATGAGGAAGAGCAAAAGTTGTTGAGGAAATATGCACGTGCTTTAGGTTATAATGAAGAAGATGCCAATTATCTCGTGACACGATCCATTGAAATCTTCTCTGGGTCACTTAATCTAGAGGATTATAGGTATTTGTTGAATAAGAATAGGTAAGCTATCCTTCTTTAATTTTTTCCGCTTTCGCGATCCCGATAATTATCGGGACGAGATTTCTCAAAGACTTAGAATAGGTTTAAGTTAATTGGGATTTCAAGAATCTTCGGAATACGCTGCCCTACTTGATTGTTAGTAATAAAGGTTGTAAGAAATAGTCAAAAGACTATATTTGCCGCGTGAGATTTAAGCTTTTCATAACACTCTCAGTATTCTTATTACTCGGTTTCTTGGGTGCTCAGTTGTCAGAGCAGGCGCGGGAGCAGGAGTTGGTATTTGAGCAAGTCTCCATAGCTCAAGAAAGCAGCATAGAGCTTAGTTCCCTTTTTGAAAAAGCCCTTGAAAATTTAGGAGTGGATGTTCAAAGTATCGAGATCCATGATTCTGGGTTTAAAATCTCCTACGATACACATCTACAGGTAGAAGATGTTGAACTTGCACTAGCATCTTTACTTAAAAATGAGCAGGAAGATAAACCTTTTACCAATCTAGAGATTTCTTTTGCTGGTGAAAAGGGAAATGCAGCTTCTGGTGCAAAAGCCCTGGTTAATAAAGATTTTTATAACGACCAGTTCAGAAACGGGCAGTTAAAATTCTACTCTTCAGAACAGTGCCCTTCAAAGTTCACAATTGATGATTTAGACAACCCGGATCCAGTTTCATTCTATAAACTGGCCGTAACCTATTCAGGTTTATGTCCTCAAATTCCAGATTCTCGTGCTGGACCGCAATCTGTATAATTATCTAAGCTGTTTCAAGCGTGTTTTCAGTTTCTAAAACATGCGTAATTCTGTCTATATAAGACATTCATTAATTTATTTAAATTTTAATCATGCAAAACAAGGGATTGATACGCTTCTTTGCGATCATTTTTGCAGTAGTGAGTATCTACCAGCTCAGCTACACATACATTACAAATCAGGTAGAAGGAGATGCTGATGCTTATGCAGCTAGCGTTGTAGAGGAAGGTGTTGAAAACGAAAGCCTGCTCAAGGAAGAGGCTCGCAAAAAATATCTAGACAGCGTTGCTTCAAAAGATATCTGGGGTGGTTACACTGATTATACAACCGCCAAAAACCAAGAACTCAAGAAAGGTCTGGACCTTAAGGGGGGAATTAACGTAATTCTTCAAATATCTGTAAAAGACCTTTTAATAGGAATGGCAGATGGTTCAACAGACGCAAACTTCAGAACCGCTCTAGATCGTGCTGATGAGCGCGTAAAAGATGGTCAGGACTCCTACTTTAACTATTTTCTTGAAGAATTTAATGCCATTGAGGGAGCGCGTCTAGCTTCTCCAGACATTTTTGCAAATCAGGAAATGTCAGACCGCATCGAGTTTGATATGACTAATGATCAAGTAGAGCCTGTACTAAGAGAAGAGTTGAAAGAATACATGACCAGTGCTTTTGATGTCTTGAGAAAGCGTATTGATAAATTTGGTACAACTCAACCTAATATCCAGCAGCTGGGTGAATCAGGAAGGATTTTGATCGAGCTTCCTGGTGAGAAAGATGTTAAGAGGATCAAAGATATTCTTACTAAAGCGGCTAAGCTTGAGTTTTGGCATACCTTTAGAGGCAGCGACATAGCGCCTTATCTGGTAGCGGCAAACAGCTACTGGGCGACTAAACTTGCAGCTGAAAATGCGTCAAATGAAGAGTCCTCAACTGAAAATGAGGATGCAATGGTTGCGGTGGATTCTACAGAAACGCAAGAGTCGGACGATCTTTCTGATCTGCTTGACGATGAAAGTATAGATGAGGTAGCAGGTGCTGAGAGCGATGAACTCGCTATAGGAGATGATGAAAATCCTATCTTTTCTCGCATTATAAGTCCTGGTAGTGGTACAGGGCCGGTTGTTGCAGTTTTTCGCGCAAGCGATAGGGATTTGATTAACCAATACCTCAATGATGCTCAAGCTAGAGCAAATCTTGAGCCAGAACAAAGAAATGTGCGTTTTGCATGGGGACTTCCTGTTCTAAATGATGAGCTAGGATTTGAATTGATTGATCTCTATGCGATTAAAGGTAACAATCAAAATGAAGCTCCACTCTCAGGAGGGGTGATTACAAATGCTGCTCAAGATTATGATCAAGTGGCAAATGTCGTGGTAAGCATGTCTATGAATGGAGAAGGGGCTAAAATCTGGGAAGACATGACCACCGAGTCTTTTCAAAACCGTACACCTATCGCTGTAATGCTGGATAATACAGTATATAGTGCTCCAACTGCCAATAGTGGTCCCATATCCGGTGGAAATACCCAAATTTCTGGAGATTTTACTGTGGATGAAGCAAAGGATTTAGCAACTGTCTTGAGAGCGGGTAAATTACCAGCAAAAGCTGAGATTATACAAAGTGACGTGATCGGGCCATCATTAGGTCAAGAGGCGATCGACAGCGGTTTGATCTCGTTTGGTATTGCGCTAGTTCTTGTTTTGATCTGGATGATATTTTATTACGGGCGTGCAGGTTTATATGCAGATATCGCACTTTTGGTGAACCTTTTATTCATCTTTGGTGCACTTGCATCACTTAAGGCAGTATTGACACTTCCCGGAATTGCTGGTATCGTACTTACTATAGGTATTTCAGTAGATGCAAACGTGCTGATTTTTGAGCGTATACGTGAAGAGCTTGCCAAAGGAAAATCTCAAGCAGAAAGTATCAAGGATGGTTTCAACAATGCCCTGAGCTCAATTCTTGATGCTAACATCACCACTTTACTTACGGCGATCATTCTTTATGTGTTTGGTACAGGTCCTATTCAAGGATTTGCAACGACTCTTATGATAGGTATTCTTACCTCGTTGTTTACTGCAATATTTATCACAAGATTATTTGTAGATGGTTATGTGCAAAACGGTAAGACGATTGCCTTTGCGACAGGCGTGACTAAGAACTGGTTCAGAAATATAAATATTGATTTCTTGAGAAAAAGAAAGGTCGCATATATCATTTCTGGAATTTTGATTGCAGGGAGTTTAGCTTCTTTATCTACTAACAAGTTGAATCTAGGTATAGATTTTACCGGTGGTCGTACAACGATTGTGAGATTTGACCAAGAGGTAAGTGCCACAGAAATCACTGAGAAATTAAGTGCTGACGATGTTTTTGGTAGCGCTGAGGCGAAAACTTATGGAGCTGACAATCAATTGAAAATTAGTACTAAGTATGGTATTGATAGAGATGACAGTGAAGTAAGTCAGGAAATTGAAGACAAGCTTTATGCAACGCTACAACCTTATTTGCCGGATGGACTGTCTCAAGAACAATTTGCTGATGTAAGCATCGAAGACAAGCAATATGGTATCATGTCCACCTTCCAAGTAGGTGCAACCATCGCAGATGATATCCTTACAGGGTCGCTTTACGCTATCTTGGGATCTCTACTCGTGGTATTTCTTTATATTTTATTGAGATTTAGAAAGTGGCAATTCTCTTTAGGTGCAGTTGTGGCAGTTTTCCACGATGTAATTTTAGTATTGGGGGCATTTTCATTGTTCTATAAGTATCTTCCATTCAATATGGAGATCGACCAGGCGTTCATTGCTGCGATTCTTACCGTAATAGGTTACTCCTTAAATGATACGGTGGTCGTATTTGATAGAATACGTGAGTTTATCAATGATAGGGTAAGTCCAGTATTCGGGACAACGGTAAATCAAGCGATCAGCAGTACGATATCCCGTACTTTAAATACCTCCCTTACGACTTTAATCGTTCTTCTTTCGATATTCATATTTGGAGGTGAATCAATCAGAGGATTTATGCTTGCTTTGATTATAGGTGTGGTAGTCGGTACGTATTCTTCTGTATTTATTGCAACACCAGTCATGTTTGATACCATGAAAAAATCAGGAGGTAAGCTCGAGGCGAAAGCTGAAAAAGAAGAGGAATCTTCGACAAAATAGAGATTTTTCTTTCTCACGATTATTTGGAAACCGCTGCAATCGCAGCGGTTTTCCTATTTTATGAAAAATTGTTGATCGATACGTCTATATTTTCCCACTTTTTTTAACCGTAAATTAACTCAAATGGTTATTTTGCATGGAATTATAGCTTAAACGCTTCCCCAATAATTTAGTGATATGAAAAACTTTATTCTTTTTCTGTTTGCAATGATAGCGGCAACCGTGTCGCTTAATGCTCAAAACCCACCGCCAGATCCGCCAGAATTTCCTATGGGAGATATTCAATATGATGTTTGTTTGGGAACATTTACTGATTCTCAAGGGTCTGATTTGAATTATTTACCAGGTGAAACTTTGACTACGACTATTTGTTCACCTTTTCCTACGGACAGATCTTTTGTGAATTTTACTGCTTTTGATCTAGCGCCTGGGGATGTATTACTTGCTTATGATGGTGATAGTGCAAATGCGCCATTTATTGGAGCATACGGTTCTTTTTTAGCCCCCTCTTTAATCGAAGCATCATTAAGTAATACTTCAGGTTGCTTAACATTTGTTTTTACCTCTAATGCTGTGAGTCAAACAGCAGCGGGATGGGAGGCGACTATAGGATGTATCGATTCTTGTCAGACAATTGAAAGTCAGGTAACAGTTACCCCTGCGCCTAGTGTGGATGGAGTTGTAAGAATTTGTCAAGGAGATACAGTGACAGTAAACGGGACACCTGTATTTCCATCTGCGGGTACTCCTACTGAAGAAATACAATTGCCTGACGGTTCAGTGATCTCTGGAAACAGTGCAACTCAAACGATACAAGATCCTGGAGTTTATATTTTTGATTACATCGTTACTGATCCTTTGACTGGATGTAGAGATCGAACTATTGAAGATGTCGTGGTTCTAGTTTCTACCACCCCTGATTTTACGGGTACTGAAGCAGATAGTGAAATTGTCTGTTTTGGTGATCAAGTGGACATTACCGCAATGGTAGAGACGCAACAATTTGCTGCTCAAATTGCACCACCAGTTTCAGGAGCAACCTTTCTACCAGATTCCGCTGGTTCTATTTATACAACCCCTATTACAGTAAATGGTTTCAACCCTGGTCAAACATTTAATGCAGCAACTGATCTGCAATCTGTTTATATTAATATGGAGCACTCTTTTATGGGTGATTTAGATATTATTCTCAGAGCTCCAAACGGTGTAGAGGTATTCCTGATGGAATATCCTAATGGTGGGGGAGCTACATGGCTAGGTGAAGCTATTGATGTAACTCCAGTAACTAATGCGCCTGGAGTAGGTTATACATATACCTTTACCGAAGTTGGCGCAGGAACTCAGACGCTGGCTCAAGCTGGTCAAGCTTTGCCTGGAGCTGTCCCAGTCCCAGAGGGCGATTATTTACCAGAAGACCCTTTTGCAGATTTTATCGGTTCTGATTTGAATGGAGACTGGGAAATTGTTGTTATCGATAATTTATCTCTAGACAATGGATGGGTATTTGAATGGGGACTCAATTTTAACCCTAATATTATTCCACCTAACGATCGTACGTACGAGCCTCAGGAAGTTACTACAACGTGGCTCCCTAATCCTGACATTGTAAGTACTAGCACTGACGGCACCGTTATAACGGTAGCGCCATCTGTTGTAGGTCAAAACTGTTATGATCTTGAATTTAGTGATGACTTTGGATGTACTTATTTTGAAACGGTTTGCGTCGAAATGGTAGAAGAGATCATTACTGCAACACCTGCTGATATCGAAGTTTGTGCATCACTCGGAAATACGAATGTGAATCTTAATCCTCAAGGTACGATTGCATTAAATAATCTTGCTGTACTTGACTATAGAATTAGATACTATACAGACAGAACAGAGGCTGAGAATGGTGCCGCTACTAATATTACGAACACGAGTTCTTATCCCGTTACTGCAGATACTGAGATTTTTATCAGAGTTGAAAATGCAAGATCAGGATGTTTTGAAATTGAGTCATTCATGATTGATTTCTCTGATATCGTTGCAAACCCTGTCGCCGACTTGACTGAGTGCGATGCTTTCCCTTTTGATGATAGCGACGGTTTTGATCTTACTCAAGAGGAATCTACTCTTTTAGGTCCTAATCTTGATCCTACCACAGTAGACATTCTTTATTACTTGAGCGCTTCCGCAGCTCAAGCTGGAGTTCCAGGAACTGAAATATCAAATCCTACTAACTATGATTCAACTTCAGATGAGATCTTTGTAAGAGTTCAGGATAGTGCAAATCCTGGATGTTTTGATACTACCAGTTTCAATTTAATCGTAACACCATTAGCGCCTACCACCGCAGTAGCTGATGTTGAAGAGTGTGACACATTCCCATTTGACTTGACTACAGATTTTGACTTAGGTGTTAATGAAGGTTTGATTTTGAATGGTCGTGATGCGAATAATTTTACATTTCAATATTACACATCAGAGGCTGATGCACTTGCAAATGCTGGTGAGATCCCAGTAAATTACGAGGGAGATGATATGGAGCAAATTTTTGTAGTTCTTACTGAAACTGCAACGGGTTGTGCAGAGGTGTATACCTTCAACTTAACTACTCTTGATGCACCGCCTATAGGTGTAGCTCCAGATTTATCTGAATGTGATGAAGCACCATTTGATCTAAGACTTGAGTTTGATTTGAGCCAACAAGATGATGCGATTAGAGGTGGATTATCTCCTACTGACTACTCTGTTGGTTATTACACTTCTGAATCAAATGCGTTCAATGACGTTGATCAATTGCCTACTAATTATGAAGCTGCCGATGGTGAGATCATTTATGCAGCACTAACAGATCTTTCTACAGGTTGTGTCAATGTATCTTCATTTAGCATAACAGTGGAAGAATGTGAGGTCATTTTCCCTGAAGGCTTTACACCTAATAACGATGGAATTAATGACACTTTTGAAATCCCAAACATTCAGCAGTATGCAAATTTCAGTCTCAAAGTATTTAATAGATACGGGACTATGGTTTATGAAACATCTGCTTCTAATTACGTAGAATTTGACGGTGTTCCTAACTCCGGGTTGAATTCTGGAGATGGACTATTGCCCGTAGGAACTTATTTCTACACCATGGAATTTAATGACGGCCAAACTCAAGATATCGCGAGTTGGTTATACATTAACTACTAATAAATTCATGTTGAAATAAAGAAGGCTTCCCAAACGGGAAGCCTTTTTTATTTTACTTGTTTGATTCAATACTGATTTAAAGCCATTTTTTCCATTTGAAAAAGGCGATAAGAACCACAGCTATAAATCCGTTAATGATCCAGAAATAAGCATAACCATGTTCCCAAGTCAACTCTGGAATATGCTGAAAATTCATCCCATAAATTCCAGCTACAAAAGTCATAGGAATAAACATGGTAGAAACTACGGTCAATACCTGCATTACTTGATTCATTTTGTGGCTCACGCTTGAGAGGTACATATCACGTAATCCAGCATTAATCTCTCTAAAAGACTCTAAAGTTTCGATGATTTGAATACAATGGTCATAGGCATCTTGAAGAAAGGCGTGGGTTTTCGATTCTATGAGACTGCTGTCTTCTTTTAATAATCTACTTATGGATTCTCTTAACGGGTAAATCGCGCGCCTGAGATCTAAAAGCAATCTCTTATTGTGCTGGGCCTGGTTAAGGGAATCCTTTTTAGGGTCGTCAAAGATCTCGTCCTCGAGCTCATCCAGATAGTCTCCTATTTGTTCCATTACTATAAAATAATGGTCTATTATGCTGTCGATTAGAGCGTAAAATAAATAGTCTTGCTTGACCTTTCTAATTCTTCCTTTGCTATTTTCTAAGCGATCACGTACGTTTTCAAATACATCGCCAGTCTTCTCTTGAAAAGTAATCACCGCATCAGAGGTCAATATAATACTGACCTGCTCTGATTTTAATTCTTGGCTGTCGCGGTCATAAGAGATCATCTTAATGCATTGATAAATATAATCTCCATAGAATTCAGTCTTAGGTCTCTGTGTAGTATTGGCAATATCTTCGAGCAATAATAGATGTAAATGAAATCGCTTACCTACCTGCTCTAGAATATCCGTATCATGAACTCCATCAATATTAAACCAGTAGTGCAAGTCAGGATTTAGTTGCCCCTGCTTAATATTTTCAAGCTTTTCATATTCCTTTTCATTATAAATTATCGTTTCGGTCTCTACTGGTCCAGAACGTTCTTCCCCTACGTAACTTATCGTCCCAGGTGGGGTAAATACATTTTGAACAGCCTTAGGAGTAGCCCTGCGCCGCAGTCGGGATAAAGGGTTTTTCATGAAACAAAGTTTCTTCTAAGATAGTTTTTCTGCGATAAATGGTGCTGTAAAGCTTTGCTCGACTTGTGCAACCTCCTCCGGTGTGCCACTTGCGATGAGATGGCCACCTAGTTTCCCGCCTTCAGTTCCTAGATCAATTATATAATCAGCACATTTAACAAGGTCCATATTATGCTCAATAACGATTATGGAATGACCATTTTCAATGAGTGCATTAAAACTACTCAAGAGTTTATTGATATCGTGGAAATGAAGACCGGTGGTAGGTTCATCAAATATAAACAAGGTCTTATCTGGCGTGTCTCCTTTTACTAAGAAACTAGCCAATTTGATCCTTTGCGCTTCTCCACCAGACAATGTAGAGGAACTCTGGCCTAAGGTTACATAGCCCAGCCCCACATCTTGAAGTGGTTTCAGTTTTCTGATAATCTTGTTTTCCTTATGCTTCTGGAAAAACTCCATCGCATCGTTAATGGTCAGACTGAGTATGTCGTAAATATTGTGATCGTGAAACTTGACTTCCAGAATTTCTTTCTTAAAGCGCTTACCCTGGCAGGTCTCACATAAGAGGGTAACATCAGCCATGAACTGCATCTCAATAGTGACCTCGCCCTCGCCCTTACAAGTCTCACACCTTCCTCCATCTACATTGAAACTAAAATGCTTTGCTTTATAATTTCTGATTTTAGAGATCTTCTGTTGTGCAAAAAGATTTCTGATATCGTCATAAGCTTTGACATAAGTGACCGGATTGGATCTTGAGCTTTTACCTATGGGATTCTGGTCAATAAATTCTACAGACTTTAAATTCTCAAATTTTCCATTCAGTGACGTAAACTGCCCGGCCTTTTTGCCGTAGCCACCCAGCGACTTCAAAACTGCTGGATATAGAATATCTTTTACCAATGTCGATTTTCCACTCCCTGAGACTCCCGTGATCATGGTCAGAACACCCAGCGGGAAACGCACATCAATATTCTTAAGATTGTTTTGACGTGCGCCCTTAATGTCTATATAATACTTATGCTTTCTACGCTTTCGCGGAAGCGGAATCTCCATAGACCCATTTAAATATTGAGCAGTTAATGAGTCTGAAGCTAGTATTTCACCCAGTGATCCAGCTGCTACGACTTCACCACCGTGTGTTCCCGCCTTAGGGCCTATGTCGATGATGGTATCTGCTGCCTGCATGATTTCCTCGTCATGCTCCACAACAATGACCGTGTTGCCTAGATCCCGTAGATTTTTCAAGACTTTGATAAGTCTCGCCGTATCGCGAGGGTGTAAACCTATGCTGGGCTCGTCAAGGATGTACATACTTCCCACTAGACTACTCCCCAGTGAAGTGGCTAGGTTGATACGCTGCGATTCACCTCCAGAAAGAGTGTTTGATTTGCGATTAAGAGTAAGGTAATTGAGTCCTACATCATTCAGGAACGATAATCTGCTGTTGATTTCAATAAGGAGACGGTGCGCGATTTTGGCATCATTTTCATCAAGTTTTAAGTCTGCAAAAAATGGGGTGAGTTCACTAATAGGCAACATAACCAGCTCCGATATAGTAGTCCCGGCAATTTTTACGTAATCTGCTTCCTTGCGCAGGCGCGTTCCCCCACAAAGATTACATCTGGTCTTTCCTCGATAGCGAGAAAGCATGACGCGGTTTTGAATTTTGTAAGCTTTCGCTTCAAGCTCCTCAAAAAAGGCATCTAATCCATCAAAGTATTTATTTCCAGTCCAGACCAGTTTCTGTTGCTGGGCAGTCAATTCAAACCAAGGTCTGTGAATAGGAAAATCAAATTTATCGGCATGTTTGATCAACTGATTTTTATAGTAGGACATGCTCTCACCACGCCAAGGAAAAATGGCTTCTTCATAGATGCTGAGTCCTGTATTGGGAATGACTAGATCTTCATCAATTCCTATCACATCGCCGTAGCCTTCACATTTAGGGCAGGCACCATAAGGATTATTGAAACTAAAAAGATGGGGATTGGGTTCTAGAAATTCCATCCCGTCCAGTTCAAACTTATTGCTGAACTCACGAGTGGCTGATCCGTCCAAGTGCTCAATAAAAGCTAAACCTTTACCTTCAAAAAAGGCTGTGTCGATCGCATCGGCTAGGCGGTTGTAAAAATCTTCTCCGTCACGTTTTATGATTCTGTCAACGACAAGACGGACCTGATCTGAATCTTTGATTTTGAGTTCCTCATCATCGAAACGCTTTACATCATCATTTACCTTAATTCTAGTATATCCCTGCTGCAACAGGACCTCTAGTTGTTCAGAAGTCTTTCTCTTACCTTTTACAATCAAGGGGGTGGTCAGTAACAATCGAGCACCTTCTTCCTGTTCCTTAATGTAGTTGACCACATCGGTAACCGTATCTTTTTTTACCAAATCACCGGAAACGGGAGAGTAGGTTTTGCCTATCCTGGCAAAAAGTAATTTCAAATAATCATAGATCTCAGTGGTTGTTCCCACCGTTGATCTGGGATTGGTACTGTTGACTTTTTGTTCAATGGCTATCGCAGGAGCAATACCTTTAATGTACTCTACCTTTGGTTTGTTCAGTCTGCCTAGGAATTGTCTGGCATAAGACGATAGACTTTCAACATAGCGACGTTGTCCTTCAGCGTAAAGAGTGTCAAAGGCAAGGGAAGATTTACCGCTGCCTGATAAGCCTGTAATTACCACTAGCTGATTACGAGGTATAACGGCATTTAGATTTTTGAGATTGTGAAGCGCAGCTCCTTTAATTAGAATGTTTTTCTTGGGACTAAGTACATCAATATCTTCAAAAATCATAGAGGTTCCATTTAAGCGCAATCCACAAAGATAAAACGCGCGTAACCCGTATAATCTTAGTTACATCTATATAATTGTTAAAACTTCGAGGATTATTTTGTTCATTTGGAATAAATGTTGTTATATTTAACCCGTTAAAAATTTCAAAAAATTCGTTTATAGTAACAACTCTACTCTAAAAGATCTATTTAATTCCAATTAACCAAGGAGAAGGGTAGGTCATTCAAGTTGCTATTTATGAAAAATGAAATGATTAAGGATGCTGCGCTGGTTAGTCAGTATCTAGATGGTAGTGAGTCTGCACTAGAAACGCTTATCTACAGACACAAACAACGTATTTACAGTTTTATTTTCTCAAAGGTCCACGATCGTGACGTTACTGAAGATATTTTTCAGGACTGCTTTATTAAAGTGATCAAAACTTTGAAAAAGGGAAAATATAATGAAGAAGGAAAGTTCTTGCCCTGGGTAATGCGTATCGCACATAACCTTGTCATCGATCATTTTAGACGTAATAAGCGCATGCCTAAATTCCAATCGCGCAATGACTTTGACATCTTCGACGTTATAAGTGATGGAGATTTAAGCAAGGAAGATGATATGATACTGGATCAAGTTCACAAAGACGTGAAAAATTTGATCGACGAGTTGCCAGAGGATCAGAAAGAAGTTCTCACTATGAGAATTTATAAGGAAATGAGTTTTAAGGAAATCGCTGAAGCGACAGACGTAAGCATCAATACAGCTTTAGGAAGAATGCGTTACGCCCTTATCAATATGAGAAAGGTGATTGATAAAAATAACATAATTCTTACCAGGTAGTTCATTAGGATACAATAACCTGAGAGAGATGCCGTTATTAACATTAAATAACACTTTCCGATATGGCAAAACTCTACGATCCTAAACCACTTTCTAAACAAGTGAATCCTTTGCAACCCAAGGAAACTACCATACGTAATATTATGGCGTTTTCCGCATCTTATAGTGTGACAAAATACAAGAATATATGTTTTGACACCTTTAAAAATTGATTGATAACCTTTTAAATTTGACAATGCCGCGATGAATCGCGGCATTTTTTGTATTCAGCTAGTAAATAAAAATTACCTTATTTTTTTGAAGAGAGAATTTGATTATTTCGCTTTCGCGAAAGCGTTTTGTAGTAATCGTTCAGTACTGATTTTCTTCCCACCGTACTTGTTATAACATCTTTGTTGAGATCCCAGCCTCGAGCAGGGCTGTATTCCCGACCATACCATATGATCTGTAGGTGCAAATCATTCCATTTGTGTTCTGGAAACAACCGTTTTGCGTCCCGCTCCGTTTGAACCACATTCTTACCGTTTGACAGATTCCAGCGGTACATAAGTCTATGAATGTGAGTGTCTACTGGAAATGCTGGTATCCCAAAAGCTTGAGACAAAACTACCGCAGCAGTTTTATGTCCCACAGCGGGCAACTCCTCGAGTTCCTCGTAGGTTTGAGGGACTGATCCATTGTGTCTCTCAATCAGGATTTTTGACAATCCATGAATTCCCTTAGACTTCATGGGAGATAATCCCACTGGTTTGATGATTTCCCTTATCTCTTCAACACTTAACTTCACCATGTCGTAGGGGTTGTCCGCTTTCGCGAAAAGTAACGGCGTGATCTGGTTCACACGTACATCAGTACTCTGTGCACTCATAAGTACTGCAATCAGTAAGGTGTAGGGATCTTTATGGTCTAAAGGAACAGGAATAGATGGATACAGTTCTTCCAGCTTATTTATGATAAATTCAACCTTTTCTGATTTGAGCATAACTAATTTTATAGTGTAATTAAAATGTATTTAAATGACAAGCTTAAAAGCAGGCGATAAAGCCCCAGATTTCTCAATTCCCAATCAAGACGGAGATACCATCTCACTAGCCGATTTCAAAGGTAAAAAGTTAGTATTGTTTTTCTATCCTAAGGCAAGTACTCCCGGTTGTACCGCAGAGGCGTGTAATCTTAGAGATAACGTTGAGCAATTTAAAGCTAAGGGCTATGAAATACTAGGTGCAAGCGCAGATAGCCAAAAAAGACAATCCAACTTTAAAAACAAATATGAACTTCCATATGATTTACTTGCTGATGAGGATCACCAGTTATTAAATGCATATCAAGTCTGGGGGCCTAAAAAATTTATGGGCCGTGAATATGACGGAATCCACCGCACCACATTTGTTATCGATGAAAATGGAATTATAGAAGAGGTGATTCAAAAGGTAAAAACTAAGGATCACGCTGCTCAGATCTTATAGAGGAGCATCCTCTTCGTGATATTCTTCCTCATCTTCTAGTTGAGTCTCACACCCGAATAGGTTGTGGGACTCAATCAATTCTGGAATACCTTCTGGCACCATATCTTTCCAACCCTCTTCGCCATTTTCAATCATTCTGAGAACCTCACGAGAGAAAATATGTAAAATTTCAGAATCATAATCTTCTAGATCCTTGAGTTTACCATTGTATTTGAAGAACTTGTAAAGCTCTTTCATACGTGGATGCACCTTTAGGTTTTCACTAGTCGTAAGTTCTCCTGTTTCAGGATCTTTAAGTGGGTATAGGTAAACTCTCAGATCTTTAAAGAATAATTTTCCAAACGCTTCAAGAATCCCTCCACTTAGGTGCGTGTAATATTTTGTGTCAAAAACATCAATAAGGTTATTGACCCCCATTACGAGACCTATTCGCTCCTTAGTATAATTATTCAGATACTCAACCAGTCGATAATACTCTTTGAAATTAGAAATCATCACCGTCTGTCCTAATGAACAAAGCAGTTCAGCTCTATGCAAGAAATCTTCTTCATCAATCTCCCCACTAGCGCGCAGATTAGAAAGCGTGATTTCAAAAAGTGTCTCTAGTTTTTCTTCCTTGACTGTACCTGATTTTAAAAATCTGCGACGAGCAGTTTCATACATGTCCATGTTTACCTTAGTTACTGGTCTAAAGCTACCTCTTAGAGCAAGGACATTTTTCTTATAAAGGATCTTTGCACTCAGAATATTATTCCCATCTGGACCAAACATTACCGCCTCGGTCATACCGTTTTTGATCAACTGAAGACTCATCAAACGATTGTCCACATCTTTGAAGATAGGACCTTCAAAATTGATCATATCAATCTCGATCTTATCCTTGTCGATATGATCATATAAATATTGGAGCAATTTTTTAGGTTGATCGTGTTTGTAAAAGGCACCGTAAATAAGATTAGTACCTAATATTCCTAAGGTATTTTGCTGCAATCGAGCATCACGTTCTTTGAACCTAACATGTAATACAATTTCAGAAAACTCTTCTTCTGGATTGACCTGAAAGCGTATACCTAGCCATCCATGCCCCATGTAACGTTTGGCAAAATCAATGGTTGCGACTGTATTTGCGTAGGTAAAGAATAGTTTGGTCGGGTGTTTCTCTCGAGATAGGCGCTCTTCAATAAGACCCATTTCGTACTGAAGCATTTTTCTCAATCTTGCTTCAGTGACATAACGACCGTCATCCTGAATGCCATAAACGGCGTCAGAGAAATCTTTGTCGTATGCGCTCATCGCTTTGGCTATGGTTCCAGAAGCTCCTCCAGCTCTAAAAAAGTTCCGAACAGTTTCTTGTCCTGCACCTATCTCTGCAAATGTGCCGTAGATGTTCTGGTTCAGGTTGATACGTAAAGCTTTGTTTTTAATAGAAGGGACAGACTCAAAATCGTGATCGCCTAATAGACTTATACCCATGAGAATAATTTGAACGGTGTATACAAAGGTAAATAACCGCCTAGCCACATGAAAAATTATCAATACTTTTAACCTAAGATTTATGGAGCTGGAATTTACTTTTTTAGGTACAGGTACATCACAGGGTATTCCCATAATAGGAAGCAATCATCCAGTATGTTTAAGCGCTGATCCTAAGGATAAAAGACTTCGGGTAAGTGGACTTATCAAAATAAACGGAGTCAACATCGTCATTGATTGTGGTCCAGATTTCAGACAACAAATGCTTAGTAATCACGTCGATCGTTTAGACGCTGTGCTATTTACCCATGAGCATGCTGATCATACTGCCGGTCTTGATGATTTAAGACCATTTTATTTTAGGCAAGGAGATCTGGATTGCTATATGACAGAGCGTGTGAAAAAATCTCTTGAAGAGCGATTCCAGTACATTTTTACCACTGTTGATAAATATCCGGGTGTAGCAAATCTAGATGTACATGTTTTTGATGAAGATCCTTTTCAAGTGGGAGATGTACAAATAATTCCCATAGAAGCAGATCACGGCTATCTACCTGTTCACGGTTTTAGAATTGCGGATTTTGCTTACATGACAGATGTAAAGAAGATTCCATCCTACTCCATGAAAAGACTTAGGGGTCTAGACGTTCTGGTAATCAATGCTCTTAGAGAAGAAGCTCACAACAGCCATCTTAATCTTGAGGAAGCATTAGAACTTGTAAGCAGGCTCAAGCCTAAACGTACTTACTTTACACACATTAGTCACCATTTAGGGTTTCATCAAGAAGTACAGGAAAGACTACCTGAAAATATCTATCTCGCATACGATAACTTAAAAATCACATCACCTAATTGATATGAGAAAACATTTATATCTCTACTTATTCATTTTTGCTTCATTAATAGCTCTTGTATTTTACATTAATGGGAGAAAATATCAAGAAAAACTAGAGCAGCAAGTTGCAGAACTCCGAGAAGATATTGAAGAGAATAAACAACAATCTGGATCGACAGAAAGTTCATTACCTACAACTGGCGTGGAGCATCCATTCACACTAGCCTTCAACCCAGAAGCTGAGGAATACTTATATGATATGGATCTAACCACTCAAGAAGTAGAGCAGCAGGTAATGGATAAATTGCTGGAGCTTAATCTCAATGAGGGCGGTAACCCACTTATTCCTTACACCGGCGCGGGTCGCGGTTTCCAGATCAGCAATTCGTTTTTAGTCAATCACAAATGGGTTCTTGTGAATTTTTACGATGGCGATCAGTGGGGCGAGGCCATGATTCAGTATGATATCGATGCAGATAAAAATGTAGAGTTGAGTACGATTAAAGCTTTACTATATCTCAATTAAATACCTAAATGCGCTCCTCCAGCCACTTTTTCATGTCATAGAAGTTGTCTCTCGCAACGCCATGACCCGCAGGATAATCTTTAAAAACATAATCGGCGCGGGCTTCGTCCATGAGTGGAATGGCCTTTTTTGCCCAGTCAAAAGGTATCACTTGATCCATGGTTCCGTGACTTATGAAGTAGTTTGTGGGGTTCTCGCTTTCGCGAAAGCGTGCATTCAACCCTGCTCTGTCCTCAACAAGATCTTCGTTCACATAACCACTCATCGCAACTACGTTTTTGAACAAATTGGGATCTGAAAGACTCAAAGCGTAGGAGAGTATCGCACCCTGACTGAAACCGAGAATGTTCAAATTTTCAGGATCGATATCATAGGCAGTTTTGAGCTCATCAACAAATGTTCTAATAAGCTGCATGCTCTTGCGAGCTTGATCCAAATCACTGAACTTACCACCAGCTGCATCAAAATTAATCGCATACCAAGCAGCTCCATAAGGCGGCAGGTCGTAAGGCGCTCTGGCGCTCACAATAAATATACCCTCATCCAGCTCTGGTGAGAAGGAAAAAAGATCATCCTCATTACTGCCGTATCCATGCAATAGCAGGAGCAAAGGCGCGTTTTCTTGATTTGCAGGTCTTATACGATGTTGTAAACTTAAATTATTCGTGTCTGTCATTTTATGAAACTAAACCATTTTTGAAATGCCGCACCCACCACTGGTAATTCATCTTTTTGATTGCGTACCACGCTCATGAGCCCTAGCATTGCCATGATAACCACTAGAAAGATGATCACAAAGGCTAACCAATAGGCATTATCAGGAATTACTCCAGCAAAAATGCTCAAAAATAGGGCGATACAAGCAATACCTAGCATCTGTCTTATGTGGAAGGATACAAACTCGTTGTTACGATCATTGTTAAGAATGACGGCTACTCCCAGAACTGCTATGAATAATATGAAATGTATAAACAAGAGCAGCGAACTCAAATAAGCCAGCATAGCGATATTTTTATCTTTCATGATTAAAAATTGAATTGTGAAGCCTTGCCATTTATCGTTCCCAGAACTTTTCCTTTACACTGAAGTCCTATAGCCGCCGCATTTTTAGACTCAGAAAGAATGTTCTTTTTCTCAAACTTATAATTGGTTTCTGGATCAAATAAGGTTATGACCGCCTTGCTGTTTTCTCTTATTTCTGAACGTGCGATTCCATAAACGCTGTATGCGCTGGTGAGCAAATCGATCGTTTTTTCTAAACCTAGCTTTTCATTACTCAGTCCAAAAACGCTTTCTAAACCTATGCTACCCGCAGTAGCTTGGTCAAACTCCACATCTTTATGCTCAATATTGAGCGGTATGTGGTCGCTCGTAACCATATCAATCGTGCCATCTGAAATAAAATCCTTGAATTTTGAAACAGATTTTTTACTTCTCAACGGCGGCAGCAACTTATAATTAGTGTTGAAGTCTTCTAATGCTGAACTGTCTAATACCAAATGATGTGCAGAGATCGAGCAAGTGATTTTTAATCCTTGAGCTTTTGCATTTCTAATAAGTTCTAGCGACTCAATCGTACTGATGGTAGGTATGTGAAGATGCGCGTTTGTATAACGAGCGATTTCAATATCACGTGCCACTTGTAACGATTCCGCCAGAGCAGGTTGCGATTTGATACCCAAATGTATGGTCGTAGAATCTTCATTTACCATTCCCTGACCCGCAATAGCATTATGTACAGGATAGGAATGTACAATTCCATCGAAGCTTTTTGTGTATTGAAGCGCAATCTTAAGCAAATTTGCGTTTAAGATGCTCTTTTTGAAATCGTAGAAACCTGCACAACCCGCCTCATGCATATCAAACAGTTCTGCGAGATGTTCTCCATCTTGATTTAAGGTAAGGCTGCCTAATGGATGAACATCAACCAGTTTGTTTTTATATAGACTTTTTAAAGATCTAATTCCAGCGGCATTCTCTGGGTTGGGCTGGTTATTTGCATTAAGCAAAATGCTGGTAAATCCGCTTTTTGAGGCTGTCGCCAATCCATTTTTTATAGACTGACGCTCTTCATGACCCGGCGCTCCAAAACTCACACTGCTGTCTATCCAGCCTATACTCACATGTAGATTCTCATGCTCTATGATTTGAGCATCCTCAGCAGATAAATTATTGCCGATTTCTTTAATGATTCCCTGATCTATTAAAATGTCTTTTTTGCTATTATGATGATCAGATGCGGAATCAACGATGTGTGCATTTTTGAGAAGGATCATTTCAGGTATTTTAAAATCAGGATTTCACAAATTAAGAAAAATAATGCTCCATACAGAAACCAGCGCCAGAGCGTAGTCACCTCTTCACTGGCTGCAATTTCAGTAAAGACTTCTTCTAGGTTGTTTGCTGTATTTCCGCCTAGTTGATTGTCTGAGAGGTACCTCAGCTCATTTTCAGACCTAGGATAGTTGAATGCGAGCTGTGAGACCGTGTTTTCTTCATGTATTACCTCAATAACTCCGTCATCTAGGATATCATCTTCAGTGTTGATCTGCACGTAATTAGGGTAGCTGCGCTGTCTAGGAATCAGCTCGTTATTATCAAGTTTAAATTTTACCACACCATCATCTTTTATGGAATAGGGTATCGCAATTTCTGATGGAACTCCTGTTTGAAAGTACAGTTTGGGAAGTGGCAAACTACTCATAGCCATATTATAAAAGACAGGTACGATGAGTGGCGAACTTTGAAAGTTTGTATTTTCAACATTTAGCGGTGCGGTAAAGACAAATGTATTGCCGGCTTCATATAGAAACTCGCTGCCGTCTGCATATTCTAGGATCGCATTACCCGCACTGACCCTTGCCGATTTTTGAACGCTGGGATATTGAAAATTACTTACCCTTTTATTGAAAACATCGCTCATGACGGGATGGTCGTAATTGATACGAGTGATGTTTTTTTCTAATTCAACCATTTGAAAATTACGGGTCAGTCCACCTGTGACACCATTTTCGTTTGGAATAAAAATAATCTTACCGCCATTTGAAGTAAAAGCGTTGAGCTCACGTTTCAAAGATGCCGGTATGGTTTCCAATTCATTTAAAACTACTAGATTCTGATCCTTGATCAGGTTGTAATTCAGGTCTTTCAATCGATAGGCGGCATATTCAAATGGTCGGCCTTTAAAAATTCTATTTATAAAACCGCTTTCTGCACCGTTTATGGATAGGACTTTGATCTGACTGGAAGTATCATAAGCCAGGTAAAATTCATTGTCAAATTTGAGTCCGTTGTCAGTTATGCTCACTTTAGCGTTAAGACCTTCATCAGCTTCTACGTCAAAAACAGCTTCACCTTCTTGATCTTCTAAAGTCACGCTCGTCTTAGCCAGCAATAGATTTTTGTTGAACAATGAAACAGTTACCGGTTGCTCAAGGTCATAATTTGAAGAAATAGTCACTCCCAGTTGAACAGAACTATTGACACGCTTTTTTACAAAAACACTATCGATACTTAAGTTGTTAGTCTCCTGCGGCACATAACGAACCATTTTGAGATCACCGGTGAAGGTTGAGTCAGCTACCGCGCCATTCAATCGCTGAAAATCGCTCAATAGGATCAAACGCACGGCATCACTGTTTGCCAAAGTTCCGGCTTTGAGCTTCACTTGGGATAAGCTGTAAGATTCACTGGTATGACCTAATTTCAAAATCTGATTGGTCAGGCTTTGTCTCGTCTCATACCTAAAAACTTGATCGTTTGTGAAAACTGTGACTTCTCGATCTGCGTCTAGCGATGATAGCAGATCGGTCACTGCGACGTTGAGCAAAGTTCCCTCGCTGCCCTGGGTCTGCATCGAGAAGCTATTGTCAAGATAAATGATAGTCTCTGTTTGCTCGCTATTTTGATCTTCTGCAGGCAGGAAAGGTTGCGCAAATGCAAGAACCAGACAAGTGACGACTAATAATCGCGCGAGAAGGGATAGCCATTTTTTGAGCTGGCGGCTCTTTCGGGTTTGGCTGATGAGCGGTTTGAGGAAGGCAACATTAGTAAACTCTCTTTTTTTAAACCTACGTAACTGAAAAAGGTGAACTATAATCGGTACGATCAGAAAGAATAATCCGTAAAGTAGGTGCGGGTGTTTAAAAACCATTCAAAAGATCACTTTGCCAAAGATAGTAGAGTTCGCCAGCCTAAACAAGATGACAGACGTATCTTCAACGATCATTACAACTCTCTAAATGCACCTAATCCGAAAAGTGCAAAATCATATTTTACGGGATCTTCAGGATCCATTTTCCGCAGTTGCTTGTCCAGTTCAGCGACGGCCTTTGCGTCGTTTTGTTTGCGTTTGAGCAACTTCAATTTACGCGCGATGTTACCGGTATGTACATCCAGCGGTAAAGAAAGCGCTGAAGCCGGGATGCTGTCCCAAATCCCAAAATCCACACCCGCAAGATCTTTCCTCACCATCCATCGCAAAAACATGTTGATGCGTTTTGCGCTGCTCCCCTTCAGCGGATCGCTCACGTGTTTCTGCGTGCGTTTCTCGTGATCAATTTCAAAGAACAGCTGTTTAAAACTCGAGATGCCTGCCTGTAGGTCGCTGTTGTTTGAATGGTACGCTTTCGCGAAAGCGGACTCCAGACCAGCATGGTTCTTATAAATGTTTTGTAGGGCTCGCATAAAAGTTCGACAATCCTGAGCGTTGAACGTGCGGTGCACAAAGCCTTCAAACCGATCCAGATCTGTAGGCTCGTGGTTCTTGATGAAGTCTGCCGGTGCGTGATCCATGAGTTCCATCCATTTGTGGGCGTTGTTGATGATGGATTTGCGGTTGCCCCAAGAAATCGTGGCGATCAAAAAGCCCGAGATCTCAATATCTTCCTTGCTGGTAAATAGGTGCGGGATCTGAATGGGATCATGGGGGATAAAGTCTGGCACGTTGTACTGCAGCACCTTTGCGTCGAGAAATTCCTTGAGTTCGGCTTTTTTCAAGAGATCATTTTTGCATTACTGAACAATTCCCATGCCGATCATTTCTTCTTCAAATGCTCCTCAATATCACTGATATGATAGCCTAGCGCTTTGGTCGATATTTGAATTTCTTTAATGAGCAAAGCGAGTGAAATGATCAATAACAAAAGTGCAATACCAAAAATATAAATGGAGGCTTCTTGCTGCTCGATGTAGATCAAAAACATGGTTAGTACGCACAACAGGAGACTGGAAATACCAAAAATTTGCATGTAGCGCGTCAAGTCCAGTCGGGACCTCAAATTCTGAATCTGTCTCAGCAAAGTCGGATCGTGGTTTTCTTTGTACCTACCGTGTAGATTCCTGATTACAGAAGCGTAAGCAAGAAACCTATTGGTATAAGCAAGCATGATCAGAGAAATGGCTGAGAAAAGTAGGGTAGGAGTGGTGAGGGTTAGTTCTTTCATACCTTGATTTTAAATCTGAATTTATTCAGTTTACTATTAGTCCATCTACCATGGTAAGCTTGCGATCTGCCAGCTCTGCCAGCTCGTGATTGTGGGTTACAATAACAAAGGTTTGATTAAATTCTTCTCTGAGTTTAAAGATGAGGTTGTGCAGGTCATCTGCGGTATTGCTATCGAGATTTCCCGTGGGCTCATCTGCATAGATCACGCTGGGGTTGTTAATTAAAGATCTAGCCACGGCTACTCGCTGTTGCTCACCTCCTGAAAGTTCGCCGGGTTTGTGGTTATGTCTGTGGGATAGGCTCAAGATCTCAAGCAGCTCTTTGGCGCGTTTTTCCGCTTCTTGTTTTTTAGTTCCTTTGATAAATGCCGGGATACAAACGTTTTCAAGCGCGGTAAATTCTGGTAACAATTGATGAAACTGAAAAATAAAACCCAGTGATTCATTTCTGAAACGGCTGAGTTGTTTCTGATTCAATTTATTGATATCTGTCCCATTGATGTTGAGGACTGTATTTGGATTTTTATCGGCTTGTTCGAGTGTTCCTAAAATATGTAGTAAAGTGGTTTTACCGGCGCCAGAGCTTCCTACGATGCTTACAACTTCACCCTTTTTTATCTCTAGGTCTACACCTTTGAGAACCTGAAGTTCATCAAAAGATTTAAAGACATTTCTTGCAATAATCATAAGTCAAATGTACCACTAATCCATTTGCGTTAAACAGTATTGCCGAGTTTTTAAGAATTACTGCTGAACCATGATCTCGCCTGATTCACATCGAGAAAGTAGGTGATGCGTAACGAGAAATTATGGCGTATGGGGTTGTCAAACAAGTTGCTCACACTGTCTACGTAACTAATCTGCCCTTGTTTATCAAAGTTGTTTGCAGCGTTGCGATATAAAAAAGTCGCTTCACTTCCCGGTGCAAACCTCCAGCGGTAAGAGAAATCTAGATTCCAGACATTGAAATTTGCATCTGGATTTTCATCGTCCTGTAGAGCAAAATCACTTTCTGTGGTAGTACCATCATTTGTGAGCTCCTCAAATTCACGACTGAAATTTGCCCTAGACCAATTGTTCCTAAACGAAAGGCTCAGCGCATGTCTGTTATTGAAATTGTAGGTTCCACTGATGCGATTCTCTACTGTATGAGTGTTTCTCAAGCTGAGTATGCTGTTACTCCCATCATCAGTCCTGGTGACGTAACTCAGACGATTATTGTTTTTACGCCACTGATAAGTATAGACTAATAAAAACTCATCACTGAATCGATACCTAGGTGACAAGCGATAGTCATAACTTGTTTCAGGATCGTCGATACGTGAGAAGTAGCCAGCACGGGCATCGATAGCAAATTTTTTCCTATAGTCACTAGAGATGAAGCCTCCCATATAATAACTGGGCGCGTAGCGCACGACTTGTCCTGGGATGCGTGATTCAAACTGATCTTTTTGCTCTGTATTATATTGAAAATCTCCACCAAAACTAAATCGTTCCACTGTCGCAAAAAATGGGTTCAGCGTGATGTCTGATCCAGTGTGAAAACTAGGTGTTAACGCACGGCGGTGTCTCACCCTTAGCTCAATTTCATAGTAATTGAAGATGCCTTGCTGGGTTTGTTGCAAATAACTCAAATCAGATGCCAGAGTAAGATAATTAGTCTGGAATTGACGCCCTAAATCATTCGGATTATAAGAATCACCCACCCAGAATGCGCCTAAACGTGGTCGCCACTTACCAGTTGTTCTGCGCCATTGAGCCTCGCCGGCATAACCAGTTTCTGTACCGTCTGGGGTGAAACGGTTGCTCATTTGCAAAAGACCTCGATAATTATCACTGGCCTTTTTATTATTATGATTAAGTTCGAGTGCAGTGACATTTGCATCAGTAAAAGAACCGTTGCGCAATGTGCTCGCATTTGATAAGGCGATAGACGAGTTGTTACCGTACTGCTGATCTAGTACCAGCATGTTATAGTTTGTCAATGGTTCAGTGAGTACATTTCTAGTAGCTCCACTTTCAGAATTTCTTATGGTGGCTTCTGTGCGTTCTGTGATTGCATTTAGGACACCTATTCCTAGGCCTCCGTCAGTTCTTCCTGTAAATTTCAAAGCGTTGAGTAAATTGGCTGTAGAAGGATTGTCTATAATGTCTTCATTATCCAGCGTTTCGATACGTCCCGCACCGGTGGGAGTCTGGCCTATACGGCGTGAGAAGAAAATATCTCCCTTACTAAAAAGGTCTGCACCCTCTATAAAAAATGCGCGGTTCTCCCCAAAAGTTTGCTCAAATGGACCTAAATTCAATTCAACTCGATCAAAAGCTACCTGCCCAAAGTCAGGGATCAGTGTCGCATCAAGGGTAAATGCGTCACTTATCCCATATTTCAAGTCCATTCCAGCTGAAAATGTGAGTTCTTCTTCACCGTCAAATACATTATAAACTACCTGGCTAAAAGGATAAAGGTTTAAACGAAGTGGTGGATCAATATTTTCAACACCAGTAAGCAGTGCATCGTACTGCGTTTGATTTCCCGTAGTGATGTCTATAAAATTGTAGGAATAATCTTCGTTGAGGTGACGTATCCTACGTACTACTTGAAAACTCCAGTCCTGAACTTCATTTTCCGGGAACCTCAAAGTTCTATAAGGGATTTCCATCTCAACATACCAGCCGTTTTCATCTATGGTTGATTCTGAAAGGAATACTACATTGAAACTAAAATCTTGGCGGTCACCCTCTACGATAGCATCACCTAGGGCATTTCCAGAAGTAGCAAAGAAACGGGTCTGATTGATCTGATTGTTGTAGGTGTTGATATGGAATTCAAAGAGATCTGCCTGTACAAAGACGTTGTCACGTTGGGAGAACTGTCTTAAAATGCGCTCCGGCTCATTATCATACATATAACCTGCGACATAAAGAGCGTTATCATCGTAGGCAATTTTTACTTTGGTTTTATGAGTGTCTCGTTCCGGTTCACCGTTGCGAGGTTCACGCATGACAAAGTTTTTGGCGACCGGTATCTTGTTCCAGAATGCTTCAAAAGGTTTACCATCAATTACAGGACTTGTAGCGACTCTTGTTGCTGAGTATACCTTACGTTTTATTAATAGTGTGCTGTCTTCTTGTTGTAGGTTCGCTTTCGCGAAAGCGATATTAAAAAGTACTAATAAAAAGGAAAATAACTGTCGATTCATTCTTAAACTGAGAATTTTGTAAAACTAATTTGGTTAACAAAGCTTTTTGTCTAAATGCGTGTTAAGAAAAAGAACTTCACAAAACGCTGAACTAACTTGCGCTTAAAAAGAAGATGGAGAGAGCGATTTTTGCAGGCGGATGTTTCTGGTGTACAGAAGCTGTGTTTCAACGTGTAAAAGGTGTCGAGAAAGTAACTTCTGGTTTTTGTGGAGGGAATATCAAGAACCCACCCTACAGAGAAGTTGTGCAAGGACGCACCGGACATGCCGAGGCGGTTGAGGTTCTGTACGATAAGGAAAAAGTAAGCTTCCAGCAATTGATGGAGGTTTTTATGGCAACTCACGATCCTACTACCCTCAATCGACAAGGTTATGATGTGGGAACGCATTACCGCAGTGCTATTTTTACTCTAAATGATGAACAACAAAATCAGGCAGAGAGTTTTGTCCAAAAGTTAGGTGAGAGCGGCGCTTTTCAAGATCCTATCGTGACAGAAATCAAAAGAGCCACTGACTTTTATCCTGCGGAACAGGAACATTACGACTACTATAACAAACATAGAAGTCAAGGCTACTGTCAGGTGATTATTGATCCCAAAGTCAAAAAGTTGATGACCCAGTTTCCAGAAATTGCTCAAGAGTAATTGGGATCCATTATTAAGGATAGACTCTCACATCAGTAAGCGGTATTTCTAAACCATAGACTTCTCTTTTTTCTGGTAGCATAAAGCCGGCAGTGGTCTCGTACCAGCCTTTCCAATTTGCCTTAACGCCATCAAGCGGTATAATTTGCACCCACATCTTGAAGGATTCAGGAAGGTAATTCTCATCCAGTTTCCAGACATAGACATCGCCGGGAGTAGTTCCTCCAGTGGTATAGCGCACTAGTAATTCATTTTCTGAAATAAATTCCAGTTCAGTTCCGGCATCTTTCACTTTATAAGGGGCTATGAGCCAAAAGCTATCATTATTAAAGTTGCTTAAAGCATAGTCTAGATATTCTTGTTTATCTCCAGAATCTACAATATTACCTTTATAGAACACTGTACTCTCTTGTGGAAAATTTAAATCTAGAACTACTCGTGTGTCCTCCCATTTAACGCTTACAATATTGTTCTGAGGTTGCCAGTTGTATTCATTTACACCTCTGAATGTCCAAGTGATACTATCTGCATTCTTAATTTGTTCAGCATGTAGCGCTTCCAGAAGTTTATCTGCTAGAGCTACTGCTTTTTCTCCCTTTGTACCCACCGGTACGTCTTCATTAAAAGCTATTTTCAGGCCGATTATGGCCACTAAAATCAATAATAAAAGTATTCCTACAATTTTAAAAAATCGCTTCATTTTCACTCAGTTTGATGGCAAAGGTAAGTTTACGAAAGCTCTGCTAACAAAGCGAGCAGACCTATTCCTCAGCATTTTATGAATAGTATAGGAAATTCAGATACGCTAAAATTAATTTTCAGGGCTAACTTGCGCCTCTGTATATGGGAAAGTTATCTTTTATTCTGATTGTTCTGATGTCGGTTGTTTCTATGTCTCAGAACACCACCCACTTCTCACTAGACTTGGATCAAAATCAAGATCGCACGCTATGGCAGGATTTCACCTATGATATGGGAAACGTTTTTCTAGGAACGGGCTACGCATACACGAGACCACTTTACTGGCAGGGGGATGATTTTTTGAGATTTGGTGCTGTGGCTGGAGCTACGTACGGACTATACATGCTAGATACTAATATTGAGAGGAGTTTCAAGAAACACAAAAACGATGTTCCTAATATACTTTTAGATTACGGCTGGTACGCTGGAAGCCCTCAAAATAATTATGGATTAACGGGAGCAGTATATCTTACTGGCTTATTTACCAAAAATGAAAAATTAAGGCGTACGGGAGTTTTAATGATATCATCTGCGACCGCAACTGGATTTTTTCAACAGTTTTTGAAATCTGCCACGGGAAGAGCGAGGCCAGGAGCTGAACTCGGTAAGAACCACTTCAGACCCTTTGGCGGTAGTGTGGCTTATCGATCCTTCCCATCAGGACATGCCGTGCTATCGTTTACACAGGCTCATTCTATTGCCAAACAGTTTAAAAGTTGGTGGGTTAAAGCGCCTATTTATGCCGTAGGTGCCATACCTGGGTTGAGCCGTATTTATACTGATGCTCACTGGGCGAGCGATGTGTTTCTGAGTTGGGCGATGAGTTACTTTATGGTAGAGGCTATAGACATTTACCTCGATAAAAAGTATAAGGAAAAGTATAATGATAGTCCCAGAAAAAAATCCAGTCTAGATTTATCATTTTCTTTAACGACTGTAGGTGTGAGATATACTTTTTAGTGAAAAAAAGCAAAAATAAACTACTCAGAACGGTATGGGTCGTTCTGAGTAGTTGAAAAGATTATTTTTTGAACTTAACTTTATAGTCCTCGATCGCTTGGTTTACGATCTCGATGGCCTTGTCGCGACCCTGGAAATCTTCCACGTCCACAGTTTTGTTCTCTAGTTTTTTATAGTCTTCAAAGAAATTGCGCATTTCCTTTTTCCAGTATTCTGGGAGCTCGCTCACATCGTTAAAATGCGCTACGCTCATATCATTTGCAGCTACCGCGATGATTTTATCATCCATCTCGCCACCGTCCATCATTTGCATAACACCTATAACTTTTGCATCTACGAGACACATGGGAACAATCTCGATTTGAGATAAAACTAAAATGTCTAGTGGATCTTGATCGTCACAGTAGGTACGCGGTATAAAACCATAATTTGTAGGGTAGTACATGGAAGAATAGATCACTCTATCAAGTATCAACATTCCAGATTCCTTGTCTAGTTCGTATTTCGCACGAGTATTTTTAGGGATCTCTATACAGGCCGTTACAGTTTCCGGTGCATTCTCACCGTAACTCACATGGTGCCATGGATTTTTTTTCATGATATTTTTTTAAAACGGGCTGCAAAAGTAATATGGTTTTCGCTTTCGCGAAAGCGTAATCACAACAATCATAGTCTACTATACCAACTATATCTACTGATTTAGATTTCAAAAGAAGGCGTTAAAGTGTATGCCCAAGTTCAAGACTATAGGTTTAAGCATTAATTTTATGCGATGATGCAACAAGAACGGAGAGGTTTCAGGTTTGAGTTTTATGATCCAAAGGAAAAGGATCCATTTGATAAGTTGTTTGATATTTTCAAAGAACTGATTACCCATACTTCAGGGGATTTTGACGAAGCAATAAACTGGCTCAGGGAACTTGACAAAGAATATAAGCTCACTACTCCTGACTATACCGTCGATGACTTTATTGAAGATCTCAAACAACGTGGATACATAAGGGAGGAGTTTGATCCAGAATCAGGTCAGGATGGAGATGGATCAGGAGATCAAAGCGGTAGGTTTAGTATTACCGCAAAGACGGAGCAGCTGCTTAGAAAACATGCGCTGGAGCAAATCTTTGGTAACATGAGAAAAAGCGGAGCCGGAAATCACAAGACGGGCAAACTAGGTGAGGGCGATGCGCATTCTGGCGATTTTAGATCCTATCGTTTTGGAGATGGACTGGATCGCATTTCAATGACTGAAAGCTTGCGCAATGCTCAGATCAATCATGGAATGGGGAACTTCAACCTTACTGAAGATGACCTGGTAGTAGAAGACACACGTTTCAAAGCGCAGATGAGTACGGTGCTTATGATCGATATTTCCCATAGCATGATATTATATGGAGAGGATCGCATCACACCCGCCAAAAAAGTGGCCATGGCTCTCGCAGAATTGATTACCACCAGATATCCTAAGGATACGCTGGATATTTTGGTTTTTGGGAACGATGCTTGGACTATACAAATTGCAGATCTACCTTATTTAAAAGTGGGACCTTATCATACCAATACCGTAGCAGGCTTGCAGCTGGCGATGGACCTATTGCGCAGGAAGCGTAATACCAACAAGCAGATCTTTATGATCACCGACGGGAAACCTAGTTGTCTTAGACTTAAAGATGGGCGGTATTATAAAAACTCAAACGGACTCGATGAGTACATTGTCGAGAAATGTTATACAATGGCTGCTCAAGCAAGGCGATTACATATTCCTATAACCACGTTCATGATTGCAAATGATCCCTATCTACAACAATTTGTGGATGAATTTACAGAAGCAAATCAGGGTAAGGCATTTTACACAGGTCTCAAAGGTCTGGGAGAGATGATCTTTAGAGACTATGATGCTAATCGTCGTAGAAGAATCAAATAGTGCTTGATTGAGAAATTAGAAGTAATGTTGTGTCAATTGTCTTCTAAGATTATTGGTTAATCGATTATAAACCTTTAAATGAACGATAAATTCACCTACAAATGAACCCGTGATCATGAAATCTATATATTTGTCTATTAAGTTTAAAACTTGATCATGAAGCAAATCTACTTGTGTCTTACGTTGCTATTGTGTGCAAGCCAATTTTCAAAAGCTCAAAACAATATTGATGATGCTAATTTTGATGACTCTATCAAATACAGCATTTTTTACGGTTTGAATTATTCTTTCCTTGAAAATTACGGGAATGATGGATTCAAGGGAGAGCGTTCTGGTTATAACGCAGGTGCGCTTGCTGAGATGCCGTTTGCAAATAAGTGGTCGTTTGAAGCCTCTCTGTTTTTTTCAGTAGTGGGAGAGCAGCCTATAGTTGATGATAGGGTTGTGGCAAGATTTAGAACTTACACCATCAACTTACCGGTACAGTTTAAGTTTTATCCAGGGAAAAACAAAAGTCTCAGTTTCCACATCGGGCCTCAGTTGAGTTACAATTTTGAACCTAAAATATTTGAGAACCAGAATCAAGATTTTAGAACGCTGGAAGATGTTGTAAATACTGGATTTGATGGAACTGCCGGGTTTGGCTATAAATTACCTGGCTTCGGTTTATTTATTAAAGGTACATTCAGCTATGGATTTGCAGATATTTTTGTAAACCAAGATATTTATACTTCTGAGCGTTTCAAAGTGATCCGAATAGATATAGGATACCAATTCTAATTTTTTTCATGCAATTACCTTTCTGATAAATCCAGATGACTGAAATATTCAAGAAAGGTTCTAAAAAGGTTATTAATGCCTGGGCATTTTATGACTGGGCTAATAGTGTTTACTCGCTGGTTATAAGCAGCGCGATATTCCCATTATTTTACTCTGCAATAAGTAAAGATGCCTTTGAAAATGGTAACGTTCCTGATGTACTAGCTGACTTCAATAATGAGTCCATTATAATTATAGTCTCTGCGATAGGCTTTATAATTGTAAGCATACTGTCGCCTATACTCTCTGGTGTGGCAGATTATAGTGGGAAAAAGAAAACATTTCTCAAGCTCTTTTGCTATCTGGGTAGTTTTAGCTGTATAGGTCTAGCTTTTTTTAGTTTTGACTATTTATACTTGAGCTTAGTCATTTATGTACTGGCGCTCATTGGTTTTTGGGGTAGTCTGGTTTTTTATAATTCATTTCTGCCAGATATAGCACACCCAGATCAACAAGATGGTGTAAGTGCTCTGGGCTTCTCCATGGGATATATAGGTAGCGTTCTATTGCTTGCTCTTTGCTTGGGTCTCATTATGTCTGGGATCTGGCCAGAGGAAGGCTTTTTTCCCTATAGTCCCATCCTAGAATTAGACGCTGTTCAGTTTTCTTTCATTTTAGTAGGAATCTGGTGGATGGGATTTGCGCAATATACTTATGCATACTTACCTGAGGGAGTTTCAAAAGATCGTACGGGAGTAAAGAGTATTTGGACCAGCGGTTTCAAAGAATTAGGTAAAGTTTACAAACAGTTGATGCAAAACCTGAGTATGAAGAAATACCTAAGTGCTTTTTTCATCTACAGCATGGCGGTTCAAACGGTTATGTATGTAGCTACGTACTTCGGTACTGAGGAGGTGGTCTGGGAAGGTATTGACCAGACTTTTGGCCTTATTGGAAGCATTCTCCTCATTCAATTAGTAGCTATTCTAGGAGCCTGGCTGGCAAGCTTGCTTTCTAAGCAGATCGGTAATATCAAAACACTCATCGTTATCAATGTAGTATGGATGCTGATCTGTGTTTACGGTTATTTTGTGATAACACCCATTCAATTTTTCATCACTGCTGGATTTGTAGGGCTGGTAATGGGATCCATTCAGTCGCTCTCCAGAAGTACTTATTCAAAAATGCTCCCTGAAACCACAGATACGACCAGCTTCTTCAGTTTTTACGATGTTGCAGAAAAAATAGGCATTGTCATCGGTATGCTGTTGTTTGCAATAGTTGGTGAAATCACGGGAAGCATGCGCGGCCCTATTTTATTTTTGATCGTATTCTTCATCATAGGAGTAATTATACTTTCCACCATTCCTACTTTAAAAGTCAATAAGGAATCTGAATAGCGAGTTTTAAGTCTCGCTTTCGCGAAAGCGTATTCAAAATAAACCTCTTATAGCTCCACCGTCCTTCTTTCAAGGAGTTGAATATTGCTGATCAACCGTTCCCTGACCAGATTCATCATGCGTTTGTTAAGTGCGCTAGAGTTCTGGATGTAGGTTTCATATTCAGCCAGGGTGAATTGACCTATGATAATGCCTTTAAGGCTGTTTCTAAACTTTTGATCACGGTTTACCGCATTCTCGATGTAGTCGATTCTTTTTGGGGCAGTAAGACCATGGAAAACATTCTTGTGCTTGCGGATGTAATTTCTGAAAACTTCGATCAATAAGTCGTTTTGAAGCTTAACGATAGGTCGTAAAGTCTGATTTTGAAAGCGCTCCTCACTACTCATTTTCTCATGGATGAGCATGCCTGGAATTTCAGGTCTTAGAGCTACTAGGTATTCATCTCGATTTTTCATCACGGCAGTTTTGTCTAAATTACAATTCTGTTTTGTCTATAAGGGTCGTGCTTGAAACGGCTTCTTAACAGGATTGTTAACAGCAAGCCGATTATTAAGGCTATTATCAACAATGAGGTCGACGCATTATATAGTTTTCAACTTAAACTTAGATTTATACTACAGCTAATTGTTAAACTTAATCTAGTTGATTGCCTATTTTTACATCTTAAACACAGAATATGCGCGTACATTTCATCGCGATAGGCGGTAGCGCCATGCATAATCTTGCACTGGCACTTCATCATAAGGGTTATAGAGTAAGCGGCAGCGACGACACCATTTTTGAACCCAGTAAATCGAGACTGGAACGGCAGGGTTTGTTGCCTGAAGAATATGGCTGGTTTCCAGAAAAGTTGACGGAAGATCTAGATGCGGTAATCTTGGGTATGCACGCAAAACCTGATAACCCTGAATTGTTGAAGGCTCAGGAGCTTGGTCTGAAAATCTATTCCTATCCAGAGTACCTTTACGAGCAATCAAAAGAAAAAACCAGAGTCGTCATAGGTGGTTCTCACGGCAAGACCACTATAACCAGTATGGTACTGCACGTTTTACACTATCACGGTCACGAGGTCGACTATATGGTAGGTGCCCAACTGGAAGGCTTTGATACGATGGTTCACTTAACTGATGAAAATGAGTTTATCATCCTCGAGGGAGATGAATATCTTTCCAGTCCTATAGACCGTCGTCCTAAATTCCATTTGTACAAGCCTAATATTGCTCTTATTTCCGGAATTGCTTGGGATCATATTAACGTATTCCCTACCTGGGAAAATTATGTGTATCAGTTTGAAGTTTTCGTAGATAAGATGAAAAATGGGAGTATACTGGTTTATAATGAAGATGATCCCACTGTCAAAGAAATCGCTGAAAATGCCACCCAACCCACGAGAAAACATCCATATACTATACCTGAGCACGAAATCATAGATGGGATAACCTATCTAGAAACACCTGAAGGCTCAATGCCGGTAGAGGTTTTTGGTAAACATAATTTGAGTAATCTTGCTGGTGCAAAGTGGATCTGCCAGCACATGGGAGTAGATGAAGAAGATTTTTATGAGGCCATAGCAAGTTTCAAAGGAGCGTCTAAAAGACTTGAAAAAATAGCTTATGACAGTGACACGGTAATCTTTAAGGATTTTGCCCACTCACCAAGCAAAGTAAAAGCAACAACTGCTGCAGTCAAAAATCAATATCAAAATCGCAAACTCATTGCTTGTCTGGAACTGCACACGTACTCCAGCCTCAATCCTGAATTTTTAAAAGAATATGAAGGCGCATTAAACCAAGCTGATGAAGCTGTCGTTTTTTACAGTCCAGATGCGGTAGCGATAAAAAAGCTAGATCCTGTAAGTGAATCTCAGATAAAAGATGCTTTTCAACATACGGACTTGATCGTTATGACCGATCCTAAAGAATTTAAAAACTGGTTGTTTCAGCAAGGTCTAGAAAACAAAACGGTTTTGCTTATGAGCAGCGGTAACTACGGTGGTCTTGATTTTGATGAGGTCAAAAATTTAATAGCAAAATAAAGTCTCGCAATTTGTCAAAATACAAACACAAACACTCAAAAAAATCGTTTGATAAAGGCGTTCAGGCAAAGAAACATCTAGGTCAGCATTTCCTCAAAGATGAAGGCGTGGCGTTGCGTATCGCAGACTGTTTGAGTTATAAAGGTTATGATCAGGTACTTGAAATAGGTCCCGGTACAGGTGTTTTGACAAAGCACGTTTTGCGCAAAAATATCAAGGTCACTGCGATGGAACTGGATAGTGAGTCTGTCGTTTATTTGAAACACAGTTTCGGGCTAGAGCATCCCAAGATCGTTAGCCCAAAGACTTTTGAGGTGATAGAAGCTGACTTCCTTAAAGAAGATCTTTCTGAAATCTATGGAGATCGAAGTTTTGCGATTATAGGCAACTTCCCCTACAATATTAGTACGCAAATTGTTTTTAAGGCGCTGGAATATAGAGACCAGGTCATTGAATTCGGTGGTATGTTTCAAAAAGAGGTTGCTCAACGCATTTGTGCACCACATGGTTCAAAAACCTATGGAATTCTATCTGTTTTGTCTCAAGCTTACTATGACGCTGAATATTTGTTCACCGTAAAACCTGGAGTGTTTAATCCACCGCCCAAGGTGGATAGTGGAGTGTTACTGCTTTCGCGAAAGCAAGACTACAACAATCTACCCTGCTCTTATCAAACGCTAAGCAGAGTTGTAAAACTAGCCTTTCAACAAAGGCGTAAAACTTTACGTAATTCATTGAAATCGCTTAATCTGCCTGATGGATTGCGGGAAGACAAAATTTTTGATTTAAGACCAGAACAAATTAGTGTTGAAGACTTTATTGGGTTAGCTGCGCGCATAGAGAAACTATCCTGAAGTATCATTCTTGATTTAAATATAATTCCTAGGTCTAAATACTATATTTGTAGCTAAGCCCAGTCGTCATGCAGTTTGCTATATCAGAAGATTTTCTTGACAAAATAATAGGTTTGATTGAGCGCGAGGATCGTGCCGAGCTCACGATTATTTTGCAAGATCTTCACTTTGCTGATATCGCTGAGATCATAGACGAGCTCAATCTTGAACAGGCAGTCTTCTTAGTTAAGTTACTGGATTCTGAAAAAACATCTGAAGCTCTTATGGAGCTGGATGAAGATCAGCGAGACCGTGTACTTAATGCACTCAGTCCTAAAGAAATTGCTGGAGAGTTAGGTGAGATGGATACTGATGATGCCGCAGATATTCTTAATGACCTTCCTGATGACGTTGCACAAGAAGTCATCAACCAGATGGAAGATGAGCAGCACATCGAGGATATCGTGGACTTGTTGCGCTATGATGAGAACAGCGCAGGTGGTCTCATGGCAAAAGAATTGGTTAAAGTCAATGAGAACTGGACAGTCACTGGCTGTGTAAGTGAAATGCGCGCACAAGCTGAAAATGTGACCCGTGTCCATTCCATTTATGTAGTCGATAATGGCAATAAACTAAAAGGGAGGTTGTCGCTCAAAGATTTACTTACCAGTAGCGAGAGTACACCCATTAAAGAAGTTTATATACCTAAAGTAGATAAGGTAAATGTTAATACCACGGGTGAAGAGGTTGCTCGTATCATGCGTAAATACGATCTAGAGGCCATTCCAGTGGTTGATGAACTGGATCGTCTAGTAGGTCGTATAACCATTGATGACATAGTAGATTTCATTACTGAAGAGGCAGAAAAAGATTACCAGCTCGCCTCTGGTATATCACAAGATGTTGAGGCAAATGATAGTATTTGGGATTTGACTAAGGCGCGATTACCCTGGCTCGTTCTTGGACTAGTGGGTGGAATAGGGGCTGCCGCCATCATGGGGAGGTTTGAACACATGATTGCAGAGCATGCCATACTATTTCTGTTTACACCACTTATTGCGGCCATGGCGGGCAATGTAGGTGTACAATCCAGTGCTATTATCGTTCAGGGTATTGCAAATGATGATTTAAAGGGAAGTATAGGGAATCGACTATTGAAAGAGGTGCTGCTAGCCATGCTTAATGGCTTTATCCTAGCGATCTTACTATTTGCCTACACGTTCATTACAGAGGGTGGGATTCTCACCGCTTCAGCCATTTCTGTATCTTTGTTTGCGGTAATTATTGTTGCGGGTCTCATTGGAACTTTTGTACCACTTTTTTTGCATAAGCGTGGAATTGATCCAGCTTTGGCAACGGGACCATTTATAACGACCAGCAATGACATTTTTGGAATTTTGATTTATTTTATGATCGCTAAGACGATTATAGGCATTTAAAGTGTGGATGAATCTTGCGCTTTCGCGAAAGCGGAATTATCTAAGATTACTGAGAGATTAAGATCCCTTTAAAGCTAAAAAGTCTAGTCAACACAAATCAGTATTCATGAATTCCAATATTGTAAGAAAATGAAGGCAGCCGGAGTTAGAGAACTGAGAAAAGAACTGGAGTACCGCAGTCAAGAAGATCTAGTGAAAATCATCCTGCGCCTATCGCGTTTTAAAAAGGAGAATAAAGAGCTTCTTACTTATTTGCTTTTTGAGGCAGAGGATGAGCAGCATTACATAGAAGGTGTCAAATCCCATATTTCACAATCACTCGAGACGATCAATACATCTAATTTGCATCGTGCTAAAAAGGCTGTGCGTAAAGTGTTGCGAGAGACTAAAAAGTTCATTCGGTACTCTGGAGATAAGGAAACCGAGGTGCAATTACTCTTGCATTTTTGTACTGAAATGATTGATCAACATCAAAAATTATTGCGTAGTAAAGTATTGAGGGATTTAATAGAGCGTCAAAAGTTATTGATCAAAGTACGCATTTCAACACTTCACGAAGATCTACGGTTTGATTATACCCGCGAGTTGAACTTAATGGATTAAGAATTTTTCGCAAAAGAGGCCTCCAGGGGGTTAAGGGAGCATTGACCTTTAAGCTTAAACTTAATCTTAATCTTATACTTCTTCAGCCTTCTTGCTGCTCATTAATCTTCAAACTGATCAACATAATTCCAGAAAGGACACTTACACATAGAGCTGCTACGATACTAATCACTGCGACCTGACTTTCTCCAACTAAGAGATTAGCAAAATTCAATTTTGTGGCATTAAAAACAATGCTCAAAATTGATAATACAAGTATGATGTAATAAACAATCTTCATTAAAATAGTTCTTTAATATTAGTCGCAAAAAGTTTGACAGCTATCGCTAGCAAGATAACACCAAAGATTTTTCTCACTACACCTATACCTTGTTTACCTAGAACTTTCTCGATGCGGCCGGAATTTTTCAGCACAATAAAAACAAATACGATGTTGAAGATAATAGCCAGGATGATGTTGATCGCAGCATATTCTGAACGTAGAGAAAGAACAGAAGTCAAAGTTCCTGCTCCAGCAATCAAAGGAAAAGCTATAGGAATGATGGCGGCAGTTTCTGGAGCGTCATCTTTATAGAGTTGCACTCCTAGAATCATCTCAAGGGCAATGAAAAAAATGATGAATGCACCTGCCACGGCAAAACTATTCACATCAATACCGATAAGTTTGAGCATGCTCTCACCTACAAACATGAATACGATCATAAGGATACCTGCGACAATACTAGCTTTCTCACTCTGAATATGCCCCACTTTGCGCCTTAAATCAACTATAATAGGGATGCTGCCTATAATGTCTATTACGGCAAATAAGATCATAGTAGCTGTAAAGATCTCTTTAAAACTGATCGCTGCAAAAAAGTCATAAAATCCAGAAAAATCCATAACCCTTGGTTTTCAGGGCGCAAAAGTACTTCTATTTTAAGGATAGGTATGTTTACATTATGGTTAAATATTTAAGAAGATTGCTTGACTAACCTACCACACCATTTTGTAAAGCTCAGCATCACTTTGAGCCTCATCTTCACCCAGTTTTATAGCCGCTGCTTCGCTGCTTAGATAAAATACCTGTTTGCCTTTTTTATCTTTGTAGGCGTAAGGGATAGCTTCTACTTGAGCACCGTTCTTGATGGGTAATTCATAATTTGACGTGATTAGATTATCGCGATATAGTGCAACTTGGAGTGTTAATTCATTCATGTATTCTAGGAATAGAAATACCTCTTAAATTTTTTATGTGAAAAATAAGGTACTAAAGTCCGAAACATGTTGTTTTTAGTTTTCTAAGATGTATAATTGAAATCCTGAGCGATTGCACTATTACATTGTTCCTGTTTTAGAAATAAACTCGTTGTTTTAAAGGATTTATGAATAGATATTTGTTTTTAATCATACTGTTGCAAACCATTTCATCATTAGCTCAAAATGAAGCTAACATTTGGTACTTCGGGCAAAATGCTGGCCTTGATTTTAATGGTGGAGTTCCCGTCCCAATAGATGATGGACAATTAAATACTAATGAAGGTTGCTCAAGTATTTCAGATGAGAATGGTGATTTGTTGTTTTATTCAGATGGAATAACGGTTTGGGATCGTAACCATTTACCGATGCCTAACGGTTCTAATTTGTTAGGAAGTCCTTCAGCCACTCAATCTGGCTTAATTGTTCCTCTGCCAAACTCAACGACTATTTACTACATTTTCACTTTGGATAACGTAGCCAATGACAACGGGTTGCGATATAGTGTTATAGATATGAGTTTAAATAATGGTTTGGGAGATGTGACTAATGAGAAAAATATATTGCTCATTACTCCCATTAAAGAAAGTATAACTGCTGTTAACCAAGCAAACGGTAATGATGTTTGGGTGGTGACTCACGGCATGTTTAATGATGAGTTTTATTCGTTTTCAATTACCGATCTTGGAATAGATACTAATCCTGTAGTTAGTGCTATAGGACATACACCTACTAATAATCTTGAAGCCATAGGAGGTATTAAGCTCTCTCCGAATGGGAGTAAAATTGCAATTGGGTATGCAAACAGCGCTATTTTTGAGCTTGGAAACTTTGATATTAGCACTGGTCGGGTTTCTGAAATTATTACATTTGATAGATTTGCCACGTCACCGGTACCCAATAATTATGCATATGCATTTGAATTCTCTCCAAATAATAAATTGTTATATCTTAACAATAACAATTTAGGATTATTCCAATATTCTATACAGAACTTTACAGAAACGGAAATCCTAAATACTGAAGTACCTATAAGTCTAAATTTAAGCTTAGGACCTGGAAGTGGATTGTTTTACGGTCAACTTCAACTGGGTCCGGACGGAAGAATATATAGTGCGATTTCTGCGAGATCCAGTCTAAGCGTTATCAACAATCCGAATGAAGTTGGAATGCTATGTGATTTTCAACTAGACGCTGTAAGGCTTGCTCCCGGAACTCAAAGCAATCAAGGTCTCCCACCGTTTATCACCACCTATTTTTTTACTACCATTAATGTGGAAAATGTCTGTGTAGGTGATTCCACTTTAATTTCTTTAAATACTCAAAGGGATGCTTTACAAGTAGAATGGGATTTTGGGGATGGAAGCACTGGAACAGGGGTCGATGTAAGTCATAGCTATTCACAAGAGGGCAACTATGTTATTACAGCTGAGGTTTTTATCAATTCTCAAACTTTTACATTTAGCAGAACAATTTCTGTAGGTACGACCCCCACAGCAACAACACCTCCAGATATTGAAGCCTGTGATGACAATGGCTCTGGTCTGGCCCTATTTGATTTAACCAGTAATGACTCATTTATATTAAACGGTCAGGACCCCAACGCTCATCGAATTACATACTATGAAAATAGATCGGATCTCGATAATGGGTTGTCTATTATTGAACCAGATTTATTTATGAATACTCAGGCTCAGACTACGCAGAGGATTTTTGCCCGTGTTCAAAACACTATGGGAGATTCTCAGTGTACTCAAACAACCAGTTTTGAAATTAAAGTCAGACAAAGTCCAGAAACTGGAATGATTGAACCTATTACTTTATGTCCTGATGAATCCATTCAGTTGACGGTAAGTTCATCATTTGATAGGATAGAATGGTCAAATGGATCCAGAGGACCATCCATAGAAGTCAACGAGCCTGGAAGTTATACCGCAGTGGTAATAAATGACTATAACACGATTAGCTGCAACACAGAAGTGACATATGAAGTTATAGAGCCTGAGTTGGTGGATTCATTTGAGGTGCTTGTTGAAAATTGGTCTATAAACAATAATTCAATTGAGGTTGTAATTCCTGATCAAGACGACTATGAATTTGCTGTAAATTTCGGGCCTTTTCAAGATTCGCCGATTTTTGAAAATCTTAGGGCAGGTGTTTATGAGGTATTGGTACGAAGCAAATATGATTGTGCTGAACTCTCTCAACTAGTGAACGTATCCACCTTTCCAGGGTTTTTTACTCCCAATGATGATGGTTACAATGACATCTGGAATGTAAACAACCCTAATCCGGATGAAGATTTACAAATTTTCATCTTTGATCGCTATGGGAAATTTCTTGTTGAGATTAATTCTAACGGAATAGGGTGGGATGGTAACCTTAACGGACAGCCTCTGCCTGCATCAGATTATTGGTTTAGAACGGTACTTACAAGTGGAAGAGAATATAGGGGGCATTTTACTTTAAAACGGTAACAGGATAAACTTACCAAACCATCTTGTAAAGCTCAGCATCACTTTGAGCTTCATCTTCACCTAACTGAATGGCAGCTGCCTCACTGCTGAGGTAATACACTTGTCTACCGTTATTTTCTGTGTAGGCGTACGTTATAGCTTCTACCTGAGCGCCATTTTTTAGGGGTAATTCATACTTTTCGCCAAACTCAAAACCCCCATTCTTATCTACCACTTTTACCACAAACGGTATCAAATTAGAACTATAGCCACACAAAACAATGGTGTCTTGACGATCAAAAGTGGCTCCTGTAATTAATCCTTTAATAGGATGGCTGGTGATTCTTTCGGCTTGTTGTTTTGAACTATTCTTATTGATGCGATAAACGACGGTTGAAAGTTCTTTCCAGTCTTTAGAGAATACAAACAAATAATCGCCTACCGAAACTAGGGACTCTGCGTCGTATGGATGACGTTGCTCGTTTTTTTCAAAGATTGTTTGATCAGGATATTCAATATGCATTTTAGAAACATCAGCATCTTGATTGCCCAAGGATTCAAGTAGAGTCTTATAAATAGTCAAATCTCTACGATCTCCATAATTATTTCCTATATCGGCGATGTATAGATACTTCTCGTCGCGGCATATATCCTCCCAATCGATAGCTTTCATCTTATTAAATTGGGTTTGCCTAATGCCGTTGCCTAAAGTGTCTAGAAAATAAATACGCGGTAGATCCCCACTATCGTTGTGGGTTATAATTTCACCGTCGAGGTATTCTAGGCCTGAGGTTTCTGTGTATTTCTTGTTGAGAATGGTTATCTTTTCAAATGCGAAAGGCAAACTGGATTGATCTGATTTTTCCGAGGTCTGAGATATAACTTTTGCGTTTCTGCATCCTACTAGAAAAATTACACTTACTAGAATGGTGAAAAATGGTTTCATATTGCTAAGATGCGAAATGAGCTTGGAAATTGTATTTTCGAAAAGTTAAGTTGTTAAATATGTTGCTTAGAACGAATTTAGTGGAGCGGTCGAGAAGTATAATTGATCTCGATATCAAAAAGTTCTCGATACAATTTCTCGTTGCCTCGAAATCACTCGAACTGACAACACTATGATTTTACATTTTAGCTGGCTTTTCTCAAGTGTCACTTCGATTAAATTTTACCGCGACGATATGAGCGGTTAAATTTGTACCCAGACGTAATAAGCACCTCGATACTAATGGTTATCGATACAATTTTCTCTAGCTTAGCTCGATAAATCACTATAACTTGCACAAAAAAACCACCCTCAAAATGAGAGTGGTTCCTAAAATGTATTGCTGTTAAGAATTAAGCGAGGCTTACTCTCTTAAATCCTACTACGTCAGCATTTTTTGAGTCTACATACTCAGCGACCGTTTTCTTATCGTCCATGATGAAGTTTTGGTCAAGCAAAGCTTGTTCTTTATCAAGAGAAGAGTTGTCTGCGATGTAACGATCAATCTTTCCAGGAATGATGCGATCCCAGATTTTTTCTGGTTTACCTTCATCGGCAAGTTCTTTTTCAAATCTCGCTTTCGCGGAAGCGATAGCATCATCAGTCAACTGTGATCTAGAGATAAACTCTGGTACGTTTTTAAGAGGTTTGCCCAAACGTCCCAACTCGATATTATCTTTCTCGATAGCAGCGATACGAGCCTCAGTCTCAGCTTGTACATATGCTGGGTCAAAATCTTTGTAAGAAAGGGTAGTGGCACCCATAGAAGCAACCTGCATTGAAACAGATTTTGCCACTTCTTCTTGATTCTCGCTATTTGTAGAAAGACCAGTTAAAGCACCGATTTTGTTACCGTGTACATAACCGCCTACAAATGGTGCCTCTAATACTTCAAAACCACCTATCTCAAGTTTTTCACCTATTACTCCAGTCTGCTCAGTAAGCTTTTCTTCAACCGTCATATCACCTAGTGATGCAGAAAGAAGTTCTTCTTTAGAGTTGCACTCGATAGCTTTATCACCTATCTGGTTTGCAAGCTCTACATAAGAGTCATTCTTTGCAACGAAGTCAGTCTCACAGTTCAGAGAGAAAACAACACCTCTCGTGTTATCATCATTGATCTTTGCAACAACAACACCCTCAGCAGTCTCACGGTCAGCACGCTTAGCAGCTACCTTTTGACCTTTTTTTCTAAGGATCTCGATTGCTTTATCAAAATCACCTTCAGCTTCTACGAGGGCTTTTTTACAGTCCATCATACCAGCACCGGTGGTCTTTCTCAATTTACCTACGTCAGCAGCAGATATTTTAGCCATTTTTATATGTTTTAGTCTAGCTGTGCTAGGGGTTATTTATTCTTCTTCGTCTTTAGATTCAGCAGTCTTCTTAGCTTTCTTTTCAGCTTTATCTTTAGAAGATTGTTCATCATCATTTTTAGAACTCTTACGCTCTTGGTGACCTTCGATGATGGCATCAGTAGCCGCCTTCACAATAATATCGATAGACTTGCTCGCATCATCATTTGATGGGATCACAAAGTCGATCTCACGAGGGTTAGAGTTAGTGTCAGCCATTGCAAAAATTGGAATACCCAATTTCATAGCTTCTTTTACTGCAATGTGCTCACGTACTGTGTCCACGATGAAAAGAGCTGCAGGCATGCGAGTCATGTCAGAGATAGAACCAAGGTTTTTCTCTAGCTTAGCTCTCATACGGTCTACTTGAAGACGTTCTTTCTTAGAAAGTGTCTCGTAACGACCGTCCTTCTTCATGCGATCAACCATAGCCATTTTCTTAACGGCTTTACGGATGGTTACAAAGTTAGTAAGCATACCACCTGGCCATCTTTCTGTGATGTAAGGCATGTTAGCATTACCAGCGTGCTCTGCTACGATATCTTTTGCTTGCTTCTTAGTAGCAACAAAAAGGACCTTGCGACCAGAAGCAGCAATCTTGCGCAATGCATTTTTTGCTTCTTCAAGCTTTGCAGCTGTTTTGTAAAGATTAATGATGTGGATCCCGTTACGCTCCATGTAGATGTACGGAGCCATGTTAGGGTCCCATTTACGGGTAAGGTGACCAAAGTGCACCCCTGCGTCAAGAAGACTCTTGACTTCTGTGTTATTTGCCATGTTTAATAGTTTACGTTCTGTCGATAGCAATAATCAAGTGGTTGCAACGCTCTCGCGCTGCGCGCCTTAATCATTTAGATGCTAAACTAGCTCTGGTGGCAACCAGGCGTGACAGCAAATTAAAAAAATATAAAAAAGAACAAATCCCGATCAATGTGTGAAATGATCGGGATGAAAATTGTTTAACGTTTAGAGAACTGGAATTTCTTCCTTGCTTTCTTCTGACCAAATTTCTTACGCTCGACCATTCTTGGGTCACGAGTCATAAGACCTTCTGGTTTTAATGCTTTGCGATTCTCTTCATCAAGCTCTACAAGAGCTCTTGAGATCGCAAGTCTTACAGCTTCTGCCTGACCCGTAATACCACCACCATTTACGTTGATGCTTACATCATAGTTACCCATGGTTTCCGTAAGCTGGAAAGGTTGAGTTACCTTATACTGCAATACACCAGTGGTAAAGTAGTCTTTAAGATCTTTCTTGTTAACCGTTACATCTCCTTTACCTTCAGAAAGATAAATTCTGGCTACGGCTGTTTTTCTACGTCCTATTTTGTGTAAGGTATCCATATTACTTTACCTCGTTAAGATTAATAGTTCTAGGCTGTTGTGCTTCTTGATCATGTTCTAATCCCACATAAACCTTTAAGTTACGATAGATCGCACTTCCAAGTTTGTTCTTTGGCAACATCCCTTTAATGGCATTTTCAACCACTCTTGCTGGATCTTTGTCATAAAGCTCCTGAGCAGTAAGACTACGCTGACCACCAGGATAACCTGTATGTCTTAAGTAGGTCTTGTCGTTCCACTTGTTACCACTCAACTTGATCTTCTCAGCGTTGATGATTATGACGTTGTCACCACAGTCTACGTGAGGAGTGTAGTTAGTCTTGTACTTTCCTCTCAAAAACTTGGCAGCGATAGATGCCATACGTCCCAAAGGCTGGTCAGCCGCATCAATCAATACCCATTCCTTGGATACTGTCGCGCTGTTTGCTGATACCGTTTTATAACTTAAAGTATTCACCTTGAAATAATTTTATTGCGTGTTCAGATTTTAGATGCTAAAATCGGGCTGCAAATGTAATCTTTTTAATTTGATTGACAAGTAACTGCGTTTTTTTTATCAAAGTATTTAAAGGCATATTTTAAAATAGAGACGCCGTTCTCAACAATTGATTTGTGATTTGTGAAGTTCTCGCTTTCGCGAAAGCGAGATAAACACTCACTTTATGCTACTCTTTAACCTCAACACCTTTCCAAAAGGCAACGTAATCTTTAATTTCCTCGGCCGCATGCTTTGGGTCTGGATAATACCAAGCCGCGTCTTTACTTTCCTTTCCATCTACGGTGATGTGATAATAGCTGGCAATGCCCTTCCATGGGCATTTTGTGTGCGTATTGCTTTCAGAAAAGTAATTTTCTTTGATACTACTTGCCGGAAAGTAGTGATTCTTTTCAATTACGATGGTGTCATCGCTTTCTGCAATTACTTGATTGTTATAAATAGCTTTCATTAGGCTTTATCGATTTTTACTGGTAAAGGTGTAATTTTTAAAAAGCTTCTGATCATCTTCATAGATGCTCGAGATCTCAAGCCCTGCCTCACTGGCTAACCAATCCACCACCTCGTCATCATATTTTTGAGAGACTTCTGTATGGATGGTTTCCCATTTCTTGAATTCTACTTTAAGGTCGAGATCTTTAATGTGTACCTTACAGGGTTCAGTAGCAAGTAAAAAACTCTTAGCGGTACCGGTTTCTGGATCGTAGGATTCCCAGTGGTCAAAGTCATTTACGGGAAAATCTGCTGACATCTCCTTATTGAGTCTATGCAATAAATTGCGGTTGAACTCCTGAGTAACCCCAGTTTTATCGGCATAGGCGTTCTGGATGACAATAGGGTCCTTTTTCTGGTCAAAGCCCATAAACAAAGAGTCTTGGGGAGACATAAGCTCTCTTATCTGATTCAAAAAATCAATCGCTTCAGGGTGTTTAAGATTGCCTATATTAGATCCCAGGACCAATATGAGCTTAGGTCGTTTATTATATCGCGCCAGGTCTTTCAAAACATTAAAATATAACCCTTGTTCACCCTGAACATCCATTTCTGGCCACTTTTTCTTGAGAGATTTAGTTAATTCATCAATACTGTGCTTGCTTATATCAATAGGTATATACGTGAATTCTACTTGATCCTTGTGCAGCTGTTCCAGTAATAACTTTGTTTTCTTACCATCTCCAGCACCCAATTCTATTAAGTCAAAACCACCGTTTACCTCAAACTTGCTGCTGATGTCTTTTTTATACTTATCGATGATGTTGTATTCAGCATTAGTTAGATAGTATTCTGGTAGGTTCATGATCTGCTGAAAAAGTTCATCACCGCGATCGTCATAAATATATTTTGAACTTAAGTACTTAGGATAAGAGGTGAGACCTTCTCTCACGTGATCTTTGAATTCTTGAATAAAGCTTTCTTGTTTGGTCATGCCAATTGCGTGATTGGGGTTAGGGTTAAATAGAATTGATTCTTAACTGAAAAGTAGATTTATAGAGATTTTGCGAGTCTAAGTCCAGTAAATTGCCATCTAAGATAAGAATGAAAGAAATTACGGTAGGTTTTTCGCACATGATGGTCGGGAGTTGCGATGGAACTACCACGCAATACTTTTTGATTTACCATAAATTTTCCATTGTACTCACCCAGCGCTCCGTCTGGTTTTGAATAGTTGGGGTAGGGTAGGTAGGCGCTCTCCGTCCATTCCCACCTCTTGCCGTAGTCAAATTTTGACGAGGCGACTTCCCACTCAAATTCTGTAGGCAAGCGCATACCTTTCCATTGTGCAAAGGCAAAAGCCTCGTAGTATGAAATGTGGGTCACGGTCGCGTTTGGGTCGATTGCCTTTGCACCGCCTAGCAGGTATTGTTTCCAGACACCATTTTCCTGGAACCAATACATGGGATGCTGAATATCGTTCTTCTTAACCCAGTCCCAGCCCTCAGTATGCCATAACAATACGTTAGCATAGCCACCGTCATTAATGAACTCCAGCCACTCTCCATTGGTCACCAATTTGTTTGCAATTGCGTAGGGTTCTAAAAATACACGATGCCTGGGTAGCTCATTATCATAACAAAAATCCTCGCAGTCGTGGCCTATGTGATAGATACCATCTTTTATCGAGATAAATTCAGTTTTGCTGTTTTCAATAAACTCCTCACTTTCCACTTCACCATAAACTGGTAACAGTGGATTATTCCCGAGAATATATTTAATATCAGTAAGTAACAATTCTTGATGCTGCTTCTCGTGATGAATTCCTATTTCAAGGATGTGTCGATTATCTTCATCGAGGTGGTTTTTGCAAAATTCCTTCATCGCCTCTGTGACATGCTGGCGGTAGGCATAAACCTCCTTGACGCTGGGCCGGCTTAGGTTACCTCTATCGGTTCTTACCACACGTTTTCCCACGCTCTCATAATAGCTGTTGAATACATACGCATATTCAGGATGGTAGCGTTTGTAGCCCGGTATAAAAGCGTCGAGCAAGAACTCTTCAAAAAACCACGTGGTATGACCCAGGTGCCATTTGGGTGGCGATACATCCACAATGGGTTGTACCACATAATCTTCCGTTTGTAAAGGTTGACACATTTCCTCGGTACGGGATCGTGTAGACAGGAAAAGTTCGCAGAGTTGAGCTGTAGGAATCATTCTCATCAAATGTAGGATGAAAAATAGAATTCCGCTTTCGCGAAAGCGTTAACATAAACCTAAACCAGCTCTAGTGTCTCTCGCCGCCGTATCTAATACTATATTTTAATTGAAAAGATAGTCGTAGAGGAACGGGTGAACCATCGCTTCCTACTGCTGGCTCTATTTCTGGAAGTGTTTTAATGACGCGCTCCACCTCTTCACGGATTTTCTCATGTTTGTTTACCACCTTCACATCAGCTGGACGTCCCGAAGGGTCTACGGTAAGATAAATATGAATGTTGAGTACGCTCTCTTGTACGCCAGGCAAATTGGCAATGCGGTCATCCATATTTTCTACTATGTAATCCATTATGGATTGTTGCAAGCACTGAGCAAGTTTTGAATTATCAGAGCCTTTGCAGCCGGGATATACGGCCACCTTTGTAATTTCTAATTCTGATCCGCCCATTAAATCACTTATCTCCTCAGAGGAGAGCGGTCGGTAAAAAACATTCTTAACCTCGTCGCCGTCCAAAATGAGTTCATAGCGTAGCACGGATCTGAAACTAGACGATACTCCATAATTCTGAACGTCTTTTGGCATATTCATACGTGGCAATGTAAGGTTTGCCATATCCAGTGCATCCAGCGAGGCAGACTCGCCTTTGGTATGGACAAAATTCCCATCTTCATCAAACAACAGGTTAAGACCTATATAACAGTATATCTTGCCATCAACCTGCTCCATGGGTTCAAAATAATCTTTAGGTAGATTTTGAAGATAAAATTGCGCAAGCTTATTATTCATACAGCGCGCTTTATTCTTTGCTCTGATACAGCCCGGATAGACTAAGTCAGCGTAAACCGTGTTCTCAAAAATCTGAGACTGAGTGGTCATTGAAAATAAAGCTAATGTGATGGCAAGTAAAGTTTGTTTCATTGTCTTATAGTTTGGGCAAGGGTTTTATTTTTTATTGCTTTCGCGAAAGCGTAAATAACTAACCTTAATAAAAACTAAGGTCGATTTTCAAAATCTTTGTCAAATTCTCGATTGTAGTCAGAAGTTACCGGCTTCTCTTTTCTCTTCTGAATAAAATAAATGATCAGTACAACCACTGATGCTAGAACGCCAAAGATGATAAAGGTGATGATCCCACGCGCTGTGCTGAAGAAATTATGGGTACGCTCCTGCTTTTGTTGCTCGGCATTACGCAGCTTTTCATTCTCTTGAAAAATAGAATCCTGTTTTTTCTTGGTCTTTTTTATTTCAAGATTGATTGCTGTGTTTTTGGGAGCGAAATTTCGTTCTCGCGCCTCGCTCAAGGAAATACTGAGAGGGATACCCTGCCGGTGTTTAGTAAGTGGTAGAACAGTAAATTCTCCCTGTTTTGGAAAAATCGCTCTCCTGCCGTTGTGTTGCTGGCGGTATAACAGCGAGTCTGACTGTTCATCACGTACCTCGATCATAAAATAATGAACATTGCGATGTGCTTTCCACCGCAGTTCTATTTCTGATCAAGTCTCTAACTCTTTAATGTTTAAATCCCTTACATATAGACGCTTAGCAACAGGCAGTGAGGTGGTGTCTATTTCATAGTTAGCATACTCTTGTGCATTAAGCACAGAGGTGAGGGCTAACCAGCAAGTGGTAATGGTGAATTTTAGGGTTGAGATGGGTAAATGGTTTGGGTTGTAAAATGTTTTATACTGCTACGATTCCTTTTATCGCTGGGTGTGGATTGTAGTTCTCAAGGGTAAAATCTTCATAACTGAATGAAAAAATGTCTTTAACTTCTGGATTGATACGCATTTCTGGGAGTGGTCTACAATCTCTGGTTAATTGTAGCTTCACCTGATCCATCAAATTATTATAAATATGCACATCGCCGAAGGTATGAATGAAATCTCCAGGCTCAAAACCACAAACCTGAGCCATCATCATGGTCAGTAAAGCATAGCTTGCAATGTTGAAAGGGACGCCTAAGAAAACATCTGCGCTGCGCTGGTAGAGCTGACAACTCAATTTGCCATTTGCTACATAAAATTGGAAAAACGCATGGCAAGGTGGTAATGCAGCTTTGCCTTCAGCAACATTTTGAGAAAAACTTTTATTTGTATCAGGCATCACGCTGGGATTCCAAGCGGTCACCATCATGCGGCGGCTGTTTGGATTATTTTTGAGTGTTTCTACCACTTCTTTGATCTGATCGATTCCCTCGCTGTTCCAGTTGCGCCATTGATGACCGTAAACGGGACCTAAGTCACCATGTTCATCTGCCCACTCGTTCCAGATACGTACTTTATTCTCTTGAAGGTACTTTATGTTTGTATTGCCTTTCAATAACCACAAAAGTTCATAGATAATAGATTTGAGGTGAACTTTTTTTGTTGTGACAAGGGGGAAGCCTTCAGCGAGGTCGAAACGCATCTGGTGACCGAAAATGCTGCGCGTTCCCGTTCCAGTACGATCTCCCTTATCGACACCTTCATTTATAATAAGTTTCAGAAGATCATGGTATTGTTGCATGCTATCAATTTAGTTTTGAAAAATAAATTCCTGAGGCATTACTTCCAAATCTACCTTCTTTTTAATTCAATTAGTTTTCAACTTGGATGAATCTCTTGCATTTCAAGACTCCTGCAGTAGGCACGATTATCTTATTTTAGAAGACTTAATGAAGGATTCTGCCCATGAAATGGCACTGTCCATGCTCCCAAAGAAACTGAAAGAGCCTGTGTAAAAGTGTTTGTTCTAAAGATGCTTGATCGCGTAATTTCTGACCTTGACCTACGATAGCGATCCCTGTCAACTTTTTGGGATTAATGAGCTTATAGATTTCTGGTTTGATATTACAAAAAAGTGGTCTTTTAGAGATGTTAACAATCTTTTTGGTTTTATAAAACTCATGGATTTCAGTAAACATCTTCTTGACACTTACGGTATTAATTTAGGCGGGATCATTGAAATCGCTTATTACATAGTTTTCAAAACAGTAAATATCCCCTAAAGAGTAATCTAACTTTTTTATGTAGCCAGAGAATTCCAAAGAATTGTTTTATGAAATTGATTAGGTTGCCTCAAAGACAAAAGTGGATCGAAAAAACCTAATAAGATCTTAAAATTACTATCCGAATAGCATTCCCGCTATAGTTGCGGTAAGAAGTGCGGCGCAGGTTCCACCTATAAGAGCTTTGATACCAAAAGCCGCAAGATTCTTGCGCTGACCTGGAGCTAGAACTCCTATACCTCCTATCTGAATACCGATTGAGGCAAAGTTTGCAAAACCACATAGAGCATAAGTGGCAATCACTATTGACTTTTGATTCAATATCTTTCCTGCGACCTTAAGATCCTTTAAAGATCCGTAAGCGATAAATTCATTTAGGATCGTTTTCTCGCCGAGTAACTGACCTATTAAAACAATATCATCTACCGGTACACCTATAATCCACGCGATAGGGGCAAAGAGGTTACCTAATATATTGAAGAGAAAATGAGGTGTAACGACCATCTGTATAATCTGTAATAACACCATTTAACCCGGTAGCATCACCTATCAAGTCTCCCAAAAACCAGTTGAATACAGCGATCAATGCCGTGAATACGAGAAGCATAGCCCCAACGTTTACAGCCAGCTTAAGTCCATCTATGGTACCTTTTGAAATCGCGTCTAGAATATTAGAACCGATTTTATCCTTAGAAACATTCAAGGATCGATCAACATTCAGTTCTTTAGATTCTGGATAAAGCATTTTTGCAATCACGATCGCTGCAGGGGCACTCATGATTGAGGCCGTAAGCAAGTGTTTTGTGAAAAGGATTTGTTGAGAGACATCATCGCCTCCTAGAAATCCTATGAAAGCCGCCAGCACTCCACCGGCAATAGTGGCCATACCACCTACCATGAGACAAAGCAGTTCTGACTTCGTCATTTTCTCAAGATAGGGCTTGACCACAAGAGGTGCCTCAGTCTGTCCTATAAATATGTTTGCCGCTGCTGCCAGAGATTCTGCACCACTTAATCGCATGGTTTTGCTCATTACCCAAGCAAACACATAAACTACCTTTTGCAGAATACCTAAATAATAAAGTACTGAGGTAAATGCAGAGAAGAAGATAATCGTAGGCAGAACCTTGAAAGCAAAAATATATCCTATGGAAGAGGTGTCGTCAATTAAACTACCGAATAGAAATTCAGCACCTGCCTCGCTCGTATTCAAAAAGGCTACGATTCCTTCAGAGATTCCTTCAAAAATACTGGCTATAAATCCTACTTTGAGTACGCCTAAAGCAAATACTATCTGCAGGGATAATCCCACGGCAACCAGTTTCCAATCGATGTTTTTCCGGTCTTTGCTTAGTAGAAATGCAAAAGCTAATATGAATGCTACTCCTATTAGTCCACGATAAAAACTTTCAAAACTAAAACCTAAATTCTCTGAGATCGCGACATTGGTATTTTTCACAATGCTGGTCTTAACCAGGTTGTAAGATCCTAACTGACCGTCTAGAGCTAGCCGATCTTGATCCAGTCCTAGATCAAATTGATACACTTGATTCTCATTAGAAGATGGAAATAATGCTAAAAAGTTATTTTGAAGCATAAACTTTCCCTGTTGATTCAAACTATCAGTAGATGCGTATAGTTTATAATTTTGATTTGTAAAAACTAGACTATCAACATTGAACTCAGCCTGTGACCTCTCTTCAATGATCCATGTCCCTTGAAGATCAATTATTTCTTGTGCGACTAGAGAGTCACTATTGCTAAAAATGAAAAAGCAGAAAAATAGAAATTTGAAATAGGTATTCATGAGTCTAGAACTATCGTTTTGAAATCTCGTCCCTCAATCTTGCGGCCAGTTCGTAATTCTCGTTATTCACGGCATCCTCTAGCATCTCATTGAGTTCCTTGATTCCATATTTGGAATAATCTGTAGCTCCAGATTCTTTTATAAGATCATCGATAAGCTCGTCCTCATCATCAACATCAACAGCCTCTAATTTTTTATCAGGGGTAATTTGCTGCTGGATACCTGCTTCTTCAAGAATATTCTCGTATGTAAAAACAGGTGCCTTGAAACGTACTGCAAGAGCGATGGCATCACTGGTACGGGCATCAATAATTTCTTCGATTTTGTCTCTCTCACAAATTAGGCTACTATAAAATACTCCATCGACTAATTTATGGATAATCACCTGTTTGACTAAAATGTCATACCGCTCTGCAAATGTTTTAAATAAATCATGAGTGAGTGGTCGTGGTGGACTGATCTCTTTCTCTAGAGCGATGGCAATGCTTTGTGCTTCAAAAGCTCCTATGACTATAGGTAGCTGTCGGTCACCCCCTACTTCTTTCAGCACTAGCGCGTATGCTCCGTTCTGAGTTTGACTATAGGAAATGCCTCTTATATTAAGTCTCTTTAGACTCATTTAGTAATGATGGAGTTAAAAAAAAGCTGTGCAAAAATGAGGTTTTTCTCTTATTGCACAGCCTTAAATCTAAGAATTCTTAACTAAATCTAAATTTGTGTTAGGAATTTGAAGCTTTAAAAGCTTTTAATTTTTCTGTCAGAGCAGGAACTACTTCAAATGCATCACCTACGACACCGTAATCTGCAGCCTTGAAGAATGGGGCCTCAGGATCAGAATTGATTACGACTTTAGTTTTTGAAGAGTTGATTCCAGCAAGGTGCTGTATCGCTCCTGAAATACCTATGGCAATATACAAGTTAGATGCCACTGGCTTACCTGTTTGACCTACGTGCTCACTATGCGGTCTCCATCCCATGTCACTCACTGGTTTAGAGCAAGCGGTCGCTGCACCTAGAACATCAGCGAGTTCTTCCACCATGTTCCAGTTTTCTGGACCTTTGAGTCCACGACCGGCACTTACCACGATTTCTGCGTCTGCGATGGTAACTTTATCTGTAGCTTTATCAACCGATTCTACTTTTACTTTAAAATCGCCTTCTTCTATGCTAGGTGCGAAATCCTTAACTTCACAATCCACTGCGTTTTCTTTAAGACCGTAAGCGTTTTTACTAAGACCTACCAGCTTTCTATCAGTAGTAATTGATGTGTTTGCAAAAGCTTTATTAGTGAAAACGTTTCTTTTTACGGTAAATGGATCTGCGCTGGATGGTAATTCCACCACGTTAGATACATAACCTGCATCTAGGTGAACGCTGAGTAATGATCCCAAGTAACGCGCATCTGCACTGGAGCTTATAACCACCACCTTCGCATCTTCTGCCTTTGCTGCTTCAGCGATAGCTTTTGCATAGGCACTAGCTGTGAATTTCTCTAATGCACTATCTGTTACGTTGTGAAGTCTATTTACGCCGTAAGTTCCCAAGTCACCGGCACCTTCTGCATTAAATGCAACGGCGGCAACATCAGTACCCATCATATCTGCAATTCCTTTTGCATAGCTGGCTACTTCATAGGCGGTTTTCTTGAACTTTCCGTTTTCTGATTCTGTATATACTAAAACTGACATATTTCTAAAATTTTGTTTGTGGTTTTCTCGCTTTCGCGAAAGCGAGATCTTTTACAATCTACTTATTTGATTAAATAGCTTTTGCCTCGTTGTGAAGCAAGTCGATGAGTTTATCGAGATTGTCGGCATCTACCAATGTTACTTCTCCCTTTGGTGCTGGTTTCTCAAATGATTGAGTCGCAGTCTCACTATTGCTATCTACGGCAGCCTTTACGTTCAATGGCTTCTTACGGGCCATCATGATACCACGCATGTTAGGTATACGTAAGTCGCTTTCTTCTACCAGTCCTTTCTGACCTCCTATAACTAGTGGTAATGTTGTGCTTACAGTTTCTTTACCGCCGTCTATCTCACGCACTGCAGTGGCTTTATTACCGTCGATTTCTAATGATATACAAGTGTTTACAAAGCTTGTGTCAGTCATGGCAGCTACCATACCTGGAACCATACCACCGTTGTAGTCGATTGATTCTCGACCGGCGATCACTAGATCGTAGCCTCCATCTTTTACCACAGCTGCAAGTTGTTGAGCCACACTATAACTATCTGTAGCTGGCATATCTACTCTTATGGCAGAGTCTGCTCCTATCGCTAGGGCTTTTCTCAAAGTAGGTTCTACTTCTGGACCACCTACGGTAACCACCTCTACGCTGGCCTGTTGTTTTTCTTTGAACCACATGGCTCTAGTTAAACCAAACTCATCGTTAGGATTAATGACAAACTGTACACCATTTGTGTCAAACTCCTTATTATCGTTAGTGAAGTTGATCTTTGAGGTAGTATCTGGTACGTGGCTGATACAAACTAAAATCTTCATATTTTAAGGTTCTTTTTTTAACAAATTTTCAAACGTTTGCGAAGATAAGCAAATTCACTAAATAAACTATGCGTGCATAATAAATTTATTTAGACGGTTTTTGGAATTCTTGACTAGTCAAATAATTGAAACCCCTGATTTGATAAGCATTTATCGCCTAATTATGAATCTTGATTCCTTTTATCGTTAGTCACTTATTCAGCAAAAACTTGAGGTTATTTTCCTTAAGTTCATCTTCAAAATTCAAGATTGCAATTAGGTAAAAATACCGCTGCCTAACCACATTAAGCATTTTATTTTATTAAAAAACTAAGCCTTATAAGTGTGGGGTGTTTTATTTTTGGCTTCTTGAATCTAGACCATAAATAAATATGAAAACCATACAGTTTAGAGAGGCCATAGCTGAGGCTATGAGCGAGGAGATGCGACGAGATGAGTCGGTTTATCTCATGGGTGAAGAGGTGGCTGAATATAACGGAGCTTATAAAGCATCTAAAGGAATGCTGGACGAGTTCGGAGCTAAGAGAGTTATAGATACTCCTATTTCTGAGCTGGGTTTTGCTGGTGTTGCGATAGGTTCTACCATGACGGGCAACCGCCCTATCGTAGAATATATGACTTTCAATTTCTCACTCGTGGGTATTGACCAGATCATTAATAATGCCGCAAAAATTCGCCAGATGAGTGGTGGGCAGTTAAAATGCCCTATCGTTTTCCGTGGTCCTACAGCAAGTGCTGGACAGCTCGCCGCGACACACTCCCAAGCATTTGAAAGTTGGTTTGCAAACACACCAGGTCTTAAGGTCATTGTACCTTCAAACCCTTATGATGCAAAAGGCTTGTTGAAGGCTGCCATACGTGATGATGATCCAGTAATTTTCATGGAATCGGAGCAAATGTATGGTGACAAGGGCGAGGTGCCTGAAGATGAATACGTACTTCCCATAGGCGTTGCCGATGTGAAAAGAGAAGGTAATGATGTCACGATTGTTTCTTTTGGTAAAATCATCAAGGAGGCCTACAAAGCTGCCGATGAGCTTGAGAAAGATGGTATCTCTTGTGAAATCATCGACCTGCGTACCGTACGTCCTTACGATAAGGAGGCTGTTTTAAAGTCGGTAAAGAAGACTAATAGATTGGTAATTCTTGAAGAAGCTTGGCCATTTGGTAACGTTGCTACTGAAATCTCTCACATGGTTCAGGCTGAGGCTTTTGATTATCTAGACGCTCCTGTTTATAAGATAAATACTCAAGATACTCCAGCACCATATTCACCAGTTTTGCTCGAGGAGTGGTTGCCTAACGCTCAAGATGTAGTTGAAGGAGTCAAGAAGGTGATGTATAGAAAATAAACTTAGTTTGTTTATAATAAATGATTATAGAGCCCGTAACATAGTCGCGGGCTTTTTTGTGGAACTTTTTTTTATTCTTTTATGTGATTTAATGCCTATGAGATTAGTGATGTTTCGCTTTCGCGAAAGCGTACTAATCTATCAAGAGTTCAAGAGCTCCATAATTATTGACCGAAATAACAAATCCATTGGGAAATAAAGATATCTTTCCACTTTGAAGTTTCAAACCGAATACCAGCACTTAAATGCGACTTAGAGTTCTTCTACTTTTATTATTATCAGTTTCTCAGATTATCTACTCACAGACTAAGGTGGGTGGTGTGGTTCAAGATGAATACGGTGAGCCGATAGCTTTTGCAAATGTTTTTTTTCCAAACAGCAGCGATGGAACCATAACCAATGATAATGGCAGATTCTATTTACAGTCTGACGGTAATTATGACGAGGTCCAGTTTTCATTTGTAGGTTATAAAACCCTAACTGTTCCACTACAAAGTCGCGCGGTGCTGGATATGGATATTGTACTACAAAGCGATACAGAGGCTTTGAATGAAGTCGTGGTTTACTCAGGAAAAACATCAAAGAAGAATAATCCAGCTCTCGATATTCTCAGAAAAGTTTGGGAGAATAGGCGCAAAAATGGCTTGAGCCAGTTCAAGCAATACCAGTACGAGAAATACGAGAAGCTTGAATTTGACATGAATACCATAGATAGTGCAATGATTAATTCTAAACTATTTGATGGTATGGAGTTCATTTTTGATTATGCAGATACCAGCGCAGTTACAGGAAAAACCTACCTGCCCATCTTTATCAATGAATCTCTTTCTACCGTTTACGGAGATAATGAGATGAACAAGGAGAAAGATGTTCTAAAAGCCAATAAAAATAGTGGCTTCTCAAATAACCAAACGATTATCGCCTTTGTTAAAGACTTATATAATGACATAGATGTTTATGAGCGGCACTTAAAGTTCTTTGATAAGAGTTTTGTGAGTCCCATAGGTAAAGCTGGGATCGATGCTTATAATTATGTTTTACGTGACACGGCGCTAGTTGATGGAGTCGAAGCCTATAACATCGTTTATTATCCTAGGCGCAAAGGGGAACTCACCTTCAAAGGGGATTTTTGGGTGGCAACGGAGTCTTATGCCATTAAAGAAATCAATCTTCAGGCAACCAAATCTGCCAATATCAACTGGGTCAAGGAAATTTACATTGAGCAGGAGTATGATGTGCTCAACGACAGTCTTTTCTTAATTACCCGTGATTATTTCATGAGTGATTTTGCTCTAAATAAGAAAGAGGAATCAAAAGGTATTTACGGAAAGCGTACCACACTATTTGACGATTATCAGTTTGACATTAAAAAAGAAGAAGATTTTTACCGCAGGCGAGTGAACGATTACGATCCTATGATTTATGATCGCGATGAAGCTTACTGGGACGAGAACCGTCTTGAGAAATTGAATCAAGATGAGAAGCAAATCTATACCATGCTCGACACCCTCAAGCAAAATAAAAAATTCAAACGTCTCTATAACATAGGAACCGTTCTTGCGTCTGGATATTATGAGGTAGATAACTTTGATATAGGACCAGTGTTTTCTGTATTTGGTTATAATGAAATAGAAAAATGGCGTGTTAGATTAGGTGGAAGAACTTACTTCACGGCAAATGATCCATGGCGTCTAGAAGGTTATATGGCTTATGGTTTTGGTGACAATCAATTTAAGTATGGAATCTCTGGTAAATACTTGCTGGATAAACGCAGCCGATTGACCCTGTATGCAGGAAACCGTAGGGATATTGAGCAACTGGCGGCAAGTCTCACTAATACTAACGACGTTTTGGGACGCAGCTTGGCATCAAGTGCCTTGATCGCTTCAGGGAATAATGATAGGCTTTCATCAATTAATCTATCAACTGCAGGGATCAGTTTTGAGCCACTTTACAATTGGGAAATACGACTTAATGGTAGTTACCGCACGATCAAATCGGCAAATCCTACGGGTTTCAGTCTGGATTATCGAGTACCGGGAAGTGATGAGATACGTGGCCAGGTGAACCAGTCCATGCTCACGTTAAGCACCACTTATACACCAGGTCGCAAAACTTCTAATTACGGAGTGGACCGCACAATTATTAATGATGGCGACTTTCCTATTCTATATGTAAATTATTCTCGAGGAATAGAAGACCTGCTGGGCAGTGATTTCAATTATGACCGCGCCCAGTTTTATTATACACATCCATTTAATATAGGTGGATTCGGGAGGCTCACCGCTAGAATAGAAGCTGGGAAAACCTTCGGTCAGGTGCCACTGGCACTTCTCGATGTCATACCAGGTAACCAGACCTATTTCAATATTTCAGGAGCGTTTAACACCATGAACTTCTACGAGTTTGTAACCGATCAATACACGACACTGCACCTCTCTCATAATTTCAACGGGAGATTGTTCTCAAGAATTCCATGGTTGCGCGATTTGAATTTGCGCGAACTTGTAGGTTTGAAAGCAGTTTATGGAACCATAAGTGACGAGAATATCGCCATCAACCGCAGCAATCTGGAATACCGCGCACCTACTGATATTTACTGGGAATACAGCGCAGGGATCGGGAATATCTTTAAGATTTTACGCCTAGATGTCAACTTTAGAGGGAGCTATAATTATCTTCCCGACGCTAGAAACATAGGGGTGACTGGTAGCTTTGGGTTTAGTTTCTAAAGTTGTATAAGTGATTGGTGTGATTACGCTTTCGCGAAAGCGTAAAACCCATAAATCTTTATCATATTCACAAAGCTTGGTGAGCTTGATTGAGCAGAAAGCATTAATCAATCTGCTTACAAAACACTATATCGTTTTCTTAACATTAATTTAGTACATTAGCTCAGCTAATTTTTAATCAAATTAATTTTATGGAAACATATGTAATCTATATGCCGTTAGTGCTTGCACTAGTCGGGCTTATTTATATGACTTTGAAAAAATCATGGGTCATGAAACAGGAGGCGGGAGACGGAACGATGAAAGAGATCGCCGATCATATTTATAAAGGAGCTCTCGCGTTTCTCAAAGCAGAATATCGTTTACTTACCATATTTGTCGTAATTGTAAGCGTGTTGCTGGCCATAGTAAGTTTTATCGTGCCCACGACACACTGGTTAATAGTTGTTGCATTCATTTTTGGTGCGGTATTCTCAGCTTACGCGGGTAACATTGGGATGAAAATTGCCACCAAAACCAATGTCAGAACCACTCAAGCTGCTCGTACATCACTTCCCAAAGCTTTGAAAATATCTTTTGGTGGAGGTACGGTTATGGGACTGGGGGTCGCCGGGCTTGCGGTCCTAGGTCTTACTGCTTTCTTCATTTTCTTTTACTGGTATTTCATGGGTAGCTCTTGGGAAGCAGCTGACTATGACGGTGTTCTCAAAACTCCTACAGAGTTAATGACGGTTGTGCTGGAAACCCTTGCTGGTTTCTCTCTAGGTGCAGAATCTATTGCACTCTTTGCACGTGTAGGTGGTGGTATCTACACAAAGGCCGCTGATGTAGGTGCAGACCTTGTTGGAAAAGTAGAAGCAGGAATCCCTGAAGATGATCCACGCAATCCAGCAACCATCGCAGATAATGTGGGTGATAATGTAGGTGATGTTGCCGGTATGGGAGCAGACCTTTTTGGTTCTTATGTAGCAACGGTGCTTGCTGCAATGGTCCTTGGAAATTATGTTATCAGAGATGTCACATCTTTCAATGTCGAAGAGGTAGGAAGTACGAGTTTTGGATTCATGGATAATTTTGGCGGGATAGGTCCCGTTCTTTTACCTATCGCCATTGCAGGTGTGGGAATCATCATTTCTATTATAGGAACCATGCTTGTGAAAATTAAAAGCAATAGTGCCAAGGAATCTCAAGTCATGGGCGCTTTGAATGTGGGTAACTGGACATCGATTGTTTTGGTGGCTATAGCTTGCTATGGATTGTGTATGTGGATGCTTCCAGAATATATGGAGATGAAATTCTTTGGTGAAGACGGTAGTGGATATTTAAAAGTTTCTTCACTCAATGTGTTTTTTGCTTCGCTTGTTGGTCTTGTTGTAGGAGCCGTAATTTCTTCGGTAACCGAATTCTATACGGGACTTGGAAAGAAACCAACGCTTAAAATCGTTCAACAATCATCGACAGGTGCAGGTACTAATATTATTGCTGGTCTCGCAACGGGTATGATCTCTACATTTCCATCAGTCATTCTCTTTGCTGGTGCAATTTGGGCATCTTATGCCTTTGCTGGATTTTACGGAGTAGCGCTTGCGGCAAGTGCAATGATGGCAACGACTGCTATGCAGCTTGCAATTGATGCTTTCGGACCCATTGCAGATAATGCTGGAGGTATAGCAGAAATGAGCGAGCAGGATCCTATCGTTAGAGAACGTACGGATATTCTAGATTCAGTAGGTAATACGACCGCTGCCACGGGTAAAGGCTTTGCAATTGCTTCCGCGGCTTTAACTTCTTTAGCTCTTTTTGCTGCTTACGTCACTTTTACAGGAATTGACGGGATCAACATCTTCAAAGCTCCTGTATTAGCCATGCTTTTTGTTGGTGGCATGGTTCCAGTTGTATTTAGCGCGCTTGCCATGAATGCCGTAGGTAAAGCGGCCATGCAAATGGTACAGGAAGTAAGAAGGCAATTTAAGGATATACCGGGAATCATGGAAGGAACCGGTAAACCTGAGTATGATAAATGTGTCGATATCTCAACCAAAGCTTCGCTTAAAGAAATGATGTTACCGGGATTGTTGACTATCGGATTTCCATTACTGATAGCTTTCTTGCCCATGGCTTTTGGTATGAACAATCTCGATATCGCAGAAATGCTGGGCGGCTACATGGCTGGTGTTACGGTGAGTGGAGTTCTTTGGGCAATTTTTCAAAATAATGCTGGTGGAGCTTGGGACAACGCTAAAAAATCTTTTGAGGCCGGAGTTGAAATCAACGGTAAAATGACTTATAAAGGTAGTGATGCACACAAAGCTGCCGTAACTGGTGATACTGTAGGTGATCCGTTTAAGGACACGTCAGGACCTTCCATGAATATTTTGATCAAACTGACTTGTCTGATCGGTCTAGTTGTAGCTCCTATTTTGGGAGGTCATGCCGCACACAATTTAACGGCTTCAACTCCGCAAAGTATCATTGAAGTTTCTACGGCAAATGCAGAGCAAATGATAGAAGTTGATGTTAAAAAAAATATTGACGAAACTACAGGCACGGTTACAGCCTTAGTGACTACTAAATCAAAAATCAACGGAGCTATAGTTACTAAAACACAAGAGTTTTTTGGAAGTGAGCAAGAGGTTGAGGAGAAAATAGAGGCTTTGAATATTTGAATTGAAATCCTCGATAATCAAAAAACCTCCAATTCGGATTACCGAGTTGGAGGTTTTTCATTTAATAGATCTCGTTCTACATCGATTCTTTCAAAATCTCGACAAACTTATAGCAATCTAAAAAGCTATTATATAAAGGAACAGGCGCAATCCTTATAACGTCGGGTTCTCGCCAGTCTGCAATCACTCCCTTTTCGGTAATTGTTTCAAATAAACTTTTATCTGCATCTTTAACGGCAAGCGAGAGTTGACAGCCTCGGTCTTTTGTTTCAGTAGGAGTGATGATCTCAATGCGATCCCCCTCCATTTCATGCAATAAGTACTCAAGGTAAGATGTCAAATGAATAGATTTTGCTCTTAGGTTTTCAAAACCAGCCTCCTTAAATATATCGAGACTACTTTTTATTGCTGCCATACTCAAAATAGGCGGATTGGATAATTGCCAGCCTTCAGCACCGTAGATCGGGTCAAAATCATCACGCATGCCAAAACGGGTTTCTTTATTATGTCCCCACCATCCTGTAAAACGAGGTAAGTCCAAATTTTGTGCGTGACGCTCATGAACAAAGCAGCCACCTAAACTTCCCGGGCCTGAATTGAGATACTTATAAGTACACCATACTGCAAAATCTGACCCAGAGTCATGTAAGTTTAGCGGAGCGTTACCAGCACCGTGAGCGCAATCAAATCCCACTAGGCAACCTTGCTTATGTCCTAGTTCTGTAATCTTTTTGAGATTAAAAAATTGACCCGTATAGTAATTAACGGCTCCTATCATTATAAGAGCTATCTCATCACCGTGCTTATTCAAGATTTCTTCTAGATCTGAAATGCGAGGTGTATGTTCATCTTCTCTAGGTTTCCAGGTGATTAGATCAGTTTCTGGATCACCGCCATGGAATTGAATCTGCGAGGCAACAGCAAATCGGTCGCTAGGGAAGGCATCTGCCTCAATTAAGATTTTACGTCGTTGACCTTTTGGTTGGTAGAAACTGACCATCAGCAGGTGAAGGTTGGTGGTCAAGGTATTCATCACCACGACCTCGTGAGTTTTCGCGCCGACTATTTCTGCGGTAGTTTCTGCAAGGTTTTCGTGATAGGGCATCCAGGGATTCATCGCCTCAAAGTGTCCTTCCACGCCTAATGTTGCCCAGTCGTCCAGCTCTTGATTGATGTACTCTTTGGTTTGTTTAGGTTGAAGCCCTAGAGAGTTCCCACAGAAATAAATACTTTCTTCTCCATTTTTCTGTTTTGGAATGTGGAAGCTTTCGCGAAAGCGAGATAAATCATCACTCTTATCCAGTTCTAAAGCAAATTCCCTTGTATTCTTAAACTGCATATTTACTCTTTAAAAATTTCAACATCGGTGAAGAAAATGTTTGTGCTGCCATCAGGAGTCTTGTGATCAAGAGCAATGAGTATATCATTGACCGTTTGGTAATTTTCAAAACTAGTGGTCATGGCAGGCTGATCAGAACCTGCGGGATAATAATCCCAAGAGGTGATTCTTTTATTCTTATCAAATGTGAGGTCATAACGATCACCAGGAGTGTAGCCGCCATCGCCCGTGTATTGAACTTGCATGGTTTGATCATTTGGAAAGCTTATGTTAGCACCTTCATCCCATTGCGTTTTGAAATAGGGTAGGAGCCAGTAGACATCATTTATAAAAGCGCGATCGGTACTAACCGTCAGACTATCTAATTTTTCCGAGCGGTTGTAAACTACAGTATCTCCTTTTGAAACAAGAGAGACTTTTTCAGTTTTGGGTTGCCACTTCCATTGTCTAGAACACATTATTGAACCGTTGCGCTCCACGTTAAAAGTAAAATGCACCTCTTTAACTTTATTCCATTCCTCAATCCCGGCATTTTTTGCAATTGCGTAATCTACGCTCATGGTTTTTTCTGTTTCTTTAGTATCTGTGGCTTCTCTTTTTGTATCAGCTGTTTTGTCTTTGCAGGCGATCAGCGCAAAAAATGCAAGTAGCAGAAATGTGAATTTTTTCATGACATAATGTTATCCCACAAAGATACTAGGTTTATCAAATGGTAAACCTTTCTAAACTCTATGCCAGTCGATTTTTATAAAAGTAGCTTTGCAGCGTGGAACAAAAATTTGTACAAAAAGGATCGTTAAGCAAGAGGCGTAAGTATTCTATCATCATGGTATTAGGGACATTAATTGCCATAGGACCATTTTCTATAGACGCCTATCTACCTGCCTTTAAGCAGATCGCTGGTGATTTCAATGTTGATACTAGCGATATAGGGTTAACCTTAACCACTTACTTTATAGGTATAGGATTGGGACAACTGGCCTACGGACCACTCATGGATCGCTATGGACGGCGCAAACCGCTCATAGTAGGTCTGATTCTGTATATCACCACAAGTATCATGAGTGCATTTGCATGGGATGTGTTGTCTCTTGCGACATTACGTTTCTTTACCTCACTCGGTGCCTGTGCGGGAATGGTTGCCAGCAAGGCGATAGTCCGTGACTTGTTTGAAAAAGAAGATGTTGCAGATGTGCTTTCAACTCTCATGCTTATCATGGGAATTGCGCCTATCATTGCGCCTACGATAGGAGGTTTTGTAATCGCAAACTTCCATTGGGACTGGATATTTTATGGATTAGCAGCATTTGCATTTTTGATGCTCTTAAATGTTTTGTTTATTCTCCCAGAAAGTTCAAAGCCCAATACAACAACGAGTTTACATCCCGTTCCCGTGCTTAAAGAGTATTTTGAAATATATCGCAATCACGACTTTTTCCTGTTCTCAACAGCAAGGGGCTTTGTAATAGGGTTGTTGTTAGGCTATGTTGCGGCTGCCCCTTTTATATTCATGGACTACTTTGGCCTATCTCAAGAACAGTTCGGTTATGTGTTTGGGAGCAATGCGGCGGGACTCATCGCAGGGAGTCAGGTAAACAGATTGTTTTTGAAAAAGTACACTACTTTTCAGGTAACCTACGTGGTAAGTGTATTATTGGTACTGGTGTCTGGGGCTGGACTACTATTTGCAAGTATGGGATGGATGGAATTTTGGGTGATCTATCCGCTTCTGTTTGCCATGCTCACGCTCATCGGTTTTCAGAATCCTAACGTAACTGCATTATCCCTTCAGCCATTTACTAAGAAAGCTGGTAGTGCCAGTGCGTTTGTGGGGGCGATAAGCATGATTTTTGGCTCGTTTGCGAGTTGGTACGTTTCGCATTTTTTGAAAACTGAACTATTTCCGTTATTTCTGATGCTTGCCTTCTCAGCCATTTTTGCTCATATTGCTGTAGAAGTATATCGTAAGAAGTTTGCTCATGGTTACGCTTTCGCGAAAGCTTACCTAGAACACCATCAGCACAACGATAAAAGGCAACATTCTAGTTAAATCCCTTTGGTGCTAGTTAAAGGTTGAGCTGTTATCTCGCTTTCGCGAAAGCGAATTAGTTTCACGCTGTAATCAACTAATTTAGAAACTATTCACATCTAAGATTATTAGATCATTTATATTTGTCTGTACAAATATTGTTTATGTAAATAAAAACTTATGAAAAAGACCTTATATAGATCAAAAGATAGAGGATATGCAAACCATGGCTGGTTGGAGGCCAAACACTCATTTAGTTTCGCATCCTGGTTCAATCCAGAAAAAATGAATTTTGGGGTTCTCAGAGTTTTGAACGACGATCGTGTCGCGCCAGGTGCTGGGTTTCCCACGCATCCACATGATAATATGGAGATAATTACTATACCGTTGTCTGGTGTTTTGGAACATAAGGACAGTATGGGTAATACTGCTCAAATAAGAACAGGCGAGGTCCAGGTGATGAGCGCTGGCACAGGTGTCACTCATTCTGAATATAATGCAAGCGATTCAGAAGATCTCAGACTATTCCAGATATGGATCTTTCCCAATAAGCGTGGTGTAGAACCTAGATATGATCAGCAATTTATAGCTAAAGACCTGTCAAACGGTTGGCAACAAATAATATCTCCAGACAAAAGTGCAAGTAATATGTGGATACATCAGGATGCATGGTTAAGTATGGGGCAAGTAGACCTTGGTAAATCGCTAACTTATAAAAGAAAAGGAAAAGAAACTGGCCTTTATCTCATGGTGATTGAGGGCGAGGTTAATATGGTAGATGAGAATCTTAAAAAGCGTGACGCCATCGGAATAGATTCTGCCGAGGAGATAACCATTCAAGCTGCAATAAATTCTAAGCTTTTACTTATTGAAGTACCTATGCAATTACCCCAATACTAAAAACGAACTCAACCAGATCGCAATTCAGTCTTTAGTAATGATCTGAAAACCTAAATTTTCGATCTGAAAATAGCTACAGTGCTCTTCAAAAGATTTAGGGACTGCAACTCAAGAATTTTCTACTATTATAGAATACCGTTTACCCAAGCATGGTAAGATAAATCTCTTTTTGTCAATTTACTTCATTAGATATATGTCCTGTGAATAAAAGTCTCCTCGAAAGGGTAGTGAGTGTAATTCAGGAGCTCCTTTTATAAACCCGCTGCTCCTCCCGCGTTAACATTAAAAATGAATGAGATTTACTAATAGCCCCCTTCGGGGGTTTGGGGGCGTAAAGCGTGGGTGTCTCCAGCTCGAGACTCGCCTTCTCTTTGAATCTAGGTTTATCATATATCATCATGACTCATTATTCCAACCATCTTCCTTTCTGGGAAACATAGCACGATGTGCTTCAAAGACTCCTTCAGGGGGTTGAGGGCTACTCTAAAATTGATGACCTGCAAATAATATAGTAGATCATACCCATTCCCAGATTGAAAGCAGTCCAGGGGCTGAATTTTCACTGTACAGGAATGCGCTGTAAAAAAGTTCGCTTTTTTTTGTGGTCTAAGTATCTAGTTTTTAGAGGGGTGGCTAAAGAAGTCAAAAAAACCTATAATTATTTTGCAAAAAGTTTTGGTTGGAAAGAAATAGTGTCTGTATATTTGCACCCACTTAGCGAAACAACGATATGTTTTACGAGGCAGAAGTTCACTGGAAGGCTGGAATATCACAAGGGAAAACAAATTGAATTTTGTCCTTTTTGATTCTGGTTTTACAAGTTCCGGTAGAGGTTCATTGAGATATTGGTTGACAGCACAGTTCTGAGGATTCCCGTCCTAGATATATAGGCAGGGAAATCTTCAAGGTAAGAACAGCAATAATAAAGAAAGTATATAGAATAGACACGATATGTCGATCGGGTTGTCGTCATTTGAGGAGGTAGTGGGATCCTGTACAACAGATCTCATTGTTAAAACAAAAGAGACATCACGATGAAGAGTTTGATCCTGGCTCAGGATGAACGCTAGCGGCAGGCCTAACACATGCAAGTCGAGGGGCAGCATTTCCAGCTTGCTGGAAGATGGCGACCGGCGCACGGGTGCGTAACGCGTATACAATCTGCCTCATACTGAGGGATAGCCCGAAGAAATTTGGATTAACACCTCATGGTATCAAGAAGCGGCATCGCTATTTGATTAAAGGTTACGGTATGAGATGAGTATGCGTCCCATTAGCTTGTTGGTGAGGTAACGGCTCACCAAGGCTACGATGGGTAGGGGTCCTGAGAGGGAGATCCCCCACACTGGTACTGAGACACGGACCAGACTCCTACGGGAGGCAGCAGTGAGGAATATTGGACAATGGGGGCAACCCTGATCCAGCCATGCCGCGTGCAGGAAGACGGCCCTATGGGTTGTAAACTGCTTTTGTACGGGAAGAAGCCTCTCCACGCGTGGGGAGTTGACGGTACCGTAAGAATAAGCACCGGCTAACTCCGTGCCAGCAGCCGCGGTAATACGGAGGGTGCAAGCGTTATCCGGAATCATTGGGTTTAAAGGGTCCGTAGGCGGGCGTCTAAGTCAGTGGTGAAATGCAGGGGCTCAACTCCGGCACTGCCATTGATACTGGACGTCTTGAATTATTGTGAAGTGGCCGGAATATGTAGTGTAGCGGTGAAATGCTTAGATATTACATAGAACACCGATTGCGAAGGCAGGCCACTAACAATATATTGACGCTGATGGACGAAAGCGTGGGTAGCGAACAGGATTAGATACCCTGGTAGTCCACGCCGTAAACGATGGTTACTAGCTGTCCGGCCCGATTGAGGGCTGGGTGGCCAAGCGAAAGTGATAAGTAACCCACCTGGGGAGTACGTTCGCAAGAATGAAACTCAAAGGAATTGACGGGGGCCCGCACAAGCGGTGGAGCATGTGGTTTAATTCGATGATACGCGAGGAACCTTACCAGGGCTTAAATGCAGCATGACAGGTTTGGAAACAGACTTTTCTTCGGACATGTTGCAAGGTGCTGCATGGTTGTCGTCAGCTCGTGCCGTGAGGTGTCAGGTTAAGTCCTATAACGAGCGCAACCCCTATCGTCAGTTGCCAGCGGGTCATGCCGGGGACTCTGGCGAGACTGCCGGTGCAAACCGTGAGGAAGGTGGGGATGACGTCAAATCATCACGGCCCTTACGTCCTGGGCCACACACGTGCTACAATGGTGGGGACAGAGAGCAGCCACTCCGCGAGGAGGAGCGAATCTTCAAACCCCATCACAGTTCGGATCGCAGTCTGCAACTCGACTGCGTGAAGCTGGAATCGCTAGTAATCGCATATCAGCCATGATGCGGTGAATACGTTCCCGGGCCTTGTACACACCGCCCGTCAAGCCATGGAAGCTGGGGGTACCTGAAGTCGGTGACCGCAAGGAGCTGCCTAGGGTAAAACCGGTAACTGGGGCTAAGTCGTAACAAGGTAGCCGTACCGGAAGGTGCGGCTGGAACACCTCCTTTCTGGAGTTCCTGAAATAACGGAACCAAGTAGAGAGGGATTCCATTGCCTTTTCCGCGACGCCCGATCGGCGTGTTTATTTTAAAAGCTTTCGATTAAGGAGGCGCTGTCAATTAAGATCTTGGGTCCGCCACGGGTGGTCCACATAGAGTCTCGTAGCTCAGCTGGTTAGAGCGCTACACTGATAATGTAGAGGTCGGCAGTTCGAGTCTGCCCGAGACTACTGTTTTACGCTTTCGCGAAAGCCTAAATCGCATAATGTTCATTTATAGAATAAAGGAAATTTTAGAAGTTGGGTAGGTTAAGGGTAGGGTATACTCATAACTCATAACTAATAACTCATAACTAAAAAATGGGGAATTAGCTCAGCTGGCTAGAGCGCCTGCCTTGCACGCAGGAGGTCATCGGTTCGACTCCGATATTCTCCACTATGTCCGACGAAGCCTTGTGCGTAGTTGGATCGTTTCAATTCTAGATTCATAAACATGAATTCTTAATTGAAAAAAAGTTCTTTGACATACTGAAAAGATCAAAACGAGCGTTTCGGATACGTTTACGTATCCGGGACAATAAGAAACAATTTGTAGAGATACAAGAAGGGCGTCATATATGATATCGTTGTCATGTATGACCCGGACATTACAAGCAAAACAAGGGCGTATGGGGGATGCCTAGGCTCTCAGAGGCGATGAAGGACGTGATAAG